>NZ_CP017668.1:2400000-3788814 GCF_001808185.1 Jeongeupia sp. USM3 | reverse complement strand
CTCAGGTCGGCGACAGTATCGATCCGGGACATCATGCCTCCTTCCCGGTGCCGCGCGCGAAGGTCGCTACCGCATAGGCAACCGGTTTGGCGATGTCGTCCTGGAAAGCCGTCGCCCGCGTGAACGCGATGTGTTCGGTCAGCCGGTAGCACTCGGCCGTGCAGAAAATCGGCGCGTCGGGTTTGGCCGGACGCAGGTAGTCGATGCGCAGGTCCAGCGTCGCGATCGCTCGGGCGCCGGCAGCAGCGTGAACAGCGACGTCCCGCTCGCGGTGTCGATCAGCGTCGTCACCGCGCCGCCGTGGACGACGCGGGTTTCCGGATTGCCGATCAGCGCCTCCTGGAACGGCAGCTCGAGCGTCACCTTGCCTGCTTCCGATGCAACGTGCCTGGCCGAGCGTCCTGCATTGCGGCAGACCCTCGAACCAGGCCATGACCTGCGGAAAGTAGGACGGGACCGCTCGCGCTGCATCAGGCATCGGTTTGCTCCACGGCACCGGCGGCTTCATCGTCGCCTTCGTCGTCATCGGAATCGGGCTCGCAGACCTTCTCCAGCCCCGACAGCATTTCGCCTTCGTCGAGGTTGATCAGCCGCACGCCCTGCGCCGCTCGGCCGGTTTCACGGATCTGGGCGGCCTTGGTGCGGATCAGCACGCCACCGGTCGTGATCATCACGTCGTCGGTTTCTTCTACCAGACTGGCCGCAACCAGCTTGAACCCGGTCTTCTCGGTCAGATCCATCGCAATCCGCCCGCGGCTGGTCAGACGGAAATCGCCGACCGGGGTCCGCTTAACCGCCATCGCTGGCGGTCAGCACCATCTGGGCATCCGAGCTCGCGACCAGCAGCGAAATCAGCTTCTGCCCTTCGCCAGCTTCATGCCGCGCACGCCCTTGGAGTTGCGCCCCATCGGCCGTACCTTGGCCTGGCTGAAGCGCACCGACTTGCCGGCGTCGGAGAACAGCATCACCTGATCGCCATCGACGGCCTGATCCTCGTCGCCGTTCTCGTCGTCGGGCAGCGCCTCGTCATCGCTCGCCGCATCGTCGTCAAGCACCGCGCCAGCGGCGCCACGCGTCAGCGCCACGCCGACGAGGTAATTGCCCTCGTCGAGATTGATCGCAATGATGCCGGCGGTCCGTGGACGGGAGAAATCGGTCAGCGGCGTTTTCTTCACCGTACCGTCGGCCGTCGCCATGAAGATGTACTGGTCTTCGCTGAACTCCTTGACCGGCAGCACCGCGTTGATCTTTTCGCCCTCTTCCAGCGGCAGCAGATTGACGATCGGCTTGCCGCGACTGGTCCGGCCGCCCTGCGGCAGCGTGTAGACCTTGAGCCAGTACACCGGCCGCGCGAGCTGAAGCACAGGATGTAATCGTGGGTATTGGCGACGACAGCTGGTCGATGAAGTCGTCTTCCTTCGTCGCCGCCGCCTGCTTGCCGCGGCCGCCGCGCTTCTGCGCACGGTACTCGTCGGTCGGCGTCGCCTTCATGTAGCCGCCGTGCGTCAGCGTGACGACCATGTCCTGCGGCGTGATCAGGTCTTCGAGGCAGGTCTTCGCCGTGAGCGATGATCTCGGACTTGCGCGCATCGCCGAAGGCCGCCTTCACCTCGTTCATTTCGTCGGCGATGATCTGCGTGACGCGCTCCGGCCGGGCAAGGATATCGAGCAGATCGAGGATCTTCTCCATGATGTCCCTGTACTCGCGACGATCTTGTCCTGCTCGAGGCCGGTCACCGCCTCGGAGACGATAACCGTCGTCGCTCAGGCCGCAGGCCGCGAGCCCGTCCGGACGCGATGCGCTGGCGTCGGCACGCGCAAGCATTTCCTCGACCAGCGACGAGCGCCAGGTCCGCCCCATCAGGCCGATCTTGGCTTCGGCCGGCGTCGGCGCGGCCTTTGATCAGCGCGATGATCTCGTCGACGTTCGACAGCGCCACCGCCAGACCTTCGAGAATGTGGCCGCGCGCGCCTTGCGCAACTCGAACACGGTACGGCGCGTGACCACTTCGCGGCCTTGAGGAAGCACTCGAGCACTGCTTGAGGTTCAGGAGCCGCGGCTGGCCGTCGACCAGCGCGACCATATTGATGCCGAAGCTGTCCTGCAGCTGGGTGTTGTTCAGCACACGACTTCGCCGCGCTTGAGCTCGATCACTACGCGCATGCCCGACTTGTCGGACTCGTCGCGAATTTCGCTGATACCCTCGATCGACTTCTCGCGCACCAGATCGCCGATGCGCTCGAGCAGCCGCGCCTTGTTCACCTGGTACGGCAGTTCGTCGACGATGATCGCCTGCTTGTCGCGCGACACGTCCTCGAAGTGCGTGCGCGCACGCATCACCACCCGGCCGCGGCCGGTGCGGTAGCCCTCGCGCACGCCGTGGATGCCGTAAATGATGCCCGCGGTCGGGAAATCCGGGCGGGAATGATGTCGATCAGTTCGTCGATCGTCATCTCCGCATTGGCCAGCAGCGCCAGCGCCGCATCGACCACTTCATTCAGATTGTGCGGCGGGATATTGGTCGCCATGCCGACGGCGATACCGACCATTGATCAGCAGGTTCGGAATCCGCGTCGGCAGGACCGTCGGCTCGAGTTCTTCTCGTCGTAGTTCGGCGTGAAGTCGACGGTTTCCTTGTCGATATCGGCCAGCAGTTCGCTGGAGATCTTTTTCCAGCCGGCACTCGGTATACCGGTAGGCTGCGGCGTTGTCGCCGTCGATCGAGCCGAAGTTGCCCTGGCCGTCGATCAGCGTGTAGCGCAGGGAAAAATCCTGCGCCATCCGGACCAGCGCCTCGTAGGCGGCCGAGTCACCGTGCGGGTGGTATTTACCCAACACGTCGCCGATGACGCGCGCGCACTTCACATAGGCGCGATTCCACACATTGTTGCTTTCATGCATCGCAAAAAGGATGCGCCGATTCAGGCCGTCGCGGCCATCGGGTAGCGCACGCCCCACACGACGCTCATTGCGTAATCGAGGTAGGAGCGGCGCATCTCCTCTTCAAGGCTGACGGGTATCGTTTCTTTTGCGAAGCTAGGCTGTTCGGACATCTTCCAGGTCTATCGCTGGGCGCTGAAAGCGCGAGGAAAGAGAAAAACTTGATACGGCTGCAACGGTAAAAGGGAATACCGCTACGCAAAACCGCGTCGGGCCAGTGTAACATGGCGGTTCGCGCGCTCCAATTTCGTTGCCGTCGCAACAAAAATTCACGCGCATTTCATTTGCCGCCCGCATCTACCCGACATTAGAATGGCGGGGTTTTGGAAAAATAATGCCTTGACGCAGGGCTGTTGTCAGGTATATCCAGAAACAACAAGCTTGGTTGGTTTTAACACCATATCCAAATTTACCAGGAGAAAAACTATGCTGTCGCTCAAGCAACCCATGATGTCCCTTGCTGTCGTTTCGGCTCTGAGCATGGGTTCGGCCTTCGCCGCCACCGCTTACAGCACCAACGGCACCAATGTGTCGCCGACCAACGTTGAAGGCGTGGTGAAGAACTCGATCGGCGAATGCTGGCGCACTGGCACTTGGAGCAAAGAGCAAGCGACCGTGGAAGGCTGCGACGGCTACGTGAAGCCGCAAGCAGTTGCTGCTACCCCGGCTCCGGTCGCCCCGGCTCCGGCCCCGGTCGTCAAGAGCAAGACCTTCAGCCTGCAAGCTGACGTGCTGTTCGACTTCAACAAGGCCAGCCTGAAGCCGGCCGGCAAGGACGCGCTCGACAAGCTGTACGCCGACGTCGTCAACTTCGATCCGAAGGCGAAGCCGTTGTCGTTGGCTACACCGACCGCATCGGTTCGGACAAGTACAACAACGCGCTGTCGCAACGTCGCGCCCAGTCGGTCGTCGACTACCTCGTCGGCAAGGGTGCCCCGGCCGACAAGATCCGCGCCGAAGGCCGCGGCAAGGCTGACCCGGTGACCGGCGATACTTGCACAAGATCAAGGCTCGCAAGCAGCTGATCGAATGCCTGGCTCCGGATCGTCGCGTCGAGATCGAAGTCAAGGGCGTGAAGTCGTTGTTCCGGCAACCAAGTAATTCCGGTTTCCCCGAAGCCCCGCCCTTGGCGGGGCTTTTTCATTTTTCAGCTTCACGGAGCAAGCATGAAGATCGTCCGATGGCTCCCCTCCCTGATCCTGAGCTGCTCGGCGCTGGCCCACGCCGACGGCGTGAGCGACCTCAAGCGCTTCCTGTCGTCGACGGCCGGCGTGCAGGGTCAGTTCAACCAGGTCGTGTCCGGCAAGCCCGGCAGCCCCACCCAGATCAGCAATGGCGATTTTGCGATCCAGCGCCCCGGCAAATTCCGCTGGAACTACCGCAAGCCGTCGTCGGCGACGGCAAGCGGGTCTGGCTCTACGACCCGGAACTGCGTCAGGCAACGTCCAAACAGCTCTCGGCGGCGCTCGAAGCAGCCCTGCGGCGCTGCTCGCCGGCGACAATGCGCTCGACAAGACCTACACCCGCAACCTCGCCAATCGCGACGGACTGTCGTGGGTTGAGGCCGTTCCCAAGAGCAAGGAATCGACCTTCGACAGCATCCGTCTCGGCCTGAAGAACGCCCAGGTCGTGGCGATGGAACTACAGGATCACTTCGGCCAGACCCAAGGTGACGTTCAGCGGCCTGACGCAGAACCCGAAGCAGTCGGCCGACCTGTTCCGCTTCACCCCGCCGAAGGACGTCGATGTCGTCGAGGAATGACCTCTTCGCCGGCGAGCGCAACGAGCACGAGCCGCTGGCCGAGAAACTGCGCCCCAGGGTGCTGGCCGACGTCATCGGCCAGCCGCAGCTGCTGGCGCCCGGCAAACCGCTGGCGCTGGCCGTCGCGTCGGGCCAGCCGCATTCGATGATCTTCTGGGGACCGCCGGCGTCGGCAAGACCACGCTGGCGCGGCTGATGGCCGGCGCATTCCCCTTCTGTTTTTTCCGGCGTCAAGGACATCCGCGCCGCGATGGAACAGGCCGAGCACTACCGCGCCGGCCGGCGCACCATCCTGTTCGTCGACGAGGTCCATCGCTTCAACAAGTCGCAGCAGGACGCTTTCCTCCCCTTCGTCGAATCGGGTCTCGTCACCTTCATCGGCGCAACGACCGAAAACCCGTCGTTCGAAGTCAACGCCGCGCTGTTGTCGCGCGCACAGGTCTACGTGCTCAAGGCACTGGAAGAAGACGCGCTGGCCGAACTGGTCACCCGGGCGCACACGCAGTGTTACCCGGCACTGGATTTCCCGACGCGATCGCCTTGCTGACCAGCTACGCCGACGGCGACGCCCGCCGGCTGCTCAATCTCGTCGAACAGGCCGCCAATGCCGCGGGTGCGCAAGGTCGCACACGGCTCGATGCGGCCTTCCTGCAGGACGCACTGACGCTGAACAACCGTCGCTTCGACGCGGCGACGCGTTCTACGACCAGATTTCCGCACTGCACAAATCGGTCCGCGGCTCGAATGCCGACGGCGCGCTTTACTGGTTCTGCCGGATGCTCGACGGTGGCGCCGACCGCGCTATCTGGCGCGGCGCATCGTCCGGATGGCCTGGGAAGACATCGGCCTGGCCGACCCGCGCGCAATGACGATCTGCAACGATGCCGTCGAGACCTTCGAGCGCCTCGGCAGCCCCGAAGGCGAACTGGCGCTGGCGCAGGCGGTGATCTATCTCGCGGCCCACCCAACGCCGGTTACAACTACAACGCCGCCCGCGCACTCGTTGCCGGCGACAAGTCGCGCCCGGTGCCCGAGCACTTGCGCAACGCGCCGACCAGACTGATGAAGGAGCTCGGCTACGGCAAGCTGTACCGTTACGCGCACGGAAGCCTATGCCGCCGGCGAGACCTATCTGCCCGACGGGCTCGAGGGCACCCGCCTCTACCTGCCGACACCGCGGACTCGAAGGCAAGATTGCCGAAAAACTGCGCCATCTTGCCGAGCTCGACGCCGCATGGCGGGTCGCAGCACGGAAAGTCCTAGGGTGCTTCGAATGACGACCAACCGCACCAACCGATAAACGACAAGAATCCAGCCCATGCTCGATATCAATCTGCTTCGCAACGACCTCGACGGCGTTGTCGCCCGCCTCGCCGCCCGCGGCTTCGCCTTCGACGGCGCCACCTTTGCCGCGCTCGAAGCCGAACGCAAGACGCTGCAAACCGCCACGCAGGAACTGCAGGCCAGGCGCAACAGCGTGTCCAAGCAGATCGGCATCGCCAAGTCCAAGGGCGAAGACGTCGCGACCATCCTGGCCGAAGTCGAAAACTCAAGGGCGAGCTGGCGCGAACGAATCGGCCCTTTCGGCTTTGCAAGGCCGGCCTGCTTGATGCTGCCGAACCTGCCGCACGAATCGGTGCCGGCCGGTGACGACGAAAGCGGCAATGTCGAAGTCCGCCGCTGGGGCACGCCGCGCGCCTTCGATTTCGACGTCCGCGATCATGTCGACGTCGGCGCGCCGCACGGGCTCGATTTCGAGACCGGTGCCAAATTGTCGGGCTCGCGCTTCACGCTGCTGCGCGGCCAGATCGCCCGGCTGCACCGCGCACTGGCGCAGTTCATGCTCAACACCCAGACCGAAGAGCACGGCTATACCGAGGCGTACACGCCGTACATCGTCAATCCGGAAGTGCTGTACGGCACCGGCCAGTTGCCGAAGTTTGCCCGACATGTTCCGGTCGAGCGCGGCGGTACCGACGGCCAGACGCAGTACCTGATCTCGACGTCGGAAATCTCGCTGACCAACACCGTCCGCGACACCATCCTCAAGGCCGAGGAACTGCCGGTCAAGCTGACCGCGCATTCGCCGTGCTTCCGCTCCGAAGCCGGTGCGGCCGGCCGCGACACGCGCGGGCTGATCCGCCAGCACCAGTTCGACAAGGTCGAGATGGTGCAGATCACCGCGCCGGAACAGTCGTACGCCGCGCTGGAGCAGATGGTCGGCCACGCCGAAGCGATCCTGCAGAAGCTCGAGCTGCCCTACCGCGTCGTCGCGCTGTGTACCGGCGACATGGGTTTCTCGGCCGCCAAGACCTACGACTCGAAGTCTGGCTGCCGGCGCAGAACACCTACCGCGAAATCTCGAGCTGCTCCAACTGCGAGTCCCAGGCCCCCAGGCCCGCTTCAAGAACGACGCCGGCAAGAACGAACTCGTGCACACGCTGAACGGCTCGGGCCTCGCGGTCGGCCGCACCCTGGTCGCGGTGCTGGAGAACTAGAATGCCGACGGTCACGATTCCGACCGTCCTGCGGCCCTATGGGCGGCCTAGCCGCATCGGCGGCTGACGAAACGGCGACCCAAGGTCGCCGTTTTCGCATCCGCCGCCGCCGGCACACTATGCCCGGCTCTCGTGGATGCGGCATGATCGGGAACTTGCCGAGCTTTTTTTAATCTGACTTGATCATGACTCCCACTACCATTTGGCTCATCGCTGCGCCGTGCTGGTCGGACTGGAAATGTTCAGCGGCACTTTCTATCTGCTGGCCATTGCTGCCGGCATGCTCGCCGGTCGATCACCGCGGCGCTCTCGCGTCGCTGGCGGTGCAAATCGGCACCCGTCGCCAGCCTGGTCGCGCTCGCCGGGTTGCGGCGGTGGAAACGCCGGGCCCAGCCGAGGCACGACAACAGCAATGCGCTCGATCTCGGCGGCCTTGTCACGATCGAGCGCTGGATCGACGCCAGCCACGCCAGGGTCCGCTGGCGCAGACTGGGACGCCGAATTTGCCGAACCCGCCGACCGGGCCCGGTTCTACATCGTCGGGCAGCGTGGCAACACGCTGCTGCTCGACACCTCGCCTCCCCAACCTTGATGGAGTCATCCATGTCGCTGCAGTTCATCGTCGCGTTTGCGGTCATCGTCGTCATATTCATTGCCAAGACGCTGAAAATCGTCCCGCAGCAGCAGGCGTGGGTCCGTGAGCGGCTTGGCCGTTTTCACGACGTACTCGAGCCGGGCCTGCGCATCGTGGTCCCCTTCATCGATCGCGTCGCGTACAAGCACAACCCCCCTTGCCAGCCCGCGACAACACCCAGTTACAGGTCGATGGCATCCTCTACTTTCAGGTTCGCGATCCGAAACTGGCCTCCTACGGCGCCAGCGACTACATACTCGCGATCACGCAACTGGCGCAAACGACGCTGCGCTCGGTGATCGGCAAGCTCGAACTCGACCGCACCTTCGAGGAACGCGGACCGCGCGGTCGTGCTCGCTCGACGAAGCCGCGGCCAACTGGGGCGTCAAGGTGCTGCGCTACGAAATCAAGGACCTGACACCACCGCAGGAAATCCTCCACGCGATGCAGAAGCAGATCACCGCCGAACGGGAAAAGCGCGCGCTGATCGCCCAGTCCGAAGGCGTCAAGCAGCAGCAGATCAACCTCGCCAGCGGCCAGCGCGAAGCGGCGATCCAGTCGCGGCGAGAAGCAGGCGGCGATCAACCGCGCGACCGGCGAAGCACAGGCGATCCGGCTGGCCAGCGCAACGGCCGAAGCGGTCGAAACCGTCGGCAAGTCGATCGAAACCGGCGGGGCATCGAAGCGGTCAACCTCAAGGTTGCCGAGCGCTACATCGATGCGTTCGGCAAGATCGCCAAGGCAACACGCTGCTGCAGCTCAGCGACGTTGCCGTGTCGTCGCCACGGCAATGAACATCGTCAAGGCGAGCAAGTAGTTCCCACAAAAACGCCGGCTCAGCCGGCGTTTTTGTTTGGGCCACTACCTACAAGAATTCGGGCCCCTGGACCGCCAGCTCACCGCTCCGCCCCGGGATTTCGGCCATCCGCACCTCGTGATACGGCAGCTGGCTCAGATCGAGCGCGGCACAGTGCTCGCCAAGGCTGACGAACTGGTAGCCCTGCTCCCGCCAGCCTGCGCAAGCGCTCGAACACCGGCAGAAGCTTCATGCCCTCGAGCTCGGCGTGCAGCGTGTAGACGTGGCCGTATGGCGTTTCGGCAAGGGTCAGGCCGAGCAGGTGCTCGTGGACGTTGTCCGGGGTCAGGCCGCCGATGCCGATCAGCTCGTCGAGCGTCGGCAAGGTCGTCGGCAATTGCGGTACCCGCACCGGTTCGCCCCTGACCATGGGCCAGAACGGATGCGTGCCGCGCCCGTCGGACGCGTAGCGCATGCCAAGCCGCTGCTCGAGCCGGTACGCATGCGCGTTCATCTGCCAGCCGGCGGCGCCGTGGGTTTGCGGCGGCTCGCCGAAGATTTCGACATAGCGCTCGATAGCGGCGTCGAACTCGGCCGCGGTCCACTCCTCGTCGGCCAGCACAACGCCGTCCTCATGGTCCCAGGTATGCACGCCGCTCTCGAAGCCGGCGGCGACGACTTCGCGCATCAGCGGCGCGCAGCGCTTGCCGATGTCGGGCCCCGGCAGCAGGGTGCCGTAGAGCAGCGTCCTGATCCCGTAATGCTCGCGCACCGAGGTACGCGACACCTTTTTCATGAAGCCGGGGCGGAACACCCGCTTGATCGCCCGGCCGGTATGGTCCGGCCCGAGGCTCCACAGGAAGGTTGCGTTGGCGTTGAAGCGTTGCAACAGGTCGACCCCGGGCACGCCCGTGCCGTCGATGTCGATCTTGAGCGTAAGAAGCCGCATGGTGTCATGGCACCGCGGCGTGCAGTGGAGTGCGCCCGGCGACGCTTCGCAGCGGCCCGGTGCAGATTGCCTGGGGAGAACGGTTCCGGTTGCCGGCGGGGTGCCGGCGAACGATCGGCGCAGTAGTTTACTACGGTCTGACCGCCGGGTTGCCGCAATCGTGAACGGCCGTCGTCCGTGCGGTCGGCGTGCGCGCGATCACCTGATTTTTCCTTGCCAGGCCCAGTTCGTACTCGGCGTCGACGGCGTGGCAGCGCACGACCCTGGCACGGGCCGACAGCGGGTTGGTCCGCCCGCCCTGCGGCGGTGGCAGCACGCAGACCTCGATGACCTCGCCGGCCTGCGGCACGAAGGACGTTCTTACCGTCAGCCCGCCGACGGTCGGCGCAGATGCCGTAATGCGTCTCGCCGTCGCCGCCGCGCATCCTGACCTTGCACCCCAAGGGCACGCGCAATGCGCCACGCGCATCCGGTGCCGGCAATCCATGCCCCATGTCGCCTCCTTCATCAGTGTTCGCGCGTCACCCGCCAGACCTCTTCGAGGCTGGTCCGGCCGTCCCGCGCCAGCCGCTCGCCGTCCTGGCGCGTCAGCATGCCTGCTGCAGCGCATGCTGCTTGATGGTCTGTTCGTTGCCGTGACGATGGATCAGCCCGCGTTCGTCGACCAGCAGCATCTCGTACACACCAGAGCGCCGCGGTAGCCGCTGCCTGCCGCCGGCCGGCCGGTGCGCACTGGCGCCATCCCCCCGAACGCTCGGCCTCGTCTGCAGCATAGGCAGTCCGGCAGTCCGGGCACAATGTGCGTGCCAGCCGTTGCGCCAGCACGCCGAGCAGCGAGCTCGCCAGCAGGAAGGGCTCGATGCCCATGTCGGTCAGCCGTGTCACCGCGCTGGCGGCATCGTTGGTATGCAGCGTCGCCAGCATGATGACCGGTCAGCGACGCCTGCACGGCGATCTGCGCGGTTTCGAGATCGCGGATTTCGCCGATCATGATCACGTCCGGATCCTGGCGCAGGCGCGCAGCGCCCGGGCAAAGCTCATGTCGATCTTGGGGTTGATCTGCGTCTGGCCGACGCCGTCGAGGTCGTATTCGATCGGGTCCTCGACGGTCATGATGTTGGCGGTCTTCGCGTCCATCTGCGACAGCGCCGCATACAGCGTCGTCGTCTTGCCCGAGCGGTCGGCCCGGTGACGAGAACGATGCCGTGCGGCTGCTTCAGCAGATCCTGCAGTTGCTCGAGCGCGTCCGCCATGCCGAGCCTGGCCAGATTCAGCCGCCCGGCCGACTTGTCGAGCAGCGCAGCACCGCGCGTTCGCCGTGTCCCGACGGCAGGGTCGAAACACGGACGTCGACCGGCCGGCCGGCGATGCGCAGCCCCCGTCCTGGGGCAGCCGTTTTTCGGCGATGTCGAGCCCGGCCATGACCTTGATCCGCCGCAGCGCGCGCTTGGGTTCGAGCACGTCGCGCAGCGCGCCGTCGACGCGAAAGCGCACCAGCGAGCGCGTTTCGAACGCCTCGAGGTGCAGGTCGGGCCCCCGCGCGCAGCGCCTCGGTCAGCAGCGCATTGATCAGCCGGATGATCGGCGCATCGTCCTGCGCATCGAGCAGGTCTTCGATCTCGGGCAGCGCCTGCACCAGCCTTGAGAGGTCGACCTGCTGCTCGACGTCGTCGGCCACGCTCGCTCGCTGGCTTGCTGAACAGCTGCGCGCTGCTCGTACTCGGCCGGATCGACGAGTTCGACGTCGAGCGGCCTGCCGGCGCGCGCGCTCGTTCAGCGCCGCCAGCGACGCGCCGCGGCGCATCAGCACCTGCACGCTGGCGTTGTCCGCCAAGGTCGACCGCGCAATGGAACGGTACCAGACGGCTCATGGCTGTCCCGGTTCGGCCCCGGCGGCCGGCCTGGCCGGATCGACCGCCTCAGCCGGCTTGGCCGCCGGCAAGGCCGGCAATCCGACCTTGGGCAGGTCGGGCAGGAAGGGATTGCTGTCGAAGCCGAACTTGGCCTGCTCGTTGCGCAGGTACTGGTAGCGGTCGGTCGACAGCGTATTGCTGGCCGCACCGTCGCGCAGGATCACCGGGCGCAGGAAGATCATCAGGTTGACCTTGCCCCAGTTGCGGCTCTGGTACTTGAACAGGTTGCCCAACCCGGCACGTCGCCGAGCATCGGCACCTTGTTGACCGCGTTGTCGAGCTGGTCCTGGATCAGCCCGCCGAGCACGACGACCTGGCCGTCGTCGACGAGCACCTTGGATTCGAGCGCGCGCTTCTTGGTCGCGATGCCGGTCCCGCCGGTGTTGACGGTCTTGTCGATCGTCGACACCTCCTGGTACACCGACAGCGTGATGCTGCCGCCTCGGACACCTGCGGCTTCACGCGCAGCGAAATGCCGATGTCCTGCGCTCGACCGTCGTGAACGGGTTCGGGTTGCTGCCGGTCGACGACTGCGTACCGGTGATGATCGGGATGTTCTGGCCGACCATGATCCGCGCTTCCTCGTTGTCGAGCGTGATCAGGTTCGGCGTCGACAGGATGTTGGCGTCGCCGGTGTTCTGCAGCGCGCTGGCAAGCACGCCGAGCGTCGGCGTCTTGCCACCCTCCTTGAACGGGTTGCCGTTGACCACGCCGACGGTCAAGCCGGTCGGAATCGCGTTCGGTCCTTGTTGACGATGCCGCTGATCAGGCTGCCGATGCTATTCGACAGCAGCCCGAGCGCGCTGCGCCGGACACATTGTCGCCGCCGCCACCGAGCAGCCATTGCACGCCGAACTCGCCGACCTTGGATGCGTTGACCTCGGCGATCATCGCCTCGACATAGACCTGCGCGCGGCGCACGTCGAGCTTGTCGATCACCGAACGCAGGTTGTTGTAGACGTTGTCCGGCGCGGTGATGATCAGCGAATTGGTCATCGGGTCGCCTGTAGCAGCACCGTCGTGCGCCGATCTGCACCTGGCGGCCGAGCCGCCGCCGGCGCCGACGGGGTGCTGCTCGGCGGCAGCGACAGACCGCCGTTCGAACTGCTCGTCGTCAGCGACGCCGTACTGCTGCTACCCGTCTGCGTGCCGCCACTGTCCTGACCGGTGAGCACGCCCTTGAGCGTCGCGGCGAGCTTCACCGCTTCGGCATTGCGCAGATAGACGACATGGATGTTGCCGCCAGCCGCACCGGGCTGGTCGAGCGTTTCGACCAGACGGCGAATCTGCTGTGCATGGACGGCGTTCTCGCTGCGCACCAGCAGGGTATTGCTGCGCACGTCCGGCACGACGCTGCTGCGTCGCGCCCCGTCGAGCGGCGCAGCGCCGGGGATCGCGCCCTGCGCATTGAGCTCGGCATCAGTCTGGAAAGCGTCTGCGAAACGTCGACGGCGACGCGTACTTGAGCTGGATCGGGTAGATGTCCGACTGCGTCGGCTGGTCGATGCTCTGGATGATCCGGTTGAGCCGGCGGATGTTGTCGGCGTAATCGGTGATCACCAGCGTGTTGGTCGGCGCGTAGACCGAGATCGCGTTGTTGGCCGACACCAGCGGCCGCAATATCGGCAGGATCTGGTTCGCCGACTCGAACTGAGCGGATAGACCTGGGTCACGATCCTGTGCCGGCGGCGCGCAGCTCGCGGCTCTCGGTCGGCCCGCCGCTCGTCTTGGCGTCGCCCTCGGGCATCACCTTGATCAGCTTGCCCGACTCGACCGCGGTAAAGCCCTGCTGGCGCAGCGCCGACAGCAGCACGGGTAGACCGACGCCTTGTCGATCGGCTGCGACGAAACGATATTGATCGTCCCTTTCACGCGCGGGTCGATCAGGAAGTTCTTGCCGGTGATCAGCCCGACCGCCTTGACGGTCGATTCGATGTCGGCGTTGACGAAGTTGAGCGTCACCTTGTCGTCGGCGGCAAAGGCCTGCGTCGCCAGAAGGCCGGCGAACAGGACATGACGGGACGCGCGAAACATGGATTTCATCGTGGTATTCAGGGTTGGATTTGGTACTGCAGCGTGGTCGGTACACCGCCACGCAACACCGAAAGTCTGATCTGTGCTGCTGGCTGAACGCAGTAAACAGCAGCGACATGTCGGCCGGCTGCGCCAGATTCTGGCCGTTCACCGACTTGAGCACGTCGCCGGCCTGCAGTTGCAGCGACCTGGCCAGCGGCTGTTGCGCCGGATCGTTGACCAGAATGCCGCCGCCGGGCGCAGGCGCCAGTCCCCTGGCCCAGTCGGCGATATTGCCGGCCTGCATCGTTGCCGCGAGCTGGCCGCGGTAGAGCGTTTGCGCCGCGGGCTCGGCCGCCGCCGGTAGGCCCGGCGCTGCAGCGCTGGCATCGCGGCCGTCGAGCATCAGCACTTCACGGCGGCCGTTGCGTTCGAGTTCGACCCGGTCGCGCGCCACCTGCACCAGACGGACTCCGGGCTGCAAATCGTCGCCGACGCGCAACGCGACCGCACTGGCCTCGAGCCCGGTGAACACCGCCGCACTGCTGCGCGCATCGCCGGCCACCACGGCAATCAGCCTGGCCGACAGGCTGCTCGTTGCAGCCGTCGCCTCGCCCGCGCCGAACCACGACGGCGCGCCCGTCCAGACCTGCACACCGGCTGCCGGCGCCGACAACGGCGGCACCAGCCGGGGCCGGCATGGCGCGGCGCGAACAGTTGCCAGAAAACCCCTGCCGCCACCCAGGCGATGACGAGTACCAGGGCGATCTCCAGCACCGGGCGCACGCCGGCCAGCCCGGGCAACTTGGACTTCAGCGCAAGACCCTTGAACACTTGTCTTTTCCGAACATTACAGAACTGTGAAAAATTGTCTTCGTTTTATACTCCAAGCAGGTTACAGCCGCTACCGCCGTCCGTTTTTGCCGTTCAACTGCACTATTTTGAAAAACGTGTTGACGACCAGAAGTTCACATGCTTAAATGCGCTCCTCGTTTGACGACGGGTGATTAGCTCAGTTGGTAGAGCGTCTGCCTTACACGCAGAATGTCGGCGGTTCGACCCCGTCATCACCCACCAGTCATCCGGAATACCGGATGTAACGAGACCGCTGCGGAGCGGTAGTTCAGTTGGTTAGAATACCGGCCTGTCACGCCGGGGGTCGCGGGTTCGAGTCCCGTCCGCTCCGCCAAGACACTCGCAAAAAGCCAGCGCAAGCTGGCTTTTTGCATTTCCGTCACGGTGTTGCAATGCCGTCACCGCGGCGGAAACGTCTGATGGTCAAGCCGCCGGGCGACCGATACACTCGGATCGTCTTCGACCCTCACGGACAGGCGCCCGACCCGGCATGCGCTCCCTGCCCTCCCCGTTTCATCGCGGCCGCGGCCGGCATTGCCATCCTGCTGGCGCTGAGCCACGTGCTGGCCGTCTCGTCGATCACGCTGCTGCTGTTGCAGCTCGGCATCGTTACGTGTGCGCTGGTACTGCTTGCCGGCACACGGCGCAAAACCGGCGCCGTGCCGGCACCGGATTTCGCCGACCTGCCGGCCTGCCTGCCCGACCTCGTCTGGCAGGTCGACTACGCGACCCGCGTGGCGCTCTCGCTCAATACCAACCAGTGCGCGCAGCACCCGCTGCCCGGCAACGGCAACAACCGCATCTCCTCGCTGTTTCCGGCCCGGATCGCCCGGCAGTACCTCGAGGCGCTGATCGCCGTCCAGAGCAGCAACAAGCCGCAGCAGTTCGAATACCGGATCGGCAACGAGGAGCGCAATGCGCGCAGCTTCGAAGTGCGGCTGATGCCGCGCAGCGCGCGCGAATGCATCGCGCTGATCCGCGACGTCACGGCGGTCCGCGACACCGAGGAAGCGCTGTTCCAGCAACAGCTGTTCGTCAACCAGATCATCGACGTCAGCCCCAACCTGATCTTCGTGCGCGACCGGCACGGGCGCTTCCTGCTCGTCAACCGCGCAACGCAGACGACCCTTGGCCACGACCTGCTCGTCCAGTCGCACATGGGGCTCGAGGACGATGCACTGCCGTTTGCGACCGGCGACGCCGAAGTACTCGAACACGGCCAGACGATCCGTCTCGTCGATCACTGGACGCCGCCGAGCGGCCGCACCCACTGGTTCGACATCACCAAGCAGCCGCTGGTGCGCGACGGCGAGGTCTACGTCCTGTCGATCGCCATCGACATCAGCCACGTCAAGGCCGCCGAGGCCGCGCTGGCGCTGACCGACCCGCTCGGCGGCGACATTGCCGATGCGCTGCCTTGCGCCTTCCTGCTGGTCCGCGAGGGCCAGATCGAATTTGCCAACCTGCGCGCCTGCGAGCTGCTGAACACGCCGCCGGTCGGCCTGCTCGGCCGCCCCCTGGCCGCAGTCGCGGGCGCCGACCTGCTGCCGCCGGACGGGCAGGCTCAGTGCAGCACCCGCTTCACCGTCGGCGAACAGACGCTGCTGGGCGAAGCCCGTGCGATCACCTGCGTCGAGCAGCGCACAACACTGGTCGTTCTGCACACGGCCGGCGCCGCCGGGACGGCCGGCACGGCGTGATAAACTGCGCGGTTACCTCAAATACGCCGCGCAGCAATGAACGCCACGTCCACTCTTTCCGATCTCCTGAGCCGCGTACCGGCGCGCGAACACGCGGCGCTGGCAAGAAAGCTCGCCACGCTCGAAACCCGTCGTGCCGCCGGCAAACCGGTTGACCGGCTCGAGACCGAACTGGGTCAGGAACTGAACCACGCAGCCGCCAAGACCGAACGGCGCCGGCAGAACCTGCCAGTCCCGAGCTTCGACGAATCGCTGCCGGTCAACCAGCGGCGCGACGAAATCCGCGCGGCCATCGCGGCGAATCAGGTTGTCATCGTCTGCGGCGAAACGGGCTCGGGCAAAACGACGCAGTTGCCGAAGATCTGTCTCGAACTGGGTCGCGGCATCAACGGCCTAATCGGTCATACGCAGCCAAGGCGCCTCGCCGCGCGGTCGGTCGCCAGCCGGATTGCGCAGGAGCTCAAGAGCGAACTCGGCGCCATCGTCGGCTTCAAGGTCCGCTTCACCGAGAAATCCGGTGGCGACAGTTACATCAAGCTGATGACCGACGGCATCCTGCTCGCCGAAACGCTGTCCGACCGCGACCTGACCGCCTACGACACGATCATCGTCGACGAGGCGCACGAACGCAGCCTCAACATCGACTTCCTGCTCGGCTACCTGAAGCAGCTGCTGCCGCGCCGGCCCGACCTCAAGGTCATCGTCACCTCGGCGACGATCGACGCCGAGCGCTTTTCGCAGCATTTCGACGGCGCGCCGGTACTCGAAGTCTCGGGCCGCACCTATCCGGTCGAAGTCCGCTACGCGCCGCTGGAAAGCCGCGACGAGGACGACGCCGAGATCGAGATGGAGGAAGCGATCGTTGCCGAGGTCGAGCACCTGTGGCGGCATGACGGCGCCGGCGACGTGCTGGTCTTCCTGCCCGGCGAGCGCGAAATCCGCGAAACCGCCGAGGCCTTCCGCAAGGCCAAGCTCCGCAATGCCGAAGTGATTCCTCTGTTCGCACGGCTCAGCAACGAAGACCAGCAGCGCATCTTCCGCCCCGGCAACGGCCGCCGCGTCGTGCTCGCGACCAATGTCGCCGAAACCTCGCTGACCGTTCCCGGCATCCGCTACGTGATCGACTCGGGACTGGCACGGATCAACCGCTACAGCCCGCGCGCCAAGGTCGAGCAGTTGCTGGTCGAAAAGATCTCGCAGGCATCGGGCAGGCAGCGTGCCGGCCGTTGCGGCCGCGTCTCCTCGGGCATTTGCGTACGGCTTTATTCGGAAGAAGACTTCAATCTGCGCCCGGCCTTCACCGACCCCGAGATCATCCGTTCGAGTCTGGCCGGCGTCATCCTGCGCATGGCCGCGCTCAGGCTCGGCAAGGTCGACGCCTTCCCCTTCCTCGAAGCGCCGTCGGGCCGGCTGGTTGCCGACGGTTACCAGCAGCTACACGAGCTCGGTGCCGTCGACGACCTCGACGAGCTGACCCCGGTCGGCAAGCAGCTTGCGCGGCTGCCGGTCGACCCGCGACTGGCGCGGATGCTGCTTGCCGGCCATGAACAGCAATGCCTGTCCGAGATCCTGATCATCGCCTCGGGCCTGTCGGTGCAGGACCCGCGCGACCGGCCGTTCGACGCCCGCGACGCCGCCGACCGCGCGCAGGCAAAGTTCGTCGACGAGAAGTCCGACTTCCTCACCTATCTGAACCTGTGGGCCTTCTTCGAAAAGGCCGTCGCCGAGAAGACATCGAACCGCCAGCTCGTCGAGGTGTGCCACACGCATTTCCTGTCGCACATCCGGCTGCGCGAGTGGCGTGACCTGTACCGGCAACTGGCCGACATCGTCGACGACCTCGGCTGGCGCCGGAACGAGACCACCGGCACCTTCGAGCAGATCCACAAGGCGCTAATCACCGGCCTCTTGGGCAATATCGGTTTCAAGCAGCCCGACCGCGACGAATACCTCGGCGCACGCGACATCAAGTTCAACATCTTCCCGGGATCGGGGCTGAAAAAGGCGCGGCCGAAGTGGATCGTCGCCGGCGAACTGGTCGAAACGACCAGGCTGTACGCGCGCGGTGTTGCAGCGATCGAATCCGAGTGGATCGAAAAACTCGCGACCCACCTGACCAAGAAGCAGTACTTCGATCCGCACTGGGAGAAGAACGGTGCACAGGTGATCGCCAGCGAGCGCGTCACGCTGTACGGCCTGCCCATCGTCAACCGCCGCCGCGTCCACTACGGCCGCATCAATCCGGTCGAGGCGCGCGAGATCTTCATCCGCGAGGCGCTGGTCCGTTTCAACTACCAGACCAAGGCCAAGTTCTTCGACCACAACCTCGAACTCTTGCTCGAGATCGAGGAGCTCGAACACAAGGCACGCCGGCAGGACGTGCTGGTCGACGAGAACGCGCTGTATGCGTTCTTCGACGAGCGCGTGCCGGCGGACGTCGTCAACGGCGCCAGCTTCGAGGCCTGGCTGAAAAAGGCCGAACGCGAACAGCCGCAGCTCTTGTACCTGAGCCGCGAGTTCCTGATGAGCCACACCGCCGACGCGGTGACCGAGGAGCAGTTCCCGGTGTTCTTCAAGCTGGCCGAGGCCAGGCTGCCGCTCGCCTACCGCTTCGAGCTCGGCCACGCGCTCGACGGCGTCACGCTCACCCTTCCGCTGCACCAGCTCAACCGCGTCAACCACGCGGTGTTCGACTGGCTGGTGCCGGGCATGCTGCGCGAGAAGGTCACGCTGCTGGTCAAGTCGCTGCCCAAGGCGATCCGCCGCGTCTGCGTGCCGGTGCCCGAGTTCGCGACCAGGATGCTGACCGAACTCGACAAGGCCGACCGCGAGGCGCCGCTGCTGCCGCAACTGGCGCACGCCGTCACTCGCGGTACCGGGCTGACCGTGAGCGCCGAGGATTTCGACCCCGGCGTGCTGCCGCCCCACCTGTTGATGAACTTCCGCGTCGTCGACGACGCCGGCCAGGAGCTGGCAGCGGGCCGCGACCTGATCGCGATCCGCGCCCAGCTCGGCGAAGCGGCGCAACTGACGTTCCGCGACGAGGCCGACGATGCCGGTATCGAGAAATCCGGCATCGTGAAGTGGGACTTCGGCGACCTGCCCGAACAGCTCACCTTCAAGCGCCACGGCCGCAAGCTGACCGGCTACCCGGCGCTGGTGCCCGATGACGACAGTTGCGCGATCCGGCTGTTCGATACCGCCCACGCCGCAGCCGGGGCACACCGGCAAGGCGTGGTGCAGTTGCTGCGTTTCGAGCTCAAGGAACACGTGAAGCAGCTCGAGAAATCCGTACCCAACTTCCAGCAGCACGCCATTGCGCTGCGCGGCACACAGAATGCCGACCAGTTGATGGCGGACATCGTCGCGGCGATCTGCGACCGCGCCTTCGTCGGCGACGACGAAGCGCCGCGCAGCAAGAAGGACTTCGACAACCAGAAATCGCGCGCCAAGGTACGGCTGCCGAGCGTGCGCGATGCCGTGGTCCGCACGCTCGCGGCGGTCGTCGCCGAATACGTGCCGGTGGTGATGGCGGCGAACAGGTCGGGCAATCTTGCCCACGCGCTGAACCAGCAGCTCGGCACGCTGGTCTACCAGGGCTTTCTGGCCGCGACGCCGTGGGAGCAGTTGCCGCGGCTGCCGCTGTACCTGAAGGCGATCCGCATCCGGCTCGAGAAGCGCGTCGCGAACCCGCAACGCGACGGCCAGCGCAACGCCGAGATCACCGAGCTGTGGCAGCGCTGGGAATCCGAGCTCGATCGTTGGCAGCGCGAAGGTCGCGATACCGCGCCGCTGCTGCCGTTCCGGTGGATGATCGAGGAGCTGCGCATCTCGCTGTTCGCGCAGGAGCTCAAGACGCCGTACCCGGTATCGCTGAAGCGGCTGAACAAGAGCTGGGACGAGATCACCCGCCGATGACCGGTCTCCCCCGGATCTGCTGCGCAACCCGATTGCTGCGTCGGTCTTTCACCCGACCCTCGCTGCGCCGCGAAGCAAGTCCCCTTGCGAGATACGGTGCGTATCATCTCGGGTTTGGTTCAAAGCCCTCCTTGCTCTCGGGCTGCTCGCGACGATTCGGGATGTCAGCTTGAAACCGCATCTCGACCTGCGGGGTGCGCTGCAGGACGTGAGGCCCGAAGCGGACGAGCGTCGGACCGCGCTGATCGCCGGCGCGGTCAACCGGCTCGGCGAGGCGCTGCTGAACCGGCTGCTCGTCGAGTACCGGCACGTCTGGGTGCTGACGAGCAAGCCGCTGCTCAGCAGCACGTCGCGCTGCGGTGAAGTGCTGCTGGCCGGCGAACCGCTCGATCACGCCGGGCTAGCCGCCGCGCGGCTGCCGCGGGTCGACGACGTCTACTGCCATGTCGGCGAACGCGGCCTTGCCAACCAGCGCGATGCCGGCATCCATGCAATCGGCCCCGGCGACATCGTTGCGCTGGCGCACGCCGCCGCACAGGCCGGCGCGCGGCGCTTCTGCCTGATCGAAGCGATGGCACCCGGCGCGCAGATGATGCGGCACGTTCCGCTTGCCGCCGGCGAGACCGGCCGCCAGCTGGCGCTGCTGTCGTTCGAGCACGTCGCCCATGTCCATCCGACGGTGTTCAGGACGCCGCCGGCCGGCCAGGGCTGGCTGGCCCGGTTCAAGTCGGCCTACCTCGCGCAGTTCGCCTACATGCTGCCGCAATCGGTCACACCGCTGACCAGCCCGCGCATCGCCGAAGCGTGCACGCGGATCATGCGGCGGCCGGCGACCGGCCATCAGGCCTTCGACGTTCGCGACCTGCGGGACGCACTCGAACAAGGTTGAGTGCGGCGATCGGAATCCGGTTTGACGGCGAAGACGCACCGACAGCCGATACGCCATACCGCCGGCAGCGGTTTCGGCCGCCGCCCTAGGCCAGGCACCAGCCGTCGCGCCCCCCCGCCTTGGCGCGGTACATCGCCTGGTCGGCCAGGCGGATCAGCGTGCCGATATCGGCCGTGTCGCCGGCCGGCACCGCAATGCCGATACTGGCGCTGACCCCGATGTCGATGCCGAGCGAGTGGTGGATGACGCGGACCGCGTCGTTGATCTGGACCGCGATCCGCTCGGCATCGTCCGGCTCGCCGACGTTCTCGAGCAGGATCACGAATTCGTCGCCGCCGAGACGGGCGACGGTGTCGCTGGCGCGGACCTGCTGGCGCAGCGCCAGCGCAATCGCCTTGAGCAGCGCATCGCCGACATCGTGGCCGTAGCAATCGTTCACCGCCTTGAAGCCGTCGATGTCGATCAGCAGTAAGGCCAGCCTTGCCCCGTTTCGGCCGGCACGCGCCAGCGCCGTCTTCAGCCGGTCGTGCAGCAGTAACCGGTTCGGCAGCCCGGTCAGCGGATCGTGATGCGCCAGCCGGGTCAGCTGTGCCTCGCTCAGCGCCAGCCTGGCGTTGGCGTCGGTCAGTGCCTGCGTGCGCTCGGCGACCTTGGCTTCGAGCGCCTGCTCGCTCTCGCGCGACGCATGCAGCGCCATCTCGCGCGTCGCAAGCGTCTCGGCCTGCGCCGCCTCGGCCTGGCGGCGCGACACCTGGATGCGGTCGGCGAGGGCGAACGACAGCAGCAGCATTTCCAGCGCCGAGCCGATCTGCATCGTATGGCTGGTCAGCGCATTGGTCGGCAGCCACGCGAGGTTGCGCATGGCCATCATGCCGACGCCGGCGAGCAGCAGCGTCCATGCAAGCAGGAAGTAGCGCGCACCGGGCTGGCGGCGCAGCAGGCACAGCACGCCGATGACCACCGCCAGCAGCGAGAACGATGCCCCGAGCAGCGAGGTCACGACGGCCGCCCACTGGTAAGGCAGCACCGCCGGCGCGAGTGCGGCGAGGCCGAATCCGGTCATCAGCACGACGATCAGCCGGTCGGCCCTCGGTGCCACCGTGGCGGTATCGAGGAACATCCGCGTGAACAGCGCGCCGAAGAAACCGGTGGCGGCAAAACCGCTGGGCAGCGCGACATTGCCCCAGGCCAGCCACTGCGGCCACAGGTACTGGTTGCCCAGACCGTTGAGCGACAGCTGCCCGACCGCCATGCTCGCTGCGAACGCGACATAGACGAGATAGACCCGCTCGCGCAGCGAGAAATACAGCAGCAGGTTGTAGAGCGCCAGCGCCAGCAGCATGCCGTAGTACAGCGCCAGCAGCGCGTATTCGTCGCGACTGTGTGCGTGGAAGGCGGCCGGTTGCCAGAGCCGCAGCGGCACGGTGAGGTTGCCTTCGGACACGACGCGCAGGTAGACCGTCGATTCGCCGGCCGGCAGCGACAATGGCACCACGAAGTGCCGGTACGGCAGCGGCCGCTGTGCGAACGGCAGCTTGTCGCCGAACTGCGCGGTGGCACCCGGCGCGTAGACGGTGATGTGGTCGAGCGACGAATAGCCGATCTCGAGCAGCCAGTCCGCCGGCGCCATGCCGCGCTGCACGGTCAGCTTCAGCCAGTAGGTGCTGTGCGAGTAGCCGAAGTTGGGATCGCTGTGCGATGGCGGCAGCGGGCGGAATCCGTCTGCCTTGCGGACGTCGTCTATCGTCAGCGCCCTGCCGGCGTCCTCGAGATAGCCGACTGCCGGCGCCGCGTCGTACATCGTCGCCCGGGCGTCGAGGACCAGCGCCGAGTGTGCCTTCGCGGCAAGGCAGAGCAGCAGAAGTATCAGCAGCCGCATCGGGCTTTCCTTGGAAGCTGTTTACGATTTTTTCGCGGCCGCGCCGAGCCGGAAAAAACACCGCCACAAGGCGTGCGACGCGGGCAATAACGGCTTATTGGCAAGAAGCACAACGCAGTGATACGTTTTTTCCCGGCTCGCTCCACCGGCTTCCGGGCAGTGCCGGCGGCGGACCGCGCTGCAAACCGCTTGCGGTACTCGTACCGCGGCGCGGTTCACGCCCTGCCCCCGGCACGGCCCGAAACGTAGCCGTGAAAAGATCGTAAACAGGTGCTTGCCATGCAATCGGCATGATTTTCGCAGATTATGCCGCAGCGTGTGACCGGCAATGCATCCGGCCGATCAGCCTGCGACGGCCAGCGCCGGCAGCCCGTGCCGCGCCCGCGCGTCATTGCAGCGCTCGTCACCCTCGGAAAACTCGTGGCAGGTGCTCGATCGCCGCGCATAGATGCCGCAGCCGACCGATACGCCGACCTCGCCCTGCAGCGCAATGCAGTGCACCGGCGCGGTTTCGGTGCCGCGCATCGCCACCCGCCACGGATTGATCGGCGTCGTCAGCTCGGCCGGCACCGTGCCACCCGGGCAGGCGTCGGTTTCGCCCCAGTAGAACGAGACGCGGAAGCTGGCGCAGCAAGCGCCGCAGGACTGGCAGGCTGAGGACATCGCACGGATACCGGAATGCGGTGCACCCTGCACCGCGGCGGCGATCATAGCCAGCCGGCGCCAGAGCGGATGTTGCGATCTGTACAAGCCGCATCCGTGTTGTGCGTTTACGCCAGTGTCGCACCGAGCACCCGCTCGGCCAGCCCGAACGACACGCTCATGCCGATGCCGCAGGTGATCGCCACCGCGGTGACGCCCGGCGCCGCCTGCCTGACGAGGTAGCCGCCCGGGCCGCTGGCGTAGACGCCCTGCCAGCGTTCGAGCACCGTCAGCCGACGCCCGAGCAGCGATTCGGCCAGCTCCAACAGGCGCTGGTCGATCGCCTCGGCGTTGAACGGCCCGACCGACTCGCCGTAGCGGTGCGAATCGCCGATCAGCAGCTCGCCCGACTCGCCGACCTGCTGGACGATCAGATGGATGCCCTCGGCCAGCCAGACCGGATCGGTGGCGTCGAGCTGGCGGCGCAGCGCGGCCAGCGACTCGAGCCCGGCGAACGAGCCGTAGCGCAGGGTCGACATCCCGGTCATCAGCGCCGGGCCGAGCGTGATGCCGGGGTTGGCAACCCGGAGCATCTGCAGCGCGCAACGCTGCAGCGGCGGCTCGGCGTAGGCGTCGGGGAAGAGCGTCTGGAAATCGTGGCCGGCGCAGATGATGGCCTGTTCGGCCTGCCAGATGCCACGGCTCGTCGTCACGTTCGGCAATTCGATCGCGTTGACCTGCGTACCGAAAACGAACTCGACGCCGTGCACTTCGGCCAGCCAAGCGACGAGACGCGGCAAGGCAACGCGCGATTCGAACGCGATCTCGTCGCCGCTGTAGAGCGCGCCGGTCACGTTGTCGAAAGGCACGCCGAACGCGCCGACCTCGGCCGGACTGATGAGCCGCGTGCCGTAGCTGTCGCCACGCAGCGCCTGGAACTCGTCGAGCACCGCCTGCTCGACCGGATTGCGTGCCACCGTCACGCTGCCCTGCGCCTTGTGCCAGCAACCGGCCTTCAGCAGCACGTCGAGCCAGATCTCGCGGCTGGCCTGCGCCAGCTCGCGCATTTCGCCCTGCGTCTGGCCGAGCACGAGGCCGAGGCCGAAGTTGCGCACCGATGCGCCGAGCGGCTGGCTGTCGCGCTCGAACACCGTCACCTTGTGGCCGCGTCTGGCCGCCGCCAGCGCGTGTGCCAGCCCGACGATGCCGGCCCCGACGATGGCGATGTCGCACCGTTTGGCCGCACTCACGGCCGCTTGCCGCGCGGTCTGATTCACGGCCGCTCCCCGCGCGCGAGGCGCGCATCGATCTCGGCGATGACCGCCGGCAGGTCTGCAATGCTGTCGATGACGAAATGCGCGCCGGCGGCGTCGAGCTTCGCCTCGGCCGGCGCGCGGCGCGCGGCCTGTTCGGGCGGGCTTAGCGCCGCCCATTCCTCGTAGCTCAGGCCGACTTCGTTGCCCGACGCCGACAGCCCGACGGTCCACATCCCGGCCGCCAGCCCCTCGGCGATGCCGGGCACGGTGTCGTCGACCTTGACGCAGGCGGCAACGTCGCTGATGCCTAGGCGGATGACGTTCTCGAGCGCCATCCATGGCCCCGGACGCCCGCCGGCGGCCAGGTCGTCGGTGGCGATCGTGCAGTCGGGCGCATAGCCGCGATCAAGCGCGATCGGCAGCAGCGCGTCCATCACCACGCGCGGATAGCCCGAGCACGAGCCGATTTTGATGCCCTGCGCCCGCAGCGCCGCAATCGCGTCGAGCGCACCGGGGATCAGCTGCGAATACTGGCCGACCCGCGCAACCTGCAGCGGCATGAAGGCCTCGTAGACGGCATCGACGTCGCCATTGCTCATGCCGCGGCCGTACTTCGCATGCCAGCGCGCAGCGATCTGCGGCATGTCGCCGAGCGCGCGGATGTGGTCCCACTTGGCGAGGCCCATCGGCACGCGGGCCTCGGCCATGTCGATGTCGACGCCGAAGCCGCCGAATGCGTCGAGCAGCACCTGCGTCGGCGCGAACGAGCCGAAGTCGACGACGGTGCCGGCCCAGTCGAAAATTACGGCTTGCAATTGGCCGGCGTAGCGGCGGGTGTAGCGGTAGTTCATAGGTATGCTCCTGGTAATACGGAGCGACCGGAAAAGCCCCGCTGGCAAGGCGTGCGAAGCGCAGACAGTACAAGCAAGTACGGCAAGCGAGCACAACGATGCCAGCGGGGCTTTGCCGGCCGCGACAAGTCAGTGGGTCCAGCCGAGTTCGGCGAGTGCATCGGCAATCGCGGCAACCGCCTGGCCGATCTCGGCGCCGTCGATCGCGCCGATGCAGCCGACGCGGAAGGTTTCGACCGCGGTGAGCTTGCCCGGGTAGAGCACGAAGCCGCGTGCGCGCACCGCCTCGTAAAAGCGCTTGAAGTCGTAGTCGGGATGGTTCGGCGCGTGGAAGGTGACGATGATCGGCGCCTGCAGCGACGGCTCGAGGAACAGCCTGAGCCCGATCCGCGCCAGCCCCGAGATCAGCCTGCGGCAGTTGGCGGCATAGCGCACCAGCCGGGCCGACTGGCCGCCCTCTTGCCGGTACTGGTCGAGCGCGGCGGCCAACGCCGCGACGACGTGGGTCGGCGGCGTGAAGCGCCACTGGCCGGTTTTCTGCAGGTAGAGGTACTGGTCGACGAGGTCCATCGCCAGCGAATGGCTGTTGCCGCTCGACGCCAGCAGCGCATCGCGCCGGGCGATGACGAAACCGACGCCGGGCACGCCCTCGAGGCATTTGTTGCCCGACGCGATCAACGCATCGAAGCGGATCTCGCGCGCGTCGACCGGCAGCGCACCGAAGCTGCTCATCGCGTCGACGATCAGGCTGCGCCCGGCGCGCTCGACCACGGCGGCGATCTCGGCCAGCGGGTTGAGGATGCCGGTGCTGGTTTCGCAATGGATGACGCCGACGTGGCTGATCGCCGGGTCGGCGGCGAGCCTGGCGGCCAGCTCGGCCGGATCGGGCGGCGTGTCGTCGGCCGTTTCGCAGACCGCGACCCGCCGGCCGATCACTTCGGCGATCCGTGCCATCCGCCGGCCGTAGGCGCCGTTGACGAGCACGAGGATCTTGCCGCCCCTGGGCACCAGGTTGCCGATCGCGGCCTCGACCGCAAAGGTGCCCGATCCCTGCAGCGGCACGCAGACGTGGGTCTCGGCGGCGTGGGCAATGTCGACCAGCGCCGTGCAGACCTGCGCCGTCAGCGCGTTGAACGCGCCATCCCACGATCCCCAGTCGGTCAGCATCGCGGTCTTGGTCGCCAGACTCGTCGTCAGCGGCCCCGGCGTGAGCAGAATGGCATCTCTCATTGGGCTTCCCTCATCATCATCCCTCAGTCATCTAGACGAATTTTTCGTTACTTAAAAACCGGGGCAGCGCCCCGGCACGATCGAATCAGCGTTGCCGCCACGCCTGCGTCCTGCGGCCCAGCCACCACGCGGCAAGGCTGAACAGCAGGCAGACGAGCGCCGATGCGGCAACGATCAGCGTCGCCATCGCCGCCGCCGCTGCGGTGTCGCCGGCGTCGTCCATGTTCAGCACCGCAACCGAGGCAAGCACCGTGTCGGGCGTGTAGAGGAAGATCACCGCCGACACCGTGCACATCGCCGACACGAAGTAAAAGCGCGCAATGTCGAGCATCGCCGGCAGGCAGACCGGCAGGGTCACGCGCCACAAGGTCGTCCAGAACGGCACCTTGAGCGATGCGGCGACGGCCTCGAACTCGTCATCGAGCTGCTTGAGCGCGGTGGTCGCGGTCAGGTGGGCCGTGGTGTAGAAGTGGGCGACCGAACAGAGCACCAGCACCGTCATCGAGCCGTAGAGGAAGTGCAGCGGGTTGGCCGGATCGTTGAAGAAAAAGATGTAGCCGAGACCGAGCACCAGCCCCGGCACCGCCATCGGCAGTATGGCGAAGGCCTTGAGCAGTTGCCGCGCGACCGGCGCCGCGCGGCTCTTCTCGGCCAGATAGGCGCCGCCGAACACCGCGACCGTGCCGCAGACCGCCGTGGCCAGCGCCAGCCTGACGCTGTTGTAGAACGCCGCCCAGCCGCCACCGTCCATATTGTCGAAGTCGAAGTGGGCCAGCGTCGGCATCAGCTTGTACGGCCACATCCTGATGAAGGCCGCGGCGACCGCGGTGGCGAGGATGGCCAGCAGCGCGCCGCCGATCACCGTGCACGTCAGCGTGCTCAGTGCGTCGACCCAGGCCTTCGGCCTGATCACCAGCGGCTGCGCCCTGGCCGTCAGCAGCGCGCGCTGGCGCTTCTGCAGCGCCCGGTCGATCACGAAACTCAGCACCGCCGGCAACAGCAGCAGCACGCCGATCACCGCGCCCTTGGGGAAGTTCTGCTGGCCGATCACCTGCTTGTACGCCTCGACCGCGAGCACGTTGTACTGGCCGCCGATGACCTTCGGCGCACCGAAGTCGACGATCACCAGCGTGAACACGACCAGCGCCGACGAGATCAGCCCGTAGCGCGCCGCCGGCAAGGTCACGGTCAGGAAGCGCCGGACCCGGCCCGCGCCGAGCGCCGTCGCCGCCTCGTACAGCCGCGCATCGGCAACCGACAGCGCCGTGACCAGAATCATCAGCGCATGCGGAAACGTGAAGAAGACCTCGGCGATGACGATGCCCCAGAAGCCGTAGATGCCGCCATCGGGAAACCACGCCTTCAGCAGCCCCTGGTTGCCGAACAGGTAGACGAGCGCGATGCCGGGCAGCAGCGACGGCGCCAGCAGCGGAATCAGCGCCAGGCCGCGGAACAGCGGCTTGGCCGGCATGCAGGTCCGGGTCAGCGCCGCGGCAAACACATAGGCCAGCGGCAGTACGATCGCGGTCGTCGCCAGCGACACCGCCAGGCTGTTCGACACCGCGTCCCAGAAGCGCTCTCCGCCGGCGATCGCGGCAAACTGCGCCAGTCCGGCGAAGCGGCCGTCGTCGCCGGTCAGCGCCTTGCCGAGGATGGCCGCCAGCGGCAGCGCCAGGCTGACCACCAGCGCGGACACCAGCAGCCAGAGCAGGCCGGCCGCGAGGAGCTGACTGCGATCGCTGGCGAGCCGTGTGCGCAGCGCGATCATGCGCCCTCCTCCGCCGATGCAAATGCGCGCAGGCGCGCTGGCGGCAGCGACAGCGGCACCATCCGGTCGAGCGACAGGTTCAGGTGTTCGAACTCGCCGCGGCCGACGTCGGCGACAAGCTGCAGGCCGCCCCAGCCCGGCACCGACAATGCCACCCGGTAAAAGCCGCCGAGGAGCTCGATCTTGCGCACATGCGCCAGCGCGGTATTGGTGACCTGCGTTCCGGCCGGCCCCCAGTTCGCATGCAGCTGCACGTCCTCGGGGCGGATGAACAGCGTCAGCGGATGGCCTTCCGGCCTTGGCGGCGTCACGGTCGCGGCCAGCAGCAGATCACCCAGCCTCGCCATCCCGATGCCGGCCGAACTCGCGTCGATCCAGTTCGACTGGCCGACGAACCCGGCGACGAAGCGGCTCGCCGGCCGGGCGTAGATCTCCTCCGGGGTGCCGATCTGCTCGATCACGCCATGGTTCATCACCACGACGCGGTCGGCCATCGTCAGCGCCTCCTCCTGATCGTGCGTCACCATGATCGTCGTCACGCCAAGCCGTTGCTGCAGCGACTTGATCTCGCGGCGCAGGTGCTCGCGCACGCGGGCGTCGAGCGCCGACAGCGGCTCGTCGAGCAGCAGCAGCGACGGGCTGGTCGCCAGCGCCCGGGCCAGCGCGACACGCTGCTGCTGGCCGCCCGAGAGCTGGGCCGGGTATCTGGCGTCGATGCCGGGCAGGCCGATCTGCGCCAGCAGCTCCGTGACACGCCGCGCCTTGTCCTCGCGCCGCCCCTTGAGGCCGTAGGCGATGTTCTGCGCGACGGTCAGGTTGGGAAACAGCGCGTAGCTCTGGAACACGATGCCGTAGTCGCGCTGCGAAGCCGGCAGTCGCGTCACGTCGCGCTCGGCGTCGCCAGCGGACATGAACAGCGCACCGTCGCTGGCCGCCTCGAGGCCGGCGATGATGCGCAGCAAGGTCGTCTTGCCGCAGCCGGACGGGCCGAGCAGGCAGAGGAACTCGCCCTTCTTCACCGACAGCGACACGCCGTCGAGCGCAGTGAATGCGCCGAAATGCTTGGCGACGCGCTCGACGCGCAAGGCATCGACCGCGGTGCCTGCCTGTTGCCAGTCGCGGTTCATTGCGCTTCTCCTGCAACAACGCGCGCGGCGCGGCGGGCAATGGCGAGGTAATGCGCGAGCCCCGGCGTCGTCTTGCCGACGACCTTGGCCTCGTCGTCCCAGCGGCGCAGCGCGACCGCCGCCACGGCATGCGGATTGCGCGCGAAACGCCCGGCCTCGGCCGCGCCCATCACGCCGCCCTGCAGCGCCAGTGACAGCCGCGACGCATCCGACAGCCCGGCCAGATAGCCCGGCTCGGCCGCGCACAGATAGCGCTTGGCCGACACGTGCAGGGCGATCGGCGCAAGCACATCCTCGCCGAACAGCTTGCGCAGCGCGGCGATGCCGGTCTGCTCGTGGCGGTCGTCGATGCCCTTGGCAAGGTCGTCGTCATCCTGTCCGGCCACCAGATGACCGACGTCGTGCAGCAGCGCCGCGGTGATCAGCGATGCGGACGCACCGTCGCGCTCGGCGCATTCGGCGCTCTGCAGCGCGTGTTCAAGCTGGCTGATCGCCTCGCCGCCATAGCGCGAAGCGCCTGCGCCGGCCAGTAACTCCTCCAGCGCCATCCAGTCCAGAGTCATCGTGTATCCATCCCGTTTTGACATGGCGCCAATCTAGACGGCTTGTGTTACGCACCCATGACGTCTAGACGACTTTTCGCACCAGGCCGCAAATGCAAACAGCCCCGCGGCTGCGGGGCTGTCTGACGGGGGCAGGCTTATTTCTTCGGTTCGGACTTGGCGTCGTAGCGCTTGGTCCACTCGGCGAGGATCTTGTCTCGGTTGAGCGCCGACCACTTGAGATCCTGCTTGATCAGCAGCTGTTCGTAGTTGGCCGGGATGTGCGCATTCGGCTTGGCGATACCCGGCATCGCGACGATGGCGAAATTCTTCTCGTACAGCTCGTTGGCCGAGCGCGACGCCGACCAGTCGGCGAGCTTCTTCGCCGCATCGGCGTTCTTGGTCCCCTTCATGATCGCCGTGGCTTCGACGTCCCAGCCCAGACCTTCCTTCGGGAACACGAGGTCGATCGGCGCCCCGCCTTCCTTGAGCTTGGCCGCACGGTACTCGAACGAAATGCCGATCGGGAACTCGCCCGCGGCCGCCTGCTTGCACGGCTTGGAGCCCGAATGCGTGTACTGGGCGATGTTGTCGTGCAGCTTGTCCATGTACGCCCAGCCTTCCTTCTCGCCGAACACCTTGAGCCAGGCCGACACGTCGAAGTAGCCGGTACCGCTCGACGCCGGGTTCGGCATCACGATCCTGCCCTTGTACTCGGGGCGGGTCAGGTCGCGCCAGCTTTCCGGCTTCTTCAGCCCCAGCTTGGCGGCTTCGACGGTGTTGAAGCAGATCGCCGCCCCCCACACGTCCATGCCGACCCACGACGGCGGGCTGGCCGGATCGACATAGGCCTTCGACAGCTTCTCGACGCCCTTGGGCGCGTACGCCTGCAGCATGCCTTCCTTCTCGAGCACCAGCAGCGACGACGCGGCAACGCCCATCACCACGTCGGCCTGCGGATTGGCCTTTTCGGCCAGCAGCTTGGCGGTGATGATGCCGGTCGAATCGCGCACCCACTTGAGCTTGATGCCGGGGTTCTCTTCCTCGAACTTCTGCTGGTAGGCCTTGAGCTGGTCGGCTTCCAGCGCGGTGTAGACGGTGAGCGTGGTATCGGCGAAGGCGGTGCCGGCCAGTGCGCAGGCAAGACCGAATGCGATACGGTTGACGAGTTTCATGACTGCGGTCCTTGTGCGGTCCAGAGGGGGAAATCGCAGCGGATTCTAGGCAGCGTGTATTACCAGGTTGTGACGTCTAGACCTATCCGGCCGGCACGATCATCGCCGCTCGCGCCGTGGCAATCGTGCTCACGACGCCAGCAGCGGCGCCATGTTCGGCGGCGTGGACGGCAGCTCGAATCCCAGCGTCATCCAGTGGCGCAGTTCATCGGCCGGCATCGGCCTGGCGATCAGATAGCCTTGCGCGGCATCGCAGCCCATCACCGCCAGCGCCTGCCAGATCGCCGCGGTTTCGACCCCCTCGGCGACGACCTCGAGCCCGAGGATGTGGCCGAGTTCGATGATCGAGCGCACGATCGATACATTCTCGAAATTGTGGCCGAGCCGCTCGATGAAGGTCCGGTCGATCTTGAGCTCGTGGACCGGCATCTGCGCCAGATAGCCGAACGACGAGTAACCGTTGCCGAAATCGTCGATCGACAGCAGCACGCCGAGCTGGCGCAGCCGGTCGAGGTTGCGCAGCAACTGCTGCGGCCGGTGCATCATGCCGGTTTCGGTGATTTCGAGGCACAGTTGCGAGGGCGGCACATCGTGTCGCTGCAGCGTGTTGTCGATGAAGGTCACGAAGGTGTCGTCCTCGACGTCGCCGGTGCTGACGTTGACCGAAACGCACAGCATCAGCCCGCCTTCGCGCCAGCGTGCCAGCTGGCCGACCACTTCGTTGACAACCCAGTGCGTGATCGCGTGCAGCCGGCCGGTCTGTTCGGCGAACGGGATGAACTCGTCCGGCGCGATCCAGCCGCGCTCCGGGTGCGCCCAGCGGATCAGCGCTTCGGCCTTGTCGACGCTGCCGTCGCCCAGCCTGGCCTTGGGCTGGTAGTGGACGCGGAACTGTCCGTCCTCGATCGCTTCGCGCAGGTCGGCGAGCAGCACCGTCCGGTTGCGCCGCTGCACCTGCGTTTCCGGACAATAGATCGCATAGGCCGTGTGGTCTCGCTTGGCCAGATACATCGCCATTTCGGCATGGCGCAGCAGCAGTTCGGCCGTCTCGCCGTGTTCCGGGTAGACCGCGACGCCGATGCCGACGCCGAGGTCCAGCCGCTGCCCGCCGACCATCACCGGATCGAGCAAGGCTGCGTCGAGCCGGGCGAGCAGGCTCGGCAGCGCGTCGATCCGGGTGCGCGGGAACAGCAGCGCGAACTCGTCGCCAGGCAGACGCGCGCACAGTTCGCCCTGCTGCTGCATCAGCCCGGACAGGCGACGCGCCAGCGCGACCAGCATCGCATCGCCGGCCGGATAGCCGAGGTAGTCGTTGACATAGCGGAACTGGTTGATGTCGAGCAGCAGCAGCACGAACGGCGCATCGTCGCTGGCCATGCCCGACTGCATCAGTTCGAGCAGCCTGGTCCGGTTCGGCAGGCCGGTCAGCCTGTCCTCGAAAGCCTGCCGCAGCATCAGCCGTTCCCGCTCGGCCACCGCCTCGCTCATCGCATTGAAGTTGCGGGCCAGTTCGCCCAGCTCGCCGCCCCCTTCCTGCCCCAGCCGGACACCGTAATCGCCTTCGCGCATCCGCCGTACCGCGGCCAGCGTTGCGCTGATCGGTCTGGCGATCCGCCACGCGAGCAGGCTGGAAATCAGCATGCCGACCATGAAAACGGTCATGCCGACCCAGATGGCCTGCCACAGCGCCCGCACCAGTGCCGCATCGAATGCAGCGGCATCCTCGGTCGCGGCGATCACATAGCGGCTGCCGGCAGCAGGGCCAGGCTGCAGCAGCGTCCGCACGCGCTCGCCGGCGACCTCCCGCTCGATCGTCCGGGCCGCGGTCAGCGCCTGCCGCAGCGTGTCACGCCCGGGGTCGTGCGATTGGCCGTCGATCACGGCTCCAGCTGCGAGCTTCGGCGCGTCGCCCTCAAAGAGGTAGACCGAGATCGACCCCAGTCCGAGCAACCGGCAGTAACGCGAAAAGGCCGATTGCCATTGCTGCGGATCGGAAACGATGTCTGCACCGGTCAGCGCGTCGCGCAGCATCGGCCCCGCGGGCAGCAACTGCTCGGCGGCGGCGACGGCGGCACGCAGGCGACCGTCAGTTTCGGCGCGGGCCGCCGCCGCCTTGAGCGCGTAGGCGTAGGCCCCGCCCGCAACGGCCACAAGCAGTGTGAGCAGCAGGAAAACCAGCAGCATCCGGGCACGGATGCCATAAAACCCGCCGGGACCGGATCGGGGCAAGCGCATGCTGTCGTCCATATCGAATCGTCAAGACCAATCTATACGACAGCATGGTAACTTACCAGAAGCTTAAATCAATCCAGAATCCAGCCGGCGCACAAGGTATTGGCCGCGTCGTCGCGCAGCTTCAGCCCCCAGGTATCGGCGGCGGCCGGCTTCAGCTGCAGCGTCCGCTCGATCAGTTCGTCACGGCGGAATGCATGCACGTGCAGCCTGCTGCCATGTTGGTAGCCGGCCAGCACGCCGTCCAGGCTGCCCAGCCGGATGCCGTCGATCGCGATCAGCACATCGCCGGCCGACAGCCCGGCCGCATGCGCGGCGCCCCCCTCGAAGACCTGGGTAAGCTTGACACCGGCGGCATCGGCACCGATGCGGGCACCGATGCTCACGCCGGGGACCAGCTTGCCGTCGTGCCAGCCGCCCTTGTCGCCGCCGCCGAGCGGCACCCGGCGCTGCACGTCGACACCGAAACCGGCCAGCAACTCGGCGACCGGCAGATCGGCGGTCGAGCGGATCGCCATCTCGAAGAAGGCCGCGAGATCCACCCCGGCCACCTCGCCGGCAACGCGCTCCCACTCGTCCTCGCCGACGCCGCGGCCGTCGCGGTCGAAGTCCTTGCCGAAGCGCTGCCAGAGCGCGCGCATCACGTCGTCGAGGCTCTTTTCTCCACCGGTCTTCTGACGGATGGTCAGGTCGAGGCACAGCGCGGCCAGCGCGCCCTTGGTGTAGTAGCTGACCAGCGCGTTCGGGCTGTTTTCGTCCTGCCGGTAGTACTTGACCCAGGCGTCGAGGCTGGCGTCGGCCAGCGTCTGCCGCTGCCGCCCCGGCGTGCGTTCGACGCCGGTCAGCGTCTGCGCCAGCAGGTCGAGGTATTGCTGCGGCGTGATGATGCCGGCGCGCCGCAGCATCAGGTCGTCGTAGTACGAGGTGATGCCCTCGAACGCCCACAGCAGCCGCGTGTACGCTTCGCGGTCGAGCGGGTACGGCGCGTAGGCGGCCGGCTTGATCCTCTTCACGTTCCAGCTGTGGAAATACTCGTGGCTGCACAGCCCGAGGTACTGGATGTAGCCGGTCTTGCGATCGGTTTCGTGCGCCAGCGGCAGATCGTTGCGCGCGGTGATCAGCGCCGTCGATGCGCGGTGCTCGAGCCCGCCGTAGCCGTCGCCGGTCGCGACCGTCATGAACAGGTAGCGGTCGAACGGCGCCGGCTCGCCGAACAGGCGGATCTGCGCCTCGCAGATCTTTTTCAGGTCTTTCTTCAGCCGCTTGAAATCGGTCCGGTGCCGGCCGGCGATGACGATCTCGTGCGGGACGCCGCAGGCCTTGAAGCTGTCGTCGTCGAAGGTGCCGAGCTCGACCGGGTGGTCGATCAGCTCGTCGTAGTTGCGCGCCCGGTAGCGGCCGAAGCCGCCGTCCTTGAGCTTGACCGCCGGCAGCGTTGTCGCAACGCGCCAGCCGGCGTTTCCTTTCGGCGCGACGATCTCGACCTCGCACGGCAGACCCTCGTGGCCGGCGGCGGCGAGAAAGACACTGGTGCCGTTGAAGAAGCCGCGCGTATCGTCGAGCCAGGCGCCGCGCACCGACAGGTCGAACGCGTAGACGCGATACTCGATCACCAGCGGCCCGGCGGCCGGCGCGGCCTGCCAGCGGTGCTTGTCGAGCTTGCTCAGCGTGACCGGCTTGCCGCCGGCGCGGGCGGCGATGTCGGTGATGTTGCGGGCGAACTCGCGGATCAGGTAGCTGCCGGGTATCCACACCGGCAGCCAGACGACCTGGCCGTCGGTCGCCGGCTCGGCAATCGTCAGCGTCACGTCGAAGTAGTGGCCGGCGAGGTCGGCCGGGCGGATGCGGTAGTGCAGTGCGGACATGTTCTTCCTCTCGTGTTGTCCTAGCGCGCCAGACCGACCTGATTGCGGCCGGCCGCCTTGGCCTGGTAGAGCGCGGCATCGGCGGATTCGATCAGTTGTTCGGCGTGCATGCCGTTGCCGAGCTGGGCAACGCCGGCACTGAACGAAATCGTCAACGGCTCGCCGCTGCCGCTCGTCTGGCACAGATCGCCGAAGCGCTGCCGCAGCTCGTCGACCTGTTGCGCGGCGCGCAGCAGCGAGGTGTCCGGAAACACGATCGAGAACTCCTCGCCGCCGTAGCGGCCGACCAGATCCGCACCGGGAAAAGCCTGCCGCAACAGCCGTGCCAGGCTCTTGATCACCCGGTCGCCGACGGCATGGCCGTAGCGGTCGTTGACCGACTTGAAATGGTCGATGTCGATCATCGCGAATGCCAGCGGGCGCACGGTCTCGTGCGCGCGGGCGACCTCCTGCAGCAGCCGCTCGATCAGGTGGGTATGGTTGAGCAGCCGGGTCAGGCTGTCGCGGCTCATCAGCTCGCGCAGTCGCCGGTAACGGTCGACCATCATCGTGACGATGTCGATCAGCTCGTCCGGATCGTTGTTCTTGACCAGGAAATCGTCGCCGCCCATCCGCCTTGCCGACAGCTGGCGGCCGCGTTGCGTCTCGCTCGACAAAAAGACGATGGGGATGCCGTCGAACGCCGGGTTCTGCCGCAGCACCCGTGCCAGCTCGTCGCCGGTACATTCGGGCATGTACATGTCGAGCAGGATCAGCTCGGGCTTTTCCAGCGCGACGAGCTGCGGCACCTTGAGCGGGTTCTTGACGCTGCGCACGCGCATTCCGCCCATGGTCAGCACATTGCTCGCCCAGTGCGTCAGCATCTCCGAATCGTCGACGATCAGCACCCTGGCCGGCTGCGGCGACTGCGCCTCGAGCATCCGGTCGATCTGGTCGATCAGCCGGTGGCTGTCAAACGGCTTGGGCAGGAAATCGGTGGCGCCGGCCCGGGCGAGTTCGATCTGCTCCTGCGCGGCCATCGGCAGCGACAGATAGACCAGCGGGACATCCTGCAGGCGCGCAATCATCGGCAGGACCTGCGGCAGCGCCATGTCGTCGCAACCGGCCTCGTCGACCAGCACCATCAACGGCGCCTTGCCGTGGATGGCGGCGAGCAGCGCGCTGGCGCGGGCAAACGCCTGGCACTCCAGCCCGAAGAGCGACAGCTGCTGGATGACGCTGCCGGCATACGCGGCGTTGCGGCACAGCAGGTAGATCGACGCGGGCGCAGCATCCATGGGCATCATCCTTGCTGCTTGCGCGAGAAATCGTGAAGCTGCCGCCGCCACTTCTTGGTCGGCCGGCCTTTGGAGAGCGGGTGTTCGAACGTCGGCACCAGCGCGCGATCGAGCGACTGTTGCGCCCTTCTCGCCTCGCTCTCGGGCGTTTCGTCGTACAGCGTCCGCGCCACCTCGGCCGGACCGCGGCGGTCCGACAGCTGCGCGACGACGACGTCGAACTCGCCGTGTGCGGTCAGCACGCGCAGACGGTCACCGGCCTTGACGGTTCGCGCCGGCTTGGCGCGGTCGCCGTTCAGGTGCACGTGGCCGGCGTCGATCGCCTCGGTGGCCAGCGAGCGGGTCTTGTAGAAACGGGCGGCCCAGAGCCATTTGTCCAGCCGGACCTTGGCCGCGGCTTCGTCGTGTACGGGCATGATGTCGTGGTATTGGTAGCGTGACCTGAATGGTACTACGCAAGTGCCGGCATCGCCCGGGCGAGCGAACACAACTGCGCCGCTTGAAAATGCCCACGATTGTCTGTTGTCGACATCGCCGTCGCAGCGCACGCTAGGAGCCTGTCCAAGGAGCCGCTTTTCAGGAGAAACCCATGATCGTCGTTGTCACCGGAGCCAGTGCCGGATTCGGCCAGGCCATCGCCCGCCGCTTCGTGGCCGAGGGTCACAAGGTCGTTGCTGCCGGCCGCCGTCTCGAAAGACTCGAGGCGCTCGCCGCCGAGCTCGGCCCGGCGCTGCTGCCCTTGCAGCTCGACGTCACCGACCGTGCGGCGGTCGCCGCCGCATTCGACACGCTGCCCGCCGGCTTCGGCGCAGTCGACGTGCTCGTCAACAACGCCGGGCTTGCGCTCGGGCTCGAGCCGGCACAGCGCGCCGACCTCGACGATTGGGAGCGGATGATCGCCACCAATATCAACGGTCTCGTCTACTGCACGCGCGCCTTGCTGCCAGGCATGGTCGAACGCGGCCGCGGCCATGTCATCAGCATCGGTTCGACCGCCGGCGAGTGGCCCTACCCGGGTGGCAACGTCTACGGCGCGACCAAGGCCTTCGTCCACCAGCTCAGCTACAACCTGCGCGCTGACCTGATCGGTACGCCGGTGCGCGTGACCAATATCGAACCCGGGCTGGCCGGCGGCACCGAATTCTCGAATGTGCGCTTCCACGGCGACGATACCAAGGCCGGCGCGGTGTACCAGAACGTCCAGCCGCTCACGGCCGACGACATTGCCGACACCGTCTACTGGGCCGCCAGCCGGCCGGCACACGTCAACATCAACAACATCCAGCTGATGCCGGTGTGCCAGGCCAACGGGCCGCTGGCCGTGCACCGCGGCTGAGCGCCGCCAGCAAAACCCTGCTGGCGGCGTTGTACTCGCTTGCCGTACTTCCATGTCCTGTTGCGACTGCAGGAAGTCGGGACGCTTCGTCCGCCCTGCCAGCATCGCCTAGCCGAGTTTTGTTTGCGGCTCTACGCGCTAGCCAGAACAACAAACCCGCCGGTGGCGGGTTTGTTGTTCTTGGTACCGGGTCAGAGCCACGGTTCGGTCAGCTCGATCCATTTCTGGCCATTGTCGAGCCGCACCGGCGAGTACACCTGGAAGTAGGCATCGAGCAGGCTGCTGGCGAGCGGATCGACATTGGCGGCCACATAACCGCGAGCCTTGTAGTAGCGGTAGACACCGCTGCCGTCGATCCGGAACACCAGGCTGTTCTGCGCGTAACTCTTGCCGGTCTGCCACTGGCTGTAGCCATTGAGTGGATCGTTGTACGGCGGCGGCGTTTTCAGCGTATCGACCAGCGCCAGCGGACTGGCGGTCGAGACGCGGAAGTCGTCGAAGTAGGCGAACTGGTCGCTGGCCGGCGCCCAGTCGGTGCTCGATCCGCCGAAGAAGGTATCCATCTTGATCGCCGATACGCCGACCGCAGCACCGTTGCGCAGCAACAGCCCGCTTTGCTGCAGCACCAGCTTGCCGTCAATCCACTGGCGGAACTGGCCGTTGGCCTGGCCCGCATCCCCCAGCACGACCTGCTGCGTCAGCGTGTACCAGACACCGGGCTTGAACCGGGTCGCCACCGCGTAATAGTCGCCGCACTCGTCCTTCTTGCCCGGGTAGTACTGGTAGCTGAAGCCGACGCCGTTCTCGCGCCACATCAGCCGGGTGGTGAAGCCGTCGAACGTACCGTTGGCGATGCAGCCGGTCGGAGTATCGCCGCCGCCGAGCCCCGGCAGCTTGCCGCCCTTGACCCAGGTGAAAGCGTTGTCGAAGCGCAGCTTGTACTGCAGCCACAGCTGACCGTAACTGCCGCCGAGCGGTGCATCGAAGGTCATCGCCGAATTGCCGCCGATCTGGCCGGCCTTGTAGGTGACGCGCAGCACCTTGTTGGCCTGGTTGTCCGGATCGCCGACGATGGACAGCCGCCCTGCGGCAACGCCGGTCGATTCGCCCGGTGCAATGCCCCAGTCGGACTGGAACGCCGATGCGCCGTACAGGCCGATCGCACCGTTCTCGAAGGTGTTCTGCAACACCCATACGTCCGGAGCCGGAGCCGGAGCCGGAGCCGGAGCCGGAGCCGGAGCCGGAGCCGGAGTCGGAGTCGGAGTCGGAGTCGGAGTCGGAGTCGGCGATGGTACTGGCGTTGGCGTTGGCGTTGGCGTTGGCGTTGGCGTTGGCGTTGGCGTTGGCGTTGGCGTTGGCGAGGGTGTCGGAGTCGGTGTTGCGCCGCAAGTCCCGCCGACCGACCACAAGGTCGGCGTCGCGGCCGGATTCCAGCCGGTGCCGACATAGGCCGTGTGCGTGCTGCGCGCGGTATACACCGTGCCGCTGTAGACCACGGTATCGCCCGCGGTATAGGTATTGCCCTCGGCCCAGTCACCGCGACAGGCGGCGTGGCCGAGCACGCTCAAGCCCAGAAGCACGGCAAACGCCGCACCATGCATCGTCTTCATCTCTCTGCCTCCCCGGCGTCCGGCGCCTTGTGTGATTGCCGGCCTCAAGACCGGTCGCCGAAAACGATAAGGTTCAGCCTTGCAAGGAACAAGCGGCCGGCGGCAGACGTCGTGATGGATGCGACAGACGGACAAAAAAAAACGGAGCCGCTCGGGCTCCGTTCTCTTCGGGCAAGGCCGAATCAGCCTTCCGACTTGGCCGCACGGCGGCGTTCGTGTTCCTGCAGGTGGCGCTTGCGGATACGAATCGACTTCGGGGTGATTTCGACCAGTTCGTCGTCGTCGATGAACTCGACCGCCGATTCCAGCGACAGCTTGATCGGGGTGGTCAGGCGAACGGCTTCGTCGGTGCCCGAAGCGCGGACGTTGGTCAGCTGCTTGCCCTTGATCGGGTTCACGACCAGATCGTTGTCGCGGCTGTGGATACCGATGATCATGCCTTCGTACAGCTTGTCGCCCGGCGACACGAACATGCGGCCGCGGTCCTCCAGCTTCCACAGCGCGTAGGCCACGGCTTCGCCGTTGTCCTGCGAGATCAGCACGCCGTTGTGGCGACCCGGCATGTCCGGCTTCACCGGTGCGTAGTCGTCGAACACGTGGCTCATCAGGCCGGTGCCGCGGGTCATGGTCATGAAGTCCGACTGGAAGCCGATCAGGCCACGTGCCGGGATATGGTATTCGAGGCGGGTACGACCCTGGCCGTCGGATTCCATATTGGTCAGCTCGCCACGGCGACGGCCGATTTCTTCCATGATGCCGCCCTGGTGTTCGTCTTCCAGGTCGATGGTCAGGTTTTCGTACGGCTCGCACTTCTGGCCGTCGATGTCCTTGTAAACGACGCGCGGCTTGGCCACGGCCATTTCGAAGCCTTCACGGCGCATGTTTTCCAGCAGGATCGTCAGGTGCAGCTCGCCGCGGCCCGAAACGCGGAAGATGTCGGCATCGGCCGTGTCTTCGACGCGCAGCGCGACGTTGGTCAGCAGTTCCTTGGTCAGGCGGTCGCGGATCTGGCGGCTGGTGACGAACTTGCCTTCGGTACCTGCCAGCGGCGAGGTGTTGACCATGAAGTCCATGTTCAGCGTCGGTTCGTCCACGCCGAGGACCGGCAGGCCGATCGGGTTATCCTTGTCGCAGATCGTGACACCGATACCGATGTCGTCCAGACCCGAGATGATGATGATGTCACCGGCTTCGGCGCCTTCGACCGGCACGCGATCCAGCCCCTTGTAACCGAGCACCTGGTTGATACGGCCGGTGGCCACCTGCTCGTCATGGTTCATGACGACGACTTGCTGGCCCGGCTTGATGCGGCCGTTGATGACCTTGCCGACGCCAAGACGGCCGGTATAGGTCGAGTAGTCCAGTGCCGACAGCTGCATTTGCAGCGGCGCATCCGGATCGCCCGGCGGCGTCGGCACGTGCTTGAGCACCACTTCGAACAGCGGACGCATATTGTCCGATTCTTCGGCTAGGTCGAGCTTGGCGAAGCCGTTCAGGCCCGACGCGTAGATGATCGGGAAGTCGAGCTGTTCGTCGGTTGCGCCCAGCTTGTCGAACAGGTCGAACGTCTGGTCGACGACCCAGTCCGGACGCGCGCCCGGACGGTCGACCTTGTTGATCACGACGATCGGCTTCAGACCCAGCGCCAGCGCCTTCTTGGTGACGAAGCGGGTCTGCGGCATCGGGCCTTCAACCGAGTCGACCAGCAGCAGCACGCCGTCGACCATGCCGAGCACGCGCTCGACTTCACCGCCGAAGTCGGCGTGCCCCGGGGTGTCGACGATGTTGATGTGGGTGCCTTCGTAGTCGATGGCGGTGTTCTTGGCCAGAATCGTGATGCCACGTTCCTTTTCAAGATCGTTCGAGTCCATCACGCGCTCGTCAACCTGCTGGTTGTCGCGGAAGGTGCCGGATTGGCGCAGGAGTTGGTCGACCAGGGTGGTTTTGCCGTGGTCGACGTGGGCGATGATGGCGATATTGCGAAGGGCGCGTGTCATGGAATGCTGCGAGGGTTTGGGTAAACCGGGGATTCTACCACGCGATCATGACGATCCGCTTCGGGCACAATCACCGTCCGGCGCAAATTGGCTTCGAACGTGCAGCCGGCCCGGTATTCGCGGCGACAAAAAAAACGCCGGCACGAGCCGGCGTTCTCTGGCAGATCGCCGAGCGGCTTAACGCTGTTCGTCCATCTGGGCGGCCTGGATCGCGGTCAGCGCGATCGTGAACACGATGTCGTCGACCAGCGCACCGCGCGACAGGTCGTTCACCGGCTTGCGCAAGCCCTGCAGCATCGGGCCGACGCTGACGACGTGGGCGCTGCGCTGCACCGCCTTGTACGTCGTGTTGCCGGTGTTGAGGTCCGGGAACACGAACACGGTGGCCTTGCCGGCCACCTTGCTGCCCGGTGCCTTCTGCGCGGCGACATCGGCGACCGATGCGGCGTCATACTGCAACGGACCATCGAGCACCAGTTGCGGGTACTTCTCGCGCGCCAGCTCGGCCGCGGCACGCACCTTGTCGACATCGGCGCCGGCGCCGGACTTGCCGGTGCTGTAGCTGATCATCGCCACCTTCGGGTCGACGCCGAACGCCTGCGCGCTGTCGGCGCTCTGCTTGGCGATTTCGGCCAGTTGTTCGGCGGTCGGGTTCGGGTTGATCGCGCAGTCACCGTAGACCAGCACCTGGTCCGGCATCAGCATGAAGAACACCGACGAGACGATCGACGAGCCCGGTGCGGTCTTGATCAGTTGCAGCGCCGGACGCACGGTACTGGCCGTCGTGTGCACGGCGCCCGAAACCAGACCGTCGACCTTGTCGACCGCCAGCATCATCGTGCCGAGCACGACGGTATCGGCCAGTTGCTCGAGCGCCTGGCCTTCGGTCAGGCCCTTGCTCTTGCGCAGCTCGACCATCGGTGCAACGTATTCCTGACGGACCAGATCCGGGTCGAGGATTTCCAGCGATGCCGGCAGCGTCACGCCCTGGGCGGCGGCAATCGACTCGATCGTCGCACGCTTGCCGAGCAGCACGCAGCTGGCGATGCCCTTCTCCTCGCAGATCACCGCCGCCTTGATCGTGCGCGGCTCGTCGCCTTCCGGCAGCACGATGCGCTTCTTCGCCGCGCGCGCCTTGCTGATCAGCTGGTAGCGGAATGCCGGCGGCGACATCCGCCCCGATGCCGGCACCCTGACGCCGGCGGCGAGCGATTCGGCCGCCAGCTGTTCGGCGACGGCATCGAGCACCGCGTTCATCCGTTCGATGTCGTCGGCCGCGACGGCCTGCGGCACCTGAGCGATGCGCGCCGCGGTGCCGTAGCTGTCGGTGTCGGTCTGCAGCACCGGAATGCCGCTGTTGAGCGCCATCGCCGAGAATTCGCGAATGCGCGGGTCGGGCATGCTCGAGTGCGTCAGCAAGAGCCCTGCGAGCTGGACGCCGTTCTTCGCCGCCAGCGCGGTCGCGAGCATGATGTCGTCGCGGTCGCCGGCGCTGACGACGAGCGCGCCCGGCTTGAGCCGCTCGACGACTTCGGTGACCGAACGGGCTGCGACCACGGTTTCCAGCACGCGGCGCTTGCTGATTTCGCCTTCGATCAGCACCTGTGCGTTCAGATGGCGTGCGACGTCGAGCGTGCGCGGCGCGAGCAGCTGTGCGTCATAACGGATGACGCCCCAGACCGGGATGCCGTCGATGGCCGGCTGCGCGGCGGCATCGAACGTCGCCGGCGCCTTGTTGAAGATCACCCCGGCGACGTTCAATCCTTCATGCCGGAGCTGGGCGGCCAGCACCTTGACCTCGTTGACCGCGCCCGGCGCACCGGCATTGGCGACCAGTACGGTTTCGGCCTGCATCGCGCGGGCGACGTCGGCGTTCAGGCCGGCGGTGAATGCGTTGTTGGGGTCGACGTGCAGACCTTCGACCACCAGCACGTCGGCGCCGTGCGACGCGCCGATGCACAGGCTGACGATGTCCTCGAGCAGATCGTCGTTCTGCCCTGCCGCGACGCGGGCGATCACCTGGCCGGTCGACAGCCCGTTCGGCGAGTCGATCTGGCAGATCTCGCGGGCGAAGTGCGTCGAACGCTCGATCTCGTGATGGTCCTGCGAGACGGGCTTGACGAAACCGACCTTGAGGCCCTGGCGCTGCAGCGCCCGGACCACGCCGAGCGAAACCGAAGTCAGGCCCACGTTCTGGCGCGTCGGCGCAATAAAGAATGTCTGCATATGTCGATTCCTCTTATGGGCGCGGAGCCCGGACTGCTGCTTGAGATACGGTGGCGCCCTGCGCGCTTGCCCCTGTCATGAGCGCAGGCGGCACAGGCGCTTGCGCCCGATGTCGATGCCGCAAATGTAGTTCATCGCCTGCAACCGGTGGCGGTACTTGTTACGCCGGCCGCATGAAATTTGCTCGGCGTCATGGCTGCGTCTCGCAACCATTGACATCCGGACGAAACAACGTCAATCAATTTGACCATCCACGATGGCCGCCGGCTAGCGGCGCCGCTTTTGCGCAGCCTCGATCCGCGGCAGCAGGCGCAGGTAGATCGCCGCCCCCAGCCCGCAGATCAGGCAGCCGACCACGGTGTCGGCCATCCGCGCCAGCGCGAAATCGGTCGCCGACATGCTGCCGCGCAGGATGCCGAAGTCGAGCAGGACCATCACCAGCGCGGTGATCGGAATCACCGCAACCCAGTAATTGCGCGCCTGTGCCGCCGGCAGCCAGACCGCCATCGCGGTCACGCACAGCGCCAGCGCCCACTCGGCGCGGACGAAATGCACGATCAGCGCGCCGAGCACGGCGCCGATCAGCGAACCGGCCAGACGCTGGATCAGCTTGTGGATGCTGTGGCGCGGATCGTAGACGGTGACGATGACGATCGTCAGCGGCACCCAGTAGGCGCGCGCCAGCCCGAGCCAGTGGCCGACCACGTAGCCGGCGACGACCAGCACCATGAAGTAGATCGTGAACGCGCCGTTGGTGTGGCGCCGGCGCAGAAGGTGCCGGGCCGCATCGCGCAGCATCGGCGCGCTCTGCGGCTCGGGCTTGCGGGCGATCGCCAGGTCGATCAGCACCGCCAGCATCCCCGCCAGCCCGCCGACGATCAGGTAGGTGCCGCACAGCGGCGGCAGGTCCGGCGCGCTGTCGCCGAACAGGAAGGCGATCAGCCAGTACTTGCCGATGAACTCGACCGCGCTGCCGGCACCCTGCAGCCAGCCGGCAACGGCGGTAAAGCCGATCAGCAGCAGCAGCGACGCCCCCGGAACCAGATGACCGACGACACCGGCGATGCCGGCCAGCAGCATGCCGACCGTCATGTAGAGGATCGCCGCCAGCCGCTCGCCGGTATCGCCGCCGCTGTCGACGAACAGCGTGTAGAAACCCGCGACCGCGCCATAGACCGCCGGCAGGAACTCGCCCCGCAACAGCGCGACCGCCAGCGGCAGACCGACGGCAATCGCCGCGCGCAGCATGCGCCGGCGGTTCGCCGGGGTACGCTGCAGGGTCAGGGCGGGATGAAGCAGCATGGGTATATGACGTCGGCGATTTGATAAGCGCGGAATGTACGATGCGCACCGTGGCTTGGCATTGGTAATGATGACGTAGTGGCCGGCAAGCGCTTACATAAGCGCCAGCCGGCGTATTCATTACCCAATACGACAATATATTTAAAGATAACAACGCATTGATTTACAATCCGATTTCATAAAAATTTGGCAATCCGGAATGCATGATTACCTGCAAAGCCGGAAAACCATGTAGTTGCGCGAGTAAACCGCCCGGATCGTTTGTGCTCGCGACCGGAAAAGCGTTCTAATTAGCAAACACTAATTTATCGACATTGAAAGCATGCCTCAGTCCGACCCGCACCGAATCCTGCGCCCCGCCATCGTTGCCCTGCTGGTCATCAGCATCGGCCTGCTGCTCTGGCAGTACTTCGGGCTGGACCGGGTGCTGCGCATCGACGGCGAGAGTCCGTACCGGCTGCAGATCGTCGACGACCGCGAGAGCGGCGGCGCATCGGTAGCGACGCTGGCGGTGCAGGACAAGCGCATCGTGTTCGGCTGTACGCTGCGCGACCAGTACGAGTGGCCGTTCTGCGAACTGGCAATCTGGCTCAGCGAAAAGCCGCAGCACGGCGTCGACCTGTCGCGCTTTCAGCACATTGCGTTCAAGCTGCGCAGCGCCGGCAGCGGCAATCCCCGGCTGCGCATCTTCGTGCGCAATTTCGACCCCCGGGACGCCAGTGCCGACGATTCGCTGAGCTGGCGGCTCAACGAACTGCAGTTCGATCCGCGCGACGACGGTCGCGAGATCCAGGTGCCGCTGCGCGCTTTCAACGTCGCCTCGTGGTGGCTGGTCAACCACAAGATCCCGGTCGAGCGCGCTGCGGTCGAAATGGACAATGTGCCGGTCATCATGATCGACACCGCCGGCGTGCGCGAAAACGCACTGCGCAGCATCACCATCGACTATGTCGAATTCCGCGGCAAATGGGTCAGCACCGGCGAGATGGCGCTATTCATCATCGCGCTGTGGGTCGGCGCCGCACTCGCCTACCTGCTGCGCGGGCAGATCGGCATGCGTCGCACGCTGGCGCACAGCCGCGAACGCGAGCAGGAACTCAGCGCGCTGAACGCCACGCTGATGATCGAAAACGCCAAGATCGGCGAACTCGCCAAGCACGACCCGCTGACCGGCGCGCTCAACCGTGCGGGCGTGCGCGACGCACTGCTTGACGAGGCGGCGATGAGCCAGATCAGCAAGCAGTCGTTTGCCGCGCTGTTCTGCGACATCGACCATTTCAAGCGGGTCAACGACGAGCATGGTCATGCCGTCGGCGACCAGGTACTGCAGCACTTCACCGCCCTGCTCCGCAAGCGCATCCGCCTGCGTGACTACCTGGTGCGCTGGGGCGGCGAGGAGTTCGTCATTTTCTGCCCTGGCACCAGCCTCGAGCACGCCGGCCAGTTGGCCGAGTCGCTGCGCCAGTCGATCGAAGCGGCCGACTGGCCGACCGGTCGGCCGCTGACCGCGAGCTTCGGCGTGGCGACGCTGGCCGACGAACCGCTGTCGCAGTTCCTCGAACGCGCCGACCAGGCGCTCTACGAAGCCAAGCGCCTTGGACGCAACCGGGTGGTCAGTGCCGGTTCGAAGCACACCGGCGGCCAGATGGCCGACATGCCAGATAGTTGATTAAAACAACGTAATAAGATTACGGAATTCTGCGTACCACACGCCTAGCATTGCGTAATTGGATTACGTGATCCGGAGCCGGCAAGGCTTTGGCAAGGTGTTGCGGGATGCAGACCGAAAACAATGCGGGTTCGACCCGCTGGCTGTTGTGGCTGGTGGCGATCGGCTTTTTCATGGAGACGCTGGACGCCACCATCGTCAACACCGCGTTGCCGTCGATGGCGCACAGCCTTGGCGAAAATCCGTTGCGGATGCAGTCGGTCGCGATCGCCTACGTGCTGACCGTCGCCGTGCTGCTGCCGGCCAGCGGCTGGCTGGCCGACCGCTTCGGCGTTCGCCGCATCTTCATCACCGCGATTGCGCTGTTCACCACCGGCTCGCTCGCCTGTGCGCTTGCACCGGACCTCGGCGCGCTGGTTGTCGCCCGCATGCTGCAGGGCGCCGGCGGCGCGATGATGGTGCCGGTCGGACGCCTGACCGTGTTCAAAGCCGTGCCGCGCAAGGACTTCATGGCGGCGATGAACTTCGTCACGCTGCCCGGCCTGATCGGCCCTTTGGTCGGACCGACGCTCGGCGGCTTTCTGGTCGAGTACGCGTCGTGGCACTGGATCTTCCTGATCAACCTGCCGATCGGTCTGCTCGGCATCATCGCCACGGCGCGGCTGATGCCCAACTTCAAGCTCGATCACAACCCGGATTTCGATGTCACCGGCTTCGTCCTTGCCGCGGTCGTGATGGCGATGCTGACGCTGTCGCTCGAAGGCGCCGGCGAGCTGCACCTGGGCATGGACGCGGTCGTGCCGATGCTGTCCGCCGCCGCGCTGGCATTGGCGCTGTACTGGCAACACGCGCAGCGCCATGCCACGCCACTATTCAGCCCCCGGCTGTTCTCGGTGCCGAGCTTCCGGATGGGGGCGTTCGGCAGCTTCTTCGGCCGCATAGGTACCGGCGCACTGCCGCTGCTGACGCCGCTGTTCCTGCAGATGGGCCTCGGCTTCAGCCCGCTGCACGCCGGGCTGATGTCGATTCCGACCGTGATCGGGTCGATGTCGATGAAGCGCGTCGTCGTCGGTACCGTCCGGCGCTTCGGATACCGTCGCGTGCTGAGCGCCACCACGGCAGCACTCGGCCTGACCATCGTCGGCATCGGCCTGTGCGGGCTGGCCGGGCTGTACTGGCCGATGGCCTTGCTGATGGCCGTTCAGGGCGGGCTCAACGCCACGCGTTTCTCGGCGATGAACACCTATATGCTCAAGGACCTCGACAACGGCCTGGCCGGCAGCGGCAACGGGCTGATGTCGATGATCATGCAACTGACGATGAGCCTCGGTGCCGCGCTGGTCGGCCTGCTGCTGGCCGCGTTCGGCGGCCACTTCGCCACCGGCTCGCCGCAGCTGCACACGGTATTCCTGCACACCTATCTGTGCATCGGCGTCGTCATCGCCGCACCGGCACTGCTGTTTGCACGGATCGACGATCCGCTGCCGGAGGGTGCCGCGGCCGCCGGCGTGACCGGCGCCGGCGAGGCCCGGCGCGCCGGTTGATCCCCCTGCCGGGCCGGTGGTTTTTCCGCTTGAAATGCGAGGGGCCTGCTCCATCTAGCATGCATACAGAACTTCTGCCTGCGAGGAGAAACCATGCGGATCGACAAACTCACCACCAAGTTCCAGGCCGCGCTGGCCGACGCACAGAGCCTGGCGCTCGGCCATGACGCCGGCTTCATCGAACCGGTCCACCTGTTCGCCGCGCTGCTGAACGACAGCGACTCGGGCACCGCCGCGCTGCTGTCGCGCGCCGGCGTCAACGTGCCGCCGCTGAAAAGCGCAGTGAACACCGCGCTCGAACGTCAGGCCAGGGTCGAAGGCAATGGCGGCGAGATCAACGTCTCGCGCGATCTGGCCAACCTGCTGAACCTGACCGACAAGGCCGCGATCAAGCGCGGCGACGCTTTCATCTCGTCCGAGCTGTTCCTGCTCGCGCTGTGCGACGACAAGGGCGAGGCCGGCCAGCTGCTAAAAGCAAACGGCGGTGGCCGCGATGCGATTGCTGCGGCGATCGACGCCGTGCGCGGCGGTGCCAGCGTCAACGACGCCAATGCCGAGGAACAGCGTGAGGCGCTGTCCAAGTACACGATCGACCTGACCGAGCGCGCCCGCGCCGGCAAGCTCGACCCGGTGATCGGCCGCGACGACGAAATCCGCCGCGCCATCCAGGTCCTACAACGCCGCACCAAGAACAACCCGGTGCTGATCGGCGAGCCGGGCGTCGGCAAGACCGCCATCGTCGAAGGTCTGGCGCAGCGCATCGTCAACGGCGAAGTACCCGAGTCGCTCAAGCACAAGCGGCTCTTGGTGCTCGATCTGGCCGCCCTGCTCGCCGGCGCCAAGTATCGCGGCGAGTTCGAGGAACGGCTGAAGGCGGTGCTGAACGACATCGCCAAGGATGAAGGCAACACCATCATCTTCATCGACGAAATCCACACCATGGTCGGCGCCGGCAAGGCCGAAGGCGCGATGGACGCCGGCAACATGCTGAAACCCGCGCTGTCGCGCGGCGAGCTGCACTGCCTTGGCGCGACCACGCTCGACGAGTACCGGCGTTACATCGAGAAGGACGCCGCGCTCGAGCGCCGCTTCCAGAAGGTGCTGGTCGACGAGCCGAGCGTCGAGGCGACGATCGCCATCCTGCGCGGGCTGCAGGAGAAGTACGAGATCCATCACGGTGTCGACATCACCGACCCGGCCATCGTCGCCGCGGCCGAGCTCTCGCACCGCTACATCACCGACCGCTTCCTGCCCGACAAGGCGATCGACCTGATCGACGAGGCCGCGGCCAAGATCAAGATGGAGATCGACTCCAAGCCCGAATCGATGGACAAGCTCGAGCGCCGGATCATCCAGCTCAAGATCGAGCGCGAGGCGGTCAAGCGCGAGAAGGACGAAGCGTCGCAACGCCGCCTCGGCCTGATCGAGGAAGAGATCGGCACGCTGGAAAAAGAGTATTCGGATCTGGAGGAAATCTGGAAGGCCGAAAAAGCCGCCGTGCTTGGCTCGCAGTCGATCAAGGAAGAGATCGAACAGGTGCGCAACGCGATGGACGCGGCCCAGCGTCGTGGCGAGTGGGACAAGGCCTCCGAGCTGCAGTACGGCAAGCTGCCCGAGCTGGAAGCCAAGCTCAAGGCGGCCGAAGCCGCCGAGGGCCAGGACAAGCCGCCCCGGCTGTTGAGAACGCAGGTCGGCGCCGAGGAAATCGCCGAAGTGGTGTCGCGCGCCACCGGGATTCCGGTCAGCAAGATGATGTCGGGCGAGCGCGAAAAGCTGCTGAACATGGAAGACGCACTGCACAAGCGCGTCGTCGGTCAGGACGAGGCGATCACCGTCGTGTCGGACGCGATCCGCCGCTCGCGCTCGGGCCTTGCCGATCCGAACCGGCCTTACGGTTCCTTCCTGTTCCTGGGTCCGACCGGCGTCGGCAAGACCGAGCTAACCAAGGCGCTCGCCGAGTTCCTGTTCGACACCGACGAGCACATCATCCGGCTCGACATGTCCGAGTTCATGGAGAAGCACAGCGTCGCGCGGTTGATCGGCGCGCCGCCGGGCTACGTCGGCTATGACGAAGGCGGCTATCTGACCGAGGCGGTGCGGCGCAAACCGTACAGCGTGATCCTGCTCGACGAGGTCGAGAAGGCGCATCCGGACGTGTTCAACGTGCTCCTGCAGGTGCTCGACGACGGCCGGCTGACCGACGGCCAGGGCCGCACGGTCGATTTCAAGAACACGGTGATCGTGATGACCAGCAACCTCGGCAGCCAGCAGATCCAGATGATGGCCGGCGAGGATTACCAGCTGACCAAGATCGCCGTGCTCGCCGAAGTGAAGGCGCATTTCCGCCCCGAGTTCGTCAACCGGATCGACGAGATCGTCGTGTTCCACGCGCTGGCGGCCGAGCAGATCAGGGGCATCGCCGCGATCCAGCTCAAGCGTCTCCAGGGCCGGCTGGCGGCGCTGGAGATCGGGCTCGACGTCAGCGACGCAGCCTTGGCGCAGATTTCTGAGGCCGGTTTCGACCCGGTCTACGGTGCGCGGCCGCTGAAACGGGCGATCCAGAGCGAAATCGAGAACCCGCTGGCCAAGCGCATTCTGGCCGGCGAGTTCGGTGCCAAGGACGTCGTCCATGTCGACGCGGTCGACGGCAGGATCGTGTTCGCGCGCTGATGCGCCATCCTCGCCACACCCCGCGCCGCGGGGTGTTTTATTACCGGCGACAGCGGGCAGAATGACGGCTTGAATCGCGCCGAACACCCCCGATGTGGAAGGAAGACCGCAAACCCACGGAGAACCCATGTCCCAAGTCAGCGCCAACGGACTGCAGATCGAATACGAACGCTTCGGCGACCCCGACGCGCCGGCCATCGTCCTCGTCATGGGGCTGGGCATGCAGCTGATCGGCTGGCCCGACGAGTTCTGCCAGCGACTTGCCGACGCGGGCTTTCAGGTGATCCGCTTCGACAACCGCGACATCGGGCTGTCGAGCTGGCTCGACCATCTGGGCGCGCCCAGCCTGCCGTGGAACCTGCTCAAGCGCCGGATGGGGCTGGCGATCAGCGCGCCCTACGCACTCGACGACATGGCGACCGACACGCTGGCGCTGATGGACGCGCTCGGCCTGGAGACGGCCCACATCGCCGGCGTGTCGATGGGCGGCATGATCGCCCAGCTGGTCGCCGCGCGTGCGCCGCAGCGTGTGCTGAGCCTGGCAAGCATCATGAGCACCAGCGGTGCCGCGGGCCTGCCCGGGCCGACCCGCGCCGCGCTGGCGGCGCTGATCCGCCGGCCGCCGCGCAATGCCTACGCCGAGGAAAACCGCGCCGCGATGATCGAATGGATGATGCGCAATTTCGCCGTGATCCAGAGCCCCGGCTTCCCGACGCCGCCCGAGCAGCAGCGTGCACGACTGCACCGCAGCCTGGCGCGCGCCGTCCACCCGGCCGGGGCGCTGCGCCAGCTGTTTGCCGTGGCCGCCGCGCCCGACCGCAGCCCGCTGCTGGCAACGATCCGGGTGCCGAGCCTCATCATCCACGGCAGCCACGATCCGCTGATCCCGCCGGCGTGCGGCCGCGACTGCGCGGCCAAGATCCCGGATGCGCGGCTGGTCGAGGTCGACGGCATGGGCCACGACATGGCGCCCGGCGTCTGCGCGCGGCTGCTCGAGCTGTTGCCGCCGCACTTCCACGCCGCCACGAGGACCCTCGCGACCGCCTAGCCGGTCAGCGCGATTTCTCGAACTGCTGCAGCATCGCGTGCAGCTCGTTGGCCACCGTCGACAGTGCGGCTGCGGCATCGCTGATGCCGGCATTCGCCGCACCGTTCTGCTCGGTCAGTGCGCTGATTTTTTCCATCCGCGCCGCGACCTCGGTGGCCGCCTGCGATTGCTGCCGGAGCATGCCGTCAATCTCGTGCGCCGACCGCTCGACGCCGCCGCTCGCGTCACAGATCTGCTGCAGCGTCCGCTCGCAGTCGTCGATCATCGCCGTACCCTGCCGCACCGCATCGACCGCCTGCCCCATGCTCGCCTGCGCCAGACCGGAGCGCTCGGCGATGGTGGCAATCGTTGCGCTGATGTCAGCGGTGCTCTGGCTGGTCCGTTCGGCGAGCTTGCGGACTTCGTCGGCGACGACGGCAAAGCCGCGTCCCTGCTCGCCGGCACGCGCGGCCTCGATCGCCGCGTTGAGCGCCAGCAGATTGGTCTGGTCGGCAATCTCGCGGATCGTCCGTGTCACGGTGTCGATATTATGAACGGCATCGGACAGCGCCCCCAGCGTCTCGCGCGCCGTGTCGACGACGGCGACAACCTGTTGCGTCGCCTGCTGCGCTGCACGCATCTCCCCGCTGCCGCGCCTGGCCAGTTCGCCGGCCCGATCGGCATGGGCCGCGCTCTGCCGCGTCGAGTCGTGGATTTCGTCGACCGAAACGGTCAGTTGCTCGAGCGCCGCGGCCACACCGGCCACGCCGTCGGACTGCGAATGCGCGCGTTCGCTCATCGACGCCGTATCGCCGGCGACCTTGCCGGCACGCTCGCCCACGGTGTCGGCCGCCGAAACGACGTCGGCGATCACCGCACGCAGGCTGATCCGCATCGCCTCGATCTGCAGCAGCAGGCGCGCGCATTCGTGCGGCGCACCGGTACGGGTCTCGAAGCGGAAGTTGCCTTCGGCCATCTGCCCGATCGCCGCGCTGGCGGCCGCCAGCGGCGCCTGCCAGCTCGCCCGCAGCCACACCCAGCCGGCGGCGGCAACGCCAGTCGCAACGATCAGGCAGTAAAGCGGCTCGACCCACAGCGCCGCACCGGACAGCGCCAGCAGCACGGCAAGCACCAGCGCCAGCCGCCACTGCAGTGCCAGCGTGCTCGGCCAGCGCGTTGGCGGCAGCGACGCCTGCCGCTGGTTCACCGCGCCGTAAAGCGCCTCGGCATCGCGGATCTGCGCTTCACTCGGCGCATTGCGTACCGACATGTAGCCGGTTTTTTCGCCGTTGCTCAAAAGCGGCGTAACGAAGGCTTCGACCCAGTAGTGGTCGCCGTTCCTGGCGCGGTTCTTGACGATGCCCCGCCACGGCAGGTCTGCCTGCAAGGTTTGCCACAGGTCGGCAAAGGCCGCCGGCGGCATGTCCGGATGGCGGACCAGATTGTGCGGGCTGCCGAGCAGTTCGTCCCGGCTGAAACCGCAGATGTCAGTAAATGCTGGATTTGCGTAGGTGATCCTGCCCTTCAGATCGGTTTTACTGACAAGCGGGCGATGCGGGTCGACCTTGATTTCCCGCCCTGTCACCGGTTCGTTGCGACGCATTTCAATATCCCTACCATTGTTATGGTTATATTGATGGGCCGCATATTAGAACAAATATTACCGAATACTTATAGGTGTAATCGGCAGTGTCTGCCCCTGATGACACACCGTTGACGGCGCACGTACTCAGGGCAGTGCTGCGGCCGAAATCAGCGATCTGGTGTAAGGATTCGACGGCGCCGCGAACACTGCATCGACCGCGCCCTGCTCGACGACCTCGCCCGCGTGCAGCACCATGACCCGGTGCGCCAGCGCGCGGACGACGGCAAGATCGTGCGTGATCAGCACGTAGCCGATGCCGCGGCGATGCTGCAGCTCGGCCAGCAGCGTCAGCACCTGCACGGCGATATGCGCGTCGAGCGCCGACGTTGGCTCGTCGAGCACCAGCACGTCCGGCGAGACGATCAGCGCCCGGGCGATGGCGATCCGCTGCCGCTGTCCGCCCGAAAACGCATGCGGATAGCGGTCGGCCACGTCGGCCGTAAGGCCGACCTCGGCCAGCGCCGCGATCACCTGTCGCCGCCGCTCGAGCGGGTCGAGATCGGGCTGATGGACCTTCAGACCCTCGCCGACGATCTCGCCGACGGTGAGCCGCGGCGACAGCGACGCGAAGGGATCCTGCAGCACGACCTGCAGATGCCGCCGCGCCCGGCGCAGCGCGCTGCCCGAGAGCGCATCGAGCGGCAGCACGTCGTCGCCGAGGTGGAATGCGATGCTGCCGCGGGCTTCACGCACCAGACGCAGCAGCGCCAGTCCCAGCGTGGTCTTGCCCGAGCCGGACGCGCCGACGACGCCGAGCGTCTCGCCGCGCGCCAGCGAGAAATCGACCGACGACAGCGCATCGACGTGTTCCGGACGACGCAGCCAGCCGCGCGAACGGCGGTAACGGCAATGCAGGCCGGTGGCGCGCAGCAGCGGCCTTGCGTCATCGGCGATCGGCCGCGCCAGCCGGACGCTGCGCGCCGCCAGCAGGGCCTTCGTGTACGGGTGTGCCGGCGCGGCAAACAGTCGCTCCGTTTCCGCCATCTCGACGATGCGGCCTTCGTGCATCACCGCGACGCGGTCGGCGAAATCGCGCACCAGCGGCAAGTCGTGCGAGATCAGCAGCAGGCCCATGCCCGATTCGGTCGCCAGTGACTTGAGCAGCGCGAGCACCTGGCGGCGCAGGTGGGCGTCGAGCGCCGTCGTCGGCTCGTCGGCGACCAGCAGCCTGGGGGTGCCGGCCAGCGCGATCGCGATCAGCACCCGCTGCCGCTGGCCGCCGGAGAGCTGGTGCGGGAAGCGTGCCAGCATCGTTTCGTCGAGCCCGACACGCTGCAGCAGCGCGGCCATCTCGGCCTGCGCCGCACGGCCGCCCAGACCGCGATGCAGCGCCAGCGCTTCGCCGAGCTGCGCGGCGACGCTCATCACCGGGTTCAGCGCCGACAGCGGCTCCTGGAACACCATGCCGATCCCGGCGCCGCGCAGCCCGCGCAATTGCCGCCGCGACATCGCCAGCACGTCGTCGCCGGCGAACAGGACCCGGCCGCTGCAGCGTGCATCCGGATCGAGCCGCATCAGCGCCCTGGCGGTCACGCTCTTGCCCGACCCCGAGCCGCCGACGATGGCCAGCGTTTCACCGGCCGCCAGCGTAAAGCCGACGGCGTCGACCGCCGGCGCGGAAGCACCGGGGTAATTCACGCTGAGTGCGTGCACATCAAGGAGGTGTGTGGCGGCATGCGGCATCATGGGTCCATCTTATGTTACAAACGGCACGGTTCCCGGACTTTTCGGGAACTTACTTACGGTAAAACTTTCTGGATTTTGATGGGACAACTGAATTACTGGCTGCTGCTCGGCAGCTTCCTGCTCTTGCTGGCCACCTTGTCGAGCGCGATCACCGCCCGGCTGGGCCTGCCGCTGCTGCTGGTCTTTCTCGGCGTCGGCATGCTCGCCGGCGACAGCGGTCCGGGCCAGATCCAGTTCAGCAACTATCCGCTCGCCTTCGGCGTCGGCAACGTCGCGCTTGCGGTGATCCTGCTCGCCGGCGGGCTGCAGACGCGCATCCGGAGCTTTCGCGTCGCGCTCAAACCTGCGCTGTCGCTCGCGACGCTCGGCGTGCTGGTGTCGGCCGGGCTGGCCGGGGTGTTCGCGGCGTGGCTGCTCGGCCTGCCGTGGCTGCACGCGCTGCTGCTCGGCGCCATCGTCGGCTCGACCGACGCCGCAGCGGTGTTCGCGCAATTGCGCTACGGCGGCGTGCGGCTCAACGAGCGCGTCGGCGCAACGCTGGAGATCGAATCGGGTGCCAACGACCCGATGGCGATCTTTCTCGTCATCACCCTGCTGAGCGTGATGACCGGATCGAGCCAGCCCGGCACGCTGAGCATGATCGCCGAGTTCCTGCGCCAATTCGGTTTCGGCGCGCTCGGCGGCCTCGCCGGCGGCTGGCTGATCTCGCGCGCCGCCGCGCGGTTCGCGCTCGCCGAAAGCCTCTACCCGCTGCTGATTCTCGGCGGCGGGCTGATGATCTTCGCCGCGGTCAACACGGTCGGCGGCAGCGGCTTCCTGGCGATCTACCTCGCCGGCCTCGTGATCGGCAACCGGCCGCTGCCGGCGGGCGAAAGCGTCCAGGGGATGATGGATGGTCTGGCCTGGCTGGCGCAGGCCGGCATGTTCCTGCTGCTCGGCCTGCTGGTGACGCCGAGCCGGCTGCTGCCCGAAATCGGCCCCAGCCTCGCCTTTGCCGCCTTCCTGATGCTCGTCGCCCGGCCGATCGCCGTCGCGCTCTGCCTCGTGCCGCTGAAGTTCAGCCGGCGCGAGATCGTTTTCGTCAGCTGGGTCGGCCTGCGCGGCGCGGTCCCCATCGTATTGGCGACCTTTCCGATCATGGCCGGCGTCGACGGCTCGGTCGCACTGTTCGACATTGCCTTTGCCGTCGTGCTCGCCTCGCTGCTGATCCAGGGCACGCTGGTGCCGTGGATGGCCAAGCGTTGCCACGTCGAAGTGCCCGACTACCCCGAACCGCTGGCGCGGCACGGCCTGCGGCAACCCGGGCGTGCCGACTGGCAGCTCGTCCAGTACCGGATCGCCGCCGATGCACCGGCCGACCACAGCGTGCCGCACGCCGCGCCCCACCTCGAACACGGCAGCGCCAAGCCGCTGGCCGTGCTGCGCGGTGCGCGGCTGGTGCTGCCGCGTCAGGCCGAGCGCTTGCAGACCGGCGACCTGATCGTGCTCGCCGCGACCGAAGCGGCGCTGCCCGAACTCGGCCGCTGGTACGGCGAGGCGCAAAGCCGGCGGATGGCCTACGAGCGCGCCTTTTTCGGCGACTTCGTCATCGACGGCGACGCGCCGCTGCAAGCGCTTGCCGAACTCTACGACAGCCCCCTCAACGAGAAGGAGGCCGAATTCGACGTCGCCGCGCTGATCAATGCCCGGCTGGGACGCCACGCGGTTGTCGGCGACCAGGTCAGCTTCGGCACGCTGCTGCTGACCGTACGCGAGGTCGAACGCGGCCGGATCACCCGCGTCGGCCTGAAGCTGGGCCAGCCGGCCAAGGTGTGAACTGCTACACAGCCGTCATGCGGGCATGGCTGTAGACTGGATTCATTATCGTTTCACAGGACCACCATGATGAAGAAGGCACTGTTCATCGGCCTGCTCGCGGCGCTGCCGCTCATGGCACCACTGGCGGCGCAGGCCGCCGACGTCAGCATCGGCGTTTCGGTCCCCGGCGTATCGGTCTACATCGGTGATCGCGACAACCGCGGTTACTACTGGTACGACGGCCGCTACCGCGACCCGTCGTGGTGGAACGCCCACCCGCAATACCATCCGAAGTACGGCTACCGCAATCCGCGCGGCTATTACTGGGACGGCGGTCGCTACCGCGACGAGAAGTGGTGGAAGAAGAACGGCAAGTACAAGCATCACGACCGTGATGACGACGACCGTGGCGGCTACCACTGCCCGCCGGGTCAGGCCAAGAAAGGCAACTGCTGACCGTTGCTCACCGGAAAAACCGGCCGCTGGCCGGTTTTTTCATGCGTCGGCGCGCGGATCGAGCGCCGCGCGCAGCGCCTCGCCGATGAACACCAGCAGCAGCAGCATGCCGACCAGCACCGCGAAGGTCGGCAGCGAGATCCACCACGCATCGAGGTTGGCCTTGCCCTGCGCCAGCAATTCGCCCAGCGACGGCGTGCTCGCCGGCACACCAAGACCGAGGAAATCGAAGCTCGTCAGTGCCAGCACCGCGCCGGACATCCGGAACGGCAGGAAGGCAATCACCGCGGTCAGCGAGTTCGGCAGCAGGTGGCGCCGGATGATCTGCCAGTCCGAGAGCCCCAACGCCCTCGCCGCCAGCACGTATTCGAGGTTGCGGTTGCGCAGGAACTCGGCCCGCACGTAATCGGCCAGCCCCATCCAGCCGAACACCGACAGCAGCACCAGCAGGATCAGCAGGCTGGGTTCGAACATCGACGCAAAGATCAGCAAGAGGTAGAGCTCGGGCATCGCGCTCCAGACCTCGATCACGCGCTGGGCGACGAGATCGACCTTGCCGGCGAAATAGCCCTGGACCGCCCCGGCGACGATGCCGAGCGCGCAACCGATCACCGTCAGCGCCAGACCGAACAGCAGGGACACGCGGAAGCCGTAGACCAGCCGCGCCAGCACGTCGCGGCCGCGGTCGTCGGTGCCGAGCCAGTTTTCCCGCGACGGCGCCGCCGGGTTCGGGCTCGGCGCAAAATAGTTGATCGTGTTCGCGGCATAGCGGTTCGGCGCGAACAGCGCCCAGTTGCCGTTGCTGGTGAGCCGGTCGCTGATGTAGGGGTCGAGATAGTCGGCCGGCGTCGGAAAATCGCCGCCGAACTCGGTCTCCGGGTAGTCCTTCGCCAACGGGAAGTACCAGGCATCGTGGTAGCGGACGACGAGCGGCTTGTCGTTCGAGAGCAGTTCGGCGCCAAGGCTGAGTACGAACAGCGCGCTCAGCAGCACAAGGCTGTAGAAACCCAGGCGCTGGGCGCGGAAACGCCGCCACGCGCGCCGCCATGGCGACAGCGGCAGGCCGGGTACAGGGCTTGCCTTGGCTTCGAACGCGCCGTCCAGTACCGGCTCGAGGATCGGCTTCATGCCTCGACTCCCTCGAAGCGCAGGCGCGGGTCGACCAGCACGTAGCACAGGTCCGACAGCAGCTTGGTCAGCAACCCGATCAGCGAAAACAGGTAGAGCGCGCCCATCACCACCGGATAGTCGCGGCGGATCACCGACTCGTACGACAGCAGGCCGAGGCCGTCGAGCGAGAACAGCGTCTCGATCAAGAGGCTGCCGGTAAAGAACGCGCCGACGAAGGCCGCCGGAAAGCCGGTGACGATCGGGATCATCGCATTGCGGAACACGTGCCCCCACAACACGCGCCGCTCCGAGAGCCCCTTGGCGCGTGCGGTCAGCACGTACTGCTTGCGGATTTCCTCCAGCAGGCTGTTCTTGGTCAGCAGGGTCACCGACGCGAAGCTGCCGACGACCATCGCCGAGATCGGCAGCACCAGGTGCCACAGGTAATCGGTGACCTTGCCGAGCAGCGACAGGCTCTCCCAGCCGTCCGACGTCAGCCCGCGCAGCGGAAACAGCTGCCAGAAGCTGCCGCCGCCGAACAGCACCAGCAGCAGCACGCCGAGCACGAAGCCGGGAATCGCGTAGCCGATCATCAGCACCAGCGTCGTCAGCCAGTCGAAGCGGCTACCGTGCCGCATCGCCTTGGCCACGCCGAGCGGCAGCGATACCGCGTAGACGATGATGAAGCTCCAGACGCCGAGGCTGGCCGACACCGGCAGCTTGGACTTGATCAGCGTCCACACGTCCTCTTGGTGAAAATAGCTCTGGCCCAGATCGAAATGCAGGTACTGCTTGATCATCAGCCAGAAGCGCTCGGCCACCGGCTTGTCGAAGCCGTACAGTGCGCGGATTTCGGCCAGTTGCTGTGCATCGAGCCCGCGATGGCCGAGCCGCGCCGCCGAGCCGCCGCCCCCGCTGGCTTCGGCAAGCGTCGACGTGCCCCTGAGCTGCTGGATCAGCTCGTCGGCCGGCCCGCCGGGCACGAACTGGATCACCGCAAACGTCACCAGCAGGATGCCGAACAGCGTCGGCAACATCAGCAGCAGGCGTTTGGCGAGATAGAGCGGCATTGGCGGGTGTCCGGGGGTTTGTCCCACCTTAGCACGGCTGGCCCAACGCCGACGGCTGCCGCGATAATGGCGGTCCCGAACTTTGCCGTGGACTGCCGATGCGCCTGCCGATCCTGCTGACCGTTCTGGGCCTGACCGCCTGCGCGTCGGTGCCGCACGCCGACGAAGCGCGCCTTGCCTGCGCCAGCCTCGTCGCCAGCAAAACGAGGGCCGAAGTCCGGGTCGAATCGGTCTACGCGCTGTCGGCGACGACGCTCGCCGTCACCGCCTACCCCAAGCTTGCCGGTTCGCAGGCGGTGCAGTGCCGCTACGACACCGGCAGCGGCAAAGCCAGCGTCAATTGAAGCTAGTGAAGCACGCCAGGAAAACCCAGCGCAGCGGTGCTGGCAAGGCGTGCGAAGCGCTGACAGTACGAAAGTACGGCAAGCGAGCACAACGCAGCCAGCAGGGTTTTGCTGCCGTGTTTAGAGCACCATCACTGCCACCCAGCCGAACACCAGCAACGGCAGGTTGTAGTGCAGGAAAGTCGGCACCACCGTGCCCCACATGTGGTCGTGCTGGCCGTCGACATTGAGGCCCGACGTCGGGCCGAGCGTCGAATCGGCCGCAGGACTGCCAGCGTCGCCGAGCGCGCCGGCGGTGCCGATCAGCGAGACGATGGCCGTTGCCGAGAAACCGAGGTGCATCGCCAGCGGCACGTAGATCGTCGCGATGATCGGCACGGTCGAGAACGACGAGCCGATGCCCATCGTCACGATCAGCCCGACCAGCAGCATCAGGAAGGCGGCGAGCGGCTTGTTGTCGCCGATCATCGCCATCGAGCCCTTGACCAGCGTTTCGACGTGACCGGTCGCCTGCAGCACCGCGGCAAAACCGTTGGCGGCGATCATGATCAGGCCGATGCCGGCCATCATTTTCATGCCGTCCTGGAACAGGCTGTCCGACTTCCTGAACTGCACCGCGCCGCCGAGCACGCAGACGATGAAGCCGGCCAGCGCGCCGAGGATCATCGAATCGGCGGCAAGCTGGACCGAGAACGTCGCGACCATCGCGACGACGGCAACGGTCAGCGAGCGGCGCGTGTAATGCCCGCCCTCGCGCTCGACCGTCGCCAGCGCCTCGAGGTCGTAGTCGCGCGGCTTGCGGTAGCTGAAGAACACCGCGATCAGCAGGCCGAACAGCATGCCGATCGCCGGGATCAGCATCGCGTGCATCACGTCGACATGGCTGGCGTCGAGGCCGGCCTTGGCGATGTTGCCGAGCAGGATCTGGTTGAGGAAGATGTGGCCGAAACCCACCGGCCAGAACATGTACGGCGTGACCAGACCGAAGGTGATCACGCAGGCCAGCAACCGCCGGTCGACCTTGAACTGGCCGAGCGTGAACAGCAGCGGCGGCACGACCAGCGGAATGAAGGCGATGTGGATCGGCAGGATGTTCTGCGACGCGATCGCCAACAGCAGCAGCGCACCGATGATGCCCCACTTGATCGAGCTGCCGCGCGCGCCCTTCTCGGCCATCCGCGCCAGCCCGTCGGCCATCGCGTGCGGCAGACCGGACTCGGCCAGCGCCAGCGCGAACGCGCCGAGCAGGCCGTACGACAGCGCCACGCTCGCGCCGTTGCCGAGACCGGAACCGAAGGCGGTCAGCGTATCGGCCAGCGGCATGTGGGCAACCCAGCCGGCGGTCACGACGGCGAGCAGGATGCTGACGACGACGTTGACCCGCGCCAGCGAGAGCAGCAGCATCAGCATCACGGAAATCAGGACGGCATTCATGGCGTTCTTCTAGGTGGGTTCGGACGGAAAAACCGGCGGACTTTACCGGCGAAACGGCGGGCGTGCATCGGCAATAACGCGTACGGACCGCCGCCGGCCCGGGTTTGCGACAAACTACCGCGCCCACCAGGTCTGGATCGCCCACTCCTCGGCGCCGTAGTACTTGGGCAAGGTCGCGGGCCAGGCATAGTGGTTGCGGAAGGCGACGCGGTGCACGCGGTTGTGCCAGTTCGGCACCAGGTAGTAGCCGGCGCGCAGCACGCGGTCGAGCGCACGGCCGGCCTCGACCAGCGCGGCACGGTCGGGGGCCTGCACCACCGCAGCGATCAGCGCATCGACCGCAGGGTCCGCGACGCCCATCGCGTTGTTCGAACCGGGTTCGCCCGCCGAGCGCGAACCGAAGTTACCGTAAAGCTCGTTGCCCGGGCTTTGACTTGCGCCAAAGGTCACCACGGTCATGTCGTAGTCGAACGCATCGAGCCGCTTCTGTGCCAGCGCCAGATCGAGCACGCGGTAGTTGAGCGTGATGCCGAGCTTTTGCAGGTTGCGCGCATACGGCGCAACCAGCCGCTCGAAGGCCTTCTGGTACAGCAGCATGTCGATGACGAAGGGCTCGCCGCTCCGATTGCGCAGCGCGCCGTCGCGATAGCGCCAGCCGGCGTCGTCGAGCAGCTGGCGTGCACGCAGCAGGTTCTTGCGCAGGCTGTCGGGCGGCGCGGTTGTTGGCGGCATCGTCGCGGTGACGAAAACCGACGGATCGATTCTGCCGCGCAACGGTTCTAGGTGGCGCAGCTCCGCCGGCCCCGGCTTGCCCTTCGCTTCGAGCTCGCTGTTGGAAAAATAGCTCGGCGAGCGCGTGTACTGGTCGTAGAACAGCTGGCGGTTCATCCATTCAAAATCCATCGCCAGCACCAGCGCCCGCCGCACGCGCACGTCCCTGAACTGCAGCCGGCGGGTATTGATCGCGTACCCCTGCATGCCGGCGCTGTTCTCGTGCGCAAAGGTCTGCTTGACGATGCGGCCATCGCGGAACGCCGGCCCGGTGTAGCCGCGTACCCACTGGCGCGCGACGTTCTCGAAGGTGAAGTCGAATTCGCCGGCCTTGAACGCCTCGAGCCGGGCGGTATCGTCCTGGTAGTAGCGGTAGCTGATCCGTTCGAAGTTGTAGCTGCCGCGCCGCACCGGCAGGGTCCAGCCCCAGTAGTCGGCCCGGCGCTGGTAGACGATGCGCTTGCCCGGATCGACGGCGCCGATCGCGTACGGCCCGCTGCCGATCGGCGGCTGCCTCACCCACTCGTCGAACGGCTTGCCGCCGCCCCACTCCCTTGCAAAGACCGGCAACTGGCCGACGATCAGCGGCAGCTCGCGGTTGTACTGCCTGAAGCGGAAGCGCACGGTCTCACCGTCGAGTACGTCGACGCCGGCAACATCGCTCCAGTACTGGCGGAACATCGGGCTGGCGCGCTTGCTCGTCAGCGTTTCGAACGAAAAACGCACATCGTCGGCCCCCACCTTGCGGCCGTTGCTGAAGCGCGCCTTCGGGTTCAGGTGGAAGGTCACCGACCTGCCGTCGGGCGCGATGCGGATATCGTCGGCAAGCAGGCCGTAGGCCGAGAACGGTTCGTCCTGGCTTTGCATCGTCAGGCTCTCGAACACCAGCCCGTCGCCCAGCCCGCCCAGGCCGGCCGCCGCACGCCCCTTGAGCGTGAACGGGTTGAGCTTGTCGAAATCGCCCATCGCCGCCAGCCGCAGCTCGCCGCCAACCGGCGCGGCAGGGTTCACGTAGTCGAAGTGCGTGAAACCGGCCTGATACTTCGGCGCGTAGCCGAGCGCGACTGCATCGTCGGCTCGAACGGGCAGGATCGCGAACAGCATCAGGAAGGCGGCAATGAAGCGCATCGGGTTTCGCCGGATGGGGACACTGCCCAATTCTAGAGCCAGTTCAGCGTCTTTTCGTACCGGTGTTCGGGGTCGTGCCGGCGGCCGGCCGGGCACGTGCCTCGCCGCGGTACGAATACCGCATGTGCAACGCCGCACGCTGCCGGCCATATCCCCACGGACCGTCGCCGATGGCCGCCGCGGCGGGCGGCACCATACCCGAATGGCATTTCGTGGCGTATGCTGACTGCGGTGCCCGACCGGAGCCAGCCATGCCCGACCTCGATCCTCCCCGCCTGCTGAGATCGCAAGCCGTTTTCCAGGCCCGGGACATGCAGATCCGGGCCGACACCTATGCGCTGCCCGGGCGCGCCGAGCCCTGGGTATCCAGCGTGCTCGAATACCCGGACTGGGTCAGCGCATTTGCGCTGACGCGCGATCATCATGTCCTGCTGGTCCGGCAGTACCGGCCCGGCATACGACAGTACAGCCTGGAAGTCCCCGGTGGCTGGGTCAAGCCCGACGACCCGTCGCTGGAGGCGGCGATCCGGCGCGAGCTGCAGGAAGAAACCGGCCACCGTTTCGGCGAGTTGCGCCCGCTGGTCGCCGTCTCCCCCAATCCGGCCACGCACAACAACCGCCTGCACTGCTTTCTGGCGCTGGACGGCATGCCGGCGCAGGCGCTGCCACAGGACGACGACGAGCAGATCAGCGTCCAGCGGCTGCCGCTGGCGGAAGTGACCGCCCTGCTCAGGAACCGCGAGCTGTTTCACAACGGCCACCTGACCTGCATCTTTTATGCCTTGCTCGAGCTGGGGCTGCTCGCCGCCCCCGGCCCGGATCAGCCGTCGCCCGGCCGATAGGCCGCACCGGCGCCCCACCGACGGGTGCGGCGCCGCGCCGGACCGTGTGCAGTCTCACACGTGATAAAATCGTCGCCTGTTTTTGCACGGCTTGCCGCATGGCCTATCTCGCCCTCGATACCTCCACCGAACATCTGTCGCTCGCGCTGTCGCACCAGGACGGCGTGATCGCACGCGACTGGCACGTCGGCCAGCGCCACGCCGAACAGACGCTGCCACGACTCGAAGCGCTGCTGGCCGAGGCCAGCCTGACCCGGTCGGCGCTGCAGGGCATCGCCTTCGGCATGGGTCCGGGTTCGTTCACCGGCCTGCGCATCGGCTGCGGCATCGCCCAGGGGCTGGGCTTCGGTCTGGGGATTCCGGTAATCGGCGTCTCGACGCTCGAAGCGCTCGCGCAGGGCAGCGGCGCCGACAAGGTCTTCGCCTGCCTCGATGCGCGGATGCAGCAGGTTTATGTCGCCCGCTATGTGCGCGAAAGCGGCGGCTGGCGCGAGATCGGCGAAGCGCTGGTCTGCGACCCCGACGCCGTACCGGTGCCCGACGACACCGGCTGGACCGGCGTCGGCAGCGGCTTTGCCGCCTACGGCGACGCGCTTTCTGCCCGCCTGGGCGAGCGGCTGGTCGCGACCGAGCCCGAACGCTTTCCGCACGCGCGCGACCTGCTGGCGCTGGCACTGCCGCGCTTTGCCGCCGGCCTTGGCCGTCCGGCACACGAGGCGACGCTGGTCTACCTGCGCGACAAGGTCGCGCTGAAAACCCACGAGCGCGCGCCGAAGTGACGCTGCGCCCGCTGACCGCCGACGACGTCGACGCGCTGGTCGCACTCGACGCCGCGACCAATCCGCAGCCGTGGTCGGCCGCGTTGTGGCGCGATGCGCTGACGCGCGATCACGGCACCGGACTCGTCGACGGTGAAGGCCGGCTGGCCGGTTTCACCGTAAGCAGCCGCGTGCTCGACGAGGCAGAGCTGCAGTCGATCGCCGTTGCCCCCGGACTGCAGCGCCGCGGCTTCGGCCTCGCGCTGCTGAACGCGCTGCTGGCCGAGTTGCGGCGCGACGGCGTCGCCCGGCTACTGCTTGAAGTCCGCGCCGGCAACACCGGCGCGCAGGCGCTGTACGCAGCCTGTGGCGGCGAAATCGTCGGCCGCCGCAACGGTTATTACGATCACGGTAGAGAGGACGCCCTGCTCTACACCTTCGTGCTGGCCGGAGGCGGATCATGAGCAGGCGCGCGCTCGACGAACTCGGCCTCGGGCCGATCTGGATCCGCCGCGACCAGCTTGCGGCACTGGCCCGCGACGCGGCGCCCGAAGAGGCCCAGGACGAACCGGCACCCGGTGTCGTTATACCGCGGCCGGCCGCACCGGCTGCCGCAGCAACCGCCGGCACACCATCCCCGGCAGCCACCAAGGCCAGCCGCGCCCCGGTCGTCGTCATTCCCGATGCGCGCACCCGCGCCGCGCCGCAGGCCGACATCAAGCCAGCCGAGAACGAGCGCAGTCGCGACATCGCGGCGATGGACTGGGAAACGCTCGAGGCATCGATCCGTGCGTGTACCGCGTGTGCGCTGTGCGAAGGCCGTACCCAGGCCGTTCCCGGTGTCGGCGACCGCAGCGCGCGCCTGCTGATCGTCGGCGAAGCGCCCGGTGCCGAAGAGGACAAGCGCGGCGAGCCCTTCGTCGGTGCGGCCGGCAAGCTACTCGACAATATGCTCGCGGCGATCGGCGAGAAACGCGGCGACGGCGTCTACATCGCCAACGTGCTCAAGTGCCGCCCGCCGGGCAACCGCAACCCGCAGCCGCCGGAAGTCGCCGAATGCGCGCCGTATCTGGCCCGGCAGATCGCGCTGATCCGGCCGACGGTGATTTTCGCGATCGGCCGCTTCGCCATCCAGACCCTGCTCAAGACCGATGCACCGATCAGCGCGCTGCGCGGCAAGGTGCACCGCCACGACGAGACTCCGGTGGTGATCAGCTACCACCCGGCCTATCTGCTGCGCAATCTGCCCGACAAGGCCAAGGCCTGGCAGGATCTGCTGCTGCTCGGCGAGCAACTCGCCGCAACAAAATCCGGCGACTGATTACCGCGGCCCTTCCGGCCGCAACCGTGTGCGCACGACGCGCCGCTCAGCGATCCGGCAGGTAAGGCGCCGGGTCGACCGCCTTGCCGTCGACGCGCACCTCGAAGTGCAGCCGGTCGGTCGGCACGCCGGCGCTGCCGCCGGCCTTGGCGATCACCTGGCCGGCCTGCACGCTGGCGCCGTCCTTGACCAGCAGCTCGCGGTTGTACGCATACACGGTGATCACCCGGGCATCGTGCTTGATCACGATCAGGTTGCCGTAGGTGCGGATGCCGCCGCCGACGTAGACGACCTTGCCGGCCGCCGCCGCCTTGACCGGATCGCCGGGCTGCGCCGCGAGCACAATGCCCTTCATCGTGCTGCCGTTGTAGCGCGCGACCACCTGCCCCGGTACCGGCCATGCCAGCCGGATGTCGACCGCGGGTTTGCTCGGGGCCGGTTTGGCCGGCGCGGGCTTGCCGCCCGACGGCGCGCTGCCACCCGACGTGCCGGGCGGCGCCACGCGCAGCAACTGGCCGGTCTGGATGTCGTTGCCGCTGAGCTTGTTCCAGCGCTTGATCTCGGCCACGCTGCGGCCATTCCTGGTCGCGATGCGCCAGAGCGTGTCGCCCTGGGCCACGCGGTAGAAACCGGCCGGCGCAGGGCCGGCGTCGGGCGTGCCGGCACACGCGGCAAGCAGCGCCGCCAGCAGCAGCGGCGCGGCACGACGGAGGATTGTGGAAGCGGACATGGAGCGAATCTTACCGTCTCCACGCCCGTGCCGCCGTGATCGACTTGCTCTTGCCAAACGGCAAGAGTTCAGCCCGACGGCATGCGCCCGTCGTCAATGCGCCGCCGCCGGCGTCCTCGCCGCGACGAAGGGCGGCAGCCCCCGGGCGATCAGATAGCAAAGCAGCGTTACCACGATGCAGGCGAAGAACGCGAGGTGGATGCCGCTGACAAGGGACAGCCGGGCACCGTCGAGCAGGCCGGCGGCATCGAGCCCGAGCCGGTCCGCGAGCTGGCCCAGTTGCACCTGCTCCTGCGCGCGGATCAGCAGTTGCGGGCTGTCGAGCAGGCGGACGATGTCCGGGCTGTGGACGCCGGCAAGCACCTCGCCAACCTGCTGGCGATAGCGCAAGTCGACCGCCAGCCCGGCGGCGCTGGCGCCGATCATGCTGCCGAGCATCCGTGTCATCTGGATCAGTGCCGACGCGACGCCGACGTCGGCGCGCGCCACCGACGCTTGCACCTGCAGCGTCAGGTTCGGCAGCTGGAAACCGAGGCTCAGGCCGCAGATCGCAAAGCCCAGCGCCATCAGCCAGTGCGGCGTCGCGTCGTTCAGCGTCGCCAGCAAAGCGGTGCCGAACATCAGCACCAGCAGTCCCCACGAGATCAGTTTTTCCGGCTGCGGCAGCCGCGGTACCAGCCGGCCGTTGATGATGCTGCCGACCGTGATGCTGACCAGCAAGGGCGTCACCAGCATGCCGGCCGCTTTTGGCGACAGCCCGAAACCGCCCTGCAGCAGCAGCGGTGCATAGAAGATCAGCACGAACATCACCAGCCCGGTGAGGAAACCGAGCACGCACAGTTGCCGCACGGCCTTCTCGGCAAACAGCCTTGGCGGAATCACCGGCGCGCGGCTGCGTGACTGGTGGCGGACGAACAGCCAGCACACCAGTCCCGTCCCGGCGACCATCGCCCACAGCCACGGGCTGGCTAGGCCCAGCGTACCGAAACGCTCGGTGGTGAACAGGATCGCGCAGAAGCCGGCCGCCAGCAGGCCGGCGCCGAGCCAGTCGATCGAACGATCATCGGAGTCGTGGTTGACCTGATGCGGCAGGTAGCGCCACACGACCGGCAAGGCAAGCAGGCCGATCGGCAGATTGACGTAGAACACGCTGCGCCAGCCCAGGTGTTCGGTCAGCCAGCCGCCAAGTGCCGGCCCCATCGCGGTGGCGATACCAAAGGTCGCCGACAGCATTGCCTGCCAGCGCACCCGTTGCAGCGGATCGGGGAACAGGTCGCTGACCGACGCGAACGCCGCGCCGGCAAGCATGCCGCCGCCGATCCCCTGCAGCGCCCGTGCCAGCACCAGCTGCAGCATGCTCTGCGCCATGCCGCACAGCGCCGACGCGAGCGTGAACAGCACGATCGCCGCCAGCACGAACGGCTTGCGGCCGTACAGGTCACCGAGCCGGCCGGTGATCGCGATCATCACCGCATTGGTCATCAGGTACGCCGACGCCACCCACGGATAAAGCGCGTAACCCTGCAGTTCGGCGACGACGCGCGGCAAGGCGGTGCCGACGACGGTCTGGTCGAGCGCGATCAGCATCATGACCAGACAGATGCCGCTCATCGCGGCGATCGAGACCCAGGTCGAACGCGGCTCAGCCATGGCCGGCGCGCGGCGGCAACGCATTGCCCAGATGCGTCATCGCCCGCAACAACTCGTCCCGCGCCTCATCGGACACGCGGTCGAGCACGTCGCGCGCGTGCTTGTCGAACATCGTGCCGATGTCCTTGGCGTGCGTCTGCCCGGCGGCGGTCAGTACCAGGATGTTGCTGCGCCGGTCCTGCGGGTTCGGCGTGCGCTCGACCCAGCCCTCGGCGACCAGCTGGTCGACCATCCGGCTGATCCAGCTCTTCTCGAAGTTGAGGATCTGTCCCAGTGTCGACTGCGTCATCGGGCCGACGCGGTACATCATTTCGAGAATGCGGCTGTTCTGGGACAGATTGATCGCGGCGAGCTGGTCCCGCTCCTCGAGCACGAAGCGCCAGACGAGCTCGCGCAGTTGTCGCGCGTCCTTGTCGACTCTCATACGGAAATCTCCATGGATATCGATGTCCCTTTGAATGTAAACGCCACCGTTGCACCTTGCAACGAAATGCGGCGCCGCAGCGAGGCAAATAATTTGGATGACAACGTCAAACCGCGCGGCTTTCACGCCATCGATACAAAAAGGGCGCACCGCGGTGCGCCCTTTGCAAGCCGTGCCGACGTCAGCCGGCGCGGCGACGGAACAGCGGCATCGGCTGGGCGACGCTGCTCTGGTACGACTCGGTGAAGTCGTCGAGCCCCTTGAGCGCCTCGGCGATGTCCTTGTCCTCGCGGATCACGAAGGCGTTGAAACCGCAGCGGGTCAGGTAGTTCAGCGTGTCCTTGAACACGTCGCCGAAGGCGCGCAGCTCGCCGGTGAAACCGTAGCGTTCGCGCAGCAGCCGGCCGATAGAGAAGCCGCGGCCGTCGGTGAAGGCCGGGAATTCGACGGCGATCAGCTTGAGGCCCGCCGCATCGGCGCCGAGCAGTTCGGGTTCGTCATCGGGCGAGAACCAGACGCCGACGTCGCCGCGCGCGGTCAGCTCGGCCTTCTGCGCGAGGTACTGCGCCAGCGGCACGATCACGGTGCCCTGCGCCGGCACGGCGGCGAACGCCCCGTCCTCGCTATTGCGCAGCAGCGTGGCGGTATCGTCGACGATCTGCCGGTCGAGAATCAGCTTAGGCATCGGCGACCTCCTTCGGTGCCCGCAGGTTCGGCTTGCCGGCGTAGACCCTGGTCTTGAACGGCTCCATGCCGATCCGGTCGAACACGTCGATGAACGGCTCCTCGCCTTCACGGGCGGCGACGAACACATTGATGATCTTCTCGATCACGTCGGGCATTTCGTCCTGCGCGAACGACGGGCCGATCACTTTGCCGATGCTGGCGGCCACGCCCTGGCGGCCGCCGAGCGACACCTGGTACCACTCGGAACCATTCTTGTCGACGCCGAGGATGCCGATGTTGCCAACATGGTGGTGGCCACAGGCGTTCATGCAGCCCGACATGTTCAGGTCGATCTCGCCGAGGTCGTACAGGTAGTCGAGGTTGTCGAAGCGCTGCTGGATCGCCAGCGCGATCGGGATCGACTTGGCGTTGGCGAGCGAACAGAAATCGCCACCCGGGCAGCAGACCACGTCGGTCAGCAGGCCGACGGTCGGCGTCGCGAGCTTCAGCGCCTTCAGTTCTTCCCACAGTGCCAGCAGCTCGGCCTGCTTCACGTACGGCAGGATCAGGTTCTGCTCGTGGCTGGCGCGCAGCTCGCCCAGCGAGTACTTGTCGGCCAGATCGGCGATCGCGTCGAGCTGGTCGCCGCTGACGTCGCCGGGCGCGACGCCCGGATGCTTGAGCGACAGGGTCACACAGGCGTAGCCCGGCTGCTTGTGCGCGAACACGTTGCGCTCGACCCAGCGGCCGAAGCCCTTGTTGTCCTGACGCGCGGCAACGAAACCGGCATCGTCACCGGCAAACGATTCGTACGCCGGTGCGGTGAAGAACTTCGAAACGCGGTCGATCTCGCCCTGCGTCAGCGTCGTCGGGCCGTCCTTCAGGTGGACCCATTCCTGCTCGACCTTGGCGCCGAACGCTTCCGGCGTCATCGCCTTGACGAGGATCTTGATCCGCGCCTTGTACTTGTTGTCGCGACGGCCGTAGCGGTTGTACACGCGCAGCACGGCGTCCAGATACGACAGCAGGTGCATCGGTTCGAGCCACGGCTTGATCAGGCTGCCGATGATCGGCGTGCGGCCGAGGCCGCCGCCGACGTAGATCTGGAAGCCGATCTCGCCGGCTTCGTTGCGGATCACGTTGATGCCGATGTCGTGGACCAGGATCGCGGCGCGGTCTTCGGCGGCACCGTTGACGGCGATCTTGAACTTGCGCGGCAGGTGGGCGAACTCGGGGTGGAAGGTGCTCCACTCGCGGATGATTTCGCACCACGGGCGCGGGTCGACGATCTCGTCGTGGGCGACGCCGGCGAACTGGTCGGTCGTCGTGTTGCGGATGCAGTTGCCCGAAGTCTGGATCGCGTGCATCTGCACCGTGGCCAGATCGGCGAGGATCTGCGGCACGTCTTCGAGTTTGGGCCAGTTGTACTGGAGGTTCTGGCGCGTGGTGAAGTGGCCGTAGTCGCGGTCGTAGCTTCGGGCGATCTTCGCGAGCACGCGCACCTGGCGGCTGGCGAGTTCGCCGTACGGCACGGCCACGCGCAGCATCGGCGCGTGGCGCTGGATGTAGAGGCCGTTCTGCAGGCGCAGCGGGCGGAATTCTTCTTCGGTCAGCTCGCCCGCGAGGTAGCGGCGCGTCTGATCGCGGAACTGCGCTACGCGCTGGTCCACGATTTTCTGGTCGAGTTCGTCGTAAACGTACATCGCGATCCTAAGCGAAAGGTGTCCAGGCGGCGCGAATGTGCCGGTCGTAAGAACAACGCACACGCACGCACCCATGAGGCGGAAACTATACCAGCAGCCGCCTTATGAGCTGAATTACTGAGTTTTTATAAGTTGCAATGATTTGGCTATATAAGTGGGCATCGGCACGGCATGAAACCGGCCGGTCCGGCGCGAAAGCGCCACCGCCACGACGCCGGATGCCGTCGCCGCGGCATTGCTGCATTTGTGAGTCCCCTGCCCCGGCGGTAAGCTGACGCTACGTGTATTGAATCATTCAAGAAGAACGCCATGTCCCAGCCGCGCCAAGCCATCCGTCGTCTCGACTACACCGCCCCCGCCTACCTGATCGACCGCGTCGACCTGACCTTCGACCTCGACGACACCGCCACGCGCGTCACCAGCCGGCTGGTGCTGCAGCGCAACGCCGGGATTGCGCCCGATGTGCCGCTGGTGCTGAACGGCGAAGCACTGGTGCTCGAAGTGATCAAGCTCGACGGTGCGCCGCTGCCGCCCGATGCCTACACGCTGAGCGACGAGGCGCTGACAATCCCGGGCATGCCGGACACCGCCATCCTCGAAATCGTCACCCGGATCAACCCGGAAGCCAATACCGCGCTGTCGGGCCTCTACCTGTCCGGCGGCAACTTCATCACCCAGTGCGAGGCCGAGGGCTTCCGCCGGATCACCTTCTACCTCGACCGGCCGGACGTGATGGCCAAGTTCACCACGACGATCATCGCCGACCGGGCCAGGTTTCCGGTGCTGCTGTCGAACGGCAACCGCGTCGGCGAAGGCACGCTCGACAAGAACCGCCACTGGGTCAAGTGGGTCGACCCGTTCAAGAAGCCGGCCTATCTGTTCGCGCTGGTCGCCGGCAAGTTCGTTTCGGTCACCGGCAACCACACGACGCCGTCGGGCCGCAATGTCGCGATCGAGATCTACGTCGAGCCCGGCAATGCCGACCGCTGCCACCATGCGCTCGCGGCGGCGCAGAAGGCCATGGCATGGGACGAGCAGCGCTTCGGCCTCGAATACGACCTCGACGCCTACATGATCGTCGCGACCAACGATTTCAACATGGGCGCGATGGAGAACAAGGGCCTCAACGTCTTCAACAGCAAGTACGTGCTGGCCAAGCCCGAAACCGCGACCGACGCCGACTTCGACGGCATCGACTCGGTCGTCGCGCATGAATACTTCCACAACTGGACCGGCAACCGCGTCACCTGCCGCGACTGGTTCCAGCTGTCGCTGAAGGAAGGCCTGACCGTCTATCGCGACCAGGAGTTCTCGTCCGACCTCGGCAGCCGTGCCGTGCAGCGCATCCAGAACGTCCGTGGCCTGCGCGAGTACCAGTTCGCCGAGGATGCCGGCCCGCAGGCGCATCCTGTCCGTCCGGACGAGTATCAGGAAATCAACAATTTCTATACCTGGACCGTGTACGAGAAGGGTTCCGAAGTCGTGCGGATGTACGCGACGCTGCTCGGTACCGACGGTTTCCGCAAGGGCATGGACCTGTACTTCAAGCGCCACGACGGTCAGGCGGTGAGCTGCGACGACTTCCGCGCCGCAATGGCCGACGCCAATAGTGCCGACCTCGAACAGTTCGGCCGCTGGTACAGCCAGGCCGGTACGCCGGTGCTCGATATCGAGGGCGTCTATGACGAAGTCGCGCAGACGTACACGCTGACGGTGACGCAGTCGTGCCCGGCGACGCCGGGTCAGGACGGGAAGCTGCCGTTCCACATTCCGCTGGCGCTCGGCCTGCTGGATCGCCGCGGCCAGGAGCTGCCGCTGCAGCTCGAGGGCGAAGCCGTCGCGGCCGGCACGAGCCGCGTGCTTGCGCTGCGCGAGCCGGTGCAGACGTTCACCTTCGTCAACGTCCCCTATCACCCGGTGCCTTCGCTGCTGCGCGATTTTTCGGCGCCGGTGAAGCTCGACTACCCGTACAGCGACGACGATCTCGTCTTCCTGATGGCGCACGACAACGACGCATTCGCGCGCTGGGAAGCCGCCAACCAGTATGCGACCCGGCTGCTGCTGCAACGCTACCGCGACGGCGAGACCGATACCCCGGCGCCGGAAAAGTTCGTCGCCGCGATGGCCGCAGTGCTGAACAACACGCAGCTCGACCCGGCGCTGGCGGCGCTGATGCTGACGCTGCCGAGCGAAGCCGCGCTGTTCGAGGCGCTGGTCGACGTCGATCCGCAGAAGCTGTGCGCGGTCCGCCAGGGGCTGAAGGAAGCACTGGCGCGCAGCCTGCGGCCGCAGCTCCTGACGGGCTACCAGAAACTCAACACCGGCGCGCCCTACCGCTACGACGGCCCGGCCGTCGCCGGCCGTGCGCTCAAGAATGTCTGCCTCGATTATCTGGCCGAACTCGACGAACCGCTGACCGCCGAGCTGCTCGCCGACCAGTATCGCCACGCCGACAACATGACCGACCGGCTCGCCGCGCTGAAGGCGCTGGCGCAACGCGACGACGGCGAGCCCTATGTCTCCGACTTCGGCGCGGTCTGGCAGGACGACGCGCTGGTGATGGACAAGTGGTTCGCGCTGCAGGCGACGAGCAGCCGCCCCGGTGCGCTGAGCCAGGTGCAGGCGCTGATGGGCCACCCGGCGTTCTCGATCAGGAATCCGAACAAGGTCCGTGCGCTGATCGGCGCGTTCTGCCAGCAGAACCTGCAGCATTTCCACGCGCTCGACGGTTACGGTTACGCCTTCGCGGCCGACCGGATCATCGAGCTCGACAAGCTCAATCCGCAGATCGCGGCAAGGCTGGCGTCGTGCTTCAACCGCTGGACCCGGCTCGAACCGGCACGCCGCGCGCTGATGCGCGCCGAGCTCGAACGGATCGCCGGCGAACCGGGGCTGTCGGGCGATACCTTCGAAATCGCCAGCAAGGCACTGGGCGCCGGCGCGGCGGGCTAGACGGACAGGGAGGAAACATGAAGGCCATCCGCATCCACCGCTACGGCGGTCCCGAAGTCCTGCAGCTCGACGAGGTGCCGGTACCGGTGCCGGCCGACGGCGAGCTGCTGGTCCGGGTCAAGGCCGCCGGTGTCAATCCGGTCGACTGGAAGATCCGCGAAGGCCGGCTGGCCGGCATCATGGCGCACCGGCTGCCGCTGACGCTCGGCTGGGATGTCGCCGGGGTCGTCGAAGCCGTCGGCGCCTCGGTCACCGGCTTCAGGCCCGGTGACGACATCTACGCCCGCCCCGACGCGTCGCGCGACGGCTGCTACGCCGAGTATGCGGTGATCCGCGCCGACGAAGCCGCGATCAAGCCGCCGACGATCTCGTTCATCGAAGCCGCCGGCGTGCCGCTGGCGGCGCTGACGGCATGGAAGGCGCTGTTCGACGAGGCCGGGCTCAAGGCCGGCCAGCGCGTGCTGATCCACGCCGGCGCCGGCGGCGTCGGCGGTTTCGGCATCCAGCTTGCCAAGCACGCCGGCGCGCACGTGATCGCGACCGCGTCGACCGACAACCTTGCGCTGCTGCGGCTGCTCGGCGCCGATGACGTCGTCGACTACACGCGCGAGAACTTCATCGTCCGCGCGCCCGACGTCGACGTGGTGTTCGACACCATCGGCGGCGAGACGCAGGACAGATCGTGGGCCTGCCTCAGGCCCGGCGGCGTGCTGGTGTCGGTCGTCTCGGCGCCCGACCCGGAAACGGCGCAGCAGCACCGGGCACGCGGCGCACTGGCCGTCGTCGAGCCGAACGGCGCCCGGCTGGCCGAACTCGCCCGGCTGATCGATGCCGGCATCGTCACCGTGGTGATCGACGACGTCTATCCGCTCGATGCGGCGCGCGAAGCGCACGCGCACAGCCAGACGGGCCACGCGCGCGGCAAGATCGTGCTGCACGTGGCGGACTGAGCGGCCGGATCAGCACGAACAGGGGGAAACGCTGCTGCCGGGTGGCTGCGGCTCGCACTCGGCAATGCCGGTGCCGCAATCGGAACGCTTCATCGAGCAGAGCCTGACGTGGTTTCGCCAGCCGTCAACCGACGCCGGCCGGCCGAAATAGTAGCCCTGGGCCGCGTCGACCTTGCGCCGGTTCAGGTAGGCAAGCTGGACCGGGGTTTCGACCTTTTCGACAACAACCTTCAGATCGAGCATCGACGCCATGCTCAGCACGCTGTCGAGCACGCACTCGACCTCCCGGCTCTTGCCCACGCCGTCGAGGAACAGGCCGTCGATCTTGACGAAGTCGAAACGGAAACGGTGCAGATAGCCGAGCGAGCTGTATTCGGCGCCGAAATCGTCGAGCGCGATCTGGATGCCGCCGTCGCGCAGGCGGCCGAAAACGGCGTTGATCTGCTCGGTCTGCGAGATCGCGACAAAGCCGCGCTCGGTCACCTCGATCACCGGCTGCACGCCGTGCTCGCGCAGCACCCGCCCCCAGTGCTCGACGTGTTCGAGCAGTGCATCATCCGTCAGCGCCTCGTGCGACAGGTTCAGCCCCAGCCGCGCCCCGGCAGGCAGGGCCAGCAGAGGCAGGTCTTCGATCATCCGGACGATCAGCAGATGGGTCAGTTCGCTGATCAGCCCGTTGCTTTCGGCATGGGCGATGAAGCGGTCCGGCGCGACGAAGCGCCCGTCGGGCAGGGGCCACCGGGCCAGCATCTCGACGCCGATCAGCGATTGTTCCGGCAGCGAAAACACCGGCTGGTAGTACGGCACGATGGTCCTGGTGGCAATGGCCTTGCGCAAGGCGCGGTTGAACGCCCTTTCCCTGCTGGTGAGGCGTCTGGAAAACACGAACAGCAGCCAGAGCACACCGATCGCGATCACGTTCCACGTCACTAGGCTGTCGCGCATGTACAGCCAGCGCAACTGGTCGTCAGCCTCGACATAGACCTGCGCGCCGCCCGGTATCGACACGCTTTCCCATTCGTTGCGAAAGACCGGCAGATACGTGTCCACATGCTGATCGGCGCTCAGGTAGGTTCCCTTGATGCGCAGCACGACCCGTCGGTAGCGCAACGGATCCTGCGAGCGCAGCAGGTCGAAGAAGTACGCGGCCTGCAAGACGTTCAGCACGTTGTAGCCGTCGCTGTATGCATGGAAATCGAGCAAGCCCGGGGTATCGAGATTGAGCGGCGAACCGGCCTGGAAGGCGTTGCCCGAAAGCAGCCTGCCCAGCATGCCATCGATCTGCGCCTGCGCCGTTCCCGGCAGCGAGGTGCACACGAGCTGTCCGCCCTTGAGCACGCTAAAGCCCTGCACGTAGGGCATCCGCCCGGCGTGACTGCCCAGCGCCCGGACGATATCGCCATCGCAGCGGGCCACCTGCTGCGCCTGCGCCTGCGAGCGCCGGTGAACATCGTCGGCCATTTCGCGCGACTGCTGCTGCGCAGACGCCACCCGTTGCGCCAGCGCCGCCGCAACACCGCCAAGTTCCTGCCGGACGCCGTACTGGGTGAGGCGATAAAGGCCGAAATTGGTCGCGGCCAGCACCGCCAGGCCGGTCAGCCCGAGCACCAGCCAGCGCTTTGCTTCGTAGCCGGTCGATCGCGAAACCGGCATCAGATCAGCCCCAGCCGGCGGCACTTGTCGACCGCGCCGACACGGTTGCCTACGCCGAGCTTGCCGTACATGCCGCTCAGATACCATTTCACCGTCTGCGTCGCCAGATTCAGCCGCGACGCCACCTGCTCGTTGGTCAGGCCTTCGGCGACGAGCCGCAGGATTTCGAGCTCGCGCATGCCCAGCGGCACGCTGGCCGCCGGTTTGGCGGCCTGATCTCGGGTCTGCAGGATCAGGTCGGCGTGCCTTTGCTCGGCGGCGGTCAGCCTGGTGCGGCTGCGCAGGCCGGCCAGCAGCCCGACCAGTTCGGGGCCTTCGTCGAGGAAGGAGCTGATCGTGCCATTGGCGGCGGCAAGCTGCAGCGCGTCGTGCAAGGCCTCGCTTGCCAGCGCCTGCTCGCCGGCACACAGATGCCCGACCGCCGTCAGCAGATGAAGCTTCATCCGTCGCCACGACCGGCCGACCTGGGTTGCCTCGGTCATCAGCGTTGCCAGACGCTGCATCGCGACGACTCGGGACGGCTGGCCCGCGTGCAGCATCAGCCGCAGCATTTCGATGCCGGCGCCCTCGAGCTCTTCGCTCGGATGGACGAAGACCTGCACCGGGGGAAGCTCGGCATGGCCCAGCAGATCGCCCACCAGCGCCCGCAGGCGCACCGGGTTCCGGGTCACGATGGCAATGCGCGCCATCTCGAAACCCAGCCGGCGCTGCACGGCGGCATCCTGGGTAAAGCGGTCGGCCAGCCGTTCGAGTACCAGCAGGGCCGGCTCGCTGCCCTTGTCGATCAGGGTCAGCCGCGCATCGATGATACCGGCGAGCAGGGTCGACAGTACCGACGGCGAGCCCCTGTGCAGGCGCTGGTAACGGTCGAGCCAGTCGCGCGCCACATCGTACTGCCCCAGCTCGTACAGCAATTGCAGCCGGTAGCCGACACAGAACACGTGCATGCTGCCGGTCAGCGTGCGCACCGAGCGCGCGTGGATCATGTCGTCGGCGTTTCCCAGCACTTCCAGCGCATGCTTCAGTTCGCCGCCGGTTGCCAGCGTGGCGGCCTCAAGGAAATACGAAGTAAACAGCCCCTGCAGATTGCCCGCTTCGCGATGAATGCGTTTGGCCTGCATCACCACCGTGCCGGCCTTGGCCAGCTCGCCCTGACTGATCTGGATCATGGCCAGCATGTTGTAGATGCGGCCGCGGTTCATGTCGCCGACGTTTTCCAGCATCGGCATCAGTGCTTCGACCCCCTGCAGGATCGCGGCATAATCGGGTTGCGGATATTCGGTCAGGACCAGTTCCTGCAGATTGATGGTTTGCTCGACGAGCGGATCACACATGCCACGCATATTCGTTTTCACTTCTCTCAGGACCTGCAACGCCCGTTGCACGTCCCCGCTAAAGATAAGACCCCATACATAACTCGCGCTCAGGCCCGGGTTGCCGTACAGAAGCGCTGGCGGCAAGACCTGGCACCAGTCGATCACCTGCTGGAAGCACGCCCGGAACAGCAGGCTTTGCGTCAGCGCAGGCAGGTACTTCAAGGCGTCATCCCACGCGCCTGCACCGATCCAGTGCCCGACGGCCTGCTCGATCAGCCCCTGCCCGATGAACCATTCGGCCGCCCGCCGGCGCAATGCCGCTTGTGCCTGCGCCGGCAATGCGCCGGCCAGCGTTGCCGCATGCGCCACCAGTACCGGATGAACCCGGTACAGCTCGTCGCCCAGCGCTTCGACCGGCAGGCCGTGATGCACCAGCCCGGCCAGCAGCGGCGCACTGTCGCTGCGCTCGAACAGCCAGTCGCACAATGGTGCCGATACCTCGCCCAGCGGCATGATGCTGGCGAGAAAAGCCCGCTCGGCATCACTGCCGGCGGCAAGGACTTCGTCGTCCAGATAGCGCCGGACACGGTGGCAAAACGCCGCCGACCGCACCACCGCTTCCGGCGCGTCACGGTCGTTCTCCGCGCTCGCCCGCAGCAAGCTCGCAATGGCCGGCCAGCCGCCGCTGGCACGCTCCCAGCACCCGGCCTCGCCGCGATGGCGCACCGCGGTGTGCCGGCACAGGGTCGCCACTTCGTCGGTACCCATGGCCAGTGTCGACGCACCGAATTCGACCAGTTCGCCTGAAATCCGCAGGTGTTCCAGCGCGTGCGGTGCAAAGCTGCGCGTGGCGATCACCAGCGTGACATTTGCCGGCAGCGCATCCAGCACGGCCCGCAGCCAGCGTCCTTCGCACGCGGCGGATATCCGTTCCAGCGCATCGATGAACACCATCACCGGCTGCCCGCTCGCGCCGGCCCGCTCGCCAAGCAGTGCCAGCAGGGAGCGGATCGCGTGATCCGGCAGCCGGTCGGCCGGCTCCGGCGTCAGCCACTGCGCCACGCCCGGCGGCAGCGACTGGAACAGTTGCAGCAAGGCGCAGCTTTTGCCGAAGCCCGCCGGCGCATGCAGGACCAGCACCCGGCAGGACGCCAGATGCATGGTCAGCTTTGCCTGCAGTGACGGCCGGGGCATCAGCCCGCGCCGCGCCGGAGGGAGGTCAACGACCAGCATCCGTGTTTTCTCCAGTGAGGTCGTCGGGGCACAACGCGCCCGAAGCGAGCGGACAGATCCCGTAGGGCCCGGCGGCACCAAGCGGTTCCTTGACTTTAGTCGTTCGGCTGTCCGCCGACTTCGGCACTTCTTGTGAAGTGGCGCGGGGTTCCCTGGTCGTCTCCGCGACCTTTTCGACTTCCTGTTCCATGCCGCAGGCCACACGCGCAGCGTGCACATCGCGTCCGGAATGCCGCTGGCGCCCCTCCTGATCCGGCCAGCCACGCCACCGGCCGGCATCTGGCGGATCACGCCGGCGGCAACCGCGATCGCCGTGGCGACACCGTGGCGCCTCAGACCTTATAGCGCGCCACGACGCCCAACAATTCGTCGCTGTAGCCGTGAAGCTGCGCGCCGACTTCGGCCGTACCGTGTGCATTGGCGCTGGTTTCCTCGGTCATCTGCGCGACCTTTTCGATTTCCTGCGCCATGCTGTTGCTGGCCATGCTCTGCTCGCGCATCGCATCCGAGATGTCGTTGACGCTCGAGAGCACCGCCTGCGCGCTGTCCTTGATCTGCGCCACCACCTCGCCCGCCGATGTCACGTGGTTCACGCCCGCTGCAACCTCTTCAACGGTCAGCCGGATTGCCGTCACGGTGTGCAGTGCCTCGCTCTGCATCTGCGCGATGGTCTGGGCTATTTCCTGCGTCGACGTGCCGGTACGCTCGGCCAGCTTGCGCACCTCGTCGGCGACCACCGCGAAGCCGCGCCCCACTTCGCCGGCCCGCGCCGCCTCGATGGCTGCATTCAGCGCCAGCAGATTGGTCTGCTCGGCGATTTCCTTGATCGCCGTGACCACGGTGCTGATGTTTTCGGCCTTCTGCGACAGCGCCTCGACCTGCTGTGCGGTCAGATTGGCGCGCTCGGCGATCCGGTCGACCTTGTCGATCGCTTCGGTGATGGCCATGCCGCCGGTCGCGGCCAGATCGCCGGCCTGCTGCGCCAGTACGCGCGTCTCCTGCGAGCGCTCGGCCACGTGGGCAATGCTGACGGTCACTTCCTCGACCGCCGCAGCCATCGCCGACGACGAACTGCTGACCATCTCGTTGGCGGCCGACAGCTCGTTGGTGCTGGTCGCCAGCTCGCCGGCGCGCAGGCCGACATTGCGGCTGACCCCGGCAATCGCCCCGAGGCTCTGCTGCACCACGCCGAGCAGATCATTGAGCGCGGATGCGGTCACGCCGATTTCGTCGCGCGATCCGGCGTCGAAGCGCCGGGTGAAATCGAGCGTCTTGCCGATTTCGGCCGTTTCCTGCTGCAGCCGGTGCAGCGATTGCGCGATGCTGCGCGAAATCACGAAGCCGACCACCAGCAGCGCGGCACAGCCGGCAGCACCGATCGCAATCACCGTGGCATACAGCGTCTGGATGTCGGCAGCAACTTCGGCACTGCGCCGGTTGCCCAGATCGACGTTGAACTGCACCAGCTCGGACACCGCGACAAACACCTTGTCGGCGGCCGGCGAGGTCACCTTGCGCAGGAAGTCGAGCCGTACTTCCTTGCCTTCGAGCGCCATCAGCTGATCGGTCAGCCTGATCCACGTGGCCTGGGCATCGACCACAGCCTTGAAGAGCGCAATGTCCCGTTCCTTCACGTCCGGGGCGTCGAGCTCGATCGCCTTTTCATAGCTCTGCAGCGCCTTTGCCAGGCGCTCCCGCGTCGCGAAGAAGCTTTCCTTGACGGCCTTCTCGTCCTCCGGCTGTACCGCGGTCCACATCAGTGCCTGACGGCGTGCCTCGGCGAACTCCTGGTTGATCTGCGGCACGGTCGCCAGCGTCGGCACGATGTTGCTGGTGATGTCGTGCGCGCTGTCCTTTACCGAGGAAACCCGCCAGAACACCGTCGCCACCAGCAGCGCGAACGTTGCAATACCGACTGCATTCAGCAGTACCAGTTTGGTCGTGATTTTCATGATCGTCCCCCGATCCGAACGATCCACGACAGCACCCGATTGATCCCAGTTTTCATGCGTCACTCCACTTCCCGAATCTTGTAAGAAAACACAACAGCATTTAAGAATGACGGCGGTTTTTTTGTATTAATTACATCGCTATGTCATCGGCCGGAGGATAGTGAAGCCCGCAGACAGCAACAACGCATAAGTAAATGCTTATTGATATGGATCAATACATGCCACTGATATTTTCGATAACCACCCGAACGGGTGGTGCCAATTCCAGCCTTTCGTGAGTGCGTGGCCGATCGTCCCCCCGTTCCGGGCAAAGCAACAGCTTTGCCATCAAATATTGATGATAAATATCATCAACTTATATAACGTCGCCAACTCAACGACCCGAGTGTGAAGGATGAAAATAATGACATTTCCGGCAGAAAAATCATGCATCACGCATTGGAATCCACCAAGCCAGCCTATTTGAACGCCGGACATCAGCATTCAGCGCCGCCAGTACCCAGCCTCCTGGCCGCACGGAAAACGGCAAAAAAAAAGGCCGGTGCATCACTGCGCCGGCCGGGGCCCGACCAAATCCATCCATGACGAACGGATTTATTCTTTCATCGATTGAAACCGTAGACATCCATTGCCAGAATGCGCTCGGTTACACCGTCGTAATGGCGCACGGCGCTCGTTCCCGCGCCGGCCGCCCCCAGCGTCACGTACAGCGGCAGCAGATGTTCTTCGCTCGGGTGCGCACGTTCGGCGCCCGGCGCCTGCCGGCGGTAGTCGAGCAAGGCGTCGAGGTCGGCGGCCTGCAGCCTGTCGTGCATCCATTCCTGGAAAGCGGTCACATAGGGCAGTGCCGGTGCGCCGTCGAAACCCGGCTCGAATTCGTACAGATTGTGCGTCAGGCTGCCCGAGGCGATCAGCAGCACGTCGTCCGGTAGCAAGTCGGCGAGCAACTGCCCCAGCCGGTAGTGCCAGGCCGGGCTTTGCCGCGCGTTGATCGACAGCGGCACCACCGGGATGTCGGCAGCCGGGTAGAACGACTTCAGCGGCACCCAGCCGCCGTGGTCGAGGCCGCGCTGCGGATCGAGCTGCACCGGCCAGCCGGCCGCTTCCAGCCCCTGTGCCAGTTGCTGCGCCAGCGCCGGATCACCCTGCGTGTCGTAACGCTGCTGGTAGAGCGCCGCCGGGAAGCCGTAGAAATCGTGGATCGTGTCGTGCGTTGCCGCCGAACCGATCATGGTGATCGCCGCATGGTGGTGCGCCGAGACCATGACGATGGCGCGCGGGCGCGGCAGCCCGGCGGCGATCCGGGCCCAGGCCTCGCCGGTGTGGCCGGGATCGAGCGCCAGCATCGGCGAACCGTGGGAAACAAAGAAGGCAGGCAGTCGGGTCATCATCATTCTCCTGGCGCGAAGCCGGATGGCCATCGGCCATCCGGGTTCGGGATTGTGGATTTACTTGGCAGCCGGGCTCTTCACCAGGGCCAGCTTGCCGTCGCCGAGCAGCGTCAGCACCGCGGCAGCCACGGTCAGGAATACCGGATATTCCCAGCCGCCGTTCGGGTTGCCGAACGCCCAGCCGTTGCCGAAGTGGACCGTCGAGGCGCCGGCCAGCAGCAAGGTCAGCGGCACGGCGACAAGGCGCGGCATCACGCCGAGGATCAGCAGCGCGCCGCCGCCGATTTCGGCCAATGTCGTCGGATACGCCAGCCAGCCGGGAAAGCCGACCGAGGCAAAGAATTGCGCGGTGCCCGGCAGCGTGAACACCAGGAGCTTGGTGAAGCCGTGGGCCAGGAACATCACGCCGAGGGCAAGGCGCAGCAGCAGTGCGGCATAGGGGGCGGTGCGTTGGTCGATCATCGTGGGTCTCCGGTTTGGGTGTGGCCTGTCTAGTTGCAGGCGGTTCGGCATGTGCCGTTGCAGTGGTGCCACTTTAGGTCGGGGCCGGATCAGGATAAATATGCAATAATGCGATTTATCGTCCCGAAATTCGCAATAATCAGTCCTATCCATAACCGGAGCACCACCATCGACCGCTTTGCCGCCATGCAGGTGTTCACCGCCGTCGTCGACGCCGGCAGCTTCGTCCGCGCCGCCGAGCGGCTGGGCCAGTCGACCACCGCAGTCTCGCGCCAGCTGGCCGAGCTCGAAGCGCATCTGGGCGTGCGGCTCTTGCAGCGCACGACGCGGACGATGTCGCTGACCGAGGCCGGCCGTATCTATTACGCGCAATGCGTATCGCTGCTGGCCGATCTGTCCGATGCGGAGGCGGCGGTCAGCTCGGCCAGCCAGATCGCCAGCGGCGTGCTGCGCGTCAACGCGCCGGTGTCGTTCGCGATCCGCCACCTTGCGCCGCTGCTGCCCCGGTTCCGCACACTCCAGCCGCAGGTCGGCATCGAGCTGGCGGTCAACGACCGCGTCGTCGATCTGGTCGACGAAGGTTTCGATCTGGCGCTGCGCATCAGCCGCCAGCCGCAGGCTTCGACGCTGATCGCCCGGCGGCTGGCGTCGGTTCGCGTCGTCGTCTGTGCTTCGCCGGACTATCTGGCCCGGCACGGCACGCCGGCGACGCCCGATGATCTGGGCCGGCACCAGTGTCTCGGCTACAGCTACACAGATCGCGGCACCAGTTGGGAGTTCACCGGCCCGCCGGCGCACAGCATCGAGGTCAACGGCTTCCTGCGTGCCAATAACGGCGACGTGCTGGTCGAGGCCGCGATCGCCGGTGCCGGGCTGATCGCCCAGCCGACCTTCCTCGTCGGCGACGCGCTGCGCGACGGCCGGCTGGTCCGCGTGCTGGCCGACCATGCCCTGCCCGACTACACCGCGTGGGCGGTTTATCCGAGCCGGCGCTTCCTGTCGGCCAAGGTGCGCAGTTTTGTCGATTTCCTCGGCGCCGCCTGGGGCGACGCGCCGCCGTGGGATGCGGATCTTTGACCGTTCGTCATCATCACGCCGAACAACACTAGACCGACCGGTCTACTCAAGCTAAAGTGCACGGCATGAAACACGAACAGCCCGACACCAAGCAGCACATCCTCGATACCGGCGAAGCCATCATCCTCGGCAAGGGCTTTGCCGCGGTCGGGCTGACCGAGATCCTGACCGCGGCCGGCGTGCCCAAGGGTTCGTTCTATCACTACTTCAAATCCAAGGAGCAGTTCGGCAAGGAACTGTTCGAGCAGTACTTCAGCAACTATCTGACGCAGCTCGACGCACTGTTTCTGGATGACAGCCGCAGCGCACAAGCGCGCCTGATGGCGTACTGGGATGGCTGGCTGTCGACGCAGGGCAACTGCCGCTGCGAGGAGCAGTGCCTGGTGGTCAAGCTCTCGGCCGAAGTTTCTGACCTGTCCGAACCGATCCGCGACACGATCAAGAGCGGCACCGGCCGCGTCGTCGCAAGGCTGGCAAAGCTGGTCGAAGCCGGCCTGGCCGACGGTTCGCTGCCCGCCGCGCTCGACCCCGAACACACCGCGGCGACGCTGTACCAGCTCTGGCTCGGCGCCAGCCTCTTGACCAAGATCCGCCGTGACGACAGCGCCCTGCACACCGCGCTGACCGCCACCCGCACCATGCTGAACGTGAAAGACTGAGTTCACCGCGCAAATCCACCCGGGACGGCACCAACAGTGCCGTTTCTTTGGCCGGCTTACTAGACGACCGGTCTAATTTAAACGGAGCACACCATGCAATCGTTCAACTTCCATAACCCCGTCAACATCGTATTCGGCGAAGGCCGCATTGCCGATCTGGCCACGCTGGTCCCGGCCGAGGCACGCGTGCTGGTGCTGTACGGCGGCGGCAGCATCAAGAAGAACGGCAGCTATGACGAAGTGCTCGCCGCGCTTGAGGGCCACACGGTGTTCGAGTTCGCCGGCATCGAGCCGAACCCGCGTTACGAGACGCTGATGAAGGCCGTGGCGCAGGTCAAGGCCGAGCAGATCGACTTCCTGCTCGCCGTTGGCGGTGGCTCGGTCGTCGACGGCACGAAGTTCGTCGCCGCCGCCGCGCAATATGACGGCGACGCGTGGGACATCCTCGTCACCGGCGGCGCCCGCATCAAGTCGGCACTCCCGCTCGGCGCGGTGCTGACGCTGCCCGCCACCGGTTCGGAAATGAACCAGGGCGCCGTGATCACCCGCGAGGCGACCAAGACCAAGCTGCCGTTCCACAGCCCGAAGGTGTTCCCGCAGTTTGCCGTGCTCGACCCGACCAAGACCTACAGCCTGCCACCGCGGCAGGTCGCCAACGGCGCCGTCGATGCCTTCGTCCACGTGGTCGAGCAGTACCTGACCTACCCGGCCGACGCGCCGGTGCAGGACCGCTTTGCCGAGGGCCTGCTGCAGACACTGATCGAGGTCGGCCCGAAGGCGCTGGCGACGCCGCATGACTACCAGGTGCGCGCCAACCTGATGTGGGCCGCGACGATGGCGCTGAACGGCCTGATCGGTGCCGGCGTGCCGCAGGACTGGGCAACGCACATGGTCGGCCACGAGCTGACCGCACTGTACGAGCTCGACCACGCGCAAACGCTGGCGATCGTGCTACCGGCGATGCTGCAGGTCCGCCGTGCCGACAAGCGCGCCAAGCTCGTCCAGTACGCCGAACGCGTCTGGAGCATCCGTGACGGCAGCGACGACGAACGCATCGACGCGGCCATCGCCAGGACCCGCGACTTCTTCGAGGCCATGGGCGTCAGGACCACGCTATCGGGCTACGGCCTCGGTGCCGACGCCGTCGACGCGGTGGTTGGCCAGCTCGAAGCGCACGGCATGACCGCGCTCGGCGAAAAAGGCGACGTCACCCCGGCCGTGAGCCGCCGCGTGCTCGAAGCCGCCCTCTGATCCCCCACGGAGCATTTCCATGACGACCAACCACCGCATCGTCCTCGCCTCGCGCCCCAAGGGCGCGCCGACGCCGGGCGACTTCCGCCTTGAAACCGAAACCCTGCCGGCGCCCGGCGCCGGCGAAGTCCTGCTGAAGACGCTCTACCTGTCGCTGGACCCGTACATGCGCGGCCGGATGAGCGACGCGCCGTCGTACGCGCCGCCGCTCGCCATCGGCGAGACCATGATCGGCGGCACCGTGAGCCGGGTTGCGCAATCGAACCACCCGGACTTCGCGCCGGGCGATCTGGTGCTGTCGTTCAGCGGCTGGCAGGAGTACGCGCTGTCGAACGGCGAAGGACTGACCAAGCTCGATCCGGCGCTGAAGCAGCCGTCGCTGGCACTGGGCGTACTCGGCATGCCCGGCTTTACCGCCTATATGGGCCTGCTCGACATCGGCAACCCCAAGCCCGGTGAAACCGTCGTCGTCGCTGCCGCCAGCGGCGCGGTCGGCTCGGTCGTCGGCCAGGTCGCCAGGCTCAAGGGCGCCCGCGTCGTCGGCATTGCCGGCGGTGCCGACAAGGTCCGCTACGTCGTCGACGAACTCGGCTTCGACGCCTGCGTCGACCACCGCAGCCCGACCTTCGCGCTTGAGCTCGCCGCCGCGACGCCAGGCGGCATCGACGTGTACTACGAGAACGTCGGCGGCGCGGTGTTCGACGCCGTGCTGCCGCTGCTGAACACCGGCGCCCGCGTGCCGGTCTGCGGGCTGATCTCGCAGTACAACGCCGAATCGCTGCCGCCCGGCCCGGACCGCTTGCCGCTGCTGGCAGGGACGCTGCTGAAAAAGCGCATCCGCATGCAGGGTTTCATCATCTGGGACGACTACGGCCACCGCTATCCGGAGTTCGCCGCGGCGATGACGCCGTGGGTCGCCAGCGGCCAGGTGAAGTTCCGCGAGGACATCGTCGACGGCCTCGCCAGCGCGCCGGAAGCCTTCATCGGTCTTCTGGAAGGCAGGAACTTCGGCAAGCTCGTCGTCCGCGTCGCCGACTGATCACGCATCACCTTTGCCGTACCCCGCACCCGCCGCCGGTGGGTGCGCTCCCCTTACCCAGTACAGGATGGACATCATGCCGCTCGACAAACTGCTGACCCCGCTCACCGTCGGCCACACCACCCTCGCCAACCGGCTGATCATGGCGCCGCTGACGCGCTCGCGCGCCGGCCAGCCCGGCGACGTGCCGACCGCACTCAACGCCACCTACTACGCCCAGCGCGCCAGCGCCGGGCTGATCGTCACCGAAGCCTCGCAGATTTCGCGCCAGGGTCAGGGCTATGCGTGGACGCCGGGCATCTACACCGACGCGCAGGAAGCCGGCTGGAAAGACGTCGTCGACGCCGTGCACGCCAGGGGCGGCAAGCTGTCGTTGCAGCTGTGGCACGTCGGCCGGATCTCGCACCACCTGCTGCAGGACAACGGCCAGGCACCGGTCGCACCGTCGGCAATCCGTGCCGAGGGTGCCAAGAGCTTCGTCGTGCAGGAAGACGGCACGCCGGCCAATGTGCAGACCGACACGCCGCGCGCGCTCGACATCACCGAACTGCCGGGCATCGTCGCCGCCTACGCGGCCGCAACGGCACGCGCCAGACGCGCCGGTTTCGACTTTGTCGAAGTGCACTCGGCCAACGGCTACCTGCTGCACCAGTTCCTGTCGACCAACAGCAACCAGCGCACCGACGGCTACGGCGGCAGCCTGGAAAACCGTGCCCGGCTGCTGCTTGAAGTGATCGACGCCGTCGTCGCCGAAATCGGTGCCGACCACGTCGGCGTGCGGCTGTCGCCCAACTTCGTCGCCCACGATATCCAGGACGCCGAATCCGAAGCGATGGCGACGTATCTGGCGGCCGAGTTCGCCAAGCGCGGCCTCGCCTACCTGCACATCGCCGAGCCGGACTGGGCCGGTGGCGCGCCGCTGTCGGACGCCTTCCGCGCCGCGCTGCGCAGCAATTACAACGGCGCGATCATCACGTGCGGCGGCTACAGCGCCGAATCCGGTGAAGCCCGCCTCGCCGGCGGCACCGCCGATGCGATCGGCTACGGCCGACCCTTCATCGCCAACCCGGATCTGGTCGAACGCTTCCGCCGCGGCGCGGCGCAGAACACGCCGGACCAGAGCACCTTCTACGGCGGCGCCGAGCACGGCTATACCGACTATCCGGCACTGGCCGACTGAACGGCTGGCACTCTGCTGGCAGCGTCGTCCCCGCTTGCCAGTACGTCCTGGTCCGTGGACTCCTCCCGCAAAACAGCACTGAGGAACCATGAAAAAGGGCCGCGGAGATGATCCGCGGCCCTTGCGCTCGACGAATCGAGGTCAGTCCACCACCGTATTAATCAACAATCGTGGTCGTCACGCTTTCAATCTTTTGATTGAAGTTGAATGGCGCCTGGTAAGCCTTGCTGACCGCACCACCTTCATCCTCACCGACGGCGACACCATCGTCGAAGGAGAACATCCGAGCGATCGTATTCGGGACCAGTTTCTTGGCCACCAGCGTGCCATTCAGGTAAAGGTAAGCATTGCCGCCCTTGCCCTGGCCCGAATCATTGCCCTTGCCGCCAACGCCGTTCTCGTCGTAACGGAACTTGACGGTAATGACGTTATCGCCTTTGTTCAGCGGCGTCTTGCTCGTCGCAGCGGTGTTTTCATATGCCAGCCAGTTGTACTCAAACGTCGGAATGCCGTTCTTGACGAACAAGGTCCAGCCCGCAAAGTTACCGCCCTGAGCGATCACAACACCATTGGTGTTCTTCACGTCCGTAGTTGTCGGGTTCCGCTTGTTTGTAGATTTTTTTCTTGAACAATTCCGGTCGCTCTGTTTGCCACATTTTCAGCGACTCGATCGGTGACCGGAAGCCCAGCGCTTTTTGCGGGATGTGATGGTTGTAGGCGTTCCGGTAATCGTCCAACGTCTGCGCCAATTCCGCTGCACTGGCAAAGCGGGTCTGCTTCACCAGCTCGCTGATCCGGCCGTTGAAACGCTCGACCATGCCATTCATTTGCGGCGTGCGCGGCGGGATCAGCCGATGCTCGATCCCCAAGGCTGCACAACGGCGATCAAACACGTGCCGTCCGCTCGGGGTCTTGGCTTTGCTGGTGAAGCGATCGGTGAATTGGCTGCCATTGTCGGTCAGCAGTTTCTCGATTTTCATCGGCGCCGCCTTGTACAGGCGCTGCAGGAAGTCGACGCTGCTGGCTTCGGACTGATCCGGGTAGATGTGCAGGAACACCCAGCGGGTGGCCCGGTCGATCGCGACGAACAGGTAGCTGCGCGAGGTTTCGTCGGGCATCTGCGGCAAGTACTTGATGTCCAAATGGAAGTAGCCCGGTGCGTAGTCCTTGAAGCCCTTGGAGGGCGCGGCGGGTTCTTCCGGCTGCAGTTGCGCCTGCAGTGTCTTGAGGTTGCCGACGCCTTCGCGCACCAGCAGCCGGTTGATGCCGGATCGGGTGGCGTTCGGGTTGATGAAACGCTGGGCCACCGCGGCCAGGTCATCGAGCGGCAGCAGCAAGGTGGTGCGCAGAATCAGCACCAGCGCTTCCTGCGTCTGGGACAAGGTAGTGTGCAGGGTATGCGGGCGGTGCGACCGATCGGTGAATTCGTCGCGCGTTTGCCATTTGCGGATGGTGTCCTTGCCGACGCTGTAGCGCAGCATCAGCTCGCGCTGCGAGAGGCTGGAGTGGCGGATTTCCTCGCGGGTGAGCGGTGTGGTGCGGGCATTGCTGTGCAGGCGGTGGCTCATGGCTGGCTCGCATTGACAGACTGAGTGATCAAGGTACGCAAAAGCGCGCGTGCCTGGAAGAGTGGCCAGCTGCGCTTTGGAAGCCAATCAGACGAAACCCAACAGGTAAGCAAGTTGTTATGGGAGCGATGCTGCAAGTGTTTGCCATGACTGCCTGCACATTGCTTTGGATAAATTTGCCGCGCGTAACGAGGCCGTCTCGGCGCCCGGGCTGTCCCGGGTCGGTCCGGACCGCTCCAGACCGGGCTCTGCTATTGCCGGGCTTTTTATGCCCTACCTTTGACCTATGCCGTAAAAGCCCGGGCTGTGTCACGATGCCCACGCCTCATTACCAAAGGATGACCCATGCAGATCGCCAGCTTCGCCGACTTCCTGATTGCCGCCAGCCAGCAGCCCGAGCCGCAGCGGCTGCTCTTCGTGTTCACCCGCGCCGAACTGCCGGCCGATGCAACGGCCGAGGAAAAGGCCCGGTTCGAGCGCGGCGAAGGCGGCACGCTGGAGCCGGTGATGTGCGTCGACAAGCTGCCGTCCGAGATCGCCGACTTCGCCCAGCTCAAGGCCGAATCGGCGCAGATTCCGCAAAGCTGGGACATCGGTTTCGTCGCCAGCCTCGGCGGCCGCGCCGGCCGCGCGCCGGGCAGCGACGAAGCGGGCGAGCCGCTCGAGCGGATGGTCGGAATGATCAAGCAGGGCCACGTCGGCCAGTTCCTCGCCTTCGACCGCAACGGCGAGATGCTGCAGTTCGGCTGAGGCAGCGTGCCGTGGCTGACGGCAGGCGCTGCGGCGTTCTTTCCGGAATGGCGGGACGGGCGCGGAAAACGACCGCGCTCAGCCCTGATACTGCGCGTCGCTGACCTGCTCCATGAAGTCGGCCGTCTTGCCGTCCTGCACTTCCTGAATGGCGATATGCGTCATCGCCGTCGCCGCAGTCGCGCCGTGCCAGTGCTTTTCGCCGGCGGCAAACCACACCACGTCGCCCGGGCGGATCTCTTCGACCGGGCCGCCCCAGCGCTGCACCAGGCCGCGGCCGCCGGTGACGATCAGCGTCTGGCCCAGCGGGTGGGTATGCCAGGCGGTGCGGGCACCCGGTTCAAAGGTGACGGTGACACCGAGCGCTCGCGCCGGGGCATTGGCCGGGAACAGCGGGTCGACGCGCACCGTGCCGGTGAAGTAATCGGCCGGGCCGCGCGCCGATGGCTGGGAACCGCTACGGATGATGTCCATTTCCAACTCCTGTGCTCGCTGCCTGCGGCAGCCGATGCGGACAATGTAGCAGCCCCGCTTTCATGTGATTAGCCGCACAAATGTGCATGAACTCATGAACTTTACTCATCAATTTGCGCCCGCCCCCCGCAAGCCCGCGTCCACGGAAGCACGCGCAAGGACAAGCGCCCTCGCCCGATAACCGGTGCGAGGGCGCTGGCAGCAAAGGTCGGACTCAGTCCTTCAGCGTCGCCATGTCGATGACGAAGCGGTACTTCACGTCGCTATTGAGCATGCGCTCGTAGGCATCATTGATGTCCCGCATCGCGATGATCTCGACGTCGGCGGTAATGCCGTGTTCGCCGCAGAAGTCGAGCAGCTCCTGCGTTTCGGCGATGCCGCCGATCAGCGAACCGGCGACCGATCTGCGGCCCATGATCAGCGGCACGGAATCGAGCATCGGCTTCAGTTCGCCAAGGTAACCGACCAGCACCAGCGTACCGCCGATCGCCAGCGTCGGGACGTACGGGTTCAGGTCGTGCACGTAAGGCACGGTATCGACGATCAGGTCGAACTCGCCCTGCACCGCCGCCATCTGCTCGGCGTCGGTCGACACGACGATACGCTTCGCGCCCAGCGATCGCGCGTCGTCCTCCTTGCCCGGCGAGCGGGTGAACAGCGTGACGTCGGCGCCCATCGCGCTGGCGAGTTTCAGCGCCATGTGGCCGAGCCCGCCGAGACCGACGACGGCGACCTTGCTGCCCTTGCCGACTTTCCAGTGCCGCAGCGGCGACCAGGTGGTGATGCCGGCGCACAGCAGCGGCGCCGTGCCGGCCGGGTCCAGCGCTTCGGAGACGTTCAGCACAAAGGCTTCCGAGACGACGATCCGTTCGGAATAGCCGCCCGATGTCAGGGTGTGGTCATGCCGGTCGTAGCCGTTGTAGGTCAGCGTCGGAAACGCGGTGCAGTACTGCTCGTGGCCGCGCAGGCACGGATCGCACACCCGGCACGAGTCGACCATGCAGCCGACGCCGACCCGGTCGCCCGGCTTGAAGCGGGTGACGCCGGCACCGACAGCGGTCACGCGGCCGATGATCTCGTGGCCGGGGACCACCGGGTAGATGCTGTTGGCCCAGTCGTTGCGCGCGGTGTGCAGGTCCGAATGGCAGACGCCGCAGTACTCGATGGCGATCACCACGTCGTCGGTCCGCGCGTCGCGGCGCGCAAAGCGGTAAGGCGCCAGCGCGGACTCGGGGCTATGGGCGGCGTAGCCCAGCACTTCATTGCTCATGGCCAATCTCCGTGACGGGGACCGGCGCAGCACACGGCGGAATGCCGGGCGCCCTTCCCCCAGCCTTGCAATATAGAAGCTGCAGCCGAGACCGATTAGCCGCCATAATCGGCATACGCTGATGAACAGGGCTCATGAATGCCGCGCGAGAACTTCAACGACCTGCTCGCCTTCGTCACCGTCGCCCGGGCGGGCAGCTTCACCCGCGCCGCCGCGCAGCTTGGCGTGTCGCAGTCGGCGCTGAGCCACACGATACGCGGGCTGGAGGAAAGGCTGGGGCTGCGCCTGCTGACGCGGACGACGCGCAGCGTCTCGCCGACCGAGGCCGGCGAGCGACTGCTGGCGACGGTGGCGCCCCGCTTCGATGACATCGAGGCCGAGCTCGCCGCGCTGAGCGAGCTGCGCGACAAGCCGGCCGGCACGGTCCGCATCACCGCGGCCGAGCACGCCGCCAGCCAGGTGCTCTGGCCCAGGCTCGCGCCGCTGCTGCGCGACTACCCCGACATCAGGATCGAGATCGGCGTCGACTACGGCCTGACCGACATCGTCGCCGACCGTTTCGACGCCGGGGTGCGGCTCGGCGATCAGGTCGCCAGGGACATGATCGCGGTGCGCATCGGTCCGGACATGCGCATGGTCGTCGTCGGCGCGCCGGACTACTTCGGCCGGCGCCCGACGCCGCAGACGCCGCACGAGCTGGCCGGCCACGACTGCATCAACCTGCGGCTGCCGACCCATGGCGGCCTGTTGCCGTGGGAGTTCGAGAAGGACGGCCACCGCCTCAACGTGCGGGTCGAGGGCCAGTGGGTGTTCAACACCACCGCGCCGAGGCTGCACGCCGCGCTGGCCGGCTTCGGGCTGGCCTTCGTACCCGAAGACATGGCGCTGCCGCACATCGCCGATGGCAGCCTGATTGCGGTACTCGACGACTGGTGCCCGCGCTTCGCCGGCTACCACCTGTATTACCCGAGCCGCCGGCAGACTTCGCCGGCGTTCGCGCTGGTGGTCGAGGCGCTGCGGCACCGGGGATGATGCCGCAGTGCGTCCGGCCGACGATTACAGGTCGAACGACGCCTGCATGAAGTAGGTCCGCGGCTGGCCGACGTACTTGCCGTAGTTGTTGTCGGTCGAGCGGGTGTAGTACTCGCGGTCGAACAGGTTCTTGATCCCGGCGGCAAGCTTCATGTTGTAGAACTGCGGGCCGAATGCGTATTCGCCGCGCACGTTCCACGTCGCGTAGCCGGCGATGTCGCCATAGCGGCCGTCCGGCGTTTCGCTGGTGATGTAGTTCGGGCCGGGGCCGGGCGAGTGCTGCTGCGACTGCGCGAAACCGTCGACGTTGAACGTCCACTGCGCACGCTGGTAGCGCGCACCAAGCGTGCCGACATGGCGCGAGTAGAACGGCAGGTCCTTGCCGGCGAAGGCGCCCTGCTCGGACGTCGCCTTGGTGTACGCATAGGTTGCGTACGCGGTCAGCCCCTTGAGCATTGCATCGACGTTGGCGAGGTCGTAGTGGACGGCGGTTTCGATGCCCTGGTGCTTGGTGGCGCCGAGGTTGGTCCACTGGTCGCTGCTGTTGGGCTGGCCGGGGATCTTGCCGACGTACTGCATCTCGTTGTCGAAGTCGATGTAGAACAGCGTGACCTCGCCGCCCCAGCGGCCGTCGTCGTAGCGGGTGCCGAATTCGTAGGTGTGCGCCTTCTCGGCGGTCAGGCCGTTCGCGCTCTGGTTGCCGCTGCCGCCCTGCGCGATCTGGAAGTACTGCATCGGCCCGAACGAGGTGTTGGCGTTGGCGAACACGTTCCACACGTCGCTGAGGTGGTAGCTGGCGTTGATCGACGGCAGCGGCTCCTCGTAGCGCTGCTCGCGCTTGTAGCCGAGCATCACGTCGCTCCACTGCGTGTCGATGATCTCGTAGCGCAGCCCCGGCACCACGGTCCAGCGGCCGTAGCTGATCGTGTCGTCGATGTAGAACGCCTGTGCCTGCGTGCCGCCGTTGCGGTCCTGCGTCAGCACGTAGTTGCCCTTCGGTACGCCGCCGGCCTTGACCTTGTCGGTCAGCGCCTTCTCGCTCATTTTCTCCTCGAGATAGCGGTAGCCGACGCCGATCTCGTGGCTGGCCTCGCCCCAGGCGAACAGCTGCGAGTAGCGCGGCTCGATCGCGAAGGTGCTGTAGTTGCGCGGATACGCAACGAGCTGGGTCATGTCGTAGTAGGCGCCGTTGGCGATGTGGCTGCCGCGGAAGCTGTCGGTGTAGTAGGTCAGCACCTCGAACTTGCGCGTCGCGTCGACGTGGCTGTACTTGAGCGACGCGTCCTTGCGGCGGCCGGCAAAGTCGTCGTACGGCCGGGTCGACTGGTACGGGTTCTGCGCGTATTCCTTTACCGACAGGCCGCCCGGCATGTCGGCGCCGGCGTCGTAGTAATGCAGGCTGGCGGCGAGCGTATCGCGCTCGGTGATCGCGTAACTGGCCTTGAGCATCACGTCGTCGATATTGGTGTGGTCGTTGTCGTCGCGGTAGCCGTCGCCCTTGACGCCCGAATACAGCAGCACCGCGCCGAGCCCCTTGTCGTTGGTCCCGCCGACCGAAGCGCTGATCAACTCCTTGACGCCGCCGTGCTCGGCGCCCTGGATTTCGGTGCTGACGTTGGCGCCGAACTGCTTGGGAACCGAGCGGCTGACGAAGTTGATGATGCCGCCGACGTTCTGCGGCCCGAAGCGCACCGAGCCGCCGCCGCGGACGACGTCGATCGCCTCGATGTTGCCGATCGCCAGCGGCGCCATCGACAGCTGCGGCTGGCCATACGGCGCCACCGCGAGCGGCACGCCGTCGAGCAGGATGGTCGAACGCGGCGACAGCCGCGACGTCAGCCCGCGCACACCGACGTTGAGCGAAATGTCGCTGCCGCCGGTGCCGTTGTTGTCCTGCACCTGCACGCCCGGTACGCGGCGCAACACCTCGCGAACGTTGGTGGCAGCGCTTTCGGTCAGCACCTTCTGGTCGACGTAGGTCCGCGCGCCCGGATGGTTGAGCACGTCGACGCCATTGGCGTCGTCGAGCCAGTTGCCGACGACCGACACCGTGCCCAGCGTGGTCTCCGCGCCCTGCTGCGTTGTCTCGGCGGCGTGGACCTGCATGGCCAGCGCGACCCCGGCGGCCACACCGGTCAGTTTGAACAGCTTGCTCACTTCACTTGCTCCCTGGAGTTCGGTCGAAACCGGTTTCAATATCCGGCCATCGATCCGTATGGTCGTCATCGACCTTATTGATAATGAGAATTGATTATTATTTAATCAGCCATGCCGCAGACATCGGGTAAATCCCGACCCGGCCGCGCGTCAGCGCGGGAAATGCGGCTGCAGCACCACGTCGGTCATCGCCGCACAACAGCAGGCCAGTACCTCGCCGTCGGCAACCGCGCAATCGGGCCGCATCAGCCAGCGCACCTCGCCGGACTGCAGCGTGCTGCGGCAGCCGCCGCACTGGCCGGCGCGGCACTGCGCTGCCGCATAGGGCTGCAGCGGATCGAGCGCCGCCAGCAGCGTCGCCGCTTCACCGCCGCGGACGCTGCGGCCGTCGGCGAGCGCGATGCGCACGTCACCCTGCGCCGCACCGGCGGCAGGGCCGAACGATTCGCGGTGGATGCGCCCGGCGGCGACACCGGCCAGCGCCAGGCCGACCTGCGCGGTGCCGCTCATGCCATCGCCGGCGCAGAGCCACGCGGCACAGCGGGCCGGGTCGGCGACCAGCGCCTGCACGTCGCGCGGGCTCAGCCGGCCCTGCTCGCCCTGCCAGCCGGCATCCGGCGCGGAGAGTCGCGGCCGGTAGTCGAACCAGCCGGCCGAACCGGCCAGTGCCGCCAGCTCGTCGTGCCACAGCAGCGCGTCGCGCGTCCGGGCTGCATGCACCAGCGTCACCCGCCGCGGCGGCGCCGCACGCAGGCGGTCGAGCATCGCCATCAGCGGCGTAATGCCGATGCCGCCGGCGATCAGCAGCACCTCTTCATCGCGACTTGGCCGGCAGTGGAACGCCCCGCGCGGCAGCGATGCCGAGATCCGCGCGCCGACCGGCATGGCGGCAATCGACGACGATGCGCGTCCTTCGGGCTTGATCGCGATCCAGTATTGCGCCGGCCATCGCTGCCAGCGCGCCAGCGAGTAGCAGCGCGCGCCGTCGTCGCCGTGTACCAGCAGGTGCTGGCCGGCGCTGAACCGCGGCAGGCGGCCGCGTACCGCGCCGAGCCGCAGGCGCACGCAGCCGCCGACGGTTTCACGTTCGAGCACGCGCAAGCTCAGCGAGCGGCCGGCACGCTGGCGGCGCCAGTCCTGCCATGTCGCGATCCAGCCCTGCGCCTGCCACCACAGCAGGGTTGCAAACAGTACGGCCACGGCGGTGCCGATCAGGACGAGCGTCACGCCGCGGCCTGCGCCAGCCGCACGCGCCGGCGGCGGCCGCGCATCCACAGCCAGCTGCCCGACAAGGTCAGCACCAGCATCACCAGCGCGCAGGCGTCGATCCACAGCCACTTGGCGTCGTTGCCGAGCAGGGCCTTGCCGGTATGGATGTCGAACAGCAGCCGGGCAAGGCTGATCGGCGGGTCGACCTTGGGCAATGCGGCCAGCCTTGCCGCGATCGCGTCGTCCGGCACCCAGCGGATGCCGTCGTCGCTGGCCTGCGGCTTGCCGGCCTCGCCGGCGAGCAGCCGGCCGTCGGCAAGCCGGCTCAGCTGGGTGACGTTGCCGGCCAGCACCACCGCCCAGCCGTTGCGGTCTTGCCGGTACAGCCCGGCGCTGGTTGCGGCAAACACGCCTTGCGGTGCGGCCAGCAGCTGGAAGACCTCGATCCGGTTTGCGGTCAGCACCGGCTCGGCACGGCTGCCGCGGATCAGCCACAGGCCGTGCTTGCCGCCGACCAGCAGGCCGCCGTCGGCAAGTTCGAGCACGCTTCTGGCCTCGGGCCGCTCGATCGCGTAGCCGGGAAACCACGCGGTCGGCGCTGCAAGTTTCTTCAGCCCCAGCGTCTTGCTGTGCGACAGCAGCAGCGCGGTGACGCAGATCGCCAGAAACGGCAAGGCCAGCACCACGCCGGCCCACATGTGCCAGCGACGCCAGCGCGACGGCATGTCAGCCATTTCGCCCAACCCGGATTCGGAAAAGCGGCGATTCTAAATGAATTCGATTCTCAGTTAATCAATACCTTACAGACGGTTACCAAGTGCCCGGCCCGCGGATGACCACCGTACCGCAGGCGCAAAAAAACCGCAGCCGAAGCTGCGGTTTTCCGGCGAAGCGGGGAACGCTTACTTGTCGCTCAGCGCCACGACGCCCGGCAGTGCCTTGCCTTCGAGGAACTCGAGCGAAGCGCCGCCACCGGTCGACACGTGCGACACCTTGTCTTCCAGCCCGGCCTTCTCGACCGCGGCGACCGAATCGCCACCGCCGACGACGGTGATCGCGCCGGCAGCGGTCGCTTCGGCCAGCGCGTGCGCCACGGCGAAGGTGCCCTTGGCGCTGGCGTCGATTTCGAACACACCCATCGGGCCGTTCCACAGCACGGTCTTGGCCGACTTGATGATCTCGGCAAAACGCTTGCACGACGCTTCACCCACGTCGACGCCTTCCTGATCGGCCGGAATCGCGGTCGAATCGACTTGGACCAAGCCGTCAAGCGTGCGGGCGTCGAAGTCCAGATGCTTGGTGACCATGGTGTCCGAAGGCAGTTCGAGCTTGTCGCCGGCTTGCGCCATCAGCTCGCGCGCCAGTTCGACGCGGTCGTTCTCGCACAGCGAGTTGCCGATCTCGAGACCCTTGGCCTTGAGGAAGGTAAACGCCATGCCGCCGCCGATGATCAGCTTGTCGACCTTGGGCAGCAGCGCCTGGATCACGTCGATCTTGCCCGAGATCTTCGAGCCGCCGATGATCGCCACGAACGGACGCACCGGACGGTCGACCGCATCGCCGAGGAACTCGAGTTCCTTCTTCAAGAGGTAGCCCGAAGCGCGCGGCAGGTTGACGCCGACCACCGACGAATGCGCGCGGTGCGCGGTGCCGAAGGCATCGTTGACGAACACATCGCCGAGCTTCGAGAGCGAAGCGCGGAACGCTTCGACCTTGGCCGGATCGGCCTTGACGCTGTTGCCGTCGGCGTCCTTGGCCTTGCCTTCTTCCTCGATGTGGAAGCGCACGTTTTCCAGCAGCGCGACCTGACCGGCCTGCAGCTTGGCAACAGAAGCCTCGACTTCCGGACCGACGCAATCATTGAGGAAAGCGACCGGCTTGCCCAGCAGTTCGGCCAGACGGGTCGCCACCGGCGCCAGCGTGTACTTCTCGACGCGCGCACCGTTCGGGCGGCCGAGGTGGCTCATCAGCACGACCGACGCGCCCTGCTCGAGCGCGTAGCGGATCGTCGGCAGCGCGGCGCGGATGCGCTTGTCGCTCTCGACCACGCCGTTTTTGACCGGCACGTTGAAGTCGACGCGAATCAGGACGCGCTTGCCGGCAAGCGCCAGGTCTTCGATGAACAGCTTGGTCATGCTTTGCTCCATTGAGTGAATAGGAAATCGACTGCGATTCTACCGGTTCCGACAGCGGTAGTTTCGGAACCGGACGACTACATTGCGGCTGCGCAATGCCTTCAGGGTAGCAAGGTCACCGGCACGATATCGGCATAATCCCCTACCGGCACCTGCTGGCTGCCGTAGAGCAGCGCCGTCGCGTTGGCCAGACTGACCGCGCCACCGCCGGGTGCGTTGCCGGTGATCGGCTGGCCGGTGGTGCCGTCGCCGAAAATCGTCGAGCAGCTCACGTTGTTGATGCCGGTGCACAACTGGTAGTCGAGCTGCTCGGTACCGCCGACCCGAACCATGTAGCGGGACGAAATGCTCTGGCTGTTCGTGCCCGGCCCGGCCTGCAGCGTGTACGACGTTGCGGTGTCGCAGGTGATCGTGACGTAGAAGTTGATCACGCTGGTGCTCGACAACTCGGGGTTGTACTGGCCGAACGACGGGTCCTGCCCCGAGCCGATCGAGCAGCCGGCGCTGGCCAGGCGGGCGATCATCACGAGGAACAGGGCGAACAACAATCGGTACATCGCTACTCTCCTGCGCAGCGCACCGGCGCCAGTTGCTGGACGACATCGTTGCCGGCCGGCAGCACCAGCGCGCCCCGGCAACGCAGCGCCTCTGCGTCGGTCACGACAAAACGGTACTCGCCGGCGGCGAGGTCGTCGACGTAGAAACTGCCGTCGAGCGCGGTCTCGAGCTTGCGCGTGCCTTCGGGCAAGGCCAGCCGGATCACGGCGTTGGCCATCGGCGCCCCTTGGGTGTCGAGCAGTTGCCCCGCCCAGGCGCGGATCGGCTTCGCGGCAAAACGGGTGAGATGGCCGGCGTTGTACGCGGGCTGGACGTCGCGCCGCAGTTGCGGCACGTCGTAATCGAGCGGGATGTCGTTCTGCACCAGCGCGATCTGCTGGCTGTTGTAGCTCGACAGGTCCGGCAGCACGACGCGGCCGTCGGTGCCGGTCCGGCCAACGAGCTGGCCGTTCTGGGTGACGCCGACGCCGGCCAGCGGCAGCTCGGCGATCGCGAAGCTCTGGTTCACCTGTCGCGCCAGTGCGGCGGCGCCGTCGGCGTAGACCAGCGCGCCGGCCCAGCTCGCCCGCCACGCGGTCTCCATGCCTTCGCTGCGCGACGCGCTCAGCGACAGCTGCCCCGGCGCGAAGCGGCCATCGACCGAGCCGTCGACCTCGTCGCCGGCATCGCCGTGCTGGGCGTTGATCCGGTAGCCCCAGCCCTCGCCGAACGGCGTCGAGCGCGCCAGCGCCAGCGTGCTCTGCCAGTTGCCGTCATTGCTGCGCTGGCTGCTGGCCGAGGCGGTGGTCCGGCTGTCGAAGAACCACGACAGGTTCACATAGCCGCCGACCGACGTGTTGTCGCCGGTATCGGCCAGCGTCAGATTCATCGACAGCGAGACCGAGCGCAGCGGCGCCACCGAATAGCCGAGGCGCCACTGGTTCTGCGTCGGCAGCATGCCTCCGACCTGGCGCGACCAGTCGAGGCTCCAGTTGCCCCACGCCGGCGCACCCCAGCTGCCGCCGGCGCCACCGCTCCAGCGCGGCGGCGCAAAGCTGGTATCGGCGGCCACATAGCCTGGGTCGATGTGCTGGGCAAAACCGCGCAGGCTCCAGCTGCGCTCGTCGAAGCGGTAGGCCAGATACTGTGCATCGCCCTCGTTGCCGTCGTCGTGCCGCGCCCACGAGAATGCCCCCGAGAGCACGCCGGCACGGCCAAGCCGCATCGTCAGCAGCCCGCCGGCCGAGTCGTAGTCGGGATTGCCTTCGGCGCGCGCACCGACGGTCAGGCCGTCGCTCACGCCGTAGCGGTGGTACAGCGAGTAGGCAAAGCCGCCGTAGTCGTCGAAGCCTGCGGGCCGGCGCCAGACGCCGGCGTTGTAGTTGAAATCGTTGAGGCCTGCCTTGAGCAGGCTGTCGTCGAAGTAGTACGGCACGTTGATCGTCTGGCGGTTGCCGTATTCGTCGCGAACCACGATCTGCACGTTCTGCAGCCCGGCGAAATAGCGCAGGTCCTGGAACTGGTACAGGCCGGGGCTCAGGCTATCGGTACGGATGCGCTCGCCGTTGAGGTAGACCTCGGCCGTCGACGGCGTCGTCACCGGAACGGTGGCCGACATCGACGGCGAACTGCCGAAATCCTGCTGCATCGAGAACACGCGCGCGTAGCCGATCCCGGCCAGTTGCGGCGCGCTGCCGAGCGTGCCGGTCACCGGCGACAGATCGCCGAGCGTCAGCCGCGCCATGCTGTCCGGCCAGTCGTAGCTCGCCGCAGTGGTGACGCGCTGCCAGCGCTCGTCGCGGCCGGACGACTGGTAGTTCTGGTCGCTGCGCAGGTTCCAGCCGCCGGCAGACAGGTTGAGCAGCGGCGCAAAGCCGTAGCCGTCGCTGCCGTCCGGATTGCGGAAAGTCGATACGCTGTAGTTGAGGTAGCCGGAAACGCCGCCGCGCCAGACCTCGGCCGGGCGCGACGTGCCGTAGAGCGAGATCGTCTGCTCGCCGATCCGTTCGGGCGCGACGGTCAGCGACACGGCAAGCTGGTCCGGGTCGTAGCGACTCTGGACGTCCTTGAGCGAGTCGATCTGCAGGTAGCGGACACCGTCGAACTCGGCCGACTGGCCGTCGAGCTTCAGCCCGAGCTGGCGCACGTCGTCGCTGGCGAGCCAGAGCCGGCCGGCCTCGAGCCAGCCGCGCTGCGCACCGCGGTCGACGTCGTTGACGCGCACAGCCACCAGAATGGCCTCGGCACTGGCCGTGCCGGCCAGCAGCGCGAACATCAGTCCCCGGCAGAAACGCAACATCAGCTTTTGCAGTCGGCCGGTTTCAAGGTCAGCGGCACGGCCAGCGTCTTGTGGTCGAACGCCAGCGTCAACACCGGTTTCTCCTGTGTGCACAGCGCTTCGGGCAGCTTGAGACCGTAGCTGCGCGCAATGCCCGGCAGCAGGTACCAGGCGTCGAAGCGATCAACCGAGCTGCCGTCGGAGAACGTCGCCTGCTTGATCTTGAGCGTCGTGTTGCCGTCGTTCTCGACCCTGACGTCGAGCCGGCCCCTGGCTGCGTTTGCCACCGCCTTGACCGACGGCGCCGGTTTCAGCGGCTGGACGAACACCGGCACGCCAAAGCTGACCAGCATCGCCACCTGCCCCTGCCTGGGCGCGCCGGCGCCGGTCTGCTCGCTCACGTAGAGCCGGAACGCCTGCTCCTGCTCGCCGCGTGCGCCCTTCGGCCCGAGCCGGATCACCTTGCTGGCCTTGGGCGGAAGTTCAAGCTGGCGCGGGAAGTACACCAGCGCATCGGACGGCGTGTACTGGTCTTTGCCGGCCGCGTCCTGCTGCCAGGCCTTCAGCGACACCGCCACCCTGAGCGGTGCATCGCTGTTGTTGGTCACCGTGATCGCATTGGCACGATCCTGCGGCGTGAAATCGATGCGGACCGGCGAGATGCCGAATCCGGTTGCCCGGGCGGCTGTTGCGGCAAACAGCAAGCCGGCCAGGCCGGCCTTAAACACGGTATTGAGGGTCACGGAGCCAGATCGAGGGTCATGATTACCGTGTCATTGTAATCACCAACCTTGGCGTTCTGATAGTCGGCGCCCTTCACGCCCGCGGTCAGCAACACCGGTATCGGCGTGCTCGAACCGGTACCCGCGCCGGTTGTCTTGTCCGCGGCCAGGGTATAGCCGATCACGTCGGTCGCCGTGCCGCCGGACAGGAGCATCTGGCGGTTGTTGCTGCCGTCCGGATTCAGGCCGTTATCGAGCGACACCGTGTAGTTCACGCCATTGGTGCACCAGAAGCTGGTCCCGGCGGATTTGGTCTGGTCGCCGCCGCCCGGGGTCAGCGTACCGAAGTCGATCACGACGTCGTTGGCATCCTCAAACTGGCAGGTCCCCTCGACGTGTGCCTTGATCTGCACGTTCTTGTCGACCGCATAAGCGCTGCCAGCAGCCATCACCAGCATGGTGGAGCCGATGGCCCAGCAGATCCCCTTTTTCATGATGTTCTCCCGCTGTTTCCGAGCTGGAAACAAGTGATTCAACTTGATCTTTGTGTAAGTTTAATCAGTCGGGATATTCAACTTATGTATCAAACTACCGGCGCAATACGGTAAAACCCACATGCAAATCAGGGAGAAACGGTCAGCACCACGTTGTCGCTGTAATTGCCGACCGGGCTGTCGACATAGGCCGCCGCATCGACACTCGCGGTCAGGGTCAGCGTGATCGGCGTCAGCTCGCCCTGGCCGGTGCCCCCCATCGGATCCGCACTCAGCGCATAGGGAATGAAAGCACCGCTATCGCCGCGCATCCGCCGCTGCGCCCCGTCCGGAGAGCGGCCCAGGTCCATCGTCACGGTGTAGTGCGTTCCGGTGCTGCACGTGAACGCCACCGGCTGCGACACCTGCCGCTGCCCCTGGCCGGGTACCAGCGCGCCGAAATCGAGCACCACGTCATCGGCATTGCTGAACTTGCAGCTTCCGGGCACCGACGCCGTCACCGGCATGCCGCGGGTATCGGCATGGGCGGCGCCGCCGAGCAGCAGGAGAATGAAAACGCAGTGTCGCATCAGTACTCCACCAGCACGCGGTTCGACTGCAAACCGGTCAGGGCATCGACTTCGAGCTGTGTCCTGACCACCGCCGGGCAATCCCGCGATACGGACCCGGCATCCCCCACTTGGCAGCCGGGGGCCTGCACCTGTGCACGAAGCCTGACCGGCTTCGCCGCCAGGGCCTGCGCCGCCACCATCAATCCGACCGCGATGCCAAGACAGCCGCGCATCAGGAATATCCTTACAAAAACGGGAAATCGACTTCGGGACGACGCCCCGAGATCAGTTCGGCGATTGCATGGCCGGAACCGCACGATTCGGTCCACCCCAGCGTACCGTGGCCGGTGTTCAGGTACAGGTTGCCGATCCGGCTGCGGCCGATATAGGGCAGGTTGCCCGGCGTCGCCGGCCGCAGCCCGCACCAGAACTCGGCGTCGCCATAACCGGCGATCTGCGGGAAGATCTCGCTGGTCCGCGTAATCAGCGCCTTGCAGCGCACCTCGTTCAGTTCGAGATTGTAGCCGTTGAATTCGGCCGTGCCGGCCACCCGCAGCCGGTCGCCCAGACGCGAGAACACCAGCTTGTAGCCATCGTCGGTCAGGCTCACCGTCGGCGCCAGATCGGTATCGACGATCGGGATCGTCGCCGAGTAGCCCTTGGCCGGATAGATGTCGAGCGTGATGCCGACCTGCTTCAGCAAGAGCGGGCTGTAGCTGCCCAGGCAGACCAGATAGGCGTCGGCGTGCAGCGTTTCGCTCACAGTGTCGCCATCGTCGTCGTATTCGACATCGACACCGGCGATCTGCCCGCCCGCCTGATGCAGCCGAACGATGCGGGTCTGGTAGCGGAAGCGCACGCCTTGGCCGGCCGCGAGCTCGGCCAGTTCCTGCGTGAAGATGCAGGCGTCGCCCGACTCGTCCGTCGACGTGTACGTGCCGCCGACGATGGGCAGGTGGCTCTTCGCCAGCGCCGGCTCGATCGCGATGCATTCGGCCGCATTCTTCACCTCGCGGTCGAGCCCGATCTCGCGCATCGCCGCCGCGGCCGGGATCGCCGCCTCGAAATCGGCCAGATCGGTGTAGTAGTGCAGGATGCCCTTCGAGAGCTCGTCGTAGTGCAGCCCGGTATCGGCGCGCAGCTGCTGCAGCTGCGCACGGCTGTAGAGCCCGAGCCGCACCAGGTTCTGCAGGTTGCTGCGTGCGCGCGCCGGCGTGCACTCCTGCAGGAAGCGCAGGCCCCAGCGCCACTGCGCCGGGTCCATCTTCAGACGGAACAGCAGCGGCGCGTCTTCCTCGCCCAGCCATTGCAGCGTCTTCCACGGCGCCTTCGGGTTGGCCCAGGGTTCGGCATGGCAGACCGAGATCTGCCCGCCATTGGCGTAGCTCGTTTCCAGCCCGGCCGCCGGCTCGCGGTCGATCACCGTCACCTCGTGCCCGGCCTGCGCCAAAAACCACGCCGACGTGACGCCGACCACCCCAGCCCCCAGCACGATCACCCGCATCCGAATCCCTCCCCGCAAGAGACGGCATTATGCCGCGTGCAATTTGCCGCCGCCCAAGGAGTTGGACACGCTTTGATCCATGTAAATCTGTCTCCCCGCAAACGGCCTCGGCCTTGCCCATCGTTGATGTACGACAATCCGGACCGATGCGCTTTTATTCGTAGAACAATTGTTCTACAATCGGCACCAAGACAAACGACCCCCGGATCGACGGACATGGACGACAACAAGAGCAAGGCGCTTGCCGCGGCACTGGCGCAGATCGAACGGCAGTTCGGCAAGGGCTCCATCATGAAGATGGGCGAAAACCAGATCGAGAACGACCTGCAGGTCGTGTCGACCGGCTCGCTGGGCCTTGACCTCGCGCTGGGCGTCGGCGGGCTGCCGCGCGGCCGCATCGTCGAGATCTTCGGGCCGGAATCGTCGGGCAAGACGACGCTGTGCCTGCACGTGGTTGCCGAAATCCAGAAGCTCGGCGGCACCGCCGCCTACATCGACGCCGAAAACGCGCTCGACCCGATCTACGCCGCCCGCCTTGGCGTCAACGTGCCGGAAATGCTCATCTCGCAGCCGGACACCGGTGAACAGGCGCTGGAAATCGCCGACATGCTGGTCCGCTCGGGCGGTGTCGACATCATCGTCGTCGACTCGGTCGCCGCGCTGGTGCCGAAGGCCGAAATCGAAGGCGAAATGGGCGACGTTCACGTCGGCCTGCAGGCGCGGCTGATGAGCCAGGCGCTGCGCAAGCTGACCGGCAACATCAAGCGCACCAACACGCTGGTGATCTTCATCAACCAGCTCCGGATGAAAATTGGCGTGATGATGCCCGGCCAGAGCCCGGAAACCACCACCGGCGGCAACGCGCTCAAGTTCTACGCATCGGTGCGCCTCGACATCCGCCGGATCGGCGCGGTGAAAAAGGGCGACGAGATCATCGGCAACCAGACCAAGGTCAAGATCGCCAAGAACAAGGTCGCCCCGCCGTTCCGCATCGTCACCTTCGACATCCTCTACGGCGAAGGCATTTCGCGCGAAGGCGAAATCATCGAACAGGGCGTCGCGCAGAAAATCGTCGAGAAATCGGGCGCCTGGTACAGCTACAACGGCAACAAGATCGGCCAGGGCATGGAGAATTCGCGCCAGTACCTGAAGGACAATCCGGAAGTGGCCGCCGAGATCGTCGCCAAGGTGCGCGAAAAGATCGGCCCGGTGCTGCCGCTCGATACCGGTGCGGCGATCGATGACGACGCCGAGGCACTGGCCGAATAAGCCACCCTCCCCGAAAAAGACGGCCGGTTTACCGGCCGTTTTGCATTGGAGCCTGCATGCCCCCGACGACCCCGACCCTGCGCAACCGCGCCCTCGGCCATCTGGCACGGCGTGAGTACGCGCGCCTCGAACTGCGCCAGAAGCTGCTGCCGCACGCCGACGGCGACGAAGCCGCGCTCGACGCGATCCTCGACGACCTCGTCGCACGTGGCTGGCTGTCGGACGAACGCTTTGCCGAGCAATGGGCGCACTTCCGCTCGCAACGCTACGGCCCGCAACGGCTGCGCGCCGAGCTGCGGCAGAAAGGCGTAGCCGACGAACTGATCGACGCGGCACTGGCCGATGTCGCCGACGACGAATTCGCCCAGGCCCGGTCACAATGGCAGAAGAAGTTCGGCGCACCGCCGCAGGACGCCAAAGAACGCGCCAGACAGGCACGCTTCCTCGCCGGCCGCGGCTTCTCGCTCGACGTCGTCTACAAGGTCATCGGCGGCGAAGACGACGACAGCCATTAGGGCGCTGCGACCAGCGCATCGCGCACGTGGTCGATGAAAGCCCTGACCTTGGCCGGCACGTGCCGGCCATCGGGGTAGACCGCGTAGATGCCGGCTCGCGGCAGCGCGTAGCCGCTCAATACCCGCGTCAGTTGGCCGATCCGGACCTGTTCGGCCACCATGAAATCCGGCAGCGTCGACAGCCCTGCCCCGGCGCTCACCAGCCCCTGCAGCCCGGCGGTCGAGTTGACCTTCAGCGCCGCCTTCACCCTGACCGCTTCGTCGCCGCCGGCCGGTGCCGCAAACGTCCATTGCAGCGGTGAACGCAGCAAGGTCAGCGCCACCCAGCGGTGCGCGGCCAGATCGGCCGGCGTCTGCGGCGTGCCGTGCCGTCTCAGGTAATCCGGTGCGGCGACGACCCACTGGCCGAAATCACCGAGCGGCACAGCCCGCAGGCTCGAGTCCTTGAGCCAGCCCATGCGGATCGCCAGATCCAGCCGCGCGTCGACCAGATCGACCTGCTCGCTGGCAGTGACGATGTCGATCTCCATCTTCGGATAGCGTTCGAGAAAGCCGACGATCAGCGGCGCCAGCACCGTCGCCGCATACTCGGCCGACACCGTCAGCCGCAGCAGCCCGCTCGGTTCCCGCCGGTCGGCGTCGAGCCGTTCGAGCGCCGCCTGCATCTCGCGCAGCAGCGGTGCACAGTCGTCGAACAGGGCACTGCCGGCCTCGGTCAGGCTGACCTTGCGCGTCGTCCGCGTGAACAGCCGCACGCCCAGTTCGGCCTCGAGCCGGCTGACCTGCAGGCTCAGTTGCGACTTCGGCCTGCCGATGCGCTCGGCCGCGGCGGTGAAGCTGCCGGTTTCGGCGACGGCGGCAAACGCCGCCAGCAGGTTCAGGTCGTGGGCCATTGCCATTGTTTCCATATAAACAACAGTCAATTATCAACTGTGCGGTTTATCCGTTCAATCGCAAAGCGCATCATCGCCACATCGATTGAACGGATGCCACCATGTCCACCGAACTGATCCTGCTGTTCGACCCCAGCTGCGGCTGGTGCTACGGCGCCCACCCCGCGCTGGCCGCGCTGCGCGACGCCAGCCCGCTGCCGTGGCGGCTGCTGCCGACCGGCCTGTTCGCCGGTGCGGCCGACGTACCCGCTGCCGACGCCGACTTCTGGCGCAGCGACATGCGGATCCGCGAGCGCACCGGACAGGCGCTCGACGTTCTACAACGGGTGCAGGCGCTGCGCTACGTCGACGGCGTGCTGGTCGATGCGCCGCAGCTCGCCGCGCTCGCCGGCGACTTCGGCCTTGATGCCACCGCGCTGCAGGCCGGTTTTGCCGCCCGCTGGCCCGAAGCGCTGCACCACGACGTTGCCCAAGCCCGGATGCTGATGCGCCAGCTCAACCTGCGCGGCGTCCCGGTGCTGCTGCTGCGGCGTGGCGACGACGTCGTCATCGTCCCCAATGCCCTGCTTTTCCAGAACCCGGTCGCACTGATCGAGTTCGTCGCTACCCACGCCTGACCCCAAGGAGCTTTTCATGAATATCGCCCTCATCGGTGCGACCGGCTACGTCGGTTCCAAACTGCTCGCCGAAGCCCTCGCCCGCGGCCATCGCGTCACCGCACTGGTCCAGCACCCGGAAAAACTGCAGCCACATGCCAGCCTGACCGGCGTCGCCGTCAAGGTTCAGGACACCGCAGCGCTGGCAGCACAACTCAAGGGCCACGACGCGGTGATCAGCGCCTTCAGCGGCCACGCCCAGAGCGATGTGCTCGGCTACTTCGTCGACGGTTTCAAGTCCATCGTCGCCGCAAGCAAGGCCGCCGGCGTTCCCCGCCTGCTGGTCGTCGGCGGTGCCGGCAGCCTCGAGGTCGCACCGGGTGTGCAGCTCGTCGACACGCCCGAGTTTCCCGAGCAGTGGAAAGCGTCGGCGCTCGGCGCCCGCGAAGCGCTGAACCTGCTGCGCGCCGAAACCGCCCTCGACTGGACGCTGCTGAGCCCGTCGGCGATGCTGCAACCGGGCGAGCGGACCGGCGCTTTCCGCCTCGGCGGTGACCAGTTGCTCGTCGACGCCGACGGCAACAGCATGATCTCGGTCGAGGACTACGCGGTCGCGATGATCGACGAGCTCGAAACACCGAAGCACAGCCGCAGCCGTTTCACCGTCGGCTACTGATCCGGTCGCGGCGCGATCGAGGGCCCGCTTCTGCCGCCCTTGATCGCCATGGCGACTTGGTTTCCTTCGGGATTATTTTCGATGTAACAATTCCCGATTGCTGGCAGCATATGGCCATGTCCTCATCCCAACGTTTTCACATCCCCGGCTGGATGCTGCTGCTCGGCATCCTCACCGCGATCGGCTCGGTGTCGATCGACATGTACCTGCCGGCGTTTCCGGCCATCCAGCAAAGCCTGAACGCCAGCAGCGGCGCGGTACAGCTGACGCTGACGACCTTCTTCGTCGGCATGCTGTCCGGCCAGCTGATCTACGGCCCGGCCAGCGACCGTTTCGGCCGCAGACGGCCGCTGGTCGCCGGGCTGGTGCTGTATTCTCTCGCCTCGGTCGGCTGCATGCTGGCGCAGAGCATCGAGGCACTGATGTTCTGGCGCTTCGTCCAGGCCATCGGTGCGTGTTCGGGCATCGTGCTGGCGCGCGCGATCGTGCGCGACCGTTGCGATCCGCGCGAAGCCGCGCGCTCGTTCTCGATGCTGATGCTGATCATGGGCGTCTCGCCGATCCTCGCCCCGCTGCTCGGCAGCTACGTGCTGCAGGTATCGAACTGGCGGGTGATCTTCGGCATCAACGTCGCCTTCGGGCTCGCTTGCCTGATCGCCGTCGTCGCCACGCTCAAGGAAAGCCGCCAGCCCGATCCGGCGACCTCGCTGAATCCGTTCAGGGTGTTCCGCAGCTATGTCGAGATCCTTCGCGACCGCGACTTCAGCGTTCACGCGGTGTCCGGCGGTTTTGCCCAGGCCGGGCTGTACGCCTACCTCGCCGGCTCGCCCTTCGTGCTGATCGAGCTGTTCCACCTCAGCCCCAACGCTTACAGCTGGGTCTTCTGCGCCAATGCGGTCGGGCTGATCGGCGCATCGCAGATCAACGCCGCGCTACTCAAGAGCAACGGCATCTACACCTTGCTGCGCCACGGGCTGACGGCGACACTGGCCGCCGCCGTCCTGCTCGCCATCGCCGGTGCCGTCACCGGCAGCATCACCATGGTGCTGTTGCTGGCCGGCATTTTCGCGTTCATGACCAGCCTCGGCTTCGTCAACCCGAACGCCGCCGCCGCCTCGCTCGCCAACCATCCCGAGCGCGCCGGCAGCGCGTCCTCCTTGCTCGGTACGCTGCAGTACGGCCTCGCCACGATCGCGACCTTCGCGATGGGCATGATCCACGACGGCACGGCCCGGCCGCTGGCATTCGCCATGGCGCTGTGCGGGCTGATCGGCTGGGGCATCAACCGCCGCTTCGCCCGTCGCTGAACGCCGGCAACCGCAACAGCCCGCCCCGCAGCAAGCCCGCCGCTACCCGCCCCGGCGGGCTTTCCTTTAGAATCCAAGGTTTGCCATTTGCACGCCTTTTCGAGCCCAGCGCCCATGAAAACCGCCGAGATTCGCCAGAAGTTCCTCGACTTCTTCGCCAGCAAGCACCACCAGGTCGTCGCCTCCAGCCCGCTGGTACCGAACAACGACCCGACCATCATGTTCACCGTGGCCGGCATGGTGCAGTTCAAGGACTGTTTCCTCGGTTTCGACAAGCGCAGCTATACCCGCGCCACGACCAGCCAGAAATGCCTGCGCGCCGGGGGAAAGCACAACGACCTCGAGAACGTCGGCTACACCGCGCGCCACCATACCTTCTTCGAGATGCTGGGCAATTTCAGCTTCGGCGACTACTTCAAGCGCGACGCGATCACCTTCGCCTGGGAATTCCTGACCAGCGACCAGTGGCTGAACCTGCCCAAGGACAAGCTGATGGTCACCGTCTATGCATCGGACGACGAGGCGTACGACATTTGGCACAAGGAAGTGGGCCTGGCTGCCGAGAAGATCGTCCGCATCGGCGACAACAAGGGCGCAGCGTATGCGTCGGACAACTTCTGGACGATGGGCGACACCGGCCCCTGCGGCCCGTGTACCGAAATCTTCTACGACCATGGCCCGTCGGTTGCCGGCGGCCCGCCGGGGTCGCCCGACGAGGACGGCGACCGCTACATGGAGATCTGGAACAACGTCTTCATGCAGTTCAACCGTGACGAAACCGGCACGCTGCATCCGCTGCCCAAGCCGTCGGTCGACACCGGCATGGGCCTCGAACGGCTCTCGACCGTGCTGCAGGGCGTGCACTCCAACTACGAGACCGATCTTCTCGCCGAGCTGGTCAAGGCCGCCGCACGCGAGACCGGCGTGCCGTACAGCCAGGACGTGCCGTCGCTGAAGGTCATCGCCGACCACATCCGTGCCTGCGCCTTCCTCGTCGCCGACGGCGTGCTGCCGTCCAACGAAGGCCGCGGCTACGTGCTGCGCCGGATCATCCGCCGCGCGGTGCGCCACGGCTACAAGCTCGGCCAGAAGAACACCTTCTTCCACAAGCTCGTCGACGACCTCGCCCGCGTGATGGGCGACGCCTACCCGCAGCTGCGCGAAGGCCAGGCCAGGATCGAGGACGCGCTGCGCGCCGAGGAAGAACAGTTCGCGCGCACGCTCGACATCGGCATGGCCCTGCTGGAAAAGTCGATCGAAGGCGGCAAGACCGTGCTCGACGGCAAGACCGCGTTCACGCTGCACAGCACCTACGGCTTCCCGATCGACCTGACCGCCGACATCTGCCGCGAGCGCAATCTCGAACTCGACATGGCCGGCTACGAGCGCGAACTGAAGGAAGAGCAGGAGCGCGGCCGCGCCGCCGGCAGCTTCAAGATGACCGCCGGCCTCGCCTATGACGGCAGCGCATCGACCTTCCACGGCTACACCGAAGTCAGCACCGAAGCCACGGTGATCGCACTCTACAAGGGCAGCGAACAGGTCCAGCAGCTCGCCGCCGGTGACGAAGGCGTCGTCGTGCTCGACAACACGCCGTTCTACGCCGAATCCGGCGGCCAGGCCGGCGACGTCGGCGAGATCTCGGTGGCCGGCGGCCTGAATGCGCTGTTCGACGTGACCGACACCCAGAAGGTCAAGGCCGACGTCTTCGGCCACCAGGGCAAACTGGCGCGCGGCAGCCTCAAGGTCGGCGACAGCGTCACCGCAACGATCGACCTGCACAAGCGCCACGCAACCCAGCGCAACCACAGTGCCACCCACCTGCTGCATGCCGCACTGCGCGACGTGCTCGGCACCCACGTCGAGCAGAAGGGCTCGCTGATCACGTTCGAGCGCACCCGTTTCGACTTCAGCCACCCGAAGGCGCTGACGGCCGAAGAAGTCGCCAGGATCGAGGCGCTGGTCAACCACGTCGTGATGGCCAACCACGCCGTCGACGTCGGCCTGATGAGCTACGACGACGCGATCAAGGCCGGCGCGATGGCGCTGTTCGGCGAGAAGTACGGCGACGAAGTACGCGTGCTGAAAATGGGCGAGTTCTCGACCGAACTGTGCGGCGGCACCCACGTCCACCGCACCGGCGACATCGGCTTCTTCAAGATCGTCGCCGAAGGTGGCGTCGCCGCCGGCGTGCGCCGCGTCGAAGCCGTCACCGGCGAAGGTGCACTGGCCACGGTGCAGGCGCTCGAAGGCGAACTCAAGGCCGCGACCGGCATCGCCGGCGCCCAGCCGGGCGAACTCGTCGGCAAGCTCGAGAAGCTGCAGGCCGAGCTCAAGGCCGCACAGAAGGAAGCACAGCTGCTCAAGAGCCAGATGGCCTTCGGTCAGCTCGACCAGCTGGTCGGTCTGGGCATGCTGACGATCAAGGACGTCAAGGTCGTGGTGTCCAACGTCGAAGGCGTCGACGGCGGCACGCTGCGCGAGATGAGCGACAAGCTGATGGACCGCATCGGCTCGGGCATTGCGGTACTGGCAAGCGCACAGGACGACAAGGTCAGCATCATCGCCCGCGTCTCCAAGGATCTGACCGGCCGGATCAAGGCCGGCGAGATCGCCAACCATGTCGCGGCACAGGTCGGCGGCAAGGGCGGCGGCCGTCCGGACATGGCGCAGGCTGGCGGTACGCAGCCGGAGAACCTGAAAGAAGCGCTCAAGAGCGTCGCGACCTGGGTCGAAGCCAAGCTCTGATCGTCAAGCCACGCAGCACCAACGGCTGGTCACCCTGCGTGCCAGCCGTTTTTACATGGAGAAACCGCATGACACCCCGCCCGCCGCTGCAGACCGGCCGCTACCGCCACTACAAGAACCTGAACTACGAAGTGATCGACGTGGTCCGGCACTCGGAAACCACCGAATGGATGGTGCTGTACCGCGCGCAGTACGGCGACTTCGGCCTATGGGTGCGGCCGTATGCGATGTTCTTCGAACAGGTCGTCGTCAACGGCGAACCGGTACCGCGCTTTGCCTACGTCGGCCCGGCCGAATGACTTCCCGCCGCGCTGATGATGCGGCCCGGCTCGACCTCGGCGACCGTCTCGTCAGCGCCGGGCTTGCCGGGCTGTTCGGTGCGTTCTACGGCCTGCTGCTGACGTGGCTGCTCGCCGCTCCCGTCTCGCTGCCGGCGATGATCTCAGCCTCGGCCGCGCTGTTTGCGCTCATCGGCTTCATCCGCGGCCCGGTGGTCGGCGACCTGATCGGTGCGCTGGCGCACTTCTGGTATGGCGTGTTCAACGGATTTTCGGACTACACGCCCGACACGCCACCGCGCGATACCGCCCGCACACTGAAAACGCTGTTCTATTTCGGCTTCGCCACCGGCGCACTGGTCTGGCTGGCGATCTAACACGCAGAAAAAATGTATGGTCAGCCCCTCTCCTGCAACCCCAAGGCCGTGGTGTTGGTAAAGCATGCTTGCGCTAATGTATCCGGGCTCCGCATGGGCGCGGATACGCGCCCGGCCCTCGATGAGTCGCCGCGCCTGACTGTCCTTAAAAGCCCCACAGCATTGAATGCTGGATTTTTGGCCAGGTTCTCAGCCAGGCAGTGTGCCGTTTACCGCCATCATGGTTTGGCATCGCAAAAGCAGGTCTGAACGGTTAGAACATCAAACTGCGTGCGGGTGGGGCTGGTATTGCCCGCCCTTGGCCAGCACTGCCCAGACGATCCGCGCCAGCTTGTTGGCCAAGGCACAGGCCACCACATTGCTATGCCGGCGGCCGAGCAGGCCACGCAGCCATGCGCCCAGCGCATCGTCACGCCGGTCGGCGCGTTGCATCACTGCGCGGGCGCCTTGCACCAGCAGCCGGCGGAGGTGCTTGTCGCCGCGCTTGCTGATGCCAAGCAAGGTCTGCTTGCCGCCGGTCGAGTATTGCCGCGGCACCAGCCCCAACGAGGCCGCAAAGTCGCGACCGCACTTGAACTGCGAGGCGTCACCCGCCTCGGCGGCCAGCGCACTGGCGCTAATCGGGCCGATGCCGGGAATGCTCAACAGCCGGCGGCCGGCGTCGTCGTCCTGCAGTTGCCGAGCCAGCTCCGCCTCGATGTCCTTGATCTCGGCGCTTAGCCCCTTGATCCGGGCGTGCAGCCGCAGCAACACCTGCACCAGCCGGGGCGGCAGTGCGTGAACCGGATCATCCAGCAGTGCCGGCAGGCGCTGGATGCTCGCCATGCCGATCGGCAGGCTCACGCCGAATTCCAGCAGGAAGCCGTGCACCTGGTTGATCGCGGCGGTGCGGTGGGCGATCAGCGATTCGCGCAGCCGGTGCAGCGCCGAGAGCGTTTGCTGCTCCGGCGTCTTGACGGCGACGAAACGCATCGACGGCCGGGCAGCGGCCTCGCAGATTGCTTCGGCATCGTTGTAATCGTTCTTGTTGCCCTTGAGAAAGGGCTTCACGTATTGCGGCGCGATCAGCTTGACCTGGTGACCGGACTCGGCGAGCTTGCGCGCCAGCCAGTGGGCCCCGGCGCAGGATTCCATCACCACGGTGCAGACCGGGGTATTCGCCAGAACATCGATCAGTTGCCGTCGGCTGTACTTCTTGCGCAGCACCTGATGGCCATGCTGATCCTGGCCGTGAAGGTAGAAGGTATGTTTGCCGATATCGATACCGAGCAGTGCGACGGAGGTCATGGCGCGTACTCCCGAAATGAGAAAAGCCCAACAAGTGTGAACCTGCTGGACTTTAGGGTGGTCAGGCTGACCATCTCATTAGCCCCGGCGTGCCGGGGCTTTTTCGTTGCCGGCGACGACGGGATCAGTGCAGCTGGCCACCGATTTGCGCCGTGCCGTGGCCGGCAAACAGCTGTTCGACGTCGACCAGATCGAAGTGGTAACCCTTGCCGCAGAACTCGCAGGTGACGTCGACCGAGCCCTTTTCGGCCAGCACGTGGTCGACTTCGTCGCGGCCGACCATCTCGAGCATGCCGCCGACGCGCTCTCGCGAGCACGTGCAGGCAAAACGCGGCATGACCGGGTCGAACACGCGGACCTGCTCCTCGTTGAACAGCCGGTACAGCACGTCGCGCACCGGCAGGCCGAGCATTTCTTCCGGCGTGATCGTCTGCGCCAGCATCTGGATCCGCTCCCACGCATCCGGGTCGCCGTGGCCGGCGGGCATCTTCTGGACCATCAGCCCGGCCGACATGCCGTCGGCACAGGCCAGCCACAGCCGCGTGTCGAGCTGCTCCGAGTGCTTCATGTAATGCTCGATGATCTCGGCCACGCCCTGCCCCGGTTCGAGGCCGACGATGCCCTGATACGCCTCGCCCTCATCCGGGTCGAGCGTCAGCATGAAGCGGCGGTCCTTGCCGAGCAGTTCGGCCAGCGAGACGTCGGGAATATCGCCGTCCCAGCGCGCCATCGCGCGGATGGTGTTGTCGCTGGTCACCTCGACCACCAGCAGCCGGACCGCGCCGGTGCCGTGCAGCTGCATCACCAGCGTGCCTTCGAACTTCAGCGTCGCCGACAGCAGCGTCCCGGCCGCCATCAGCTCGCCGATGAGGCGCGCCAGTACCGGCGGGTAGTCGTGACGCGCGAGCACTTCGCGGTAGCTGGCGTCGAGCTTGACGATCTCGCCGCGCACCGGCGCATCGTCGAAAAGGAAACGTTCAAGCGTGTCTTGGGTCATGGTTCTCTGCCGGCCGTGGCCGGGTACTCTCGATTCAAATTAAAAAGCGCGGCCGGCAAAACCCGGCGCAGCGGTGCTGGCAAGGCGTGCGAACACGTCCCAAAGGGACTCCCTGCGGTCGCAACAGTACAAACGCGTACGGCAAGCGAACACAGCCAGCAGGTTTTGCGGGCCGCGCTACAGGCCGAGCAAGGCGCGGTCGATCTTCACCACCACCTTGCGGATCGTCATCGACTCGCCGACGCACCGGCCCGGCCGGTGCAGCTCGCCCGGATAGAACACGACGAAATCGCCGGGCTGCAGGTTCAGGCGCTGTTCGTTTGCAGGCGTCACATAAAACGCGATATCGCGGCTGTCGTAGAAATCATCGACGACGGCCAGCCCCGGATCGGGCGCAGCAACACCAAAGCCTTCCTCGCCAGCAAGCAAGAGCTGGATGTCGGCGTAGCGGCGGTGCGCTTCGGGCCGGCCGGCGTCGAACGGCTGGGTGATCATTTCCTGGATCATGAAGAACAGCCGGTCGCCGTCGATCTCGTAGCGGCCGGCCGGCATGGTGTTCAGGTCATGCGCCGCCAGCGCCTCAAGGGCGCGGTTGACCGCATCGGGCAGCACCGCGCGCTGCTGGGGCCAGTGGGTAAGCTTACCGAGGTACATGTGTCGTTCCCGTGTCAGTCGTCGGCCCGGCCGAAATCGAGCAGATATTCGGTCATGGGCAGGCTGGAGCTGATGTCGAAGGTGCAGCCGGCCTCGACGCCGATGCGGGCGATGTCCAGCGCATTCAGGTCGTCGCGGCCGTACACCGCCTGCATCGCGCCGAGCGCGTAGTCGCGGCCGCTGCCGATCGCCCAGAAGCGCTCGTACTCGTAGACCTCGCGCAGGCTGTAGACGCCGAAAATGCCGTGGCTGTTGGCGATCAGCGCGGTCAGCTGGCTCGATTCGTACGGATCGTCCTCTTCCTCGTCGGGCTTGAGGAAGAAGTCCTCCTTGAGCTTCGGATGCAGCTTGCGGAAGCTCTCGAAGATCGCCACGCGGCTGGAGAAATCCAGCGTCTTGGATTTCTTCAGTGCGGCCTGCATCACCAGATCGTGCGCGGCGCTGCCCGAAATCGAGAAGTAGCTGCCGTGCGACTTGAAGATCTTGTTCCACTGCGCATCGAACCCCGCGCCCAGCGCGGTATCGCCGAAGGTGGACTGGCTGTCGGCCGCAATCGCGACCTGATTGTTTTTTCTGACAACAACAACAGTAGTCATCGATTTCCCTTGATCAACGGCAGCCGCCGGCCGGCCCAATACGGGCAACAAACGCCGCATCGCAAAGCGTTGACGCGCTGTCGGTCGCAATCGCGACCTGGTTGTTTTTTCTGACAACAACGACGGTAGTCATCGATTTCCCTTGATCAACGGCAGCCGCCGGCGGGCCCGATACGGGCAACGAACGCCGCATCGCAAAGCGTTGACGCGCTGTCGGCCGCAACCGCGGCCTGGTTGTTCTTGCTGACGACGACGGCGGTCACCGGCTTTCCTTGATCAGTTGCACGAGTTTGCCCAGAGCATGGACGACAGCCCGATGGCGGACGTCGAAGCGATCGCCGCCGAACACGCAGCGTTCGGTGACGATGCCCAAGGGCGAGCCCCAGGCGAACCAGACGGTGCCGACCGGCTTGTCGTCGCTGCCGCCACCGGGGCCGGCGATTCCCGACACCGCGATCCCCCATTCGGCGCTTGCGGCCGCCATCGCGCCCTGCACCATCGCCGCGACGACCGGCTCGCTCACCGCGCCGAGGCCCTGGATGAAGGCCGGTGGCACGTCGAGCATGTCGACCTTGGCGCTGTTGCTGTAGGTGACGAAGCCGCGGTTGAACCAGTTGCTCGATCCGGCGATGTCGGTGATCGCGCCGGCGATCAGCCCGCCGGTGCACGATTCGGCCGTGGTCACGCTCTGGCCGCGCGCCAGCAGCAGCCGGCCCAGCTCGGTGGCCAGCGCTTCGGTATCGAAGATGGGGGCGTTCATCGCATCCACAAGCTCAATCGACCAGCAAGGGCGACACCGGCGCCTTGAGGAAGTGCTCGCGGTAGAACTTGAGTTCGTCGATCGACTCGTAGATGTCGGCCAGCGCCTCGTGGCGCGCCTTCTTCTTGAACTGGCGGTGCACGTCCGGCTGCCAGCGCTTGCACAGCTCCTTCAGCGTCGAGACATCGAGGTTGCGGTAGTGGAACCAGACCTCCAGCTTGGGCATCCAGCGCGCCATGAAGCGGCGGTCCTGGCAGATCGAGTTGCCGCACATCGGGCTGGTCCGCTGCGGCACGTACTGCTGGATGAAGGCCAGCGCTTCGGCTTCAACCGCCTCGACGCTCAGTGTCGATGCCTTGATCCGGTCGATCAGGCCCGAGCGGCCGTGGGTCGACTTGTTCCAGTCGTCCATCGCGTCGAGCACGGCATCGGGCTGGTGCACGGCCCAGGCCGGCGATTCGGCCACGGTGTTCAGCTGGCTGTCGGTGATCACGATTGCCAGTTCGATGATCTTGTCGTTCTGCGGATCAAGGCCGGTCATTTCCATGTCCAGCCAGATCAGGTTGTTCTGATCAACCATTTATCGTCCTTTCCGTTGGTCAGCACCGCTTTGGCGGTGCTGGAATGTCATCCGGGATTTTAGCACCGATGGCGGGGTGGCCCGTTCGCCGGCCCGACTCACCGGTACTTTCACCGCCCGTGCCGGACAGCCGGCAAGCGTACATTTGAAAACAAACCGGCCGTTTCAATTGCTGCACTGCAGCACTATGCTGAAACCGGATGCCGCCCTGCCATGCGGCACTCCTGTCCTTCTCCCCGACGATCATCGCCGGGGTTTTTTTTGCCGCTTCAGAGCCGCCGATACCCAAGGGCACGTCCTGCCGGGCGCAAACCCGGTGCATGCCGGCAAGGCGTACGAACACGTCCCAAAGGGACTCGCTGCGGTCGCAACAGTGCATGCGGCAGTACAACGACACCGGCAGGGCGTTTTAGCCGCCTAGGCCAGGCGCAGCACCACCTTGCCCTGATTGCGGTTGTCCGCAACATAGGCGTGCGCCGCCCGCACGTCGGCAATATCGAACACCCGGTCGAGCGAGGGCTTGAGCCTGCCGGCGATGATGTCCGGCAGCAGCTGTGTCGCCAGCGCATTCGCCAGCTTTGCCTTCACCGCCAAAGGCTGGCTGCGCAAGGCCGATCCCTGCACGCGCTGGCGCTTGACCAGCAGCAACCCGAGATTCAGTTCGGCCGCCTTGCCGCGCAGCAGGCCGATGACGATGATCCGGCCGTCACGGTTCAGGCACAGCTGGTCGCGGCCGAGGTAGTCACCGCCAACGGTATCGAGAATCAGGTCGGCCCCGCCGCCCGCTTTCACTTCGGCGACGAAATCCTGCTCGCGATAGTTGATCGCCCGGTCTGCTCCGAGCGCCGTGCACCAGTCGGCTTTTTCCTTGCTGCCAATGGTGACGACGACGTCGGCGCCAAGCCGCTTGCCGAGCTGGATTGCCGCCGCGCCGATGCCGCTGGCACCGGCGTGCACGAGCAGCCGCTGGCCGGCTTGCAGCTCGCCGAGTTCGACCAGATTGAGCCAGACGGTCATCCACACTTCTGGCAGGCTCGCCGCCTCAAACCAGTCCAGCGCTTCGGGTTTGCGGACCGCCAGCAGCGCGTCGAGCACGCAGTACTCGGCGTAGCCACCGCCGGGGACGAGGCCGAACACGGCGTCACCAACGGCAAAACCGTCGGCGCCGTCGCCAACCGCGACGACCTCGCCGGCGATCTCGAGCCCGAGCACCGTCGATTCGCCCGGTGGCGGCGGATAGTGGCCGGCGGCCTGGACGAGATCGGCACGGTTGATCCCGGCGGCGCGAACGCGAACCAGCAGCTGGCCCGGCCCGGCCACCGGCCGCGGCAGCGTTCCCCACACCAGTTGCGGGTAATTTTCCGGCAGGATCGCATTCATCGTTTCGGCCATAGCCACCTCAAATCAGTGCATTCAAACGCACCGGGAAACCGTCGCGAACCGGTGCAAGGTGCCGACACAGGAACAGCCGGAATGGGCATGGAGCCCATGAGGAAGCTCGATGGCTGTCCTCCACGGAATACGGCGAGGCGCGCACAACGCAGCGCCAGCGCAGCAGCGCTGCGTTTTCAGGTCTCGGAAATCCCCGCCAGTTGCTCCTGCACGCTCTGGTGCGGCAGCGCGAGGTATTCCTTCGACTGCATCTCGGTCAACCGGCTGGCGGTACGGAAGAACTCGCTCGCCTGCGTGCCTTCGGTATACAGCTCGTCGACGCCGACCGCCGCCGACAGGATCAGCTTGACGCGATGGTCGTAGAGCACGTCGACCAGCCAAGTCAGGCGCCGCGCCTGGTTCGAGGTTGCCGGGCCGAGCTTCGGAATGTTGGCGACGATCACCGTGTGGTAGCGCCGCGCCAGCTCGAGGTAGTCGGCCTGCGCGCGGCCGTCGCCGCACAGCACGGCAAAATCGAACCAGACCACGCCGTTGGCGTGACGCAGCGCGACGATCTTCCGGCCTTCGATCGTCAGCGTTTTCGGCAGCGGCGCGCCCACTGCCACGGCATCGAAGATCGCCGCCAGCTCGGCGTCGGCATCGACACCAGCCGGGCTCAAATAGGTGCGCGCCTTCGACAGCGTGCGCATCCGGTAGTCGTTGCCCGAGTCGATATTGAGCACGTCGAGCTTTTCTTTCAGCAGCGCGATCGTCGGCAGGAAGTTGGCGCGCTGCAGCCCGTTCGGGTACAGGCCGTCCGGCGCGTAGTTGCTGGTCGCGATCAGCACCACGCCGCGTGCGAACAGCCCTTCCATCAGCCGGCCGAGGATCATCGCGTCGGCGATGTCCGAGACGTGGAATTCGTCGAAGCACAGCACCCGTACCGACTTGGCCCATTTGGCGGCGACGCCGGCCATCGGATCATCGGTGCCGGCCTGCTTTTTCAGTTCGGCATGGACTTCCTGCATGAACTGGTGGAAATGCAGCCGTTTCTTGCGCTTGTACGGCAGGCTGGCGAAGAACGCATCCATCAGGAAGCTCTTGCCACGGCCGACGCCGCCCCAGAACCACAAACCGCGCGGCAGCGCCGGTTGCGGCAGCAGCGATTTGCCGAGAAAACGGCCGCGCTTTCGTTTGAACTCGACCAGCTCGTGCCATAGTGCATCGAGCCGGCCAATGGCTGCGGCCTGCGCGCCGTCGGCGATGAAGCCTTCCTGCCCCTTGAGCCCGTCGTACCAGGCTTGCGGGCTCTGCCCTTCCTGCGGCGGGGCGATCACGTGTTGCGACATGCGAAAAACCAGATGACAGCAAAGCGGCAATTATGACCGATCGGAAAGCAAAAAGCGCCGCCCGGGGGCGGCGCTCTTCGCGCAGGCTGATGCTTCATGCACCTATTTTTACTCAAACCCGTCTCAGTCGGTGAGCGAGCCAAAGCAGTTTGTTTCCGCCCGAAGCGCAGGAGCCGGAATGGACATCAAGTCCATGAGGACTCCGAGCATCGGACGGGAGCAAAATGCGCAGGCGCAGCCGCCGAATGAGATGGGTTTACAGGGCGGCGGCTTCTTCAGCCAGATACTTGGCAACGCCGGCAGCGTCAGCCTTCATGCCCTTCTTGCCCTTGTTCCAGCCAGCCGGGCAGACTTCGCCGTGTTCTTCGGTGAACTGCAGCGCGTCGATCACGCGCAGCATTTCGTCGATGTCGCGACCCAGCGGCAGGTTGTTGACGACCTGGTGCTGAACCACGCCGGCCTTGTCGATCAGGAACGAGCCGCGCAGCGCAACGCCGGCGCCGGCCAGTTCGACGTCGAACGCCTGGCAGATTTCGTGCTTGATGTCGGCAACGAGGGTGTAACCGACCTGGCCGATACCGCCCTTCTCGACCGGGGTGTTGCGCCATGCGCTGTGGGTGAAGGCGCTGTCGATCGACACGCCGATCACTTCGACGTTGCGCTTCTTGAACTCTTCAAGGCGGTTGTCGAAGGCGATCAGTTCGGACGGGCAGACGAAGGTGAAGTCCAGCGGGTAGAAGAACACGACGGCGTACTTGCCTTCGGTGGCCTTCTTGAAGTTGAAGTTGTCGTCGATCTGGCCATTGCCGAGCACGGCAGAGGCGTTGAAGTCCGGAGCGTTTTTGCCAACGAGTACGGCCATGGGAATTCTCCTGAATCGGTGTGAAAAAAATCGCGTAAAAGATAGTCGCTGCGCCGGCGGGCTGTCCAATCAGCATTGTTGATGCAGCCGATAGGCTCTGCCTATCCGCCGGCCTCCGGACAGTATATCTAGTACAACATGTCGCGAGCGTGAAGCACCAGCGCGCTCGGTTCACTCTGGCCGGCCTGCTGCGGCTGGGCGGCGGCGCGGGTGGCGGTCGCCCCCTGGCGCCAGTCGCGCCCCGCGTCGACGACCAGCCAGCCGAGATTCAGCGCGGCAGCCTGCGCCTGTTCGGCACCGTCGCCGCGATCAAGCAGCGCAACGAAGCGGGTCCGGCCGGCCGACACCCATTGCAGCAGCGGCAGGTCGGCATCGCTGTCGCCGAAGGCCAGCACCGGTCGCCGGCCGATCGCCCGCTCGACCGCCACCGGCTTGGCCGCGCCGGTCAGGACGGTCTCGAAGGCCGGGCTGCGCACGATGGTCGCGCCGCCGCCCTGCACCGCCAGCCTGGCCTTGAGCGTGCTGGCGACCACCTGTTCGGGCGACACCCCGTAGACGCGCTCGGCCCACGGGCGGACGAAGCCAATGTCGCCGCTCGACACGATCCAGGTCTTGAAGCCGCTGGCGCGCAGATAAGCGATCAACTCGCTCATCTGCCGATGGCCCTGCACGCGGCCCGATTCGGCCAGCCAACGCTGCACGCGCGCCGTCAGCGCATCGACACTGCCGTCGTGCGTTGCCGCAATCAGCGTCTGGGCGTCGGCGGCGCTTTTCACCGGCTGGCCGGCCAGCACGGTGCTGAACGGCGCTGTCTTCGCCCATTCCGGGTGCTGCGGCGCCAGCCGTCTGACTTCATCAAAGGCAAATGCCAGCTCGGCACTGCTGGCGTACGCCAGTGGCTCGTCGACGTCGAACACCGCCACCCGGGCCTCGGGCGGCAGGTAATCCGGCGTTTTTTCCTTGACGACGCGGGCGACGAAACCGGTGATCGCCGTCTTGCTCGCGCCGTCCTGCCACGACGGCAGCGGATCGGCATGAGCGGTTGCGGCGACGAGCATCAGGAGGGCAAGCAGGCGGGACATGGGCAGCTCCACGGCAGGGACTTGGTCCAGCTTAGAGCGGCCACCAAAACCCTGCTGGCTGCGTTGTAATCGCTTGCCGTACTTACCTGTACTGCCTTCGCTTCGTACGCCTTACCAGCACCGCTACGCTGAGTTTTGTTAGCGGCTCTTAGAGCGGCAAGCCGCCGGCTGCCGGACCCGTGTACCGGAATTGGCCGGCGTGCCTGCCGTTTGAAAACCCCGCTTGGGGGCAAACCCCGACTACCGCTTGCCGCGCCCCGGCGCTAGGCTCAAAATTCAAACAGTCTTTTGAAACAGTCTTCGCCGCACTACCGGAGCCGACATGACCGCCTACCCCCACCTGCTCGCCCCGCTCGATCTGGGCTTCACCACGCTGAAGAACCGCGTGCTGATGGGCTCGATGCATACCGGGCTCGAAGAAGCACCGGACGGCCCCGAGCGGCTGGCCGCGTTCTATGCCGAACGCGCCCGTGGCGGCGTCGCGCTGATCGTCACCGGCGGCATTGCGCCGAATCCGGCCGGGCGCATCTATCCGGACGCGGCGATGCTCGCCAGCGACGCCGATATCGCCCGCCACCTGCCGGTGACCCAAGCGGTGCACGCAGCCGGTGGCAAGATCGCGCTGCAGATCCTCCACGCCGGGCGCTACGCCTATCACCCGGACGCAGTCAGCGCCTCGGCGGTCGCATCGCCAATCTCGCCGTACACACCACGCGAACTGAGCCACGACGACATCCTGCAAACGATCGCCGACTTCGCCAACACCGCAAAGCTGGCGCGCGAGGCCGGCTACGACGGTGTCGAGATCATGGGCAGCGAGGGCTATCTGATCAACCAGTTCCTCGTCGAACGCGTCAACCACCGCGATGACCACTGGGGCGGCACCTTCGACAAGCGCATGCGGCTTGCGGTCGAAGTCACCCGCGCCGTGCGCGCCGCCGTCGGCGCCGACTTCATCGTCATCTTCCGGCTCTCCCTGCTCGATCTCGTGCCGCAGGGCGGCACCTTCGACGAGGCGATCCGGCTTGCCAAGGCGCTCGAAGCCGCCGGCGTCACGCTGATCAATACCGGCATCGGCTGGCACGAAGCGCGCATCCCGACCATTGCCCAGGCGGTGCCGCGCGGCGGTTTCGGCTGGGTGACCGCCGCACTGAAGCCGCACGTGAACGTGCCGCTGGTCGCGGTCAACCGGATCAATACGCCCGAGGTTGCCGAGGCGGTGCTGGCCAGCGGCGCCGACATGGTCTCGCTCGCCCGGCCGATGCTCGCCGATGCCGATTTCGTCGCCAAGGCCGCGCGCAACGCCGCCGACGAAATCAACACCTGTATCGCCTGTAACCAGGCTTGCCTCGACCACGCGTTCGAAGGCAAGCCGGCCAGCTGCCTCGTCAACCCGCGCGCCGGCCGCGAGACCGTGTTCGTGATCAAACCCACCGTTGCCAAGCAGCGCGTCGCCGTCGTCGGCGCCGGCCCGGCCGGCCTGTCGGCGGCGCTGACCGCCGCGCAGTGCGGCCATGCGGTGACGCTGTTCGAGGCGTCGGACGCCATCGGCGGCCAGTTCCGCCTCGCCAGTCATGTGCCGGGCAAGGAGGAATTCCGCGAAACGCTGCGCTACTTTGCGCGCCAGCTCGAACTGGCAATGGTCGACATCCGGCTGAATTCGCCGGTGACCGCCGCCGATCTCGCCGGCCATTTCGATCACGTGGTGGTCGCCACCGGCGTCAAGCCGCGTGTGCCCGAAATCACCGGCGTCGACCACCCCAAGGCGGTCACCTATCCGGACCTGCTGTCGGGCAAGGTCGCACCGCAAGGCCATGTCGCCATCGTCGGTGCCGGCGGCATCGGCGTCGACACCGCGGTGTTCCTGTCCGAAACCGGGCACGGCGACCACGCCATCGACGACTACCGCAAAGACTGGGGCATCGATGCGACGCTGACCCATGCCGGCGGCCTGACCCCGCCGCACGCCACGCCATCGCCGCGCGAAATCTGGCTGCTGCAACGCCGCAAGGGCCGCCCGGGCTCGGGCCCCGGCAAGACCACCGGCTGGGTACACCGGCTGGAACTGCAGCACCGCGGCGTCCACCTGCTCGGTGAAGTCGAATACGTGCGCATCGACGACGAAGGCCTGACGATCCGCCACGGCGGCAAGGAGGAAACGCTGCCGGCCGATCAGGTGGTGATCTGCGCCGGGCAGGAATCGGTGAACGCGCTGTACGACGAGCTGCTGGCGCTCGGCGTCACCGCCTACCGGATCGGCGGCGCCGAGAAGGCCGGCGAACTCGACGCCAAGCGCGCGATCGAGGAAGGGATGAAGGTCGCGCTGGCGCTGTAAACGGCAACCCGATCCGAATGCGACGCGCGCGCGGCCGGATCGGGGCCACGATTCAGTCGGGTAGGCGCTCGGCGGGTATCTGGCCGGTCAAAAAGCCATGTAACAACGCCAGCGAAGCCGCAAGTATCTCGGGCTCAGCGCTGTAGAGCCCGAGCGGCAGTATCCGTTGCCCGCGCTTGCCCTCGATGTGGAACAGCAGACCGCATACGTTCTGGATACAGCCGGGCGTCGGATCGACCATGCTGGCCCACGTCTGGGTCTTGCGGCGGAGACCATAGCTGATGCTCTGCTCGGTGATATGCAGATCGAAGTACCTCGGCTTGAAGAGTATGCCCAGCAGCCCACACAAAAAAGCAGCACCAAGCAGCAACAAGACGTAGCCACCAAGCCGGACGAGCCACGGCATACCGTCATCCTGCATATCCCACAGTAACAACGCACCAAGGCCCAGAAAAAGCACCCCACCTGCACCGAAGGTAATCAATGTAGCGCCTTTTCGTGCCGGCAGTGTCATTGGCAGGGTGAACTCGGCCAGAATTTCCTCATCCCCGATATCTGCATCCTGCTTCATTGCCAATCCTTAATGAATTAGAAAGCATGAAATATATCGGCCGAAAGACTGCCAGGCAATAACCGCATACCTCATCGCGAAAGCTCGGGTACACAGCAGCGCAGCCAACATACAAATGCCCCGTTCCCGAGGGCGTTCTTCATCGCGAAGACTGAATCGCACTGGCGCGCTGAACAGCAAAACGGGCCGCAGCGCGGCCCGTTATGAACAAGAGAAAGGCCAGACCGGCCCCTCAACCGGTCCAGCCTGTTACCCCAGTCAACTATCCCAGATCCAGCGGCACGAAAATCTGCGCATCGTCACGCTGGATCAAGAGCGCGATGCGCTTGCCGGCCTTGGCGGACAGGCTGCGCAATTGCTCGACAGAATTCACCGGCGTGCCGTTCAGCGCCAGCACCACATCGCCAGGCTGGATGCCGGCCTTGGCCGCCGGGCCTGTGACCTGGCCGACGACAAGGCCGCTGCCGATGCCGCTTTCGGCCTTTTCCTGCGCCGTCAGTGGCCGTACCGCCAGACCGAGCTTGGCCTGGCCTTCATCGCTCACAGCCTGCGCCACCTTGGCGTCCTTGGCCGCATCGATCTTCACTGACAGCACCTGCTCCTTGCCGTCGCGCCAGATCGTCATCGGCACGGACTCGCCCGGTTTTACGCTGGCCACCAGCGGCGGCAGGTCGCCCGATGCGGTGATCGGCTTGTCGCCGAACTTGAGCACGATGTCGCCCGGCTTCAGCCCGGCCTTCGCACCCGATCCGCCCGGGTTCACACCGCTGATCAGCGCGCCGTTCGGCGACTTGAGCCCGAACGAATCGGCCAGCGACTGATCGACGTTCTGCACCATCACGCCAAGCTGGCCGCGCACGACCTTGCCGTGGGCGAGGATCTGCTGCTCGACCTGCTTGACCACGTCGATCGGGATCGAGAACGACAAGCCCTGGAAGCCGCCCGAACGGCTGTAGATCTGCGAGTTGATCGCGATCACCTCGCCGGCGGCGTTGAACAGCGGCCCACCCGAGTTGCCCGGGTTGATCGCCACGTCGGTCTGGATGAACGGCACGTAGCTTTCGTCCGGCAGGCTGCGCGATTTGGCCGAAACGATGCCGGCGGTGACCGAATTCTCGAAACCGTACGGCGAACCGATCGCCAGCACCCAGTCGCCGACGCGCGACGCAGCCGGGTCTCCGAGCTTCACCGTCGGCAGATCCTTGGCGTTGATGCGCAGCACCGCCACGTCGGTCGGTTTGTCGACGCCGATCACCTTGGCCTTGAACTCGCGCTTGTCGGTCAACTTCACCGTGACCTCGCTGGCACCGTCGACGACGTGCGCGTTGGTCAGGATCAGGCCGTCCGATGCGACGATGAAGCCCGAGCCGAGGCCGCGCGTGAGCTGCGGGCGCTGCTGCGGCTGCATCGGTACGCCGAAACGGCGGAAGAACTCGTAGAACGGGTCATCCGGATCGAGCTGCGGACCTTGTTGGACATCGGCGGTCTTGGTCATGCCGGTGGTACTGATATTGACCACCGCCGGGCCGTAGCGGGCAACGATGTCGTTGAAACTGGGCAAGCCAACGGCAGCGGGTGCCGGCAGCGGCGCGGCAGGCTGGGCCACCGCCGCCGGGGCCGACGGCGTCGCACCGGCCAGTGGCAAGGCTCGGCTGCCAACAGCGCCGACCGCCCCGCCCAGCGCCGCAGCAACGACGAGCGCACTCAACTTGGGCCACCAGGTTTTTGCTTGGGTCTGCATTGCGCGAGCTCCGTATTGGTTGGGACAGGCTCAAGGTAGCGCAGCGCGACTTAAAAAAAACTTAAGGGACCGCCAGCCCGCGCTTCGGTCTGGCGGGCTGCGGAAAAATCACACCGGTTTCGCCGCGATCAACTGCACCACCGCGCCCAGCCCGGTGTGGTAAGTCCCTTCGATCACCTCGCGTTCCAGCTCGCGCAGATGGCGGAAATCCAGCCCGGCCAGCTCCTCGTGCAGCATCGCCGCCGTCACCATCGTATCGGCCGAACTGCCGCCGCCGGTGCGGTGCTGCAACTGCGCCGGCGTGTACGCTTCCAGCACGAACACGCCGCCCGGCTTCAGCGCCGCGACCACCTTGCGGTGCAGCGCCTTGCGCAGCACCGAGGGCAGCGGGCAGAAAATCGACACGACGCCGTCCCAGCACGCCTCGCCCGGATCGAACTCGGCCAGATCAGCGTGCACCCGCTCAATCGCCACGCCATGCGCTTCGGCCAGCCGGCCCGCCTTTTCCAGCCCCACCCGCGATGCGTCGACCGCCGTCACCGCATAACCCTGCGTCGCGAGAAACACCGCATTGCGCCCCTCCCCCTCCGCCAGACTCAGCACCCGGCCTTTCGGCAGCGCAGCGACGTTGTCGGCCAGAAAGCCATTCGGCGCAGTGCCGTAGGCATAATCATCAGTGCTGTAGCGTTCATCCCACATGGTGTTTTCCGTTTGTATTTGAAAGGTATTGGAGCGATTCGGACGAGTCGTCGACGCAAATTACTTTGCCTTTTTCGACTTTGCACCGGACGCATTCAGCGCCGCCGCTGCACGAATCAGTGCGATAAACGCCTCGGCATCGATATCCTCGTCCTGCTGGACATCGATCGCCCGCCGGGCATTGCCGTCGAGGCTGGCATTGAACAGCCCGGCCGGATCATCGAGCGACGCGCCCTTGAGGAAGGTCAGCTTCACTTTGGCCTTGTAGGTCTCCCCGGTGCAGATGATCCCGCCGTGCGACCACACCGGCGTGCCCATCCACTTCACCTCCTCGACCACATCCGGCAGCGCGGCCTTGATCAGACCTCGCAGCTTGCTCAAGGTCTCGCCGCGCCAGTCGCCGAGTTCGGCGATTTTGCGGTTGATGAATTCGGGGGCGGACAAACCTTCGATTAAATCCGATGTGCTCATAACACCTCCTGAAAATCCGAAAATGAAGATATAGATTATTACGACCTCGGGCTTGCCCTCCGGCGACACTAACGCCTGAACCAAGCCGCGCCGCGACGCGGCGTCGGCTTGAAAGTGTTACCAGGATGAATCAATCGAATGCATCCATAAGCAGAAAGGTTGCTGGCGACCTCTGATGCTGATTGATCAACGGCACCAGCCTCCTGAAATGCTCGGTATTGCAGTGCGCATCCAAAGCGGCCCGATCGGGCCACTCCTCTACGAATACGAAGTGCCCGGAATCTTTCTGATTGATGAATAGATCGTAGGATAAGCAAAGCGGTTCTTCCTTGGTCTTCTCAACCAGCTCCCGATATAGAGGCATTACCTCCTCGACGCACTCCGGCTTGATAAAATCTTGAGCTATTACTTTGAGCATAATCTACATGTCCGATTATTCAGACTAACGATTAAGCTAACGGGCAGACAAAAGCGCAGCTTTTGGCTGTCCAGCGAACGGAGTGAGCGGCAGCTGAGCGCATTGTTATACGTTCACCTCGAGACCCAATGAGTTTCTGATTGCTCTTCTCCGGAGGAGTCTTGCCAGGTTAGTTTTACCTGATACTTGCGCGGACTGCTCATATGAAAAGCTGCCAGCAGCTTAAACCGTGAGTTTTGCTTCATTTCCGGGTATGGAAGTACATGGTGGATTTCACTTGTTAAAGGGTTATCTTGGCAATCAACAAGCTCAAGATCGACCTTGTATGCGCTGCCTTTGCCAGTGTTGGCAACTATGAAATGGCTAGATTTCCCAAGTTTTGTGATTGCCACATTCAGTTGGGGCTTTGTCTTTAAATGCTCTTGCTCTTCTATGCTCTTTATTTGGAGTTTGGAAAGCTCCGCCGTAATTCGCTCAAGCTCCAGTTGCTCTGCTGCCAGTTTGCGAGTTCGCACAAGTGAAACCGCTGAAATTACGATTGCGATAATTGACACCAAGAGTGTAAGCAACTCGGAATGTATCACTTAAATTTTCCTTTAAAGGCCTTTTTTATCATTGCCTCAATTCCTTTTTTGCTTCTGGAATGATGATTTGTTTTGCTTGCTCGATACCGGCCTCTTTTAGGTCGCAGAGCATTATTTGGTGCCCGCAAAAGACGCATTTTACGAAGTCGTCATCTTGCACATTATCTGGTTGCTCAAAATCCGTATGTCCGCATTGCGGACACTGCATGACAACGTTCTTTGTCTTGATCATGCTTCAATCTCCGAATGCGTATAACCTAGTGTGTGCACCATGGTGCGTAACAAATTATTGCGACATTTGTCGCATAACTCCGACGACAAACACTAAAGATAGCTACAAAGAGCAACAAAAATGACAAATGATTATTTAATAATCAGCAGATTACACAGAAGCCCCCCCGTTCAGCGCATGTCCGATAAAAAACCAAGTGCACCATGCGTTCACAACAAGCTCGCACCATTTGCCCCAAATATGCCCATCACCTGCAACCCAGCCACAGATGGTAACGCAGGAAGCCGCGAACTTTGCCAACTCGTTCCACGTCAATCAGCGCTTTATATATTTTAAAACAGCAAACCAATACCGGGCGCGATACCGATTACTTGCTTTGCTCAGCCTTGCACCAGCGGCAGTTCAACCGTGACCCCCAATCCCGCCAGCGGCGACTCGCCCAGCGTCACAGCTCCCCGGTGCGCATCGGCCACGGCCCGAACAATCGCCAGCCCGAGGCCACTGCCCGAGCCGGCGCTGCCGGGGCGGCGGTAGAAGCGCTGGAACACCTGTTCGCGCTCGGCTTCGGGGATGCCGGGGCCGCTGTCGGCGACGGTGAGCTGCGCTCTGCCCTCGCCGTCCGCATCGATGCGGCGCAGCGCGACGTCGATCCGGCCGCCGCTCGGGGTATAGCGGATGGCGTTGCCGACGAGGTTGGCGACCAGCGAGCGCAGTGCGTCGGCGTTGCCGGAGACTTGCACGTCGGCGTCGATGTCGGTGGCGCCCAGATCGAGCCCGGCGGCGATGGCCAGCGGCGCCTGTTCGGCGAGTACGTCGGTGACGATGTCCGCCAGTACCAGCACGGCATGTTCGGACGCGGCTTCGTTGCGGGCCAGCGTCAGCAACTGGTTCAGCATGTGGCCGGCGCGGGCGAGGCCGGTTTTGAGTTCGGCGATCGCCGCGGTGCGGCTGGCGTCGTCCGGGGCGCGCTCCAAGCTGGCGAGCTGCAGTTGCAGCGCGGCAAGCGGCGTGCGCAGTTCGTGCGCGGCATTGGCGGTGAACGCGCGTTGCGATGCCAGCGCATCGCCCAGCCGCAGCAGCAGTCGGTTGGTCTCGGCAATCAGCGGCTCGACCTCCTCCGGCGCCAAGCCGGACGGCAGCGGCGCCAGCGCGTCGGGCGTGCGTGCGGCAACTTCGCGGCGCAACGCTTCGAGCGGCCGCAGCGCCCGGCCGATCACCCACCACGCGCCAAGCAGCAGCAGCGGCAGGGCGATCAGCAGCGGCACCGTGGTGCGCCACGCGGTATCCAGCGCCAGCCGGTTGCGCGTGCGCATCGGCTGGGCGATCTGGATCACCTTGCCGGGCACGGCAACGGCGTAGGTGCGCCAGTCGCCTTCACTGGTCGCGGCGGTGGCGTAGCCGAGCTGCACCTGCGCCGGCAGCACGCGGTGCGGGTGCGAGTAGTAAAGCTGCACGCCGTCCGGATCCCAGACCTGGATGACGAAATCGAAGCCGGCCGTAGAGCGCAGCGACGAGCGCCCGGGGATGAAGGTCTGGTTGACCACCGACAGCGCCAGCTGGCGCAACTGGTAGTCGAACAGCTCGTTGGCCTCGTTGCGGGTGCGGAGGAAAGCCAGCGCGGCGGCGACGGCAATGACCAGCGCCATGCCGCCGAGCAGCATCAGCATCAGTTGTCGGCGCAGCGAGCTCATGCGGCCTCCGGCGGCTGTCTGGGCACGTAATAGCCAACGCCGCGCAGGTTGAGGATCCACGCCGCGCCGAGCTTGCGCCGCAGCGCGTGGATGTGGACTTCGACCGCGTTGCTGGCAACCTCTTCATCCCAGCCGTACAGCCGGTTCTCCAGCCGCGCCCGCGACAGCGGCGTGCCGGGCTTTTGCAGCAGCTCGAACAGCAGCGCGTACTCGCGCGCCGACAGCGCCACCTCGCGCTCGCCCAGCCAGACCTGATGGCTGGCCGGATCGAGCCTGAGCGCACCGTGCTCGAACAGCGGGCTGGCGCGGCCGGCGTGGCGGCGCTGCACCGCGCGGATGCGCGCCAGCAGCTCGTCGAAATCGAACGGTTTGACGAGGTAATCGTCGGCACCGGCATCGAGCCCGGCGATCCGGTCGGCCACGGCGTCACGCGCGGTCAGGATCAGCACCGGGGTCGCAGCACCACGCTGACGCAGCTGGCGCAACACCGTCAGGCCGTCGGCGCGCGGCAGACCCAGATCGAGCAGCACCAGCCCGTACTCCTGCTGCTGCAGGGCCAGATCGGCCGCCACGCCGTCGGCGGCGCGGTCGACGCTGAAACCGGCGTCGCGCAGCCCGGCTTCGAGGTGACGGCCGATCATGTCGTCGTCTTCGGCCAGCAGCAGTCGCATGGTGGGCAGGCCGGCGGGCAGCCGGCAAAAGTCGGAATCCGGCTAGTCTTCGCCAGCGGCGGCCTTGGCGTCAATCACCGCGTTGATGCCGCCGCCCTGCAACGGCAGGTCGCTATTGGCCCAGTCCTCGATCTGCACCTTGCCGCTGATCCGGTCGGTCCAGCTGCTGCCTTTGGCTGCCGGTGTACTGGCTGCGGCGGCCGGGGCGCTGGCGGCGAACGATGCGGAACCGGTCTGCGTAGCAACTGGCGCACTCGGGCGTGCCGGCTCGGTCGGCGCAGCCACCGGGTTGGGTGTTGCGACGACCGGTGCAGCCGGTACGGCAACGGCTGCGGGTCTGGTCACCTCGGCGGCCGGCTTGGCGACATCGGCCGCCGCTTTGGCCGCATCGGGCTTTGTGGCCGCAGCCGACGCCGCAGCGGCGCGCGCACGGGCTTCCCGGGCCTTGGCCTGCTCGGCCTGCAGCTCGACCGGCGCCGAGGTTTCGATCGCCAGCGCGACGGCCGGTATCAGCAGCAGCACTGCGCTCAGGAGGGTTCGGTTCATTTCGGGGACTCCGGATACGGCGGCACGCCCGAATGGACCGCCTGCCCGCACACTAGCGCCCGGCAACATCGGAGAACAAGCCGGGTTTACCCCAACCCAAACCGGTTTGACATTTCAGCAATACACGAACATGCACAAGACCGGACGGTGAGGCTTCAGCGCATCAAACCGGCCATAGCGGCGGCTCGGCCATTGCTTCGATCTGCTCGCGCAGCGCGTAGATATGTTCCTGCCAGTAGTTCATGGTGTTGAACCACGGGAAGGCCGCCGGGAAGGCCGGATCGTCCCAGCGCTGCGCTAGCCAGCCGGCGTAGTGGATCTGCCGCAGGGTGCGCAGCGCTTCGACCAGATGCAGCTCGCGGGCGTCGAAATCGCAGAAGTCCTCGTAGCCGGCCAAGAGATCGGCCAGCTGCGAGACGCGCTCGTGCCGCTCGCCCGACAGCAGCATCCACAGGTCCTGCACCGCCGGGCCGCTGCGCGCGTCGTCGAAGTCGACGAAGTGCGGGCCGGCATCGGTCCACAGCACGTTGCCGAGGTGGCAGTCGCCGTGCAGCCGGATCGCCTTGACGTCGCCGGCACGCTCGAACGCCCGCGCCACGCCGTCGAGCGCATCGGCGATCACGGCTTGATACGCGGTGGTCAACTCCATCGGCATGAAGCCTGTCTCGACCAGCCAGCGGCTCGGCGTCTGGCCGAACGATTCCAGCGTCAGCGCCGGCCGGTGTTCGAACGGCCGCGTTGCGCCGACGGCATGGATGCGGCCGAGGAAACGGCCGAGCCATTCGAGCGTGCCTTCGCGGTCGAGCTCGGGCGCACGGCCACCCTGACGCGGGAAGACAGCGAAGCGGAAGCCGTCGATGCCGGTGTTGAGCGTGCTGCCGTTGATCTCGAGCGGCGGCACGGCCGGGATTTCCAGCGCCGCCAGCTCGGCGGTAAAGGCGTGCTCCTCGAAAATCTGCGCGTCGGACCAGCGGCCCGGCCGGTAGAACTTGGCGATCAGCGGCGCACCGTCGTCGATACCGACCTGGAACACGCGGTTCTCGAAGCTGTTCAGCGTCAGCAGATGGCCGGAGGTGGCAAGGCCGACGGCGTCGAGCGAGTCGAGCACGGTGTCGGGCGTGAGCGTGGCGTAGGGGGTGGTGTTCATCGGCCGATTGTACGAGCCAGTTCTATTCGGCGGCTACGCCTGTGCATTTTGCCTCCGTCCGATGCGCCGAACCCCGCAAGGGGGCTACCTTCGGGTCGTCCTCATGGACACCATGTCCATTCCGGTTTCTGCGCTTCGGGCGGAGGCAGACTGCTTTGGCTCGCTCGCCGACCAGAACAGGTTAGCGTACTGATATCTGTATTTTTGGGCTCGCGCCGCCGCCGCGGCTTCCCTAAAGTACGGCTGAGTTTCCACTGCCTACCGACACCATGCCCGCATCCGCGCGACTGGCCAGACTGCGCCCCGGCCTTGCCGGCCGGCTCGATCCGCAACTGCTGCGCGTGCTCGCCGCGATCGCCGCCGGCGTGATCGGCGCGCTGGCGGTCTGGGTCTTCCATCAGGCACTTGAACAGGCCGAACAGTGGCTGTACGGCCATACCGACGGCCTCGTTGCCGCGGCGCGCGGGCTGCCGGCGTGGCAGCGCGTCGTCACGCCGATGCTTGGCGGCCTTGCCGCCGGCGTGCTGCTGTGGCTGTGGAACCGGTCGCGCGCCACGCCGGCGCGCCATGCCGGCGACTATATCGAGGCGGTGACGGTCGGCGACGGCCGGCTCGACCTGCGCGGCGGGCTGGGCAAGGCGCTGGCCTGCTTTCTGGTCGTGATCGCCGGCGGCGCGGTCGGCCGCGAAGGCGCGATGGTGCTGCTCGCGGCGCTGGCGTGTTCGTTCATTGGTGCGCGTGTTCGCCATCTGATCGACCTGCGGCTGACGGTGGCCTGCGGCGTCGCTGCCGGTTTCGCCGCCGCCTACCACGCACCGCTGGCGAGCTCGCTGTTCATCGCCGAGGTGTTGCTCGGCTCGCTCGCGCTGGCGGCGATCGGCCCGGTGATCCTCGCCGCGGTGACGTCGGCGCTGGTCACGCACGCGCTCGCCGGCGACGCGACGCTGTATCAGGTTGCCGCCAGCACCCCGCTCGATGCGACCGGGCTGGCGCTGGTGGCGCTGGCCGGCGTCGTCGCCGGTGTGCTCGGGCCGCTGTTCCTGCTCTGGCTCGACCGCAGCAAGGCGGTCTTCGCCCGGCTGAACTGGCCCTTGCCGCTGACGCTGGCTGCCGGCGGACTCGTCGTCGGGCTGGTGTCGGTGCTGCGGCCCGAAGCCTGGGGCAACGGCTACAGCGCGGTGCAGGCGATGCTGCTGGCACCGGCGACATGGCAGGTCGTCATGCTGATCCTGCTGTGCAAGCTGATCGCCGTCGCCGGCAGCATCGGCTCCGGTGCGCCCGGCGGCGTGTTCACGCCGACCTTGCTCGTCGGCGCGGCGTTCGGGCAGTTGCTCGCCATCGTCACCGCCCCGCTCGCTCCCGGCGCCGGCCAGCTGTTCACGATCTCGGGCATGGGCGTCTTCCTCGCCGCGACGACGCACGCACCGGTGATGTCGGCGCTGATGGTGCTGGAGATGACCGGCCAGGTGCAGCTCCTGCTGGCACTGCTGCCGGCCTGCGTGATCGCCGCGGGCATCTCGCGGCGGCTGCGCGCGGCGTCGGTCTACGCGGGGCACTGAGCACGGGGCCGGACGCATCCGGCCCGGCCAGGCCAGCGCTAGGCAAGCCGGCCGCAAACGCGGAAAATCGCGCCCTTGCATCCACCCATCCGGCCTTACCCATGCTCAGCTACCGTCACGCCTTCCACGCCGGCAACCACGCCGACGTGCTCAAGCACTTTCTCCTCGTCGAGCTGCTGGGCTACCTGAACCAGAAGGACAAGGCCTACTGGTATATCGATACCCACGCCGGCGCCGGGCTGTACCAGCTGACCGAGGGCTATGCGGCGAAGAACGCCGAATTCGAGGGCGGCATTGCCCGGCTGTGGAACCGCACCGACCTGCCCGAAGCGCTGGCGCGCTACGTCGAGGTGATCCGCCGCTTCAATCCGGACGGCAGGCTGGCGTTCTACCCGGGCTCGCCCCTGGTCGCGCAGGCGGTGATGCGCCGCGATGACAAGCTGCGGCTGTTCGAGCTGCACCCGAGCGACAGCAAGCTGCTCGAAGCCAATTGCGAGATGCTGGGCCGGCAGGCGCAGGTCAACGTCGGCGACGGCTTTGCCGGCCTGAAAGCCGTGCTGCCGCCGCCGCCGCGCCGCGGGCTGACGCTGATCGACCCGCCGTACGAGGACAAGGGCGACTACCGGACCGTGGTCAAGGCGATGGAAGAAGGCCTGCGCCGCTTTGCCACCGGCACTTTCGCGATCTGGTATCCGACCTTGCAACGCGCCGAATCGCGCGAGCTGCCCGAAGCGCTGAAAAAACTGCCGGCCAAGGGCTGGCTCGACGTACGGCTGCAGGTGCAATCACCCTCCGCCGACGGCTTCGGCATGCACGGCAGCGGCATGTTCGTCGTCAACCCGCCGTACACGCTGGCCGCAACGCTCAAGGCGGTGATGCCGCTGCTGGCCGATGCGCTGGCGCTCGACAAGGGCGCCGGCTTCACGCTTGAGCACCGGTCGGCCTGATACGCCGTTCGACCTATCGCTGGCGCGCCGGCGGCGCCGATATACTGAAGCCGACGTCATACAGAGGAAAGGAATCCATGCGCACGCTTCGCCTTCTCGTCGCAGCTCTAGCCTTCGCCGCGACCGCCCAAGCCTGGGCCGCCCCGATCAATGTCGCGGTGGCCGCCAACCTGCAGTACACCTTCGACGACCTCGCCAAGGCGTACAAGGCCGAGACCGGGCTCGACGTGAACCCGAGCTACGGCGCATCGGGCAAGTTCTTTGCGCAGATCGGCAACGGCGCACCGTTCCATGTCTTCCTCTCCGCCGACGCCAGCTACCCGCAGAAGCTCGACGCCGCAGGGCTGACGCTCGAACCGAGCAAGGTCTACGCGCACGGCACGCTGGTGCTGTGGACGCTGAAGGACCTCGACCTCAAGCAGTGGGAAAAACTGGTTCGCGATCCGGCCGTCGAACGGATCGCCGTCGCCAACCCGGAAACCGCACCGTACGGCCGTGCTGCGGCACAGGCGCTGAAGCACTACAAGTTGAGCGAGGCCGCGCATTCCAAGCTCGTGTTCGGCGAAAGCATCGGCCAGACCAACCAGTTCATCGCCACCCGCGCTGCCGACCTCGGCTTTACCGCCAAGGCCATCGTCATCTCCGCCGAAATGCAGGGCAAGGGCCGCTGGCTCGAAATCCCCTCCGCCGCCTACGAACCGATCGCCCAGCGCGCCGCGCTGCTCAAGTACGCCGGCGACAACGACACCGCGGACGCCAAGCGCTTTTACCAGTTCCTGTTCTCGCCGAAGGCGCAGGCCATCTTCAAGCAGGCCGGGTACAAACTGCCGTGAACCGCATTCCCGCCACGCTGACCCGGGTCGAGCACGGCGCCGGCATGACCCTCGTCGAAGCCCGCGTCGAAACCGCTTCCGATATCGCCACGCTGGTCGCGACCATCGTCGGCGAGGTGGCGCTGACGGTCGGTGCACCGGTCGTGCTCGCCTGCAAGGAAACTGAAGTCGCACTGGCGAAAAACCTCAGCGGCGAGATCAGCCTGCGCAACCGCCATGCCGCGCGCGTCGTCGGCATCGACGCCGGCGCAGTGCTCACACGGGTCGTGCTCGACTGGCACGGCCAGCGGATCGCATCGGTGATCACCAGCGGCTCGGCCAGCCGGCTGGACATCCGGATCGGCGACAGCGTCGAATGGCTGGTCAAGGCCAACGAAATGGCGGTGGACACACCGTGATCGCCCTGCAGGCCGCCGACATCCAGCCGTTCTGGCTGACGCTCAAGCTGGCAACGATCACCACGCTGGTGCTGATCGCGCTGGCGATCCCGCTGGCACGCTGGCTGGCCTTCGGCCGCTCGCCGTTGCGGCCGGTGGTCGAAACGCTGTGCAACCTGCCGCTGGTGCTGCCGCCGACGGTGCTCGGCTTCTATTTGCTGGTGTCGTTCAGCCCGGTGTCGTTCACCGGCCGCTGGCTGCAGGACGTGCTCGGGCTCAAGCTCGTATTCACCTTCAGCGGCCTTGTCATCGGCTCGGTGATCTTCAGCCTGCCCTTCATGCTGCAACCCTTGGTCGCAGCGTTCCGCCAGTTGCCGTCCAACCTGATCGACGCGGCACGCACGCTCGGCAAGAGCGAATCCACGATCCTGACCCGGGTGATCCTGCCCAACGCCCGCGCCGGCCTGCTCTCGGGCACCGTGCTCGCGTTCGCGCACACCGTCGGCGAATTCGGCGTCGTGCTGATGCTCGGCGGCGGCGTCAGCGGCGACACCCAGGTCGCGTCGATCGCGCTCTACCGCAAGGTCGAAGCGCTCGACTACGCCGGCGCGCACAGCTACGCGCTGGTGCTGGTGTCGTTCGCCTTCGTCGTGCTGCTGCTGCTGCGGCTGATCCAGTCCCGAGGCGAGGCACGGCCATGCTGAATCTCGCGCTGACCCACACAATTCCGACGCCCGAAGGCCCGCGCCCGCTGCAGGTCGAACTGACGCTGGCGCCGGGCGAGCGGCTGGCGCTGTACGGCCCGTCCGGCGTCGGCAAGACCACGCTCTTGCGGCTGATCGCCGGCCTTACCCGCCCCGATGCCGGCCGGATCGCCTTCGGCGACACGCTCTGGTGCGACACCGCCCGCCGCATCCACGCCCCGGCGCGCGAACGCCGCGTCGGCTACGTGTTCCAGGACTACGCGCTGTTCCCGAACATGCGCGTCCGCGACAATCTCGCCTTCGCCCAGCCGGTCGCCAATCGGCACAAGCTCGACGAACTGCTCGAACTGACCCGGCTCGCGCCGCTGGCCGACCGTTACCCGCAGCAACTCTCCGGCGGCCAGCGCCAGCGCGTCGCGCTGGCCCGTGCACTGGCACAAGAACCGCAACTGCTGCTGATGGACGAACCGCTGTCGGCGCTCGACCCGGGCCTGCGCGTCGCGCTGCGCGACGAGATCGACGAAATCCTCCGTGCGGTGCAGCTGACGACGGTCATCGTCAGCCACGACCTCGGCGACGTTTTCCGGCTGGCGCAGCGCGTCGCCGTGCTCGAGCCGGGCCGGGTCGCCGCCATCGGCACGCCGCGCGACGTGCTGCTGCCGCCGACACCGGCCGGCCGCCATGCGCTCTCCGGCATCGTGCTCGCGATCGAACCTGCCGACGTGCTCTGGCGCGTCACCGTCGCCATCGGCAACGACACGCTGGCGACGCTGAGCGCCGACGTCGAACACCTGCGCATCGGCGCACCGGTGGCGGTGCAGCTGAACGGCAGCAGCGCCGTCTTGCAGCCAGCCTGAACATTCCCGCGGAGTGCCATGAATACCATCGAATTGCAGTCGCGACTGCGCGCTTTCAGCCTTGAGCGCGACTGGGACCAGTTCCATACGCCGAAGAACCTCGCCAGCGCGCTGTCGGTCGAAGCCGCCGAGCTGCTCGAGCTGTTCCAGTGGCTGACGCCCGAGCAATCGCAGTCGCTCTGTGCCGAGCCCGAATTCGCGACCCGGCTCGGCGAGGAAGTCGCCGACGTACTGCTCTACCTGCTGCGGCTGGCCGACGTCACCGGGCTCGACCTGAACGCCGTGGTCGAGCGCAAGCTGAAGCTCAACGCCGAGAAGTACCCGGTCGAACTGGCGCGCGGCCATGCGCGCAAGCTCGATGCGACCAAGGACACGCCGTGATCAGTTCCCTGATCGCCGTCCCTGATGGACTGCGCGGGTCGATCAAGATCGCACGCAAGGATGGTCAATGAAAACCTACTTCATCACCGGCACCGATACCGACGTCGGCAAGACGGTCGCCACCTGCCAGCTGTTGCGGGGCTTTGCCGCCCAGGGCTTGCGCGCGGTGGCGATGAAGCCGGTCGCCTCGGGCTGTACCGTGCTTGATGGCGAACTCGTCAACGCCGATGTCGAAGCGCATCGTGCAGCCGGCAACGTTGTCGTTCCCGCCGAACTCGCCAACCCCTACCGCTTCGCGCCACCGATCTCGCCGCATCTCGCCGCGCGCGAGGCCGGCGTCGCGGTGTCGCTCGACCATCTCGCCGCCTGTGCGGCACAGTTGCAGGCGATGTGCGACGTGCTGCTGATCGAAGGCGCCGGTGGCTGGCATGCGCCGCTGACCATGGATGCCGACATGCAGGTATTGGCGCAGCGCTTCGGTGCGCCGGTGATCCTCGTCGTCGGCATGCGCCTCGGCTGCCTGAATCACGCGCTGTTGTCGGCCAACGCCATCGTCGCCGCCGGCCTGCCGCTGGCGGGCTGGATCGCCAATCGCATCGACCCCGGCATGGACCGCTATGACGACAACCTGGCCTGGCTGCGGCAGCATCTGCCTGCGCCGCTGCTCGGCGAGATCGCCCATGCGGCCGATGCCGTCGACGGCTGCCTGAACACACCGGCGGTGGCGCAACTGGCGACGTAAGTTTCCAACCCGCTTGCCGCCGGCGGCGCGGCATTGCACACTTGGCGGTTTGATCCCGCCCCGGCCATCATGCGCGCCTTCAGACTGCTTCTGACCCTTGCCTTTGCCTTGCTGCTCGCCGCCTGCGGCAAGCCGGCCTCTTTTCAGGGCAGCGATATTTCCGGCGCAAGTTTCGGCGGCGATTTCACGCTGACGGCGCAGGATGGCAAGCCGCGTAAGCTGTCGGATTTCCACGGCAAGGCCGTCGCACTGTTCTTCGGCTATACCCAGTGCCCCGACGTCTGCCCGACGACGATGGTCGAACTCAAGGACGTGATGAAACAGCTCGGTGCCGACGCCGACAAGGTGCAGGTGCTGTTCGTCAGCGTCGACCCGCTGCGCGACACCACCGCGGTGCTGTCGCAATACGTACCGGCGTTCGATCCGCGCTTCATCGGCCTGACCGGCAGCAGGGCCGACGTCGACAAGGTCGCCGAGCAGTACAAGGTCATCGTCCAGCAGCAGGGCAGCGGCGCCAACTACACCGTCGACCACAGCGCCGGCACCTATCTGATCGACAAGCAGGGCAAGCTGCGCGTGCTGGTCAACTACGGCGCGGGCAGCGCGGTACTGGCCCACGATCTGCGCGCACTCGTCCAGGAATGACCGGCCACATGCAAGACCCGAATCTCCATCCGCTGGCCGAGAGCGACGACCTCGCGGCCTACACGCTGAGCAATCCGCTCGAAGTTGCGGCCGTGCTGCGCAACCTGATGAACCGCGGCGATTTTGTGACGATCTATTTCGATCACGGCAAGTCGATGCTGACGACGCGCATCCTCGATGTCGACGCCAAGGCGCGGCGCTTCCGCTTCGACTGGGCCGGCCAGGACGCGATCAACCGCGCCTTGCAGGCATCGCCGCGCAACGTGTTCGTCGCGCTGCCCGACGGCGTCAAGGTGCAGTTCGTCTGCACGGCACCAACCATCGTCCAGCACGACGACTCGCCGGCGTTCGAAGCCGCGCTGCCGGAACAGCTCGTCAAGCTGCAGCGGCGCGAGTTCTTCCGGCTGCAGACGCCGATCGTCAACCCGTACCGCTGTCGCGTCACCCTGCCCGACGGCAGCGCCGCCGGTTTCAACCTGCACGACATCTCGCTCGGCGGCGTCGGGCTGTGGGCCGGCGCAATCAACGTCGGTCTGCTCGCACGCGGCGACGTCCTGCGCGGCGCAACGCTCGAACTCGGCGCCGGCGTGACTTTCCAGACCGACCTGTCGGTGCGCGGCACCCGCACCGTGCTGCTGCCGCAAGGCGAGCAGCGGCTGCTCGGCTGCCAGTTCGTCTCGCTGCCGCGCGGCGCCGAAGCGGCGTTGCAGCGGCAGATCGCCCAGCTCGAACGCGAGCGCCGGGCGCTGACCGGCTAGTCGTCAGCCTGCTGCGCCGCCAGCCAGGCCTCGACGCAGGGCCAGCGCAGCCGTAGCCGCAGCTCGCGCCTGATCCGACCATTGTCGAGCCGGCGCGATTCATTCAGATAACTCAGCAGCCCCGGCGACACCTGCGCCTGCGCGTCGGCACGGCTGACGCGCGGCACCCGCGGCAGGCCGAGCAGGTCGGCGACCTGATCGAACCAGTCGCCCATCCTGCCCGGCGCGTCGTCGCTGGCGTTGTACGCGCGCAGCGGCCTGGCGCGGAACAGCGCCAGACAGACCGCGTGCGCCAGATCGTCGGCGTGGATGTGGTTCGAGTAGCTGTCCTCGGCAGCGGCAATCGCCGGCTCGCCGCGGCGGATGCGCGCTTCGGGCAGCCGCCCTTCGGCGTAGATGCCCGGCGCGCGCAACAGGGCCAGCCGGACGTGCCGGCGTCGCGCAAACGCGCGCAGCGCGGCCTCGGCGTCGGCCCGGCGCCGGGCGCGTGACGAATCGGGCCGGAGGGCGCGCGCTTCGGCTATCCACGCGCCGTCGACATCGCCGTAAACACCGCTGGTCCCGATGTAAGCCAGCCGGCCCGGCGCAACATGGCGCTGTGATAAACTGGCCCGGTTCGGCCGCGCCAGCGCGGCCAGCAGCCGGCGGGTACGCGGATCGCGGTTTCCGTCCGCGGGCGGCGGTGCGCTGTGGATCACCCAGCGCGCAAGCCCGGCCAGCCGCAGCGGAATGCCTGCATCGAGATCGGCAGCGACCGGAATGGCACCGAGCGCACGCAGGCGCGCCGCCGATTCATTCGAACGCACGCTGACGTAGAGGCGGAACCGCCGCGAGAGCCACGGCAAGGCCCGCGCCATCACGTCGCCACAACCGACGATCAGCAGCCGCGGTTTGAGTTTCGGTTTACGCAAGATCATCCAACAGACGAAGACATGTCGAAGCAACTTACCATCCTGCCTTCGGGCCAGCAAATCAGCCTCGAAGGCGACGAAACCTTCCTCGATGCCGCGATGCGCAGCGGTTTCAATATGCCCTACGGCTGCAAGAACGGCGCCTGCGGCGCGTGCAAGGGCCAGGTCGTGTCGGGCGAGGTCGCGCACGGCCCGCACGCCGAATCGGCACTGTCGCAGACCGAACGCGAGCGCGGGCTGGCGCTGTTCTGCTGCGCGACGGCCGTCTCCGACGCGGTGACGATCGAATGCCGCGAGGTCGCCGCAACCAAGGACATCCAGATCAAGACGCTGCCGTGCCGGGTGCAGAAGATCGACAAGGTTTCGCACGACGTCGCCGTGCTGTCGCTGAAACTGCCGGCGACCGAGCGGATGCAGTTCCTCGCCGGCCAGTACATCGACATCCATACCAAGACCGGCAAGAAGCGCAGCTTCTCGATTGCCAACGCGCCGCACGATTCCGAGTACCTGCAGCTGCACATCCGCCACGTGCCGGGCGGCGATTTCTCCGAATACGTGTGGAACGAGCTGAAGGAACGCGAGATCTTCCGCTTTACCGGGCCGCTCGGTTCGTTCTTCCTGCGCGAGGACAGCGACAAGCCGATCATCTTCCTCGCCACCGGTACCGGCTTCGCACCGATCAAGGGCATTCTCGAGCACGCCTTCAACAAGGGCATCCGGCGCGAAATGATCCTCTACTGGGGCGCGCGCACCGTCGACGACTACTACATGACCGAGCTGACCGATGCATGGCAGCGCGAGCATCCGAACTTCACCTTCATCCCGGTGCTGTCCGAACCCAAGGGCGAATGGCCGGGGCGGACCGGCTTCCTGCACGACGCGGTGATGGACGACTTCGGCAACCTTTCCGGCTGGCAGGTCTACGCTTGCGGCGCGCCAGTGATGGTCGAGGCGGCGTACCAGCACTGCGTCGCCCGCGGCCTGCCCGGCGACGAATTCTTCTCGGATGCGTTCTTCTCGTCGAAGGACGTGGCCAAGAAGTAGGCGGCCGTGCTCCAAACAAAAAAACCCGGCGTTGCCGGGTTTTTTTGTTGCCGATCGAACGATCACCGTGCGCTTACTTGTTCGCCTTCATCCCTGCGACCAGGGTCGTGATGTTGTGGCGATACATGTTCACGTAGCTGTTGGCCTGCGGATTCTTCGACAACGCGTCCGAGTACAGCTCGCCTTCGAGCGAAGCGCCGGTTTCGCGGCCGATCTGCTCGATCAGCTTGCGGTTGCTGATGTTCTCGACGAACACCGCCTTGATGCCGCTCTGCTTGATCTGGCGGATCAGCTTGCCGACGTCCTTGGCGCTCGCTTCGGCCTCGGTCGACAGGCCCTGCGGCGACAGCAGCGTGATTTTGTAACGCGCGCCGAGATAGCCGAATGCATCGTGGCTGGTGATGACCTTGCGTTTGGCGGCCGGAATCGCCGCAACCTGCGCGTCGGCCCAGCGCGCCAGCTCGGCCAGCTGGCCGTCGTACTTCGCAGCATTCGCCTGATAGACACCGGCGCCGGCCGGGTCGATCTTCGCCAGCGCCGCGGCGATGTTCTTCACCATCAGCCGCGCGTTGTCGACGTCCTGCCACGCATGCGGATCGGTGCCGTGGTCGTGGCCATGATCATCGTGACCCTCCCCCGCCATCGCGCGCGGCTTGATGCCGTCCGACACGGTCACAACCGTTCCCTTGTACTTGCTCGATGCGGTCAGCCGCTTCATCCAGCCTTCGAATCCGAGGCCGTTGACGAAGAACACTCGGCTCTTGGCCAGCGTGCCGACATCGGCCGGCGTCGGCTGGTACACGTGCGCATCGCCGTCGGCGCCGACCAGCGTCGTCACCTTGACCCGGTCACCGCCGACGTTCTGCACCAGATCGCCAAGAATGCTGAAGCTGGCGACCACCGGCAAGGGTTCGGCCGCCCGGGCGGCGCCGCTCAAACCGATGAGCAACCCCATTGCAAACAGCCTGCCAAGCATGCCGCGACGAATCATTTTCAACTCCCTACCAGACAGAATCCTAGCGTGTGTCGGCCTGTGCGCCGCGCTGTCCGCGCCAGCCGTGCGGCGCCACCGTCAGCGACACCAGATAGAACAGGCTGGCGACCAGCACGATGGCCGGGCCCGACGGCAGGCCGGCGTGGTACGACACCAGCAGCCCGCCGACCGTCGACACCAGCCCGACCACCCAGGCGATGCCCATCAACCCCGGCAGCGTATCGGCCCACAAGCGCGCAACCGTCGCCGGCAGCATCATCAGCCCGATCGCCATCAGCGTGCCCATCGCCTGGAAACCGGCAACGAGGTTGAGCACCGTCAGCACGATCAGCCCCAGGTGATACGGACTGCCGCCACGGCCGGCCGCGGCCAGAAAACCCGGGTCGACGCATTCAAGCACCACACCGCGATAGCACAGCGCCAGCCACGCGATACTGATCGTCGCCACCGCGGCGACGACGTAAAGCGCAGCGTCGTCGATCGCCAGCACCGAGCCGAACAGCAAATGGATCAGATCGACCTGGCTGCCCCAGCGCGAAATCAGCACCACGCCAAGCGCCAGCGCCATCAGGTAGAAACCGGCGAAGCTCGCGTCCTCGTTCAGCACCGTGTAGCGCCCGGCCACCCCGGCCAGCACGGCGACCAGCAGCGCCGCGACAATGCCGCCGCCGGCAAGCCACGGCAGCGCGAAACCGCCGATCAGATAACCGACCGCCGCACCCGGCAGCACCGCGTGCGACAGCGCGTCGCCCATCAGACTCATCCGCCGCAGCACCAGCAACACCCCGACCGGCGCGCAGCTCAGCGCCAGCACCACGCAGCCGACCAGCGCGCGGCGCATGAAGTCGAACTCGGCAAACGGAGAAATCAGCAATTCGTTCAGGCTCACGATCCCGCCTCCTCGGCCAGCGGGTTCACCCACAGCGAATGGCCGGTAAACCCGATCTCGGCGCGCGCCGCGGCCAGCACCGTCGGTGTCGCGCCCCACGCCTGCACGGTGCCCGAGAGCAGCAGCGTTTCGTCAAAATGCCGCGACACCAGATCGAGGTCGTGCATCACCGCAATCACGGTCCGCCCCTCGATCTGCCAGTCGGTCAGCTGCTTGAGCAGCAGATCGCGACTCGCCGGGTCCAGATTGTTGAGCGGTTCGTCGAGCAGCAGCACCGGCGCGTCCTGCACCATCAGCCGCGCAAAGCGCGCGCGCTGCAGCTGCCCGCCCGACAGCGTGCCGATCGGCCGGTTCGCCAGCTCGGCCAGCCCCATGTGGCCGAGCGCATGCGCCGCCCTGTCCTGCTCGGTACGATCGAGCCGGCGCCACGCCCCGCTGCGCCGCCAGCTGCCCGACAGCGCCAGCTCGGCCACCGTCATCGGAAACTGCCGGTCGAGCTCGGTCCGTTGCGGCAGATAGGCAACGCGCTCCGGCGCATGGATCAGTCCCGACGCCAGCGGCTGCAGGCCGGCCATCGCCTTGAGCAGCGTCGTCTTGCCGGCACCGTTCGGGCCGACGATCGCCGTCGACCGCCCGGTTGCGAACGTGCCGCAGACCTCGGCCACCGCCAGCCGCTGGCGATACTTCACGCAGACGTGATCGAGCGTGATCATTGCAGCGACCACGCGACCAGCGCCCAGACGAGCGCGATCAGCGGTGAAACCAGCAACAGCCGCTGCCCGGCGCCGAGCGCGAAAAGCCAGCTCGCCAGCCGCCGCGGCGCGCTGGACATCGTGTTGTGAGCTTGATGGGTCATCGTATTGTTGCCCGATATGGCGGATAATCCGCGACGGACGAGCTCGATCCAGTTGCAACTTGATTGCATTTTAGCGGCGAAACGGCCGGCTGTGAATCGCCGCAATCGTACCGACCGGCCAAGGGAGTTCCCAAGCGCGCGCCAAGCGGCTAGAATGCCGCTCTTCGCCGGTGTAGCTCAGTTGGTAGAGCACCTGACTTGTAATCAGGGGGTCGCGAGTTCGAATCCTGCCGCCGGCACCAGTACCAACAAGGGCTTAGCTGCGGCTAGGCCCTTTGTCTTTGTGGTGTTGATTAGAAATCTGTCTAATAACACCCATAGCTGCACACCCGCGCAAACGGAGGCGTCATGACCGAGACATCCAACCGCAAACAGAGAATGGCCGAGGAACGCCAGGCCGCGTTTGCGCTGCTGGCCGAACACTGGCCCGCCGTGTTCGATCTCAAGCAAACCAAGCCGCTGGCGCTCGACACCCGTGACCGGCTCAAGGCCGAATGCGAGGCCAAGGGGCTGGACGCCGACAAGATCGCGCGTGCGGTGTTCCTGTGGGTGCGCCGCCCGGCCTACCAGGCGGCGATGGCCGCCGGCGGCCAGCGCTATGCGCTCGACGGTACGCCGAGCGGCGAAATGACCGAAGAACAGCAGGCGCACGCCGCTGCCGCTTCGGCTGCCATCCAGGCACGCATCAAGGCGGCCAACGAGGCGCGGATCACCGCAGCCCGCGAAGCACGCCGGGCCGAGCACGAAGCACGCCGTGCGGAACAGGAAGCGCGCCGCGCGGAGCGGGCCAAGGAAGCACCGAAGCCGCGTCCGGCCGGTACGAGACCGGCAGGCAAGGATGGCGCGGCAAAGCCGGGCAAGCCGGCGCAGGCGCGCAACAGGCCGGCCAAGCCGCAAGCCCCCCGGCAGGACCGCCCCTTGCCCGATACCGCCATGGCCAGCGCGCTGGCCGCCGTGCTGGGCCGCAAGACTTCCTGACGCGTCGCGCGTCGCCCTCCATGCAAGCGGCACGACGGCCCACGCCGTTTTGCCGAGCTTGCAGACCTGAATCCCCACCCTTTTCCCGATAGCCGCCACCGCGCACAATGAGCCCAATCCATAAGGAAACGCTCATGAATGGCGCACATCACCGGTCGCTGCGTCTTGGCATCGTCGGCTGCGACCCGGCGAGCCACGGGCTCATGTGGGCCAGACAATGGCATCGGCAACCCGAACACGGGCTGATCGCGGCGTGTATCTGGGATGCCGACCGGGACATCGCCGCCGCACTGGCAACGGAAACCGGCGCCCGGATCGCTCCCTCGGCCGAGGCGGCCGGCGATGGGTGCGACGGCATCGTGATCGCCAGCCTCGACCCGCGCGACTACCTCGCGCTGGCCCGCCCCCACCTGATCGCCGGCCGGCGCGTCTTCCTGAACCGGCCGATGGCCGGCAGCCCTGCCGATGCCCGCGAACTGCTGGCGCTCGCCGACCGGCATGGCGGCGCGGTCTATTCGGCGTCCGCCCTGCTGCACACCCACGCTGCGGCCACCGTCAGGCAGGCACTCGCCGACCTGGGCGCCTTGCGTTTTTTCACGCTGACCGGCCCGACCGACACCGCCGACTGGTATCTGCCGCATCTTTACGCCTGCCTCGCAAGCACCCTGGGGCCGGGGCTGGCGCGCATCGTCCATGCCGAACTGCCGTGCACCGACGGCGACCCGCACCGGCTGCACGCACCGGCCAGCGTCATCGTCGAATACGCGGCCGACGCAGCCATCGGCCCGGTACGCGGCGTGCTGTCGCTGCTGGGCCCGGACAGCGACTGGTACGGTTTCACGCTGAAGCTGTACGGCCAGAAGCAATCGGCGGCCGAGATCGATTTCGATGTCGGCTATGCGCTGCTGTTCGCGCAGATGCGCCGCTTTTTCGCCGAAGGCGCGCTGCCGGTTTCACCCTCGCTGATGCTCGAGCAGGTCGATGCCCATTACGCAACGCTGGCGGCCGCACGCCTCGGCACACCGGTCTCGCTGGCCATGATGAGGACTTCCCCATGATGCACTTCCGCCTCGGGCTGATCGGCTGCGGCCAGTTCGGCATGTTTCTGGCGCAGACCGCCGTACAGAGCGGCCGGGCACGCATTGTCGCCGTCACCGATGTCGATCCGGCCCGCGGCGCCAAGGCCGCGGCGCAGTTCGGCGCCCGTGCCTGCGCGGACGACGCGGCGCTGCTGGGCCAGCCCGGGCTCGACGCGGTGCTGATCGCCACGCCGCCGGCACAGCATCGCGACAACGCGATCCGCGCCGCCCGGAGCGGCAAGGCACTGTTCCTGGAAAAGCCGATGGCGCTGGGCAATGCCGCTTGCGAAGCCATCAACGCCGCGGCTGCCGAATCCGGCGCCCCGCTGATGGTCGGCCATGTGCTGCGCTGGTTCGAGCCTTACCGCGCCATTGCCGACCTGTACCGTTCGGGGCGGCTGGGGCGGGCGCTGCATCTGTCGTTCTGGCGGCTGGAGCACGACTTCCTGGGCATCTCGCCGTGGAAAGGCCAGCGTGCCGGCAGCGGTGGCTATCTGTACGAAGTGGCGGCGCACGAGCTCGACTGGCTGCGCACGCTGCTCGGCGAGCCCGAAGCGATCGGAACGCAGATCAGCAAGCGGCTGCCGTCGCCGCACGAGCTCGAGGACACCGTCGCGCTGCAGCTGCGCTTTGCCGACGGCGCCAGCGCGCACTACCTCGGCGGCACCGCCTTCCCCGACAACAGCCACGGCTTCTGCCTGCGTTTCGAGCATGCCACGATCAGCAGCGATGCCGCTTTCGACCCGGCACGGGTCCGGCTTGCGTCGCCAGCCGGCCTGACACTGGACGACCTCGCCTTCTCGACGGTCGACCCGTACCGGCAGGAGCTCGACGCTTGGTTCGACAGCCTCGCTGCCGGACGTCCCGCGCCGGTCACCGGCACCGATGCGGCGGCCACCGTGCGGCTGATCGAGTCGGCCTACCGCGCCGGCGGCTGGTAGCCCGGCGAATCAGCCGCGCGCGCGGGTCCGCACCCTGACGACGGAAGGGTCGAGCTCGAGGTGCCTGAGCATCTCGATCGCGACCTGATCGCGGTCGTTGTCGACGCAGATCATGTGGTAGCTGTTTTCCAGCAGCACCATCCGCGCCATCCCGCCCATTTCGCGTACCAGAAACTCGGCCGAACGTGGGCTGGTCAGGTCGTCCTCGCGGGCGTGGATGATCAGCGTCGGGCTGCGCACCGCGGCCAGCCCCTTGCTCACCCAGCGCCGCAGCCGGTCGACCTGTTTGATGCACGCCAGCGGCACCCACGGGTAGTGGAAATCGTCGCCGCGTTCGAACTTGGCCTTGACGATGCTGCGCACGAGGTCGTTCTTGACGCCGAACGGTTCTTCTTCGGCGATCTTCATGCTGCGGGCAAAGTACGGAATCCGGTAAACAACGTGGCGGAAAATCCAGTACCACGGCGTCGCCCAGCCGTCGAGGAACACCGGCGGCGCCAGCAGCACCAGCTTGCCGGACGGCTGCTCGATGCGCTTGAGCGCCTCGACCGAAATCAGCGAACCGAGACACATCGAAACCACGTGCAGCGTCGGATGTTGCGCAGCCAGCTCTCGGTAGCGCGCTTCGACCGTTTCGACCCAGTCCTCTGCGCGAACATCGAGCAGGTCTTCGGGCTTGCCGCTATGGCCCGGCAGCGTCACCGTGTACGGTTCGACGCCGGCACGCTTGAGGATCTTGTGCAGCGAGCCGAGGTCGTACTGCGTGCCGCCGAGCCCGTGGACCAGCAGCACGCCGACGGGTGTGTCCGCGGAGTCCATCGCCTCAGTCCTGTCCGGCATCGCGCTCGTCTAGCCGCAGCAGGCCGCCGATCCGGTAGACGGTGTCGTCGAAATCGACCACCGGCGCGCCGATGTCCTGCAGGGTCACGTAGTCGTTGTAGCCGGTCAGGAAGCGGAATCGCTGGGTCAGCGCGCCGGTATCGCCATTGCCGCGTTGCTCGGCATAGGCCGCGACGCGCGCCCGGTCGTCCGGATGCACGCGCTCGAGAAAGGCCGTCAGGGTCGGCAGCTCGGCCGGCTCGAGGCCGAGCAGCTCGCCAAGCTGCCCCGCCCAGACCGCGCTGCCGTTGCGCGGGTCGACCTCGTACATCAGTTGACGGGTGCCGAGCAGCATGCCTTCGGACCGCACCTTCCACGCCAGCGCCTCGCGCAGCGCCTCGTCGCGGCTGGCGTTCATCGCCGCCATCAGCAGCCCGAGCAAGGCTGCCGCGCCGAGGTAGAGCTGGACTTCGAGCAAGGGGTTGCCGAGCAGGCCGGCCGACGCGGCAAACGGCCCCTCGCCCTGATAGGTGTTGAGCCCGGCGATCCCGGCGAGCACGACCAGCGCCAGCGTCATCCCGCGGCGCTGCCACGCCATCGCGATCAGCACGACGAACAGCAACGGCAGGTAGGACAGCTCGTACTGGGTCGAGGCGAGCACCGACGTCGCGGTCGGCCCGTCGAACGCCAGCTCGGCCGACACGATCAGCGCAACGAAGCCGAGCAGCCCCTGCCATGCGATCCGCCGCGGCGCACCGGCCGAACGGGCCGGCTGAAAACCCGCCCAGGCAACGACCAGCGGCGCGCCGATCAGCGCGCCGACGCCGTCCGAAATGGCAAAGACCATCGGGTTCAGCCTGACCGATACGAAACCGAAACCGTGCAGCGCCGCAATCGACGCGTAGGCGCCGGCGATGCTGCCGGCCAGCACCAGCAGCACGAACCAGAACAGGCTGTCCGGCCGTGTCAGCGACGCCGGCTCGCCGGCCTTGCGCCGCCACGCGGCGGCGATACCGGCCATGATCAGCAGATTGAGCACCGACAGCAGCAGGGAAACCGCCGGCGGCCGGCCGTGCAGCAGCGCGATCCCGGCATGCAGCGCGACGGTCACAAGGCCCCAGACCGGCCACTGCCGGTACGGCGCGAGCATCAGCGTACCGAGCACGATGCCGGCGGCCGGCCAGACGATGGTCGAGTGCGTCACCGGATCGCGCGTGCTCATGCTGAACAGCGCCAGCAGGCCGTAGACGACGATGAAAAGCAAAAGGCGGGAAAGCGGGGGTATGCGCATGGGAACGATCCATCGGGTACGGAAGGCCGGCGCCGTAGCGGCCCCGGCCACGGGGTCTGCCTTGGACGGGCCGCCTGCGGCGACCCGGTCAATATAGGTACGGGGCAGCTTTGCAGCCGAAGCTTAAGCCACGATGAAGCCCGCCCCTGCTGCCGCAGGCGCAGCCGGTGCACCGCCGCACGGCAATACGCCCGCAGCCGGCGCCATCCGGGCCTGATCCGGACGCCGGCTGGTTCTGCCCCGGAGACCGGCCGGTACATCGTTGGCATGGTGAAAATGTCACGAAACCGGCGCATGCCCCGATGAAAACGGCGCCGGACGCCTTTGCCGCGCCCTCGGCGCTGGACAGTACGGCCGGAATCGGTATACCTTGCGCCGGTCTTTTTAGATGGAGTTCCCTCGTGGAAAGTGGTTCTAGTCGCCGATTGCATATCGGTCGCTAGCGGCGAGGTCAACGCAGGTCTTCCCCTGCCGCTGCCCTTGCCGATCTGGCGGGTAGTGGCGTCTTCCGGATCCGGCGGATCCGTTCTTCTCCCTTCCTGAATTCTGTTCGTTCGTGTCGCCCTCGGCGATGACGGCTTGCGCCCGGCTTTGACCGGCACCGCAAGAAGCGCTGCTGCGCCCGTTGTCTGCCGTGTCGGCGCGACCCGTACAAGCCGGGCGCCTGCGTGCGTCCCGGCCGGGGAAGTACTATGCGTTTCATCAAACTGCGCGTTCTCGCGTTCCTGCAAAAGGGCCTGTCGGCCCGCCAACTGCGGCGTCTGGCGCTGCTCGACGTGCTGCGCGGCCAGGCCGTCGGCCAGTCGGTGTCGTCGCAACTGTCCGGGCGGCTGATCGCCCTCTCCCACCTCGTTCCGGCCGCCGTGCTCAAGCGGCTCGACAGCCGCGCCGACGGCCTCGCGACCGGCGAAGCCGACGCCAAGCGCGAGCGCACCGGCCCGAACGAGGTCGAGCACGAAAAGCCGATGCCGTGGTGGACCCACCTGTGGCTGTGCTTCCGCAACCCGTTCAACGTGCTGCTGACGGTGCTGGCACTGATCTCGGCGGCCACCGACGACATGAAGGCCACCGTCGTCATCGCGGCCATGGTCGGCATCTCGACGGTGCTGCGCTTCGTGCAGGAAAAGCGCTCGAACAGCGGCGCCGACCGGCTCAAGGCCATGGTCAGCAATACCGCGACGGTACTGCGGGGCGGTGCCCGGCTGGAGCTGCCAATTCGTGACTTGGTGCCGGGCGACATCGTCCAGCTCTCGGCCGGCGACATGATTCCGGCCGACCTGCGCGTGCTGGCTGCCAAGGACCTGTTCGTCAGCCAGGCGGCGCTGACCGGCGAATCGTTGCCGGTCGAGAAGTTTGCCGACCAGCCCGACCATGCCGAACGCAACCCGCTGGCGCTGGCCAACCTGTGCTTCATGGGCACCAACGTCGTCAGCGGCTCGGCCACGGCGCTGGTGATCGGCACCGGCAACCGGACCTACTTCGGCGCGCTGGCCGAGAAGGTCACCGCGCAGGACCGCACACCGACGCAGTTCCAGGCCGGCGTGAACAAGGTCAGCTGGGTGCTGATCCGCTTCATGTTCGTGATGGCGCCGCTGGTGCTGTTCATCAACGGCTTCACCAAGGGCGACTGGACCGAGGCCGCGCTGTTCGCGCTGTCGATCGCCGTCGGCCTGACGCCGGAAATGCTGCCGATGATCGTCACCTCGACGCTGGCCAAGGGCGCGGTGGTGCTGAGCCGCAAGCAGGTCATCGTCAAGCGGCTCGACGCGATCCAGAACTTCGGCGCGATGGACATCCTCTGCACCGACAAGACCGGCACGCTGACGCAGGACCGGATCGCGCTCGAACGCCACACCGACGCCTGGGGCGAGCGCTGCGACGCCGTGCTCGACATGGCCTACCTGAACAGCGCCTACCAGACCGGGCTGAAGAACCTGCTCGACGTCACCGTGCTCGAACACGCCGAACTGCGGGCCGAGTTCGATGCCGATCACGGCTGGGAAAAGGTCGACGAAGTGCCGTTCGATTTCGTCCGGCGGCGGATGTCGGTGGTGGTGAAGCAGCGCGACGACCAGCAACTGTTGATCTGCAAGGGCGCGCTCGAGGAAGTGCTCGCCGCGTGCACCCGCGTGCGCCGCGGCGACGAGACGCTGCCACTCTCCGCCGGCCTGCTGGCGCAGATCCGCGACGTCGCGGCCGGGCTGAACCGCGAGGGACTGCGCGTCGTCGCAGTCGCCAGCAAGCCGGTGCCGCTGGACGTGACGAACTACGGCGTCGCCGACGAGCGCGAGCTGGTGCTCGCCGGCTACATCGCCTTCCTCGATCCGCCGAAGGAAAGCACCGCGCCGGCGCTGAAGGCGCTGAAGGCCAGCGGCGTCGACGTGAAGGTGCTGACCGGCGACAACGAGCTGGTCACGCTCAAGGTCTGCCGCGAGGTCGGCCTGGCCGTGAACGGCGTCGTGCTCGGCGACAGGATCGACGCGATGAGCGATCTGCAATTATCAGCCGTGGCCGAAACCGCGACGGTGTTCGCCAAGCTGACGCCGATGCACAAGGAGCGCATCGTCCGGCTGCTGCGCGAGCGCGGCCACGTCGTCGGCTTCATGGGCGACGGCATCAACGACGCGCCGGCGCTGCGTGCCGCCGACATCGGCATCTCGGTCGACAGCGCCGTCGACATCGCCAAGGAAGCCGCCGACCTGATCCTGCTGGAAAAGAGCCTGCTGGTGCTCGAACAGGGCGTGATCGAAGGCCGCAAGACCTTCGCCAACATGCTCAAGTACATCAAGATGACCGCCAGCTCGAACTTCGGCAACGTGTTCAGCGTGCTGGTCGCCAGCGCCTTCATCCCCTTCCTGCCGATGCTGCCGATGCACCTGCTGGTGCAGAACCTGCTGTACGACATCTCGCAGATCGCCATCCCGTTCGACAACGTTGACGACGAGCTGCTGCAAAAACCGCAACGCTGGAACCCGGACGAGCTGACGCGCTTCATGGTGTGCTTCGGGCCGATCAGCTCGATCTTCGACATCCTGACCTTCGTCGTGATGTGGCACGTATTCGGTGCGAACTCGCCCGAACACCAGACGCTGTTCCAGTCCGGCTGGTTCGTCGTCGGCCTCCTGTCGCAGACGCTCATCGTGCACATGATCCGCACCCGCAAGATCCCGTTCATCCAGAGCCGCGCCGCCTGGCCGCTTATGGCAATGACGGCGGTGATCATGGCGATCGGCATCTTTCTGCCGATGGGCCCGCTGGCCGGCTACTTCAAGCTGCAGGCACTGCCGCTGGCGTACTTCCCGTGGCTGGTCGGCATCCTGCTCGGCTATATGGTGCTGACGCAGGCGATCAAGGGGTTCTACGCCCGCCGCTACGGCTGGCAATAAACGCAACGCTCACAAGGCCGCTGCCGCGTCGTTGTGCCGGCTTGCCGTACTGAACGTACTGTCTCCGCCGGCACGCCTGGCGGCAGGCGCTGCGCTCGGCCTTGTGAACGCTGCGGCGCATGATGACGGGCACCAGCAGCCTGAGGCGAGGCATACCGCGTGGTTCTGCTAGTCAAAGTTGTGCCTCAGGTCGCCTGACGGTTCGCCCATTTGAGATACCGATGCTCTTCGATCTTCTGCTGCAGCCAGGATGCCAGCCGTTCAGCGTGCTCAACCGCCTCCAACACCTTCTCGCGGCTGATGTGGATTGTTGGGGAGAGGAAGTTGGTGGCAGTTGGGTCCAGTCCTTCGTCTTCAGGGAGGACGAAAAACGGCCTTGGATACGCCTGCAGTGACTTCTCGTCATGGGTCAAGTGATCCAGAACGAGGTCTGAGTGTTGCGCCCGATTTCGCGCCAGCACAACTTGCTTCAGCACGTCCAGGTCGGCAGGGCAGGTGGACCAGTCGAGGTCGAAACCTCCGGCGAAGCATTCAACATAGCCGGCGATGAAGCCGGACTCGAAAGCTTTCTTGAAGCACTTCGCACACGGCGGCTTGGCCCACGTGCGCCGCTCCCACATGACGAAGAACTGTTTCAAGGCCTCGGACAACATCGAGACTGCCGCCCGACCAACCAATTCATGCTCGACGTCAGCCTGCAACCACTCGCTTAGGAACGCCGGCTCTCCGCTGTCGTCGTATGGCGGATCGTCGAATGGTGGGAGTGTGTTCCGAATGCACCGCTTCGTTTCGACAAACGGCGCCGAGGCGGCATCGTAGAAGTGACGGATGAGGTCGGTGCGCTGTTTGAAGAAGAAGTAGACGTCCATAACACCAAGACCTTTTGGAGACTTTTTGAAGCGCCCCGGTTTTCGCTGAGGCTGTTTCGTGTGAGTCAGGCCGGCACGGCCTGCTCGCTCAGACTGCGGTAGTAGTTCGCCTCTGCCTGCCCCGGCGCGATCACCGCAACGCTGCAGTCGACATCGGTCGATTCGGCCCAGCTCGAACGGATCAGCAGCCAGCTCGTCGCGCGGCCCTATGTGAAGCAGGTGTTCTGGAACGCCAGCACGACAGAGTGACCCGGGACATCAGCGCGGCCGGACCACGTCGGCGAGCAGTTCGTACGAGCGCAGCCGGTGCTCGAAGTCGAAGGTGTCGGTCACGACGATCATCTCGTCGACCTGAGTCGCGTCGAGCAGCGCCTGCAACTGCCGCGCCACCGTCTCGGGCGAGCCGATCGCCGACGCGGCCAGCCGGGCGTTGACCTGCGCGGCTTCCAGCTCGTTCCACAGCCCGTCCATCGTTTCGACCGGCGGGTCGATCGGGCCGCGCTGGTCGCGGATCATCCGCAGCCAGCGCTGCTTCATCGACGTCGCCAGATAGGCCGCCTCGGCGTCGGTCGGCGCGGCGATCACGTTGACGCCCATCATCACGTACGGCTCGGCCAGTTGGGCCGAGGGCCGGAACGTCTGCCGGTACAACTCGATGCCGCGCAGCAGGTAGTCCGGGGCGAAATGACTGGCGAAGGCGAACGGCAGGCCGAGCTGGCCGGCGAGCTGCGCGCCGTACGAACCCGAGCCGAGCAGCCAGACCGGGATGTCCAGCCCCTCGCCCGGAATCGCCCGCACGTGCTGTCCGGCCCGGCTTGGCGCCAGATAGCCGCGCAGCTCGGCGACTTCGTCGGAAAATTCCTGCTCGTTGCCGACCAGATGCCGGCGCAACGCTCGCGCCGTCTGGCCGTCGGTACCCGGCGCGCGACCGAGGCCAAGGTCGATCCGGCCCGGGAACAGCGACTCGAGCGTGCCGAACTGCTCGGCGATGATCAGCGGCGCATGGTTGGGCAGCATCACGCCGCCCGAGCCGACGCGGATCGTCTTGGTCTGCGCGGCGACATGACCGATCAGCACGCTGGTCGCGGCGCTGGCGATGCCGTCGAGGTTGTGGTGCTCGGCCAGCCAGAAGCGCGTATAGCCGAGCCGCTCGGCCGTCTGCGCCAGCTTGGCGCTGCGGGCGAACGCGTCGGCGGCGCTGCCGCCGCGCACCATGGTGGCGAGGTCGAGGACGGAAAAACGGAGATCGGACAGGCGCTTCATCGTGGTTGCTCGCAGATGGCAGGGTTGGGGCTCGGCAGGAGCGGATCGATAGCAGGTGCTGGCGATGGTTGCATTTTCAAGCACCAAGGCTCCGGTATCATCGCGGCATCGCGTTTTCATCGAGCCCGCCGTGCCCTATCTCGCCGCCATCACCGTCATCTGGGCGCTGTCGTTCAACCTGATCGGCGCGGTGCTCGCCGGCCGGGTCGACGCAGACTTTGCCGTGCTGACCCGCGTCGTGCTGGCCGGCGCGGTATTCCTGCCCTTCCTGCGCTGGCGGCAGGTCGGCCCGCCGCTGCGGCTCGGCCTGATCGCCGTCGGCGCGTTGCAGTTCGGCGTCACCTATCTGTGCCTGTACCGGGCGTTCCGCTTCCTGACCGTGCCCGAGGTGCTGCTGTTCACGATCTTCACGCCGATCTACATCACGCTGATCGACGACGCGATGAGCCGGCGCTTCAACCCGCGTGCGCTGCTGGCGGCAATGGTCGCGGTCGCCGGCGCGGCCATCGTCCGCTACGACGCGCTCACCGGCGACTACCTCGCCGGCTTCCTGCTGCTGCAGCTGGCCAACCTGAGCTTTGCCGCCGGCCAGATCGGCTACAAGCACCTGCTGCGCCGCCATCCGAGCCCGCTGCCGCAACATGCCAGCTTCGGCTATTTCTTCATCGGCGCGCTGCTCGTCGCCCTGCCGTCGTACCTGCTGTTCGGCAATCCGGCGCGGCTGCCGACGACCGAGGCCCAGTGGGCCGTACTGGCGTTCCTCGGCCTGGTATCGACGGCACTCGGCTATTTCTGGTGGAACAAGGGCGCGTGCATGGTCGACGCCGCCCGGCTCGGCGCAATGAACAATATGCACATCCCGGTCGGCATCGCGATCAGCCTCGTCATCGGCCACCCGGAAGGCGACATCGGCCGGATGCTGCTCGGCGGCGCGGTGATCGCGTCGTCGCTCTTGCTGGCGCCAAGGAAAAACCCCGGCTGAGTTCGACCCTCTTCCCGGGAAAGCTCGACTCGCGGGATATGGCGGCTTTGCGGCACCACCCCATCGTCCGAAATCTTGATGTAGCAACGTCAGGCCGTGTTGCCGGGTCCATGCCATTTTCTTGCTTGCGCCATGGTATAAAGATGACCGGTCGAGTCAGACAGCAGAAGATACAACTCCACGGAACGGAACCGATGTTGCAGATGCACAAGGCGTTGATCACGGTACTGGCTGCAGGGCTTTCCTTTGCAGCGACGGCAGCGGTTACACCACCTCCCAAGCCATCCACCAGTCCTGAAATCGTCGGCGACGCCGTGTTGGCGCTGCCCAAGTTGGCACAATCGCCGGAGTTGGCGGCGGCGCTCAAGGGCGTGGCAGAGGGGCCGCTGGCACAGCGGACCGCCAAGCTGAAGCGCAAGGTGGTCGACGACTTGGTGTTTGTTGAAGGTGGCAGCTTCGACATGGGCGACTGGGGGCCGTATACCGGCAAGGCCGATAGCCGACCGGTGCATACGGTGCAACTGACCGGCTTTTATATCAGCCGCTACAAGACCACGTACGCCGAGTTTGATGCTTATACCGATGCGACCAAGACGCCGCGCACGGTCATGGGTGAATTCGATCGCCAATACCGTGCCCCAAATGTGCCGGCCGGCGCGGTCTGGCAGCGCGCCCGCGACTATTGCCAGTGGCTGGGCAAGCTTACCGGGCTGCCGTTCGATCTGCCGACCGAAGCGCAGTGGGAGTACGCGGCCCGCAGCCGCGGCCAGCACTTCGTTTTTCCGACCGACAACGGCAATATCGACCATGGGCGCAATGTGCCCGGCTCGGGCAAGCATATGGCATTACTCAGTCCACTTCCTGACCCCGACGGCGAATTGAGCGACGTTCGCCCCTATCCGGTCGGGCTGTTTCCCCCCAGTCCGCTCGGTTTGTACGACCTGAGCAGCAATGGTGAGGAGTGGGTGCTCGACTGGTATTCACCGGACTACTATGCGCACTCACCGAAGATCGACCCCAAGGGCCCGAAGACCGGGACGCAGAAGGTCGCCCGCAGTTGGCCCAACGGCGATGATAGTGGCGCTTACGGCATCACAGCTTTTCGGCGAGCACGTGATCCACTGCTGCGGATCAAGGATTGGGATGACCCAAGCAAGCTGATTCCCGGCGCTCAAAGTGAAAACGGCTTGCGCTGCGTCGTCAACACGACCAAGCCGCTGCCGAACCGATAAGCGCTACGCGTAATACGCGTTATGGCCGGCAAGGGCGAACATCGGATGGTCGTCCTGCCCTTGCCGCTGCAGCGCGTACTGGATCGTGTCATTGGCCATCATCGGCAGACCGCGCGTTGGTTCGTTCTTCAGGCTGGCGTAGACATGGTCATACCATTGGCCAAAATCGCCGCCGGCCTGCGCCAGCTTGCCATCGCCCATCCCCTGGCCGGGGCGGGATTGATAGTCGTCACGAAACAGATCGTCATAGCTGCTGTCGATCAACGGCACGTCGAGATTGCCCACGGCTTCCAGCTTGAAGAAATTCTTCAGGCTGGCCAGCTTGGCATCGAAACTGCCTTTTTCGCCGCTTGGACCGATGTGCTGGATGATGTTGTCGATATCGGCCTTGGTCTGCGCCTGGCGCAGGATATGCAGGATCGCCTTGCGCTGTGCCGGCAGGTAGCGGTCACCGACGCCGCCACCGGTGACGACGGCATCGGCGCCACCGTGGCGGGATAGCCGGTAGATCAACATGCCGCGGGTTTCCGGTGGCGAATACTTCAACGCAAATGGCGTCGCCAAAATGCGTTTGGCCAGTTGCTGGCGCGCTTCGGCTTTGTCTAAAGCCCGACCGACCCCTTGTGCTCGAAGTCCAAGTTCTCTGACTGATTGTCCGAGGTACGTCGCGGCATCTGTGCCGGCTTGGATCGCTAGGAAAGAAATATCCCGTGCGGCATCGAAAGCACGATCACCAATAATCCCGACATTGGTGAAATTGGCGTGATAGAGCTGATAGTTGAACCACATCATGAACGACGCCAGCTGTACGGCGTTCACCTCCAGCGAAAGGGTGCCTTCTGCACCAAGACCGACACACAGGCTGGCGTGGGCCGTGATCTTGAACAAGCCATCGGTGTACTGCACCGTGAACTTGGCCGACGCACCCAGCCCTGCCTGGGCGCCGGCACCCGGTGCGATGCTGGCCAGGGCTTCAAAGGTCTTCTCCTTGGTTTCCGGATTGCGCCATTGCATCGCGCCCTTGAGTTCGACATCGGCCTTGGCGCCGGCAAAGGCGCTCAGTTCGGCATCCGCACCGGCGACGTCGGTCGGCTCGGTCGGCGAGACGTTCATTTTCTTGGCGCGCTTCCTGTTTTTGCGGCCGGGCTTTCCCTTGGCCTTCGGAAGCTCCTTGTCCTTCATCTCGACGCCGAGCGACACCTCGGCCGCAATGCTGGCACCGACGACACCGGATAGCGCCGCGCCGATCTGAAGCCGGATTGCGCCCAGCGGGTACTCTTTGCCGTTGAGGTCGTACAGACACATCAGAATGCCATCACGGGCAGGCAGAAACAGGTCTGCGGCCGCCTTGGCTTCGGCGAGCGAGATTTCGGCCTTGCCCTCGGCCTTGAACGATACGCCGGTCTTGAACGGGTCGAAGGTCGCGTTCAGGCTGCCACCGTAGAGATAGCGCATCAGCGCGGCCTGGGCGCTGAGGTCAATATCGGCGACTTGTTTGCCACCAACGGTCGCGCTGGCTGAATGTTTGACCGTGCGATCTTCATTCCACTTCCTGCCCCATTCGCCAAGGATGCTGTCGCACTTCTCGTAATTGATCTTGGCGAAATCCGAGCTCTTGACGCTGATCTGTTTGGCCTGTTCGCGTGCATATTTCTTCAGCTTGGCCTCGTCGAGCTTGCGCTTGCCGTTGGCATCCTTCTTGTAGACCTCGTCCCACTTGGTCGTCTCGGCGTCCTTGAATGTGGGCCAGCCTTGCTTGAGCCGGTCCGAGCGAACGTAGATGAGCTTTTCAGACAGGTCCTTGGGGTACTTGTAGTGGTCTTTCAGCCCTGCACCGGCAGCAATCCCCCAAGACTGCTTGGCCTTGCCTGCGTCGAACTTCGGGCCTTCGTTCTTCTTGGTTACGGCATACGGTTTGTCGCCTTCGTTGCTCATCAGCGGAATGAGTTCCACCAGCTTTTTTCCGGAGCCGGCGGTGCTGGCAAGCGGTTTCATTTCTTCACGCAGTTTCTGGTTGGCTTCATCACGCCACTTCACCGCGAACTTCCAGTTGCTGTCCGCTTCGTCCCTGATACCCGGGGGCAGTACTTCGTTGTTGGCTTCGGCGGCAGCCAGGATCTGCAGGCGCTCTTCACAGTCGAACAACAGTGCGTTGGCGTTGTGATAGTCCCGAACCAGCTCACTCCAGCGGTGATAGTGAATGCGCAGCTCGGCAGTATCCGGCGAAGGCACCCCGATCACCTCGCCCGTTTCGGGACGAAGAAACAGCAGCACTTGTTCAGCCTGGGTCGCAACCACGGAGTCCGGGCGCGGGTTGGTGTTGCCATCGGTGATGGCCTGGCTGGATTGATCGGCGGGTGTCGTGGTGGCAGTGGAGCGCTGATATGCCATCGGATCAATCCAGGAAGAGCTTCAGTTGCTGTGCGGATGCGGTATGGATGCGGCTGGTTCTGCCTTCCCCGTCGGTCACGCCGTGGAATACCTTGCCGTCTGCCGTTTCGATACGGTACGGCGTGTGCACCATGGGCAGGCCGGAGTGCTTGTCGGTCACGACGAACTGCTCGTGATAGCGCTCCTTTGGTGGCGGGGCGGACGGTAATGCACTGTTCAGCGATGCAGGACCATCGAAGCTGTGGCTTGCACCCTTCACGTCGATCTTCCCAGGACAGTGGATCTCGATGTTGCCGCCCTTGAGCCGGATGTAGCCGCCTCCGGCGGTCAGCAGGATTTCCTGACCGGCATTCACCGTGATCTTTTGATTCGCCGTCTGCTGGATGTCCTTGGCCGCATTGATGTCGATATTGTCTGTTTGCGCTTGCAAGTACACCTTGCCCTTGGCGGCAATCAGCTTCAGCGCGATCTGGTCCTTTACCCCGGCAACGAACAGGCTGATGTGTTCGCCGACGTTGTGCAGCCAGCGCCTTCCCGAGGTTTGTTGTGTGTCGCGCTGGGCGATCAGGTCGAGGTTGCTGCCGGCGGCGATGGCCTGGCTCTGCGGCGTGGTTTGGGCGAGGCCGGCCGGGGCGCTGATGACAATCAGCGGCTGCTGGCCGGCTTGCTCGCCTTTGCCGTCCTTTGACGCGTTCGTGCCATTGGCCCAGCTCTCCAGCGCTTCCTTCAGGTGGTGCAGGTGGCCTTGTTGGGTCTTGGCGGCCTTGGCGTTGTCCTTGATGGTCTCCTGGCCGGTTTCTATTGAGTCGGCGAGCTGGTGGGTGGCGACATCGCCGAGGCTGCTGGCCAGCTCGAATGCGGCGTCGAGCTGGGATTGGGCTTGTGACCGGTCGAGCTGGTTGCCGCCGGCGCCGTTGGCGGGCTCAGAAGTTATCAACAGACCGTGGCCGGCGCGAATGGCGCCGTGCCCGTCGGTGCGGAGTTCGAAACCTTCGCCGCGCGGCGCGCCCTTGCCGTCACTTCTCGGGTGGATCAGGAAGCCCTGGTTGAGCTGGGTCTTGCCGTGCTCACTCGAGAGCTTGGTGCGGACTTCGCCCTGGGTGTCGTCGAACAGCAGTTCGCCGTACTGGCCACCACCGTGTTCCTTGGTCTTGATGCCGGAGAGGGTCTTGTTCGCCGGCAGTGAGCCGGCGCCGCTGAACGCCGGCACCGGGTGGCTGCCGTTGTAGACGACGCCGGTCACCAGCGGCCGGTCGATGTCGCCTTCGAGAAAGTCGACCAGGACTTCCTGACCGACCCGCGGGATGAACTGGTGGCCCCAGCCAGCACCGGCCGAAGGCATGGCGACGCGCAGCCAGCACGAGGACTTATCGTCGAGGTTGGCGCCATATTCGGGGTGTTCGGACTGGCGCTGCCAGTGGAACTGCACCTTGATGCGGCCGAGCTCGTCGGTGTGCACCTCGCCATCACCGGGGCCGACCACCGTCGCGGTTTGCTTGCCCGGTGCGGTCGGCTTGGCAACTTCGGTATGGGCGTAGGCCGGTGTGAGCGGGATGCCGCGACGCTGGGCGTCAAATTGGGCGGTAAACGGCTTTGCTTGAGTGTTTTGATTCGCACTCTGCAATGACGGCAGCAAACGGCTCAGGTCGATCGGCAGGTTGTTGTTGGCGGTGAAGCGCAGACCGGTGACGGTAAATTCGCGGTCTTCCGGTGCGTCGAAATCGTGCGCCGGGTGCTCGAGCAACGTGAACCACTGGCCGGGTTCGAGTGAACGAACCGTGCCTTCGCCGCTGAAGCCCTTCTTGTTCAGGTCATGCGCCTGTTGGCGCAGCTGGGAATAGCGCTGCAGTTGCTCCGGATGGCCGTAATACAAGCCCGGCGCGTCGTAGTCTTCAAGGCTGAGCTCGGCTTGTGATCCGTTGCCCTGTTCGGTCCGGCTGCTGTCACCGGCATCCTGCGTCCGGGTCGGCTTGTAGTCGAAGCTGGTCAGGCTGACTTTGTTGCTGCCGAGTTGGCGACGGCTGTCCCACGCGGTGAGCGTGTCGTCTTCTTCGGTGGCGTCGGCACGGTGAAAACGGATGCTGGCTTGCGCCAGTTGTGGCAGTGCATAGGCATCATCGAACACCCGCATCGTCACCATCGGCGTATCACCGCCTTGATGAACGAAACGGTAGCTCAGCCCCTCCTCGGCCAACAAGCGCTGGACGAAGTCGAGGTCGCTCTCGCGGTACTGCAGGCAGTAGCTCCGAGGCGTGTAGGTCTGGCCAAGTTCGAATTCGATCGCTAAGTGCGACTGGAATACCGGGTTGCTGGCCGCGTGTTCGGTGAAGATCGTTTTGACGATGTCGGGAATGCTCAGATCCTGATGGACCCGGCTAGTCCGGCGATACCGCAGCAGCGCCAGTGGCGGTTCGATAATCAGCTGGTATCGGGCAAAGCCGCCGTCCGAACCGAGCGACTGCGCACTGGTCACGATGCCGGTACGCACCACGCTGCCGCCGTCGGCAGTCTCGATACCCAGCTCGGCGGGCAAACCCAGCAGGGTCTTTAGCTCGATCTCCGCATCGGGCGACAGGCATTCGAGCTCGTAGCGGTACGGTGTGGACAGCGCTTCATCGGCACGCAGCGTCTGCGGCAGCAACTGCTCGCCGAAGATGCCACCATCCCCCAGCCGCAGCGTCAACGGCAGCCGGTCTTGTTTGAAAGCACTGGCAAAAGCAGATAAAAGCTGAGCGATATCCATCTAAATTCAGACAAAATTCGTAAGAATAAAAGATTTTAACTATTAGCTTTCTTGTCATCAATCGGACATGTCTTCCTGCGGCATGCATAAGAAAAGCGCCAACATTTAAACATTTACATTGGCGCTCACAACTACCGATGCCTTTCGACGTACAAACGCGTCTTCAATGAAGACACAAGGTGCCTATGGCGACAATGCCATCGATGGGCGTTTTTCCTTGGTTGTGGCTCAGTCCTCGAGCGCGCTGTGGTGCGCCACGGCGCCGTGCTTCCAGTAGCTGGCGGCGCGGATGCGTTTCCTGTCGACGCCCTTCTCGTCGACCAGCACCTTGCGCACCGGACCGATCACCGACAGCTCGGCCGCCGCCCAGACATGGCCCTCGCCGGCAGGCAGTGCCAGCGCACGCACCGCGTCGACCAAGCGTTGCGGCGTGCCGGCAGGCTCGCCATTGCGGTGCAGCCAGGTCAGCGACACCTGCGCCTCGCTCGGCATGGCCACCTGCTCGCCGGCGTCGGCGACTTCGGCGATGACGATCGCCTGCGCACCGACCGGCAGCTCGGCCAGCCGCCGGCCGATCGCCGGCAGCGCGGTTTCGTCGCCGACCAGCAGATACCAGTCGAAATCGTCGGACACGACGAACGAGCCTTTGGGGCCGCCGGCGCCGATCACCTGTCCCGGCGCGGCCTGCTCGGCCCAGCCCGCGGCGGGGCCGTCGCCGTGCAGCGCGAAGTCGATGACGAGTTCGCCGGCCACCGGGTCGTAGCTGCGCGGCGTGTAATCGCGCATGACCGGGCGGATCGCACCTTCCGAGTATTCCGGGCCTGTTTCGCTCAGTGACGGCAGGATCGGTTCTGCCTGCCCCGGCGCCGGGAAAAACAGCTTCACGTGGTCGTCGTGCGACGCCGAGACAAAGTCCTGCAGCGACTCGCCGGCAAAGGTCACGCGCAGCATGTGCGGCGCAATGCGCTCGGTCTTGCTTACCGTGATCAGGCGCAGCTTGAGCGGATGACGCACGCGGGTGGTGGTGTAATTCGGTTCCATTTTCTTTCCTTGTTGTTCGGGGGAGGACGCGGCGCCTTGCGCCGGGCCGCGTCAACAGGCGCCTGATCGACACAACCTAGCGTGGCCCATCGACGATCTCCCTGGCGGCAGTTTCGATCGCGGCGGCGGCGGCGGCGACCGATGCATCGGTCCAGCCGTGCTCGCGCAGCAGCAGCGCCTGCTTCAGCGTCTGCATCGCCTGCATCACGCGCTCGGGCGGCATGTGGCCGGCCATGCGGCGCGCCATCAGTTCCATCCGCACCATCACGCCGTCGATGGTGTCGCGGTGGGCGGCGATGTACGCCTCGCCATCGGGCGTGACCGTGTAGCGGCGCTTGCCGTCGGCGTCGGCCTCGCCGCGCAGCAGCCCCTGTTCGTCGAGCAAGGTCAGCGTCGGGTAGATCGCGCCGGGGCTCGGTGCATAGTTGCCGCCGAACTTCTCCTCGATCGCCTTGATGATCTCGTAGCCGTGGCGCGGGCTTTGCGCCGTCAGCGCCAGCACCACCAGGCGCAGGTCGCCGTGATCGAACACGCGGCCCCGCCGGCCGCCGCCCCGTTGTCCCATTTCGCCTCGCATGGCAACCTCCTTCGATATATCTAAAGATGCATCTTAAGATATATCTTTAAATCACCAGCTGTCCAGAGCGGGCCGACGGAATGCAGAACGCCACCCGGAGGTGGCGTTGCTGTTTCAGGCGCCGACGAGGCCGTCGACCATGATCTGGCTGAACCCCTGCGAGCAGGGTTCGACCCGGCCGCGCACGCCGTAGACCTCGGCCAGCGTCGCGCTGTTGATCACCGCGGCAGGCGGCCCCTCGGCCACCAGCCGCCCTTCCCTGAGCAGCAGCGCCCGGTCGGTGTGCCGCAGCGCGACGTTGAGGTCGTGCAGCACGATCACCGTGACCATGCCGCGCGCGCGGGTCTCCTGCCGCAGCAGGTCCATCACCTGGAACTGGTGGTTGAGGTCGAGCGCCGACAGCGGCTCGTCGAGCAGCAATACCTTCGGTGCGCGCACCAGCGCCTGCGCAATGCCGACCAACTGGCGCTGGCCGCCGGAGAGCTCGCTCAGGTAGCGCATCGCCAGATGGCCGATGGCCAGCCGGTCGAGCACCTGCAGTACTTCGGCATGATCGCCGCCGCGCGCCAGCCCGACCGCGGTCGCCTGGCGCGCAACGAGGATGGATTCGAACACGCGCAGGTGCACGGTCGGCGGCAAGGTCTGCGGCAGGTAAGCGATATGGCGCGCCCGTGCGGCGAAATCGCCGTAGCCGAAGGTCTGGCCGTCGAACACGACCTTGCCGTCGCAGCGCACCAGCCCGGCGACGGCCTTGAGCAGGGTCGTCTTGCCGCAGCCGTTCGGCCCGAGCAAGGCGGTCACCTCTCCCGGTTGCAGCGCGGCGATGCCCAGCCCCGGGATCACTTCGCGACGGCCGTAGCGGACGCGGACGTTCTCGATCGACAGCGTCGTCATCATGCCCTCCCGCCGTGCCGGAACACGATCGCCATGAACAGCGGAATCCCCACCAGCGCGGTGACGATGCCGACCGGCACGATCACGCCCGGCACGATGTTCTTCGATGCGACCGACGCCAGCGACATCACCACCGCGCCGACCAGCGCGCTCGCCGGCAGGTAGAAACGGTGATCCTCGCCGACGAGACGACGCGCGATATGCGGTGCGATCAGGCCGATGAAGCCGATGGTGCCGACGAAGGACACCGCCAGCGCGGTCAGCAGGCTGATGCGCGTCAGCGAACCGAGCCGCAGCCGGCGCACGTCGACGCCGAAGCTCGCCGCGCGGTCCTCACCGAGCCGCAGCGCCGTCAGCCGCCACGCATTGCGCATCGCCCACGGCAGCAGCAGCGCACAGGCGGCAAACAGCGCGATCACCTTGGGCCAGGTCGCGCGCGACAGGCTGCCCATCGTCCACATGATCACGCCCTGCAGCGCCTCGGCGCTGGCGACATACTTGAGCAGCGCCAGCAGCGCATCGAAGCTGAAGAACAGCGCAATGCCGAACAGCACGACGCCCGAGGTGCTCATGCCGACGACGCGGGTGACGAAGTCGAGCAGCCATGCCGACAGCATCGCGAAAATGAAGGCATTGACCGCAACGGCCCATTCGGGCGAAACGCCGGGAATGCTCAGGTCGAGCACCAGCGCCAGCGCGGCGCCGAACGCCGCCGCCTGCGAGACGCCGAGCGTGAACGGGCTCGCCAGCGGGTTGTTGAGGATGGTCTGCATCTCGGCACCGGCAAGGCCGAGCGCGAGGCCGACCGCGACGGCGATCAGCGCATACGGCAGCCGGATGTCCCAGACGATGACCGCGGTGGCCGGGTCGGCCGCGGCACGGTCGAACAGCGCCCGGACCACATCGCCGATCGCCATGCCCGACGGGCCGATGGTGAAGTCGAGCAGCAGCGACGCGACGATCACCGCCAGCAGCGCGGCGATGATCGCGAGGCGCCGGCCCAGCAGGCGCTGGTAGCCGGCGACGGTGTCGGCCGGCTGCAGTACGGCAACTTCGGGTGCGCTCACTGCGCGCCCCCGGCGTCGACCCAGTACGTCCCCTGCGGTGCGACGGCCGGCAGGAAGTCCTTGTACATCGTCGCCCACGTCGCCTGCGGATCAAGCCTGGCGAACGCGGCCGGCTGCAGCCACTTGGCGAACTGCTGCACCAGCACGACGTGATACGGCGTGTTGTAGAAGTGGTGCCACGCGCCGTAGGACTTGCCGTTGCGCACCGCGCCGAGCGCGCCGAGCTGGGCACGGGTCGACGTGGCCTTGAGCGCGGCACGCGCGACATCGGCACTCACGTCCGGGCCGAATTTCAGCCCGAGCTTGGCGTCGGGCGTCCCTGCGCCGGTGGCGATGTATACGGCCGGATTGGTCGCGATCACCTTCTCGAGGTTCACTTCACCGATTTCGGTGCTCAGAAGTCCGCTGCCGATATTGATGCCGCCGGCGGCCTCGACCATCTCGCCCAGGCTGCCCTTGCCGGCGGTGTAGATGCCGTCCATCGCACCTGCGCGCAGATCGAGAAAGGCCTTCGGGCGCTGTGCCGCCGGAATGCCCTTCACCGTGTCGGTGACGAGCTTCATGTTCTGCTCGTAGAAGCGGATGAACTTCTCGGCCTGCGCCTCGCGCTGCAGCGCCTTGCCCATCAGCCGCATGCTCGGCACGGTGTTTTCCATCGGCTTGAGCCGGAAGTCGACGAAGATCACCGGAATCTTCGCGGCCTCGAGCTGCTTGACCAGCGGGTTGTGCACGCTCGGGCCATGGCCGGCGAGGCTGAACACGGCGATGTCGGGCTTGAGCGAGACGACCTTTTCACCGCTGACCGACGCTTCGCTGGTCTTGCCGATCAGCGGGATCTTGTCGATCTCGGGAAACCTGGCGCGGTACTGGCCGTAAGTCTGCGGATCGAGCTGGCGGAAATCACCCTGCCAGCCGGCGATGCGCGCAACCGGCTTGTCGCCTTCGAGCAGCGCCAGCGAATAGAACAGCCGGCCTTCGCCGAGCAGGATGCGGTCGACCTTCTTCGGCAACTCGACCTTGCGGCCGGCCAGGTCGGTCACCGTCACCGCCTGGGCCGGCATCGCCAGCACGCCCGCGCAAGCCAGCGCCAGGCCGGCGCGTTTCAGCCATCGCTGAATCCATCGCTGAATCAATTGGATCTCCCCGATTCACTAGTAAATGAGAATGATTCTATAACGCATTTATAAGCAAGCGCGACGACCGTCGCCTTGCGCAAGCTCAAGCCCCGGCGATCCAGGCCACCGGCAGCGGGTTGGCCCGGGTCATCAGCGCCAGGTGATCGACGACCACCGATTGCAGCCGCGCCAGCGCTTCGTCGGAGTCGGAAACGCAATCGAAGCGCAGCGACTCGTCGGTCGCCGTCAACGTACAGTGACCAAAGGCAAATGCGGCGCGGCCGTGGCGCTCGTCGAATTCGACCGGAATCTTCTTGGCGAAATGTTTGCAAAGCTTGAACAGAAAACGGGCGCCATCGGGCGTCATGACCGTTGCGTGGGCTGCAGGCATCGTGACCTCGTCGGAAAATGGAAAAAGCCCGGGACCGGCCGGTGGGCGGCCCCGGGCAAGCGGGATCGTTGCGATCAGAAGCTGGCGGTGACGCTCAGCCAGTAGCGGCGGCCTTCCTGCACCATCCAGTTGCCGTCGAGGCCACCGGTACGGGTGCGGTCATCAACCGGCTCGATCTCGTCGGTGATGTTCAGCACGGTGAAGTTGGCGGTCAGGTGCTTGTTGAAGGTGTAGCTGGCGCCCAGGTCGGCCGTCGCGTAGGCATCGGCCTCGCGCACGTTCATCGCACCGTTGCGGAACGCCGCCCAGTACTGCTTGCCGGTGTAGGTGACGCGGGCAAACGTCGCCAGCTTCTCGATCGGCGTCCAGTCGAGGCGCAGGTTGGCCATGTGCTCCGGCGTCTTGTCGAGCGGGCGGCCGTCGAGCGAGCCGCCGTCGAACGCCGGCTCACCGCCGCCTTCGCGCTCGGACTTGGTGTAGGTGTAGTTGGCGCTGACCTTCCAGTCCTTTGCGAACGGCATCGCACCGCCGAGTTCGGCCCCCCTGATGTTCACCTTGTCGATGTTGTCGTACTTGTAGATCGTCAGTGCCCGGTTGAAGGGATCGGGCACGCCGGTGTCGTAGCTGACGACCTTGTTCTTGAAGTCGTTGTTGAACAGCGTGAGGCTGGCATTGGTGCCGTTCGGCGCGTCGTAACGGATGCCGATTTCCTCGGTGACGCTGGTTTCCGGTTCGAGATCCGGGTTGCCGCACAGCGAACCGCGCTTCTGCGTACCGCCGCCCGAGGTCATGCAATAGCCGGCCGTGGTCTGGCGCAGGGTCGGCGCCTTGAAGCCGCTGGCAGCGCCACCGCGAACGGTGATCGTGTCGGTGACCTTGTAGACCGCGTACAGCCGCGGCGTCCAGTGGCTGCCGTAGCGCTCGTCGTTGTCGAGGCGCAGGCCGCCGGTCAGGCTCAGCTTCTCGGTGACGAAGTACTCGTCCTCGGCGAACAGCGCCCACACCCTGTTGGTCACCGAGTCCGGGCTGACCGCGTGGCCGGCAACGACCGATTCGCGGCTGATGCTTTCGAGCTTGTTGTGGTTGTACTGGGCGCCGAGCTTGAGGATGTTGGTATCGAACGGCAGCGTCACCAGACCGTCGAGCACGGTATTGGTGATCTCGGGCTTGGACGCGCTCTCGACGCCGCCGGTCGTGGTGATCTGCCTGGCGATTTCCTGGTACAGCGCAACCGTGGTCGCCCCCCAGCCCCAGCGGCCGTTGTGGGTCAGCGCCCAGTTGGTCCGATCGTGCTCGTTCTTCGCCGACGGCGCGTTGGCGGCGATCGACTCGCCCGGCGTGTCGGTATACGTCAGCTCGTTGCGGCCGGCCTCGAGGATGAACTCCTGGTCCTTGCTCGGCGCAAGCGTCAGCTTGGCACCGTAGTTCTGGTTCCTGGTGCCGTTGGCACCGCTGGTCATGCTGTTCGGGTAGTAGATGTCGTCCTCGCCCCGATTGCTGTAGCTGCCGTACACCTGCAGGCCGAGCAGATCGTCCTTGAGCGGGCCGCCGAGCCAGAAGCTGCCCTCGCCGGTATTGCCGTAGTTCGAATCTTCCTGCAGCACGCCGCCGGCGGTGACCGAGCCCTTCCAGGCCTTGGGCACCTTGCGGGTGATGATGTTGATGACGCCGCCCATCGCGTCCGAGCCGTACAGCGACGACATCGGCCCGCGCACGACCTCGATCCGCTCGATCGCTTCCATCGGCGGGATCTGGTACGGCTGGACGCCGCCGGTGCCGCGGTTCATCGTCTCGCGCGTGTTCTGGCGCTTGCCGTCGACGAGGATCAGCGTGTACTCGCCCGGCATGCCGCGGATCGAGATGTCGGTCTCGTTGGGATCGGGGCCGACGACGCTGACGCCTTCGACATGGCGGACGGCATCCGACAGGCTGGTGAACGGCTGGCTTTCGAGCTGTTCGCGGGTAATCACCGAAATGCTCGCCGGCGCCTCCTTGATCTTCTGCTCGTAGCCGGCGGCGGTCACAACGACCGACTCCAGTTGCGTTTCGGTTTCCGCGGCCATGGCCGGCGCGGCCGCGAACAGCGCGGACACGACAGCCAGCATCGGGCTGGACTTGAACGGGGGAATCATCTTCACACTCTCTGCAGCATTTTAGTTTTCGGGAACCGCTGCCCGTCGTGCACCTGCCGGTACCACCGGGTCTCGCTGACGGTTCCTGTCGCGACCGGCCCCATGCCGCCCGCCACTCAAATGAGAATGATTTGCATTTGAGCTTGACGGCGCATAGTATTCCACACGTTCGTATGACAAGCGTTTGCGAAAGGTCAAAAAAACCTTTGCATGCGCACCGACCCGCGGAGTGTCAAAGACATGCAAATCGCCCCCCATTTCGAGCCGCTGCCGCTGCGTGACGGCCTGATGCTGACGCGCACCGACGCGCCGCTGTTGCAGCGCAGCGACCTTGGCTGCACCGGCGCCGAGGCCGAGCTCGAATGCGGGCTGAACATCGCGCTGTTCCTCGCCGGCAGCGCCGATGTCTCGTACGGCAAGCGCCGTCTGAAGCTCGGCACGCAGTGCGACGACGCCGGCCGCATCGTCAACGAGGCCGCGCTGGTCTCGGTTGCCGAGCCGGAGGTGTTCACCCGCAGGGCGATCGACAGCGGTGCCGAGCGCAAGGTCAGCCTGACGCTGAGCCGCGAATGGCTCGACGAAAGCGGCCTGCTCGACAGCGCCGAGCACGATACCCTGCGCCGCTTCTGCGCCTGCCATCTGTCGGTGCAGCGCTGGCGTCCGTCGGCCCGGCAGATCGCGCTGGCCGAGTCGATGCTCCGGCCGCCGGCGTACGCGCCGCTGCTCGAAAGGCTGTACCTGGAAAGCCGAGCGATCGAACTCGTCGTGCAGACGCTGGCCCAGGTCTCGGCGCCGGCGACGACCGGCCTGCGGCCGCGCGAGCTGCGGCAGATGCACGCGCTGCGCGACTACCTCGACAGCGGTGCCGCCGACGCGCATTCGCTCGACGACCTCGCCCGCCACGCCGGGCTGAACGTCAACGCCATGCAGCAGCGCTTCAAGCAGCTGTTCGGCCACACGGTGTTCGACTACCTGCGCCGCCGCCGGCTGCTGGCCGCACGCGACGCGCTCGAACGCGACGGCGTCAGCGTCGCCGAAGCGGCCGATCTGGCCGGCTATACCAGTGCGGCCAACTTCGCCACCGCGTTCAAGCGCCATTTCGGCATCACGCCGAAAGCCGCGCGCCAGCGCTGACCCGTACGGCAGACTTTGAACAGGCTCTTAGAAAGAGGACCCGAGTGCTTTCCTTCCGCCAATACCTTCCGCTGCTGCTCTGCGCGCTGATGACGCCTTTCGCCCTCGCCGCCCCGGCACTGCCCGCCGCCAAAGCGCTGGCCATGGCCAATGCCGACCAGTACGACGTCAAGGCCGGCAGCAACGGCCTCGATTACCGGATTTTCGTGTCCCGGCCGACGACACCGCCGCCGGCCGCCGGCTACCGGGTGCTCTACGTGCTCGACGGCAATGCCCACTTCGCCATCGCCGCCGCCGCGGCGCGGATGCAGCGGCCGCTGCAGGACGTGATGGTCGTCGGCGTCGGCTACCCGACCGACCAGCCATTCGACAGCGCCCGGCGCTACTTCGACCTGACGTCCAGCGTCCCCGACGAGCGCGTACCGAAGAAGTTCGAGCGGCCACCGAAAACCGGCGGCCGCGAGGCGTTCGCCGACTTCCTGCAGCGGCAACTGATGCCGGCGATCGCCGCACGCTACCCGGTCGATGCCGGCCAGCAGGCGCTGTTCGGCCATTCGCTCGGCGGCCTGTTTGCGCTGCACCTGCGCTTTTCGCGCCCGGCGCTGTTCGCCAGCTATATCGCCGCCAGCCCGTCGGTCTGGTGGGACGGCCGCGCCATCGTCGCCGAGGCCGATGCGTACACGCCCGGCAAGGACAAGGCGCGGCTGCTGATCACGGTCGGCAGCCGGGAAAACCAGTTCAACATGGCCGACGAGGCCGCCGCGCTCGCGCAAAAACTCGCCGCCGCCCCCCCCGACCGGGTCAGCTTCCAGCGCTTCGACGGCGAGGACCACGGCTCGGTCGTCCCGGCGAGCATCGGCCGCGCACTGCGCTTCGCCTTCTACCCGGCCAGCCCCGGGGCCGACAATCTGGCGGCACGCTGAACGCCGGCCATGCATTGTCGGCATGCGCCCTGTGCCGCTAACATAGCGGTCCCATTTTCACTCAAGGAGTGACGGGCCGAGGCCCCTCACCGTATGGACATTCCCAGTCGCAGCGACACGTATGCCTTCCCCCTTTCCAGTCCACGCCAGCCCGCCGGCATCGCCGGGCTGACGCCAGTCCGGCCCTGCAGCCCGTCCGGCCGGGAGCGCTGAGATGGAAATCCTGCTGCTGCTGGGCCTGATCCTGCTGAACGGCCTGTTCGCGATGTCCGAAATCGCCCTCGTCACCGCGCGCAAGGCACGGCTGATGAAGCTGGCCGCCGACGGCGACGCCGCCGCCTCGACGGCGCTGCGCCTCGGCGAAGACCCGACCCGTTTCCTTTCGACCATCCAGATCGGCATCACCTCGATCGGCATCCTCAACGGCATCGTCGGCGAGTCGGTGCTGGCGGCGCCGCTGTCGGCATGGCTGCAGACGTTCGACCTGCCGGAAAAGACCACCAGCGTGTTTTCGACCGCGCTGGTCGTCGTCGTCATCACCTATGTGTCGATCATCGTCGGCGAGCTGGTTCCCAAGCGGCTGGGGCAGATGAACCCGGAAGCCATCGCCCGGCTCGTCGCGCGGCCGATGCAGTGGCTGGCGGTGCTGGCCCGGCCCTTCGTCTACCTGCTCAGCATCTCGACGCACGCGATCCTGCGCCTGCTCGGCGTCAGGCAGAGCAGCAGCCAGGGCGTGACCGAAGAGGAAATCCAGGCCCTGCTCGAGGAAGGCTCCGAATCGGGCGTGATCGAGCAGCACCAGCACGAAATGGTCCGCAACGTGTTCCGCCTCGACGACCGCCAGCTCGGCTCGCTGATGATTCCGCGCTCGGACATCGTCTACCTCGACCTGGACGAGCCGCTGGCCGAGAACCTGCGGCGGATTTCGGAATCCGAGTATTCGCGCTTTCCGGTCTGCAAGGGCGGCCTCGACGAAATCATCGGCGTGCTGCACGCCAAGCAGGTGCTGGCCTACACGCTGCGCGGCGAGCAGCCCGACCTTTCGGCCGATCTCGTCCCCTGCGTCTACGTGCCCGAGACGCTGACCGGCATGGAGCTGCTCGACAACTTCCGCGCCAACAACATGCAGATCGTGTTCGTGCTCGACGAGTACGGCGAGATCGAGGGGCTGGTCACGCTGCACGACCTGCTCGAAGCGGTCACCGGCGAGTTCCACTCCGGCAATGCCGACGACGCGTGGGCGGTGCAGCGGGCCGACGGCTCTTGGCTGCTCGACGGCATGATTCCGATCCCCGAGCTCAAGGACCGGCTCGGCCTGAAGCTCGCACCGGAAGAATCGAGGGGCCGCTACCACACGCTCTCGGGCATGATCATGCTGCTGCTCGGCCGTGTACCGGCCACCGCCGATTTCGTCGAATGGGACGGCTGGCGCTTCGAGGTCGTCGACATGGACGGCAAGCGCATCGACAAGGTGCTGGCCGAGGCGATCGCCACCGACGACGCCACGCCGCAGGACGACGACTGAGGCGCGACGCCAAAGCCGGTGTCATCCCCTGCCCGATCCCGGGCCGAGGGTCATCGCCGCGGCCGCCGCGCAACGGTGTCGGCCACCTCACAGACAGCGCCCGTGCGGTGTTTTCACGCGGGCCGGCGCTGCCGGTCCGCAGGGCCGCCGTGATACACTTCGCGGCCTCGTCGATCGCGCCGCGCCTTGCGGTTTTGCTACCGCCGGGCCGCATCCCGCCGCGCGTTTTCCGCGTGCCGTACGGCCTGCCGCCGCCATCGTTCCGTCTTGAATTCCAGGCGTCGCCCCGCTTGCGCCGCGGCTGCCTGTTTCCGGGCCTTGCGGCCCCAAGAACCCGTTCACGACCGTAAACAGGTTCTGAACACTGGAAACCATGTCCCAAGATTCGCTCCCCCCAGACGCCGAACCGGATCTCGCCGAACAGGGCGACAACCGCCAGTTCCGTTTCATCAAAACGCTGTCGTGGATTTTCGCGACGCTAATCGTGCTGCTGATGGCCTTGCCGGGCGGCCCGCTGTTCGTGCTGTTCGGCCACGTCGGCTGGCTGCTGGCGCTGCCGCTCGCCCGTCTGGCGTGGCGTACGCGCTGGCCGCTGCAGGGCGAAGCGCGCCCGGGCCGCGCACTGCGGCTGGGCGGTGCGGCGCTGCTCTTCACCACGCTGGTGTTCGCCGACTATCTGGCCGGTGATGACGGCCTGCCGCAGGTCGGCCACTGGCTGCTCGGCGGGCTCGGCCTGGTACCGGGCAGCACCGTCGCCGCGCTGGTCACACTGCTCGTCGGCTTCGGCGTCGGCATTCCGCTGACCACGCAACATCACTGGCCGTCGCTGCTTGGCGCCGCCGGCGAGGCGCTGCGCGAAGGCATTCCGGCGCTGAAGGACTTTCACCCGTTCGAGCGGCTGGCGAACTGGTGGCGCGACCTGCGCGATACGCCGTACTACTCGTCCCCCGGCACCAACGCGGCCGAACCCGAACCGGAAGCCGACGACGAAGCGTTCGATCCCGAAGACTACGCCGAGAACACGCCGTCGATCGGCCTGCGCGAAACGACGTCGAAAATGCTCAACAGCGCCGGCAACGCTGCGTCGCAGCTGCTGCCGACCGAACGGATCTCGGGCTGGTGGCGCACGATGCAGGAGCGCCGGGCCGAGGCACGGCAGGCGGCGCTGGAGGACACGGAGACTGACGAGCAGCCCGAACCGGCACTCGGACCACGGTTCGAGCCTGCCGCTCCGATCCGCCGCGAAAGCCGCGCCGAAACGGCGCCGGCCACAACGGCCGCAGCGGACTCGCTCTCGCCCGAACCGGCACAGCCGGGCTTCGTCCGCCCCCGGCACACCGCGCCTGAAGCTCGCGTCAGCCCTCATGACGACCTCCCCGCCGCACGCCAGCCAGCCCCCGGTGCCAACGACGCAGACCGGAGCCCGGCGTCCCGTGGCGCCGACCGGCCGGTACGTCCTGCCGTCGAAACGCCGGTGCGCCAGCCGCTCGACACAGCGCAACGGCCGCGCCGCGAGCTGCCGGTGATCGGCCCCCAGCAGGTGATGGACAATCTGCAGCGCGTCTACCGCAACCGCGAATTGCGGCCAGTCCAGACCGCGACGTCCATGCCGATGATCGACGCCGACGAAGTCCGCGCCCGGCTGCGCGACATCCGCGCCGGCCGCACGCCGCCGGCGACCGTCACGCCGCGCTCGGCACAACCGGCCGAGCTCAACACCCGCACACTACGCATCCAGGCCGATCAGGCCCTGCGTGCGGCGACCCGGGTTCAGCCGCGCAGCACCGCACAGCCTGCACCGGCCGATACGCAACCGCGCGTCACGACACGGCCGTTTCCGAGCAAGGCCGCGGCAGTACCGCCCGCGCCGAAGACCGAACCCGTTGCCGACGAGAAGATCCTTTCTCAGGCAGCCGCGCCGGCCCAAGCGGCTGCGCCCGCCGCCGGAACGGCCCCCGCCGCAGCGGCTACCGCGCCCGAGCTGCCGCCACTCGAGTGGACCGGCGAAATCGCACCGCCTGCGACACCGGTCGCCGCACCGGCTGAAACCGTCGTTGAGCCGGCAGCGATCGCTTCCGAAGTCGTTCCGGAGCCCGTTGCTGTGCCCGAGATCACGCTCGCCGTCACCATCGCACCGATCGCCGCCCCGACGGCAGACGGCACCGATGCCGCAATCGCCGATGCCGAGCCGGAAGCAACGGCCGAACCGGTGGCCAAAGCCGTGGCCACACCGCCTGCAACGACCGTTGCGCCGGCATTGGCGTCGCGGCCAGACGCACCGGCTGCAGCCTCGCCATTGGCCGCCACAGGCGTGCCGGCCGGAGCAAGCGCACCGATCGCAACCATTGCACCGCCCGCCCCAGCGGCGCCGGTCGTACAGACTGCACCCGCCATCGTTGCGCCGGTAGCCATGCCGTGGCAGAGCGCTCCGACGACGCTCGAATGGGACGACGAACCGACCGGAACTCCGGCGCTGCCGCTCGCTGCCGCCGCGGTGCGCGCACCCTCGCCGACGCGCCATTACGACGACAGCGAACTGCCGCCGGTGTCGCTGCTGCAACCGGCCGCGAGCGCGGTCCAGACGGTGTCGGAGGAAGACCTGCTCGACCGCGGCATCCTGATCGAGGAGCGGCTGGCCGAGTTCAAGGTCAAGGTCAGCGTCGTCGACGCCTACGCCGGCCCGGTGATCACGCGCTTCGAGGTCGAACCGGCCGTCGGCGTGCGTGGCGCGCAGATCGTCAACCTGATGAAGGACCTGGCGCGCGCGCTCGGCCTGGCGTCGATCCGCGTCGTCGAGACCATCCCGGGCAAGACCTGCATGGGGCTCGAGCTGCCGAACCCGACCCGGCAGATGATCCGGCTTTCGGAAGTGTTCAACGACCCGGTGTTCACCGAATCGGGCTCGAAACTGACGATGGCGCTGGGCAAGGACATCACCGGCCAGCCGGTCGTCACCGATCTCGCCAAGGCGCCGCACATGCTCGTCGCCGGCACCACCGGCTCGGGCAAGTCGGTCGGCGTCAACGCGATGATCCTCTCGCTGCTGTACAAGGCGACGCCGGAAGAAGTCCGCTTCATCATGGTCGACCCGAAGATGCTCGAGCTGTCGGTCTACGACGGCATCCCGCACCTCTTGGCGCCGGTCGTCACCGACATGAAGCTCGCCGCCAACGCGCTGAACTGGTGCGTGGCCGAGATGGAGAAACGCTACCGGCTGATGAGCCATTTCGGCGTGCGCAACCTCGCCGGCTTCAACCAGAAGGTCAAGGAAGCCGAGAAGGCCGGCCAGAAGCTGACCAACCCGTTCACCTTGACGCCGGACAACCCGGAGCCGGTCGAGCACCTGCCCTTCATCGTCGTCGTCGTCGACGAGTTCGCCGACCTGATGATGGTCGCCGGCAAGAAGATCGAGGAACTGATCGCCCGGCTGGCGCAGAAGGCCCGCGCCGCCGGCATCCACCTGATCCTCGCGACCCAACGGCCGTCGGTCGACGTGATCACCGGCCTGATCAAGGCCAACATCCCGACCCGGCTAGCGTTCCAGGTGTCGAGCAAGATCGACAGCCGCACCATCCTCGACCAGGTGGGCGCCGAGGCGCTCTTGGGCCAGGGCGACATGCTGTTCCTGCCGCCGGGCACCGGCTACCCGCAGCGCGTCCACGGCGCCTTCGTCGCCGACGACGAGGTGCACAAGGTGGTCGAGTACCTGAAGGAAAAGTTCGGCGAGCCCGACTACATCGACGGCGTGCTCAACGGCGGCTTCGATGCCGAAGCAGCCGGCTCGGCGGGCGGCAACAGCGATGCCGAAGCCGATCCGCTGTACGACGAGGCGGTCGCCTTCGTGCTGCAATCGCGCCGCGCGTCGATCTCGGCCGTCCAGCGCCAGCTGCGCATCGGCTACAACCGTGCCGCGCGGCTGATCGAAAGCATGGAAGCCGCCGGCCTCGTCAGCGGCATGGAAAGCAACGGCAACCGCACCGTGCTGGCGCCGTCCGCCGAGTAAACGTCGAATGAGCCGCGAAACCCTGCCCGAGCTGTACCGCGACGATGCGCTGGTCGCGGTCCACAAGCCCTCGGGCCTCCTGGTGCACCGGTCGATGATCGACCGGCACGAGACGCGTTTCGCAATGCAGATCGTCCGCGACCAGATCGGCCGGCGCGTCTACCCGGTGCACCGGCTCGACAAGGGCACGTCGGGCGTGCTGATGTTCGCGCTCGACCCGGACACCGCCAAGCTGCTGACGGCGGCGTTCGAGACGCGCGCAATCGAAAAGGACTACCTCGCCGTCGTGCGCGGCTGGCTGCCCGAAGCCGGCACCGTCGATCACCCTCTGACCCGGCTCGTCGACGCCTACGAATTTGCCGGCGAAACCAGCGCGACCGACGCGCAGGACGCGGTCACCGACTACCGCCGACTGGCGACGATCGAGCTGCCGATCGCCGTCGACCGCTATTCGACCAGCCGTTACTCGCTGGCCGCGCTGTCGCCGCTCACCGGCCGGCGCCACCAGCTGCGCCGGCACCTGAAGCACCTGAGCCACCCGATCATCGGCGACGCCACCTACGGCAAGGGTCGCCACAACCGGATGTTTGCCGAACACTTCGGCGCCAACCGGATGCTGCTCGCCTGTACCGGATTGCGCCTCGCGCATCCGCACACCGGCGCAACGCTCAATCTGACCTGCCCGCTGGCCGCCGATATGCAGGGCGTGATCGATGCACTGGGGTGGGCCGACGCCGGTATCCGACATTAAAGGGAGTACGCCATTGAACGGCCCGAGCCCGAGCAACCCACATCCGATGGCCGGCTTTCCGCAGGTCTGCTTCATCAAGAACACGGTGACAAATCCGAACATCGTCGTCGGTGACTACACCTATTACGACGATCCGGAGGACGCCGCCAATTTCGAACGCAATGTCCTGTACCACTTCGACTTCATCGGCGACCGGCTGATCATCGGCAAGTTCTGCGCCATCGCGCGCGGCACCCGGTTCATCATGAACGGCGCCAATCACAAGTTGTCTGGCATCTCCACCTACCCCTTCCAGATCTTCGGGAACGGCTGGGAAAAAGTGATGCCCCAGCCCGGCGAGCTGCCGTACAAGGGCGATACCGTCATCGGCAATGACGTCTGGATCGGCTACGACGCGCTGATCATGCCCGGGGTGAATATCGGCGACGGCGCGATCATCTCGTCGCGTTCGGTCGTGGTGGCCGATGTTGCGCCCTATTCCGTTGTCGGTGGCAATCCGGCCAAGCCGATCAGGGCCCGTTTCCCCGCTGATGTGGCCGCCAGACTGGTCGAGCTGGCATGGTGGGACTGGCCGATCGAGCACATCACCGCGCACCTGGATAAAATCGTCGGTGGCGACGTTGATGCACTCATCGGGTGTCGTCCCCACGCCTAGCGCAATCCGGCGTTAGAATGCACCCTGGCTGTGCACTCCCGGCACCAGGGCGCAACACACCCCGTTCCGCCCCGCCGCCCACCACCCCAAGGGCGACCCGCCGGCAGGCCCTATCCCGACCCGTCGTCGCGCAGCCGTTTCCAACGACTACGGCTCAACACTCATGACTACCGCTGCACCGGCCCATCGGCCGCTCAACCGCGACGACTTCCGCACGCTGACGCTGTCGGCGCTCGGCGGCGCGCTCGAATTCTACGACTTCGTCATCTACGTCTTTTTCGCCGCCGTCATCGGCACGCTGTTCTTCCCGCCCGACATGCCGGACTGGCTGCGCCTGCTGCAGACCTTCGGCATCTTTGCCGCCGGCTATCTGGCACGGCCCCTGGGCGGGATCATCATCGCCCACTTCGGTGACAAGCTCGGCCGCAAGAAGATGTTCACGCTGTCGATCTTCCTGATGGCCGTGCCGACGCTGGCGATCGGCCTGATGCCGACGTATGCGAGCATCGGCATCGCCGCGCCGCTGCTGCTGTTGCTGTTCCGCGTGATGCAGGGCGCCGCGATCGGCGGTGAAGTCCCCGGCGCCTGGGTCTTCGTGGCCGAACACGCGCCCGCCAACCGCACCGGCATCGCCGTCGGCACGCTGACCGCCGGGCTCACCGCCGGCATCCTGCTCGGCTCGCTCGTCGCTGCGGCGATCAACACCCGCTACAGCCCGGAAGACGTCTCCGGCTACGCATGGCGGATCCCGTTCATTCTCGGCGGCGTGTTCGGCTTCTTTGCCGTCTACCTGCGGCGCTTCCTAGAGGAAACGCCGATCTTCAAGGAACTGCACGCGCAAAAGGCGATTGCCGACGAACTGCCGCTCAAGGCCACGCTGCGCAACCATATCGGCGCGGTCGTCGTCACCATGCTGCTGACCTGGGTACTGTCGGCTGCCATCGTCGTCGTCGTCCTGTTCACGCCGACGTATCTGCAGAAAGTCCACCACATCGCCCCGGCGCTGGCGCTGCAGGCCAACAGCATCGCCACGCTGGCGCTGACCTTCGGCTGCGTCGTCTTCGGCTGGGCGGCCGACCGCTTCGGCGCACGCAACACCATGCTGGCCGGCTTCGCGGGCCTGCTGGCGAGCAGCTACCACTTCTATACCGGCCTGCCCGGAGACGCGAACTCGCTGCTGCTCAACTACGGGCTGACCGGTTTCTTCGTCGGCGCGATCGCGACCGTTCCCTTCGTCGCAGTGCGCGCCTTTCCGGCCGCGGTGCGCTTTACCGGTCTCTCGTTCTCGTACAACGTCGCGTACGCGATCTTCGGCGGGCTGACGCCGATGCTGCTGACCCTGTGGCTGCAGAAGGACCCGCTCGCGCCGGGCCATTACGTCGCCGCGCTGGCACTGCTGGGCATGCTGCTCGCCTTCGTTCCGCTGGCCGGCCGCCGCCACACGGTCGCCTCGGCGCTCGTTCGCGCCTGATTCTCCCTGACGGCATGCAGCAACGCCCGGTTCAAGCCGGGCGTTGCTGTTTCTACCGAACGAGCTGCGCCGTATAAGTGGTGGCTTACGGCGTGCCGCCTGACCCACCCTACTGGTAGAATCGCGCCATTCAGAACCAACCGGAACGCGCGTTTCCCATGGCCCAATACGTAATGTCGATGCTCCGCGTGAGCAAGATCGTCCCGCCCAAGCGGCAGATCATCAAGAACATCTCGCTGTCGTTCTTCCCCGGCGCCAAGATCGGGCTGCTGGGCCTGAACGGCGCCGGCAAGTCGACCGTGCTGCGCATCATGGCCGGTGCCGACAAGGAATACGACGGCGAAGTCCAGCACCTCGCCGGCGTGAAGATCGGTTACCTCGAGCAGGAACCCAAGCTCAACAACGACGCGACCGTGCGCGAGGAAGTGGAAAGCGGCATGGGCGAAGTGATGGCCGCGCAGAAGCGGCTTGAAGAAGTCTACGCCGAGTACGCAATGGAAGACGCCGACTTCGACGCCCTCGCCGAAGAACAGGCCCGCCTCGAAGCAATCATCTCCGCCGGCGCCGGCGACAACACCGAACTGCAGCTCGAACTCGCCGCCGACGCGCTGCGCCTGCCGCCGTGGGATGCGGTCATCGGCAAGCTATCCGGCGGTGAAAAGCGCCGCGTCGCGCTGTGCAAGCTGCTGCTCTCCAAGCCCGACATGCTGCTGCTCGACGAGCCGACCAACCACCTCGACGCCGAATCGGTCGAATGGCTCGAGCAGTTCCTCGTGCGCTTCCCGGGCACCGTCGTTGCGGTCACCCACGACCGCTACTTCCTCGACAACGCGGCCGAGTGGATTCTGGAACTCGACCGCGGCGAAGGCATTCCGTGGAAGGGCAATTACTCGAGCTGGCTCGAGCAGAAGGAAGCCCGGCTCGAGCAGGAAGCCAAGTCCGAAGGCGCGCGGATCAAGGCCATGAAGCAGGAGCTCGAATGGGTGCGCCAGAACCCCAAGGGCCGCCAGGCCAAGAGCAAGGCGCGGATCGCCCGCTTCGAGGAGCTGTCGAGCTTCGAGCACCAGAAGCGCAACGAAACGCAGGAAATCTTCATCCCGGTTGCCGAACGTCTCGGCGACAAGGTGATCGAGTTCAAGGGCGTCAGCAAGAGCTTCGGCGACCGGCTACTGATGGACAACTTCAGCTTCAACGTGCCCGCCGGTGCGATCGTCGGCATCATCGGCCCGAACGGCGCCGGCAAGTCGACGCTGTTCAAGATGATCGCCGGCAAGGAAGCGCCGGACAGCGGCGAGATCGAAATCGGTTCGACCGTCCAGACGGCCTTCGTCGAGCAGACGCGCGAAGGACTCGAAGGTGACAAGACCGTGTTCGACGACGTTTCGGGCGGTCACGACATCCTCACCGTCGGCAAGTTCGAGATGAGCAGCCGCGCCTATCTGGGCCGCTTCAACTTCAAGGGCGGCGACCAGCAGAAGAAGGTCGGCATGCTGTCGGGCGGCGAGCGCGGCCGGCTGCATCTGGCCAAGACGCTGCTTCAGGGCGGCAACGTGCTCTTCCTTGACGAACCGTCCAACGACCTCGACGTCGAAACGCTGCGTGCGCTCGAAGAAGCGCTGCTCGAGTTCGCCGGCACCGCCTTCGTGATCTCGCACGACCGCTGGTTCCTCGACCGGATCGCGACGCACATCATCGCGGCCGAGGGCGATTCGCAGTGGACGTTCTTCGACGGCAACTATCAGGAATACGAAGCCGACAAGCGTAAGCGCCTCGGCGAAGAAGGCGCCAAGCCCAAGCGCATCCGCTACAAGCCGGTCACGCGCTAAGCAGCGACCTCCAAGCAAAACGGGCCAGTCGGCCCGTTTTTCACGACACCTAGCGAGGCCAGCCCTGAACGCCCGACAAGACAACAATCCGCTACACGGCATCACGCTCGAGCGCATGCTCACCGACCTCATCGATTACTGGGGCTGGGGCGAGCTCGGCCGGCGGATTCCGTTGAACTGTTTCAAGCACGATCCGAGCGTCAAATCCAGCCTGAGCTTTCTGCGCCGTACGCCCTGGGCACGGGCGGAAGTCGAAGCCTTTTACGCCCATTGCCTGCGCCACTATGGTGCGGACGCCAAACGCTGATCGTCGTACGATCTGACGCTCGCAGACTGCCGGCCTGTTCGCCCTTTTCATCGGTACCCAGGAGCCCCATGTCCGAATCGCCCCCCTCCCCGGAAAAATCGGCTCCGCTGCTTACACCCGGCGAAGCCATCCATTGCGTCGGACTGGCTCTGCGCGACAGCCTGCGCCCGCGCCTGCTGGCGGTGTCGCTCGGCGTCTGGCTGGGAACACTGCTGGTACTGGCAATCCTCTACGCGCTGGCGTGGACACCGATCACCAGCGCGCTCGACACCGCATCGCGCTTTCTGGTGCTGGGCGTGCCGCACTGGTTCGGCTGGGAGCCGGAGCCGGCGAGCCTCATTGGCAAAACCGCCGCCGGCCTGATCACCGTGGTCCAGTACGTCTTGGGCCTGATCAGCTTCGTGCTTGCCACGCTGCTGGTCGCACGGGTCATTCTGGAAATGGTGTTGATGGGCCAGGTGCAGTCCGTCGTGCTGCGGCGTTATCCCAGCCTGCAGGGACTCGTGCAGCGCCCGTGGCGCGCCGATGTGCGTGATCTGCTCGGCAACCTGTCCACGCTGATCGCCGGCACCCTGCTGTGCCTGTGCATTCCGCTGATCGGTGCAGCACTGCTGGTTTTGCTCAACGCCTACCTGAACGTGCGCGGGCTGATCAACGACGCCTTCGATGGCGTGGCCAGCGCCGAGCAGCAACGCACTTTCATACGCCAGCAGCGCGGGCAGATGCTGCTGGCCGGGTTGCTGCTGGCCGGATTGGCGCTGATTCCCTTTGTAGGGCTGCTGATGCCGGGTGTGTTGGGCGCCACGACCTGCCACCTCGGCTTTCGCTGGCTGGAACGGCAGTACGAGGACCGATAACCTCCCCGCTCGGCGATCCCTTCTTGCGTCCCGGCGCCGAATCGGCCGGACGCAAGACAGCCGGCGCGGTTGCCACTCAGCCAGCCGGAACGCGCGTATCCGGCCAGCGGCGTATAATCGCCCCGCTTCACGTCCGTCCTGCCAGCCATGCCCGCACCGTACAAAAAACTGATCCACGTTTCCACGCTCGAGAATCTCGACACCTGGGCGCGCTACCGCAACGGCATGTGCCTCGACTGCAAGTCCGGCTGCTGTACGATGCCGGTCGAAGTGAAGCTGCCCGATCTGGTACGGATGGGCGTCGTCGACGCGTTCGAGGCCGAGCACGAGCAGCCCAAGCAGATCGCCAAGCGGCTGCAGAAAGCCGGCGTGGTCCAGCACTTCAACTTCAAGTCGAGCGTCTACACACTGGCGCAGCGTGCCAGCGGCGATTGCAGCTACCTCGACGCCGACACCCGGCTGTGCACGATCTACGAGCTGCGGCCCAACACCTGTCGCAACCATCCGAAGATCGGCCCGCGCCCGGGCTTCTGCGCTTACCGCAACAAGTGACCCCTCGCTCCGAGCCCTGCCCATGACCGACGCCAAGCCAGCCGCCCCGATCCAACCCGGCCCCCAAGCCTGCCCGAAGTGCGGCGCGCCGCCCGACGTCCGCAAGGCCGGGGCCAATCGCGTCTGGGTGCAATGCGCCAAGTTCGGCGCCAACGGCAACTGCAACGTGATCTGCTCGCCGCAGCCGACCCGCAAGGAAGCGGTCGCGGTCTGGAACCGGCTGAAATAGCCTGCTGCCGGCGGTTCAGCGATCCCTGCGGATCGGCTCGTACTCGACCGGCACCCACGCATAGGCGTTGCCGTCGGCGCGGACGTGGCCGATGCCCGGGAAAGGCAGGCGTGCGCCGCCGACCCAGCGCTTGCCCTTCACGGCATTGGCGAAGATGGCCTTGCGGGCCGCGATCGCCTGTTCGGGTTGGATGTCAAGCTCAGACGCTACCCCGGGACGGGCAGACGCCCGGTCTTATCCGGCCCGCCGGTTCCCTGCCTCGCCGGCCCGGAGGCGGGTCACGCCACCGGTTCCTGACGCGCGTTGCGCGGCACCATGCCATCGGCAACGGAGCGGACATTGTCATTTTGTTGCTCGCGCGCCTGGCGAATCTGGTTTTCAATATCGCTGATCTTGGCCGTGGTGATTTCGCCGGCGGCATTGGCCATGCCGACCACCAGAAAGCCGGAGAGCGACATGACAGCGACGCGGGATTTCATATTCATGAGCCATCTCCTGGTCTCCGGTCCAAGCGACAGGGCCTGGTCCGTCCTTTTGGAAGACCCCGCTGGCCCGTGCCGGTTCCCGAACATCGTTCAAAGCCATCGCCAACCATGCTAACGTCACGCCTTTGCAGCCCCCTTTGCACACCCCGATAATGCTCTCCGACCCGATGCCCGATGCGCCCCGCGCGCCACGCTGGCTCTGGCTCGCGCTGGCCGTTTCGCTCGCGGCCCACCTGTCGCTGCTGCTGCTCAAACCGCTGCAGAAATCCGCCAGCGTCTCGGCCGGCAGCCCGCCGCTGCAGATGCGGCTGGAGCGCAGCGCCCCCCGTCCACGCCCGCCGATCCCAGCGTCGCGCTCGAGCCGGCCAGGCCGCAGCCCAGGGAAAAGGTCCAGGTCCGCGCCCGTTCGACCCATGCGGTGCCGCAAACGGCCGCCCAGCCGCCGGCTCGCCGCAAGCAGGCTGCGGCCAGCGCCCCGGCGGCGCCGGCGCAATCCGCGGCAGCGCCGGGCAGCGAGGTCGAAATCAAGGGGCTGGCCGACGCGATCGGCGTCCGGCCGGACGGCAAGCAGGGCAAGCTGGTGCTGCGTTATGCCGACCTGCCCAAGGAGGGCGGCGATGCCGAGGAAGACAGCGCCACCCGCGCGCAGCAGCGCCCCGACACGCGGGCGATGTTCGGCCTGTGGGAGGCGCAGATCCGCAGCAAGGTCGAACGCATCGGCACGATGAACTACCCGCGCGACGAAAAGGGCCAGCCGCTGCAGGGCCTGCTGCGCTTCCGGCTGGTCCTGAACGCCGACGGCACGATCTTTGATGCCGGCGTCGAGGAAACGTCGGGCGATCCGCGCCTCGACGCCGAAACGCTGACGATCATCCGCTACGCCGCACCGTTCGGTCCGGTACCCAAGCCGCTACTCGACCGAAACGGCCGGATCACGCTGGTCCGCTATTACCGCTTCGTCAACGAACGGACGCGCTGGAGCAACTAGGACGGCTGTTCAGTCCGGCTGCCGCAGCACCGCCGTTGCCGCGGTGACGATACGCCGGAACAGCACGTCGACCATCGGCGCCTGGATCTGCCACGCATGCCAGAACAGCGGCACATCGTGCGGCTTCGCCGGCAGCAGGTCGATCAGCGCGCCGCTGGCCAGCTGCGGCGCCACCGCCAGTTCCGGCACCAGCACGTAGCCGACGTCGAGCAGCGCGAAATCGACAAAGGCCTGCGACGACGGCATCAGGTGTGCCGGATAGTGTCCCTCGCTGATGCCGAAATGCCGCGACAGGTAGGCGCCCAGCATCGCGTCCTTGCGGTTGTACAGCAGCCCCGGCGCGCGCAGCAGTGCCGTACGGCTCACGCCGCCGGCAAAGTGGCGGGCGGCAAAGCGCGGCGTTGCGGCACAGATGTAGCGCAGCGCACCGAGCGGCTCGGCGACACAGCCGCGCATCGGCTCGAACCGCGCCGATACGCAGGCCAGCACCTCGCCGCGCGCGAGCAACTGGTGCGTGTAATCCTCGTTGTCGACCTGCAGCTCGACCGTGAACGGCGAGCCGGCCAGCGTCTCGGCCAGCACCTTGGGCAGCCAGGCGTGCAGGCTGTCGGCGTTCACCGCCAGCGCCAGCCGCGACGGCCCTTCGCCGGGGCCGGCGAGCGTGCGCAATGCCTCCTCCTCGAGCAGGCGAATCCGGTCGAGGTAGCGCAGCAGCGTCTGGCCGGCGCCCGTCGGCACGCAAGGCCGCCCGCGCGTGAGCAGGGTCTGGCCGAAGCGCGACTCGAGCGCCCGCACCCGCTGCGAGACGGCCGACTGCGTCAGGTGCAACGCTGCCGCCGCGCGATCGAAACTGCCTTCGCGCACGACGGCCAGGAAGGCTTCGGTGAGTTTGCCGTCGAACATATATAAAAATTTCTAATGCTTATGGAAATATATTAATTTGCATCGCCAGCCGGCGGGTGCGATTTTATCGTGCACGGCATGTGAACAACGCGGAGCCCGCAACGATGTACCCGACTTACTGGCAAGGCATGGCGCTCGGCGGCAGCCTGATCATGGCCATCGGCGCGCAGAACGCCCATGTGCTGCGCATGGGCCTGCTGCGCCGGCACGCGCTGCTGACCGCCGCGGTCTGCGCGCTGTGCGACATCGCGCTGATCTCGCTCGGCCTCGCCGGCATGGGCACGCTGCTCGCCGCATCACCGACGCTGCTGACCGCGGCACGCTGGGGCGGCGCCGCCTACCTGCTCTGGTATGCGTTCGGCGCGCTGCGCGCCGCCTTCAAGCCCGCCGCACTGGCTGCAGCGCAGCACGACGCAGCGATCAGCCGGCGCCAGGCGCTGGCGACCGCATTCGGCTTCAGCCTGCTCAACCCGCACGTCTACCTCGACACGGTGCTGCTGCTCGGCAGCGTCGGCGGCCGCTACGACGGCATCGGGCGCGTCGCGTTCGGCCTTGGCGCAATTTCCGCATCGCTGCTGTGGTTCTTCGGGCTGGCGATGGCAGCCACAGCGCTCGCACGCTGGCTGGCAAAGCCCATCGTCTGGCGCCTGCTCGACGGGCTCACTGCCGCGATCATGCTCGCCCTGGCGGTGATGCTGCTGCGGAGCTGAATCCGTCCAAGCGATCGACTTTGACATCGGACACCCCGTTGCAACGCAGAACCGCTTACACTTGGAGCCGACACCCGTTCATCGCACCTGCATAGCCAATGATTACGCTGTTCACCTTCGGCCCCGGCATGGGGCTGCCCGACCCGAGCCCCTTCGTCACCAAGACCGACGTGCTGCTCAAGCTGTCCGGCCTGCCCTACCGGATCCAGAGCGGCAGCACCTTCAGCGCCCCCAAGGGCAAGCTGCCGCACATCGACGACGACGGCCACAAGGTCACCGACTCGACCTTCATCCGCGCCCACCTCGAAGACCGCTACGGCCTCGATTTCGATGAAGGCTACGGCCCGGCGCAGCGGGCGCTGGCGTGGGCGGTCGAGAAAATGCTCGAGGATCACCTGTACTTCGCCGTGCAGGCGCTGCGCTGGGAAGACGACGCGAACTTCGAGCGCGGCCCGGCCGAGTTCTTCCGCAACGTACCCGCGCCGATGCGCGCCGGTTTCAAGGCGATGATCCGCCGCCGTGTCAGCCGCGACCTCTACGGCCAGGGCATGGGCCGGCACACGCCCGACGAGCAGTTCGAACTCGCCCGCCGCGACATCGACGCGGTGGCCGAGCTGCTCGGCGACAAGCCCTATCTGCTTGGCGACACGATCTGCGGCACCGACGCGACGGTGTTCGCCTTCCTGCTCGGCACCTTGTGCCCGCGCTTCGAATCGCCGCTGCGGCGCTATACCGAGCAGCACAAGCCGCTGGTCGCCTATGTCGAACGGATGATGGAGCGCTTCTACCCGGACTTCACCGGCTGCAAGAAGGCCTAGGCCGGACCAGCCCGCCACCGCCGAGGAACACGCGCTGCGTCAGCGCGAACGCGCCGACGACCGGGATCACCGACAGCACGATCGCAGCCATCACCAGATTGGTCGACACCGCGAACGGCCCGGTCAGGTCGTTGAAGATGCCGACGGCGAGCGGCATGTTCAGCCGCTCCTTCAGCACTACCGCCGGCCACAGATAGTCGTTCCACGCCGCGACGAAGGTGAACACCGCCAGCGTCGCGATCATCGGCTTCGCCATCGGCACGGCCACTCGCCACATCACGCCGAACTCTCCGGCACCGTCGACGCGCGCCGCATCGAGCACTTCGGCCGGCGTGTCCTGGAACGCCTGGCGCATCAGGAACACGCCGAACGCACCGGCCACGTTGGGCAGCACCACCCCGGCGTAGCTGTCGAGCAGCCCGAGTCGCGAGCAGGTAATGAAGTTGGGCACGATCGCCACCTCGGCCGGCACCATCAGCGTCGCCAGCAGCAGCATGAACAGCGCCTGCCGGCCGCGGAATGCCATCCGCGACAGCGCGTAGGCGCAGGGGATCGTCAGCAGCAGGACCAGCGCCGTCGTCGCGGTTGCGATCAGCAGCGAGTTGGCGAAGTAGCGCCAGAACGGCATTTCGTGGAAGACCCGACCGAACCATCGCCAGCCCGGATCGTGGGGCAGGAAGGCCGCCGGGAACGTCCAGATCTGCGAGCCGTCGCCGGACAGCGCCACCGCCGCCGCCCACCAGAACGGAAACACCGTGAACGCACCGAACAGCAGCAGGGCCGCGTAGCGCGGCAGCGCCAGCACGGCGTCGCGCGCCTGACGGCGCAGCAGATACGTGTGGGGCGACACCAGCGGCAAGGTCAGGACGAGTTCCCGGTTCATGGTCATCCTCCGCGGCGCAGCAGGCCGTTCTCGCCGAAAAAGCGCAACTGCACCGCGGCGAGCGCCAGACAAACCAGCGTCACGATCAGCCCCGCCGTCGCAGCCAGGCCGAAGTTGTGGCCGAAGAACGCGACGCCGTAGACGAAGACCAGCGCGGTCTGGGTATCGGCCGCGCCACCGGTCAGCACGATCACTTCCTGAAACGCCTTGAGCGCCTGGATCGTCGACAGCAGCGTGCCCAGCAGGATCACCGGCTGCAACGCCGGCAGCACCACGTGACGCAGGCGCTGCCAGGCATCGGCGCCGTCGATCTGCGCGGCCTCGAGCGGTTCGCGCGGTACCGTCTGCAGCCCGGCCAGATAGAGCACCATGTAGTAGCCGACGTTCTTCCAGAACGAGAACGCCATCACCGCATACAGCGCCAGTTGCCGGTCGCCGAGCCAGTCCGGCTGCTCGCCGAAGCCGATCAGGTGGATCGACTCCAGAAACCAGTTGAACAGCCCGTCGAAGCGCAGCACCTGCTGCCAGACGACCGCGGCGATCGACACGGCGATCACCACCGGCAGGTAGTACAGCGCCCGGAAGAAACCGATGCCGGGCAGCCGGGCATGCACCAGCAGCGCCAGTGCCAGCGCGCCGACCTGCAGCGGCGGCACCAGCAGCAGGAAGATCAGCGAGTTCTTCAGCGCGTGACCGAAGCGCTCCGAGTCGGCCAGCTCGACGAAATGCGCAAAGCCGTTCCACATGCTGTTGCCGGTTTGCGGAAAGTAGTCGCGGAACGCCAGCCACAGGTTGAACAGCATCGGCCAGAGCGTGAACACCGCGAATACCGCAAGGAACGGCGCGATGAAGAGATAGGCGGTACGGGGATGAACACCGGGCATGGCGATGCTCCTTGTGTGGGTTGACGTAGTTTATGCATATCGACTACATAATGTCTTTGCCTTACTTGCCAACAAGTAATACTCGTGAATTAAAAAACACGCAAACAAGTAAGATTTACGAATGAACATAGAGAGACTGACGACATGAAACCCGCGCCCCGCTTCGTTTTCGCCGCGCTTGCACTCGTCGTGCCGGCTGCGGTCTGGATCGTCATCGAATGGTGGCCAGCGGCGCCGCCCGCACCGGGCACGGTCGCCCCCGGCGTGCGCAAGACGACGCAGTCGGTCCGCACGCCCTTTCTCGACAACTGGGGACAGGTGGCGCTGGAGAAGATGACGCAGCAGGCCAACCGGCACCCGGGCCTCGTCTGGCTCGAAGGGCCGACGCACCGGCGGGAGATTGCGCTGACCTTCGACGACGGCCCGAGTCCGTGGACGCCGGACGTGCTCGACGTGCTCAAGAAGCACCAGGTCAGGGCAACGTTCTTCTGGCAGGGCAGCCAGATGGCCGGACGCGAGGACGTCGTCCGCCGGGCGCTGGCCGAGGGGCATACGCTCGCCAACCACAGCTGGAGCCACCCGAACCTGTCCGGCACCGACGAAAGCTATTTCTGGGACGAGGAGATCGGCCGCACGCAGGCCGAATTCCGCCGCATTCTCGGCAAGGCGCCAACGCTGATGCGGCCGCCCTACGGCAGCATCGACGACGCGCAGATCGGCATCGTCGCCAAGCACGGCATGAAGGTCGCGCTGTGGTCGATCGACGCGATCGACTGGTACCGCAACCGGATGCTGTTCGGCGCGCACGAGATCGAACGCGGCGTTCAGCCCTATGTGCACGAGGAAGCGATCGTGCTGATGCACGACGGCGGCGGCAAGCGCGGCGATACCGTGAGCGCCGTCGACGCGCTGATTCCGTGGCTCAAGGCCGGCGGCTACGGCTTCACCACCGTCGACACGCTGCTCGGCGTGCCGCCCTACTTCGCCGAATCCGCCGTTCGTTGATACCAGGCCTTGATTCGGCGCAAGCGGGCCAACCCCGGGCCGCCGTCGCCGGTGGAACGGGTTTACAGTAGGACACTGTCAAAACCAGCGGAGACCGCCATGCACAAACGCCTGCTCGACTGCAACGCTTCGGACCTCGCCCGCATCGGCAAGGCCGATTTGCTGCACGCGATCCACGCCAGCGAAGGCCGCGTGCTGGTGTGCGAAACCATCGGCGCGGTCCAGCCGATGCTGGTGACGATCAGCAACGCCGAGTTCGCCGCCAGCATGGGTGCCGACCTGCTGCTGCTCAACCTGTTCGACGTCAACGCACCGGTCGTCAACGGCCTGCCCAGGGACACCGAGCCTCATGAGGTCGTCCGGACGATCAAGCACCTGACCGGCCGGGTGATCGGCATCAACCTCGAACCGGTCGACCCGGGTTTCGGCGAGAGCGAGGACGAACTCTGGGGGATGCAGCCGGGCCGGCTCGCCACCGTCGCCAATGCGCAGAAAGCCGCGGCAATGGGCGTCAACATGCTGGTGCTGACCGGCAACCCGGGCAACGGCGTCTCGAACGCCGCAATCACGCACTCGCTCAAGGCGATCAACGCCGAAGTCGGCGACCGGCTGGTGCTCGTCGCCGGCAAGATGCACGCGTCGGGCATTCTCGGCGAAGGCGCCGAGCAGATCATCACCCGCGCCGACATCGACGAATTCGTCGGCGCCGGCGCCGACGTCATCCTGCTGCCGGCACCGGGCACCGTGCCCGGCATCACGCTCGAGTACGTGCGCGAGCTGGTCGGCCACGCACACAAGCTCGGCGCGCTGACGCTGACCGCGGTCGGCACCTCGCAGGAAGGCGCCGACGAGGCGACGATCCGCCAGATCGCGCTGATGGCCAAGATGACCGGTACCGACCTGCACCACCTCGGCGATACCGGTTACATGGGCATGGCGCTGCCGGAGAACATCACCGCCTACAGCATCGCCATCCGCGGCCGGCGCCACACCTATGCGCGCATCGCCCGCTCGATCAACCGCTGACCCGCGTCAGTGCCCGGCGCTGGGCCGGGTCATGTCCATCGGCACGATCCAGCGCGCGTAGTCCTCCTCGCTGAGGTAGCCGAGCGCCAGCGCGGCCTGCTTCAGCGTCGTGCCGTCGTGGTGTGCCTTCTTGGCAATCTGCGCGGCCTTGTCGTAACCGATGTGCCGGTTCAGCGCCGTCACCAGCATCAGGTTCTTGTCGAGGTTCTCGTCGATCCGGTCGAGCGCCGGCTCGATCCCGGCCGCGCAGTGGTCGTTGAACGCGGTGCAGGCGTCGGCCAGCAGGCCGATGCTCTCGAGCACGTTGTGGACCATCACCGGCTTGTAGACGTTGAGCTGGAAATTGCCCTGGCTGCCGGCAAACGCCACCGCGGCGTCGTTGCCGAAGACCTGCACGCAGACCATCGTCAGTGCCTCGCACTGGGTCGGGTTGACCTTGCCCGGCATGATCGAGCTGCCGGGCTCGTTTTCCGGGATCACCAGCTCGCCGATGCCGCAGCGCGGCCCGCTGGCCAGCCAGCGGACGTCGTTGGCCATCTTGAACAGCCCGCCGGCCAGCAGCCGCAGCGCCGCCGACGTCTGCACCAGCGCATCATGCGCGGCGAGCGAGAAGAACTTGTTCGGCGCGTCGACGAAATGATGACCGGTGAGCTTGGCGATGCGCGCGGCGGCGGTCGCACCGAATTTCGGATGCGCGTTGAGCCCGGTGCCGACGGCGGTGCCGCCGATCGCCAGCTCCAGGAGCCCCGGCCCGGCGGCGGCGATCGCCTTGAGGCCGAAGTCGATCTGCGCGACCCAGGCGCCGATCTCCTGTCCCAGCGTCACCGGCGTCGCGTCCTGCAGATGGGTACGGCCGGTCTTGACCACATGCGCATACTCGTCGGCCTTTTCGGCCAGGGTCGCGCGCAGCTTCTCGACCGCCGGCAGCAAGGTCGCGTGCAGCTCCTCGACGACGGCGATGTGCATCGCGGTCGGAAAGGTGTCGTTCGAGCTCTGGCCGCGGTTGACGTGGTCGTTCGGATGCACCGGGGTCTTGCTGCCGAGTTCGCCGCCGGCAAGCTCGATCGCCCGGTTGGCGATCACCTCGTTAGCGTTCATGTTCGACTGCGTGCCCGAGCCGGTCTGGAACACGACCAGCGGGAAATGCTCGTCGAGGCGGCCGTCGATCACCTCGTCGGCCGCCTCGGCGATCAGCGCCACGACATTGGCCGGCAGCTCGCCGAGCGACAGGTTGGCCTCGGCCGCGGCGTGCTTGAGGATGCCGAGCGCGCGTATCATCGGCCGCTGCCAGCGGAAGCGCTCGACGCCGATCGCGAAATTGCCGATCGAGCGCTGCGTCTGCGCGCCCCAGTAATGCTCGACGCGAACGTCGATCTCGCCCATCGAGTCGGTTTCGGTCCGGTACGAAGTCATCATCGGTTCTCCTGGCTCCATTCAAACTGGGGGTATTGCCGCAACGCCGCGCGCACCTTGGCGGTGCGTCGCCGCGTTCCGGTCGTACAATCCACGCTCACGCCCAGACAGGCCGCGCCATGCCAATTCGCCAATTCTGCCATTCCCTGCTGCTCGCCGCCGTGCTCGCAATGGCCTTGCCCGCCCACGCCGACGACACGCCGAGCTATCGCGACCCGGACGACGGCGCGATCGACCTGAGCGACTACCTGCTCCACCACAAGGGCATCTTCCCGGTTCCCATCCTCATCACCGAACCGGCGATCGGCTACGGCGGCGGAGCGATGCTGCTGTATTTCCGCCAGTCCTTCGCCGAAGCCGCGGCCAAAGGCATGGAGGAATCGGGCCGGAAAATGCCGCCGACGATCAGCGGCCTCGGCGGCTTCGGTACGCAGAATGGCAGCTGGCTCGGTGCGGCTTTCCATTTCCAGCCCATCGACGGCGACCGCTACCGCTACCTGGGCGCCATCGGCAAGACCTCGCTCAACCTTGATTATTACGGCGCGCTCAATCAGGCGCGCAGCTATACGCTCGACGGCGACTTCCTGCTCCAGCAGTTCCTGTTCCGCCTCGGCGACAGCGACTGGTTCGCCGGTCCGCGCTATGTCTACTTCAGCAGCGATGTCGGCTTCGGTGACAACAAGGCGGCCGAGCTCGGCGACTTCGACGCCAGCCGGCGCATCGGCATGGCCGGCCTCGTGATCGACTACGACAGCCGCGACAACATCTTCTATCCGCGCCACGGCAGTTATATGGAGGTCGAGCTGCAGGCTGCGCGCGACTGGCTCGGCAGCAGCAGCGAATTCGAAAGCTACGGCGCGCGCGCCTACACATGGCTGCCGCTGGCCAAGGCCTGGACGCTCGGACTGCGCGTCGACGGCGACACGATCACCGGTGACTACCCCTTCTACCTGCAGCCCTATGTGGACCTGCGCGGCGTCGAGAAGGGCCGCTACCAGGACAAGAACACCGTCGCAACCGAGCTTGAACTGCGCTGGGACGTCACGCCACGCTGGTCGCTGCTGGCCTTCGGCGGTGTCGGCAAGGCCTGGGGCAACTGGCGCGATTTCGACGACGCGCAGACGGTCTACGGTTACGGCACCGGCTTCCGCTACCTGATTGCCAAGCAACTCGGCATGGCGGTCGGCCTCGACTTCGGCTGGGGCCCCGATGGCGAGCACGCGTTCTACATCCAGGTCGGCAGCGCGTGGAAATGACCGCGCCGCATGACCGCGCCGGGACTAGCCTGTAAGCTGGCATTTTTCCCGATCCCGCCCTGCTGCCGTGAAGCCCGAATCGCTCGTCCGCCCGCTCGCCCGTCTGTTGCCGCTTGCCCTGCTCACCGCCTGCGCCAGCCCGCCGCCACCGGCCGTCACACCACCGGTCGCCAGCGCACCAGCCGCCGTCGCGGCCGAGGCAGCGGTGACGACGCCGGTCGAAACCGCCAGCGCACCGGTCTCGGTGCCGATGGCCAGCGCACCGGTCGTCATCGAGCCGCCGCCGCCGGCCAAGCCGGCAGGGCTCAGCCACGCCGAGGCCAAGTCGCTGCTGAACCGGCTGCTGCCGGCCAAGATGCCCGATCGCGCCGGCTGGAACGCCGACATCGTCGACGCCTTCGCCGCGCTGAAGATTCCGTACACCCCCGAATACTTCTGCGCCGCCGCGGCGGTGATCGAGCAGGAGTCGAGCTGGCAGGGCGACCCGAGCGTTCCCGGGCTGCCGACCATGGTCTGGAACAAGATCGGCGAGAAGGCCGCCGCCAAGCACGTGCCGCTGATCGCGGTAAAAACCGCTTTTCTGAAAACGTCGCCGAACGGCGAGAGCTACAAGTCGCGCATCGACAGTCTGCGCACCGAACGCGAGATGAACGCGGTCTTCGAGGACCTTTCGGCCGATGCCGCGCGCCTGGGTCTGCCGCTCAACATGAACAATCCGATCCGCACCGGCGGGCCGATGCAGGTCAGCGTCGCCTTTGCCGAGGCGCACGTGCGCGCCTGGCCCTACCCGTATCCGCGCAGCAGCAGCATCCGCGACACGGTGTTCACGCGGCGCGGCGGCACCTATTTCGGCATCGCGATCCTGCTGCAGTACCCGGCGCCGTACGACGACATGATCTACCGCTTCGCCGACTTCAACGCCGGCCGCTACGCCAGCCGCAACGCGGCGTTCCAGGCGGCGATCGCCAAGCTGACCGGCAGGCAGCTCGACCTCGACGGCGACCTGCTCAGCTACCAGAACGGCCGGCCGGCGGCAAAACCGAGCGACATCGAGGAAGCGCTGGCGTCGATCTCCGGACAGATCGGCATGAGCCGCGACGCGATCCGCCGCGATCTGACGAGCGAGAAGCTCGTCGGCTTCGGCCAGACCGCGCTGTACAAGAAGGTGTTCGCACTCGCCGATGCGAAGAACGGCAAGCCGATGCCGCGCGTCGCGATGCCGCAGATCCGGCTGATCAGCCCGAAGATCACCCGCAAGCTGACGACCGAATGGTTCGCCAAGCGTGTCGACTGGCGCTACCAGACCTGCCTGGCGCGGGCCAAGTAGCAGACGCCCCGCCCTGCAGGCCGCGATGTGCGGCGTGCGCGGCGGGTTTCAGCGGCTCAGCCGTACCTGCCGTGCATAAGCCAGCGCATCGGGCATGAAGGCAAGGAAATCGGCCTCGAAGCCGGCGTAGTGATCGAGCAGCTCACCGGCGGCGCCGGCCAGCGGATTGTCGCGCCGGATCCGGTACGCGGCCATCCGGTCGAGCGCCAGCGCGACATTGCCGACGTCGCGGTACGACGCCAGCCAGTCGGTCTGCGCCATTTTCGGCAGCACCGAGGCAAATGCGGCAGGCAGCGCCGGCTGCGCGGCCAGCTCGGCGTACAGCCGGGCGGTGAACTGCGGCAGCGCCACGTCGGGCGAGAACAACGCCCAGTGGGTCGCAAGCAGATGATCGTAGAACAGGTCGACCATGATGCCGCCGTAACGCCGCCGCAGCGGGCTCACGCGCGCACGGCTGGCGGCGAACGCCGGATGCAGGTCGGCATAGGCGTCGATTTCGCGATGCAGCGCGACGCCGGCGGCCAGATCGGCCGGCAGCGCTCCCGGCAGCAATCCCTTGACGAAATCGCCGGCGACACCGCCGGCGCGGTCGGCCGGTGCCGGGCCGGCGAGCAGTGCATGAGCAAGGTAGTTCATCGCGGCGCCAATCCCGGGAGCGATATGGCCAGTCTAGGCTTCAGCGCGGCCGCGGCCGGAATTCGATCACCTGCGCGCCGTCGGCACGGGCTTTCGGCGCGTGTTCGGGCTTCCACGCATGACCGTAGACGACCTCGTAGCTGCACGGCAGCACGCCGTCGCGGCGGAAGGCGTCGTACTGGCTCGTCACCCTTTGCCACGCCGCCTTGCCCATCATGCCGCGCCGCCGGCCTTCGGTGACGTTGTGCGCGCCGATGCCCTTGAGGTCCTGCATTACGCTCTTCACGTCCGGATAGGTCATCGTCAGCGTTTCCATGTCCATCACCGGCGTCGAAAAGCCGCTGTGCGACAGCGCATCGCCGAGATCGTGCATGTCGATGAAGCGGTTGACGTGGTTGTAGCCGTCGATGCCGTCGAACGCCGCGCGCAGCTCCTTCAGCGTGTCGGGCCCCAGCGTCGAGAACATCAGCAGGCCACCCGGCCGGAGCACGCGCAGGAACTCGCCGAACGCCGCGTCGGGCGTGTTGCACCACTGGATCGCCAGATTCGACCAGATCAGGTCGACCGACGCGTCGGCGAGCGGCAGCATCTCGATATCGCCGCAGACCTGAACCGCCCGGCTGCGCTCGAAACGGGCCAGCAGCTTCTTCAGCCCGCCGGCGGCATGGCGATCGCGCGCGATCCGCAGCATCGCCGGCGCCAGGTCGAGCTCGAGCAGCTGCGCATCCGGATAGCGCGCCAGCAGCGCCTTGCCCATGTAACCGGTGCCGCAACCGGCGTCGAGCATGCGCCCGGGGCGCACCCTCACCAGATCGAGCCGCTCGGCCATCCGGTCGGCCACTTCGCGCTGCAGCACCGCGGCGGCGTCGTAGCTCTGCGCCGCAGCGTCGAAGCTGGCGCGGATCGCCGCCTTGTCGGTGTAGAACGCCTCGCTCATGCCGCCTTCTTGCTCAGCTTGTGGCGCAGCGCCTCGAACATGATCGGCAGCACCGACAGCAGCACGATGCCGATGGCGATCAGGCCGATGTTCTGCTTGATGAAGGTGATGCCGCCGAAGAAATAGCCGGCGTACAGCAGCGAGACGACCCAGATCGCCGCGCCGACGATATTGAACATCACGAATCGCCTGTAGGCCATCTCCGCCATGCCGGCGACGAAGGGCGCAAAGGTCCGGACGATGGGCACGAAGCGCGCCAGAATGATCGTCTTGCCGCCGTGGCGCTCGTAGAACGCGTGGGTTTTTTCGAGGTGGTCGCGGCGGAAGATCTTCGAATCCGGATTCGCGAACAGCTTGTGGCCGAAGTAGCGGCCGATCAGATAGTTGACCGCATCGCCGGCAACCGCGGCAATGAACAGCAGCACCACCAGCAGGTGCACGTTCATGTGCCCCGCTCCGGCGATCATGCCGGCAATGAACAGCAGCGAATCGCCGGGCAGGAACGGTGTCACGATCAGCCCGGTTTCGCAGAAGATCACCGCAAACAGGATCGCGTACACCCACGGGCCGTACAGGTTCACCAATTGGGCAAGGTAGACGTCGAGATGCAGGAAGACGTCGATCGGGTTGAATTCCATCACAATCCTTTTGATACCGCTTGAACAAGAAAACGCCGGCGATGGACTCGCCGGCGAAGGAATGGTTCATGTACTGCGCATAAAACCGCGATCAGACCACCGCTTCTTCCTTGATCTTCACCGGCTTGATCATGTTCTCGCGCGTGACGCCGAACATCAGCAGCAGCGGCGACGCGACCAGCACCGACGAATAGATACCGAACAGGATGCCGATCGTCAGCGCCATCGAGAAGCCATGCAGCGCCGCGCCGCCGAAGACCAGCATCGACAGCACCATCGCCTCGGTCGAGCCGTGGGTGATGATGGTCCGGCTCATCGTCGCGGTGATCGCATTGTCGATCACCTGCGGCACGGTCTTGCCGCGCATCTTCGGCGAGCGGAAGTTCTCGCGGATCCGGTCGAACACGACGACCGATTCGTTGACCGAATAACCGAGCACCGCCAGCACGCCGGCGAGCACCGTCAGGTTGAACTCCCACTGGAACAGCGCGAAGCAGCCGAGGATGATCACCACGTCGTGCATGTTGGCGATCACCGCCGACACCGCGAAGCGCCATTCGAAGCGGATCGCCAGATAGGCAATGATGCCGAGGCAGACCAGCGTGATCGCGGTCAGGCCGTGCGTGACCAGTTCCTCGCCGACCGACGGGCCGATGAACTCGACCTTGCGCAGCTCGACATCGGGACGCGCGGTCTTGAGTACCGTCATCACCTCGTTCGACAACTGCGCGCTGGTCTTGTCCTTGATGTTCGGCAGACGCACCATCACGTCACGCGTAGTGCCCAGCGACTGGATCTGCGCCTCGCCGTACTTCAGGTGCTCGACCTGGGTACGGATCTGGTTCAGGTCGGCGGACTGCTGGTAACGCAGCTCCATCACGGTGCCGCCGGTGAACTCGACGCCGAAGTTCAGCCCCTTGACCACGAGGAAGAACACCGCGGCCACGAAGGTGAGCAGCGAGATCGCCGTCGTGAGCTTGCCGTAGCTCATGAACGGGATGTCGTGCTTGATACGGAAGAATTCCATCTTGAGCCGCCCTTATGCTTTCTTCTGGTCCGGCACCCACACCTGGCCGATCGACAGCGTAGTCAGGCGGCGGCGGTAGCCGTAAATCAGGTTGATGATGCCGCGCGACACGACGACCGCGCTGAACATCGACGTGAGGATGCCGAGGCAGTGAACCACGGCAAAGCCGCGGATCGCGCCCGAGCCGAAGATCAGCAGCGCGATGCCGGCGATCAAGGTCGTGACGTTCGAGTCGAGAATCGTCGCCCAGGCGTGGCTGTAGCCGTTCGAGATCGCCGCCTGCGGCGTCATGCCGTTGCGCAGCTCCTCGCGGATCCGCTCGTTGATCAGCACGTTCGAGTCGATCGCCATACCCAGCGTCAGCGCAATCGCCGCGATGCCCGGCAAGGTCAGCGTGATGCCGATCGCCGACAGCAGCGCAACCAGCAGCAAGAGGTTGCCGCCGAGCGAAACCGCCGACACCAGACCGAAGGTGCGGTAGTAGATCACCATGAAGATCGCGATCGCGGCAAAGCCGTACAGCGTCGAATCGAAGCCCTTCTTGATGTTGTCCTTGCCCAGGCTCGGGCCGATCGTGCGTTCCTCGGCGATGTTCATCGGCGCGGCCAGCGAACCGGCGCGCAGCAGCAGCGCGGTATCGTTGGCCTCGGCAACGCCCATCGAGCCGGAAATCTGCACGCGGCCGCCGCCGATCTCGGTACGGACCACCGGCGCGGTGACGACTTCGCCCTTGCCCTTCTCGACCAGGATCATCGCGATGCGCTTGCCGATGTTCTCGCGGCTCAGATCCTTGAAGATCGTCGCGCCGGTCGAATCGAGGTTGATGTTCACCGACGCATCGTTGCGCTCGTCGAAACCCGCCTGCGCGTCGTTGATATTGTCGCCGGTCAGCTCGACTTCCTTCTTCACCAGGATCGGCACGCTCTGGCCGTCGCTGCCGCGACGCTCGGTCATCAGCTCGGTACCGACCGGCACGTTGCCGGCGATCGCCGCCTGCAGGTTGGCCGGATCATCGTCGACCAGACGCACTTCCAGCGTTGCGGTGCGGCCGAGGATGTCCTTGGCCTTGGCGGTGTCCTGGATGCCCGGCAGCTCGACGACGATACGGCCGGCGCCCTGCTGCTGGATGATCGGTTCGGCCACGCCGAGTTCGTTCACGCGGTTGTGCAGCGTGGTGATGTTCTGCTTGACCGCGTCTTCGGACAGCTTTTGCATCGCCGCCTGCGGATAGCTGACGACGATCTTGTTGCTGTCGCCCTTGACCGGCTTCACCTGCAGGTTTGGCAGCAGCTTGGCGACGACCGGCAGCGTGGCGTCGACGGTTTCGGCGTCGCGCAACTGGATTTCGACGCTGTCGCGGCCGCGAACCACCGCACCGTAGCGGATCTTCTTGTCCTTGAGTTCGCGACGGATGTCGCCGGCGGTCTTCTCGAGCGCCTTGTCGACGGCGGCCTTCATGTCGACTTCGAGCAGGAAGTGCACGCCGCCGCGCAGGTCGAGGCCGAGGAACATCGGCTTGGCACCGATGGCCTGCAGCCAGGCCGGCGTCTGCGGCAGCAGGTTCAGCGCGACGACGTAATCGTCGCCGAGCGCCGAAGCCAGCGCATCCTTGGCCTTGAGCTGGGCGTCGATGTCCTTGAAGCGCAGCTTGACCGACGAACCGTCGAACAGCACGTCTTCCGGATTCAGGCCGGCCTGTTTGATGGCGGCCACGGCACGGTCGCGCGTCGACGTGTCGACCTTGATCATCGTGCGTGCGCTCGAGATCTGCACGGCCGGGCTTTCACCGAAGAAGTTCGGCAGCGTATAGAAGAACGCCGCGACCAGCGCCACGGCGATCAATACGAATTTCCACAACGGGTAGCGGTTCATTGCATGCCCTTAAAACCGGGAAGGCCTGCATTGCAGGCCGGAAAACGCGCCGGGGCGGCCAGTGCCGCCCCGTTGCGATTACTTGTTGTTCTTGATCGTGCCTTTTTCCAGGCGCTGCGACACCGAGCCGCGTTGCACCAGGATTTCGACGTTGTCCGCCAGTTCGAGCGTGATGTACTGCTCGCTGACCTTGACGATGCGACCCAGGGTACCGCCGCTGGTGACGACTTCGTCGCCCTTTTGCAGTGCGTCGAGCATTGCCCGCTGTTCCTTGGCACGCTTCTGCTGCGGACGGATCAGCAGGAAGTAGAACAGCACGAAGATCACGACCATCGGCAGGAACTGCATGAAGCCGGCAGCGGCGGGCACCGCGTCGGCGGCGTAAGCGGGAGCGATAAACATCGATCGGGCCTTTATTGAGAGTGGCAAAAAACGAAGCGGGTCATTCTAGCCCGCCCCCTGTCTGAAATCTACCGACATCCTTCACGCGGCGACGGATGCGACTCCCTAGAATGAGAGTGCCTGCAATAAACGGAAACCCCGACCATGCGAATTGCACAGTGGATTGCCGCCGCCGCGCTGACAGCCGGTAGCTGGGCACACGCAGGCGGTCTGACGAATGCCGGATCCGCCGCCGGCGCCGAATATCGGTACGGTGTCGCCGCGTGCATGGAGAAGGCAAGCGCCGGGCAGAAAAGTTGCATCGGCGACGCAAGCGGCGGCCGCGTGCTGGCGCACGGCACCGCGCGGACACCCCGCGCACCCGATGAAACGCCGGGCTGCTACAGCAAAGGGGTGCGCAAGGTCCAGATCAACAGGGACTGCAAGGAGCTGATTGCCGGCAACCGCCAGCTCGCGAGCGCCGCCCCGCGCACCGACAGCGCCAACGTGCCGCAACGGGCAACGGCGTCCAGCTGCAACGAGTGCGGCGTCGTGACCAAGGTACAGACCGTCGAACAGGAAGGCGAAGGCGGCTGGACCGGCAAGATCGGCGGCGCGGTCGTCGGTGGCCTGCTCGGCAACCAGATCGGCGGCGGTACCGGCAAGACGATCGCCACCGTCGCCGGCGCGGCCGGCGGTGCCTACGCTGGCAACGAGGTGCAGAAACAGGTCAGCAAGAAGACCGTCTATCAGGTCAGTTTCAAGCTCAACAGCGGCGCCATGCATACGGTCAAGTACGACAGCGCCGACCACGGCTTCAGGAAGGGCGACAAGGTCCGCTTTGAAAACGGCCTGCTCAGCCACCGCTAGCGGCCGCGGACGGGGCGATCAGCCGGCGATACCCGACCAGAAGCGGTCGAGCCAGCCCTTTTTCTGCCAGTTGCGCTGGGCACCGCGCGACAGGAAGAACTCGGTATAGCGGGTATCGCCTTCCTGGATGTGCCGGGTCAGCCAGTTGCGCAGGAAATGCAGCAGCTCGAACGTGATCGCCTCGCCGTCGGATACCCGCTGCTGGAAGGCATGCAGCTGGGCGATCAGCGACTCGTGGTGCTGCTTGTGCTCGTCGTACTCGGGATAGCCGAGGATGCGCATCAGGCTTTCCTCGACGGTGAAATGGATGCGCGTGTAGTCGGCCAGCCGCGCCAGGATCGCCACCGATGCCTCGCGGCCGTGGTGTTCGCGGATCGCGTCGTGCAACGCGTTCAGCAGCTCGACCAGCACCTTGTGCTGCTCGTCGATTTCCTGAATCCCGACCGACAGGCCATCGTGCCATTCAACCAGCATCGTCTTCTCCCCATTGTCATAGGGCAACATGCTGCAGACCGGATCCGGACACGGGCTTGACCCAGATCAAACCGGCACGACGTGCTGCGGAAAGCCCCCATGCACGGCGCGCATCGCAAAAAAAACCCGGCTCGGCCGGGTTTTTACTGAGCGGAGAATGCGGTCAATCGATGCCGCGGGCCCGGTCGGCATGGAAGCGCGCGACGAAGGCCGGGAAGGCATCGGCGTCGATCGCGGCGCGCATCTCGGCCATCAGCACCTGGTAGTAGCGCAGGTTGTGGATGGTGTTGAGCTGCGAGCCGAGGATTTCGCCCGAACGGAACAGATGGTGCAGATAGGCGCGGCTGAAGTTCTGGCACGCGTAGCAGTCGCACGTTTCGTCGAGCGGCCGCTCGTCGAGCCGGTGCTTGGCGTTCTTGATCTTGATGTCGCCAAAACGCGTGAACAGCATGCCGTTGCGCGCATTGCGGGTCGGCATCACGCAGTCGAACATGTCGATGCCCTGGCTGACGCCGTAGACCAGATCCTCGGGCGTGCCGACGCCCATCAGGTAGCGCGGTTTGTCTGCAGGCAGGCGCGGCGCGGTGTGCGCGAGGATGCGCTCCATGTCCTCTTTCGGCTCGCCGACCGACAGACCGCCGATCGCCATGCCGTGGAAGCCGATGTCGTCGAGGCCGGCGAGCGATTCGTCGCGCAGGTCCTCGTACATGCCGCCCTGGACGATGCCGAACAGCGCGTTCGGGTTCTCCAGCGTGTCGAACTCGCTGCGCGAACGCTTGGCCCAGCGGTAGGACATGCGCATCGAATCGGCCGCCTGCTTGCGGTCGGCCGGGTACGGCGTGCATTCGTCGAAGATCATCACGATGTCGGAATTGAGCGCACGCTGGATGCGCATCGACTCTTCCGGCGTCAGGAACAGCTTGTCGCCGTTGACCGGACTCTGGAACTTGACGCCCTCCTCGGTGATCTTGCGCAGGTCGCCGAGGCTGAACACCTGGAAGCCGCCCGAGTCGGTCAGGATCGGCTTGTCCCAGCCCATGAACCGGTGCAGGCCGCCGAACTTGTTGATGACTTCCAGCCCCGGGCGCAGCCACAGGTGGAAGGTGTTGCCCAGGCAGATCTGCGCCTCGATTTCGTTCAGGTCGCGCGGCGTCATCGCCTTGACGGTGCCATAGGTACCGACCGGCATGAACACCGGGGTCTCGACGACGCCGTGATTGAGCACCATCGTGCCGCGCCGGGCGCCGCCGCTGGTCTTGTGCAGCGTGAACTGCAGGCCTTGCTGTTGAGTCATGCCGATTCCTTGTGCCGCCGGAAGACAGTCCGGCGCAATATCAAAGGGGCTGCCACCGCAGCCCCCGCAAGACAACCAAATTACCACGGCCGGACGCCGCATGACCACCGGATGATTAACAGCGGACCGGCTCAGAACAGCGCGACCCGCGCATGCGGCGTATGGCACTTCGCCGCGTGGCCGGCGTACTCGCCGAGGAACTGCGCCTGATCGGGGTCGACCGGCAGCCCCAGCTCGCCGCGCGCATACGCGAGCGACAGCGTCTGCAACGCGGCCGGGTGCTCGCCGTTCGCCGCGGCCCGGTACCAGCGCAGCGCCTGCATCTCGTCACGCGGCAGCCCTTCGCCGTCGCGGTAGCGGTTGGCCAGCGCGAACATCGCGTCGGCATCGCCGTCGGTCGCCGCCTGCGCCAGCCACTGCAACCCCTGGGCAGCGTTCGCCACGCCACCCTCCCCGCGCAGCAGCAGGGTCGCCAGCCGGAAGCGCGCGGCCGGCAGCGCGCCGGCGCGCTCGAACCAGCGCCGCGCCTGCACCGGATCGGACGGCAGCGTGCGCCCCTGCAGGTAGGCCAGCCCCAGCCGGTACGCCGACTCGGCGTCGCCAGCCTCGGCACCGCGGCGGTACCAGTCGAGCGCGACCTGCTGCGCCTGCGGCGTCGCGTCGACGGCGGCCAGTTCGGCCAGCGTCCGGGCCGCGAGCGGATGGCCGTAATCGGCCAGCTGCCGCAAGTCTCGCTCACTACCCGGACGATGCGCCTGCACGTCAAGCCGCAGCTGCTGGATCGCGCCCGGTGCCTGCGCCAGCGCCGCGTCGCGCTGCGCCGATGCCCGGGCGGACAGGCTCGCCACCGCGGCAAGGCCGGTCAGCAACAGCATTGCCGGCCAGCGCCAGCGCCTGATCTGTCCAACGATCAAAGCCCACATATCACTCTCCAAACGGAACGCCCCGGCCGGAGCCGGGGCCGGATCGGTCGAACGGCTTACAGCCCCAGGTCGAGCCGGTAGATCGAGCCGCTCCGGTCGGCCTTGTCCTCGACCTTGAAGACATTGGCGATGCCGTCGGCGCGCGCGACCGCTTCGGCGTCGTACGCCGACTCGAACAGCACGCGACCGGCCAGCGCCACCTTCGCGAAGCGCCAGTTGCCGTCGGCGCCCTGGGCAGCGCGCGTCAGCGTCTTCTGCGCCTTGATGTAGGCAACGATGATGTCGCGGTTGGCATCGGGCGCATCGAAGATCGTCTTGCTGCCGTCAAGGCTCGTGAAACCGCCGCCACCGCTGGCGCGGTAGTTGTTGGTCGCAACGATGAACTGCTGGCCCGCCGCGACCGGCTGGCCGTTCCAGCGCAGGTTGGCGATGCGGCTGCCCTTGGGCCGGGTCACGTCGATCTCGTACTGGACGCCGTCGATCTGGTCGAAGTTGTACGACGGGAAGCTGCCGTTGATCAGCTGCTGGTCCGCCGTTTTGGCCGGGTCGATCTGGTTGAACTGCTCGGCCGCCTTTTCCAGCCATGCCTTGAGCGTCGTGCCGTCGATCTTCACCGCCTGCAGCGTGTTCGGGTACAGGTAGAGGTCGGCGACGTTCTTGATCGCGACGCCGCCGACCGGGATGTCGGTGTAACCGGTGCCGCGGAAATTGGCCTTGAACGGCGCCGCCGCCGACAGCACCGGCAGGCCGGCGTACTGCGGCAGGTTGGCCTTGACGTAGCGCTCGACGTAATCCCGCTGCGCCGCGTTGATCAGCTGCATCGCCGCGGTGTCGCCGACCTGCGAGAAGAACGAACCGATGCGGATTTCGGTATTGCCGACCGGCGTCGACACGTAGCGGATCGTGCCCTCGTGCTCCTTCTGCACCAGCTTGCCGACCGCGGCATGCGGTGCGACCGCAACGGTGTCGTTGCCGACCTTGCTGTTGATCGGGCGCAGCTCGCCCTGCGATTGCGTGACTTTCCACTGCGCGCCGTCATACGTCACGCCGAGCTTGAGCACGCCGAGCGTATTGCCCCAGAAACCGGCCATCACCGTCGGCACGCCGTTGACCAGGCCCCTGACGTTGTCGACGCCGGCGATACCGGCAAAGTTCTTGCCGTCCGGGAAGTAGCTGTGCGAGTGACCCGAGACGATCGCGTCGATGCCCGGCACCCTGGCGAGGTGATAGACGGCGTTTTCCATGTCCGGCGTATACGGCGCCGCCGAGATGCCGCCGTGCGACAGCGCGACGACGAGGTCGGCACCGGCCTTGCGCATCGCCGGCACGTACTTCTCGGCCGCTTCCTTCACGCCTTCGACGTAAACCTTGCCGTCGAGGTGCCGCTTGTCCCAGTTCATGATCGCCGGCGGTGCAAACCCGATCACGCCGACCTTGAGCGCAATCCGCTTGCCGTCGGCGGTCTTGAACGTGCGATTGAGGATCACGTACGGCGCGAACAGCGGCTGCCTGTCGCTGGCGGCGTAGGCGTTCGCCAGCACCAGCGGGAAGCGCGGGCCCATGCAGCCCTTGCGGTCCTCGGTGCCCGGCACGCGCAGCGCCGCACCGGTCACCTGCGCGAGGAAAGGCAGGCCGTAGTTGAACTCGTGGTTGCCGATGTTGCCGGCGTCGTAGCGCATCAGGTTCATCACCTTGTACTGCGCCAGCGTACTGTTGCAGCCCACCGGACTGATCAGCGCCTGATAATCGGACAGCGACGTGCCCTGGATCGTGTCGCCGTTGTCGAACAGCAGGTTGTTCGGCAGTTCGGCGCGCGCCTTGTCGATCAGCGTCGCGGTGCGCTCGAAGCCGAGGGTGATATCGTCCTGCGTCTTGTAGTAGTCGTAACTCTTGATATTGGTATGCAGGTCGGTCGTCTGCAGGATGGCCAGATCGAGCTGCGTGCCTTTCTCGGCCTTGACCAGCGCGTTGCCGCGCGGCATGGCGCCGCCCTTCTGCACCAGTTCGACCAGCCTGGTGGTTCCGAGCTGCTGCGCGGCCTGCAGCAGCTTGTCCTGGATGCGGTCGTGGAAGCCGTCGGCGTTGTACAGCGACTCGCCCAGCGCCTTGCTGCCTTCCTTGCCGTCGAACTGGCCGTCGGCAAAGTCGCGCCCCAGCTGGCGGCTCAGCGCAAGCACCGGGCGCTGCGCACCGAGCGCGGCCTTGGCATCGTCGGCACCGGCGGCCAGCTCCGGCCTGGCTTCGTCGAGCCCGTGGACGCCGGCCTTGGCCAGCGCGGCGAGCTTGAGCGCATAGCGGCCGGCCTCGTCATCGTCGAGCGCGCCGGCCCCGGTCCTGGCATTGACGAGCTTGGGCACCGACAGCAGGTTTTTCAGCTCGGGCGCGAACTGTGCACGGACGTCGTCGTTGACCTTGCCGATCTCGGCAGCGGTCGCCTCGGCCAGCTTGCCGCCCTTGCTCGCCAGTAGACGCCGGTAGGCGATTTCGGTCAGCGGCGTCACGCCAACCTGTTCCTGCACGCCGGGCAGCAGCGCATGCAGCGTTTCGCCGGCCGGGAAGTCCAGCTCGGCGTTCAGCCCCTCGTCGAAGTACTTGGCGCCGGCCTTGCCGCTGACCTCGACCAGCAAGGGACCACTGGCGTTGCCCAGGTTCAGCCTGACCGCGCCGCTGGCGTCGATGCTGCCGCTGCCGAGCACCTTGCCGTCGAGCGACTTGACGACAACGTCGGCATTCGAGATCTGCCCCAGCGACGGCTGGACCTGCAGGCTGGTCGTCGTACCGGCCGGCGTACCGCCGTCCGAGCCGCCGCAGGCGCCCAGCGCCAGCGCCAGCGCGGTGCACAGCGCGCCCTTCTTGTAGATCAGAAACATGCTCCCCTCTTCCTTTGCCGAGTTTATTGGAGCGCGCAGCCTATCGGCGCCCCGTGACAGCAAGGAAAAGGGAGAATGAAAGATTGGTGTCGAACTTATTTCACTGTACTAATAGACATTACTGTCCCGAATGTTGGCGCTCGAGCAGCATCGCATCGCCGTAGCTGAAGAAGCGGTATTCGCTTGCCACCGCATGTGCGTAGGCAGCCTTCATCGTCTCCAGCCCGGCAAATGCCGCGACCAGCATCAGCAGCGTCGACTTGGGCAGGTGAAAATTGGTGATGAGCCGGTCGACGACGCGGAACGCGTAGCCGGGGGTAATGAAGATGTCGGTATCGCCCTCGGGCTCGGCGAGCAGCCCCTGCTGCGACGATGCCTCGAGCGCGCGCAGGCTGGTCGTGCCGACGGCGATCACCCGCCCACCCGCGGCCTTGGTGGCGCGGATCGCGTCCTGCGTCGCCTGCGGGATCGAATAACGCTCGTGGTGCATCGTATGTTCGGCGATATCGTCGACGCGGACCGGCATGAAAGTGCCGGCGCCGACGTGCAGCGTCAGAAAGGCCGTGCCGACGCCCTGCGCGCGCAGCCGCTCGAGCAGGGCGTCGGTGAAATGCAGCCCGGCGGTCGGCGCGGCCACCGCGCCCGGATCACGCGCGTAGACGGTCTGGTAACGGCGGGCATCGTCGTCGTCCGGCGTGTGGGTGATGTACGGCGGCAGCGGCAAGGCACCGGCCTGCTCGAGGATGTCGAGCACCGACGCATTGCCGTCCGCCCCCGTCCGGTCAAACTCGAGCAGGAACAGATCGCCGCGGCGCTCGACCATCGTCGCGTGCCAGCGATCGCCGAACACCAGCCGGCTGCCGGGCTTCGGCGCCTTGCTGGCGCGGACGTGCGCCAGCGCGCGATGCGTATCGAGCACGCGTTCGACCAGCGCTTCGACCGCGCCGCCGCTGTCCTTTTTGCCGAACAGCCGCGCCTTGATCACCTTGGTATCGTTGAACACCAGCAGGTCGCCGGCGCGCAGCAGCGTCGGCAGGTCGCGAAACCGGCCGTCGTGCAGCGTCCTGCCGTCAACGTGCAGCAAACGGCTCGCGCCGCGTTCTTCGGGCGGGAACTGGGCGATCAGGTGTTCGGGCAGGAAATAATCGAAGTCGGAGAGCTGCATCGGGGTCCATCACGTAGGAAAATGCTGCGAACAGGCGCGTAGCAAAACTACAGCAGTATACCAGCGCCCCCCGCCAGCAAGCCGCGACCCGCTTGATGGCGTGACACTTTCAAACAGCCGTTTTAGCGCGAAAGTTCCGGGAATTTCGTCGAATTTTCTAGACAAGCGCGTTTCGCCTCGGCAAACTCCCGCCGATGATTTGGAACGAGACTGGGAGGTGAGCATGGCAAAAGCCCGCAAAATCCTGGTGCTGCATGGCCCCAATCTCAATCTGCTGGGGGTGCGTGAACCGCAGCACTACGGCGCCGATACCTTGGCAGACATCAACGCTCGTCTGGTCAGGATCGGCGAAGCGCATGGCGCACAGGTCGAGACATTTCAGTCCAACCGCGAATACGAACTGATCGACCGCATCCACGCCGCCCTGGCCGACGGTACCGGCTTCATCGTCATCAATCCCGCCGCATTCACGCACACCAGCGTTGCACTCCGCGACGCACTGGCCGGGATCAAGCTTCCCTTCATCGAAGTGCATCTGTCCAATGTGCATGCACGCGAATCGTTCCGACATCACTCCTACTTCTCGGATCTCGCCGTCGGCGTGATCTGCGGCCTCGGGGCCAAGGGCTACGAATACGCGCTGGCCCACGCCCTCGAAGCACTCAATCCGGCGTCCTGAACGGACGTCCCCGTTTCCCCCATAGATGCGTCAATAAGCATTACCTGATAAGAGGGTTGCCGTATGGATCTGCGTAAACTGAAGAAACTGATCGACCTCGTCGAGGAATCCGGCATTGCCGAACTCGAGGTCACCGAGGGCGAAGAAAAAGTCCGCATCACCCGCGTCAACCAGAACGCCGCGCCGGCCTACATCCAGCAGCCGATGCAATACCAGGCCCCGGCCGCCGCAGTCGCTGCGCCGATCGCCGCACCGGCCGAAGCCGGCGGCAACGCGCTGCCCGACGGCACGCCGGTCAAGTCGCCGATGGTCGGCACCTTCTACCGTGCCGCCAGCCCGGGCGCGAAGTCCTTCGTCGAAGTCGGCCAGACCGTCAACGCCGGCGATACGCTGTGCATCATCGAAGCAATGAAACTCCTGAACGAAATCGAGGCCGAAACCTCTGGCGTCATCAAGGCCATCCTCGTCGAGAACGGCCAGCCGGTCGAATACGGCGAACCGCTGTTCGTCATCGGCTGATGCGGTGCCGCGTCCGCCCGACGGATGCAGCACGTCTCACGGAGTTCACAGATGTTTGAAAAAGTACTGATTGCCAACCGCGGGGAGATCGCGCTGCGCGTATTGCGCGCCTGCCGCGAAATGGGCATCAAAACCGTGGTCGTCCACTCGGAAATCGACCGCGAAGCCAAATACGTCAAGCTCGCCGACGAATCGGTCTGCATCGGGCCGAACCCGTCGCCGCAGAGCTATCTGAACATGGCGGCGATCATCTCGGCCGCCGAAGTCACCAACGCCAACGCCATCCACCCGGGCTACGGCTTCCTGTCCGAAAACGCCGACTTCGCCCAGCGCGTCGAGGAATCCGGCTTCACCTTCATCGGCCCGACCCCCGAGTCGATCCGCATCATGGGCGACAAGGTCTCGGCCAAGAACGCGATGAAGCAGGCCGGCGTGCCGTGCGTGCCCGGTTCGGACGGCGCGCTGCCGGACGACCCGAAGGAAATCATCGCGATCGGCCGCAAGGTCGGCTACCCGGTGATCATCAAGGCCGCCGGCGGTGGCGGTGGCCGCGGCATGCGCGTCGTGCACAACGAGGAAGAACTGCTGCGCTCGGTCGAGATGACCCAGTCCGAAGCCGGCGCCGCGTTCGGCAACCCGACCGTCTACATGGAACGCTTCCTGCAGACGCCGCGTCACGTCGAGATCCAGATCCTCGCCGACCAGCACGGCAATGCGATCTACCTCGGCGAGCGCGACTGCTCGATGCAGCGCCGCCACCAGAAAGTGATCGAAGAGGCGCCGGCACCCGGCGTGACCGAAGCCCAGCGCAAGAAGATCGGTGAGGCCTGCGCCGAAGCCTGCCGCCAGATCGGCTACCGCGGCGCCGGCACCTTCGAGTTCCTGTACGAGAACGGCGAGTTCTTCTTCATCGAGATGAACACCCGCGTCCAGGTCGAACACCCGGTAACCGAAATGATCACCGGCATCGACATCGTCCAGGAGCAGATCCGCGTCGCCGCGGGCCTGCCGCTGCGCTACACGCAGAAGGACGTGAAGCTCAAGGGCCACTCGATCGAGTGCCGGATCAACGCCGAAGACCCGCTCAAGTTCGTGCCGAGCCCCGGCCGGATCACCACCTGGCACACGCCGGGCGGCCCGGGCGTGCGCGTCGACTCGCACGTCTACCAGGGTTATTTCGTCCCGCCGAACTACGACTCGATGATCGGCAAGATCATCACCTACGGCGACACCCGCGAGCAGGCGATGGCGCGGATGCGCATTGCGCTGTCGGAAATGGTCGTCCAGGGCATCAACACCAATATCCCGCTGCACCAGCAGCTGCTGCTCGACGGCGAGTTCGCCAAGGGCGGCACCAGCATCCACTATCTCGAGCACAAGATGCCCGAGATCCGTGCGCTGCTGGAAAAGCAGGGCTGAGCGATCAGTCCGTGGAAAAAAGGGCCGCTGCGGCCCTTTTTTTAATTCATCCGCGCCGTGAGACAATCGCGGCCATTACCGATTAGGAAGCACCGACATGGCCTGGCAGGAACTGCGCATCACCACCGACTCCAAGCACGCCGAAGCGCTCTCGGATGCGCTGTTCGATCTCGGTGCGCTGTCGGTGTCGATCGAGGACGCGGCCGCCGGCACCGACCTCGAGAAGCCGATCTTCGGCGAGCCGGGCGAACCGGTCGACCAGATGTGGGACCGCAGCGTCGTTGTCGCCCACCTTTCCGACGAGATGGACCCGCAACTGACCGTCGCCGCCGCGGCCAATGCCGCGGGCATCGCCCTGCCGGCCTTCGACGTCATCACCGTCGAGGAACAGGACTGGGTCCGCCTGACCCAGTCGCAGTTCGACCCGATCCGGATTTCCGAGCGGCTGTGGATCACGCCGACGTGGCACGAGTCGCCGAACCCCGATGCGATCAATATCGCGCTCGACCCGGGCCTGGCGTTCGGCACCGGCAGCCACCCGACCACCCATCTGTGCCTGCAATGGCTCGACGCCAATATCGCCGGTGGCGAAACACTGCTCGACTACGGCTGCGGCTCGGGCATCCTGGCGATCGCCGCCAGGAAGGTCGGCGCCGGCGCCACCCACGGCGTCGACATCGACCCGCAGGCAATGATCGCGTCGAAGCAGAACGCCGAGCAGAACGGCGTAGAGATCGACTTCTTCCTGCCCGACGCGCTGCCGGCGGGCGAGTACGACGTCGTCGTCGCCAACATCCTGACCAACCCGCTCAAGGCGCTGGCGCCGATGCTGGCCGGCCGCGTCCGTGCCGGTGGCCGGATCGCACTGTCGGGCATCCTCGCCGAGCAGGCCGACGAGGTCATCGCGATCTACGGCGCGTGGTTCGACTTCGATCCGCCGAAGCAGTCGGAAGGCTGGGTCTGCCTGTCCGGCCGCAAGCGCTGAAGCCGGTGCTGCTCGGCGGCTGCGCCGGCGCATCCCGCGCCGCGCCGATGCCCGGCTTCCTCACGGACGCCGGTGCCCCGCTCCTGCTCCTGCGCCCCGGGCCAGCCCGGGCTGCTTTGGCCCGCTTGCCGGTCAGGGCCGGTTTCATGACACGCGCCGCAATGATTCCGGGCTACAATCGGCGGCGATGAATTCGATTACCCGCTGCCCCAATTGTCATACGGCGTTCAATGTCACCGCCGCGCAACTGGCTGCCCACAAGGGCAAGGTGCGCTGCGGCAAGTGCGCGTTCGTGTTCAATGCGCTCGAATGCATGGCCGAGCCCGCCACCGAGACACCGGCCGAAGCCGCCCGGGATATTCCCGAGCAACAGGCGACGCCGGCCGCTGACGGCAGCGTCGCCGAATACCTGGCCCGACGCACCGAACCGTCGCCTCAGCCGTCGGCCGAACCGATGGGCGAGGCCGTAGCCGAACCCGAACCCGAGCCTGTCGTCCCGCCAGAACAAGCAGCCGAAGTCGAACCCGTCGATCTTGCGGCAACGGCTGTGCCGATCGAAATGACCGAAACACCGGCGGCAGAAACGCCCGCCACGATCGCCGCACCGGCACCTTCGGGCGACGAACCGTCCGGCTATCGCCCGATCCGGACTGCCGAAGACGAGGCCCTGCTCGCCGTCCCCAAACCGCCGTCTCCATGGCGCTGGGTCGGCATGGCGCTGGCCGCGCTGGCGGTATTCGTCCTGCTGACGCAGATCGCGCTGCGCTATCGCAGCACGCTGTCGACCGAGCTGCCGTGGCTGCGGCCGATCTATGTCTCGGCGTGCAACGCGCTCGGCTGCGACATGCCGCTGCCGCGCCACGCCGAGCTGCTGCGCTCGGACTACTCCGAACTGAGCTACGTGCCGGGCCGGCCGAACCTCGTCCAGCTCTCGGCCAGCGTGCGCAATCTGGCGCAGTACGATCAGGCACTGCCGACGCTGGAACTGACGCTGACCAACGAGCGCGAGGACGTCGTCGCACGCAAGCGCTTCACCCCGACCCAATACCTGGCCGCGAGCGAAAAGAACCGCACGCGGCTCGCACCGAACGACGAGCTGCGTGCCTACCTGCAGCTCGACCTCGGCCAACTCGATTCCTCCGGTTACTCGATTTACTGGTTCTATCCATGACGATTCCTGCCAATCTGCTTTACTCCGAAACCCACCAGTGGGCCCGCTTCGACGACGACGGTCTCGTCACGGTCGGCATCACCCACTTCGCCCAGTCGACGCTCGGCGACCTCGTCTATGTCGAGCTTCCCGCCATCGGCCGGCAGGTGAAGCAGCAGGAGGCCGTTGCGCTGGTCGAATCGGTGAAGAGCGCCTCCGACGTCCACTGCCCGCTGTCGGGCGAGATCGTCGCCACCAACGTCGACGCCGTCGACGCGCCCGAATCGATCAACGATGCGCCGTACGACACCTGGCTGTTCCGGCTGCGGCCGAACGATCCGGCCGAGCGCGCCGCACTGCTCGACGCCACGGCGTACGAGCAGGCCATCGCCTGATCAGCAAATGGCGCTTGAATCCCGCGGGTTCGGCGCCATTTTTATGAGATACGGCTCGACAGAAGCCGTCTTTTCCCAAGCCACATCGACAATACCACTCACCAGGAGCATCCCATGTCCAGCGTTACCCTCGGCGGCAACCCGATCGAAGTCAGCGGCCAGTTCCCGAAGGCCGGCGACAGCGCCAAGCCGTTCACCCTCGTCGGCAAGGATCTGGCCGACGTGTCGCTGGCGTCATTCGCCGGCAAGAAGAAAGTCCTGAACATTTTCCCGAGCATCGACACCCCGACATGCGCGACCTCGGTGCGCCACTTCAACGCCTCGGCGTCGACGCTGGCCGATACCGTGGTGCTGTGCATCTCGGCCGACCTGCCGTTCGCGCAGAACCGCTTCTGCGGCGCCGAAGGTCTGGAAAACGTCGTCACGCTGTCGACGATGCGAGGCCGCCAGTTCCTGAACGACTACGGCGTCGAATTCGCGACCGGCCCGCTGGTCGGCGTCGCCGCGCGCGCCGTCGTCGTGCTCGATGCGAACGACAAGGTGCTGCACGCCGAACTCGTCGCCGAAGTGAAGGACGAGCCGAACTATGACGCGGCGCTGAAGGCGCTGGCGTAAACGCTGTACACACCGTGACCCCGGTCACGGTTCCGGCAGACCGGATCGGCTAGAATGAACGTTCTAGCCGATTTGCTTTTCAGGGCAGCTGAAATGAAGAAATACCTCCCGCTGATCGCCGCAGCCCTGCTCGCGGTGCTGTTCACCATCCAGTACGCGCAAGCCGACGGCCCGCGGCTGACGGTGCGTTTTGCCAACCCGGCGTGGAACGGCATGGCGATTCCGGTCGGCCAGCAATGCGCGCAGCTCGGCGGCAAGGGCAACACGCCGGCGCTCAATGTGTTCGATCTGCCCAGCGGCACCGCGGCACTACAGCTCGAGTACAACCAGCGCGGCGGCGCCAGCCTCGGCGTGATGCGCTATGCCATTGCGCAGGGTGCGGCCAGCGTGCAGCTTTCCAGCGTCACCGGCTCGCAAGCCACGCTGCCCAACGGCTTTTCGTGGGTGAGCCAGTCGGCCACCGGCGGCTACCAGCCGCCATGCACCAAGGGTGCAGGCTACTTCCTCGTCGTGAAGGCACTCGACGCCGGCGGCAAGCCGCTCGGCGAGGGCCGGCTGGAGCTCGGCAAGCTTCAGTGAGCCCGATGACATGGCCGGCAGCACACTTCGCCCGGCACCCGGGCTACGCGCCGGTCCGGCCGGTGCTGGCCCGCTTCGATGCACTCCCTGACTGGCTGGCCTGGCAGGCGCAGGGATCACCGGCGACCAACCGGCTCGGCCTGCCGCTGTCCTTCGTCGATCCGGATTCGCTGACGCAATACTACGAAGCCGAGATCCATCAGGCCGGGCGCATCGCGACCCGGCACAACTGGCACGACTGCTTCAACGCCGCGGTCTGGCACACCTTTCCGAAAGCCAAGGTCGCACTGAACGCCCTGCACCACCGCCACACCCGCGACGGCGCACGCGGGCCGGTACGTGACGCGGCAACGCTGTTCGACGAGTGCGGGCTGATCGTCGCCTGCAGCGACCCATCGCTGACCGACGCATTGACCGGCCACGACTGGGCGACGCTGTTCCGGACCCGCCATGCCGACTGGGGCCGCCGCATCGAGGCGCTGTGCTTCGGCCATGCCAATTACGAGTATCTGCTCGATCCGTTTCGCGGCCTGACCGGCAAGTGCTGGCTGCTGCCGGTCGACGACGACCACTTCGCGCTGCCGCTGTCCGAACGGATCGCCGCGCTCGATGCACGCATCGCCACCGAGCTCGACGCCGACCGCCTGCAAGCGCCGAAGCAGCTGCCGCCGCTGCCCTTCCTCGGCATCCCCGGCTGGTGGCCGCAGCAGGATGATGCGTTTTACGGCGATGCCGGTTATTTCAGGCCGAAACGCCGGACGGCCTGATCATCAACCCCGCTCCGCCGCCACGCCACTCCATCCGGCACCGATAGCGCCATACCCGAAACCTGCTCCGATATTGCGGAACGCGATCAAGCCGACGGCCCCGGGCCGGCGGGTTCGTTCTACGTTCCGCCGTGCGGGAACAGGCTGCGGATTTCCTGCGGCAGCAATAGCAAGGCCCCGTGGTCACCCGCGACACGGGAGTCGACGCCGCTCGCGGCAAGCAGCGCCTCCAGCAACGCTTGCGATTCAGTCGGCTGCGCGAACCAGGCCGTCAGCAATTCAACGACCTGCCCGATCCGGCCGCTGCACCGCTTTGTCACGTCGAGGCAAAAACGCAGCAGCACGTCCTCGATCTCGTAAAAGCTTTCCCGGCCGCTTTTCTCCGAGCGGACGAAGCCGGCTTCGCTCAAGCGTTTCAATTGCGCCGACACGGTCTGCGACGAAATGAACGTCGCCTTGGCGATGTCCTTGACCGGGCGGGCACCGCGCGCGTCGGCGAGGTATTCGACGATCTTGCGCTGCTGCAGCGACAGCGCCTGCATCCTGGCCTGGTAGTACGGCGTCAACTCGTCGAGCGTGCGCATGAACGGCAGCGCCAGCGTGTCGATATTGTCGGCGGTGACGAATTGCGAGAACACCACGTAGAGCCGCGCATTGCCGCCGGCCAGATGATGCAGCGCGCGCAGCCGCGCACGGCCGGCCGGCGACGCCAGCGCGGCGACCAGCGCGGTATCGCCGTGCAGTTGTGCGATGCGGGAGAGCAGCTCGCCGGCTTCGTCGACGCTGAGGCCGCGCAGGTGCTGGGTGCGGAAGAAGCCGTAGAACGGCAGCTTGTGGTTCGAGACGCCGGCGAACAGCGCCGGGGTGCTTGCGACGATGCAGACGCGGCGGCTGTTCTGCACCAGTGCGCGCAGCCGCTGCTGCCCCGGCTCGCCGAACCCGTCGAACAGCTGGTCGAGGTTCTCGGCCAGCAGCAGCAGCGTGCATTCGCCGAGCGCGTCGAGCAGCAGCCGTTCGGCCAGGCCTTCTGCATCGGCCGCGCCGTGTTCGAACAGGTCGGCGCGCCGTTGCGCGTCGATCAGACCCGGGTATTCGTGATCGAGCGCGGCGAGAATCGCCAGCAACAGCGCCAGATACGAATCGACGCCCCACTCGTCCTCCTTGAGCCAGGCGATACGCAGATGCCGATCGAGCCCGGGCTGCTGGCGGACGCGATGGTAGAGCATGGTGATCAGGTGGGTCTTGCCCATGCCGCGCTGGCCGACGAGCAGCGTGTGCGTCTTGGCGTCGCCGGCAGCGCTGGCGTCGACGCGCTCGACGAGATCGTCGAGCAGTGCGTGCCGCTGTACCAGGATGGCTTCGAGCGCCTCCGGCGCCATCAGGCTCGGGGTGAAGTGCGAGACCAGCGCCATCACAGCCCCCGGTCGAAGCGCCACCAGCGGCCGACGAAGGCCAGGCCGAAGCGGTAGTGGCCGGCCGCATCGCGACCGAGGTAATGGTCCTGGACCAGCCGTGCCAGCATCGTGCGGCAGGTTTCCCTGTCGACCGGCGCCTGGCTTTGCAGCAAGCCGTGCAGCGTCGCCAGTGACAGCGGCGCGGCGGCGACCGCGACGGTGTCGAGGATGAGCAGCGCCAGCGTCACCTCGGCCGGGCTGTAATAGGCACTGAGCCGTTCGCGGTAGTGGCGCAGGCTCCACGGGTCGTTGGCCGCGGTCAGCACCTCGCCGATCAGCACATCGATGTCGGCCACGGCGATCGGCCCGCCGCGGTCCTTGCAGCGGCTGACCATGTGGTGGATGTAGAACGCCACATGGTCGACGCGGTTTGCGATTGCGGCAGCGACCGCAGCGGTCTCGCCGCTGACCGGGACCTGCTCGCCCTGCAGCAGCCGGCTCGCCAGCATCGTCGCGTCGGCGGGATCGAGCGGCGGCACCTCGACCTGCAGCATGTCGTTGATCGGCGCATTGGCGTAGCCGGCCAGCTTGAATGTCGAGATCGCGTTGTGCAGGCCGATCGAGCCGGTGAACACCATGCGCAGCGCCGGATGGCTCTGGCGCAGCGCCCGCAGCGTATCGAGGATCGCCGTCGCGCTCGCCTCGCCCTCAGAACGGGCAATGTTCAGCAGCATCTGCGGCAGCTCGTCCCAGAAGAACACCAGCCGCCGCTCGCCCATCTGTTCGGCTGCGTCCTCGAGCGTGCTTTCCAGCAGCCGCTTCCACGAATCGCCCTTCAGCTCGGGCAGCCTGACGCCGGCCGCCTCCGCGCCGCCGAGCTGGGCGAGAAAGGCCCGGGCCTTCTCGGTGACGCGCTTGCCGGTCGAGCACACCGCCTCGACGTCGCGGTACACCTGCGCGGCGAACTCGTTCGCGGTCGAGATGGCTTCGAGATCGCGGTAGACCGGGTGGAAACCCGGCTTCGGCTCGGCGCGCATCTTGTTGACCATGCTGGTCTTGCCCATCCGCCTTTCGGCAGTGAGCACGAGGCTCTGGCGCTCGAGTGCGTCCCACAGCCGCGCGATCAGCCGCCCGCGGCCGACGACCTGATCCGGGGCCAGTTGCCCGCCGGGATTCGCCTTCATGAACAACTCCACGACAAAATTGACGTACGTCACTATAGACTCGTGTTTGCATGAAAACAAACGAGTCAATCACGACGTACGTCGATATTGACGTAGATTATGCGAGCACCAGCCGGTAGCCGACACCGGTCTCGGTCAGCAGGTGTTGCGGCTGTGCCGGATCGGCCTCGAGCTTCTGCCGCAGGTGGCCCATATAGATGCGCAGGTAGTGGCTGTGCTCGACATAGGCCGGCCCCCAGACTTCGAGCAACAGCTGCCGGTGCGTCAGCACCTTGCCGGCGTGGCGGATCAGCACGGCCAGCAGCCGGTACTCGATCGGCGTCAGGTGCAGCGCCTCGCCGCCGCGCTTCAGTTCGCGGCCGACGAGGTCGACCTCGACGTCGCCGATCGTCACCTTGCCGTCGCGGCTCGATGCGTCCTGCCTGGCATGCCGCCGCAGCAGCACGCGCACCCGTGCCATCAGTTCGGCGACGCCGAAGGGCTTGGTCAGGTAATCGTCGGCGCCGGCGTCGAGCGCGGCGACCTTGTCGGACTCCTGGCTGCGCGCCGACAGCACCAGCACCGGCACCTCGGAAAATGCCCGCAGTTCGCGGATCAGCGCGATGCCGTCGCCGTCGGGCAGGCCCAGGTCGAGGATCACCAGATCGGGCTGGCGCGTGCCGGCGGCGATCAGCCCGTCGCGGACGCTGCCGGCGGCATGCGCGAGCATGCCCTCGCCCTCGAGCGCCAGCGAGACGAAGCGGGCGATCTGCGCCTCGTCTTCGATGACGACGATGGTCGGCGGGGTCGATCTCGGGTCGGACATCAGGCGGTTTCCGGCAGCAGGGTTGATCCGGGCGGCATCAGGTGGCTTCCGGCGGCATGTCGCTTGCCGGCGGCGGCGGCGGCGGCCGGCGCGGCAGGCGGACGGTGAAGACGGCACCGCCGTCATTGGCCGCGGCGATGGTACCACCGTGGGCATGGACGATGGCGCGGCACAGCGCCAGCCCGAGGCCGACGCCGCCGATATTGCCCTCGGCGCTGCCGCGGCTGAACTTGGCGAACAGCGTTTCCTCCTGCCCGGCCGGCAGCCCCGGCCCGTCATCGGCAACCGTCAGCAGCAGGCTGCCCGGCTCGACCCGGGCGGCCAGCGTGATCGTGCTGCCGGCCGGCGTGTACTTGGCGGCGTTGTCGAGCAGGTTGACGAGCACGCGCTCGATCAGCACCGCGTCGAACTCGACCAGCGGCAGGTCGGCGGCCAGCTCGAGCTTCAGCGCATGCGCGCCCAGGCGGCCGCCCATCGCGCGCACCGTGCCGCCGACGACCTCCTCGATCGACTGCCAGTCGCGCCGCAGCCGGACTTCGCCCGACTGCAGCCGGGCCATGTCGAGCAGGTTGGCGACGAGCTCGTTCATCCGTCCGGTCTCGTCGACCAGCTGGCCGGCGAGCGAGTGCGAGGTCGCGTCGAGCGGCTGCGCAGCCAGTGCGCTCGCCAGCCCGTGCAGCACCGTCAGCGGCGTGCGCAGGTCGTGCGAGATCGTCGACAGCAGGTTGTTGCGCAGCTGCTCGCCCTGCATCGACACCAGCGCCTCCTGCGCGACCTCGACGAAGTGCACGCGCTCAAGCGCCAGCGCGATCTGCGCCGCGCACGTCGACAGGAAGCGCTCGTTCTCGGGCCCCGGCTGCCAGTCGCCGCGCGGTGTCAGCGCCAGCACGCCGCGCACCCGCACCGGCGCCGCCAGCGGCAGGTAGTACGCCGGCGACGCCGGCAGCGTGCCGGTACCGCGCCCGGCCGGCTGGCCGTGCCGGAACACCCAGTCGGCAACGGCAAGGTCGACCGGGCCGCCGCCGACGTGCGAGAGTCGCTCCACGCGGCTCGGCAGCGCCAGCCCGACGTCGGCGTCGACCCGCGGCGCAAGCTGCGCCAGCGCGATTTCGACGACCTGCTCGTGCGTCAGCGCCGCCGACAGTGCCTGCGACAGCTCGTGCAGCGCAGCGGTACGGCGCTCGCGCCGCATCGCCGCATCGGCCTGGAAGCGCAGCCGCGCCGAGAGCTGGCTGATGGTCAGCGCCACGCCGAGCATCACCGCGAAAGTCAGCAGGTACTGGGTATCCGAAACGCTGAACGACCACGTCGGCGGGACGAAGAAGAAATCGAAAGCGGCGACGCTGAGCAGCGCCGAGGTCGCGCCGGCGGTGCGGCCGAAGCGGACCGACACCAGCAGCACCGAGACGAGGTAGAGCATCACCACGTTCGGCAGCGCGATCATTTTCGACAGCGGCATCATCAGCGCCGAGGTGACCGCGCAACCGGCGAGCGCAGCGATCAGCCCGCGCTGGCGCTGGCCGATGTTCAGCCCGCTCCCGGCGCTGCGTGCGGGTGCATCGACACGGATCTCCTGCACGGCCAGGCCCGGCGCGCTGGCCAGCAGCCTGGCCGCCAGCCCCGGCCGCCAGCGCCGCGGCCGCTCGCCGATGATGACCGTGCCGACGTCGTGCTCGCGCGCATAGGCGGCGACCGCATCGGCGACTTCGCGTCCGGCCAGCGTGGCTGTCTCGGCGCCAAGCGACTCGGCAAACTTCAGCGCCGCGAACAGCCGGGCGCGCATCGCCGTGTCGCGCGCCAGTGCCGGCGACTCGACCAGCACCGCAAACCACTCGGTCTTCAGGCGTCCGGCCAGCCTAGCGGCCAGCCGCACCAGCTTGTCGGGCTGGGCGCAGCGCGGCAGCACGACCATGACCCGCCCTTCCGACGTCGGCGTACCGCTGTTCTGGCGCTCGGCGTCGACGCGCTCGGCGGTGCGGCGCAAGGCCAGTTCGCGCAGCGCGATCAGGTTGGACTTGCGGAAGAAATGCTCGCGCGCCCGGCTCGCCGCCTCGGCCAGATAGACCTTGCCCTCGGCGAGCCGGCCGAGCAGTTCGTCGGGCGGCAGGTCGACGAGCACGACATCGTCGGCGGCGTCGAACACATGGTCGGGCACCGTCTCGCGCACGCGCACGCCGGTCAGCTGGCCGACGACGTCGTTGAGGCTTTCGAGGTGCTGGACGTTGACCGTCGTGTAGACGTCGATGCCGGCGGCGAGCAGCTCGTCGATGTCCTGCCAGCGCTTCGGGTGGCGGCTGCCGGGAACGTTGCTGTGCGCGAGTTCGTCGACGAGCAGCAGGGCCGGCGCGCGCGCAAGCGCCGCATCGAGGTCGAACTCGGACAGCGTGCGGCCCTGGTACGGAATGGCGCGGCGCGGCAGCACCGGCAGGCCGTCGAGCAGCGCCTGGGTTTCGCGCCGGCCGTGCGTCTCGATCAGGCCGGCGACGACGTCGATGCCCTGCTCCGCCTGCGCGCGTGCCTGCGAGAGCATCGCGTAGGTCTTGCCGACGCCGGCATTGGCGCCGAAGAAGATTTTCAGGTGGCCGCGCTGCGCGCGCGCCTCGTCGGCCTTGAGTTCGGCCAGCAGTTGGTCTGGGTCGGGGCGTTGGTCGGTCGGCATCAGTGGTGGTCGGGACTGCGGTGAAATGGGTTCATTCTATGCTCGGCCGGTGTCAGAGCCTGTTCTCAGGCATGCATCAGCCGCTCGCCCCAGCTTTCGCCGCCACGCGGCCGGGTATGCGGCCGGACCGGGACGACGATGCGGTGCCAGCCGGGCAGGTGCTGCGCCCAGCGGCCGTAGACGCGGTCCGCCAACCGGTGCAGCGCGGTCACGCGGGCGTCGAGATTCGTCAGTATCTCGGCTTCGGACTGCACCGACGCCGAGACGTTGCGGCGGATTTCGTCACCGTCGTTGCGGCACCACAGCCGCACGCTGTCGGCGGTGACTTCGAGGTGCGACTGCAGCCCCAGATGCGGGCCGATCGCGAAACCCTTGTTCATGCAGTAGCTGCCGAACAGCACGCGCTTGGCGCCGCGCGGGATCTCGAAGGTGTCGAAATGCCAGTGGAACAGCTCAAGCTCGCGCCGGGCGCCGAACCACTCGGCGGCTTCGTCAAAGCGCGTCACCAGCACCCTGCCCCAGCCGATGTGCGGCACGCTGTTGCGGCGCACGCGGGCGCCGAGCGTCTTGGCGAGCAGCTGGCCGCCGAAGCAGTGACCGAGTATCGGCCGCTCGAGCCGCAGCGCATCGCGCAGCAGGGCTTCTTCGCGGCGCATCCAGCTCAGCCCGTCGTTGACACTGGCCGGCGAGCCGAGGATGACCACGCCGCTGTAGTCGCCGGCGCGGGTCGGCGGCGTCTCGCCGGCGTCGACGGCGAACAGCCGCCACGGGATCGCATGCGCATCGAAGAAATCGATCAGGTGACCGGGACCTTGCGCCGCGTCGTGGCGGCAGATGGCTACAGGCTGCATGGCGTCGCTCTTGGTGATGGACACGTCGCCACTTTAGGGAGCCGCGCGTCAAAAGCGCGCAAAGATGCACGGATGCGGCATAAAAACGGCGTAAAAACGGCCCGGCGCTGGCTGACAAAGGCAATGCATACACCATTGAATCAAATATTCAAGTAAGCTTTTCAATATAAAAGCCGACAGCAAAACATCAGGAGATCACCGCATGCCCGCCGAATACCCGCTGCACCTCGGCCCGACCCAGACCAGCCCGCGCGACGCCGGTTTCGATCCGGCCAAGCTCGACGAACTCGACGGCCACTTCCGCCGGCTGCTGCAGGCCGGGACGATCCAGGCCGCGTCCTACCTGCTGGCGCGGCACGGCAAGGTGTTCGCGCACCGCTCGCTCGGGCAGTTGCGCGAAACGCCGGCACACGGCGATTTCCTGCCCGACTCGATCCGCAAGGTGTACTCGATCACCAAGATGGTCACCGCGATTGCGGTGATGCAACTGGTCGAACAGGGCCGGCTCTGCCTCGAGACGTTCGCCTGTACGCACATTCCCGAGATACAGAATCCCAGGCACAACCAGATCCAGGTCTGGCACCTGCTGACCCACTGTTCGGGCTTGCAGGCCGAGGCGAATTTCTACGGCGAACCGTATCCGCACGAGTGGTTCGCCGGCCGCGTCAAGGACAACTGGATCACCGCGGCGCTGGCCGGGCCGACCGAGTACGAGCCGGCCACCCGCAGCAGCTACAGCTCGATCGGCTACGTGATCCTCGGCGAAATCGTCGCGCGCGTTGCGGGGCAGACGTTCGAAGCCTACGTCGAAGACCGCATCCTCAAGCCGCTCGGGATGAAGGACTCGTGCTTTTTCGTTGCCGAATCGCGCCTCGACGACGTCTGCGTGACCAACGATTTCCAGCTCGAACAGCTGCAACGGCGCGCGCCGCTGCACGGGATTCCGCAAGCCGCCGGCGGCATGTACTCGACGCTGGCCGACCTGTTCCGGCTCGGCCAGGCCATGCTGAACATGGGCGAACTCGACGGCGCACGCATCCTCTCCCGCAAGTCGGTCGAGGCGATGACGCGCAACTGGCTGCCGCCGAACACCGAGTCGTACTACTGGGGTGCCAGGTACAAGTCGCTCGAGCACGGCCTGGGCGTGCAGACCCACAGCAACTACGGTCTGGTCAGCCCCGGCAGCTACGCGCACGAAGGCTACGGCCACAGCGCGCTGTATATCGACCCGAGCGAGGGGCTGGTCGTCGCCTACATGGTGCCGAACAACCCGGGCTGGTCGCAGGAAGCGGTGATCGCGCCGCGCGGCATCATCTGGTCGGGGCTGCGTTGAACCGGCTGCCGGCCGCATGGCGCAGCACCCGCGCCATCGCCTACGCAACCTATCAGGAATGGGCGGCGTACCGCTCGCACATGCTGATTTCGCTGTTCATCGGCCCGACGTACTTTCTGGTCCAGGTGGTGATCTGGCAGGCGCTGCTCGCCGACGGCGGGACGATCGGTGGCTATGACCGCAACGCGCTGATGACCTATTACGGCGCGATGCTGATCGTCGGTATCCTGGTGTTCGACTTTGCCGACTGGAACCTGCAGATGCTGATCCGCAGCGGGCGTTTCCTGACCGTGCTGCTGCGGCCGATGTCGCACCGCGGCTTCGCACTGTCGCAAAAGCTCGGCCACCGCTGCCTGGGTTTCTGGATGGAAGCGCTGCCGATCTGGCTGATCCTGTGGCTGGTGTTTTCGATCCGGCTCGTGCCGGCCAGCACCGGCTGGTTTGTGCTCTCGCTGGCGCTCGGTTTCCTCATCATGTTCCTCGTCAACTACTGCGTCGGCACGCTGGCGTTCTGGCTCACGCGCACCGTCGGCGTGCGCCGGCTGATCGGTTTCCTGCGCGACGTGTGCGCCGGCGTGTTCCTGCCGCTGGCACTGTTCCCGCACGCGGTGCAGCAGCTGCTGTTCTTCCTGCCGTTCCAGTTCATCACCTATGTGCCGGTCCAGGTGCTGCTCGGCCACTACGAGCTGGCGGGGATCAGCCTGAGCATTCCCGAAATCGTCGGCTGCCAGGCGCTGATGGCCGCACTGATGTGGGGCCTGTCCGAGCTGCTGTGGCGGCTGGGCGTGCGCCGTTTCAGCGCGGCCGGCGCATGATCGCTCGCCTGCGCGATGGCCTCGCCGTCTATGCCTGCCTGCTGCGCGGCGCGCTCGCCGCGCGGATGACCGACCGCGCCGACCTCGCCATCAGCATGATCATCATGCTGCTCGCCGATCTGGTCGTGCCGCTGACCACGCTGCTCGTCTACCAGCACGGCGCCGGCTTCAGCGGCTGGCAGCGCGACGAGGCACTGCTGCTGCAGGCGACCTTCCTGATCGCCAAGGGCATCGCGTTTCCATTCTGCTTCGGCATGATCTGGACCACGACCGAGCTGGTGCGCGAAGGCACGTTCGAGCTGCTGCTGCTCAAGCCCCGATCGACCCTGCTGCTGCTGCTCGGCCACAGCTTCCAGCCCGAAGACACCGGCAAGCTGCTCGGCGGCATTGTGCTGTTCTGCTACGCGCTGCCGAACGTCGCCATCGGCGGCAGCGCGGCGATGGCCGGCTTTGCGCTGTTGCTGCTGCTGGCGGCGCTGACGCTGTTCGGCTTCGCGCTGCTGATGACCTGCCTGAGCTTCGTCTGGATCGGCAACAGCCGGCTGCAAGAGATCTTCGATGCGGTATCGGCGTTTGCACTGTATCCGCACGGCATTTTCACGCGCAGCGCGCTCGGCTGGCTGACCTGGGTGATTCCGGTGTCGGTGCTCGGCTACCTGCCGGCCGCCACGCTTTTGGGCCGGCCCGATCCGGCGCTGCCGCTGGCCGTTGCCTGCGCGGTGTTTTTTGTTCTGGCCGTGACCGGCCTGTGGCGCTTGATGCTGGCGCGCTACGCCAGCGCGGGAGGTTGAAGTGGACAGACAGGCGATCGACCTCGCGGTCGAACCGATCATCAGCGTGCGGGCGCTGCGCAAGACCTACACCACGTTCGAGCGCGGATCGACCTTTGCCGAAACGCTGAAAAGCGTGTTCTGGCGCAAGACCCGGCAGGTCGACGCGGTGCGCGGCATTTCGTTCGCGATCGGCGCCGGCGAGATCGTCGGCTTCCTCGGACCCAACGGCGCCGGCAAATCGACGATGCTGAAAATGCTCACCGGCGTGCTGTATCCGAGCGGCGGCGAAGCGAGCGTGCTCGGCATGACGCCGTGGCACGACCGCAAGCGCTATGTTGCGCACATCGGCGCCGTGTTCGGCCAGAAGTCGCAGCTGATGTGGGACATCCCGCCGCTCGACGCCTTCCACATGAACAAGGCGATCTACCGGCTCGATCCGGTGCGTTTCGGGCACACGCTGCAGAAGCTGGTAACGCTGCTCGACGTCGGCGAGCAGATCCGCAAACCGACGCGGCAATTGTCGCTGGGCGAGCGGATGAAGTGCGAATTCATCATGGCGATGCTGCACGAGCCCAAGGTCGTCTTTCTCGACGAACCGACCATCGGCCTCGACGTGATGGCCAAGGAAAAGATCCGCGGCTTCATCCGCGAGATGAACGCGCGCGGCACGACCTTCATCCTGACCACGCACGATCTCGACGACATCGAACAGTTGGCCCGGCGCGTGATCGTCATCAACCACGGTAGCGTCGTCTTCGACGGCGACATGGCGGCGCTGCAGTGCAGCGTCGGCCAGACCAAGCGCGTCCGCATCGCCAGCAGGACGCCGACCGGCGACCTCGCCTACCCCGGCGTCACCGTGCTCGAACGCATCGGCGACAACCGTGCCTTGCTCGAACTCGACACCAGCCGGCTCAGCCTGCCCGCTTTCGTCCGCTGGGCCGACGAGACCTTGGGCATTCACGATCTGGTGATCGAGGACGTGCCGATCGAGGACATCGTCAAGACGCTGTACGCGGAATGACCGCACGTGGCGGTCGGCCCTGATTCACTTACAAACAACAATCACAATTCAGGCAAATACAATCAGCAACAAGAAATCTGAGATGAATAAATAATCACGACTCTTTTCCATTCCGAACAGGAAACGAGCATGAAACTGCAACACGCCTTGTATGCGGCCTTGCTGACCCTGGGTCTGTACGCCGGCGCCCGCGCCGGCATGACGCCGGGCCAGTGGCTCGAGGCCAACAACACCCAGATCATCAGCACCAGCCCCGCCTATCCCGACTACGCCGACCTTGGCGCCTTCGGCAAGGCGATCGGCGACGCCCGCATCGTGCTGATCGGCGAGCAGAGTCACGGCGAAGGCAATGTGTTCGAGCTGAAGAACCGTATCGTCCAGTACCTGCACAAGAAAAAAGGCTTCGACGTGCTGCTGATCGAAAGCGGCATGGTCGACGGCACCGCGCTGTGGGACTACGCACAGGCCGGCGGCAAGATCGCCGATCAGGCGCCGGGCCGCATCTTCTACATGTACTCGCGCACCAAGGAAGGCCGCGGCGTGCTCGAGTACGTCGACAGCCAGCGCACCAGCAAGCGCCCGCTGATCCTCGCCAGCTACGACACGCCGCACGCCGGGCTCGAATCGATCAACCGGCTGCTGCCCGATCTCGAGCGCTTCCTTGCCGCACGGCAGTCGCCGTCACTGGCCGATCCGCGCTGGCAGGCCTATGTCCGCGCGGCGCAGGCCGTTGTAGTGGACAACTTCAACGGCCCGCCGAGCGATGCGGACAAGCAGGCGCTGATCGACCTGACGCCGGTGCTGCTCGCCGAGTTCGACGACAGCGTTGCCGCCAGCGGCCGGATGTTCGACTCGCCGGGCTTCTGGCGCCTGCAGGTCGCCAGCATCCGTGCCGCTGCCAGCGAACAGTGGAGCATCTACAACGGCGATGTTCCGTTCTGGGCCGCGCGCGACCAGCAGGCTGCGCAGAACATCGCCTGGCTCGCCGACAAGTTCTACGCCGGCAAGAAACTGGTCGTGTGGGCGCACAACTACCATGCCGGTGCGTTCTGGGGCTACACGCTCGGCGACTTCGTCATCCAGCATTTCGGCCAGAAGGATACCTATCTCGCCGGCTTCGTCGGCCATGCCGGCACCGTGCGCAATATGGACAACAGTACGGTCAGCGAGATTCCGGCTCCGCGTGCCGGGCTGATCGAGGCCGAATGGCGCGCGGCGGGCCTGCCGATGGCCTTCATCGACCTGAAGCAGCGCAAGAACGTGCCCGACTGGGCGTGGTCGATCTACGCGCGCCCGTTCAATTACATGGACATCGACTGGCCGATCTTCAATTCCTTCCACGGCCTGTTCTACATCGACCAGCCGGTCCCGGCGACACCGATCCCGTAACCGTTCCGGCCACGTCATGACGCAGAACGGGGCGCCGAAGCGCCCCGTTTTCATTGCACGACGTTCAGGCCGCGGCGGTCCGGACCGGCTTTTTCAGCACCCACAGCGCCAGCGCGGTGACGACGGTACCGGCGGCCAGCGCGACCAGATACATCCCGAGGTGGGTGATCGCGTTCGGGATCGGCAGCACGAACACGCCGCCGTGCGGCACCTTGAGTTCGGCGCCGGCCGACAGCGAGATCGCCCCGGCGACGGCCGAACCGAGCATGCACGACGGGATCACCCGCAGCGGATCGCGCGCGGCGAACGGGATCGCGCCTTCGGTGATGAACGCGATCCCCAGCACCGCGGCGGCCTTGCCGGCATCGCGGTCTTCCGCGGTGAAGCGGTTCCTGAACAGCCAGCACGCCAGCGCAATGCCCAGCGGCGGCGTCATGCCGGCGACCATCGCCGCGGCCATCGGCGTGTAGATGTGGCTGGCGATCAGCCCGGCGCTGAATGCATACGCCGCCTTGTTGACCGGCCCGCCCATGTCGAACGCCATCATTGCGCCGATGATCGCGCCGAGCGCCAGCGCGCTGCCGGCCTGCATGCCCTTGAGCCAGTTTTCCATCGCGTGCAGCACCACGGCCACCGGCTCGCCGACGACGTACATCATCAAGAGGCCGACGATCAGCGTCGCCAGCAGCGGCAGGATCAGCACCGGCTTCAGCCCTTCCAGATTGCGGTGCAGCCGGATGTGGCGGTTGAGCAGCAAGGTGACGTAGCCGGCGAGGAAACCGGCGATGATGCCGCCGAGGAAACCCGCACCGATCGCGCCGGCGAGCATGCCGCCGACCATCCCGGGCGTGATGCCGGGCCGGTCGGCGATCGAGTAGGCGATATAGCCCGAGAGCACCGGAATCATCAGCGCGAACGCCGATTTGGCGCCGATCTGGAACAGCGTCCACGCCAGCGTGCCCTTGTGCGCGTCGTCGAAGGCGTAGATGCCGCCGAGCGCGAACGCCACGGCGATCAGCAGGCCGCCGGCAACAACGAAGGGCAGCATGAACGACACCCCGGTCATCAGGTGTTTGTACGGCCCGCTGAAATTGTTGCGCGCCTTCTTGGCCTCGGCCGCTTCGTCGGCGAGGCCGGCTTTCGCCGTGCCCTGCACCGTCGCCCTGGCGATCGCGTCCTCGATCAGTTTCTCCCCGTTGTTGATCGCGCCCTTGGTGCCGGTCTCGAACACGCGCTTGCCGGCAAAGCGGCTCAGGTCGACCTGGGCGTCGGCGGAAATGATCACCAGATCGGCCTCGAGAACCTGTGCGGCACTCATCGGGGTCTGCGCGCCGACCGAGCCCTGTGTCTCGACATGGATCTCGTGGCCGAGCTTGGCGGCGGCGGTCTGCAAGCCTTCGGCCGCCATGAAGGTGTGCGCGATACCGGTCGGGCACGAGGTGATCGCGACGATCTTCAGCACCTTCGTGGCCGGCTGCGCCGTCACGTCGGCGGCTGCGGCTGCGGCTGCGGCTGCGGCTGCGGCTGTGGCTGTGGCTGCGGCTGTGGCTGCGGCGGGCACGATCCGCCCGAGCACCGTATCGGGCTGGCTGATCGCTTCGGCCAGGCCGACCTTGTAAATCTGCTTGCCCTGATACGGCGCCAGATCGACGTCGTCATCGGCGGCAATGATCACGCCTTGCGCACCGCGCAACTCGTCGCCGTTCAGGCCGTCCTGCACGCCAAGGCGGTTGCGGATCTCGATGCGCAGCGCCAGTTTCAATCCGCCGGCGGCGCTTGCCAGCGCCTCGGCGGCCATCAGCGGCTGGGTCAGGCCGTCGCGGCTGGCGACCACGGCAACAATGTTCTGGGACATGGTGTTCACTCCTCGGCGGCGTGTGCGGCGGGCGCACGGCTGGATTGAAGGTCGATGCGGCGGATCGTTACCCGCGCGGCAATCGCGTCGATGTCGGCCTGCGCCGGCAGCGCCGGGCCGACGACGGCCAGCTTGGCGCTGGCGCAGGCGACCGCGCGCCGCAGGACGTCGTCGCCGTGCCGGCCTTCGAGCTGTGCGGCGATCAGGCCGGCGACCAGTGCGTCGCCGGCGCCGACGGTACTGCCGGCGGCCAGCGTCGGCGGCACGGCCAGCCGGGCCGCGTCGGCCTCGACCAGCAGCGCGCCCTCCTCGCCGAGCGACACGACCACCTGTGCAATGCCGCGCTGCTGCAGTTCTTGCGCGGCGGCGACGACATCGGCGAGCGTCGGCAGGGTGCGGCCGGCCCATTGTTCGAGCTCGCGGCGGTTCGGCTTGACGAGATCCGGCAGCGCCGCCGACGCCGTGCCCGACAGGCTGGCGCGCAGCGCCTCGCCGCTGGTGTCGAGCGCCACCCGCACGCCCTGCGCATGCATCAGTGCGGTGATGAAACGGTAGAAACCGGCCGGCACGCCGATCGGCAGGCTGCCCGACAGCACCACCCACGACGCGTTGCCGGCCAGCGTGTCGAGCTCGCGTTCCAGCGCCTGCTGCGCATCGGCATCGACGCTGAACGACGGCAGGTTCAGGTCGGTCGTCTGCCGGCACTGCTCGTCGACCAGCTTGATGTTGATCCGTGTCTCGCCGTCGACGCCGACCATCCGGTTGGCCAGCCCCCTGTCGTCGAACAGGCGCTCGAACACCGGCGCGTTGTCCCGGCCCAGAAAGCCGGTCACCGTCACCGCAAGGCCGTAATCGGCCAGGCAGGTGGCCACATTGATGCCCTTGCCGCCGGCGTTGCGGCCGGCATCGAGCGCGAGGTTCACTTCGCCGGCGCGCAGCGCCGACAGCGTCACGGTCAGGTCGATCGCCGGGTTGCACGTCACCGTCACCACCGGCTTCTGCTTCAGCGCCAGCAGCACCTGCTCGCCCAGCGCCTGCAGATCGGGCTGCCCGGCCGGGGCAACGGCCTGCACGGTGTCGCTGACCGCTTCGCGCCACGCGTCGGCAACGTGCCGGCCGGACAGCAGCAGCGCCGATGCCCGGCGCAGCAGCGGCAGGTGGCCGAGGTAGGCCTGCCGCCGCGCGATCACTTCGCGCGTCACGGCATCGGTCAGCGGGCTGGCGGCATCGCGCGCCAGACGGCCTTCGACGCGCCGCAAGGCCAGCTCCAGCGCCCTGCCGGCGGCGAGCGGGTCGTCCCGGACCGGCTCGGCGCGGGCGGCACCCGCCCGAACCGGATTGACGCGTGCGGGGCTGGCGACGGCGCCGGCCGGCGCATTGGCCTTTTCGGAATGGCTCAACTCGGCGATCGTCGCGCACAGCGCGGCGATCGCATCGCCGGCGTCGTCGCCTTCGGCCGAGATCGTCAGCCTGGCGCCGCACTCGAGTCCGAGCTGCAGCAGCGACACCATGCTCTTGACGTTGGCGACCTCGCTGCCGTGACGAACGCGGATCTGCGAGGAAAAGCGCTTGGCCGTGTTCACCCAGCCGCTGGCCGGCCGCGCGTGCAGGCCGGTCGGGTAATCGAGCACGATCTCGGCCTTCAGTGCGAAATCCTGCGCCAGAGCCTGTGCGCCGCCGGGTGCGACCGCCGGCGCCGCCTCGTCGGCCAGCGCGGCGACGATCTCGTTCACGTCGCCGGTCGCGAACAGTTTTTCCAGCCGCGCCTCGTCGCCGAGCAGCCGGGTCAGCCGGCGCAGCACGGCGATGTGTTCGTCGTTCTGTGCGGCGATGCCGACGATGAAGCGCGCCTTCTCCCCGCCCATCCACGCCACGCCGGCCGGCACCTGCAGCACGGCGATGCCGGTCTGCTTGACCAGGTGCCGGTCTTTCGGGATGCCGTGCGGAATCGCCACGCCGTGGCTCAGATAGGTGTTCGCCTGGTCCTCGCGCGCCAGCATGCTGTCGCCATAGGCCGGGTCGATGAACCCCGCCTCGGCCAGCAGCGCGGCCACTTCGGCAATCGCCGCCTTCTTGTCGGCCGGGCTGGCGTTCAGTCGCACCAGCGCCGGGGTGAGCAGTAATGCCATGTCGGAGACTCCTGTCGGATGACGCAACAATTTGAAAACGTTTTCAGTAGTCACGTCAATACGGGTTACACCCTTGATGCACCAGAAGCGACCTTCATCGTGGTGCATCAACGGCTGCAGACCAGCAAATACGCCGCTTTTCCGCGCATGAATGGTGCGGGTAGCCGATGAAAGGCGTTGTCTCGCAGCGGATACCGACGAAATGCAGCCAGCCGGCGCTAGCCAATCCGGCACGACACTGATAGATTTGCAGAAAACGTTTTCAGCTTATTATCGATTCATGGCCATGAAACCCAGCATCAAGGACGTCGCTGCCGCATCGGGACTCTCGCTCGCCACCGTATCGCGGGCGCTGGCCGACAACGGCCTCGTCAACGAACAGACCCGGCAGAAAGTGCTCGCCGCGGCCGAGGCGCTCGGCTACCGGCCCAACCTGCAGGCGCGGCGGCTGCGCTCGAAGCAGTCGCAGACGATCGGGCTGATCGTCGCCGACATCCGCAACCCCTTCTTCACCGCGGTCAGCCGCGCGATCGAGGACGCGGCGTACCGCGAAGGCATCCGCGTGCTGCTGTGCAACAGCGACGAGGACCCGGCCAAGGAGGCGATGTATCTGCGGCTGATGCAGGAGGAACAGGTCGGCGGCGTGATCTTCTCGCCGACGCTGTCGGCCGGCGCGGCCATCGCCGGCACGACGTTCGACTTTCCACTGATCACCATCGACCGTGCGCTGGGCGACGCCGACTGCGTGGCGCTGAACAACCACGAGGCGCTCGACAAGCTGGTCGACCACCTCGTCGCCAGCGGCTACCGCCGCATCGGCGGGCTGTTCGGCAACACCAGCGCCACCGGCCAGGCGCGGCACGACGGCTACGTTGCCGCGATGCACCGCCACGGCCTGACGCCCGATGCGCGCCGGCTGGTGCCGAGCATGGATGCGGCGCAGCAGTGTGTCGGCGACTGGCTGGCCGCCGGCAACGCGCCCGAGGCACTGATCGCCAGCAACGGCCTGACGCTGCTCGGCGCAATGCGCGCGATCCGCCAGCGCGGGCTGCGCATTCCCGACGACATCGCGCTCGCCGGCATCGACAACGAGGCATGGACCGAGCTCGTCGAACCGGCGCTGACCGTGATCGGCCAGCCGACGTACGACATCGGCGACACCGCGATGCGCATGCTGATGAACCGCATCCACGAACCCACGCTGTCGCGCCGCGTCGTCGCCCTCTCGGGCGAACTGATCGTGCGCGATTCGACCCGACCGCGAACTGCCTGATGGAGATCCTCATGCCCGCATCCACGCGCCCGCGCAACGCGCTGTACGCCCAGTCCGGCGGCGTCACCCCGGTCATCAACGCTTCGGCCTGGGGCGTGATCGACGCCGTGCGCCGGCACCCCGATCGCATCGGCACGCTGTTCCTCGCCCGCAACGGCATTCTCGGCGCGCTGAACGAGGCATTGATCGACGCGGCAACGCTTACCGATGCACAACTGGCGTCGCTGCAGACCACCCCGGCCGGCGCCTTCGGCTCGTGCCGGCACAAGCTGAAAAAGGACGCCGAGTTCGACCGGCTGGTCGCGCTGTTCGAGGCGCACGACATCGGCTACTTCTTCTACAACGGCGGCGGCGACTCGGCCGACACCTGCCTCAAGGTCGCCGAACTGGCGCGATCGCGCGGGCTGGACCTGACCGCGGTGCACGTGCCCAAGACCATCGACAACGACCTGCCGCTGACCGACTGCTCGCCGGGCTTCGGCTCGGTCGCCAAGTACATTGCCACCTCGGTGCGCGAGGCCGGGCTCGACATCGCCTCGATGGCGCCGACGTCGACCAAGGTCTTCATCATGGAAGTGATGGGCCGCCACGCCGGCTGGACCGCCGCCGCAGCCGGCCTTGCCGCCGCCAACGCCGACACCCCGCCGCACCTGATCCTGGTGCCCGAGATCGCCTTCGACGAAGCGCGCTTCATTGCTGCGGTATCGCAGACCGTCGAGCGCGTCGGCTACTGCGTCGTCGTCGCGTCGGAAGGCATCCGCGACGGCGAGGGCCGCTTCCTCGCCGAAAGCGGCGCCACCGACGCCTTCGGCCACGCCCAGCTCGGCGGCGTCGCGCCGGTGCTCGCCAATCTGGTCAAGGCGAAACTCGGTGCCAAGGTGCACTGGGCGGTGCCCGACTACCTGCAGCGCGCGTCGCGCCACATCGCCTCCGCCACCGATCTCGAACAGGCGATCGCCGTCGGCCAGGCCGCGGTCGGCTTCGCGCTCGAAGGCCAAAAGAGCGTGATGGCCGCCATCGTGCGCGAAACGGCCACGCCGTACCGCTGGCACATCGCCGCGGTGCCGCTTTCCGAGGTCGCCAACAGGGAGAAAACGCTGCCGCGCGATTATCTCGACGCCGAGGGCTACCGGCTGACCGAGGCGGGCCGCGAGTACTTCGCACCGCTGATCCGTGGCGAGGCTTTTCCGCCCTTCACCGACGGCCTGCCGGTGCTGCCGGACTGGCGTTTCGACCAAGTGGCGAAACGGCTGGTGCCGTTCAAGGCTTGATCCATCAAGCCATGCCGGACGCCCGCCCCGGTGTCCGGCCAGGCGCTCGACCCTGCCGGCAGGGCCGCTCCCTTGGCAATTGGCACATCGCCCTGCGGTCGGCGGTGAACGGCCGCGAGCCGCAGCAACATGCTACCCTGCGCGGCTACTTTTACCGTACACCGGAGTCTCGCCATGTTTACCTGTCTGAACCAAGCCTGCGAGGCGCAGTGGCAGCCCGAAGAAGTCGAGATCAGGAACGAAGGCCAGGGCGAGCTGTTCCGCTGCCCCTTGTGCCGCGCCCGCAACTTCGTGATGCGCAGCGAAAAATCCGACGGCAGGGTTGTATACAAGCAGGTGCTGCCGGAACCGAAGTACCTGTAATCCGGCCCTCCCCCGGCCGGGCACCCCGGCTTCGCTCCGGACGCGTCGATACACCGGCCGGGATCACACCAGCACGTGCCGCACCGCGGCAAAGAAGTCGTACACCTGCTGCTCGACCTTTGGGTCGACCATCGACTCCGGCCGCCGCCCGCGCGGACAGGCGAGCCTGGGCGTGGTGCCGAACAGCCGGCAGATGATCGGCCGCTCGGTGTAGACCTGACAGCCTCTGGGGCCGAGGTGCGGGCAGCTGAGTTCGGCCAGCGCCGCGTCGCGCTCGGCGGAGGTCTTGCGCGGCAGCCGGGCCATTTCCTCGCTCGACGTCGTTACCGGCCCGCAACAATCGTGGCAGCCCGGCTCGCATTCGAAGGACGGAATGCGTTCGCGGAAAAAGCGGATGGTCTGGGCATGCGGGGTCATCGGTCACTTCACGCTGGGGTTGCCCGCAATCTACGCCCATCGTCCCGTTTTGCCAGCGCATCATTCCCGCCGCCTGCGCGACGAGCACGGCTCAGCGCACCTTCCTGAACGTCAGATTGATCCGCACATCGCCCAGCAGCGGATGCACCCCCGGCTTGACCGGCTGCACGCCGTGGTAGCGCAGCCGCGACGGCCCGCCCCAGACAACGACGTCGCCATGGGCGATCGGAATCCGCGCCTGTTTGTCGCTGCGCTCGAAGCCACCGAACAGGAACACCGCCGGCAGGCCCAGTGACACCGAAACGATCGGGTGGTCGTAGTCGAGTTCGTCCTTGTCCTGATGCAGGCTCAGGCGGGCGCCGATCGCGTAGCGGTTGATCAGGCAGGCCTGGGGGGTGAAGCCGTCGAAACCGGCTTCGCGCGCGGCGTCCAGCGCCAGTTGCGCGAACGCCGCCGGCATCGCCGGCCATGGCCGGCCGGTTTGCGGGTCGATCGCATCGTAGCGGTAGCCGCGCCGGTCGCTGACCCAGCCGAGCGAGCCGGTGTTGCTCATCGCCACCGACATGGTCTGCCCGCCCGGCGTGAGCAGATGCCGGAACGGTGCGCTGGCGGTGACCGCTTCGATGCCGGCCAGCAGCGCCGGCACTACGGGCAGCGCAAAGCCGCGCAGCACCACGGCACCCGGCGCAAGGTCTTCGCGCCAGTCGGGCGGGGCCTCGTCAAACAGATCAGCAAACAGATCGGCGGTCATCGCGGATGGCTCGTCGGGCGCGTCATTGGGCATCGTGGAAGATGATGCCGACAGTATGCCGCGTCCCGGCGCGGACCCGGCTGACGCCATGACGCATGGCAACGCGGTAGACGCCGCGCGTACCCTGCACCGGGCGCTGGTTGACGGCGAACACCACCGCATCGCCCTGCCGCAGCGGCACGACCTCGGCGCGCGACTGCATCCGCGGCCGCTGCTCGGTCAGCACGAACTCGCCGCCGTCGAAATCCCGCCCCGGCTCGGACAGCAGGATCGCCAGTTGCAGCGGAAACACGTGCTCGCCGTACAGATCCTGATGCAGGCAGTTGTAGTCGCCGGCGCCGTACTGCAGCAACAGCGGCGTCGGCCTGCACTGGCCGGCCTTGTGGCAACGGGCGATGAAGTCCACATGGTCGGCCGGGTAGCGAACGTCCAGCCCCATCGCGGCGTTCCAGCGGTTGGCGACCGGTGCCAGCTGCGGGTACAGCGCGGCACGCAGTCCGGCCACCGGTTCGGGCAGCGGGTAGGCGAAGTACTTGTACTCGCCGCGGCCGAAACCGTGCCGTTCCATGACGATGCGGCTGCGAAATCCCGCGTCGCCGGCGTACAGGCCGGCCAGCGCCATGCAGTCGGCCGGCGACAGCAGGCCGGGCAGCATCGCCCAGCCTTGCGCATCGAGGTCGGCGCCGACCCGGTCCCAGTCGATGCCCTGCAGTTGCGGCCCGGCCGACAGCGGCGCATTCATGTCCTCGCCTCCGTCCTGCCCGCTTCTGCCGCCAGCAGCGCCCGCTTGCGCGCCACACCCCAGCGGTAGCCCGACAGCCCGCCGTCGCTGCGCAGCACCCGGTGGCACGGCACCACGACGGCCAGCGGATTGGCGGCGCACGCACCGGCCACCGCGCGGACCGATGCCGGCGCACCGATCGCCCGGGCCAGCTCGGCATAGCTGCGCGTTTCGCCGGGCGGAATCTGCCGCAGCGCCTGCCACACCGTCTGCTGGAATGCCGTGCCGCGCGCGTCGAGCGGCAAGGCAACGGCGCGCTGCGGCTGGCTGACCTGCGCCAGCACCTGCGCGAGCGCCGCCACCGTCGTTTCGTCGCCGGCTTCGATCCGGGCAGTTGGAAAACGCCGCCGTAGATCGTCGAGCAACGGCGCCGGCTCGTCGCCGATCAGCACCGCGCACACGCCCTGTGCGCTTTGCGCCAGCAGCACCGCGCCCAGCGGCGATTCGCCGATGGCATGGCGCAGCACTTCCGGCCGGCTTCGCGGCCGGCAGCGCTTGCACGGCCGGAATCCGGCGGCTTCGGCGGCATCGCAACTGGCGTGAAAGGCCACGTTCTCGGGTCTGGGGCGTGCGCCGCACGACGGCTTGCAGTACACCCCGGTCGTCGCGACCGAGTAATAGAACGTTGCGTTGCGGTCGCGCCCGAGCACGGCGGCCCAGCGCGGATCGGACTGCGTGGCCAGGGCGCGCGCGGCGGTTTGGGTCGGCTTCATGATCGGCTCCTTGTCGGGATCATGGCGCCATGCTGCGCCCGGGCCGGCTGCGCCGCACTCCGGTTCTTGCTCCCCCTGCATCAGCCCCAGTTGATGAAGCTGTTGTGCCGATCCCTCGCCGGCCTGCCGGAACTTGAGTCCTTCGTCCTGCACTGGCAACTTGCCAACACATGACAACGTCATGATTCCGACAGAAAGACACCAAGGACAGGAGACAATAGTAATGAAACAGCATGCAAACGATCGCCACGCCGAGATCCGCCACGCGGACACGCCGCCCCTGCCCGGCATCCGGCTGCAACGGCTGCTGCTCGGCGCGCTGCTTGCCGCCGGCATGCACGGCGCCTTCGCGGCCGCATGGCAACCCGGCGGCATCTACCTTCAGGGCGACGTGGTGACGCATCAGGGCCGGGAATGGCAGGCCAGGTGGTGGACCCGCGGCGACACCCCCGGCCCCGGCGCGATCGCGTGGCTGGCCGCACCGGCCGAGGACACGGCCGGCGCCTGGCAGGCCGAACGCGCCTACGCCGGCGGCGAACTGGCGGCGCAGGGCGGCGAGCTGTATCAGGCCCGCTGGTGGACGCGGGGCGATGCGCCGGGCGCGGGCAGCCCGGTCTGGCGGGCGCTCGGCACCGGCGTCAACGGCCGGCAGTTCGTCCGGGTGCCGGGCGGCAGCTTCGTCATGGGTGCAACGATTGCCGGTCCGGTCAATTATCCGAACGAGTATCCGGTACACACGGTGACGCTGTCGCCGTACTGGCTCAGCGCCACCGAAGTCACCTACCGCCAGTTCGACCGCTACACCCGCGCCACCGGTCAGGCGCCGCTCAGTTCGGCCGACATGGGTGGCGTCGACATGGGGCGTGGCGAAAACCCCGCCGTCAACGTCACATGGTGGGCGGCGGTCAAATATGTCAACTGGCTCAACCAGCAGAAGGGCTGGCCCAGGGCCTACGACGACGTCACCGGCGACCTGCTCGACGCCGCCGGCCAGCCGACGCTCGATGTCGCCAAGGTCATCGGCTACCGGCTGCCGACCGAGGCCGAGTGGGAGTACGCGGCACGCGATCGCGGCCAGGACATCGTCAACGCCTGGGGCAACGGCGCACCGCTGGTCAACGGCAAGCCGGCGGCGAACATCGCCGACAACAGTTTCAAGCAGTATTTCGAAGACCTGTTCGGCGAGCCGCTGCCGTCGTGGCTGGTGCCGTGGGCGGTAACCGACGGCTACGCGCGGCAGGCGCCGGTGGGCAGCTTCGTCGCCAATTCGCTCGGGTTGTACGACATGTCGGGCAGCGCGTGGGAATGGACCGGCGACAAGGAGCGCGCCTACACCACGCAGGCGCAGACCAACCCGGTCGGCACCGGCGACGCCCCCGGGCGCGTAATGCGCGGCGCGAGCTGGGACAACGGTCAGGACATGCACATTACCGACCGCTACGCCGGCAACCCGGCTGAATCGACCTCGGCCACCGGCCTGCGGCTGGCCCGCTCGGTCGTCGCCGGCCAGGGCAACGACCGCGAAGACTGAGGTCACAGACCTGCACTGACGATCACCCCGCCGCTGGCGGGGTGTGTCGTTTGCGCGGATCGGGCCATGACCTCCTCGACAGCCAGCGCCCACTTGGCGCCTGACAGCCGAGCCGTGATCTCCACGACAATGCTGCTGTGATCGTGGCCGGAACTGCCCCGCCCGACAAGACCCGCCCCCCAACACATTCGGCTTCCCCAAGGCTGAGTGCACATAGCGCCACGGTGTGCCGCGGTTGAGGCATTCGCGGCGGAACCGCGCGGGATGCGGCTCTCCGTCACCATTCGCTCGCGTCTGCACGGAAGGCGAAGCGCAAGACACAGCAACCCGGCTTTTACGCAATTTTTATATCCGCCCCCCGCCTTTTACCGGGGTCTTTACGCCGCTCTCCCTAAAGTTCGCGGTGAACAGGTGCCCGCCGGCCAAAGCCGCGACAGACGCCTGACACACCACCCAGGGAGAAAGCCATGGACCTTGCTTACCTCGCGCTCACCGGCCTGATCGCCGGCTTGATCTTTCTATTGATACAGCTGTGTCACGTCACCCGGAGGGCGCCATGAACCTGATCGCGCTGCTGGCCGGCGGGGCGGCCGTTGCCCTGCTCGGCTACCTCGTCTACGCCCTTTTCAATCCGGAGCGTTTCTGACATGAACACCAATGCTGTATTGCAGCTCGCGCTTTATCTTGCGGTGCTGCTGGTTCTGGCCTGGCCACTTTCGGGCTACCTCGTCCGCATCGTCCGTGGCGAGCATGCCGGTCCGACCCGGCTGCTCGCGCCGGTCGAGCGGCTGTTCTACAAGATCGCCGGCATCGACCCCAGGCAGGAAAGCGGCTGGAAGTCGTACGCGATCGGCCTCGTGCTGTTCAACCTGATCGGCCTTGTCGCGCTGTACGCGCTGCAGCGCCTGCAGGGGGTGCTGCCGCTCAATCCGCAGGGCTTTGGTACGATCAGCCCGGATTCGTCGTTCAACACCGCGATCTCCTTCGTCGCCAACACCAACTGGCAGGGCTACGGCGGCGAATCGACGATGAGCTATCTGACCCAGATGCTCGGTCTGTCGGTGCAGAACTTCCTGTCGGCCGCGACCGGCATCGCCGTGGTGATCGCGCTGATCCGCGGCTTTGCCAGAAAGAGCGCCGATGTCATCGGCAACGTCTGGGCCGATCTGGTCCGCGTGACCCTGTACGTGCTGGTGCCGATCTCGCTCGTGATCGCGCTCGCGCTCGTCAGCCAGGGCGTGATCCAGAACTTCAAGCCGTATCTCGAGACGCAGACCGTACAGGCGACGGTCTACCAGACCGCCAGGCTCGACGCCGACGGCCAGCCGGTTCTTGGCGCCGACGGCAAGCCGCAGATGGCCGACGTCGCCGCAACGACGCAGACGCTGCCGATGGGGCCGGTCGCGTCGCAGGAAGCGATCAAGATGCTCGGCACCAACGGTGGCGGCTTCTTCAACGCCAACTCGGCGCATCCGTTCGAGAACCCGACACCGCTGTCCAACTTCATCCAGATGCTGGCGATCTTCCTGATCCCGGCCGCGCTGTGCTTCACCTTCGGCCGCATGGTCGGCGATGCGCGCCAGGGCCTCGCGGTGCTCGCAGCGATGACCGTGCTCTTCGTCGTCGCCTACGGCGTCACCGTCTGGGCCGAGCTGGCCGGCAACCCGGCGCTGCAGCACGCCGGTGCCGCCAGCAGCATCAATATGGAGGGCAAGGAAACGCGCTTCGGCATCGTCGCCTCGAGCCTGTTCGCGACGATCACCACCGCCGCGTCGTGCGGCGCGGTCAACGCGATGCACGACTCGTTCACGCCGCTCGGCGGCATGGTGCCGATGGCGCTGATGCAGCTCGGCGAAGTGGTGTTCGGCGGTGTCGGCTCGGGCCTGTACGGCATGCTGGTGTACGCGATCCTCGCGGTGTTCATCGCCGGGCTGATGGTCGGCCGCACGCCGGAATACCTCGGCAAGAAGATCGAGTCGTTCGAGATGAAGATGACCGCCGTCGCCATCCTCGCCACCCCGGTTCTGGTGCTCGCCGGCACGGCGATCGCCGTCAGCGTTGCCGCCGGCAAGGCGGGCGTGCTCAACCCGCAGGCGCACGGCTTCTCGGAAATCCTCTACGCCTTCTCGAGCGCCGCCAACAACAACGGTTCGGCCTTCGCCGGTCTGTCGGCCAACACGCCGTTCTACAACGTGATGCTCGGTCTGGCGATGTGGTTCGGCCGCTTCGCGATCATCGTCCCGGTGCTGGCGATGGCGGGTTCGCTCGCCGGCAAGCAGCGGCTTGCCGTCACCGCCGGCACGCTGCCGACGCACGGCCCGCTGTTCGTCACGCTCTTGATCGGCGCGGTGCTGCTCGTCGGTGCGCTGAACTACATCCCGGGGCTGGCGCTGGGCCCGATTATTGAACATTTGCAGATGATTGGCTGATTCGTTCCGGGCCCGACCGGGCCCGGAACGAGACCCTTCAGGGGAATAGAGAAATGACCAAAAGACTCGAAGTGCCGGACGAAGTCGGCACCGAACAACGCACCGGCAGCGGTGCCCGCAAGCTGCCGCTGCTCGACCCGGCCTTGCTGACGCCGGCGATCGTCGACGCGTTCAAGAAACTCGCGCCGCAGGTGCAGTGGCGCAACCCGGTGATGTTCGTCGTCTACGTCGGCAGCATCCTGACCACCCTGCTGTTCGGTCAGGCGCTGTTCGGCACCGGCGAGGCATCGGCCGGCTTCATCGGCGCAATCGCGGCATGGCTGTGGTTCACCGTGCTGTTCGCCAACTTCGCCGAAGCGCTGGCCGAGGGCCGCAGCAAGGCGCAGGCCGCCGCGCTGCGCGCGACCAAGAAGAACGTCATCGCCAAGAAGCTCAAGGCCGGCAAGAAAGGCGCGTACGAGCTGATCGACAGCCCGAGTTTGCGCCGTGGCGACTACATTCTGATCGAAGCCGGCGACACGATTCCGGCCGACGGCGAAGTGCTCGACGGCGTCGCCTCGGTCGACGAATCGGCGATCACCGGCGAATCGGCACCGGTGATCCGCGAATCGGGCGGCGACTTCTCGGCCGTGACCGGCGGCACCCGCGTGCTGTCGGACTGGATCGTCGTGCGCGTCTCGGTCAACCCGGGCGAGGCCTTCCTCGACCGGATGATCGCCATGGTCGAAGGCGCCAAGCGCCAGAAGACGCCGAACGAGATCGCGCTGACCATCCTGCTGGTTGCGCTGACCATCGTCTTCCTCGTCGTCACCGTCACCCTGCTGCCGTTTTCGCAGTACAGCGTCTCGGTCGCCGGCGCCGGCACGCCGATCACGATCACCGCGCTGATCGCGCTGCTGGTGTGCCTGATCCCGACGACGATCGGCGCACTGCTGTCATCCATCGGCGTCGCCGGCATGAGCCGGATGATGCAGGCCAACGTGATCGCCACCTCGGGCCGCGCGGTCGAAGCCGCCGGCGACGTCGACGTGCTGCTGCTCGACAAGACCGGCACCATCACGCTCGGCAACCGCCAGGCATCAAGCTTCATCGCCGCACCGGGCGTCACCGAACAGCAACTGGCCGACGCCGCGCAACTGGCGTCGCTGGCCGACGAAACGCCGGAAGGCCGCTCGATCGTCGTGCTCGCCAAGCAGCGTTTCGCGCTGCGTGGCCGCGAACTCGCCGCCCACCAGGCCGTGTTCGTACCGTTCACCGCGCAGACGCGGATGAGCGGCGTCGACTACGACGGCCGGCAGATCCGCAAGGGCGCGCTCGACGCGGTGCGCCAGCACGTCGCCGACATCGGCGGGCTGTTCCCGGATGCCGTCACCAAAGCCGCCGACGACGTCGCGCGCCGTGGCGCGACGCCGCTGGTCGTCGTCGACGGCACCGCGGTGCTCGGCGTGATCGAGCTGAAGGACATCGTCAAGGGCGGCATCAAGGAGCGCTTTGCCGAGCTGCGCGCGATGGGCATCAAGACGGTGATGATCACCGGCGACAACCCGCTGACCGCCGCGGCGATCGCCGCCGAAGCCGGCGTCGACGACTTCCTCGCGCAGGCCAGACCGGAAGACAAGCTCAAGCTGATCCGCGACCACCAGGCCGAGGGCCGGCTGGTGGCGATGACCGGCGACGGCACCAACGACGCCCCGGCGCTGGCACAGGCCGACGTGGCCGTGGCGATGAACACCGGCACGCAGGCCGCGAAAGAGGCCGGCAATATGGTCGACCTCGACAGCAATCCGACCAAGCTGATCGAGATCGTCGAGATCGGCAAGCAGATGCTGATGACGCGCGGTTCGCTGACGACGTTCTCGGTCGCCAACGACATCGCCAAGTATTTCGCCATCATCCCGGCGGCGTTCGCCACCACCTACCCGCAACTGGGTGCACTCAACGTGATGGGTCTGCACAGCCCAGCCTCGGCGATCCTGTCGGCGGTGATCTTCAACGCGATCATCATCGTCTTCCTGATCCCGCTGGCGCTCAAGGGCGTCAAGTACCGCGCGCAGTCGGCGGCGCAGCTGCTGCGCAACAACATGCTGATCTACGGCCTCGGCGGCCTGATCGTGCCCTTCGTCGGCATCAAGCTGATCGACCTGCTGCTGGTTGCGCTGCATCTGGCCTAACGGAGAAACACCATGAACATCTCTTCCCAACTCCGCCCGGCGCTGACGATCTTCGCGCTGCTCACCGCGCTGACCGGCGTGCTCTACCCCGCCGCCGTCACCGGTATCGCCCAAGGGCTGTTCCCGAATCAGGCCAACGGCAGCGTGATCGTCAGCGACGGCCGCGCCGTCGGCTCCGGGCTGATCGGCCAGAACTTTACCGAGCCGAAGTATTTCTGGGGCCGCCCCTCCGCCACCGGGCCGATGCCGTACAACGGTGGCGCATCGAGCGGCAGCAACCTCGGCCCGACCAACCCGGCGCTCGCCGACGCGGTCAAGGCACGCGTCGCCGCGCTGAAGGCGGCCGATCCCGACAACAAGGCGCCGGTACCGGTCGACCTCGTCACCGCATCGGCCAGCGGCCTCGACCCCGAGATCAGCGTTGACGCCGCCGCCTATCAAATCGGCCGCGTCGCACGCGCCCGCGGCCTGTCGCTCCCGCAGGTCGAAGTGCTGGTTGCCGCCCACACGCAAGGCAAGCAGTGGGGCGTGTTCGGCGAAGCACGCGTCAACGTGCTGAAGCTCAATCTCGCACTCGACACGTTCGGCAAGTAACGCTGTACCCGCCGTGCGCTTTGTACGCCCGCCCCGCGCGGGCGTTTTTTTTGGGGCAGATCGCCCCGGCACCGGCGCAGGGTCAAACCGCGGCAGCCCGCAGTGAAAACGTTGCGCGAATGCGAATCGACCGCGTGTCGGCACACCGGGGCAACCGTTCATCTGCCCGACACCGCCTCCGCACGGGCCTTTGCCGCAGCCCGGCCGAACCGGTTCACGCACCGGTACGGTGCATCAACCCTTACAAGCCCGATGCCGGACCCGGCTGAAAACGTGTAGTGATGTAGTCAAATCAAGCCTTCCACGGGTGCAACCCGTAACGCACCATCCTGCACAACCCCTTGCATTGCATCAGTTTTTCAGTTGGCGCAATGGTGCAACCCTTGGGGATTATCCGTAGTTGTACCGCTCGAACTAGATCGTACTATGGGCCGCATATTCCACTTGTAAGCAACGGACCATGGCCAATACCACGCTGGGGATCAAGGTTGACGACGTGCTGCGGACACGGATCCGCGATGCGGCGCAAACGCTGGAGCGTACGCCGCATTGGCTGATCAAGCAGGCGATCTACGCCTATCTGGAGCGCGTCGAACAGGGCGCGCGGCCGGTCGAGCTCGGCGGCGGTAACACCACCGAGATCGACGAGGCGCAACCCGCCGCCGATGCCCCGCCGGTGCCCTTCCTCGAGTTCGCCCAGAGCATCGCGCCGCAGTCGGTGCTGCGCGCGGCGATCACCGCCGCGTGGCGCCGCCCCGAAACCGAGTGCGTACCGCTGCTGATCGAGCAGGCGCGCCTGCCGAACCCGCAGATGCGCGACGACGTCCAGGCGCTGGCGCACAAGCTCGTTTCCCGGCTGCGCGGCAAGCGCAAGGCCGGCGGTGTCGAGGGGCTGATCCACGAGTTCTCGCTGTCGAGCCAGGAAGGCGTCGCGCTGATGTGCCTGGCCGAGGCGCTGCTGCGCATTCCGGACAAGGCGACGCGCGACGCGCTGATCCGCGACAAGATCAGCAAGGGCGACTGGCGCGCCCACATGGGCAACTCGCCGTCGCTGTTCGTCAACGCCGCGACCTGGGGGCTGATGCTCACCGGCAAGCTCACCGCGACCAACAGCGAGGCCGGCCTCTCCGCCGCGCTGACCCGGCTGATCGGCCAGGGCGGCGAGCCGCTGATCCGCAAGGGCGTCGACATGGCGATGCGGCTGATGGGCGAGCAGTTCGTCACCGGCGAAACGATTGCCGATGCGCTGGCCAACAGCCGCAAGTACGAGGCCAAGGGCTTCCGCTATTCGTACGACATGCTCGGCGAGGCGGCGACCACCGAGGAAGACGCGCAGCGCTACTACGCGTCGTACGAGCAGTCGATCCACGCCATCGGCAAGGCCGCCCACGGCCGCGGCATCTACGAAGGCCCGGGCATCTCGATCAAGCTTTCCGCCCTGCACCCGCGCTACAGCCGTGCGCAGCAGGAACGCGTGATGAGCGAGCTGCTGCCGCGCGTCAAGGCGCTGGCGCTGCTGGCCCGCCGCTACGACATCGGCCTGAACATCGACGCCGAGGAAGCCGACCGGCTGGAACTCTCGCTCGATCTGCTCGAAGCACTGTGCTTCGACGCCGAGCTGGCCGGCTGGAACGGCATCGGTTTCGTGGTGCAGGCGTACCAGAAGCGTTGCCCCTTCGTGATCGACTTCATCGTCGATCTGGCCCGCCGCAGCCGGCACCGGATCATGGTCCGGCTGGTCAAGGGCGCGTACTGGGACAGCGAGATCAAGCGCGCCCAGCTCGACGGCCTCGAGGGCTATCCGGTCTACACCCGCAAGATCTACACCGACGTGTCTTACCTGGCCTGCGCGAAAAAGCTGCTGGCGGTGCCCGACGCGATCTACCCGCAGTTCGCCACCCACAACGCCCAGACGCTGGCGACGATCTTCCACCTCGCCGGCGCCAACTACTACCCGGGTCAGTACGAGTTCCAGTGCCTGCACGGCATGGGCGAACCGCTGTACGAGGAAGTCACCGGCACCGTCGCGGACGGCAAGCTCGGCCGCCCCTGCCGCGTCTACGCCCCGGTCGGCACGCACGAAACGCTGCTCGCCTACCTCGTTCGCCGGCTGCTCGAGAACGGCGCCAACACGTCCTTCGTCAACCAGATCGCCGACGAGAAGATTTCGATCGACAGCCTGATCACCGATCCGGTCAGCGCCGCCGGCGCGGTCAGCCCGGTCGGCGCCCCGCACGACAGGATTGCGCTGCCGCGCGAACTGTTCGGCGCGGCGCGGGCGAACTCGGCCGGCATCGACCTCGCCAACGAGCAGCGTCTGGCCTCACTGTCGGCCGCGCTGCTGGCCGGCGCGCAATGGGGCGCCGCACCGCTGCTCGGCGACAACCACGTCAGTACCGGCAGCCCGCAGTTCGTGCTCAACCCGGCCGACCGCCGCGACGTGATCGGCACGGTCATCGAGGCCGGCCTGGGCGATGTCGAGGCCGCACTGCAGCACGCCGTGGCCGCCGCGCCGATCTGGGCCGCGACGCCGGTGTCCGAGCGCGCGGCGATCCTGCGGCGCACCGCCGACCGGCTCGAGGCGCAGATGCCGTCGCTCTTGGGGCTGATCGTCCGCGAAGCCGGCAAGACGCTGGCCAACGCCGTCGCCGAAGTCCGCGAGGCGGTCGACTTCCTGCGTTACTACGCCGGCGAGATCGAAAGTGAATTCGACAACGACAGCCACCGCCCGCTCGGCCCGGTGCTGGCGATCAGCCCGTGGAACTTCCCGCTGGCGATCTTCATGGGCCAGGTTGCTGCGGCGCTGGCCGCCGGCAACCCGGTGATCGCCAAGCCGGCCGAACAGACGCCGCTGATCGCCTTCGAAGCGGTCCGGCTGCTACGCGAGGCCGGCGTGCCGACCGGCGCCGTGCAACTGCTGCCCGGCCGCGGCGAAACCGTCGGCGCGGCGCTGGTGGCCGATGCGCGCATCCGCGGCGTGCTGTTCACCGGCTCGACCGAAGTCGCCCGGCTGATCTCGCGCACGCTGGCCGACCGGCTCGACCCGCAGGGCCGGACGATTCCGCTGATCGCCGAAACCGGCGGCCAGAACGCGCTGATCGTCGATTCGTCGGCGCTGCCCGAACAGGTGGTGTTCGACGTGCTGAACTCGGCCTTCGACTCGGCCGGCCAGCGCTGCTCGGCGCTGCGCGTGCTGTGCCTGCAGGAAGATGTCGCCGACCGTGTGCTGACGATGCTCAAGGGCGCGATGCGCGAGCTGAGCATCGGCAATCCGGACCGGCTGGCGACCGACGTCGGCCCGGTGATCGACACCGAGGCCCGGCAGAACATCGAGCGCCATATCGCCAGACTGCGCGGCAGCGGCTTTGCCGTCAGCCAGTTGCCGCTGCCGGCCGAGGCGCGCCACGGCAGCTTCGTGCCGCCGACGCTGATCGAGATCGACGCGCTCTCGTCGCTCGAACGCGAAGTGTTCGGCCCGGTGCTGCACGTGCTGCGCTACAAGCGCGACCAGTTCGACGCGCTGATCGACGCCATCAACGCCACCGGCTACGGCCTGACCTTCGGCGTGCACACGCGCATCGACGAGACCATCGCCCACGTCACCCGCCGCATCCATGCCGGCAACCTGTATGTAAACCGCAACGTCGTCGGCGCCGTGGTCGGGGTGCAACCCTTCGGCGGCGAAGGGCTGTCGGGTACCGGCCCCAAGGCCGGCGGCCCGCTCTACCTCTCGCGGCTGCTGTCGCGGCGTCCGCAACGCGTCTGCGCCCTCCCGGTTGCCGCCGAATCGTCGCTCGGCGCACTGGCGGCTTACCGCGATGCGCTCGTCGCCCAGGGCGCCGATCAAGCCGCGGCCCGCTGCAGCCGTTATCTGGCGAGCACGCCGCTCGGCGCCGACGTGACGCTGCCCGGCCCGACCGGCGAAACGAACCGTTACCGGCTCACGCCGCGCGGACCGCTGCTGTGCCTGGCGTCGACGACGGCCGGTGCGCAGGCACAGCTTGCCGCGGCGCTGGCCAGCGGCAACATCGCCCGCTTTGCCGACAGCCCGGTCGCGAACGCGATGCTCGACGCGCTGCCGGCTGCACTGCAGGCACGCGTCGAACGCGCCGACGTCGCCGAGATCGATGGCGGCAGCCGGCTCGGTGCGGTGCTGTTCGAGGGCGACAGCGACACGCTGCTCGAACTCGGCCGCCGGATCGCCCGGCGCGACGGCCCCATCGTCCCGGTGTTCGGGCTGGCAAGCGCCGAACTCGATGCCGGCGACGATTACGACATCACGAGGCTGTTCGCCGAACAGTCGGTCAGCGTGAACACCGCAGCCGCCGGAGGGAATGCCAGCCTGATGACGATCGCCTAGCACGTCCTCGCACGCCGCCCGCCGGCAGCGCACCCGTCCGGCCGCCCAGCGGGGGCATCCCGCCCCCGCGGTACGCCGGAACCCGCCCGGTGCTTGCGAAACCGGCATGAATGCTGGAAAGCACCTACATCAGACAAATCAGCGCCTGGTGTACGTTTGGTTGAAAGGTTTGTTCGTAAGCCAGTTTGAAATTGTCCCGCCAGCCCCCGAGGGCTGACGGCAATCCCCCTGTAGCAACGGACTACAGTCCATCTAGGAGAAGGCACGATGAAGTCGAACATGAAGCAACTGATTGCCATGACCGGTCTGGGCCTGGGCGCCCTGTTCACCGCACAGGCCCACGCCGATTACTCGGTGGCGATCGCAGGCCCGATGACCGGCGCGTACGCGTCGGCCGGCGAGCAGATCAAGCGCGGTGCGGAAATGGCCGTTGCCGACATCAACGCCAAGGGCGGCGTCCTCGGCCAGAAGCTCAAGCTCGAGATCGGCGACGACGCCTGCGATCCGAAGCAGGCCGTTTCGGTGGCCAACGCCATGGTCAACAAGAAGATCGTCTTCATGCACGGCCACTGGTGTTCGAGCTCGACGATCCCGGCATCGGACATCTACAACGAAGCGCAGATCCCGATGGCGACCGTGTCGACCAACCCGCAGGTGACCGAGCGCGGCCTGAAGAACATCTTCCGCATCATGGGTCGCGACGACCAGCAGGGCGGCATCGCCGGCGGCTATGTCGCCAAGCATTTCGCCGGCAAGAAGGTCGCCGTGATCGACGACAAGAGCGCCTACGGCAAGGGCCTGGCCGACGAAATGGCCAAGGGCATGACCGTCAAGGGCCTGAAGCCGGTGCTGCGCGAATCGATCACCGCCGGTGAAAAGGACTACTCGGGCCTGGTGTCGAAGCTGAAGACCGCCGGCGTGCAAGTGATCGCCTTCGGCGGCTACCACACCGAAATCGCGCTGATCCTGCGCCAGGCCAAGCAGGCCGGCATGAAGCTGACCGTGATGGGCGGCGACACGATGAGCAACAACGAGCTGGTGACCGCCGCCGGCGGCAACGCCGACAGCGTGATGTTCACGTTCGCACCGGATGCGCGTACCAACCCGGCCGCCGCCGACGTCGTCAAGCACTTCCGCGACGCCAAGGTCGAGCCGGACGGCTACACGCTGTACGCCTACGCCGCCATGCAGCTGTTCTCGCAAGCGGCCACCCAGGCCAAGAGCGTGAAGTACGGCGACCTGCGCAAGGCGCTGGCCGGCGGCACGTTCAACACCGTGGTCGGCAAGATGGCCTTCGATGCCAAGGGCGACCTGAAGGCGCCGGGCTTCGTCGTCTACCAGTGGAAGGGCAACAAGTACGAAATGGTGAAGTAAGTCCTGACCGTCCGCGCCGGTTGTCCGGCGCGGCACCCGGGCCGGCCGGCAAGCCCAAGGGCCGCCGGCCCGCACGCACCACAGGTGCCCGGGGAAACCGGGCCTCGGCCTGAACCCCCGTAGAAGGTCCCCCGGCGATGCAAGCCGGCACGCCTCGATTGCACCTCATACTCTGGAGCAAGTATTCATGGGACTCCTCATCCAACAGCTGATCAACGGCCTGACGCTGGGCTCCGTGTACGGGCTGATCGCGCTGGGCTACACGATGGTGTACGGCATCATCGGCATGATCAACTTCGCGCACGGCGACATCTACATGGTCAGCGCGATCATCGCCGTCACCATGCTGACGCTGCTCGGCACGCTCGGCATCATGGCCGTGCCGGTCGCGCTGCTGATCACCCTCGTCGTCGCGATCATCTTCACCTCGGTCTACGGCTGGTCGGTCGAGCGGATCGCCTACCGGCCATTGCGCAACGCATCAAGGCTGGCGCCGCTGATATCGGCGATCGGCATGTCGATCTTTTTACAGAACATGGTGCAGCTCACCCAGGGCGCCCGCGTGAAGCCGATCAACGCACTGCTGCCCGGCGGCTTCGAGCTGTTCACCAGCAACGGTTTCACCGTCCACCTCGCCTACACGCAGATCATGATCATCGTCGTCACCGCGGTGTTGCTGGCGGTGTTCACGTACCTGATCACCAAGACCTCGTTCGGCCGCCAGCAGCGCGCCTGCGAGCAGGACCGGACGATGACCTCGCTGCTCGGCATCAATGTCGACAGGACGATCTCGCTCACCTTCGTCCTCGGCGCCGCGCTCGCCGCCGTCGCCGGCGTGATGGTCACCGTCTATTACGGCGTCGTCGATTTCTCGATCGGCTTCGTCGCCGGCATCAAGGCGTTCACCGCAGCGGTGCTCGGCGGCATCGGCTCGCTGCCCGGCGCGATGCTCGGCGGCCTGATCATCGGCATGATCGAGTCGTTCTGGAGCGCCTACCTGTCGCCCGAATACAAGGATGTCGCCACCTTCGTGCTGCTGATCCTCGTGCTGATGTTCCGCCCCAGCGGTCTGCTGGGTCGCCCGGAAGTGGAGAAAGTCTGATGACCACGACTACGCATAACCTGCCGAACATGGCCGGCCGGCTCAAGGACGCGACCGGCATCGCGCTGGTGTCGCTGCTGCTCGGCGTACCGATGATCGGCCTGAAAACCGTCGACGTCGGCGGCGCGCTCGCGATCGCCACCCGCTGGCCGTGGCTGCTGGCCTTCGTCGCGACGATGTTCGTCGGCCGCCTCGTGCTGCAGTACGTGCTCGACCACGTGAGCCTGAACAAGGCCAAGCGTGCGCGCACCCGTCCCGACATCGCCGCGACGCGGCCGTGGCTCAAGTGGGTCGGCTACGGCGTGGTCGGCTTCGCGCTGGTGCTGCCGATCGCGTTCTCCGGCAACCGCTACGTCGTCGACACCGCCACCACCGTGCTGATCTACGTGATGCTCGGCTGGGGCCTGAACGTCGTCGTCGGCCTCGCCGGCCTGCTCGACCTCGGCTACGTCGCGTTCTACGCGGTCGGCGCCTACGCCTACGGCCTGCTGTCGACGCACTTCGGCTGGGGCTTCTGGGAGACGCTGCCGGTTGCCGGCCTGCTGGCCGCCTCGTTCGGCGTCATCCTCGGCTGGCCGACGTTGCGGCTGCGCGGCGACTATCTGGCCATCGTCACGCTCGGCTTCGGCGAAATCATCCGCCTGGTCCTGCTCAACTGGACCGAGTTCTCCGGCGGCCCGAACGGCATCGGCTCGATCCCGCGCCCGACCTTCTTCGGCCTGCCGTTCTCCCCGGACAGCGACGCCGGCCCGACGTTCGCATCGTTCTTCGGCCTCGAGTACTCGCCGGAACACCGGGTGATGTTCCTCTATTACCTGATCCTGGTGCTGGCGCTGCTGACCAACCTGTTCGTCTCGCGCCTGCGCAAGCTGCCGGTCGGCATGGCCTGGGAAGCGGTGCGCGAGGACGAGGTCGCCTGCAAGGCACTCGGGATGAACGTCACCAACATCAAGCTCTCGGCATTCGCGATCGGCGCCATGCTCGGCGGCTTCGCCGGCGTGTTCTTCGCCGCACGGCAGGGCTTCATCTCGCCGGAAAGCTTCGTGTTCTCCGAATCGGCGACGATCCTCGCCATCGTCGTGCTCGGCGGCATGGGCAGCCAGCTCGGCGTGGTGATCGCCTCGGTGCTGCTGGTGCTGTTGCCCGAACTCGGCCGCGACTTCTCCGAATACCGGATGCTGCTGTTCGGCGCGGCGATGATCCTGATCATGGTATGGCGACCGGGCGGCCTGATCGCCCATCGCGAACCGACCTACCGCCTGGCGAAAGGAGCACGGGCATGAGCGAGATGCTGCTCGAAGTAGACCACCTGACGATGGACATCTGCGACCTGACCGCGATCGACGATCTGTCACTGTCAGCGAAACAAGGAGCGCGGGCATGAGTGAGATGTTGCTCGAAGTAGACCACCTGACGATGCGCTTCGGCGGGCTGACCGCGATCGACGACCTGTCGCTGGCAGTGCCCAAGGGCAAGGTCACGTCGATCATCGGCCCGAACGGCGCCGGCAAGACGACGTTCTTCAACTGCCTGACCGGTTTTTACAAGCCGACCGAAGGCAGCGTGCGGATGCACCACCCGGTCCACGGCCCGCTGCTGCTGAACGAGATGCCGTCGTATCACGTCGCCCGCAAGGCCGGCGTCGTGCGCACCTTCCAGAACATCCGGCTGTTTCCGAACATGTCGGTGCTCGAGAACCTGATCGTCGCGCAGCACAACGCGCTGCAATCGGCGTCGCGCTTCTCGCTCGCCGGCCTGTTCGGCCGCGCCGGCTTCCGGCAGGCGCGCGAAGCCGCACTGGAAAAGGCCGAGATGTGGCTGACCCGGCTCAAGCTGATCGAGCTGGCCGACACCGCCGCCGGCAACCTCTCGTACGGCACGCAACGGCGGATCGAGATCGCCCGCGCGCTGTGCGTCGACCCGCTGCTGCTCTGCCTCGACGAACCCGCCGCCGGCCTCAACCCGCGCGAATCGGCCGAACTCAACGAGCTGCTGCTGTACCTGTCGCGCGAACACGGCAAGGGCGTGCTGCTGATCGAGCACGACATGAATGTCGTGATGCGCGTGTCCGACCATATCTGCGTGCTCAACTTCGGCAACAAGATCGCCGAAGGCACGCCGCAGCAGATCCAGAACGATCCGCACGTGATCAAGGCCTATCTGGGCGAAGAAGACACCGACGACAAGGAGGCCGCATGAGCGCCATGCTGGAATACTCGGGCGTGCACGCCTATTACGGCGCGATCCATGCGCTGCGCGGCGTCGACCTTATCGTCAACGAGGGCGAGATCGTCACGCTGATCGGCGCCAACGGCGCCGGCAAGTCGACGCTGATGATGACGCTGTTCGGCAAGCCGGCGGCGTCGACCGGGCGGATCAGCTTCCAGGGCGAGGACATCACCCGGATGCAGACGCACCAGATCGCCCACAAGGGCATCGCGCTGGTGCCGGAAGGCCGGCGCATCTTCCAGCGCATGACGGTGATGGAAAACCTGCAGATGGGCGCCACCTTCGCCGATCCGGCAAACTTCGACGCCGACCTCAAGCGCATGTTCGAGATGTTCCCGATTCTCGAAAAGCGCCAGCAGCAGCGCGCCGGCACGCTCTCGGGCGGCGAGCAGCAGATGCTGGCGATCGCCCGCGCGCTGATGGGCCGGCCCAAGCTGCTGCTGCTCGACGAACCGTCGCTGGGGCTCGCGCCGCTGTACATCAAGCAGGTGTTCAGGATCATCAAGGAGCTGAACACCCGCGACAAGATGACGGTCCTGCTGGTCGAACAGAACGCCCACCACGCGCTTAAGGTCGCGCACCGCGCCTACGTGCTGCAGCACGGCGAGATCGTGCTCACCGGCACCGGCGAGGAGCTGCTCGCCAGCCCCGAAGTCCGCGCCGCCTACCTCGAAGGCAGCGCCGAAGCGCACGGCTGATCGCCGCATCCAACGCCCGGCTGGTCCGGGCGTTTCCCCTCCCCGTTTCGGTACGCAGGTCTCCATCCGGCCCGATGGCGCCAGACCATCCGGCGGCCTGTACGGGTGCCGGTCCCGGCTCGCGGCCGGCCACCCCACCCTTCACATAAATTTCGCCAATATTGCAGACGTGGTAGAGTTTCCCGACATTGCCACCGCGCCGCCTGCCGGCGCGAGAGGAACGACGTCGCATGGCCCGCCCCCTCCCTCCGCTGGACTTACTGATCGGCTTCGAGGCCGCCGCAAGGCAGTTGAGTTTCTCCAAGGCCGGCGAAGAGATTTTCCTGACCCAGTCCGCCGTCAGCCGCCAGATCCGCAAGCTGGAAGAACACCTCGGTCTGGCGCTGTTCGAGCGCCGCCCGCGCACGCTGGCGCTGACCGAGCAAGGACAGCTGCTGTTCGAGGTGGTGAGCGGCACGCTGGCCCAACTGTCGGACACCGTCGAAAGCCTCCGGACCCGGCCGCAGAACCAGGAACTCACCATCTCGACCACGACGGCGTTTTCGGCGCTGTGGCTGGTACCCCGGCTGGCACGGCTGCGCGCGCAGTACCCGGAAATGGCACTGCACATCGAGGCGGACCCCCGCCTCGTCGACCTGACGCAAGGCCGGATCGATCTCTCCATCCGCTACTGCGCGCCGGAACAGGCCCCGGCCGGCAGCAGCATCCTCCTGTCCGGCGAAGCGGTGTTCCCGGTGTGCAGCCCGGCGCTGCTGCGCCGCAACGGCCGCAAGCTCGGCAGCGTGGCCGACCTGCGCCACCACACGCTGCTGCATCTGGCCGATCCGGACAACGCCTGGCCCTGGCTGCTGTGGTCGAGCTGGTTCAGCGACATCGGCGCCGACCTGCAGGTCGGCGACATCGGCTTCCGTTTCAGCCAGCTCGACCAGATGATCCAGGCCGCCGTGCGCGGCCACGGCGTTGCGCTCGGCTGCTCGCCGCTGGTCGACCACCTGCTCGATGAAGGCGTGCTGGTCGCGCCGCTGGCCGAGCGCGTGATCAGCCCGCGGTCGTTCTACCTCTGCCACGGCCCCCGCCGGGACGCGACGGTTGCCGCCTTTGTCGGCTGGGTGCAGAGCGCCATGTCACCGTCCGGCGCCAGCGGGACCGCATAGCGGCCCGGTCGCTGCCGTCGGGCACTGACCGCGTCATGCCGCGACCGCCGGCGCCTTGCAGTAGCCCTCCTGGCGCAGGCGCTCGACCAGACGGCCGCACACCAGCGCCACCGACGCCATCCGCGTCGGATTCATGTGTGCGCGCAGATCGGTTTCGAGGTGCACCAGGCCGTCGGCCGAGTGCGCCGCGCAGATCCGGAACGCGTGTGCAAGCGCCTCCCGGTCGCCGATGCCCTTGAACACCTGCTCCGGCAACACCACGCCCACGCCCGGATCGTTCGGCACGACCAGCGCGCGGATCGCCGGCCAGCCCATTTCGGCCAGCAATACCCCGGCCTCGGGCGAGGTGATGTCCGCCGGCACCCGCCCCTTGACGAAGCGGGTCGGCACGTCGGTCAGGTATTCGACGAACTCCACCCCGCTCTCGAGGTCGACAAAGGCGAGCAGCTCGGCATTGCGTGCGCCGGGAAACAGCGTCTGGCACGGCCGGTAGGCACCTTCGCTCGCCACCGCGCGCGGCACCCCGGTCGCCCGGCAGGCGCGCCGCGCCTTCTCGAGTGCCGCTTCGAACGCGGTCCCCGGGCGACGCACATCGCCGGAAAAGGTGCCGAGCGTGTCGGTGTCGTAATCGTCCGGCAGCAGGACCTGAAAACCGAGCGAGGCCAGCGGGACGGCAAGGACCGCCTCCTTACCGTGCATCGTCGCGATCAGGATCTGCGGCGCGTCGACCGGGCCTGCAAGGTGCGTCAGCGACAGGGACGAAATGCCGTCTCCGCCCAGGGGGCCGAGCGGATGCTGCGGGTGAGTGGTCGTCATGGTGGTTCCGTTGAAGCGTTGTGGCATTAGGCGGCGAGGTGCTGCTGGTCCGGCATCGTCTCGACCGCCGTGCTCGTCAGCCGGGCAAACGGTTCGAGGATGGCGACCGCGTGCTCGTGCATCGATGCTTCCGACAACTGGCCCGATGCACGGGCGGCGCACGCGTCGTCGACCAGGGCGAAGCGGTAGCCGCGGTGATAGCCGTCAACGATGGTCGACAGGCAGCACATCGTGGTGCCGTAACCGATGACGACGAACTCGTGGTCCGCATGGGCGGCTGCGAACGCCTCGAACTCCGGCGCCGAGAACGCCGAATAGTTGTTCTTGACCGCATGTGCCTCGCCGGCCTCGGGCACGAAGCCGTCGATGAAATCCGAGGTGTCGGCGTGGCGGTTGAACAGCTCGCCGTCCTGCAGGTGCTGGACATGGACGATGGGCCAGCCTTCGCGGCGCGCGAACGACAACATGTCGTAGGCGTTGTTCAGCGACGTGCCGATCGTCCTGATCTGGAACTTGCGTCCCATGGCGATGTATTCACGCTGGATGTCGATCAAAACAAGAGCCTTCATGGCGTTTCTCCGTGGGTGAGTTGGGAAAGCAAGCGGGTCAGGAGGGTCAGGCGGTCGCGGTAGGCACTGAGCAGCAGGTGCTCGCTGTCGGTATGCATGCCGCCGCCGTAGGGGCCGACGCCGACGAGCAACTGCATGCCGGTGTCGGACAGGTTGTTGCCGTCGCTGCCGTAACCGACCGCGCGGGCATGGAAGGGCTGCCCCAGCTGGTGGGCGACCGCTTCGAATCGGGCCGCAAGTACCGACGTCTGCTCGGCGGGCAACAGCGGCATCTCGGCAATCTGCTTCACCTCGCTGCGCACGCCGCGTTTCAGCCGGTCGTTGTAGACGTCGCTCTGCCGGGCGATGTCGTCGATGGCCGCCGAAAGCCGCTGCCAGTCGGCCGTTTCCCGGAAGCGGACGTCGAAGGTCACGCTGGCCTTGTCGCAGACGACATTCGGCTTGGTACCGCCCTCGATCACCCCCGGGTTGATCGTCAGCCCCTGCTGCGGCCGCGCCAGCGCGGTGATCCTGGCGACCTTTTTCGCCAAGTCGAGGCAGGCGTCCAGACCGTTCTCCGGCTCCAGCCCGGCGTGGGCCGCCTTGCCGGTCGACGTCAGCCTGATCCAGCGCACGCCCGACTGGCTGCGCACCACCGCGCCGTCCTCGAGCCCCGGCTCGAACACCAGCCCGTAGGGAATGCCGGCCGCCAGGCTGCGCAGGGTCTTCTTCGAATACGGCGAGCCGATCTCCTCGTCGTCGTTGATGACCACGCGGACGTGCTCAAGCCGGCCGGCCTGCTTGAGCTGCGCCAGCACATTCAGCATCAGCACCAGGCCGCCCTTCATGTCGATGATGCCGGGGCCGGCGAACCGGTCGCCCAGATCGGCGAATTGCTGGAAGCGGCTGTCCTTGGCGAATACCGTATCCAGATGCCCGACGAGCATGACCTTGGGCGCCTTGTCCGGCGTATCGAAGCTCAATACCTCGCGGCCTTGCTCGGCCAGCGCATGCCGAGTGGGCGTCATGCCCAGTGCGGCAAATTGCGGAATCAGCAATTCGCGCGCCTGCGCCAGTCCGGCGGTATTGCGCGTCTCGGTATTCACCTCGACGATCTGCTTGAGCAATTGGACATACGCCGGCTCGATCGCGGCAGCCCAGGCTCCGCCGCTGAACGCGGCAGCCAGGAGCAGTCCGGTCAGTCCGTGTTTCATCGCTGCCCCCTTTCCGCGGCCGTGATCCGCTTGGCACTGCGGAAAAGGCCGCGCTCCTGCGGGCCGGGCTGATGCAGATCGCTTTCCGGCCGGTTCAATACCGTCGGCTTGCTGCCGATATGCAGCCAGGGCTGGGCGGTGTGCTCGCTGTCCGACATTTCCATTTCCACATAGTCATGATCCGAAAAGGCAAAATCATTGCCGACCGCACGAAAGCCATAGCCTTCGTAAAAGCGCTGCAACCGCGCCTGCGCATGCAGATAGAAGCGTGAGAAGCCCTTGCGCCGGCATACATCGAGCACGAAGGCCAGCAGGCGGTGTGCATAACCAAGACCGCGGAATTCCTCGCGGATCGCCAGCCGTTCTATCTTGGCGAAACCGTTGAAATAACGGATCCGCGCAGTCAATACCGGCTCGCCCGCATCGGTCAGTCCGACGATTTGCGTCGCGGTGTGATCGTTGAGATCGAATTCCTCGCTGTACGGGCAAAGCTGCTCATGCATGTAGACAATGGCGCGCACGAGCATGGCCTTGAAGCGCTCATCCTCGCCTTCGACGATCTTGATCGTCAGGTCGCCGATCGCCGGCGCGGTATTGCGGTGCAATTGGTGGATGGTCATGTCGCGCCTATGCCTGGTTGCCAAGGGGGAGCTCCGACTCGCGTGCGTGGCGCAGCGATTCGATCATCGCCTGCACCGTTGGCGTCGTCAGTCCGGTTGCGCCATTGCGGATCGCAGTTGCCGATACCTTGTCGCGCCGCACGACCGGGTACGGGTAAATCCAGCCCGATTCGTCGTAAATGCTGCGCACCCACATGCCGCCGAGATCGCTGCCGTGAATACCGTGAACCGGCTGGCCCCGGTAGACCTTCCTGACATAGTTGAGGACGGCATAGAACCCGCCGCGCGCATACTCATCGGGCAAGGACAGCACCTCGACCTTGTCGCTCAGGCCCGCCTCGGCAATCGCGCTGCGCATCATCGCCAGCCGGGTGTCGTATTCGTAAAAGCGGAATCCGGTCGGAAAATAATTGACATGCACGTCGGCGCGCCCGGTTTTCTCGTAGATGCGCATGCCCCGCTCGTAACGGGCAATCCTGATTTCGCCGCGCTGCAATGCCTGCGCGTGCAGTTTCGGTATCGTCGTACTGTGGATGTAGACCTTCTCCAGCCCGCGCTGCGCAATCGCATCGCGGATCAGCGCCAGATGCGTTGTATGGATCGGGTTGAAGGTGCCGAAAAAAACGCCGACGCCACCGCGGCGGAAGAAGCGCGCACGCAGGTCGGACGCCAGACCGATGACAAAGAACAGCGCGCCGAATACCAGCCCCAGCGTCAGGAAGGCCGCCTTGGACCAGGCCAGGCCCAGGGTCGCCAGCGCGGTGATGACGATATTGATCGACAGCGCAATCAGCACGTTGCGGTTGCGATCGCCGATTTCGCGATTGGCGAGCGCCAGCGCAACGTATTGCATTCCCTGCGATGCGCAGGTCGTGATCAGCGCCACGCCCAGAATGCCACCCAGCGTATCGATATTGCCGGGCCGGAAAACGCCGCCCTCGATCAGCACCAGAAAAATGCCGATATTGAAGGCCAGTTGCGGCACGAACCGCCCCATGCGCCCCAGGCTGACGCAGGCGGTCCGCAAATTGATCAGCTCTTCGAGCCTGTTGCTGATTTTCGAGTAATACGGAATGAAGAATCCGACAAAGGTGCACAAGGCAATCAGGGCCGCATTGTCGAAGGCGTGGTGCGCAAAGCCGTAACTGGCATACATCAGCGCACCGATGGTCAAACCCAATTGAACCGAAGGACTCAATAGATACATCCGGCGTTTCATCATTTCTCCCGCTTTTGGCGCAAGTCAGTAAAAGCACTCGTGTATTTCAGACCGGCAAATCCGGAAAACAATTGGCTGAATTGGCTGCCGGCCGTCAATCAGCCGGCGTCGCCTTTTTGCGGCGTTTGTCCTGACTGGATTAGCGGACGAATTGTGGTGATTCGGCACCTGCCATTCAAATGACTTTTTGGCACGCCTTGCATGCGCGGCCGGAATGCATGCCCGCCCGGCCGAGGACTGCGCCGCTTGCGGCGCGGGCGCGTACAATGGCCGGTTATCCATTTCCTGCCCCCCCCATGTCCGAAGCCATCCGCCTTTCCAAACGCATGACCGAACTCGGCCTGTGCTCGCGCCGCGAAGCCGACGAGTTCATCGAACAGGGCTGGGTCCGCGTCGACGGCCAGGTTGTCGACGTGCTCGGCAGCCGCGTGTTTCCGCACCAGAAGATCGAGCTGCAACGCCGCGCCGCCGCAGTGCAGGCCGAACGCGTGACCATCCTGCTCAACAAGCCGGCCGGTTTTCTCGCCGGCCCCGGTGAACCGGGCATCCGCCCGGCATGGCAGCTGATCAAGCCCGAGACGCACTTCGCCGACGACCGTTCGGGCATCCACCCGCTCAAGCGCCATTTCAGCCATCTGGCCGCCGCCGGCTGGCTCGACCTCGCCGCTTCGGGCCTGATGGTGCTGACGCAGGACGGCCGCGTCGCCAAGGCGCTGCTCGCCGACGATCTCGATTACGAGAAGGAATACCAGGTCCGCGTGGCCGGCACGATCACCGAAGAAATGGTCTCGCTGCTCAACCGCACCTACACGATCGATGGCGTCACCTGGAAGGCCGCCAAGGTCAGCCAGCAGAGCGAGCACCAGTTGCGCTTCGTGCTGCGCGAATCGCACAAGAAGCAGATCCAGGAGCTGTGCGAGGCGGTCGGCCTGCGCGTCGTCGGCATCAAGCGACTGCGCATCGGCCGGATCGGCCTCAGGGACCTGCCCGAAGGCCAGTGGCGCTTTCTGGGACAGAACGAGCGCTTCTAGGCCGCAAGCGCCGCCCCGCGCGGGGCATGCAGCGCGTCGGTCCGGGCGCCACCGGGCAGGACGATGCGTTCGCCGTCGGCCGGAATGCGCACGCGGTCGCTGACGCCGGCGCAGCTCAGCGCATGGGCCAGGTCGTCCCGCTTCACCGGGCAATGATTCAGCGCCTCGAGGTGGTTGGCGATCACGATGCCGCGCGCCAGCCGGCTGAACTCGGTCACTTCGGCGATGCCCATGATGATCTCGCCGCCCAGATCGAAGCGCGCACCGCCGGCCGGTACGACGCTGACGTCGGGCTGCCGGGTCGTCACCAGTGCGCGCACCTCGTCGGTCAGGATCGTATCGCCGGCGAGATAGAGGCTGGGCTCGCCCGGCCATTCGATCAGGTAGCCGACGCCGTGCATCATCAGCCGGCCGACCGCGCCACGGCCGTGGCGGCAAGGCACCATGCGGATCTGCCCGCCGAGAAACGGCTGCGCCCCGGTCTGCGCCCGCAGCGCTTGCACGTTCAGGCCCCGTTTCCGCAGGTAGTCCGCATCGTCCGGGCTGCAGATCACCGGCATCTGGCGCTCGCGCAGCCAGCGCGCGCCGGCGCGGTCGAGGTGATCGAAATGCCCCTTGCGGCAGTGCGTGATCAGGCAGTGGGTGACTGCCTCCAGGCAGCCGTCCGTCTCCGGCGGCAGCTCGACGACGGGATTGCGCTGGTGCTGGCCGTCGAGCCAGCGCAACGACGGCAGCGCATGCCGGCGCGCCAGCATCGGATCGACCAGCACGCGATGGGGGCCGGCTTCGATCACCAGCGTGGCGTTGCGCAATTGAACGATGTTCATGGCGATTCCTTCGGTTGTCGGTCAGCGATTGTCGCCCGCCGGCCGAAGCCGCTACCATGGCCGGATCGGACACGAAGCGAGCAAATCCGGCCATGCCCCCATCTCCGCTGCGAATCGGTCTGCTCGTCTACCCGGGCTGCATGCCGGCCGGCCTGCTGGCCTTCGCCGATCTGATTCACGCGGCCAGCCTGCTGGGCGGACAACTGACGACCTGCCTGGTCGGGCTGGACGCCGGCCCGGTCCGCTGCGCCCACGGCCTCGTGCTCGACGCCGAACAGCGCCTCGCCGACGCGCAAATCGACGCACTGCTGCTGCCCGGCTTCTGGGCGACCTCGCTCGAACAGATCGACGCCACGATGGCGCAGCATGGTGCGCTGGTCGCCGCACTGGCCGCACGCCCCGCCACGCTGCAGCTGTGGAGCTACTGCGACGGCGTCGCCTTCGTTGCGGCGGCCGGGCGCCTCGACGGCAGGCAGGCCACCGGAACCTGGTGGATGCTGCCGTGGTTCGAGCAGCACTACCCCAAAGTCGACTGGCAGCTGGCGCTGCCGCTGGTCAGCGACGATGCCCGCATCACCGCCTCGGGCGTGCACGGCTATCTGGCGATTGCCGAACAGGTGATCGAACACAGGCTGGGGGCCGACGCCTATGCCACGCTGACGCGGCTGATGGTGTTGCCGCAGCCGGAGCGGCGCCACCCGGTCTTCGCCCGCGTCGACGTCCTGTCGCAGCGCGACGCGCTGCTGCAGAAGCTGCGCCACTGGGTGCGCCGCCTGCCGGCGAACACGCTGTCGGTTGCCCTGCTCGCCGGGCGGCTGGCGATGTCGGAACGGACGCTGGCGCGCAAGGTCGCCACGGCGACCGGCGACACCGCTGCAAACTTCATCCGCGCGGTCAAGCTGCACCAGCTTGCCGAACGGCTAACGACGTCGCAGAAACCGGCGAGCAGCATCAGCGACGATCTGGGCTTCAGCAGCGACGCGGTAATGCGGCGGATGTTCCGACAGCTGACCGGGCTGACGCCGAATGCCTATCGCCAGCACTACGGCAGGACATCGCTCGCCGCCGGCCCGACGCGCGCACAAAAATCATACAAACGCGAAACTTAAACCCGTCAGCATTCCGGTGACACAATGACGGCAGCATCGGCCGCTCACCGACGACAGGAAAACCGGAATGCCCCAGTGGATGACATCTGCACGCGCGCTCGGCCGGAGTAAGCCGCGATGAACAAGGTCATGATCGTCGAGGATGACCTGCGGCTCTCGCGGCTGATCGCCGACTTCCTCGAACAGCACGGCTACGCGGTCAGCACCGAACACCGCGGCGATACCGCCGTAGCCGCGGTCAAGCGCGTGAAGCCCGACGTCGTCGTGCTCGACATGATGCTGCCGGGCAAGGACGGCCTGCAGATCTGCCGCGACCTGCGCGAATGGTCGAACCTGCCGGTGCTGATGCTGACGGCACGCGAGGAGGACATCGACCAGATCCTCGGGCTCGAGGCCGGCGCCGATGACTACGTCGTCAAGCCGGTCGAGCCGCGGGTACTGCTCGCGCGGATTCGCGCACTGATGCGCCGCCAGCATGCGCCGGCCGGCTCGCCGGACAGGCTGCAGTTCGGCGCGCTGACGATCGACAGCGGCACGCGTTCGGTCACGCTCGACGGTGACGAGGTCGACACCGGCACCGCCGAGTTCGAACTCTTGTGGCTGTTGGCAACCAGCGCCGGCAAGGTGCTGTCGCGCGACGCGATCCTGACCGCGCTGCGCGGCGTCGACTACGACGGTCTCGACCGCAGCGTCGACGTCGGCGTCAGCAAGCTGCGCAAGAAGCTCGGCGACGACCCGCGCGAACCGCGGCGGATCAAGACCGTCTGGGGCAAGGGCTATCTGTTCAGCCGTGACGAGTGGGAAAGCTGACATGTTCCGGCTCTTCATCCGCGTCTACCTGATCCAGATCATCGGCTTCGCGATCGCCATCACCGCGCTCGAGTACGGCCTCGGCTACATCACCCGGCCTTACGAGCAGGAATTGAACTACCAGACCGCGCGCGGTTCGTTCGGTCACCTCGCCGACGAATTGCGCGGCAAGCCGCTGGCCGAACAGCAGGCGCAGCTCCGGCGCTGGCAGCCCGACTACGGCCTCGGCCTGCGGCTGGTCGACGGCGCACGGATGACACTCGCCCCGGACGAGCGTGCGCTGCTCGACAAGGGCGTGTTCTTCGGTCGCGACGAATTCGAGCTGTTCTTCGTGCCGATCGACTGGCCCCGCAACCGGACGCTGCTGGAAATCCACGTCAAACCGCCGCCGCGTACGCTGATCCTGTCGATCCAGATCGGCTCCTACCTGCTGCTGGCACTGACGTTCGCGTTCTGCCTCTACCTGTGGTTCCGGCCGCACTGGCGCGACCTGCAGCAGTTGAAGGCCGCGGCGAAGCGCTTCGGCGACGGTGACCTCGGTGCGCGTGCGGGCCTGACGAAACGCTCGTCGATCCGCGATCTGGCCGCGCAGTTCGACATCATGGCGACGCAGATCGAATCGCTGGTCGCCAGCCGGCGCGACCTGACCAACGCGGTCTCGCACGAGCTGCGCACGCCGATGGCGCGGCTGTCGTTCGAGCTCGACGCGGCGCGCAAGCTCGACGATCCGGCGCAGTGGCGGCCGCTGATCGACAATATGCGTCAGGACCTGACCGAGCTCGAAACGCTGACGTCCGAACTGCTGAGCTTCGCCCGGCTCGAGCACGCCAGCAGCACCTTCGTCCAGGAGCCGGTCCGTGCCGACGACTGGCTGGCCAGCGTCGTCGCCATGGTGGCGATCGAGGCCGAAGCCCGCAGCGTCCGTTGCTTGCTGCGGCCCGATGCACCGGAGACGGTGACGCTCGACGCCCGGCAGATGGCGCGCGCGCTGATCAATGTCGTGCGCAACGGCGTCTACCACGCCCGATCCAGGGTCGAGGTGAGCCTGATCCAGACCGGGTCGCGATTCACCTTGTGCATCGACGACGACGGTCACGGCATCCCCGAGGCCGAACGCCACCGCGTCTTCGATCCGTTCGTGCGGCTGGACGAGAGCCGCAACCGCGCGACCGGCGGCTTCGGCCTCGGGCTGGCCATCGTCCGGCAGATCGTCAAATCGCATCAGGGCGACGTCCGTATCGAGGATTCGCCGCTCGGCGGCGCGCGCTTCGTCCTCGCTTGGGGATGAGCGGCGCGGAATCACTTACCCCGCGCCGCGGGATCAGAACGTGTAGTTCAGCGTCAGCAGCCCGATATAGTTGGTCCTGGTGTCGATCAGCGGGCTGTCGGCCGCGTCGCCGGCATACTGCGTCACCGACGCCGACAGGTCGGTGTTCCAGTGCCTGGTCCACTTGTGCGTCCAGTTGACCGTGGCGCTGTAGCTGTTGATGCCCGCTCCGGCCTTGTACGCCTTGAAACGGCTGGTTCTGCTCTGCGCCTGGGTGACGCCGAAATAGGTCTGGTTGTACTTGCTGTCGCCAAGGTGCAGCGCGCCGGCGATGCCGATCGTGTCGGTCTCGCTCAGCTCGAAGGCGTGGCCGAGCCCGACATGCCACGACAGCCCGCGGTCACTGTTGCTCAGCGCCTGTTCCAGCGACACCGACAGCTGCGTCGCCGGGGTGATCATGAAACCCAGCGATACCGTGCCGAGCACCGATCCCTTGACATCGCCCATGCCCTTGAGCCGGTCCGAGCCTGCAACGAGGTTCTTGTCGCTTTCCGAACGGCCGAAGTCGTAGCCGACGCCGATACCCAGAATGAACCGCTCGCCGAGCGGCGTCTGCCAGCCCACGCCCTGCAGCGGGTCGATATAGATCCCCTCGGGCGTCAGCATGTGCAGGTTGAAATACGGCCCGAACTCGTAGTCCTTGCTACCGGCGAATTTGGGCCCGTAAGCGACGCCGGCGCCGATCGTGTATTCGGACTCGGTGAACCAGTCGCCGACGCCGGTGGTGATCGCGTCGATACGCGGGTCGGCCAGCGCCGGGGAAGCCGCCAGCGCGGCCAGCAGCGGCAGCACACGGCGTTGAATCAGCTTTTGCATGGTAAGAACACTCCGGTTGAAACATGCCGGAGTATGCAAACCGCACCGATGCGACTTGTCGTAGAACTGTCGTTAACTTGTAAAAGTTCGTGCATTTAAAAATAAGGCAAGAACAACGCTCATCGGCGTATTTTTAACGCAACACTTTCAATACAATCGCGCCACACTTTCGCCGAATGCGGAACCGGTGCAGCCCAGAGAATGCCGACGTTGCCCAATCAAGCGGTCGCGTCATGCTCTCCCTTCCCCCCGCCTTTCAGCCGACGTCGCGTCGGTCTGCATTCGTCCCCCAGCCTGCCGGATCGGTCGGCATCCTGATAGTCCACGGTCTCGGCGGCACCGAAGCCGACCTCGGTGCGCTCTCCAGAACCTTGCAGCGCGCCGGCTTCGCGACGCATGCGCTGACGCTGCCCGGCCACGGCGGCCGGCCCGAAGAGCTGCACGGCGTGCGTGCGGAAGACTGGGTTGCCGCCGTCGTCGCCCACTACCGGGCACTGGCGGCGCGCTACCAGACCGTCCACCTGATGGGCATGTGCCTCGGCGCCCTGCTGGCGATCGAGGTCGCCAAGCGCGTCGACCTGCGCGACGGCCGGCTCGTCGTCCTTGCGCCACCGGTGTTCATCGACGGCTGGGCGATGCCGTGGTACCGCGACGTGCGCCACGTCGTCTACCGGCTGCCGTGGCTGGCGCGGCTGCTGCGGATTTCCGAGTCCGAGCCGTACGGCATCAAGAACGAACTGATGCGCGCCATGGTCCAGGCCAAGCTGTCCGACGGCGACGCCTTCCACTACCCGTGGGTGCCATTGACGTGCATCCGCGAGCTCGACCGGCTGCGCCGCTGGGTGCGACTCGAGCTCAACCGCGTCCGCACCCCGACGCTGATCGTCCATGCGCGCGAGGACGAGCTGAGCAGCCCGCGTTCGGCCGCGCTGCTCGCGCGGCGGATTCCCCGCGCCCGGGCGGTGATCGTCGGGAACAGCTACCACATGCTCTGCGTCGACAACGACCGCAAGCAGGTCGCCGCCGAGGTACTGAATCACCTGCTGCCTCAGTCGTCGTCCTGCACCGTCTTGTAGCCGGCGGCCAGCCGCTGCTGCACGTCCGGCGGCACCGCGTCGTAGTGGCTCAGCGTCAGCGCGTACGCCCCCTGGCCGGCGGTGATCGCCTTGAGCCGGCCGGCGTAGCCGTCGAGTTCGGCCAGCGGCACCTGGCCGCGGATCAGCACCCGCTGCAGCGACAGCGATTCGGTGCCGCCGACCTGGCCGCGCCGGCCCGACAGGTCGGCCGTCAGGTCACCGAGATAGCGGTCCGGCGCGGTGATCTCGATCGCCACCACCGGCTCGAGCACGACCGGCGCGGCGGCGCGCAAGGCGTCGAGCATCGCCTTGCGCCCGGCGGCCTGGAAGGCGACGTCCTTCGAGTCGACCGAATGGCTCTTGCCGTCGTAGACCGTCACCGCCAGATCCTCGACCGGGCTGCCCGATACCGGCCCGGCCGCCAGCGCCGCGCGCACGCCCTTTTCGACCGACTGGATGAACTGGCCCGGAATCACCCCGCCCTTGACCGCGTCGATGAAATGGAAACCGGCGCCGCGCGGTTGCGGCTCGATACGCAGGAACACCTCGCCGAACTGGCCCGCGCCGCCGGTCTGCTTCTTGTGGCGGTGATGCCCTTCGGCCTGCCGAGTGATCGTTTCGCGGTAGGACACGCGCGGCACGCTGGTGTCGACCTCGAGCCGGTAGGTGCCCGCCATCCGGTCGAGCAGGTAGCGCAGGTGCAGCTCGCCCATGCCGCGCAGCACCGTCTCGTGCGTGACCGGATCATGGTCGACCTTGACGCACGGGTCCTCCATCTGCAGCCGGTGCAGCACGTCGCCGATGCGCTGCTCGTCGCCGTGGCGGCGGGGCTTGATCGCCAGCCCCTGCATCGGTACCGGAAACGCCGGCGCCTGCAGGCGGATGTGGTCCTCGTCGTGCGAATCGTGCAGTACCGCATCGAAGGCGATCTCGTCGACCTTGGTGACAGCGCCGAACTCGCCGGGCAGCAGCCGGTCGACCTCGTCGTAGCGCTTGCCCTGCAGCCGCAGCAGGTGGCCGACCTTGAACGGCTTCCTGCCGTCGCCGACGAAGAGCTGCGCGTCACGCACCACCGTGCCCTGGTGGACGCGGAAGATGCCGAGCTTGCCGACAAACGGGTCCATCACCACCTTGAACACATGTGCAAGCACGTGCCTGGCCGGGTCCGGCTCGGACCGGAACGGCTTGCCGTTGCAAACGAACAGCGGCGGATTGCCCTCACGCGGATTCGGCGCCAACTTTGCCAGCACGTCGAGCAGCTCGGACACGCCCGCGCCGGTACGCGCCGAGACGAAGCAGACCGGAATCAGATGCCCCTGCCGCAGCGCGGTTTCGAGCGGCGCATGCAGCTCGTCCGGCGTCACCTCGCCCTGTTCGAGGTAACGCGCCATCAGCGCCTCGTCGACCTCGACAACCTGATCGATCAGCGCCTGGTGGGCGTCGGCCACCGACGAGAAGTCCGCGTCGCCGTCGGGCGAAAAAAAACAGTCGACGATGCGACTGCCCTGGCCGGCCGGCAGGTTGAGCGGCAGCACCTCCCTGCCGAAGGCCTCGCGCAACTCGGCCAGCAGCGCCGGCAGGTCGACGCGCTCGGCGTCGATCTTGTTGACGACCAGGATCCGGCACAGGCCGCGCTCGCCCGCCCAGTCCATCATCCGCCGCGTCGTCAGCTCGATGCCGTTCTGCGCGTTGACGACGACGAGCGCGGTGTCGACGGCCGTCAGCGCCGCCAGCGACTGGCCGATGAAATCGTGGAACCCCGGGGTATCGATCAGCCTGACCGCGACGCCATCGTGCCGCAGGTAGGCCAGCGCGGACGCCAGCGAATGACCGTACTCGCGCTCGAGCGGATCGAAATCGCAGACGGTGTCGCCGCGCTCGAGCGACCCCATCACCTGGATCGCGCCGCCGCGGCAGAGCAGCGCCTCGGCCAGCAGCGTCTTGCCACAGCCGCCGTGGCCGACCAGTGCAACCGTACGGACCGCTTCAACCGGATCATTGGACATGGCCGTCTCCGAGCGTCACAGGTGTTTCGAGTATAGCGAGCCGGCCGCGCAGCGAAAGGCAGCGTCCTGTGCGGCAGCCAGCACGGCAACTACTGCAGCGGCACGTGCCGCCTCAGCACCTCGCCGATGTCGACGCCGAGCGGATACCGGTTGAGATGGTGCCAGCCGTCGACCAGCCTGACCCCGTCGAGCTTGGGCCGCGAGTTGATCGCGCCGAACCAGTCGATATTGCCGATGAACTGCTGCGCCTGGGCAAAGCCTTCGGGCAGATCGACAACCGCGCCAAAGGTCGCGATCTTCAGCTGCGCCAGGCACCGGCGGTTTTCCTCATGCGCGCACAGGAACTGTTCGAGAACGAAGTCGAGCAGCAGGCAGCCCTTGCTGTGGCCGACCAGCAGCCGCAGCGCCGGCGGCGCCGCCCCGAGGATGGCCTCGAGCGCCTCGATGTCCGGCGAGGACGGCAGCGCCGCATCGAATGCGTTTGCCACTGTGCCGCCGGCGTTCAGGGTTGCGGCCGGAACCGGCCAGTGGCCCCACCGGCGCAGCTGCGCACGGAGCTTGTACTCGATCGCGTCGCTCATACCGTAGAAGAACCAGCCGCCGAGCGCTTCGGACGCCAGGTCGGCCATGCCGTAACCGGAGACGACGCCGGCCACGTCGATCCCGTACGCATCGGCGACGCTGCGTGCCAGCGCCGCGGTCCCGAGCGCCGAGCTGCCGACACCGGCGACCACCAGCGCCTGCACCCGGTCGCCTTCGGCGGCCAGGTAGGCGTGCGGATCGGCGTAGTGGCGGATCTCGCCGGACGGCCCGCCCGGCGGGACGACGACGATCGCGCCTTCGTGATCGAACTCCTCCCGCAGCTTTTTCTGTTCTTCCGCGTTCAAGCGGCTCACATCGTAGAACAGCGTGTCGAGCAGCGAATTGCGCCATTTGATCGACGGCGGGACGGGCAGAGAATACATGGCAGCGACTCCGGCGCAGGCAAAGCATATCCCCGAGCGCGGCCACCTTTTTTTCGGACGGTCAGGTGTGCCGTCTCCTCTGGATAGCCCCGGCACGCCGCCGCTGCGGCCGGCTTCCGACGGAAGGGCACGGCAAGCACCGGCGCAAAAAAAACGCCGGCACGGGCCGGCGTTCTGGCGGACGACGCGGGTTCAGCCCATCCGTGCGCGGATCGCCTGCTCGATCCCGGCCGCGTCGAGCCCGCAGTCGGCGAGCAGCTGCTTCTGTTCGCCATGCTCGACGTAATCGTCTGGCAGGCCGAGCTGCAGCACCGGCTTGACCAGCCCCTGCCGCATCATGCTCTCGATCACCGCGCTGCCGGCGCCGCCCATGATGGCGTTCTCCTCGACGGTGACGATCAGCTCGTGGCCGGCCACGAGTTCGGCGACCAGTGCGTCATCGAGCGGCTTGACGAAGCGCATGTTGGCAACCGTGGCGTCGAGCGCTTCGCCCGCGTTCAGCGCAGCTTCGAACAAGGTGCCGAAGGCAAGGATCGCGACCTTGCTGCCGGTCCGGGCGACGCTCCCCTTGCCCCAGGGCACGCCGGTCATCTCCATCTCGACCGCAACGCCCATGCCGCTGCCACGCGGGTAACGCACCGCCGCCGGGCCGGGATGCTGGTACGCGCTGTAGAGCATCTGCCGGCACTCGTTCTCGTCGGCCGGCGCCAGCACGGCCATGTTCGGCACGCAGCGCAGGAAGGACAGGTCGAACGAACCGGCGTGCGTCGGGCCGTCGGCGCCGACGAGACCGGCGCGGTCGATCGCGAACGTCACGTCGAGGTTCTGCAAGGCGACGTCGTGGACCAGCTGGTCGTAGGCGCGCTGCAGGAAGGTCGAATAGATCGCGACGACCGGCTTGAGCCCTTCACAGGCCAGGCCGGCGGCAAAGGTCACCGCGTGCTGCTCGGCGATGCCGACGTCGAAATAGCGCGCCGGAAACTGCTGCTCGAAGCGCACCAGGCCCGAGCCTTCGCGCATCGCCGGCGTGATGCCGACGAGCTTGTCGTCCCGTGCGGCCATGTCGCACAGCCAGTCGCCGAACACCTGGGTGAACGACACCTTGGCACCGCCCCCTTTCGAACCGCCGCCCATGCCGTTCTCGGGCTGGAACGGCGTCACCGCGTGGTACTTGACCGGGTCGTCGACAGCGAGCTTGTAGCCCTGGCCCTTCTTGGTCACGACGTGCAGGAACTGCGGGCCCTTGAGCTGCCTGATGTTCGCCAGCGTGGTCACCAGCGCGTCGAGGTTGTGGCCGTCGACCGGGCCGATGTAGTTGAAGCCGAGCTCCTCGAACAGCGAAGCCGGCGTCAGCAGCGCCTTGACGTGCTCCTCGCCCTTCTTCGCCAGCTCCTTCAGCGGCGGCACCGCGCCGAGCACCTTTTCGGACGCATTGCGGAAGCCGTTGTAGAACTTGCCCGACAGGAGCTTGGCCAGATAATTGTTGAACGCACCGACGTTCGGCGAGATCGACATTTCGTTGTCGTTGAGGATCACCAGCAGATTGGTGTCGCGGCGATGGCCGGCGTTGAACAGCGCCTCGATCGCCTGGCCGGCGGTCATCGCGCCGTCACCGATCACCGCAATCGCATGCCGCTGCTCGCCCTTGAGCAGCGCCGCCTCGGCAAAACCCAGCGCCGCGCCGATCGAGGTGCTCGAATGACCGACGCCGAAGGTGTCGTACTCGCTTTCGTCGCGCTTGGGGAAACCGGCCAGGCCGCCCTGCTTGCGCATCGTGTTCATCCGTTCGCGCCGGCCGGTGAGGATCTTGTGCGGATAGCTCTGGTGGCCGACGTCCCACACCAGCCGGTCTTCCGGGGTGTTGAACACGTAGTGCAGCGCGATCGTCAGCTCGACCGCGCCGAGGTTGGACGCGAAATGGCCGCCGGTATGGCTGACCGAATCGAGCAGGAAGGTCCGCAGTTCGTCGGCCAGCGGCACGAGCTGCTTGCGTTCGAGCTGGCGCAGGTCGGCGGGACAGGAAATCGTTTCTAGCAACATGGAGTCAGAACCGGCGGTCGACGATGAAGTCGGCAAGTTGGGCCAGCCGCGCGGCGCGGTCGCCGAACGGTGCAATGGTGTTGCGGGCGTCGGCCAGCAGTTCGGCGGCCTTGTCCTTGGCGCCCTTGAGGCCGAGCAGCGCGACATAGGTCGGCTTGTGGTTGGCGGCGTCCTTGCCGGCGGTCTTGCCCAGCGTGGCGGTATCGGCCTCCTCGTCGAGGATGTCGTCGACGACCTGGAAAGCCAGGCCGATGCACTTGGCAAAGTGGTCTAGCCGCGCCCTGTCGTCGTCGCTCAGCGCCGTACCGCAGTCGGCGCCCAGCAGGACCGAAGCGCGGATCAGCGCACCGGTCTTGAGGATGTGCATCAGCTCGAGCTGCGGCAGGTTCAGGGCCTCGCCGACGCTGTACAGGTCGATGCCCTGCCCGCCGCACATGCCGTAGCTGCCCGAGGCGCGCGCCAGCGTGCGCACCATGCCGAGCTGCACGGCGGCATCGTCGGCAAGCGGCCTCGCGGTCAGCGCGTCGAAGGCCGCGGTCTGCAGCGCATCGCCGGCGAGCAGTGCGGTCGCCTCGTCGTACTTCACGTGCACGGTCGGCTTGCCGCGGCGCAGCACGTCGTTGTCCATCGGCGGCATGTCGTCATGGACCAGCGAATACGCGTGGATCATCTCGACCGCCGCTGCGGCGTGGTCGAGCCGCGCCGGGTCGGCGCCGACGAGCTCGCCGGCGGCGAATGCCAGCAGCGGCCGGACGCGCTTGCCGCCGTCGAGCACCGCGTAGCGCATCGCCTCGTGCAGCCGCGCCGGGTGCTGCGCAGCCGGCGGCAGCAGCGTTTCAAGCACGGTTTCGACGCGCGCCTGCACGGCGTGCATCCAGCCGGAAAAGGACTCGGTCACCGGCGCAACGGGTTCAATCGGGGAAACGGTCATTCGGACTCCGGCTGGAAGGGCTTGAGCTGGCCGGCTTCGAGGATCTTCAGTTGCTGTTCGGCGTCGGCGAGCTTGCCCTGACAGAAACCGAGCAGCGTCTGGCCGCGCTGGTAGGCGGCAAGCGAAGCTTCAAGCGGCAGGTTGCCGGCTTCCAGCTCGGCGATCAGGGCTTCGAGCTCGCGCAGTCCGGACTCGAAATCGGCCGGTGCGGCGGACGTCGTTTTGGCGGCTTTGGGCATGGGGACGCGGGCGGCAGTAAAATCCGCCCAAAATACCCCCAAGCCCCGTTCAAAGTCAATCGCAGACTGGGTTTCAGCCCAGCAAGGCGCGCTCGAGGAAGCCGTCGAGCAGGCGGTTTTCCTTCAGGTACAGCGTCACCGTGTGCTGCGCGTCCGGGTACGGGTACAGCCGCACCGACGGATGCGCCGCCAGCCGCAGCGCATGCACCGCATCCAGACACACCGCTTCGGCATTGCCGCCGCCGGCATCGGTACCGAAGCCGACGTGCAGCTCGCCGCGGAAATCGTGCGCGGCCAGGAGCGCGGACAGGTCGTCGCACATGCCCGCGGGCGGCCTGGCTGCCAGCGCCTGCATCACCGGCAACCAGCGCCGGTCGTTGTAACGCAGCGCCTCGTCGACCTTCAGGTGCGACAGCGGCCCGAACGCGGCAATCCGCGCCGCGCCCAGCCGCACGCCGTAGTGGATTGCGCCATACGCCCCCATCGACTCGCCCAGCGTCGCCACGTACGACGGGCGGATCCGCTCGATCAGCGTCTGCAGGCTGGCCAGCGTTTCGTCGACACCGTCGCCGAGCCCCTGCACCCCCTGCTGGTACCACTGGCTGCGCCGGTCGCGCAGCAGGATGCGGTTGACCGGCCGGCCGGCGATGTCCGCCAGCTTGCGCGTGCGGCCCCAGCCGTAAAAGCCGGGATGGCCGTTCCAGTCGACGAAGGCGAAGGTGATCACCAGCGGCGCGCCGGGGTGGATTTCGTCGATCAGGAACTCGCCGGGCGCGGCCTCGACGAGTTCGCGCGACAGTGCCGGAAACGGCTGGGCGAGGAATTCGGGGGTCAGGATATGGCTCATTCAGGCTCCGTGTATTGGCAGGGTTCCAGCGCTAGTAGTCGAGCTGGCCCGGGTAGAAACCGGTGAAGTCATTATCCCAGCGGAAGTTGATCGACGAAACCGTGCAGGACACGTCGAGCCCTTCGACGAAATGCCAGCAGCCGACCGGCAGGAACAGGATCTCGCCGGGGTTGAGGATGCATTCGAGCACCTGCACGTCGCGCATCATCGGGAAGCGGGCGTAGTCGATATTGCGGCCGTCGACCTCGCTGAAGCAGTGGCGGTGGTTGTACACCCGTGCCACCTCGGCCGGCGGGATCAGCAGCACGCGCTTGCGGCCGAACACCTGCGCCATGAAGTTGTTGGTCAGGTCGTGGTGGAACGGCGTGATCGTCCCGGCCGGCCCGAGCCAGAAGAAACCGTCGTCGGGCGAGCCGGCGTCCTGGTACTCGGACAGCGGCTTCAGGTCGCGCCACAGCCCGGCCAGCGCGCGGCGGTTCTGCGAGGTGTTGTTCGCCGTCATGTAGAAATCGTTGGTGCGGCCGGCGTTCGCGATCTTCGCGACATAGTCGCCGAAACGCATCGTCTGCCGGTGCTGGACCGAGTTGATCTCGTACTGCGCATCGCGGTCGCGACCGAACTGCACCTGCACCTCGGCATCGCCGAACTTGCCGGCGAAGTAGTCGAGGTTCCACTTCTGCATCGCCGGCCAGTCGTCGAGCATGCCGGTGATGATCACCGGCCGGCCGGTGCTGTAGAACTCGCGGTAGAAGCGGTCGCGGCCGAGCTTGTGATGCCGCTCGACCTGCAGCTCGAACTGGCGGTTGAGCTTGCGCTGGATGTCGAGAATCCAGTCGTGCTTGGCCAGCCGGTTCTTCAGCCGCGTCGCGCCGGCGAGATAGGGGCTGGTCTGCGCGGCATCGAGCTCGCGCCGTGCCTCGGCGGCGTCGATCCCGGCGCCGACCATCACGTCGCACAGCGATTGCGGCGCGCTGCCGAGGATCAGGTTCTCGGCGATCCAGCGCCGCCATTCGTCGTCGACGCGCATCGCGCCCTGGCTGACTTGCTCCATGCTCCATCCTCCTTGTTCGTATGCCGCAACAAAACGGCGCCCACCGCGGTCGACCGGATGATCGCCGGACTTTGTACTCGCTGGGGCCATGACTACTTTATCCGCATATTCAGCCCGGCTTAAGCCGCACCATTGTTTTTGCGCTAGGCTGGAGACACCGTTCCCCCACCCCGCCGCGGCCAGCCCAATGAGCACGATTTTCGGATTTTCCAGCCAAAACAATGCCATCGCGCCGCTCTCGCAATGGCTCAAGCAGCATCCCGAAGTCGGCTACCACCATTTGTCTGCGCTCGGCGGCCAGCCCGATACGCCGTGGCAGCTGCGCGCCGGTGGCGCACAGGCCGCGCTGGCGGAAGCGCTGTCGCAGCGCGACGGCCTGCGCCTGCTCGCCCGGCTCGACTGGACCCACGGCAACGATCACGCGGTCGCGCTCAGCCGCAGCCGGATCGGCGTCGTCATGCGCGGCCAGCTCGAGAATGCCGCCGCGATCGCGGCCAGGCTGCAGGCGCTCGGCTACGACGCCGACGCCGACCGCCCGGCATCGCTGATCGCCGACCTGCTTCACTGGCACGAGCGCACGCTCAAGGACCTTGGCCGCGCGGCGTGGACGGTGCGGCAGGAGCTCGCCGGCATCTATGCCTTCGGCGCCGTCTGCAGCGACGAGGGCAGCCCGCTCGTGTTCACCGCCAGCCGCATTCCGCTGCACCTGTCGCTGTCGATCGGCGGCCTCGCCTGCAGCGACGACGCGCAACTGCTGCCGGCCGACCGGCGCGAGCAACTGCTGCTGCACGACGGCGACGTCGCCAGCCTCTATCCGGGCCATTTCGACGTGCTCGGCGCCACCGGCCTGCCGGTCCGCCGCAACACGACGCTGGCCTTGGGCGGCGAGCAGACGCTCGACCACTTCGGCCATCACATGGAGAAGGAAATCGATGCCCAGCCGGCGCTGTTTGCCGATGCGCTGGCCGGGCAGCCCGCACTGCCGGCACTCGCCTCGCTGCTCGACGGCGACGATGTCGGCGCGCTCGACGACGTGCGCTCGGTGGCGCTGGTCGCCAGCGGCAGCAGCCATCACGCGGCGCTGACCGCGCGCTACTGGCTCGAGGCGATGACCGGCCTGCCGACGCAGGTCGAGCTCGCCAGCGAGTTCCGCTATCGCGAAGCGGCACCGCTGCCGCAGACGCTGATCGTCGCGATCTCGCAGTCCGGCGAAACCGCCGACACCGTCGCCGGGCTGCGCTACGCCGCCCAGCTCGGCGCGACCCACACGCTGGCGATCTCGAACGTCGGCGACAGTACGCTGATGCGCCAGGCGCGCTGGCGGCTGGCGACCAATGCCGGCCCCGAGGTCGCGGTCACGTCGACCAAGACCTTCACCGCGCAGTTGCTGGCGCTGTACCGGCTGGCGTTCGCGCTGGCGCGGCAGCGCGGGCGCGCACCCGACGAGGCCGCGGCAACCGCCAGGCTCGCGCAGCTGCCGCAGCGGACCGTCGAGGTGCTGGCGCTCAAGCCGCAGCTCGACGACTGGGCCCGCCATATCGCACAGGGGCAGACGCTGTTCTGCGTCGGCCGGCATGCACATTTCCCGGTCGCGATGGAAGGCGCGCAGAAGGTCCGCGAGGTCGCCTACCTGAATGCCGAGGGCCATGCCGGCGGCGAGCTCAAGCACGGGCCGCTTGCGGTCGTCGACCGCCACCTGCCGGTGGTGGCCTGTCTGCCGTGGAACCGGCTGGCCGAGAAGATGCTCGCCAACCTGCAGGAAGTCCGCGCCCGCCAGGGACGCATCTACGTGCTGACCGACGCGGCACTGGCGTCGGACGAGCGGATGAGCGTGATCCGGATGCCGGCGTCGCTGGGCGAGCTCGACCCGCTGCTGTACGCGGTCGCTTTCCAGCTGCTCGCCTACCGGATCGCCGTACACCGCGGCAACAGCATCGATACGCCGCGCTATCTGGCCAAGACGGTGCTGACCGAGTAGGCGCGGCCCGTGCCGGCCGGCGGCACCGTACTCGCTGCCCTGCTCCCTGCCGGTCCCGGGCGTGCCCTCGGACGTGTCGTCCCCCTTGCCTGTGCACCGCGCGCCGCCGGTGCGCCCGGCGCAGTCGCCGCAGCACTCAGCATTCGGCCGCCAAGCTGCCGAGCGTGCGCATCGCGGTATTGAGCTCGCGCGTGTACGGCAGCCCGCACGACAGGCGAATGCACGAATCGAAGCGGTCCGAGTTCGAAAACATCTGCCCCGGCGCAATGGCGATGCCCTCGCGCATCGCCCGCTCGAACAGCAGCTCGGACGATGCCCGCCCGGGCAGCTCGACCCACAGGATCAGGCCGCCCTGCGGCGGCGTCAGCCGGGTACCTTCGGGAAAATAGGTCGCGACGGCTTCGATCATCTGCTCGCGCTGGTCCCGCAGCGCCAGCCGCAAGCGCCGCAAATACCGCTCGTAGGCGCTGCTGCCCATGAAATCGGCCACCGCCAGCTGCAACAGCACCTCCTGCGCGCGGCTCTGCGCATGCTTGAGCTGCGCGACCCGCTCGTGCCAGCGCCCCGCGCTGATCCAGCCCAGCCGCATTCCCGGCGCCAGCGTCTTGTGCAGCGACGCGCAATGGATCACGTTGCCGGTCCTGTCCCACGCCTTGGCCGCCGACAGCGGCGTATCGGTACTGCCGAGCAGGCTGTAGGTGTCGTCCTCGATCAGCGGAATCGCATTGGCCTCGCACCACGCAACCAGTCTGGCCTTGCTCTCGTCGGGCATCACCGCACCCAGCGGGTTCTGGAAGTTCGGCACGACGACGACCGCCTTGATGTCGCGGTAGGTCTGCGCGGCGAGCTCGAGCGCCTCGACCGAGATGCCGCTCTGCGCACTCGACGGGATTTCGAGCGCCTTCATGCCCAGCGCCTCGAGGATCTGCAGCAGGCCGTAGTAGGTCGGCGATTCGACCGCGATCACGTCGCCCGCTTGCGCCACGGCGCGCAGCGCCAGGTTCAGCGCCTCGATGCAGCCGTTGGTGATGATGATGTCGTCGCGGCCCAGCACGATCCGCGACGGCAGCGCCCGCTCCGCCAGCACGCTGCGCAGCGCTGCGCTGCCCATGGGCGGTGCCGACGACGTCAGCACCGACGGATCATTGCGCAGCGCCCTTATCGTCGCCTGCTTGAGTGCCTCGGCCGGATACAGTTCGCACGCCCCGCTCGCGGCCGCGAGATTGAACTGCACCGGATACTGCTTGCCCTGGGCGATGATGCTCGTCACCCGCTCTTGAATGCCGACGTAACGCGCCGGCTCGGCAAGCCGGACCGCGGGTTCGGACACGGGCTCGCACGCGGGCCGCCTCGGCTGGCGCACGAAGTAGCCCGAGCGCGGCCGCGCCTCGAGGTAGCCGTCGCGTTCGAGGTGCCGACAGGTCTGCAGCGCGGTCGACAGGCTGACCGCATGCCGGTCCATCAGCGCGCGCAGCGACGGCATGCGGCTGCCCGGTGCGAGGGTGCCGGCGTCGATCGCCTGCCGGTAATGGATCGCCAGCTGGCGGTAAAGCGGGAGTGTGTCCATGCCTGCGATCATAGCCGCGGCCGGCGATGGAAACAGATACAGATGCACGGCTTCTGTATCGCAACACGGGCGATTTTCCGCCGCTGTTCCGTATCGCCGCTGCACGGCCTATGCCTCGAAGCGCGCCGGCCCCGCCGATAAGCTGGCCGGGTCGATTCAGCGGAGTCCGTACCATGGCCATTCAGCACGCAATCCGGCTCGCCGCCGGGCAGACCGTCAACCTTCCCGTCCGCCCCGGCGCGGTGCTCCACGTCGTCCACGGCCGCATCGCCCTGCTCGCCGCGCCGCAGTGGCTGGCCGAAACCATGCTGCCCGGCGAGCACCCGCTGCGCCTTGGCGAGCACTGGCTGTTCGAGCGAGAGGGCTGCATCACCCTGCGCGCCGACGTGGGAGCGCAGCTCGTTTACCAGGAGCCGGCGCCGCGTCGCCGCCGATGCTGGTTCGTTGCCTTCTGGCGGCCACACATCATTTCACCAGTCTGACAACAACAGTGATTGCAAACGGCAGCGCAGCGTCGGGCCTCGGAGAAAACCACGGCCTTTCTCGACGCCGCTGCCGACATTGTGCCATTCATCAGGATTTCATAATTCATCAATACGCTCCAGGCTTACAAAAACAACCGGAAAGCCCCGTGCGTATCGCAGCCCAGCTCAAACTCGTCAGCATCATTACCGTGTGCGCGCTGGGTGCGCTGGCCGGCTGGATCAGCTGGCAGAACCACCGGCTGCATCAGGAATACGGCCAGTTCCGCGACAACCAGGGCGCGCTCGGCGCGATCGCGACGATCAAGGGCGAGATGCTGATGCTCTCGCGGCTCGATCCGCTCGCGGCCGACGCCGAGACCCGGATCGCGCGCGCCGAGCAGACGGTCGCCGCTGCGGCGCAGAAGCTCAGGCCGCTGCTCGACCGGGACGGCGCGGCGCGGCTCGACGCACTGCTCGGCACCCGCTGGGCCAATTACCTGAAGCAGTACCGCAGCGCGGTGGCGATCTCGGCGACCAGCCCGCAGGATGCGCTCGGCATTCCCGAGTCGATCTACCACGCCGAGCTGGAGCCGACGCTGGCCGGACTCGACGCCGCATCGCAACGCAGCCGCGGCGACGCGGCCGCCGTCACCGCGGCGATCGACCAGCGCGCCGGCCGGCTGCTGGTGCTGACGCTGCTGCCGCTCGGACTCACCGCCCTGCTGATCGTCGCCAGCCAGCGCTCGTTCGCCCGCACGCTCGACCGGCGGATGGCGACAATGGCCGGCGCCGTCACCCGGCTGTCCACCGGCCAGCTCGACCTGCGCCTGCCCGAGGGCAAGGACGAGTTCGGCCGACTGGGCGAGCAGCTGAACCGCTTCATCGACCGGCTGGCGTCGACGCTGAAGCAGGCGCAGCGCGCGGCGCAAACCGCGCGCGACGACGCCGGCGACGTCGCCCGGCTCGCCGGCGACATCCACGCCGACGCCGAACGCCAGACCCGGCACCTGCAGGACATCGCCGGCAGCAGCGCCAGCCTCGAAACCGCGGTCCAGCAGGTCGGCGAGCGCGCCGAGCAGGCCGCGGCCGCGGCACTGCAGACGCTGGATGCGATCGACGCCGCCCGCGACGCCGGCGATGCATCGCTGGCGCGGCTCGATCGGCTCGAACACAACTTCGGCCACGCCGAACAGTCGATGCGCTCGCTCGCCGACGCCATCGACCGGATCGTCTCGGTGGCCGCGAGCATCGACGCGATCGCCGGCCAGACCAATCTGCTCGCGCTGAACGCGGCGATCGAAGCCGCGCGCGCCGGCGAGGCCGGCCGCGGCTTTGCCGTTGTTGCTGACGAAGTCAGAAAACTTTCGCAATCGACGACCGAGTCGACCCAGCAGATTCGCCAGATCCTCGATGCGACGCATGCGCGCACGCGCGAGACGCTGGCGGCGATGCAGGCCGCCGCCGCCTGCGTGGTCGAGTGTCACGACGACGGCGCCGTCGTCGGCGGCGCGCTGGCCCGGATCGGCGGCGCGGCCGAGCGCGTCGGCGCGATGATGGCGGCGATTTCCGATACCGTCGACGAACAGGGCCGCGCCAGCAGCGCGATCCGCGAAAGGCTGGAAAACATTGGCGACAGCGCCAGCGACAGCAGCAGCAAGAGCGAAACGATGCGCAACGACATGGACGGGCTGACCGCGACCGCCAACGCGCTCGACGAGCAACTCGGCTGGTTCCGGCTCGCGGCCTGACCGCCCCGCCACCACGCCTTAGCGCAGTTTTTTCCTTTCCGCATCAGGGAAACACCTGAATGATGCGGACGGCATTCCCTCGTCGGCATGGCGCCGTGCGTGCAATAATGCTCGCCACATCTAGTAAGAATCAACCTTACTAACGCTGTTTGTCGCACACAAGGACATGCTGGTGTTAAGTAATAGCTACAACGATGTTCTTGTTCTTTGCTCGCTGCTGGTCGCCATTCTCGCCTCGTACACCGCACTGGACATGGCCGGCCGGGTCGCGACGGCGCAAGGCCGTGCCGCGCGCTGGTGGCTCACCGGCGGGGCGTTCGCAATGGGGCTGGGCATCTGGTCGATGCATTTCATCGGCATGCTGGCCTTCAGCCTGCCGATCCCGCTCGGCTACGACCTGCCGATCACCTTTGCATCGCTGCTGATCGCCATTGCGGCGTCGGCGTTCGCGCTGTGGCTGGTCTGCCAGCAGACGCTGCCCTGGGGGCGGCTGGCGCTCGGCGCCCTGCTGATGGGCGCCGGCATCGCCGCGATGCACTACACCGGCATGGCGGCAATGCGCATGCTGCCCGGCATCCGCTACGTGCCGTCGCTGTTCGTGCTGTCGATCGTCATCGCCGTCGCCGCGTCGGGCGCGGCGCTGTGGATCGCGTTCCGGCTGCGTTTCGCGTCGCCGCACGTCAAGCTGATCCGTTGCGGCGCGGCCGTGGTCATGGGGCTGGCCATCGTCGGCATGCATTATACCGGCATGGCCGCCGCGCAGTTCCCGCTCGGCAGCTTCTGCGCCGCCGCCAACAGCGGCATCAGCACCAGCTGGCTGGCGATGCTGGTCATCGTCGTGACGCTGGCGGTGCTGGCATTCGCGCTGATGGTGTCCGTGCTCGACAGCCGCATGGCCGCGCGCACCGCGGTGCTGGCCGCGTCGCTGGCGGAAGCCAACCACGAGCTGATGCACCTGGCGCTGCACGACAACCTGACCAAGCTGCCCAACCGGCTGCTGCTCGAAGACCGGCTCGAACAGGCGATCCGCAAGGCCGGGCGCGAGCATGGCCGCTTCGCGCTGATGTTCATGGACCTCGACGGCTTCAAGGCGGTCAACGACGCCTACGGCCATCACGTCGGCGACGGGCTGCTGATCGAGGTCGCCGACCGGATCCGCCGCGGCGTGCGCGCGCAGGACACGATTGCCCGGCTCGGCGGCGACGAATTCGTGCTCATTCTCGAGCTCGGCGGCCCGCAGGACGCCGCGTCGGTCGCCGAAAAGCTCGTCGACGCGATCGACCAGCCGTTCACGGTCCAGCGCCACGCGCTGAGCGTGTCGGCCAGCATCGGCATCGCCCTCTTCCCCGACGACGGTATCGAGCAGCGCGAGCTGATGGCCAATGCCGACGCGGCGATGTACCACGCCAAGGACACCGGCCGGAACGGCTACTGCTTCTTCGAAGCATCGATGAACGCCAACGCGCAGGCGCAGCTGCAACTGATGCACGATCTGCGGCTGGCATTGAGCCGCGGCGAACTGTTGCTGCACTACCAGCCCAAGTTCAGCGCACCGAACGCCCGCGTCGTCGGCGCCGAAGCCTTGCTGCGCTGGAACCATCCGCAGCGCGGCCTGATCAGCCCGGAAGCCTTTCTCGACCAGGCCGAGCGCTCGGGCCTCGTGCTGCAGATCGGCGACTGGGTGCTCAACGAGGCCTGCCGGCAGATGCGCGTCTGGCGCGACGCAGGCCGTGACTGGTCGATCTCGGTCAACCTCTCGGCGCTGCAGTTCGCCCACGCCAGCCTGCCGCAGACGGTTGCCGGCGCACTGGAGCGCCACGGCCTGGCGCCTCAGCACCTGACGCTCGAGATCACCGAAACCACGGCGATGCGCGACGCCGAAGCCAGCCTTGTCATCCTGCGGCAGCTGGCGGCGATGGGGGTCGGGATTTCGATCGACGATTTCGGCACCGGCTACTCGAGCCTGCTGTACCTGAAGCGGTTGCCGGCGAACGAGCTGAAGATCGACCGCGGCTTCGTCAACGAACTGGCGCACGACAGCGACGACGCGGCGATCGTCTCGGCCATCGTCGCGCTCGGCCAGACGCTGAACCTCAGCATCGTCGCCGAAGGCGTCGAAACGCCGGCGCAGCAGGAATTCCTGACCCGGCTCGGCTGCGATTCGCTGCAGGGCTACCTGCTCGGCCGCCCGGTCCCGGCCGACGATTTTCCGGCGGTGGTCTGCGGCGATGCCGCCCGCTGAGGCGGGGCGTCGTCGTCGGGCAGCATCGGCCTCGCCGGCGCCTGCAGGCTGGCAATGACGATGCCCGCCAGCACGCAGGCCAGCGCAATGCCATGGACCAGCGTCGGCTGCTCGCCGAGAAAAACGATGCCGTAGCCGGCCGCGGCAACCGGCAGCACCGCGGTGAACACGCCGGCCAGTTGCCCCGGTACGTGGCGTATGCCTTTCATCCACAGCCAGAACGAGAACACGCTGGCGGCCAGCCCGTACCAGAGCACCAGCGCCCAGGTACCCGCGTCGACGCTGGCAAAGTCGAACGACCACGCCGCCGACACGCCGAACGGCAGCATCAGCAGCAGGCCGATCGCATGCGTATACGCGCAGATCTCGATCGCCGGCAGCGTCTGCGTCAGCCGGCGTGACAGGATCACATACAGCGACTCGCAGCAGACCGCGCCGAGCACCAGCAGGTTGCCGAGCAGCGAACCGCCGTCGCTGCCGCCGCCGCGCGCGACGTTGACGATCAGCACGCCGCCCATCGCCAGCGCCACCGCCAGCAGCGCGCGCCGGCTCGGCGTTTCGCGCAGCACGGCCCAAGCGAGCAGGATCACCACCGCCGGGATCGTGCTGGTGATCACGCCGGCCGCCAGCGCGCTGGTGTGGCGCACACCGTAGAGCATCAGCAGGGTAAACAGGAAGGTGCCGAACAGCGCCTGCAGGAACAGGTTGAACCATTCGGCCCGGCTGACCCGGCGCAGGCGCGACAGCCGGAACACCGGCAACAGCACCGAGACGCCAACAACGAAACGCAGCAGCGCGAACAGCAGTACCGGCATCGTCGCGACGATGGCCTTGCCGATGCCGACATTGCTGCCGACCATCAGCATCGACGCGATCAGACAGAGCGCGTAGCGGTTCATCGTCAACAGGCTCTCACAGCACGAAGCGCATCGACAGATCGATCGCCCGCACGTCCTTCGTCAGCTTGCCGACCGAGATCCGGTCGACACCGGTTTCGGCGATCGCGCGCAGCGTATCGAGGTCGACGCCGCCCGATGCCTCGAGCAGCGCCCGGCCGCCGCTGAGCGCCACCGCGTCGGCCATTTGCGGCAGGGTGAAATTGTCGAGCAGCACGCTGGCCGCGCCGGCGGCAAGCGCCGCATCGAGCTCGAGCAGGCTTTCGACCTCGATCTGGATCGACACCCCGGCCGGCGCCAGCGCCTGCGCCGCGGCCAGTGCCTCGGCGATGCCGCCGGCGGCCATGATGTGGTTTTCCTTGATCAGGATGCCGTCGTACAAGCCGATGCGCTGGTTGGCGCCGCCGCCGACGAGCACCGCGTACTTCTGCGCCCGCCGCAGCCCCGGCAGGGTCTTGCGGGTATCGAGCACGCTGGCGGCGGTGCCGGCGACGATGTCGGCGTAGCGGCGCGTCTCGGTGGCGACGGCCGACAGCAGTTGCAGGAAGTTCAGCGCCGAGCGCTCGCCGGTCAGGAGGCTGCGCGCCGGGCCGGTCAGCTCGCACAGCAGGGTGTCGGCCGAGACGCGCTCGCCTTCGGCGACGCGCCATTGCACGCTTACATCCGGGTCGAGCTGGCGGAACACCTCGTCGAACCACGCGATCCCGCAGACGACCGCGTCCTCGCGCGCCAGCACCGTCGCCCGGCCGCGGGCGCCGGCGGCGATCAGCTCGGCGGTCCAGTCGCGCTCGCCGACGTCCTCGGCCAGAGCGGCGGCGACGTTGGCGGCGATCAGTTCATGGGACGGCAAGGGGTGGGACATGCGGAAAACCTGTGGGCGATGGATTGAAAGACGGGAAGGCCGCAGTGTACCGAGGCCGGCCGGCGCAACACCAGTCGGGTCTCGACCTAGACGGCGAACGCGGGAAACGGCAACGGCGCCAGCGCCGCGGCGAGTTCGTCCCTGATGCGCAGGATCGCCTCGCGCGTATCGGCTTCGATCCGCAAGGTCAGCACCGGCGTGGTGTTCGACGCGCGGATCAGGCCGAAACCGTCGGCGTACTCGATACGCAGGCCGTCGACCTCGAGCACGCCGGTCGCGGTCGGGAACGTCGCCGATGCGGCGATACGGGCGACGACGGCATGGCCGTCCTCGGGCACCGGCAGCTGCAGTTCGGGCGTTGCCAGCCGGCTCGGCAGCGCGGCGAAGGCATCGTCGAGGCGCACGCCGCCGGCGACGAGCTGCAGCAGCTTCGCGCCGGCGTAGAGGCCGTCGTCCAGGCCCCAGGCACCGAAGGCGAAGTGGCCCGACAGCTCGCCGGCAACGAGCGCGCCGGTCTCCTTGAGCCGCTTCTTCATGTGCGTGTGGCCGGTCGCGATGATCTCGCTCGTGCCGCCGTGGTCCTTGATCCAGCGCGACAGCACCCCGGTCGACTTGACGTCGTACAGCACATGGCCGCCCGGCCGCCGGGCCAGCTCGGCGGCGGCGAACAGCATCAGCAGCTTGTCGCCGGGGATGAAACGGCCGGCCGGCGTCACCACGCCGACGCGGTCGCCGTCGCCGTCAAACGCAAGGCCGGCGTCGGCGCCGGTCTCGATGACGACGCGCTTGAGCTCGGCAACGTTCTTTTCGACCTGCGGATCCGGATGGTGGTTCGGAAAGCGGCCATCGACGTCGCAGTACAGTTCGGCCACCTCGCAGCCGAGCGCACGGTACAGCGCCGGCGCGAAGGCGCCCGGCGCGCCGTTGCCGCAGTCGACGACGATCCTGAGCGGTTTCGCGAGCGGCAGGCTGGCGACGATCGCATTGCGGTATTCGGCGTCGATGGCGAGCGGGCTCACGCTGCCCTGGCCGTCGACGAAGTCCTCGCCGGCGATGCGCTCGTAGAAGCCCTTGAGCTGGCGACCGCCGACCGGCACGCCGGCCATCATCACCTTGATGCCGTTGTAGTCGGGCGGATTATGGCTGCCGGTGACGATGGCACCGCAACCGGCCGCATGGCGGATCGCCGCGTAATACATCATCGGCGTTGCCACGAGGCCGAGGTCGAGCACGGCGATGCCGCTCTCGGCCAGCCCGCGGATCAGCGCCTCGGCCAGCGCCGGGCTCGATAGCCGGCCGTCGCGGCCGACGACGACGCAGGCCTGCCGCCGGGCACGGGCCTCGGCGCCGAACGCCCGGCCGATCAGGTACGCCGCTTCGGGCGTCAGCAGGTCGGTGCGCGCCCGCACGTCGTAGGCCTTGAAGATTTGTGCGGGAATCGTCGCCATGGTCATCCTCGGCTAGGGTGTCTGGTTGCGCTGCGGACCCGGACCCGACCGGCTCGCGGCGGCGACCCCGGCCTGCCGCGCTAGCGCGCGTCGGGCGCATGGAACTGAAAATACCGCATCAGCGTGGTCGGCAGCCAGTCGAGCTTTCCCGGAGGCGGGCCGGACGGAAAGCCGACATGGCCGCCCTCTTCCGGCTGCAGCAAGGTCACCCAGCGCGACACGTCGTCGTCGCCGGGCAAGGCACCAGCCGGTACGAAGGGATCATTGCGGGCGTTGATCACCAGTGTCGGAATGCAGATGCCGGCAAGGCCGGGCTTGCTACTCGCGCGCGCCCAGTAGTCGTCGACACCGTGGTAGCCGTGCAGCGGCGCGGTGACGAGATCGTCGAACTCGCGCAAGGTCGTCGCCGAACGCACCCGGTCCCGGTCGATGAACGGGTTGTCGCTGATCTTGAGCTTGGCGAGCATCTTGCGCTTGAGCGTGCGCAGGAAGTTGCGCGTGTAGACGCGGCGATTGAAGCCGGTATCGAGCGCGGCACCGCAGACCGCCAGGTCTAGCGGTGCGCACACGGCCGCGGCGGCCGTCACGACGTCGCCGGCGGCGTGGCCCTGTTCGCCCAGCCATTTGAGCAGCGCATTGCCGCCGAGCGAGACGCCGACCGCGTAGACCGGCGCATCCGGATGACGCGCGCGGACGCGCCTGAGCACCCAGTCGATCTCGGCGGCATCGCCGGCGTGATAGGCGCGCGGCAGCCGGTTGGTCACGTTGCCGCACGAGCGGAAATGCGGCACGACGCCGCGCCAGCCTTTCGGATAGAAATGCTGGAACAGCGAGGTCGCGTAGTGGCTGCGCGAACCGCCTTCCAGGCCGTGGAACAGCACCAGGATCGGCGTTCCGGCACGGCCGTCGACCCAGTCGACGACGATGCTGTCGAGGTCCGGCGTCACCCAGGTCTCGCGCCGGTAGGCGAGCGAGCGCTGCCACAGCAGCGTGGCCGGATAGATCGTCTGGGCATGGCCACCGGGCAGCCAGCGCGGCGCGCGGTAGACGGGCAGTTGCAGCTGGCTTTCTCGTTGCATGATCGAACGCTAAACCGGGTTATTCGTAACGACAAGCCGGGGAAACGATCCCCAGTCCGTCGAGCAGATGGAAAAAACGCCGTTCGCCCTTGGGCAAACAGCGTCGGATGCGAATGCACGCACTGAACCTGCACCAGTAGGCGAGCGAGCCAAAGCAGTTCGCACTCGCCCGAAGCGCAGGGACCGGAATGGACATCAAGTCCATGAGGATCCCGAGCATCGGACGGGGGCGAAATGCGCGGGCGCAGCCGCCGAATGAGGCAAGTTTTACTCGAGGCCGCGGCTTTCGAGGTATTCCTCGTAACCGCCGAGGTAATGGGTGAACGTGCCGTCGCCGTTGAGCTCGAGGATCTGCGTTGCCAGCGAGGACACGAAGGTCCGGTCGTGCGACACGAAGATCAGCGTGCCCTTGTACAGGTCGAGCGCGAGGTTCAGCGACTCGATCGACTCCATGTCCATGTGGTTGGTCGGTTCGTCCATCACCAGCACATTGGTCTTCTCGAGCAGCAGCTTGCCGTAGAGCATCCGGCCCTTCTCGCCGCCGGACAGCACCTTGACCGACTTCTTCACGTCGTCGCCGCCGAACAGCAGCTTGCCGAGGATGCCGCGGATCACCTGGTCGTCGTCACCCGGCTGGCCCCACTGCTTGAGCCAGTCGAACACGGTGACGTCTTCCTCGAAGTCTTCCTCGTGGTCCTGCGCGAAGTAGCCGATGGTCGCCTTCTCGGCCCATTTGACCGTACCGGCATCGGGCTTGAGCGCACTGACCAGCAGCTTCATCAGCGTCGATTTGCCGACGCCGTTGCCGCCGATGACCGCCAGTTTCTGGCCGGCCTCGAAAATCAGCGACAGGCTCTGGATCAGCGGCTTGTCGAAGGACTTGGACAGATTGGTCGCCTCGAAGGCCTGGCGGTGCAGCTTCTGCTTGTCGTCGATGTCGAAGCGGATGTACGGGTTCTGCCGGCTCGACGGCTTCACCTCGACCATATTGTCCTTGATCTTGTCGGCCAGCTTGAGGCGCGACGTGGCCTGACGGCTCTTGGACTTGTTGGCGGCAAAGCGCTGGGCGAACGCCTGCAGCTCGATGACCTTGTCCTTGGCCTTGGCGTTGTCGGCCAGCAGCCGTTCGCGCGCCTGCGTGCTCGCCAGCATGTAGTCGTCGTAGTTGCCCGGATAAATGCGGATCTCGCCGTAGTCGACGTCGGCGATGTGGGTGCAGACCTGGTTCAGGAAGTGGCGGTCGTGCGAGATGATCAGCATGGTCGAATCGCGCTGGTTCAGCGTGTTTTCGAGCCAGCGGATCGTGTTGATGTCGAGGTTGTTGGTCGGTTCGTCGAGCAGCAGCACGTCCGGATTGCTGAACAGCGCCTGCGCCAGCAGCACGCGCAGCTTCCAGCCCGGCGCGACTTCGCTCATCGGGCCGGTGTGCAGCTCGATCGGAATGCCGGCACCCAGCAGCAGCGCGCCGGCGCGTGCTTCGGCGGTGTAGCCGTCGTATTCGGCGACCTTGCCTTCGAGCTCGGCCGCGTGCATGTAATCGTCCTCGGTCGCTTCGAGGTTGGCGTAGATCGCATCGCGTTCGTGGATCGCAGCCCACAGCTCGGCGTGGCCCTGCATCACCACGTCGATGACGCGCACGTCCTCGTAGGCGAACTGGTCCTGCTTGAGCTTGCCCAGGCGCACACCGGGTTCGAGCGAGACATTGCCGCCGGTCGGCTCGAGGTCACCGCCGAGTATCTTCATGAAGGTCGACTTGCCGCAGCCGTTGGCGCCAATCAGGCCATAGCGGTTGCCGTCGCCGAACTTGACGTTGACCTTCTCGAACAGCGGCTTGGCGCCGAACTGCATGGTGATGTTTGCGGTACTGATCATGGGTGTAAATATCCGTCGTGGCGCGCCAGAAGCGGCCGAAGCGATTTAGAATCCTTGCCTGCAGCCCGATGTCCGGCACCGGTAGGTGCTTGATCGTTTTGCGAAATTCGCCGGATTTTAACACAGATGACCCCAGCTTCCCGCCTTGCCGAGATCGCCCCTTTCCACGTCATGCGCATCCTTGCCGACGCGCAGGCGCTCGAGGCCGCGGGCCGCGACGTCATCCATCTCGAAGTCGGCGAGCCCGACTTTCCGACGCCGCAACCGATCGTCGATGCCGGCATCGCGGCGCTGGCGAATCACCAGACCTTTTACACCGGCGCCTGCGGCCTGCCGCAGCTGCGCGCCGCCATCGCCGGCTTCTACGCCAGCCGTTTCGGCGTCAGCGTCGACCTGCGACGGATCATCGTCACCCCCGGTGCATCGGGCGCGCTGCAACTGATCCTCGCGCTGCTGGTCGACCGCGACGACGAGGTGCTGCTGACCGACCCCGGCTACCCGTGCAACCGCCATCTGGTCCGGCTGTTCGAGGGCAAGGCGGTCAACGTGCCGGTCGGCCCGGCGAGCCGCTACCAGTTGCTCGCCGGCGACCTTGCCGCGCACTGGTCGGATCGCACCGTCGCGGCGTTGGTCGCCAGCCCGGCCAATCCGACCGGCACGGTGCTCGAGCAGGCCGAGATCGCAGCGCTCGCCGCCGCCTGCCGCGAACGCGGCGGCGCGCTGATCGTCGACGAGATCTACCAGGGGCTGGTTTATGGCCGGCCGCACGAGACGGCGCTCGCGGTCGCCGACGACGTGTTCATCGTCAACAGCTTCTCCAAGTTCTTCCAGATGACGGGCTGGCGGCTGGGCTGGCTGGTCGCGCCCGAGTGGGCGGTCGCCGGTCTGGAAAAACTCGCACAGAACCTCTTCCTTGCGCCGCCGACGCCGGCACAGCACGCGGCACTGGCGGCGTTCGACGCGCCGACGCTGGCGATTCTGGAAGCGCGGCGACGGGAACTCGAGGCCCGGCGCGACTATCTGGCGCGGCGGCTGACGGCACTCGGCTTCAAGCTGAACGCGCCGGCCGAAGGCGCCTTCTATCTGTGGGTCGACGCCGCGCGCCTCACCGCCGACGCGGCGGCATTCGCGGCCGGGCTGCTCGCCGCCGAAGCCGTCGCGGTCACGCCGGGACTCGATTTTGGCCACGCGCCGACGATGCTGCGCTTCGCCTATAGCCAGCCGATCGAGCGGCTCGGCGAGGCTTGCGACCGGCTCGCGCGCTTTTGTAAGTCAGCCTTGCCACAGGACAAGCATGCGCTATAGGCTTGGCCGCAGAGCTGACAGGAGTAGCGGACATGTTTGATTTCAAGGCGCTGGTCGGCGCTTTGTTCGGCCGAAGCGAACAGCAGGGCGTCCACGACTACAAGTCGGCAACCGTGCTGATGCAGGCGCTGCCCGAGAGCGACATCCTGCAGGCGCAGATCGAGATCGTCCACGCGCTGCACCAGCTCAACGGCAACGCCGGCATCAGCCTGAAAGAGCGGCTGCGGACCGTCCCCTATCTCGACGAGAAGGCCCGCTCGCTGCAGGCCCACCTGGTCGCCGTCTACCGCGGCGAGCTGATCGACGAGGGCGCCGCGCCGCACCAGATACTGCCGACACTGCTGGCGTTCTGGCGCGAAATGGCCGATGCCTATCGCCTGTGCGTCAAACAGGCGCTGCAGAGCGGCCACAACCGCAACCTGCAGCCTTACGTGCTGCGCGGGCTGATCTACGCCGGCGAGCGTGCCCGCTGGGCGATGCTGCGTTACGCGGACGTCGATGCCGGCGGCTGGCGCCAGCTGCACCGGCTGTTCCAGTATGCCGAGGCGCTCGGCTGCGCACAGACGCCGCAGCAGCCGTATCCCGGCGGCGAACTCACCGACGCCAGGCGCGAATACCTGCAAGTGCTGATGCTGGCGCTGTCCGGCCCCGAGCAGTTGCAGACCGGCCAGATCGAACTCGCCAGCCGGTGGCTCGCCCGCTGGAGCGCAAAAATCGAGCTCGAATCGCAGATCCGCCCGAATCGCCAGCTGTTCGCCGCCAATCTGGCCGGATCGACCGCGCCCAAGCGGCTGCGCCGGGACATGGTCGGCGACAACTGGCGCTACGGGTCCACCGATGCGCTGATCGAACACCTGCAGATCGTCCACGATGCGCTGGCGCAGGGCGCAGCGCCGGCGAAGTACGGGCTTCCCGACGAATCGGCACAGCCCGCCGGCCTCGAACTGCTGGCCCGGCTGATCGCCCGCTGGTCACGCGACACGCCGCCGCCGGTCCGCAGGCACGAGCGCCAGACGATCAAGCAGACGGTATCGGTCTGGCGCGGCCTCGACGAGGCGGTACAGGCGCTGCGCGGCGCCGGCCGCGCGCGCCAGTGGGAGATCGTCAACGAAAGCGCCCACGGTCTGGGCATCCACTGCCGCGCCGGCAGTGACGACGTGCAGGTCGGCGAACTGCTCGGCATCCAGGGGCAGGACCGGCGACCGTTCAGCGTCGGCATCGTCCGCTGGATCAGCCGCAAGACCGACGGCACCGTCGACCTCGGCATCGAAACGCTGGCCGGCAGCCCGATCGCCGTCGAGCTGACGCCGATGCTCGGCGAGCGCAGCTGCGCCGGCCTCTACGTCGCCGAAACCGAACAACAGGGCCGGCTGCTGATCCTGCCGCAGGCCTTCTACGCCGACCACCGCGAATTCCGCCTCGGCGCCAAGAGCAAGCGCTACCGCATCCGCCTCGGCAACACGGTCGAGACCACGCTGCACGGCGCCCTCGCCCGCTTCGCCGTGCTGGAGAAACTCGCCGCCTGAGGGCTGCCAGACGCCGGCCACTCTGATAGAATCGCCGGCTTGCTGGAAGCGTGGCTGAGTGGTTTAAGGCAGCGGTCTTGAAAACCGTCGGGGATTTACGTCCCCCGTGAGTTCGAATCTCACCGCTTCCGCCAGATTGCGAAAAGCCCCCTGTCCAAGGGGGCTTTTCAGTTTCCGCCGATGCTGACGATGGCAACCTACAGCGCACGGTACACGTCGTGTATCCGCCGGGTGACGGCGTGCCAGTCGTAGTCGCGGCGGACGCGTTCGGCCCAGGCGGTCCAGCGCGGGCCGCCCGTGGCGAAGCAGCCGAGGCGCTCGGCCAGCGCGTCGGTGTCGCCGAGCGGGAAGTAGCTCTCGGCAGGCAGCTGCATTTCCAGATGCGGTTCGATATCGCTGACGATGGCCGGTGCACCAAGGCCCAGCGCCTCGAGCAGCGCGATCGGCAGCCCTTCGTGCGACGACGGCAGCACGAAGACGCCGCAATGCGCGTAGAGGCTGGCGAGCTCGGTCGCGGTCTTGCGGCCGAGAAAGACGATGTCGTCGCCGGCGCGTTCGAGTACCGATGCCGAGTACGCGTCGGCGTGGTCGGCCGCGCCGGCGAAGGCGAGCTTCCACCCCGGCGGCGGCCGGCGCAGGAAGGCGTCGATCAGGTCGTGGTGGCGCTTTTCCGGCACGAAGCGGCCGACGTGCAGGATGTAGCGCCCCGCTTCCAGTCCCATCGCCGGCAGCAGGCCGGCGTCGCCGCTGCCTTCGGGAAAGGCGGTCACGCCGTTCGGGATCAGCGTTGCGTCCTTGCCGAAGCCCGTTTGGACCCAGCGGCGCAATTGCTGCGAGATCACGATCACCCGGTGGGCGCCGAGCACGCCGAATCGCTCGGCGGTGCGCAGGAACAGCCGCGCGCCGCGCCCCCATTTCTGCCGCTGGTAGTCCTGGCCGTGATGCGTCATCACGACTTTCATGCCCAAGAGCCGCGCCAGCGGGACGAAGAACGACGGGCCGATCGCGTGGAAATGGATCACCCGGTTGCGCTGCCACGCCGCGGCGAGTACGGCGAGCAGCGTGTGCGCCAGCGTTTCGGTCGACTTGCCGACCGGCGACCAGATCCGGCAGAAGCGCACGCCCTGCCAGTGATCCCCTTTCACATGGCGCATGTACGGTGCGCGCACGTAGACCGTGACATCGGCGCCCTGGCTCACCAGCAACGGCGCCAGCGACTCGACGTGGCGCTCGACCCCGCCCTGCACGTCCGGAAAACCGCGCAGGCCGACGATGGCGACCTTGATCCGGCCCGTTGCCGGCGATTGCTCCCGCTTCATACCCTGACCCCGACCTCGCGATAAACCTGCTGCAAGCGTGCGACGTGACGCTCGACGGTGAAATCCTGCTCGACCCACGCCCGCGCCCTGCCGCCCTGTTCGGCGATATCGGCGTCGGCCATTGCCGCATAGTCACGTAGCACGCGGGCGAGGTCTTCGCTGTTGCCGCTGTCGAATACCGCCCCGGTTTCGCCGGGCCGGATCAGCTCGGGAATGCCGCCGATCGCCGCGCCGATCGCCGGCTTGCCGCAGGCGTAGGCCTCGAGGATCGTCAGCGGCGCGTTTTCGTAGCACTCCGACGCCAGTACGATCGCGCGGCAGTCGCGCACCAGTTGCCACAGCGCGTCGCCTTGCTGGAAGCCGCAGAAACGCACGTTCGCGCCGGTCTGCTCGGCGCGCTGCCGCAGTTCCGCCTCGAGCGGGCCGGTGCCGACCAGCCACAGCTCGACCCCGGCGCTGGCGACCGCGTCGATCAGCGTCAGCAGCCCCTTTTCGCGGCTGAGCCGGCCGAAATAGAGAAAGTGCCGGCCCGGCCGGTACTGCGGCGGCAGCGCGCCGACATCGGCAAAATTGGGCACATGTGCCAGCGGTGCGCCATCCCAGCCCCACTCGCCGAACTTGTCGGCGAGGAAACGGCTCGGCGAGATCAGCCGGTCGACGTGCTTGCGGTACAGGCCCAGCGCGTCATGCAGGCTCGACTCGAGGTAGATCAGTCCGCTCAGCGCCAGCGATCCCTTCAGGCAGCGTTTTTCCAGCAGCGCCTTGCGGCCGCGGGTATTGCAGTCCTCGCAGACCCGGCCGTGCGAGAGCATGCTGTACGCCGGGCACAGCAACTTGAGGTCGTGCGCGGTCAGCACCACCGGCACGCCGCAGTCGTGCGCGGCCTTGAGCACCGACGGCGACAGGTGATGGTAGACGTTGTGGGCATGGACGACGTCGGGCTTCACCTTCTCGATCAGCCGGCGGATCTTGGCCGCCGACTCGAACGAGTAGATGATCTTGGCCGCGTGCTTGGCCTTGGTCAGCGCGCCGTAGCCATGGCCGAACTCGATTTCCTCGGCAAAGTACTCGCCGTAGTCGCTCGCCTCGTTGCGCGGGTGCTGCATCGCAAAGTCGGCGACGTGCCAGCCCTGCTCGCGTAGCAGCCGCGACTGTTCGAGGTAGACGACGTCGGCGCCGCCGCGGCGGTAGTGGTAGTTATTGACGGCCAACAGCGTGGGCACTTTGCTCTCCGGTCATGCTTGTTCCTTATCGTTGTATCTGCAGCTGCACGTAGACGGTCGGGTCCGCGCCGGCGGCGGTGTCGTCGAGCTCGAACGCCAGCACGCCGTTCTGCAGCGACACCGGCACGCTGCGCGCGGCGCTGCCGTCGAGGTTGAGCACCGTTGCGCTGGCGCCGGTCGCCGCGCCGAGTTCCAGTTCCAGCGCGACCTGCGACGGCGGCATCTTCAGCGGAAAGCTGCCGAGCCGGCGCAAGGTCGTCCGGCCGGCGTCGTCGAACCCGATATTGCTGTTGAGCGCGTCGCTGCCGAGCATCAGCAGCGCCTGCCCGGTCTGGGCGAGCGGTTGCATGTCGAGCGACGACAGCGCGACCAGCATTGGCGTGTTGACGCGCAAGCGCCTGAACACGCCGGCCGGCACGGCCTCGCCGGCCTGCGGCAGCAGCAGCGCCTGGGTGCGCGGCGTGAGCACCGTCATCTTCCGCGCCACGGTGTCGGTGACGATCTGGCCGCCGGGACTGCGGAAATAGCCGTCGACCGGCCGCGATTCGTTCAGTTGCCCGGCGGGCAGTTGCGCCGCCATCCCGCCCTTCGGCGATGCGGGAACCAGGCCGGTACGGCGCGCGAGGCCGCTCATCGTCAGGCTGAAGTTCGACGGCGAATCGACGTTGACGTTGAGGACGCCGGGTGCCTCGAGCGCCGTCGCCGCCGACTCGATACCGCGCAGCAGGCCGATCTCGCCGTAGCTGTCGGTCACGCCCCAGTACTTGAACGTCGCCGCGTCATTGGCACTCGCACCAAGCACCAGCCGGATCCGCTGGCTGTCCGGAGTCAGATCGCCGCGCCGGTACAGCAGCGCGGTCAGCCGCTCGGCAAGCACCGCAACCGGGTCATAGCCGATCGCGTACGGCCGCAGTGCCTTGTGCCAGCCGTCGCTGCGGTCGTAGCGAAGCTCGGCCGGGCTGTTGGCGTGCTGGCACAGGCCGTCCCAGTCCTGCAGCGCGGCGTAGGCCGGCATGACCAGGCTGGCTTCGCGCCGCCATTCGCTCCAGAACGGCTGGCCGTACTCGGTGACGGTGAACGGCTTGCCGGCGATCCGGTTCTGCGCCAGCAGCTGGTAGTAGCGCAGCCGCGAATCGAACGAGCTGGTGTTGCGCAGCGTACTGCCCGGGCTGACGAAGGTTGTCGGCTCGCCGTTGTAGGCATGCAGGTCGACCCAGTCGAACTGGTTGCGGCCGAGCCAGCCCTGCAGCGACGGGTTGTTGTCGTACGAGGTGACCGGGCCGCGATAGCCGAGTTCGCGCAGCCTTGCGCTCATCCAGCTCGCGGTGTCGCGCTCGCGCTCGCTGAAGTAGGCGAGCACGTCGGTCATCGCCGGCGTGCTGCTGACCGGATCGGGCAGGACCAGCGTCTCGTCGGCGATCGCCGAGTACGGCTGCCCCCAGACGGCGCCGAACCGTTCCGGGTCGGCCGCGTAGCGTTGCGCCAGCCATGCGCGCAGGCCGGGACGTACTGACAGCGGAATCTTCTGGCCGGCCATGGACAGGAAGTGCAGCCCGCCCTCGTTGACCTGGATCACGCCGGCGAGCGCGTCGTCGGCCAGCGTCGTCGTGCCGGTATACGGATTGACGCGGCCGTACAGCGTCCGGACCAGCTCGAGCCAGTGCTCGCGTGCCGCCGGATCGACATGGACGTCGGCCTTCAGGCTGTACTTGCCGACCCAGCGGTCCGGCTGCACGTCGCCCTTGGCACCGTTCCACGACGTCATCGCGTCGATGTACCAGTAGATGCCCTGGTCTTTCAGCGCCTTCAGGAAGAAGAAGAAGCGGTCGAGCTGCTCGGGGTTGTAGTCGAAATCGAACTTGCGCCCGTGCATCAGGTTGGCATCGGTAAAGTGGAAACGCACCAGGTTGTAGCCGGCCATCCGGTACTGGCGCGCATAGGCCAGTGCCTTGTCGTGATCCGGGTAGCCGCCGTAGGGCGTGCTGAAGCTGGCCGCCGCGCAGTTGAAGCGCAGGCGCCCGGCGTCGTTGGCGAAATGGCCGTCGGCGTCGATCCGGACCGGCCCGTCGATCCTCTGCGCCGGAAACAGGCCGCTGAAGTCCAGCGCGCTGCCCGGCTGGATCGCCAGTTCGGGGCGGCTCAGCGTCAGCCAGTCCTGCGGCACGCCGAACACGCCGTCCGCACCTGGTGCAAGGGTCGCGGCCGACGCCGCCGGCAACCACGAATCGGTCGGCCCGAAACCGGGCTGGCCCTTGCCGCAACCGAACAGTTGCACCAGCGCGAGCAGGCATGCGGCCTTGAGGAATGAGCGCGTCATCATTGAGCTCCAGCGAGTCGGAAATAGATCGCCGCCACCCCCTCCGCCAGACGAGCGTAGCTGCGATGCTGCTCAATGTAGGCCCGCCCATCGGCCGCGCGCAATCGCGCAATATCAGGCTCATGTAATGCAAACGTAATTGACTTGACAAATCCGGAAGCCGTGCCATCGGTCAGCCAGCCGCGCTCGGAGTCGCCGAGCACGGCCGCCTGGTCGGGTGAGTCGTTGGCGACGGACGGCATGCCGATCGACAGATATTCGGCGAGCTTGGTCGGCGACGACACGTCGAACAGGAAGCCGCGCGGCACGTAGGACAGCGCCAGATCGCAGCCGGCGACCAGCGACCACGCCCGCTCGCTCGGCAGCCAGCCGGTGACGCACACCAGTCCGGCGATGCCGAGCTCGGCCGCGCGCCGCTCGAGGAAGGCGCGCTCAGGCGGATGCGAGCCGTCGCCGATCAGCAGCAGCCGCACGCCGGGTACCGCGGCCTGCAACTGCGCGATCGCGTCGATCAGCACCTCGAGCCCGCGCAGGCGGTCGAGCGCACCGAGATAGCAGACAACCGGGCCTTCGCTGCCGGCCGGCCAGCCGGGCCAGCGCTGCGGCGTGACCGCGGCGACGCGTTCGAGGTCGACGCCCATCGGCACCGCCGACAGCCTGGCCGCGGCAATTCCGCGACCGGCGACGTAGTCGCGCATCGCGTCGCTCTGGGTGAACACATGGTCGGCCAGCGGCAGGATCAGCCGGTACAGCAGCTGGTATTCGAGCCAGCCCTTGGCGAACAGCAGCGGCCGCTTCCACGCCGCGACGCTCTCGCTGCGGTCGCGCGCGCGCCGCATCCGGCTTTCGCTCATCAGGAACGACATCCAGTAGCAGAAGCGCTTGCCGCTCAGCCTGGCCAGCAACAGCCCCAGCGCCCCGGCCCAGACCATGTCGCGCACCTGCAGCACATCGTAACGGCGATCGAGCCCGGCCTTTAGCAGCGTGGCGGCGAAATGCAGATGCGCGCCGAGCTTGCCGCGCCCGGCACCGACGGCGACACAATCGCCGCCGCCCCAGTCCGGCGCCGGCGCACCCGCCGCGTAACCGACGATGTCGTTGCGGATGCCCAGCCGCGGCAGATAGCGCGCGAACAGCGCCTGCACGTCCGGCCGGTGCGTCGGCAGGGTTTCGGGAACGAACTGGATCAGCCGCACGTTCACGCCGCAGCCCTCAGTGTTTCGTCGACAACCGCGAGGAATTGCGGCTCGATGCTGGACCACAGGTACTGCTGCCCCGCAGCGTGGGCGCGCTGCGACATCGCCGGCAAGGCCGAACGCTGTGCGACGATCCGCTGCAGGCAGTCGGCAAAGGCCGCGGCGTCGTAGTCGAAGATCCAGCCGTTGTCGCCGTCGCGGACGTAATCGGTATGCGTGCGGATCCGGCTGGCCATGACCGGCAGGCCGGCGACAAGGTACTCGAACAGCTTGGTCGGCGGATTGAAGCGCCACCACAGCCGGTCCTCCCAGACGCAGATACCGACATCGGCCTGCGAGAGGTAATCCGGAATCCGTTCGCCGGGTACGCGCCCGACGATCTCGACGGCAGCGGCGATGCCCAGCCGAACGGCCGATTTGCGGCAGAACGCCAGTTGCTCGTCGCTGGCGCCGACCATCGTCAAGCGCACGTCCAGCCCGCGCTGGCGCGCCAGCGCCACGCCCTCGAGCATGACGTCGCGGCCGCGCTCCCTGATCACCGTGCCGGTGTAGACGAGGCGCAACGCCGCTTGGCGGTTGACCTGCGCCAGATAGCCGAACCGGTCCTCGACGCCCATGTAGATCAGCTCGGCCCTGGCGGCCGGCACGCCGTGGGCCAACAGGTCCTCGTGATGCGCCTCGCCGATCGGCATCACCCGGGTCACCCGCCTGCCGGCGGCGTAGTTGCCACGCAGCAGACCGCGGTACACGAGCCGCTTCAGCGGGTTGCGATGATCCGGCTCGAAAAAATGGCTCGGGTGTTCGTTCCAGTACAGCAGCGTCGGCACACGCCGGAGCATGTAGGCCCCCAGCGCCAGTTGCGACCCGAGCAATACCAGCAGGTCCGCGCGCCCCGCCGCGCGGGCGCAGCGGTGCATGAAGCCGAACTGTTCACGGATACCGGTGCCCGAGGTATGCAGCACTTCGATCGTCAGCGGCAGGTCGGCAAACTCGTTGCGAAAACTCGCATGCCGCAACAGCAGGGTCACTCGATATCGCTTTGCCAGGGCGGCAATCCGGTATTTGAAATCGAGAAAACCGGGTTGGCCTTCGAAAAACCAGGTCGCGATGACGATATGGGCTTTCATGCACCCTCGGCAAACTTCGTCAGGCTGTGCGGAATGTCGTCAATGCTCGACGCAAACCGGACTTCGCCCGCGCGCTGCGTCCACGCCTGATGGAAGGTGGAGATCTTTCCGTAGTTGTTGTCCAGAACCACATGCTGCTTGCCCAGCAACAGGCACAGAATGTGGGCGTGCAGCCGGTCGGTCACCACCTGCTTGCCGCTCGACAGCTGGCGAATGCCCCGGTTCAGGCGCTGCCGGGCCAGCAGGTTCGACAAGGCCACCATCGCCGTCCTTCCCGGGGCACTGCCGTTGCAAACGCCGTTGAGCAGGCAGAGGGCGCGCATCAGCAGCGCCTCGAAGCGGTCCGACTCCAGCCAGTCGCCCCGGGTCCAGCGCCCATGGAGCGAGGCCAGATTCAGATTGGCCACCGAGTTTTCCCCCGAAGACTCGATATCCCCTCTGGCCAGCACCATGCCGTCGTGGCTGGGCGCCACCGCCTGGCAGGCGCCGATAAAGAACGCCATGTCCGGGGTCAGGACCGTCGGGCAAGCGAAATGCTGCTTTGCAAAGTCGAACGATGCCCGGTCGCGGAGAAACAGCACCACGTCGCCATGTGCGGCGATCGCGGCCTGGGTTGCGGCGATGCTTTCTGCCGTTTCGAACTTCACGGTCTGCGGGAACTGGATGACCCGGATGCCCTGCAAATCCTGCAATACGCGCAGGCGCAAGGCATGGGGGCCAGGCCAGAGATCGCCAAAGTTGCCGCCACCGTGAAACAGCACTACGCCATCCTTCCCCAACACCTGACGGATTCGTACCGGATCATAGGCGCCATACCAGCAGGAATAGACAATCTCGGCCCCGCGCCGCCTCAGGTATTCGATTTGCCCCAGCCAGATGTATGAATCACCGGCATTGGAGCCGAACGGAAAATCAACCAGCGCTACGCGCATTCCGGGCTGAATGTAAAGATCGAGTTCGGCCGATACCTTGGACTGCAAATCGGAAATCAGTTCTACGTGGTTCACGGGATTCATCCATATGAAGATGCACAATAAACGCTAGACAGCCAGGACCTGCTTGCGAATCCGCCTGAAAAGGAAAACGCAGGACACCAGTAGTACGCCGCCCCCCAGCGCGAGTTGTAGCGACCAGCTGGCCCAGGCAGGCAACGCATGCGCTCCGACGCGGGCGATCGATACCGACAAGATGATCAGTGCAACGGTCAGCATCGCCGGCAGGAGTGCGGAAAAATAGGATTTCAATTCAAGCGAAATGTATCTGGCGAGAAACCCGCGCCCCGCAGCAAACATGATCACGCCACGTCCCGCCTGCGCGATCAGGATGCCGCTCATGCCGAAGAAACCACCCAGCAGCAAGGCCAGAATCGAGAACAGGTTGCGCGTGAACGAGTAAAGCAGACTGACCCTGGGCGGCGCAGCGGCCATGAAAATGGACCAATTGAACTGACTCAGCGGCGCCAACAGGCCGGCGATGCAGAAAAACTGCAGCACCCAGACCGATGGCTGCCATTGCGAACCGAAAACCCACGGTACGACCAGCGGGCAAAACAGGAAAAGCAGCGTGTAAAACGGCATCACCAGCCAGGCCGACATTTGCATCGCACGTACATAGAGCGCGCGCAATTGCGCGATATCACCCTGCGAACGGGCAAACACCGGCCCGGCAACCTGTGCGGTTACCGTCGTCATCATCTCGGTGCAGATCTGGTAGATGCGCTTGCCGACCGAATAGATGCCCAGCTCCTTCTGCCCCATTGCCCCCCCGACGATCAGCTCGTCCAGGTTGGCGGCCAGCACGTCGAGCATCCTCGCGCCAGCCACATTGCGGCCGTAGCGCACCACGACACCGAACCCGCCGAAGCCGATCCGCCAGCTCGGGCGCCAGGCCGCAGCGCGCCAGACCAGAAAGGTCAGCAGCGTCACTTCGGTCAGGTACTTAATGACAATGCTCCACAGACCTAATCCGCAATAGGCGGCAATCACGCCCAGGGCGCCACCCGATACAGACGAAATCAGCGATCGCTGCGCAATGGATTTGAAATCGAGCTGTTTGCGGAACAGCGTGTCCTGAACAACGGACAGGGACAGCAGCGGCAAACTCCAGCACATGACCCTGATGACATTGGCCGAATCATGCTGCCCGAGCCGGTTCAATATGATCGGCGCAAGAATGAACGTCGCAATGGCCAGGGCCGTGGCGACGATCTGCTGGAACCAGAAAATCTGGCTCCGCGATTTCTCGTTGTCATCCGCGTAGAGCAGGTAATCGGCAAGGCCCAGCTCGCTCAGGGCCATCAGAATGGCCAGAATTGCCGAGACCATGGCAACTGCACCGATCTCGGCAGATGACAGCAAGCGTGCCAGAATCAGGAATACGAGCAGACTGGTCGCACGAACACCCCACGCCCTGAGTGCGGCCCATTTCACGCCGTTGAGCACCCGCAGCTTATCGCTCAAGGAGATCGGCCCCCATCGCGTTCACCCCGTTCACCGGCGGCAGCTTGCAATCCTGCAGGAAGGCTTCAAAGCCCTGATACGGCGCACGGTGATGATTGCGGTAATGCTCGAACGAAGCGCCAAGCTGCCCCTGGACCGGCACACCGTCCGCCAGTTGATCGCCATTCAGAAAGAGCGGGAACTCCTCCCAGAAATCGCTTGGTACCGGACGTCGGCCGAACGCCTCGACCAGACTGCATGCATAGTCCCTGGCCTCGGCAAGATGTTCGGCCCGGCGTTTGTCGCGGTATTCGTCGATCGAGCAAATGACCCGCGCCGGAACACCGGCAACGACCGAATTGGCCGGAATGCTCCGGGTGACAACCGCACCGGTGCCGATGATGCAGTTGTCGCCAATGGACACCCCCTTGAGCAGGGTGACGTTGAAACCGAAAAAGACATTGTTGCCAATCGTCACCCGGCCGGATGATGCATAGACCTCGCCATAGAGATTCCGCAGTACATACCAGTCGTAGCCATGCGTCAGGAGCAGGAAGCCGCGCGTGATCTGCACGTTGTTGCCGATCTGGACCAGCGAAGGCCTGGTAATGTCGATGACCGTATTCCGCGGGTCAAAAAAATTGACGCCATGGCCGATCCGCACGCCCTTGCGGCGCAAATAGCGGATATAGCGGTCATTGCCGGACTCGGCCCAGGCCCGCTGTATTTTAGAATGCAGTTTTTTCAGAAATTTAAGCATCGTTCGAAGCCCGGTTCAGTCCGCGCGACAGATAACCGAAAGCCAGCGCCACCAGCAACTGCGTCGCCGGCTCGTCGATCAGCGTGCGGTTGTAGATCAGCGTCATCAGGCAAAGGACGAGAACAGCGGCAATCAAACGTTGCTGGTTTGGGAATATCGCCGTAGCAACCGCCCGCCAAGCGGCACCGATTGCCGTCAGGAACAGGCCGATATAGCAAAGCAAGCCCAGAATGCCGTAATCCCACAACAACACCGCAATGCCGGTCGAGCCGATATCGAGCGGGGCATAGCGTTTGGCGACGGTGCCGCTGGAAATCGCCCCGGAGACCGACGAGCCGATGCCGTTGCCGAGCCATCGGCCATAGGTGTCGAGCGTCCGGTCGTTCAGCCACAGCGCAATCGAGGCGCCACGGCTGACTTCACCGGTCCGGTTGTCGATCAGTTTCGGATCGAAGAAATAGTCGACCGAATGCTCGGCGTTTTCCGAGAGCCCCTTTTGCGGCGCATCCGCCCAGTAGAGCCTTTCGTAGACCGTTCCGACGATTGCCACGAACAGGCCCAGGCCGAGCAGGGCCAGCAAGAGCTGGGCGGGATTGCGTATCAGCCGCTTGCCGAGCAGCAGCAGCACGCCGAGCGGCAGCCACAGGAAGGCCGCCTTGACCTCGCCGAGCAGGATGACGAGCAGCGCGCACACCCCGTAAGCCAGCGCGCGCCGCAACGGGATGCGTCCGTCCAGGTACAGCGCGATCACCAGCAGCGTGGCAACGACGGTGTACAGCACCATCACCGCGTTCAGGCCGCCGGCGTCCGGATTGCCGCCGAAGGAGCCGACCACGGCGTCCCAGCCCATCACCGCACGGCCGGCGGCGATGAAGAAGTGCTGGTGCAGCACCAGCGGTACCTGGCAGACCAGCACCAGCAGCAGGAAGCGCCAGATGGCCGACCAGTCGCGATCGTCGAGCCTGGCGAGGGGCAGATACAGCGCCACCAGCCAGAACGGCAGCTGGTTCTTCACGCCGGCGATCAGCTGCGGCAGCGGCGGCCGGTTGATCAGCACGCCGAGCAGCACGACGGCAGCGAACGCCAGCAAGGGCCAGACCCACGGCGGCGCAGCCCGGCGCGGCCGCGGCGCAAGCAGCCGGGCGCCGAGCTTGACCGCGAACAGCCCCGCCAGCCCGTAGGCAAGCCACGAGATCTGGGCAAAGCCGCTGTAGTAGCCGACGGTGCCCTGCAGCAGCAGCACGACGGCCATCAGCAGCAGCACCGCGTGGCGGTCGGGCAGGCGCAGGAAGACCGCGCCGACCAGCAGCGCGGCCAGCAGTGCCGGTACCGCGTAGAAGCCGATCGCGATCGCGCCGCCGAGCAACAGCGCCAGGACGCCGGCCAGCAGCGCGCCGCCGGACCACAGCACCAGCCGCCACGGATCGGCCGGCCACCGCAGCCGACCGGCGGCGATGCCGTGCAGGCGGATCGCACCGTTCCTAAGCACCGCCCTGCCCCGTCAGGATCGCCCGCGCCGGTGCCGGCGTCGCCTGCAGCAGCTGGTCGAGGAAGCCCTGTTGCGCCCGATAGGCGGCATCGGCATTGCCGTCGATCGACGACACGCGGAACAGCAGGCCGTCGGGCAGTTGGCCGAGCAGGCCCGACTTGAGCTGGGCGCGCTTGGCGTCCCAGCCGGTCAGCACCAGTTCGTTGCCGACCGTCATCCAGTAGGTGATCGGCTCGACGCGCAAACCCAGCGTCGCGACCAGCCTGCGTACCGGCAGCGTCCGGCCGGCAACGTCGACCTCGCCGAACAGCGACGGGCCGACGACGAAACCCTGGCCGCCGTAGCAGCCTTCGGGCTGGTGGACGCGCAGGCTGTCGTTCTGCTGCTGACCGTAGGCGATCAGCAGCATCATCCGCTCGCCGCGATTGTTGACATAGGTGCGGCTGAGCACGTCGGTATAGATCCTGTCGACCGCGGCCTGGACGGTCGGGTCCGGCGCCACCGGCACGATGCTGGTGTCGAGCTGCCAGTCGCCGAAGCGGGCCGGCACCGCCTGCTCGAGCCACTGTTTGGGCAGCGTGCGCAGCAGCTGCGTCGGCCGCAGCTCGGCGGCCGCGATGCTGGCGACGATCATCAGTACGGCCATCAGCCAGGCCTGTGCGCGGCGGTTCATCGGGCGTCCTCCGTTGCAGGCCACAGCCGGCCGAGCACGCCGTCGAAGCCCAGGATCAGCAGCAGCGCACTGCCGAACATCACCATGCCGGCCAGCCCGTGCATGAAGCCTTGCGCGGCCTCATCGCCAAGGTAATAGGTGATCAGCACCAGCACGATCACCCGGATCAGGTTGGCGACGATTGCGAACGGCACCGCCAGCGCCAGCAGCGCGAGGTTGCGCCAGCGGCTGCGGTACTGCTGCAGGTACAGGTAGAGGCAGGTCAGCGCCGACAGCGAGAACAGCGAGTGCAGTCCGGCGCAGGCATCGGCGACCAGCAACTGGTACTGGCCGACGTAGAGGATGACGCCGCTGCGCGTCACCGGCAGGCCGGCTGCGTAGAGCAACTGCTCGGCGATGCCGGAAATGAAATGCTTGAGCGGCCCGGTCAGCGCGTCGACGAGCGCGCCGGGCAGCGGCGCGCTGAACATCAGGAAGAACAGCGGAAACGCCAGCGCGCGCAGGCAGGGCCAGCCGCCGAGCACCAGTGCCAGCCCGGCGCCGACTGCGCTCTGCGACAGCACCGCAAGGAACTGGATGTCCTGCGACTTGCTGACCACGTAGAGCAGCAGCCCGGCGCCGAACAGCAGCAGCCCCGGCGCGGGCCGCGGCGTGCCGGCCGGCAGCGGGCCGCGCCAGAGCAGCCGGCCGACCAGCCATGCGCAGATCAGCACGATGAACGGCCCGTGGGCCTGGTCGTCGGTCTGCCAGGTACCGGCGAGCAGTTCGCGGTACAGCGGCAGGTACATCGGCAGCAGGCCCAGCGCGACCGGCAGGGCCAGTGTCCAGTCCAGCCGGACCGGCAGGCGGCGCAGCGCGTCAATCATTGAGGACCACCCCGATCAGCTGGACACCCGACGCCTGCAGCCGGGCCTTGGCGGCGAGCAGCGGCTTGAGCCGGGTGTGGTTGCGTGTCGCGACGACGATGGCACCGCGCGAGCGCGTCGCCACCAGATGCATGTCCGACGGCTGGTCGAGTGCGGTGCTGACGACGATCACCGCGTCGTAGCGCGTACCCGCCTGCTGGAGCAGCTCGGCGAACAGCGGCCGGGACAGCAGTTCCTGCGGGTTCGGTGCCTCGGTTCCGCCCTGCAGCAACTGCAGGTTGTCGATCCCGTCGACGCTGCGGACGGCGTCGGCGAACGGGCTTCGCGCCGCCAGGCAGTCGGCCAGCCCCGGTCCGGCAGGCACGTCGAGCAGCGCGTGCTGCGTCGGCCGGCGCAGGTTGGCGTCGATCACCAGCACCTGCAGCGATGCCTGCGCCAGCGTCACCGCCAGGTTGGCGGCGAACAGCTCGCCGTGCCGGGTATCGCCGTCGGCCGGCACGACCGCGACGAGCTTGCGCTGGCCGTCGAGCCAGTGCAGCAGCAACTGGGTCCGCGCGCCGCGCACCGCCTCGGCCTGCGGCGAGTACGGGTCGTAGGCGCAGACGACGTGCCGGTGGACGCGGCCCGCATCGGCGAGGACCGGAAAATCGAACTGCGCCGACAGCGCGCTGCGGATGTCCTTCTCGGACAGCAGCCCGAGCCGGACGGCCGCCTCGCCGAAGCGCAGCCCGTGTTCTCGCTGGCACTCGGCGATGCGCGGCAGATCGGCCATGCCGATCTGCTGCTTGGCCAGCAGGATCTGGCCGATCAGGCCGCCGTGCTGCTCCCGCGCTTCGGGCAGGGGCAAACGTATCGCTTGGTTCATGTCTGGCTCCGGTCGGTCATTTCAGCGCCGGGATCGCCGCGAGCACGTCGAGCCCCAGCGCATCCTCGATGTCGGCACGCGCGCGGACCCGGCGGTCGAGCAGCTCGACCGCCACCGCGGTCGCCACCGCCAGCACGCCGCCGGCCAGCAGCGCCAACAGCAGGTTGAGCAGCACCCGCGGCTGCGACGCGCGCGCCGGTTCGGTCGCGCTGCGCAGCACGACGATATTGGCCTGGTCGGCGCGGCTTTCGAGCATCGTCTGCGACGCACGCTGCAAGGCCTGGTCATAGGCGCGCTGCGCGCTTTCGAGATCGCGCTGCAACACCTCGGCACGCGAGCGCTGCGACTTGAGTTCGAGCACCCTGGCCTTCTGCGCGGCCAGCGCCTGTTGCAGCGCGCCTTGCCGCGCCGCCGAATTGCCGGCCGCGCCGGACAGGCCGCCGGCGTATTGCGCGAGCATCTGCTTGAGCTGGGCGCGGGTCGCCTCGACTTCGGCCTGCGCCTGCAGATAGTGCGGATGATTCGGCCCGCTCTTCTCGGCCTGCTCCTCGAGCTTGGCCTCCTGCTGCGCCAGCTGGTTCTTCAGCTGCTGGATCAGCGGGTTGTTCAGCACGTCCGGCGCCGCCGCACCGCCGCGCGCGCGCGACTGCGCGTCGAACGTCTGCGACTGCACGCCGACGAGCTGGCTGCCGATCTCGTTGAGCCGCTGGGTTTCGATGTCGAGGCGCTCGTCGGCGGCAACGAGCCCCTGCTGCTGCTGGTAGTCGGACAGCCGCTGCTGGCTCTTCTCCAGGTTCGCCTGCAGCCCCTTCAGTTGTCCCTGGAAGAACAGATTGCTCTGCTGCGCCGCGGCGGTCCGGATCTCGCCGGTGGTCCGGATGTAGGCCTGGACGAAGGCATTGGCCAGCGCCGCGGCGAACTTCGGCTCGGTTGCCGTATAGCCGACGCTGATCACGTTGCTGTCGCGGCTGGGCCTGACGCTGAGGTTCTTCAGCAGCGTATCGGCGAACCATTGCCGTACGTCGCCATGGCCGCCGGTGGCCTCGAGGAACTGGCTGCGCGCTTCGGGCAGGTTGGCAAAACCCAGCGTATCGACGACCTTCAGCGCCGCGTTCTGGCTGGCGAGGATGTCGACCTGGGTCGCCATGAAACTCGGCGCCAGATAACCGGCAACGGGCTGGCCGCTCACCGGGTCGGTGGCCTTGATGTCGACGGCGATCGTCGATTCGGCGGTGTACTGCCTGGGCAGCAGCAGGCTGACCGCCAGCGCCGACAGCAGCACCAGCGACCAGACCGCCAGCACGATCCACTTGCGCGCGCGCAGGATGTGCCAGAACTGTTCGAATTTCATCATCGTCCCTTCATCTCAGAACAGGCTTTCCTGCACGTAGATAACGTCGTTGTCGCGCACCGGGTCGGTCAGCTTCGGCGCCACCTCGGCGATGCTGCCGTCCGGCTGGCGGCGGTGGATTTCGACGCTGCGCTTCGACGCGCGCGGGTTGTAGCCGCCGGCGCTGGCGATCGCCTGCATCACCGTCATCCGCTCCTCGAGCCGGAAGCTGCCGGGCCGGTTGACCTCGCCATAGACATAGACCTGCTGCATCCGCGGCACGAAGATCACGTCGCCGTTCTGCACCTTGAGCACGCGCTCGCCGGCACGCTGCGCCGCCAGCAGCTGCGACAGCAGCAGTTCCTGCCGCGTCTCGCCGCGCACCAGCAGCAGCCGGTCGCCGCCGCTGTTGCCGATCCCGCCGGCGACGGCGATCATCTCGACGAGGTCGGCGTCGTGCTCGAGCGCATAGCGCCCCGGGCGGCTGACCTCGCCGAGCACCGAGACGCGCTGGCTGCGGTACTGGGCGATCAGCACGTTGACCTGGGCGTTCCTGATGAAACCGCCCTCGCCCAGCCGGCGGGCGATCAGTTGCTCGACCTCGGTGAACGACAGCCCGCCGGCACGGAGCTTGCCGATCAGCGGGAAGTTCAGCTCGCCGTTCTGCGTCAGCTGGATCTCGGACTGCAGGTCCGGATGGTCGTAGACCGACACCTTGACCACGTCGCCGGGGCCCAGCCGGTATTCGCCGCGCACCTCGGCGACCGACGACGCGGCGGCCAGCCAGAGCAGGCCGGGCAGCAGGCAGCGCAGCATCAGTTCAACCCCTTCAGGCCCGACTGCAGCGACACGTCCTTGCCGTCGGCGGTGGCAAAGCGCTGCAGGTATTCGACCTTGGTCGCGCCGCGCAGCGCCTTGAGCCGGCTGTCCTCGCGCGCCCCGCCCTGCTCGGCGAGCAGGTACTGCTTGATCGGCGCCTGCACCTCGGCCGCCTGCAGCGGTGCGGGCGTGCTGCCCTTGAGCTGCAGCAGCAGCACCTTGTCGCCATCGGGCAGGGAAATGATGTCGCCGTGCTTCATCGCGGCGATCTTCGGCAACAGCGGCAGCGGCAGTTGCTCGGGCGCCCGCTGCACCTCGACCGGCTGCGCATCGATGCCGGCCTGCTGCAGCGCCGCCGCCGTCTCCGCCGCATTGCGCGGCGACTGCAGCGCCTGTTCGAGCTCGGGCTTGAGCGCGCTCGCCGCCAGCGCGAACACGGTGAAGTCATAGAGCTTGCGCTCGGCAAAGAGCTGCGGATGCGCAACATAGAACGTGTCGATCTGCGCCTGTGTCGGCTCGACCGGCTTGCCGATCTCGCGCTCGACGGCGGCGCGCGCCAGAATCTGCCGGCGCGTCGCCTCGACGGCCTGGACGACATCGGGATCGCGGTCGAGCTTGAGTTCGACCGCCTTCTGCACCAGCAGCTCCTGGTCGACCAGGCCGTCGAGCACCTTCTGCTTGACCTGCGCGTCGCCCGGGTTGGCCTGCTGCGCCAGCAGGTAGTTGAGCTGGTGCACGGTGATCTCGGCGTCACCGACGCGGGCGACGACCTGGCTCGGCGACTTCTTCTCGCCGTCGTCCTTGCACGCAGCCAGCCCCAGCACCATCGCGGCCAGCACCGCGGTATTCGTGTACAGCATCTTCATCGGTCGGTCCCTTGGTCAGTAAGCGTTCTTGTCGCCACCGGCCATCGAAAAGGCCGTTTTCGCGACGATCTTGAGGTCGAGCCAGATCGACCAGTTGCGCAGGTAGTCGAGGTCGAACTCGATCCGGCGCTGCATCTTCTCGAGCGTGTCGGTCTCGCCGCGGAAGCCGTTGACCTGCGCCCAGCCGGTGATCCCGGGCTTGACCTTGTGGCGCATCATGTAGCCCTTGATCAGCGACCGGTATTGCTCGTTGTGGGCATTGGCGTGCGGCCGCGGCCCGACCACGCTCATCCGCCCCTGCAGCACGTTGATGAACTGCGGCAGCTCGTCGAGCGAGCTGCGGCGCAAAAAGCCGCCGATCGGCGTGAAGCGCTGGTCCTGCCTGGTCGCCTGGACGACCTTGTCGCCGTCCTCCAGCACCGTCATCGAGCGGAACTTGTAGACGACGATGCTCTCGCCGTCGGCGCCATAGCGGCGCTGCTTGAACAGCACCGGGCCCGGCGACGTCAGCCTCACCGCCAGCGCAACGGCCAGCATCACCGGCCAGATCAGCGCGACGATGGCCAGCGCGAGCACGATGTCCGAAAAGCGCTTGAGCACGCCGCGCAGCCCCATGAACGGGCTTTCGCACACCGCAACGACCGGAATCCCGGCGACATGGTCGAAACGTGCCTGGATCAGGTCGAACACGAACAGGTCGGGCACGAAGTAGATCGACGCGGTCGAATCGCTCAGCGCATCGAGCATCGCCAGCACGCGCGGCTGCGAGCTCATCGGCAGCGAGATATAGATGTTGTGCACACCGTGGCTGCGCACGTAGCGCGGCAGGTCGCGCAGCGTGCCGAGCAGCCGCGACGGCGCCACGTCGGCCAGCCGCGACGACTCGCGGTCGTCGAAGTAGCCGAGCCAGTTGATCCGGCGCAGCGGGTCGGTCTGCAGCGCCTCGGCCAGCGCGACGCCGGGCCGGTTGGCGCCGATGATCACCGCCCGCCGCTGCCCCTGCGCCGAATCGCGCGGCAGCAGGAAGATCGGCCGGAACAGCGCGTGGACGACGACCAGCGCCGCCGGCGCCAGCACGAACCACGCGACGATGTACGGCGGGTAGAAGTAGGCGGCAAAGCCCGTCACCCAGCCGAGCAGCATCAGCGTCATGCAGATGAACAGCCACTGCACGGCAAAGCGCCCGAGGCCGAGCAGGGGCCGCTCGTGACCGGGCACGAACAGGAACAGCCCGTCGAGCACCTGTGCCGACAGCAGGAAGCCGAACGCCGCGAGCAGGCAGGTATAGCCGTCGAACGCGACCTGGAACGGAAAACTCAACAAGTAGAGCACGACGACGACGACGACCGGGTCGACGAAGGACTTGAACACGCTGACCAGCGGCGCGGCATTGACGAACTCGCTGAACCGGCTGTTCAGCGACGACAGCCGTGGCGGCATCGACGCATCGTCGATCATCGCGGCGTGCTGCAACTGCGGCTCCAAGTGGCTCATTGCTCCACCCCCGTCATTCCTGTCCATTCCTGTTCAAAACATCACCTTCAGATCGACGCCGGCCTGCACGGCGCGGTAGTCGTTCTGCGACAACGCCGAATCACGCGCCTGATGCTGGCCGTACACCGACAGCTGCCAGGCCGGGTCCGGCCGGTACTTCAGGCCCAGGCGCCAGTAATCGGTCTGCTGGCTGTAGGCGAGCACCTGCCTGAGCTGCTTGTCCTCGCGCCGCCACGACAGCTCGACGCCGACCAGCGCCGTCGCCTGCCAGGCGCCACCGACGCCGTAGCCCTCGATCAGGTTGCGGCCGATGTTCTGCCCCGGCGCCTCGAACGCGCGCCGGTAATCGGCGTACAGCCGCGTCTTCTCGCTCGCCTGCCACGACAGCGCGATGTCGCCGGTCGGGCTGCGCTGCCAGTCGTCCTCGATGCGGTACTTCCAGTTCGTCCAGCCGTAGCCCGCCTGCAGCCGGGTCTTGGCGCCGAGCGGCCAGACGCCGCCCAGCCTCGCCTGCCACTGGCGGTAACCGCGTTCGTCGGCCGGCATGGTCAGCAGCGCCTCGCTGTATTCGACCTGCATGTAGTCGAGCCGCGCCGACACCTCGCCGCCAAGACCGCTGCGGTAACGGACGCCGCCACCGGCACCGTCCTGCCGCAGATCGAGGTAGCGGCGCCGGTCGTGCTGCTGCCGGCTGCTCGTCAGCGAGCCCTGCAATGCCCAGTCCGATGTCAGCGCATACGCCGTACTCAGCTCGCCCCCCTGCTTCCGGACCAGATCCTTGATTCCCAACTGCACGTCCTCGAACTCGGACAGCGTGCGCTCGTCGCTGTAGCCCAGCCGCCCCGACCACGCGCTGCCCCACTGCCAATCCCACGCCAGCAGCCCCTGCCAGCCGGTGTAGTCGAGCTGGCGATGCCGTGTGTACGTCGGCCGCGACAGCTGCGCATCGAGCAGCAACACCTGCCTCGAAACCGGCCAGTTGGCGCGGATGCCGACGCTGGGGTCGACGATCACGTCCGCCTTGCTGCCCCCGTACTGCGCCGCCGGCACCCCGTCGGCCAGCCGGAACACGTTGCTGTCGTACACGGTGGACACGTCGGCATGGACGATCAGCGGATCGGTTTCGTCGACCGCCGCCTGCGTCGCAGGCGCGAGCAGCCCGGCCAGCGATACGGCGACCCGGCCAAGCTTGCCCATCCGGCCGCCGAATCCCGCTGCCTCCACGTCCCCACCCTCGGAAATCACATTGCCGCCTGGTCAAACCGGCACCCTTGCGCCGCCGACCTGCCCAATTCGCGCCCGGGCGCACACCCGCTCAAGGTCATTGCGCCCGAGTGCCCCATCATTAGAAAATCCTGATTCAAAGGAAACCGAATTGACCGCTGCGCGATGGCAATTCCAATTCCGGATTGAAAGCGGCAGCAAACCTATCACGCAGGCAATGACAGAATCTTTGCATTAACGATGCAAAACAATGACCGGGCCGGAAAATGCCAGCCGCTTAAAGCGGCGGCCGGCTTACTGCAATGACCGGCGCGGGGATGCGGACCTGCCGGCAGTCCGCCCCCCGGCTTCAGGCTTAAGCCGCGATCGCGGTACGCTGCTTACGACGACGCGACAGCAGCACGCCGAGCAGGCCGGCGCCCATCAGCGCGTAGGTTTCGGGTTCCGGCACCGGCACCACGTTCAGGTTCAGCTTGCCGACCCAGTTCGCGTCCTTGGTCACGGCAAAGAACGACGTGTAGGTACCGGCAGCAGGCAGGTTGAAGCTGCCGCTGAAGCTGCGGGTACCCTGGTTGAATACCAGGCTCTGCAGGCCGACCAGTTGGCCGACCGGTGCCAGCTGGTAGCTGACGGCGAACAGGTTCGCCAGGCTGCCGGTCAGGTTGGCCGGCAGCAGTTCGAAGGTCAGCGTCGACGGGCCGGCGACGGTGAAGGTATCGGCAGCGGCGATCGGCGCCACGCCAACGTTGTAGGTCTTGCTGAACGCGGCATGGCTCAGGCCGGCGGCGGCAAACATCGTCACCGCGGCAATTGCTTTCAAGCTCTTCATGAAAAACTCCTAATATAAGCAAAATGTTTATTACAATCGCCTGATTAACAGCTTAAGGTTTTTGCTTTTATGCCGCGGAGAATGCCATGGGATACATGTCATTACAATGACGAATGAATAATTAACTATTGGCTAATATTAGAATTGGTTTGCACATCCGCGGCCAGACTGGCCTGGCGCCGGATCAACATCCGATCCGTAATGAAAAAATAATCACTACGAAACAAAACAAACCGTATTGACCGCAATGGACAATACGCCATTCCACTGACACCGGCCGGAATTAAAGAACCGATGAATTGGCGATGCAATTCATCGGCGCATATCGGTGCTGACACGTCAGCGGCGTGGCAGCGGGAAATCCGAGCGCCGGATCAGTGGCGCAGCGCAGCGATCTCGGTCGACGAGCGGGTGGCAACCCAGCGCAGCAGCGCATCGAGCACCGGCATTGCACCGGGTGCCTTCGGGTGATTGAGCAGCGCGACGACAACCCAGTCGCGGCCCTGCTGGTCGCGCACATAGCCGGCGACGGCGCGCACGTCCTTGAGCGTACCGGTCTTGATGTGTGCGGCGCCGGCTTCGTCTTTCAAGCGCTTCTTCATCGTGCCGTCGATGCCGACGATGGGCAGCGAAGAGATGAATTCGGGCGCCAGCGGGCTGCGGTAGGCCGACACCAGCATCCGGCCGAGGTGTTCGGCGCTGATCCGCTCCACCCGCGACAGGCCGGCGCCGTTTTCCAGATGCAGCTCGGCCATGTTCAGCCCCTGCTGCTGCAGCCAGCCGCGCACGCGCGCATCGGCCGCGGCCGCCGTGTCGCCGGCCGGATCGGGCGAGGTCGCGCCGAGCGTCAGGAACAGCTGCCGCGCCATCAGGTTGTTGCTGAACTTGTTGATGTCGCGAACGGCCTCGGTCAGCGGCGGCGAGATGCTGGTCGCCAGCAGCCTTGCCTGCGGCGGCGTCACGCCGTCGCGCACCTGCCCGCTGAAGCGCCCGCCCTGCTCCTGCCACAGCGAGCGGAACAGGCTGGCGGTGTAGGAGCGGGCGTCGAGCACGGCAAAGTAGCGGTCGCCGGCGCAGTCGGCCGGGAAACGGCCGGCAACGCTCACGCGGGCCGATTGCCCCGCATCGTCGAGCCTGAGCTGGACACCGTCCTTCCATCCCGCACAACTGGCGCCCGCAGCCAGCTTCACCGAACTGTCGAGCCGCAACGCATCGAGCGCCGGCTCCAGCGTCGCGCGCACCGTGCTGCCGTCGCTGCGCAGCATCAGCCGCACGCTGCCGAAGTTGCTGACCAGCGCGTCAGGCGTCACCAGATACGGCTGGCCGGCCTCGTCGCTGTCGTCGTCGAACGCCGAGGTCGATACGGGCAGCCGGAACGCGCTGCGGTCGAGCACCAGATCGCCGCGGATCTCGCTGACGCCGGCCGCGCGCAGTTCGCGCACCAGCAGCCACATCCGCTCGAACGTCAGCTTCGGATCACCACTGCCCCTCAGGTACAGCGGGCCGTTCAGCACGCCGTTCGCGACCGGCGTGTCGGACAACAACTGCGTCTTCCAGCTATAGGCCGGGCCGAGCAGGTTCAGTGCCGACCAGGTGGTGACGAGCTTCATCGTCGACGCCGGGTTCATCGGCCGGGTGGCGTTCTCGAGCAGTACGGCCGGCCCGCCGTCGACCGGCAGGATCGCCGCCGCCAGCGCCGACGCCGGCACGCCGGCCTTGGCCAGCGCGGACTCGACGTCGACCGGCAGCGCCGCATTCGCGGCACCGGCGCACAGCCACAGTGACAACAGGGCTTGCTTGATCGTCGGTTTCATCGGCGCGGCAGGTCCTTGAACTCGGGATGACGTTGCAGCCACGCCGCATAGTCGCGGCGGTAGGCATGCAGCGCCTCGGCATAGGTGTCGAAAATGCACGGCTCGCAGCCGCTGCCGCAGCACTCCTCCAGCGCCGGCTCGAACGGCGGCTCGGGCGGCGGATCGTCGACGGGGAAAGCGGGTCGTTGTTGATTGTCTGCGGGCTGATTGTCTGCGGGCTGATTGGACGGAGTAGGCATCTGTTAGAATCCGGGCATGGCTTATCAAGTTCTCGCCCGCAAGTGGCGCCCCAGGACCTTTGCCCAGCTCGTGGGCCAGGAGCACGTGATCAAGGCGCTCTCGAACGCGTTTGCGAACGAGCGCCTGCATCACGCCTACCTGCTCACCGGCACGCGCGGTGTCGGCAAGACGACGATCGCGCGGATCATGGCCAAGGCGCTCAATTGCGAGACCGGCATCACCGCCGAGCCGTGCGGCGTGTGCGGCGCGTGTACGCAGATCGATGCGGGGCGTTTTGTCGACCTGCTGGAGATCGACGCGGCGTCGAACACCGGTATCGACAACATCCGCGAAGTGCTCGACAACGCCCAGTACGCACCGACCGCCGGGCGGTTCAAAGTGTACATCATCGACGAAGTGCACATGCTCTCGAAGAGTGCGTTCAACGCGATGCTGAAAACGCTCGAGGAGCCGCCGGGCCACGTCAAGTTCATCCTCGCGACCACCGACCCGCAGAAGGTGCCGATCACCGTACTGAGCCGCTGCCTGCAGTTTTCCTTGCGGCAGATGACGCCGCAGCAGGTTTCGGGTCATCTGCACAAGGTGCTCGACGCCGAACAGGTCGCTTTCGAACCCGGCGCGCTGCCCATCCTCGGCCACGCCGCCAACGGCTCGATGCGCGATGCGCTGTCCCTGCTCGACCAGGCGATCGCCTACGGCGCCGGCCAGGTCGAGGAAGCCGGCGTCCGGGCGATGCTCGGCGCGGTCGACCAGGGCTATCTGTTCGAACTGTTGAACGCGCTGCTGGCCCGTGACGGCGCGCAGCTGCTCGCGACCGCCGACAGCATCGCCGGCCGCGGCCTGTCGTTCGAAGCCGCGCTCGGCGAGCTGGCGCACCTGCTGCGGCAGATTGCCGTCGCGCAAATGGTGCCCGGCGCGCTGGCCGACGATCTGCCGGTGCGCGACGCGATCATCGCACTCGCCACGGTGATGTCGCCCGAGGACACGCAGCTCTACTACCAGATCGTGCTGCACGGCCGCCGCGACCTGCCGCTCTCACCGGACGAATACGCCGGTTTCACGATGACGCTGCTGCGGATGCTGGCCTTCGCGCCGAGTGACGCAGTCACGCTGGCGCAATTGCCCAAACAGCCGCCGAGCGATGCAGCCACACTAGCGCAACTCCCCAAGCAATCGCCGAGCAATGCAGTCACGCCGGAGCATCTGCCCAAACAGCCACCGAGTGATGCAGCCACACCGGCGCAACAGCCCAAACAGCCGCCGAGTGACGCAGCCGCGCCGGCGCAATTGCCCAGACAATCGCCGGGCGAAACCGGCGCACCGTCGCCGGCACGTGCTGCGCCGCAAGCCGTCGTACCAGCCACAACCGAAACGCCTGCGGCTGCACCTGCACCTGCACCTGCACCTGCACCTGCACCTGCACCTGCTGCGAGTGTGGCGCCGGCTCAGGACATGCCACCTTGGGAAGACGCCCAGCCGGCGAACGAGCCGGCACCACGCGCACCGTATCCGGAAGAAGCCGAACCGGCTGCACCGGTCGTCGCCGCACCGTTCGACGGCGACTGGCGCGCACTGGTGGTGCAGCTCAAGCTCGGCGCCGCCGGCATGCTGGCGCAGAACGCCGAACTGATGGGCTGGCGCAACGACCGCTTCGAGCTGCTCGTTGCCGACGCCCACCGCGCCGTCGCCACGCGCGACTTCCAGGACAAGCTGCGCGAAGCGCTGTCGCAACATTTCGACCGCCCGATCCAGCTGGTCGTCACGCTCGGCGAAGCCGGCGGCGACACTCCGGCGGCGCAACTGCTGCGCGAAAAGGAACAGCGCCAGGGCGAGGCCGAAGCCGAAATCCAGAACGACCCGTTCGTCCAGACGCTGGTGCGCGACTTTGCCGCCACCGTCCTGCCCGATTCGATCAAACCACTCTGACGTCGCAAGCCGTCGATCTTCACACTCAGGAGCACATCATGTTCAACAAGGGTGGCATTGGCCAACTGATGCAACAAGCGCAGAAAATGCAGGAAAAAATGCAGAAAGCGCAGGAAGAACTCGCCAACGTCGAGGTCGAAGGCCAGGCCGGCGCCGGCATGGTCAAGATCGTCATGACCTGCAGCCATGCGGTCAAGCGCGTGTCGATCGACGATTCGCTGCTCTCCGACGACAAGGAAATGCTCGAAGACCTGATCGCCGCCGCGTTCAACGACGCACAGCGCAAGGCCGAGGCGACCAGTCAGGAACGCATGGCGGGCATGACCGCGGGGCTGCCGCTGCCGCCGGGCTTCAAGCTGCCGTTCTGAGAGTCTATCGAATCAGGCGGCTGCGCCTTCGCATTTTGTCCCCGTCCGATGCCCGGCCCCCCGCAAGGGGGCTACCTCCGGGTCGTCCTCATGGACCTCATGTTGATGAAGGTTCCTGCTCTTCGGGCGGGGACAAACTGCTTTGGCTCGCTCGCCTACTACGATAGATTCCGTGCATCGTTGCCCTATCCCTTCCTCCATGTCCACAGTCCCCTCCTCGCTCCAGCAACTGATCCAGGCGCTCAAGGTGCTGCCCGGCGTCGGCCCGAAGTCGGCCAGCCGCATGGCCTATCATCTGTTGCAGCGCGATCAGGCCGGTGCAGCCAATCTGGCACATGCAATCGAGTACGCGATCGCGACGCTCAAGCATTGCCGTCACTGCAATACCTTCACCGAGGCCGAGGTCTGCGAGATCTGCCGCGATGACGAGCGCAGCCGGCACCAGCTGTGCGTGGTCGAGATGCCGACCGACCTGCTGATGATCGAACAGACGCTCGCCTACCAGGGGCTGTACTTCGTGCTGATGGGCCGTTTGAGCCCGCTCGACGGCATCGGTACCAAGGACATCGCCTTCGAACGTCTGCTCGAGCGCGCCAGCGACGGCGAAGTCGGGGAGGTCATCCTCGCGACCAACTTCACCGTCGAAGGCGAAGCAACCGCGCACTATCTCGCCGAGACCCTGCGAGCACGCGGCCTCAAGGTCTCGCGCATCGCCCGCGGCCTGCCGGTCGGCGGCGAGCTCGAACACGTCGATCCGAGCACGCTGGCACAGGCGCTGGTCGAGCGGCGCGGCCTGTAAGCAGAATCTCCCCGATCCCCCCGCCGGGCGCGTTCAGCCGATCCGCACCTCGGTATCGGGATCGAACAGCACGGCCTTGCCCATGTCGGGCCGCAGCTTGATGATGGCGCCCGGCAAGCGGGCGTCGCGCGGATGCAGCCGGGCCTGGACGCCAATGCCGTTGACGCGGGTGAACACGATGGTGTCGGGGCCGGTCGGCTCAAGCAGGTCGATGCTGCAAGCCAGGCCGTCGGCCGCCACATCCCACTGTTCCGGGCGGATACCGACGATCACCCGCTTGCCGACATGGGCGGCATAGCGGGCACTGTCGGGCAGCGGCACGAAACACGCCGCCTCGCCGCTCTGCAGGCTGACGCCGACCACCCCGCCCTCCCTGGCCAGATGGGCCGGGATGAAGTTCATCGACGGCGAGCCGATGAAGCCGGCAACGAACAGGTTGGCCGGCGTGTCGTAGATCTGCTGCGGGCTGCCGAACTGCTGGATCACGCCGTCCTTCATCACCGCGATCTTGTCGCCGAGCGTCATTGCCTCGATCTGGTCGTGGGTCACGTAGACGATCGTCGTTTTCAGCCGCTGGTGCAGCTGCTTGATCTCGGTGCGCATCTCGACCCTGAGCTTGGCGTCGAGGTTGGACAGCGGTTCGTCGAACAGGAAGAGCTTGGGGTTGCGCGCCAGCGCCCGCCCCATCGCGACACGCTGGCGCTGGCCGCCCGAGAGCTGGCCGGGCTTGCGGTCGAGCAGATGATCCATCTGCAGCATCTTCGCTACCCGCGCAATGATTTCGTCCTGCTCCTTCTTCGGCACGCGTCGCGTCTCGAGCCCGAAGGCAATGTTCTGCCGCACATTCATCGTCGGATACAGCGCGTAGCTCTGGAACACCATCGCGATGTCCCTGTCCTTCGGCGCCACATCGTTGACGATGCGGCCGGCGATGTGGACCTCGCCGCTGGTCGGCGACTCGAGGCCCGCGATGATGTTCATCAGCGTCGATTTGCCGCAGCCCGAAGGTCCGACCAGAATCAGGAACTCGCCCGCATCGACATGAATGTCGATGCCCTTGAGGATCTGCGTGTCACCGAAACGCTTGATGACGTTCTTGATGGCCAATGCCCCCATCGGTCCTCCCCTTATCCCTTGACGGCGCCGGCCGACAGGCCGCGCACGAAGTACTTGCCGGCCAGCACGTAGACGGCAATGGTCGGCAGCGCGGCGATCAGCGCCGCCGCCATGTTGACGTTGTATTCCTTGACCGAGGTCGAGGTGTTGGCAAGATTGTTCAGCCCCACGGTGATCGGCTGGCTCTCGCCGCTGGAAAACACCAGGCCGAACAGGAAATCGTTCCAGATCTGGGTGAACTGCCAGATCAGCGTCACCATCAGGATGGGCAGCGACATCGGCAGTACGATGCGCACGAAGATGCGCCAGAAGCCGGCGCCGTCGAGCCGCGCGGCCTTGATCAGCTCGTCCGGAATGCCGACGTAGAAGTTGCGGAAGAACAGCGTCGTACCGGCGATCCCGCAGACGACGTGGACGAACACCAGCCCGAACATCGACCGGGCCAGCCCGAACCAGCCGAGTGTCTGCGCCATCGGCAGCAGCAATACCTGGAACGGGATGTAAAGCCCGAACAGCAGCATCGCGAACGCCAGCTCGGAACCGCGGAAGCGCCATTTCGACAGCACGTAGCCGTTGAGCGCGCCGAGCGCGGTCGAAATCAGCACCGCCGGGATCACCATCCTTACCGAGTTCCAGAAATAGCCGGACAGTCCCGAGCATTCGATCCCGGTGCACGCGGTCCCCCATGCCTTGCGCCAGGCATCGAAGCTGATCGCGCCGGGCAGCGACAGCAGATTGCCGGCGCGGATTTCGTCCATGGTCTTGAGCGACGTCGACAGCATCACGTACAGCGGCAGCAGGTAGTACAGCGCCGCGATGATCAGGACGGCGTAGAGCACGCTGCGCCAGGGTCTAGACATGGCGGCTCCTCCGCAGCTCCGAATACAGATAAGGCACGACGATGGCCGACACGGTGAGCAGCATCATCATCGCGCTCGCCGCGCCCAGCCCCATCTGGCCGCGGGTAAACGCCATCTGGTACATGAAGGTCGCCGGCAGATCGGACGAGAAGCCGGGGCCGCCACCGGTCAGCGCCATCACGAGGTCGAAGCTCTTGATCGCGATATGCGTGAGGATCATCAGGGTCGAAAAGAACACCGGCCGCATTGCCGGCAGCACGATGCGCCAGTAGATGCGCGGCAGGCCGGCACCGTCGATCTGCGCGGCCTTGATGATCGAATCGTCGATGCCGCGTAACCCGGCGAGGAACAGCGCCATCACGAAGCCCGACGACTGCCAGATGCCGGCAATGACGATCGTGTAGATCGACCGGTCCGGATTCACCAGCCAGTCGAAACTGAAGCCGGCGTAGCCCCAGTCATGCATCAGCTTCTCCAGCCCCAGCCCCGGATTGAGCATCCAGCCCCAGGCCGTGCCGGTGACGATGAACGACAGCGCCAGCGGATACAGATAGATCGTCCGCAGCGTACCCTCGGCGCGTACCTTCTGGTCGAGCAGGATCGCCAGCACGATGCCGACCACCATCGCCCCGCCGATGAACAACACGCCGAAAATGAATAGATTGTGCACGGCCACCCACCAGCGCTCGCTGGCAAACAGCGCCTCGTATTGCGCCAACCCGACCCACTCGTAGTTGGGCAGCAGCCGCGATGCGGTGAACGAGAGCGCGCCGTTCCAGGCGATGAACCCGTACAGGAAAACCAGGACCAGCAGGAACGACGGCGCCAGCACCAGCCGGGGCAGCCAGTGCTCGGCGAAGCCGTAGTGCGCCGGGCGCGATATCGCGGACATGTAGAAGACCTCCAGGGCAGGCAAGATCCGGCCGGGCGCTACCCGGCCGGCAGAGACGGTCGCCGGCTGCGTCTGCACGCAGCGCGACACTCACCTTCCGGATCAGCGGACCTTGGCCGCAGTGGCAAGCTTCTCGGCAGTCTTCTGTGCGCTGGCCGCGTCGTCGTTCCAGAATTGCGAGATCACGTCGTACATCGCGCCCTGCGTCGCCGACGACATTGCCATGCCGTGCGCGAACGACGGCAGCAGCGTGCCCTTGGCCGCGTCGGCCTTGAAGTCCTCGGCCGACTTCTTGCCGCACTCGTCGAACTTGCTCATGTCCATGCCCATGCGCGCCGGAATCGAGCCCTTGTTGAGGTTGAACAGCTCCTGGAACTGCGGGCTCATCAGCGTTTCGGCCAGGTTCTTCTGTCCCTTGACCGCATTCTTGTTCGGCAGCTTGAACATCACGAAGCTGTCGATGTTGAACGTGTACGCACTGGCGGTCCCCGGTGCGGCGACACAGAGGAAATCCTTGCCCGGTACCTTGCCGGCGGCGAGGAACTCGCCCTTGGCCCAGTCGCCCATGAACTGCATCGCGGCGGTGCCGTTGATGACCATCGACGTGACGAGATTCCACTCGCGGCCGGCGCTGGCCTTGTCGGTGTACGGCTTGATGCGCTTGTAGGTCTCGAGCACCTTGACCATTGTCGGCCCCTTCAGCGTGGGCTGATCGAGCTGGACAAAGGCTTTCTTGTAGAAATCGGCACCGCCGACGCCGAGCGCCACGGTTTCGAATACCGTCGCGTCCTGCCACGGCTGGCCGCCATAGGCGACCGGCTGGATGCCCGCCTTCTTCAGCGCATCGGCGACCTTGAAGAACTCTTCCCACGTCGTCGGCGCCTTGACGTTGGCCTTCTTCAGCAGCAGCGGATTCACCCACAGCCAGTTGACGCGGTGGACGTTGACCGGCGCGGCGACGTACTGGCCCTTGTACTTCATCACGCTGGACACGGCGGGCGGCAACACCTTGTCCCAACCGTCCTTCTTCGCGACGTCGTCGATCGACGCCAGCACGCCCTCGGCGCCCCACTCCTGGATCGCCGGCCCCTTGATCTGTGCCGCCGCCGGCGGATTGCCCGACACCACGCGCGCCTTCAGCGCAGTCATCGCGTTCTCGCCGGCGCCACCGGCAACGGCAAAGTCCTTCCACTTGTAGCCCTTGGCCTCGAGCATCTTCTTGAGCTCGCCAGCCGCCTTGGCCTCGCCACCGGAAGTCCACCAATGCAGCACCTCGACCTCGGCTGCATTCGCCGCAAACGCCATCGCCAGAACCGCGGCCCCCATCGACATACGCACAGCTTGCATTCTTCTTCTCCCCTCGGAGCGGGCCACCCCGCGGTGACCTCGTTCAGGAAGCGTAGGAAAGATGAAAGGACGCCGATATCAGGTGATCGCCGATCAGGTCAGGAATGTAGGGCCGACACCGTAGGCTACAAATTGAATCGGCGCCCCCGCAGGCGCGCCGATCGAAATGAAAAAAGGGCGACCGAAGTCGCCCTTTCTAAGACCTAGCAAATCGAATCAAACGAATCGATTAGAAGCCGGTCCAGGTACCGAACAGCAGACGGTAGCTGTCGCTATCCTTAGCCAGGGTTGCGTAGTTTGCGCCCATGACCGCATTTTCGCCGGCCATCGAGTAACGACCTTGAACGTAAGCAACGGTGTTGTTCGACAGCGAGTAGTTCCACTGACCGTAGATCACGTTCGAGTCGCTATCGTTGATCTTGCTGCCGTTTTGCTCAACATCGTCGAAGTAGTTGTAGGTCAGGCCAACGGTGTGCTTGCCAGCCGAGTAAATACCTTGAACGAAGTACTGGTTCTGGTCGCCAGCGAGACCGGCCCACGAATTTTCCCAGCCTTTGTAACCAGCCTTGACGGTGAAGGCGCCGAAGTTGTAGCCACCTGCAACAAACCAGAACTTGCTCGGATCTTGCTGGTGCGTCAGCACGCCGCCGACAACAGCGTTGGCTTCGGCTTGCTGATAGCCAGCGTCGATCATGAAGCCACCACCCGAGTAACCGGCGGTCACGTCAACGAAGTATTCTTGGTCAACGCCATCAACCTGGTTTTGTTGGCCCAGGAACGAGTACTGACCCGAGAACGAGAAACCACCCCAGTTCGGCGAATCATAGGTGATTGCGTTGTCCGGGTTGAAACCAACCAGACCCAGTTCGGCAACGTGCATCGCGCCGCCCAGGTTGCCGTACGGCCAGTCCAGCTTCAGGTACGAAGGAGCGTAGGTCTTACCGAAACGCAGGGTACCCCAGTCGCCTTGCCAGCCGCCCCAAGCTTCACGGTTGCCCCAGGTCTTGTCCTTTTGTTCACGGTAGTTTTCAACACCGGTCCAGATCTTCCAGATGACCTTGGAGCCGTTATCGAGCTTGTCGCTACCCGAGAAGAACAGGCGCGGCTCAACGTCGAGTTCGACTTCGTCACGGAAGCCGTTCGCATTGGAACCGTGGATATAGATGTCGGCTTCGATCGAACCGCCGATGGTGACTTCGGCGAAAGCCGGAGCCGCGAAAGCAGCTGCCAGGGAAGCAGCAACCAGAGCACGTTTGAACATTTATAGGTCTCCTAGATACGAGAGTTGGTTTCTTTCTAATTAGATGAAGAACCAGCCGTAACAGCACGATTTGCGGTACGTCTGACGCAACCTTGCTCTACGGGGCCAGAATAAAAGAATCGACTTGCTACGGGCAAACCCGCCTGCGCTTACGCGGTGAAACCGTTGCCCACATACAACACGTCAAATAAAAAACCGCCTGTAAGCGGCGGTTTTTAAAGTGTTTTCTGTTTCTACACACGTTCGAGCCCATGCTCCGCGGTGCCTTGGCAAGGCAGTGGATACGGCTCGAGCATCTCAGCTCATTGTCATGGTACGACAGCGCTTCCCTGTATCCAGCCAACAAAAAACCCGCCGAAGCGGGTTCCTTGTTCTGCGTGAAATGCGACTTACTTGGCAGCCATCACGCGGACCATTTCCAGCACCTTGCTGGAGTAGCCCCACTCGTTGTCATACCAGGCCACGAGCTTGACGAAGGTCTTGTCGAGTGCGATGCCGGCGTCGGCGTCGAACGTCGAGGTGCAGGCTTCTCCGCGGAAGTCGGTCGAGACGACTTTTTCGGTGGTGTAACCGAGCACGCCCTTCATCGGGCCTTCCGACGCTGCGCGCATGGCGGCGCAGATTTCTTCGTAGCTCGCTTCCTTGTTCAGCTCGACGGTCAGGTCGACGACCGAAACGTCCGACGTCGGCACGCGGAACGACATGCCGGTGAGCTTACCCTTCACTTCCGGGATCACCACGCCGACGGCCTTGGCGGCACCGGTGCTCGACGGAATGATGTTTTCCAGGATGCCGCGGCCGCCGCGCCAGTCTTTGTTCGACGGGCCGTCAACGGTCTTCTGCGTCGCCGTCGCCGCGTGGACGGTGGTCATCAGGCCGCGCTTGATGCCGAAGTTGTCGTTGATGACCTTGGCGATCGGGGCCAGGCAGTTGGTCGTGCACGACGCGTTGGAGATGATGTTCTGGCCGGCATAGGTGCTGTCGTTCACGCCGTAGACGAACATCGGGGTGTCGTCCTTCGACGGTGCCGACATGATGACCTTCTTGGCGCCGGCGGCAATGTGCTTCTCGGCGGTTTCCTTGGTCAGGAACAGGCCGGTCGACTCGACGACGACATCGGCACCGACCTCGCCCCACTTCAGTTCGGCCGGATCCTTGATCGCGGTCAGGCGGATGGTCTTGCCGTTGACGACGAGATGGCCGCCTTCGACCTTCACATCACCCTTGAACTTGCCATGCACCGAGTCGAACTTGAGCATGTAGGCGAGATAATCCGGCTCCAACAGGTCGTTGATACCGACAATTTCAATGTCGTCCGCGAAGTTGTAGACGGCGGCACGGAATACCATGCGGCCGATGCGGCCGAAACCATTGATACCTACTTTGATAGCCATGGATCATCTCCAGATAAATAGAGGATGGAACAGATTGGACGGTCAGAGCATACAAGCGCCGGCACAAGGCGCCTTTGTGCCATGACAAGCATCGTACGTACATTAGGGACTTACGCGACCGTCATAGTCAGATGGAGCACTGCGCAAGCCTTCAGTCTACCAGTCGAAGGGGACGGGCAGCATTTTGCCGCCCCTTGCGACGACCTGTGGTCAGGCGCGCAGCGCGGCCGCTTCACGGGCAAGCTTGGTGATGCCGGCCCAGTCGCCGTTGGCGACCATGTCCTTCGGTGCAAGCCACGAACCGCCGACACAACCGACGTTCGGCAGCGCCAGCAGCTTCGCCGCCGACTCGAGCGACACGCCACCGGTCGGGCAGAACAGGATCTGCGGTAGCGGGCCGCCCATGGCCTTGAGCATGCCGAGGCTGCCGGCCTGTTCGGCCGGGAACAGCTTGAGCGCATCGAAGCCTTCTTCGAGTGCGGCGATCGCTTCGGACGGCGTCATCACGCCCGGCAGCAGCTGGATGCCGGCTTCGCGCGCGGCGGCGGCGAGCCTCGGCGTCAGGCCCGGGGTCACGGCGAACTTGGCGCCGGCAGCCTGAGCCAGGGCGAACTGCTCGGGGCGCACGACGGTACCGACGCCGACGATGGCGTCCGGCACGTTGTCGGCGATCGCCTTGACGGCCTCAAGCGCAGCTTCGGTCCGCAGGGTCACTTCCAGCACGCGAATACCGCCGTCGACCAGCGCCTTGGCCAGCGGCACGGCGTGTTCGACCTTCTCGATCACCAGCACCGGCATGACCGAGCACGAACGCATGATTTCACGAATTTGCATGGCAGGGTTCCTAATGTATTAAGCAATAAGTGAAAGCCGGCCCGGAGGCCGGCTGACGATTGACATCAATGCGCGAGACCGAGGCTCAGCGCACCTTCTTCGGCACCGGTCGCCTGCAGGCGGAAACCGGCAAACAGCTCGCGGCCCATGCCGTGGCCGTTCTTGCTCATGTCGGCGGTTGCGCATTCGCGCTTGGCCCATTCGGCCGCGTCGACCTTGGCGACCAGATCGCCGGTCACCGCGTCCAAGCGGATGACGTCGCCGGTACGGACCTTGCCGAGCGGGCCGCCCGAGACGACTTCCGGGGTGATGTGGATCGCCGCCGGCACCTTGCCCGACGCGCCGGACATGCGGCCATCGGTCACCAGCGCGACCTTGAAGCCGCGGTCCTGCAGCACGCCGAGTGCCGGGGTCAGCTTGTGCAGCTCCGGCATGCCGTTGGCACGCGGCCCCTGGAAGCGTAGAACCGCAATGAAGTCCTTCTCGAGTTCGCCGCGCTGGAACGCCGCGAGCACGTCGTCCTGGTCGTCGAAGACGATGGCCGCCGCTTCGACGACGCGATGCTCTTCGGCCACGGCCGAGACCTTGATCACGGCGCGACCGATATTGCCCTCGAGTACCTTGAGGCCGCCGTCCTTGCTGAACGGGTGGGTATGCGGGCGCAGCACCGTGTCGTCGCCGGACTGGACCGGCGACTCGCGCCAGACGGCCTTGCCGTCGTCGCCGAGGAGGGGCTCTTGCGAGTGGGTGCGCAGGCCGTGACCGGTGCAGGTCAGCACGTCGTCGTGCAGGAAGCCGCCGGCGATCAGTTCGCGGATCAGGTAGCCCATGCCGCCTGCGGCGTGGAAGTGGTTCACGTCGGCCGAGCCGTTCGGGTAGACGCGCGCCAGCAGCGGAACGACTTCGGACAGGTCGTGGAAATCGTCCCAGTTGATCTCGATGCCGGCCGCCTTGGCGATCGCGACGAGGTGAATCGTGTGGTTGGTCGAGCCGCCGGTCGCCAGCAGGCCGACGATGCCGTTGACGACGGCCTTCTCGTCGATGACCTTGCCGACCGGGATGAACTCGTTGCCGAGCGCGGTGATCTGCGCAACACGGCGCGCAGCGGCGGCGGTCAGCGCATCGCGCAGCGGGGTGTTCGGGTTGACGAAGGCGGCGCCCGGCAGGTGCAGGCCCATCACTTCCATCAGCATCTGGTTGGAGTTGGCGGTACCGAAGAAGGTACACGTGCCCGGGCCGTGGTAGCTGCCCTCTTCCGATGCCAGCAGCTCGTCGCGACCGCACTTGCCTTCGGCGAACAGCTGGCGGACCTTGGCCTTGTCCTTGTTGGAGATACCCGAGGTCATCGGGCCGGCCGGCACGAAGATCGCCGGCAGGTGGCCGAACTGGAGCGCGCCGATCAGCAGGCCCGGAACGATCTTGTCGCAGACGCCGAGGCAGAGCATGCCGTCAAAGACGTTGTGTGACAGACCCACCGCCAGCGACATCGCAATGACGTCGCGGCTGAACAGCGAGAGTTCCATCCCCGGCTGGCCCTGGGTCACGCCGTCGCACATCGCCGGCGTGCCACCGGCGAACTGCGCGGTCGCACCGACTTCGTGCACGGCCGCCTTGATGATCGCCGGGAAGGTTTCGAGCGGCTGGTGCGCCGAGAGCATGTCGTTGTACGAGGAAACGATCGCGATGTTCGGCTGGCGCATCTCGCGCATCATGATCTTGTCGCCTTCGGGCGCGGCGGCCCAGGCGTGCGCCTGGTTGGTACAGGCCAGCCCCTTGCGGACCGGTTCCTTCTGGGCAGCAGCTTCGAGGCGCTGCAGATAGCGGGTACGCGATTCACGGCTGCGCTCGATGATGCGGGCCGTAACTTCGGTAAGACGGGGGTGTAAAGCCATGACGAACTCCGGTTGACCGCGCCTCGACACGCGCTGCTACATGGATCGCGGTAGTGTATGTCGCAAGATTACGGCGTAGTTTTACTACAACCCCCTAGCAAACTCAACCACAACTGCTTACGAAGCGGCATTACCGCAACGCACCATTTTCGTTCAACGGCGCGGCTTTGCTGGATTTTTCGGCGAATGACGTTCGGGAAATCCCGAACGCCGCCGAAAGCGTTTGCGCCGGATTTTGCGCATGTAGTAACATTACGAAGTCTTACTACGCCCAGACCTCGGCGCGTATGCAGCCCCCGCCCAACAGGCCAGGGGACAACGGATGGACCTGCACGCGGCCGAGTTCAACGAATAACTCAGGAAGGATGCTATGACCCAGATCGACGCGTTCGACATGGTGCTGTTTGGCGGCACCGGTGACCTCGTGATGCGCAAACTGTTGCCGGCGCTGTATCACCAACACCAGGACGGCAACCTGCCGGCCGAAGGTCGTATCGTCTGTCTGGGCCGCAGCGTGCCCGATACCGCCGCCTACCTCGACAAGGCACACGCGCTGGCCAAGGGCTACCTCGGCAAGCATTACAACGACGCCGACTGGGACTCGTTCGCCGCCCGCATCCAGTACCTGAAGATCGACGCCAACAAGCCTGAGGAATTCGGCCTGCTCGCCGACGCGCTGAACGAGTTTCCGAAGCGTGCTCGCGTGTTCTACCTGTCGACCGCGCCGGACCTGTTCGCACCGATTTCGAAGAGCCTGGCCGGTGTCGGCCTGACCAAGGGCAATGCCCGCGTGGTGCTCGAAAAACCGCTCGGCCACGATCTCGCCTCGTCGAACAAGATCAACGACGAAGTCGGTCAGTACTTCGAAGAACACCAGATCTACCGGATCGACCACTACCTCGGCAAAGAGCCGGTGCTCAACCTGATCGCACTGCGTTTTGCCAACACGCTGCTCGAACCGCTGTGGCGCCGCGAATGGATTCGCGACGTGCAGATCACCGTGACCGAACAGGTCGGCGTGGAAACCCGTGCGGATTTCTACGACAAGACCGGCGCGCTGCGCGACATGATCCAGAACCACCTGCTGCAACTGCTGACCATCGTCGCGATGGAGCCGCCGGCGAGCATCGACGCCGACGCGGTCCGCGACGAGAAGCTCAAGGTCTTGCGCGCGCTCAAGCCGCTGACCGTCGAGGACGTCCACACCAAGGTCGTCCGCGGCCAGTACCGCGCCGGTGCAGTCGGCGGCAAGCCGGTGCCGGGCTACCTGGAAGAGCCGGATGTCCCGGCGGGCTCCAAGACCGAAACCTTCGTCGCGCTCAAGGCCGAAATCCAGACCTGGCGCTGGGCCGGCGTGCCGTTCTTCCTGCGGACCGGCAAGCGCCTGCAGGAGCGCCTCGCCGAGATCGTCATCAACTTCCGCGAGGCACCGCATTCGATCTTCGGCAAGATGGGTACGCCGAACCGTCTGGTGATCCAGCTGCAGCCGGATGAGTCGGTCCGCCTCTACCTGATGGCCAAGGAACCGGGCAACCAGGTCCGCCTGCGCCCGGTCCACCTTGACCTCGACTTCAAGGAAACCTTCACGACCCGCAGCCCGGAAGCCTACGAGCGCCTGCTGATGGACGTGATCCGCGGCGACCTGTCGCTGTTCGTCCGCCGTGACGAGCAACGCGCCGCGTGGAAATGGGTCGAGCCGATCATCGACACCTGGGAAGCCAGCCCGGACGCGCCGAAGGCCTACACCGCCGGCACCTGGGGCCCGGCCGCGTCGTCGGCACTGTTGTCGCGCGACGGCCTGTGCTGGCACGAAGAAAGCTGAAAACTTGCTGCGCGGCGCCATGGCTTTGTCGCGGGCGGGCTCGACCTCCTCATGGACATCTAGTCCATTCCGGGGGCTCGCCCTTCCGCTCCGTGCCCTGACGCCGCTCGCTGCGTTTTGCTCCGGCACGCTGCACGTACAGATTATTTAAATTAGGCGCTCCGCCCTTCGCTGGCGTTGTGTCCGTCCCCCGAGGTAGGCAATGGCTTTGCAATGGCATGAATTCGCGTCGAAAGACCAACTCGACGCGGCGCTGGCCGCGCACATCGCCGAGCGCCTGAGCGCGGCGATCAACGCGCGCGGCGCGGCGAGTCTGGCCGTTTCCGGCGGCCGCACGCCGGCCGGCATGTTTGCCGCGCTGTCGCAAGCTCAGATCGACTGGCGCCGCGTCAACGTCACCCTCGTCGACGAACGCTGGGTCCAGCCCGACCACGCCGACAGCAACGAGAAGAGCGTGCGCACCCATCTGCTGCAAGGGCCAGCGGCCAAGGCCAACTTCATTTCGCTGGTCAACGGCGCGGCGACCCCGCACGAAGCGCTGCCGGCGATCGAAGCGCGGCTGGCGATCTTCCCGACGCCGATCGACGTGCTGATCCTCGGCATGGGCGACGACGGCCACACCGCATCGCTGTTCCCGGATGCGGCCGAACTCGAAGCCGCCTGCGCATCGACCGCGCTGCTCGCCGCGGTCACGCCGCCGGTCGCGCCGCACCAGCGCATCACGCTGACCCTGCCGACGATCGCCAGGGCGCGCGACGTCATCGTCCATGTCACCGGCGAAGGCAAGAAGAGCTTGCTGCTGACCGCGATGTCCGAGGACAAGCCGGTGCAGCAGCAATACCCGATCCGTCGCGTGCTCGATCAGGTCGCGACGGCCAAGTCGGTGTTCTGGACCGCCTAACACCAGTACCGCGCACGGGGCCGAGAGGCCCCGTGGTTCCAATCACGTTTGACTGAGAACCGGGCGATCCCCGGCCCAGCCGAGCTACAGCTGGCCCGATCGCCGTTTGAGTGAGACCCACCGACCATGCTCGAACGTATCAAGACCCTGATCGACACCCTGAGCAAATCCGAGCGCAAAGTCGCCGAACTGGTACTGGCGCAACCGAATCTGGTTGCCAACGCGCCAATTGCCCAGATTGCCGACCTGTCCGGCGTATCGCAGCCGACGGTGATCCGCTTCTGCCGCAGCCTCAACTGCTCGGGCCTGCAGGATTTCAAGCTCCGGCTGACCCGCAGCCTGGTGTCGGGCGTGCCCTATGTCCACTCGATGGTTTCGGCCGACGATTCGGCGCACGACCTCGCCAAGAAGCTGTTCGACAACAACATCTCGCACCTCTTGCGCTGCCGCAACGAGCTCGATACCGAAGCGCTCGAGCGCGCGATCAAGGTGCTGGCGAACACGCACAAGATCGAGGTCTGGGGTCAGGGCCAGTCGGGCGCCGTCGCGATCGACGCGCAAAACAAGTTCTTCCGTCTCGGCGTGCCGACCGTCGCCTACACCGACCCGCACATGCACGGCATGAGCGCGTCGATGCTCAAGCCCGGCGATGCCGTCGTCGCCGTCTCCAACTCGGGCCGCACGCTCGACATGCTTCGCTCGGTCGAGATCGCCCGCGATGCCGGCGCCGACGTCATCGGCATCACCCACTCGAAGTCGCCGCTGGCCAAGCGCTGCAACATCTGCCTGTTCGCCGACACGATGGAAGACCCGGACCTGTACACGCCAATGATCACCCGCATCGTCCATCTGGTGATCATCGACGTACTCGCCGTCGGCGTGGCGCTCAAGCGCGGCCCCGAACTGATCGACCAGCTCGAGAAAATGAAACGCAACCTGAAGGAAAAACGGGTTCGCGGGCATGACAACTAAAAACCTGTTCCGGCAGGCGAGCGAGCCAAAGCAGGCTGGTGCCGCCCGAAGCGCGGAATCCGCATGGACATCTAGTCCATGAGGAATCCGGGCATCGAACGGCGGCAAAATGCGCAGCCGCAGCCGCTTGACCTGAGAGAATCAAAGACCGCGGCCCACCGCGGCAAACGTACCGTGAAGAAAAACGTGAGAAGGAAAGAGTCGATGTCGAAGTTGACCCAGTCGCCGGCGTGGCAAGCGCTCGCCGCGCACTATCAGGAAGTGGCGCCGCTGCACATGCGCGAGCTGTTCGAGCAGGATGCCCGGCGCTTCGAGAAATTCTCGATCGAATCGGGCGGCCTGTTCTTTGACTATTCGAAGAACCGCATCACCGAAGAAACGATGTCGCTGCTGTTCAGGCTGGCCGAGCAGTCGGGGCTGAAGGCGCGCATCGAGCAGATGTTCTCCGGCGAGAAGATCAACATCACCGAAAACCGCGCGGTGCTGCATATCGCGCTGCGCAACCTCGACAAGAACCCGATCCTTGTCGACGGCGAAGACGTGATGCCCAAGGTCAACGCGGTCAAGGAGAAGATGTTCCAGTTCTCCGACGAGATCCGTTCGGGCGAGCGTACCGGCTACACCGGCAAGGCCTTCACCGACATCGTCAACATCGGTATCGGCGGCTCGGACCTCGGCCCGGTGATGGTCTGCAACGCGCTGAAGGACTTCGGCCACCAGCGCCTGACGATGCATTTCGTCTCGACCGTCGACGGCGACCAGATCGTCTCGACGCTGAAAAAGCTCAACCCGGAAACGACGCTGTTCATCGTCGCGTCCAAGACGTTCACAACGCAGGAAACGATCACCAACGCCCGCACCGCGCGCAAGTGGTTCATCGACCGCGTCGGCAACGAGACGCACATCGCCAAGCATTTCGTCGCCGTGTCGACCAATGCCAAGGCCGTGGCCGAATTCGGCATCGACACCAACAACATGTTCGAGTTCTGGGACTGGGTCGGCGGCCGCTATTCGCTGTGGTCGGCCATCGGCCTGCCGATCGCGATCTATCTCGGCAAGCACGACTACCAGGACCTGCTCCACGGTGCCTACACCATGGACGAGCACTTCAAGAACAAGCCGCTCGAGCAGAACCTGCCGGTGATCATGGGCATGCTCGGCATCTGGTACGTGAACTTCTTCGGTGCCAACACCCAGCTGATCTCGCCGTACAACCAGGCGCTGCAACGCTTCCCGGCCTATCTGCAGCAACTGGACATGGAATCGAACGGCAAGACCGTCGACCTCGACGGCAACCGCGTCGACTACCACACCGGCCCCGTGGTCTGGGGTGATGCCGGCATCAACGGCCAGCACGCCTACTACCAGATGCTGCACCAGGGCTCGCAGCTGGTGCCGATCGACTTCATCGCCAGCATCGAGCACCCGGAAATCCCCGAGCCGCACAGCACCATCCTGATGGCCAACTTCTTCGCCCAGACCGAAGCGTTCATGCGCGGCAAGAACGACGCCGAAGTGCGCGCCGAGCTCAGCGCGGCCGGCATTACCGGCGATGCGCAGGACGAACTGGCACCGCACAAGATTTTCGAGGGCAACCGTCCGACCAACTCGATCCTGATGCAGCGGCTGACGCCGCGCCGTCTCGGCGCGCTGATCGCGCTGTACGAGCACAAGGTTTTCGTCCAGGGGACGGTCTGGAACGTCAACTCGTACGACCAATGGGGCGTCGAACTCGGCAAGCAGCTGGCCAAGAAGATCGAGAGCGATCTGGTCACGCCAGGGCTGACCGCGAGCCACGATGCGTCGACCAACGGATTAATCAACTACTACAAGCGGAACGTGCCGCGCTGAACGCTCTCAGCGAGGCGCCGAACCGCGACTCACCACTACTAACCTCTTTAGTTAAAAAGGTAGAGACATAAATGGCAGAGCAGCATCACGATCTCGATCCGCAGGAAACACAGGAATGGCTGGCGGCGCTTGACGGCGTCCTGGCCAACGAAGGCGCCGAACGCGCCCACTTCCTGGTCGAGCAGCTTGTCGATCACGCCCGTCAGGACGGCGTGAACATCCCCTACACCGCCACCACTGCGTACATCAACACGGTGCCGGCACATCTGGAAGCCAAGAGCCCGGGCAACCACGGCTTCGAAGAGCGCATCCGTTCGTACACCCGCTGGAACGCCGCGGCGATGGTCGTCAAGGCCAACAAGCCGGGCAAAGGCGATCCGGGTGGCCACATCACCTCGTTCGCATCGGCCGCGACGCTGTACGACGTGGGCTGGAACCACTTCTGGCATGCCCCGAGCGACAACCACGGCGGTGACCTCGTCTACTTCCAGGGCCACTGCGCACCGGGCATGTACTCGCGCGCCTTCCTCGAAGGCCGGATCACCGAAGACCAGCTCGACAAGTTCCGCAAGGAAGTCGACGGCGGCGGTCTGAGCTCGTACCCGCACCCGTGGCTGATGCCGAACTTCTGGCAGTTCCCGACCGTGTCGATGGGCCTGGGCCCGATCATGGCGATCTACCAGGCCCGCTTCATGAAGTACCTCGGCGACCGCGGCTTCGAACAGAAGGGCGACCGCAAAGTGTGGTGCTTCTGCGGCGACGGTGAAATGGACGAGCCGGAATCGCTGGGCGCGATCTCGCTGGCCGGCCGCGAGCACCTCGACAACCTGATCTTCGTGATCAACTGCAACCTGCAGCGCCTCGACGGCCCGGTACGCGGCAACAGCAAGATCATCCAGGAACTCGAAGGCGATTTCCGCGGTTCGGGCTGGAACGTCATCAAGGTCGTCTGGGGCTCGGGCTGGGACGCCCTGCTCGCCAAGGACGCCAAGGGCCTGCTGCAACGCCGGATGATGGAAGTCGTCGACGGCGAGTACCAGACCTACAAGTCCAAGGATGGCGCCTACGTGCGCGAGCACTTCTTCAACTCGCCGGAGCTGAAGGCGCTCGTCTCGAACATGTCCGACGACGACATCTGGCGTCTGACCCGCGGCGGCAACGATCCGCACAAGGTCTACGCCGGCTACAAGGCCGCGGTCGAGCACAAGGGCCAGCCGACGCTGCTGCTGGTCAAGACCGTCAAGGGCTACGGCATGGGCGCGGCGGGCGAATCGCAGAACGTCGCCCACCAGACCAAGAAGCTGTCGGAAGACGACCTGCTGCACCTGCGCGACCGTTTCAAGATCCCGCTCACCGATGAAGAAGCCAAGGCATGCAAGTTCTACATGCCGCCCGCCGACGCGCCGGAACTCAAGTACATGCACGAACGCCGCGCGGCGCTCGGCGGCTACCTGCCGGCGCGCAAGCCGGTCGACGAGCCGCTGCAGGTGCCGGGCCTCGATGCCTTCAAGGCGCTGCTCGAATCGACCGGCGAGCGTGAAAGCTCGACCACGATGGCCTTCGTTCGCCTGCTCGGCACGCTGGTCAAGGACAAGACCATCGGCAAGCGCGTCGTGCCGATCGTCCCGGACGAGTCGCGTACCTTCGGCATGGAAGGCATGTTCCGCCAGCTCGGCATCTGGTCGCACGTCGGCCAGCTGTACGCGCCGGAAGACGCCGACCAGCTGATGTTCTACAAGGAATCGACCACCGGCCAGATCCTGCAGGAAGGCATCAACGAAGCCGGCGCGATGAGCGACTGGATCGCCGCGGCCACCGCCTACGCCAACCACGGCGTGACGATGATTCCGTTCTACATCTACTACTCGATGTTCGGCTTCCAGCGTATCGGTGACCTGGCCTGGGCAGCCGGCGACCTGCGCGCCCGCGGCTTCCTGCTCGGCGGCACCGCCGGCCGGACCACGCTGAACGGCGAAGGCCTGCAGCACCAGGACGGCCACACCCAGCTGTTCGCCGAGTACATCCCGAACTGCGTCTCGTACGACCCGACCTTCGCCTACGAGCTGGCCGTGATCGTCCAGGACGGCATGAAGCGCATGTATCAGGATCAGGAAAACATCTACTACTACCTGACGCTGATGAACGAGAACTACGCGCACCCGGCGATGCCGGAAGGCGCGGAAGCCGGCATCCTCAAGGGGCTGTACAAGTTCCGCCAGGGCGACGCCGGCAAGCTCAAGGTCCAGCTGATGGGTTCGGGCACGATCTTCCGCGAAGTCATCGCCGCGGCCGAGCTGCTGAAGGCCGATTTCGGCGTCGACGCCGACATCTGGTCCGCGACCAGCTTCAACGAACTGCGCCGCGACGGCGTCAATGCAGCGCGCTACAACCTGCTGCACCCGACCGCCGAGCAGCAAGTGCCGTACGTGACCCAGTGCCTGAAGGGCGCCGAGGGTCCGGTGATCGCCGCGACCGACTACAAGCGCACCTTCGCCGACCAGATCCGCGAATACGTGCCGGGCAAGTATGTCGTACTCGGCACCGACGGCTACGGCCGTTCGGACAGCCGCGAGGCGCTGCGCAGCTTCTTCGAGGTCGACCGCTACCACGTCGCCGTGGCCGCGCTGAAGGCACTGGCCGACGAAGGCAAGATCGGTACCGACAAGGTGGCCGAAGCCATTGCCAAGTACGGCATCAACGCCGACCGTCCGGCGCCCTGGACCGTCTGATTGCGTGAGTGAGGCGTCCGGCCCGTGGCCGGACGTGATTGATCCGAGGCAGGGCCGGGCGCCCTGTCCCCAACCCCTCACAGGGAACAACAATGAGCAACATCATTGAACTGAAAGTCCCCGATATCGGTGGGCACGACAACGTCGACGTCATCGAAGTGCTGGTCAAGGTCGGCGACACGATCGAAGTCGAGCAATCGCTGATCACGCTGGAAACCGACAAGGCGACGATGGAAGTGCCGTCGACCGCCGCCGGCGTCGTCAAGGAAATGAAGATCAAGGTCGGCGACAAGGTCTCCGAAGGCAGCGTCGTGCTGGTACTCGAAGCCGCTGCGGCCGCATCGGCGCCCGCGCCGGCTGCTGCTCCGGCTCCGGCTCCGGCTCCGGCTCCGGCTCCGGCCGCTGCGCCGGCGCCGGTCGCCGCACCGGCGGCAGCGCCCGCCGCGCAGTCGATCGAAGTCCGCGTGCCGGACATCGGCAACTTCGACGCGGTCGAAGTGATCGAAGTCAGCGTCAAGGTCGGCGACACCATCGCCGTTGACGACAGCCTCGTCACGCTCGAGTCGGACAAGGCGTCGATGGAAGTCCCGTCGACCGCCGCCGGCGTCGTCGAATCGGTCGCGATCAAGGTCGGCGACAAGGTCGCCCAGGGGGCGCTGATCGTCACCGTCAAGGGCGCCGCCGCTGCGGCTGCTCCGGCAGCCGCACCTGCTCCCGCAGCTGCAGCCCCTGTCGCTGCGGCCCCGGCACCGGTCGCCGCGCCCGCGCCGGCGGCCGCAGCCGTTGCCGCGCCGGCAGCGAAGATCGACGACGCGAGCTTCAAGAAAGCCCACGCCAGCCCGTCGGTACGCCGTTTCGCCCGCGACCTCGGCGTCGATCTGTCGCGCGTCAGCGGCACGGGGCCGAAGGGCCGGATCGTCCACGAGGACGTGCAGAACTTCGTCAAGTCGGTGATGTCCGGCGCGACCGCTGCCCCGGTTGCCGCGGCCGCAGGCGGTTCGGGTGCCGGTCTGGACCTGCTGCCGTGGCCGAAGGTCGATTTCGCCAAGTTCGGCCCGATCGAAACCAAGCCGCTGTCGAAGATCAAGAAGATCTCCGGTGCCAACCTGCACCGCAACTGGGTGGTCATTCCGCACGTCACGTTCAACGACGAGTGCGACATCACCGAGCTGGAAGACTTCCGCAAGACCATCGGCAAGGAATGGGAAAAGGCCGGTCTGAAGCTGTCGCCGCTGGCCTTCATCATCAAGGCCGCCGCCGAAGCGCTGAAGGCGTTCCCGGAAATGAACTCGTCGCTCGACGGTGACAACCTGGTGCTGAAGCAGTACTACAACATCGGTTTCGCCGCCGACACGCCGAACGGCCTCGTCGTGCCGGTCATCAAGAACGTCGACCAGAAGGGCCTGAAGCAGATCACCAAGGAGCTGACCGAGCTGTCGGCGCTGGCGCGTGACGGCAAGCTCAAGCCGACCGACATGCAGGGCGCAACGTTCACGATCAGCTCGCTCGGCGGCATCGGCGGCACCAGCTTCACCCCGATCGTCAATGCACCGGAAGTCGCGATCCTCGGCGTCTGCAAGAGCCAGATCAAGCCGGTCTGGAACGGCAAGGAATTCGCGCCGCGCCTGATGTGCCCGCTGTCGCTGTCCTTCGATCACCGCGTGATCGACGGCGCGCAAGCCGGTCGCTTCACCGTGCATCTGGGCAAGCTGCTGGCGGACATCCGTCGCCTGGTCCTCTAAAGCCGGTGGTGCGCGTCCGCAAGACCGCACCGCTCGTCCTGCGGCGGCCGCCTGACCGCGGCCGCCCCAAGCAACTGAATTGGAAGCAACCATGAGCACGATTGAACTCAAGGTTCCGGATATCGGCGGTCACGACAACGTCGACATCATCGAAGTCTTCGTCAAGGTCGGCGATACCGTCGCCGTCGAAGACAGCCTGATCACGCTGGAAACCGACAAGGCGACGATGGAAGTCCCGGCGACGCATGCCGGCGTCGTCACCGAAGTCAAGGTCAAGGTCGGCGACAAGATCTCCGAAGGCGGCCTGATCGCCGTGGTCGAAGTCTCGGCCGGCGCAGCAGCCCCCGCTCCGGCGCCGGCACCCGCCGCGGCAGCACCGGCGCCCGCCGCGGCCCCGGTCGCCGCACCGCAAGCCGGCAGCCACAGCGGTGGCGCCGACATCGAATGCGACATGATGGTCCTCGGCGGCGGCCCCGGCGGTTATTCCGCCGCGTTCCGCTCGGCCGACCTCGGCATGAAGACCGTCATCATCGAGCGCTTCGCCACCCTCGGCGGCGTCTGCCTCAACGTTGGCTGCATCCCGTCCAAGGCGCTGCTGCACAACGCCTTCGTGATCGACGAAGTCGCCCACCTGGCCGAGAACGGCATCAAGTTCGGCGCGCCGGAAATCGACATCGACGCGCTGCGCGGCTACAAGGAAAAGGTCATCGGCAAGCTGACCGGCGGCCTCGCCGGCATGGCCAAGGCCCGCAAGGTCGAGACCGTCCGCGGCGTCGGCACCTTCATCGACCCGCACCACATCGAAGTGCAGCTGACTTCGGGTTCGGGCAAGGCGCTGACCGGCGAGAAGAAGATCATCAAGTTCAACAAGGCGATCATTGCCGCCGGTTCCTCGGTGTTCAAGCTGCCGTTCGTGCCGGATGATCCGCGCGTGGTCGACTCGACCGGCGCACTCGAGCTGAAGTCGGTGCCGGGCAAGATGCTCATCCTCGGCGGCGGCATCATCGGTCTGGAAATGGGCACCGTGTACTCGACGCTGGGTTCGCGTCTGGACGTTGTCGAAATGACCGACGGCCTGATGCAGGGCGCCGACCGCGACCTCGTCAAGGTCTGGGAAAAGTGGAACGCCCACCGCTTCGACAACATCATGCTCAACACCAAGACCGTGGCGCTCGAAGCCCGCGAAGACGGCATCTGGGCGACGTTCGAGGGTGAAAAGGCGCCGAAGGAGCCGGTCCGCTACGATCTGGTGCTGCACGCCACCGGCCGCGTGCCGAACGGCAAGAAGATCGGCGCCGAGAACGCCGGCGTGATCGTCGATCCGCGCGGCTTCATCAACGTCGACAGCCAGCAGCGCACCAACGTGCCGCACATCTTCGCGATCGGCGACCTCGTCGGCCAACCGATGCTGGCGCACAAGGCCGTGCACGAAGCCCACGTCGCCGCCGAGAACGCCTTCGGCGAGAAGGCCTACTTCGACGCGCGCGTGATCCCGGGCGTCGCGTATACCGATCCGGAAGTGGCATGGGTCGGCCTCACCGAAGATCAGGCCAAGAAGGATGGCAAGGCGATCAAGAAGGGTGTATTCCCGTGGGCTGCCTCGGGCCGCGCGATCGCCAACGGTCGTGACGAAGGCTTCACCAAGCTGATTTTCGACGCCGAAAACGGCCAGATTCTCGGCGGTGCCATCGTCGGCCCGCACGCCGGCGACATGATCGGCGAAATCTGCCTGGCGATCGAAATGGGCGCGGATGCCGTGGATATCGGCAAGACCATCCATCCGCACCCGACTATGGGCGAGTCGATCGGCATGGCCGCCGAAGTCGCCAAGGGCGTCTGCACCGACCTGCCGCCGCAGCGCAAGCGCTGATCCGCAAGCAGGTGAGACGAAAACGCCGCATCGTTCGATGCGGCGTTTTTTTATGGCCAGGCCGGACGCGGCGTCAGAACGCGTGCGACAGGTAAAGCCGCCCGGTCCACACGTCCAGATCATGCCGGCCGATGCTTTCATAGCCGAGGCTGGCTTCGAGCATCGTCGACGCCGACCACAGTGCCCGCACGCCGACGTGCGCCGCGCCGGACCACGCCCCGGTTTCCACGTAGTCCAGATCCCCGGTCATGACCATGCCGTCGTTGGCGCGCTCGAACTCGTACTTGACCGCGACATCGGCGTACGGCATGTAGCGCAGCCCGTCCTTGCCCTCGAAGGTCCGGTTGAACTCCGAGCTGAACTGCAGGTAGCCGTAGTTCGAGCTGCTGCCGTCGTTGTCGAACGAAAAATCGCGCCCCAGCACGGCGCCTTGCATCCGGTAGGCACCCGCGCTGTTGTGCCCGTAGTACAGCGAGAACTTGGGACGGACGTAGGCTTCGCCATAACGGTACTGGCCGGTGGTGTTCAGCGATGCGGCCCACTGCGTGGACGTGTAATCGCCTGAGAACATCACGATGCGCCGTTCGTTGTCGGTCCGACCATAGGTGAGCGACGCATCGGCCACCCAGTCCTCGGCATACTGGTACGCCACGTACGGGCCGGCGTTGAAGCCGTTGGACTTCAGCGTCATGTCGCCGTCGAACATCTCGCTGCGGCTGTTCTGCATGCCGAGCAGACCGCCCAGGATCAGGCCGCTGTCGAGGCGGCGGTCGACGCCGACGGTCAGCGAGTACGAATGCCCGTCGAGGTCGAGCCCGTAGCGCTCGTCCGATATTTTCGAATAGCTGTTGTCGACCCAGGCATTCCAGCCGCTGTCGGGCGCCACCTCGCGCCCCGGCGTCTCCGGCAAGGCCTGCGTGCCGGACAGATTGCGCTCGGCGCGCGCACGCTCGTCATCGGTCCGGATGCAGTCGAACGGGCGATTGGCCGCAACCGACGCCTGGCCGTCCGGCACCGCCGGGCAGGGCGGCCGATACGCCTGATCACCCTCGGTATACGTCCGCGTCCTGCTGGCCTGGTCCGCTGCTGGCCCACCGCCCGGACCGCGCGGTACCGGCCGGATGTTGGACGGATCAACACCTGGTACTGGTGCCGGAGCAGGAGCCGGGGCTGGTGCGGGTGCGGGTGCGGGTGCCGGGGCCGGGGCCGGGGCCGGGGCCGGGGCCGGAGCTGGAGCTGGAGCTGGAGCTGGAGCTGGAGCCGGAGCCGGAGCCGGGGCCGGGGCCGGAGCGGGGGCCGGGGCTGGTGCGGGTGCCGGTGCGGGCGTGCCTCCACCGTTATCGCCGCCACCTCCGCCGCTATTGTCACCGCCGCCGTTGTCGCCCCCGCCACCACCGGGCCTTATCCAGTCCGGCAGGTTGTCGGGGATGACAGGTTTGAAACCGGGCGGAAAGGTAATCCGGCCTGGCTGTTGATTGGCCGAATCGACGAAACGGCGATCGTAGACCGACGTCTGGGCATTCTCGTAGTTGTACAGGATGTGCGTGCCGCCCCACTCCGCCTGTTCTGGCGAGACGGTGATGTGCAGACCGCGGCGCGTCTGCGTCCAGCGGTCGTAAGGCTGGTTGGTCATCGCCGAACTGACGTCGAACTCGCCGGGCGATACCCTGGAGAGCCAGACCGAGTGCTTCAGATCCGAGGTGCGGCCGAGGAAGTAGATTCGCCCGCTGATGTCGCCGACGCAGTTGCTGCACGAGCCGGCCCAGGCTGCGGCGGGAACCGTGGCGATCGCGCACGCCAATGCCGTCGCGCGACCGATACCGGAAAATGGCGAGGCCACTCGCCCCTGATCATGCGCCATGCGTTCTCCCTGTCATTATCGTGAGTTTGAAAAGCAGGCGGCCGCCCTTGCGCGACCTGACCATACCAAGCGCCTTTCCAAATCAACTATTCAACTTTCGCGAAAGGCTATCACAACCCTTGCACGGGCTCGCCGCGGATTTATGACGATATCGTCACGATTCGGGCACCGGCTCGACAGCGCCGATCCCGCTGCCGGGCCGCGGCTTCGTCTGGCCGGCAGCGGGATCGGCGACCGGCCAGGCCGGACGTCGTGGCCACGCGGCAGTACTGCAAGGAAATCGGGCGCATACCGGCGTATATTTCGGCTGCATGCGATGCTGGAAGCCGGCGTGATGCGATCGGCGCTCCAAGAGGCAGACCGGGATGGCCGGTCGTGCGCATGACGAGCGAGTCGCGCCGCCATCCGGCCGGGCCATGTACGCATGGTTGCAATTTGCCTGTGCGACCTTACCGACCGGATGCGGCCGTTTTGCCAACCCGGTACCGGTTCGCACATTAACGCTGCATGGCCACTCCCTCCGACCACCAAACCGCCGTGACCCGCGCATGATCCGATTCCAATACTTCCCCCGTCAGGTCGTCGACGCCGGCGGCAACCGCTGGGACTGGGCACTGCTGCCGCTGGTGCTCGCCGCGCTGGTGCTGCTTGCCTACGGCGCGCGGCAGATGGTCGCGCCGTACCAGATCGGCGCGGTGCTGCCGATCTCGCTCGACCCGGCGTCGCTGCCCTACTACCTGCTGCGCACGACGCTGCGGATGTTCATCGCGCTCGCCGCATCGCTGCTGTTCGCCTTCGTGTTCGCCGCGCTGGCCGCCAAGATCCGCGCCTGCGAGAAGGTGCTGGTGCCGATGCTCGACATCCTGCAGTCGATTCCGGTACTCGGTTTCCTGTCGATCACCGTCACCGGCTTCATCGCGCTGTTTCCGGGCAACCTGTTCGGCGTCGAGTGCGCGGCGATCTTCGCGATCTTCACGTCGCAGGCGTGGAACATGGCGTTCTCGCTGTACCAGTCGATGCGCACGGTGCCGAACGAGCTGCAGGAGGCCGCGCGGGTCTTCCAGCTCTCCGGCTGGCAGCGCTTCTGGCGGCTGGAACTGCCGTTCGCGATGCCGCAGCTGTTGTGGAACATGATGATGTCGATGTCGGGCGGCTGGTTCTTCGTGGTCGCGTCCGAAGCGATCTCGGTCTCGGGCCAGGACATCAAGCTGCCCGGCATCGGCTCGTACATCGCCGTGGCGATCGAGGCCCGCGACCTCGGCGCCATCGGCTGGGCGATCGGGGCGATGGGCGTCGGCATCCTGCTGTACGACCAGCTGTTCTTCCGCCCGCTGCTCGCCTGGGCCGACAAATTCCGTTTCGAAGCCACCGGCAGCGATTCGGCGCAGTCGTCGTGGCTGCTGACGCTGATCCGGCGTACCGACGTGATGCAGAAGGTCGCGCTCTCGGGTATCGCGGTGTTCGAGCGCAGCTTCACCTGGTTCCGCAAGGCGCATGACGGCACGTCGATCCTTGCCAAGCCCGCGCCGGCGCCGGCCTGGCAAAACCGCGCCGTCGACGCGGTGATTGCCGCGCTGGTGTTCTTTGCGCTGTACCAGCTGTTCGGCTTTGTCCATGCCGAAGTCGGCTGGGCCGAGGCCTGGCACGTGTTCGTGCTCGGTTTCTATACGCTGGTCCGCGTGCTGCTGCTGATCGGCCTGGCGGCGCTCGTCTGGGTACCGATCGGCATCTGGATCGGCCTGAACCCGCGCTGGGCAGACCGGCTGCAGGCGATCGCACAGTTCCTCGCCGCCTTCCCGGCCAACCTGATGTTCCCGATCGCGGTGATGGTCATCGTGCATTTCGGCCTCAACCCCAACATCTGGCTGTCGCCGCTGATGGTGCTCGGCACGCAGTGGTACATCCTGTTCAACGTGATCGCCGGTGCCTCGACGGTGCCGACCGAACTGCGCTACGCGGCGCAGAACCTCGGCCTCTCCGGCTGGCTCAAGTGGAAGCGCTACCTGCTGCCGGCGGTGTTCCCGAGCTTTGTCACCGGCGCGATCACCGCCAGCGGCGGCTCGTGGAACGCCAGCATCGTCGCCGAGTACGTCTCCTGGGGACCGACGACGCTGAAGGCCGAAGGCCTCGGCAGCTATATCGCGCAGATGACCGCCGCCGGCGACTTCCCGCGCATCGCGCTCGGCATCGGCGTGATGTGCGTGTTCGTGATGAGCCTCAACCACTTCGTCTGGCGCCGGCTGTACCGGATCGCCGAATCGAAAATGCATTTCTGAATCGGCCTGAAAACATGGCTGCGCTCGGTCACTCTGCGTCGCGCGGTGCTCGCAACACCCCGGGGGTGCTGCCTGCGGGACGTCCTCATGGGCATCCAGTCCATTCCGCTTACTGTGCGCCGGGCTTCTTGATCGACCATCGCTCGCCGATGTTTTGAGACCGATTCGACCTGTAAAGGTATTAATAGAATGACCGAAAAACTGATCGAACTGAAAAACGTCGGCAAATCGTTCCGCTCGGCCGACGGTGCCGCGCGCACCGTGCTCGCCGGCGTCGACTTCGCGCTCGCCGACGGCGAGATCGTCGCCCTGCTCGGCCAGTCCGGCTCGGGCAAATCGACGCTGCTGCGCATCATGGCCGGGCTGATCAACGCCGACGGCGGCGACGTCAACTACCGCGGCCAGCCGCTGTACGGCCCGGCGCGCGGCATCAGCATGGTGTTCCAGTCGTTCGCGCTGTTCCCGTGGCTGACGGTGCAGCAGAACGTCGAGCTCGGTCTCGAAGCACAGGGCATCGCACCGTTTGATCGCGCCCGTCGCGCCGAGGCGGCGATCGACATGATCGGGCTGTCCGGCTTCGAGGGCGCGCTGCCGCGCGAGCTGTCGGGCGGGATGCGCCAGCGCGTCGGCATCGCCCGCGCGCTGGTGATGGAACCCGACGTCCTGCTGATGGATGAAGCGTTTTCCGCGCTCGATGTGCTGACCGGCGAACAGCTGCGCGACGACATGCTCGAGCTGTGGGAAGGCAAGACCACGCCAATGAAGGGCATCCTCGTCGTCTCGCACAATATCGAGGAAGCCGTGATGATGGCCGACCGCGTGCTGATCTTCGCCAGCGACCCCGGTCGGGTCCGCGCCGAGCTGCGCATTCCGCTGCCGCGCCCGCGCGACGCCGACAGCCCGCAGGTGCGCTCGCTGATCGACCAGATCTACGCGCTGATGACCGCCAAGGCGCCGCGCCGCGCCCTTGAGGATACCCGCCTGACCCTGGCCAGCCGGCTGCCGGCGGCCGACGTCCACCGGATGGACGGCGTGCTCGAACTCTTGATGGAACCGCCGTTCCACGGCCGCGCCGACCTGCCCAAGCTGGCCGAGGATACCGAGCTGACCGACGACGAGCTGTTGCCGCTGACCGAGGCGCTGCACCTGTTCGGGCTGGCACAGCTGGCGCACGGCGACATCGTCGTCACCCCGCTCGGCCACCGCTACCTCCAGGCCGACAACACCGAGCGCCAGCGGCTGTTCGGCGAGCAGCTGCTCGCCCAGGTGCCGCTGGCCGCGCACATCCGCCACAGTCTCTTGCAGGAAAACGACGGCGAGCTGCCGGAAGAACCGTTCCTCAAGCTGCTGCGCGAATCGCTGCACGCCGAGGAGGCCGAGCAGGTACTCAAGACCGTGATCGAATGGGGCCGCTACGGCGAGGTCTACGAGTACAACTACCACACCGGGATGATCCAGTTGCCCGAGATCGACGCCGGCTGAACGCGCCAGGCAAACCGGCGGCGCTGCCGTACTGACACCGGCAATCTTCGCCTCGCGCGGCTTGCCTGCACCATTGCACTTGCCCGCCGCGCGGCTCGACGCCCATCGCAGCATTGCCGTTCACATGACGCCGGCGTACGCTGGTTTCATCCCCCGTGGAGGCCGCCATGTTCCGTTTCGCCCCCGCCCTGCTGCTCGTCGCCGGCGTCGCCGAGGCCGCGTGCCCGCCGCTGCTCGACCACCGGTTCAAGACGCTGCAGGGCCAGCCGTTCGACCTGTGCCAGGCCGCCGGCAAGCCGGTGCTGGTCGTCAACACCGCCAGCAAGTGCGGCTTCGCGCCGCAGTTCGACGCGCTGGAAAAGCTCCACACCAAGTACAAGGACCGCGGCCTGCTGGTCGTCGGCTTCCCGTCGAACGACTTCAAGCAGGAGCTCGATACCAACAAGGAAATCGGCGACTTCTGCCGGCTGACCTATATGGTGCAGTTCCCGATGATGGAAAAATCGGCCGTGCGCGGCGACGACGCCAACCCGTTCTACCGCGGGCTGATTAAGGCCAGCGGCACCAGCCCGAAGTGGAACTTCTACAAATACCTGATCGCCCCGGACGGCAAGACCGTCACCGCGTACACGCCGATGACCAGGCCCGACGACAAGGAGATTGTCGGGAAGATCGAGGGGTGGCTGCGGTAGACCGCGCCATATCGAACCGAGCATCTATTGCTGCAACGGGTGAGCGTCGCCAAGGTTGACTCGGCTCAATCGTCCCCATTGACTGGATTTTTCTCCAAATTCGTCGCGGTCAGCTCGAAAGCATCGTTGCCTTCATGGATATATCAGCGCGCCTGCAAGGCCCGTTTTTTTGGTGCGGTGAGTTCGATCAGTTGCAGCTCGGGTGAGTCGTGCTTTTTGTTCGGAGGACGAACCTGCCAACGCCACTCGGCAAAATACTCGTGATGCTGCCGCGTCCCGTCGTCGTTCCAGCGACCTGCGAGCGACAGGCTGTACCACGACGGTGCACACGCTCGAAACAGCAGAGCGCCCTCGCCGCGCTCCCGTTGTTGGGCTCGCACTTCATCCAGTGAGGCAGCAAGCAGACTGGCAGGCGAGACTTCAAGCAAATGCTGGTGGACAAAACGGCCACCTCCACCCGAGTACCCCTCCATCCAGCCGGTTTCCAGTCGCAGGAAGCGCCGCTCGGGCAGTGCCTTGAACTGCAGGGCATTCACGCTTCCCGGAGATGCGAGCCCCTCCGAGCCGGGCGTACCGCCAAGTTCGCAATTGCTGGGCATGGGCGAGGTCAGACGTGCCAGCACTGGCGGCCACGCCGCAGGCCAATGCTCTCCTGTCACCGCCAGCATCAGAACGGCAAGCCGCGTATCACTACGGCCAAAGTCCAGACGGCCTTGAGTGCTGTATCCCAGTTCAATCCGGTAGGGAATGACCAGCAAGGCCCGATCGGCGAGCGGCAAAGCAAAGAGCAGTGGCTCGGACTGACCGCCAGCCTCGAGATCAAACCGCACGAATGCAGGAACCTCGCCAAAGTAATGCTCGAACAAGCTGGCGCTGTCGGGCAGTTTCATGTCGAGTGCAGCACCAGTTGCAACCGGCGTGTCGCGCCCTTCCATCTGCTGTTGCCAGTTGCGCCGCGCTTTCTCGTAACGCGCATTGCATTTGGCAGCCTGAGCCAAGTTCATCGCCTTGCACGATACGGCTGCGCTGGCGGACGGCATGCCATGCAGCCCGGCAAACAGCAACATGCCTGCAGCCACCGGTTTCGCCGTCAACCATGATCCGGTTTTACTCATCTGGTGCATCGGTCAAGCCCGGAAACAGCACATCGGTAAACCCGAACCGCGTCATGTCCCGAATCCGCTGCGGATACAGCACGCCCCACAGGTGGTCGCATTCATGCTGGACGACGCGGGCGTGGAAACCGCTGACCTCGCGGGCGATCGGCGCGCCGTACTGATCGAAGCCCCGGTAGCGGATGCGCGCGTAGCGCGGCACTTCGCCGCGCAGTCCCGGCACCGACAAACAGCCTTCCCAACCCAGCTCCTCGTCGTGGCCCAGCGGCGTGATCTGCGGATTGACGAGCACCGTCTGCGGCACCGGTGCGGCGTCCGGGTAACGCGGGTTGGCGTCGAAGCCGAAGATCACCACCTGCAGGTTGACGCCGATCTGCGGTGCGGCGATGCCGACGCCGTTGGTCGCGTGCATCGTGTCGAACAGGTCCTGCACCAGCGCGTGCAGCTCGGGCGTGTCGAACTCGGCCACCGGTTCCGAGCGTTGCAGCAGGCTGGGCGTACCCATTTTCAATACCGGGCGGACGGCCATCGCGGACTCCTGTTCGTTACGGAGATTGAGAGCTGCTAACAAAATCCAGCGCAGCGGTGCTGGCAAGACGTGCGAGACGCAGACAGTACAAGCAGTACGGCAAGTGAGCACAACGCAGCCAGCAGGATTTTGTTTGCCGCGCCGGCTCAGCGCAGCAGCGCCTGACCGAATGCATTGGCGATACGCTCGACCTCGGCGGCCCCCACCTGCCAGTGCGTGACGAAGCGCCACAGCCCGGCCTCGGGCGGGTTGGCCTTGATTCCCTGCGCGAGCAGCTTGGCGACCAGATCGTCCGGGTTCTGGTGGATGTCGAGCAGCTCGAAGAACACCATATTGATGTCGAGCTGGTCGCGGTGGACGACGACGCCGGGCAGCTTTTCGAGCAGTTCGGCCAGCAACCGGGCGTTGGCGTGGTCGTCGGCCAGCCGCGCACTCATCTCGTTCAGCGCGATCAGCCCCGGTGCGGCCAGCACGCCGGCCTGGCGCAAGCCGCCGCCCATCAGCTTGCGCTTTTTCCGCGCGCGTTCGATGAAGTCGGCCGGGCCGGCGAGGATAGACCCGACCGGCGCCGCCAGCCCCTTGGACAGGCAGAACATCACGCTGTCGGCGTATTGCGCCAGCTCGCGCGCCTCGACGCCGAGCGCGGCCGCCGCGTTGAACAGCCGGGCGCCATCGAGGTGGACCGGGATGCCGGCGGCGCGGGCAACGTCGTGGATCTCGCGCATCGTCTCGAGCGGCATCACGCTGCCGTTGCCGCGGGCGTTCTCGACGCAGACGAGGCCGGTGCGCGGCAGGTGGATGTCGCCGCCGGGCCGGATGCGCGTGCGCACGGCGTCGCCGTTCAGCACCGCCACCGGCCGCAGGTTGACGCCGGCGATGATCGCCGCGCCGCCGACCTCGTGCCAGACGATGTGGCTGTCCTCGGCCACGATGACCTCGTCGCCGCGCTCGCAGTGCGTGAACAGCGCCAGCTGGTTGCCGAAGGTACCGCTGGGCACGAACAGCGCCGCGGCCTTGCCGAGCCGTTCCGCCGCGGCGGTTTCGAGCGCGGCAACGGTCGGGTCGTCACCGTAGACGTCGTCACCGACGACGGCCTCCGCCATCGCCGCGCGCATCGCCTTGGTCGGCTGGGTCACGGTGTCACTGCGTACGTCGATCCATTCCATTGCCCAATCCCCTGTGTTTTCGAATGTCAGAACAGCGCCCCCGGCACGAAGCGGCCGGCAGGCGCGTGCCGGCGGCGGTCAAAGGCCGGCGAACTGCCTTGCCGTATAGATCAAGAGGCCGATCAGCCCGCCGACCAGCGTGCCGTTGACGCGGATGAACTGCAGGTCGATGCCGACATTGAGTTCGAGCCGGTCGACCAGCACCTTGTCGTCCCAGCCCTTGAGCTGGTCGGCGATGAACACGCCGATCTCGCCGCGGTAGCGCGCCAGCGACTGCGCGGCAAAGGTCCGCAGCCGGGCGTTGAGCCAGTCGACGAAGGCGGTGTCGTCGCGCAGCCGCAGGCCGAACTGCTTGACCGCGGCACCGACCTTGGCGCGGATCTGCGAATCGTCGCGCTCGAGGTCGTGGCGCAGCCAGCCCAGCGCATCGCGCCACAGCTGTTCGAGTCCATCCTGCAGCCCGGCGTCGTCGAGCAGCTTGCGCTGCCATTGCGCCAGTTGCGCACGGGTGTCCGGATCATGGCCGAGCGCGCCGATCCAGTCGCCGAGCTGCCGCTCGAACGCCTGCCGCAGCGGGTGGTCCGGCTCGGCGAGCGCGCGCTCGAGCGTCTGCGACGTCGCGCCGATCAGCTTGCGCGCCAGGTAACGGCCGCCGGCCTCGTCGAGCGCGACCCAGCGCAGCACGTTGAACTCGCTGGCGATCACCCCGGCGACATAGTCATGCGCGTTCGGCGTATCGAGCCGCGAGAGCGCCGCCCTGACGATGCCGTCGAACAGCTTGTGATGCTGGCCCGAGTGGCGGACGATCTGCAGCAGCGCGGCGCTGCGGCGGCCCAGATCGACCTGGCCGAGCCGCCGGACCGCGAAGTCGCGGACCAGCTGGGCCAGTTTGGGCTCGTCGAGCATGTCGAGCACGAAGCGGAACAGCTGCGTGCCCTGCTCGGTCAGCTGGCGCGCATTCGCCGGCCTCGCCAGCCACACCGCCAGCCGCCGCGCCGGATTGAACGCGTCGATGCGCTTGGCCAGCACCTCGGGCAGCAGGAAATGCGTTTCGATGAACTGGCCGAGGCTCTCGGCGATCCGCACCTTGTTCTGCGGCACGATCGCCGTGTGCGGAATCGGCAGCCGCATCGGGTGCCTGAACAGCGCGGTGATCGCGAACCAGTCGGCCAGCGCACCGACGACGGCGGCCTCGGCAAACGCCGCCAGATAGCCCCAGCCGCCCCGCCCCTCGCCGACGAACAGCGCCAGCAACGCCAGCACCACCATCGACAGCAGCAGGCCGGTCGCGCCGGCCCGGGCACGGCGCAGCCGCCGACGCTTCTCGGCCTCGCGGCGGGCGTAAAGTTCGCTAGCGGAATCGTCCAGTGGCATCGCGGCTCGTCAATATGCTGTCAGCCATAAGATAACAGCGGCGCGCCCGCGCACCAACGCCAGCTTTGCCACACCGCCCCCGCCGGCGCCATTCGGGCGACATGATTCGGTGCTATACCTCATCGATGCCCCTTCATTGATCGAGGATCACCATGCTCAAAGGAAAAGTTGCCCTGGTCACCGGCTCGACCAGCGGCATCGGACTCGGCATTGCCCGCGCGCTGGCGCATGACGGCGCAACCGTGGTGCTCAACGGCCTCGGCAACGCCGACGAAATCGAGGCCGTGCGTGCGCAACTGGCCGCCGACACCGTCGCCGACGTCCGCTTCATCGGCGCCGACCTGAGCCGCGCCGACGCCGTCGCCGGGCTGATCGCCAGGATCGAGGCCGAGCTGGGCCGGCTCGACATCCTCGTCAACAACGCCGGCGTCCAGCATGTCGCGCCGATTGAGGACTTCCCGCCCGAAAAGTGGGATCTGATCCTCGCACTGAACCTCGGCGCCGCCTTCCACGCAATCCGCCTCGCCGTGCCGGGCATGAAGCTGCGCGGCTGGGGCCGGATCATCAACGTCGCGTCGGCCCACGCCCTCGTCGCCTCGCCGTTCAAGTCGGCCTATGTCGCGTCGAAACACGGCGTGCTCGGGCTGACCAAGACCGTCGCGCTCGAACTCGCCGAACACGGCATCACCGCCAACGCGATCTGCCCCGGCTACGTCATGACGCCGCTGGTACAAAAGCAGATTCCCGATACCGCCAAGGCGCGCGGCATCAGCGAGGAAGAAGTCGTCCGCGACGTGCTGCTCGCATCGCAGGCGACCAAGCGTTTCGTCGAGGTCGACGAACTCGGCGCGCTTGCCGCCTTCCTGTGCAGCAACGGCGCAGCATCGATCACCGGGACCGCACTGCCGGTCGATGGAGGCTGGACCGCACACTGAAGAGAAACACCACAAGGGAGAAAACAATGACAAAACGTAAAATCGCCATCGCCTGCCAGGGCGGCGGCAGCCAGACCGCGTTCACCGCCGGCGCGCTGAAGGCGCTGTACGACGGCGGCTTCGACGAGCATTTCAGGCTGACCAGCATCAGCGGCACCTCGGGCGGCGCCTTGTGCGCTGCGCTAATCTGGTACGCGCTGCTCAAGCGCGACGACGACGTCACCGAGCGACTGATGGCCTTCTGGGCCGACAACACCGCGCAGACACGGGCCGAGGAGCATTTCAACCATTACGTGACCGAATCGCTGCGCGCCACCAACAAGGGACAGCTGCCGCAATACAACTTCAGCCCGTATTCGCCGCTGATCCAGACGATGATGAGTCTGTCGACCTCGCAGCTGCGGCCGCACTTCACCAACTTCCACGCGCTGCTGAGCAAGCACATCGACTTCGACGAACTGGCCGCCACCGGCCCGCGTCCCGACCTGCCGGCGCTGCTGATCGGCGCGGCCGAGGTGCTGTCCGGGCAACTGGTCAAGTTCAACTCGCGCGAGCAGGCGATCCGCATCGAACACCTGCTGTCGTCATGCGCGGTGCCGAACATCTTTCCGGCGGTCGAGTTCGACGGCGGCGCCTACTGGGACGGGCTGTTCTCCGACAACCCGCCGGTCGACGAGCTCGCCAAGGCGCTCTATGTCGGCGCCGACAACCTGCCCGAGGAGATTTGGGTGATCAAGATCAACCCGACCGGCAGCAAGACGGTGCCGCGCGCGCCCGAGCAGATCGCCGACCGGCGCAACGAGATGGTCGGCAACATGTCGCTGTTCCACCAGCTGACGAACATCGGCTTCCTCAACAACCTGCTGCTGCGCGGTGCATTCAACACCGACTTCCTCAACCAGTTCCACATCACCGAGCCGGTGCTGATTCCGCGCTGCTTCGACGACGAACCGGCCCAGCCCTACCACATTCCGTTCATCGAAATGTCGCAGCCGCTGCAGGACGCGCTCGACTACGAGACCAAGATCGACCGCAGCCCGGAAAACCTCGGCCGGCTGATCCGCGACGGCGAGGCGCAGGCGGCGCAGTTCCTCGGCGAGCGGATGGCGGCACTGCGGCTCGGCTGAGCGGGCATGCGGAAATGACGTTGTCGCACTACATCGTCATTTTCGCGCGCACCGTGCGCGCGCCGCGCTGCTAGACTCGAGCACCCGCCCCGCCTGGACCAGCCATGCACCTGCTCTGCCCCATCGATACCGTCCATTCCGACATCCTGACGCCCGCGCTCGACCGCGTGTTCGGCATCCAGCACATGACGGTGGCCGCACACAGCCACCGGCTGGCCGCCGCCGCCGATATCGCCGACATTGCCGAGGCGGCGCAGATCCGCTGCGACATCATCGAGCTGACCGGCGAGGATTCGCCGTCGCTGCTGCGCGGCACGCTGGCGCAGATCATCAACGACGCCGAACTGCCGACGCTGATCAACCTCAGCGGCGCCAGCCCCATCCTCGCGGCGCTGGCGCAGGAAGTGGCACTGCTGCGCCAGGTGCCGAGCTTCGTGATCCACCCCGAACGCGACACGCTGGTCTGGCTCAACCACCTGCCGAACTCGGGCCCGGCACAGGGCTACAACGTCGCCGACCGGCTGACGCTCGACGGCTACTTCGGTCTGTTCGGCTGCGAGATCACCGAAGTCTCGGTCGACCTGAAACACCGCGACCCGCAGCTGGAAAAGCTAGCCCGCCACATGGCCTGGTTCGCCAGCCGCGATTCGCGCCAGCTCTACTCGCTGATGCAGCATGTGGTCCGCGCCGACGCAAGCGGCCTGACCGCGCCGCTGCCGCGCGAACTGCACCCCTATCTGATGCCGATCGAGCAGACCGGGCTGGTCACGCTGCTGCACGGCGGCGAACTGAAGCTGCGCGATGCGCAGGCGCTGCGTTTCCTCAACGGCGGCTGGCTCGAATACTGGCTGTTCGCCGAGGCCGCCAGCCTGATCGGCCAGAGCCCGATCCATGATCTGGCCTGCGGCGTGCAGATCGTCACGCAGGACGGCGTCAAGAACGAATACGACCTGGCGCTGCTGTGCAACAACCAGCTCTACCTGGTCGAATGCAAGACCCAGCAGCCGGACAACCGCCAGACCGGGCGCGGCGTCGGCAACGACGTGCTGTTCAAGCTCGACAGCGTCTCGCACCTGTCCGAGCTCGATGCCCGCGCGATGCTGGTCAGCGTCAGCCGGCCGACCGAGCACGAAATCCACCGCGCCGACGAGCAGCACATCGAGATCGTCTGCGGCCACGATCTCGTCAATCTGCGCGAGCGGCTACGGGACTGGCTCAAGGCCAATTGATCGGGACTGGCGCATAATCGCGGCTTGGCCCCACCGGCCCCGTCAACGATTGGAAACGCCATGAGCAACAACGACATCCACCGCCACAACCCGACCTCGCTGTGGTCCGATGCGGTCGTCTTCAACCGCATCGCCTGCTTCGTCGAAGTCCCGGAAAGCGGCAACAGCTTTGCCGAGCAGACCCGTGCGCTGCTGGCACAGGCCGACCGCACGCTCGCGGCGATCGGCTCGGACAAGAGCCGGCTGATGATGGTGACGATCTACCTGCCCGAGCTCGCCAACCGCAAGGCGCTGAACGAGATCTGGGCCGAGTGGCTGCCCGAGGGCTGCGCACCGGCGCGCGCCTGCGTGAAGGCGGAGCTGGCGTCGCCCGAGCTGCAGATCGAGATCGCCTTCACCGCCGCAACGCGCGGCTGAGTCCGTCCGCCGTCATGGCTCCCGGTGTACGCAGGTGCACCAGACCACCCCGGCGATCAGGCAGACGATGGCCACCGCCTCCAGCACACTCGGCAGGCGGTGCGCCCACAGAAAGCCGTACAGCAGCGCGAACACCGTCTCGAAGATGATCATCTGGCCGCCCAGCGTCAGCGGCAGCAGGCGGCTGGCACGGTTCCAGAAGCCGTTGCCGAGGATGGACGCGAAGATCGCCACCGCGGCGGCAACGCCCCAGAACACCAGCCAGTCCGCCGCCGGACGCGCGGCCTGTTCACCGGCAAACGCGGGCACGACCAGCAGCAGGGCCAGCCCGCCGGTCGCAACACCGGTCAGCAACGACCAGTCGTGCCCCGAGATGTCCGGTCGCCGGGCAAGCCAGCGCTGGTTGGCGACCGAGTACGCCGCCCACGACACCAGCGCGCCCACCGCGCACAGCAGCCCCGCGGCGCGCACGCCCGGACTGACGTCGACACGCTCGGTCATCAATGCATCGGTGCCGACCAGCGCCACGCCGAGCAGGCACAGCCCCAGCGGCGCGACGAGCCGGCCGAGCCGGACCGCGCCGTCGTCCCGCGTGCCGACGAGCGTGACCAGTACCGGCAGCAGGCCGATGATCAGCGACGTCGGCGCACCGCCGGCCCAGCGGACCGCATTCGACAGCAGGATGTAGTAGGCGATGTTGCCGAGCAGGCTGAGCCCGAGCAGCGCCAGCCACTCGTCGCGGCCCAGCACCAGCGCGCGCCAGCGCGGCAGGAGCAGCAGCACCGCCGCCAGCCCGTATACCAGATAGCGGGCGGCCGACAGCTGCAGCGCCGAAAAACCGTTGAGTATCTGCGGCGCCAGGAAGACGAATCCCCACAACGCCCCCGCTGCGACACCGTTGCCGACGCCGATCGCCATCTGTCCGCGCATTCCGTCCTCCCTCCGATGAAGGCGAGGATAGAACCGGATGCAGCGCCGGTCTTGACCGGATCTCGCGCGTTTTGTGCCCGGACTATCGCCGGTGGCGTCTGCGGTAGGCGGCGGGCGTCTCGCCGGTCGCGAGGCGCATCGCCCGGGTCAGGGCGCTCTGGTCGGCGTAGCCGGCATCCAGCGCCAGTTGCGCGATCGGCCGGTCGGAACCGAGCAGCGCATCCTGCACCGCGCGCAGGCGCAGCCCGGACAGCCAGGCCTGCGGCGTCTGGCCGGTTTCGGCGCGGAACAGCGCATGCAGCCGGCTCGCACTCAGCCCGACCTCGTCGGCCATCCGCGCCACGCTCCAGTCCTCGCCCGGCGTCGCCTCGACCCGGCGGCGCAGGGCATCGAAACGCTGCGGCCGTACCTCCGGCGGCGCCAGCGACGCGAGCAGCAGGGGCAGGCCGTGCTGCACGACGGCCGGCGGCACGTTCCGGCCCTGGCTGGCCAGATCGATGAATTCGATCAGCCGCCGCGTCGCCGCCGAAATGGGCACGAAAGTCTGCCGCCGCAGCCGTTCGACCGCATCCTCGCCCAGATCGGCCACCTCGCAATCGAGGATCAGGAAGCGGTTCTCGCCGTCGGCCGACTGCGCATGGGCGGTATCGGGCGCGACAAAGGCGCCGCGCGCCACATCGAGCCGTCCGCCGACGCCCCCGACCTCGATCTCGAGCCGACCCAGCACCGGCAGGACGAGCTGGACGTGCGCGTGCCGGTGCGAAGCGCCACCGACACCGTAACTGCGCAGACTCAGGGGAAGCAGGGAATCCATCACCGCACCATACGCCAGACGCATACCCTCGTCGACCTGTCGTACTGGCCGATCCGCGAAACGCCGCGACGCCCCGAAGGCCCGTGCGGTAAAGTCAAGCGGCGCAACGGCATCACCGGGGAAAACATGCCGCATCACTACGCATACACCGACTCGCCGCTCGGCAGGCTCAAGCTCGTTGCCGACGGCGTGGCCCTCGTTGCCATCCTGTGGGAAAACGACCGGCCCGGACGGGTGCCGCTCGGCGCCATGCGCGAAGACCGGGACCACCCGGTACTGATCGAAACATCGCGCCAGCTCGACGAGTACTTCGCCGGCCGCCGCACCCGCTTCGGGCTTGAACTGCGTTTTACCGGCACCGCCTTCCAGCAGCAGGTATGGACGGCGCTGCTGACGATTCCCTACGGCGAAACGCGCAGCTATCAGGACATCGCCAGACAGATCGGCAATGTCAGCGCGGTGCGTGCCGTCGGCGCAGCCAACGGCCGGAACCCGCTGTCGATCGTCGTCCCCTGCCACCGGGTCATTGCGGCATCGGGACAGCTGACCGGTTTTGCCGGCGGGCTCGGGGCGAAACAGCGGCTGCTGGATCTCGAATCGGGCGGCGGACGCTTTTCCGCAACCGTCCAGAGCTCTCGAACAACGGCCTGACGCCGGCGCAGCAAGGACTCAGGGCAGCACGCCGATCAGGGACCAGACCCGTCGGGCCTCCGAATCGCTGTCGATCAGTTCGGACAACAGCTCCGGCAGCGGACGCCGCCCCCATTCGACGGCGCGGTTGATCAGGTAGGGCACCGGGCTGTGCGGCTCGACCTGGGCGAGATAGGTGGCGATAAGCTGGAGCTGGCGATACGCATCCTCCCGGCCGGCGATGATGCCCGATGCGGCCTGCGGCTGCGCAGCCACCGCGCCGCCCGATTCCGAAACACCGACCGTATCCGCACTCATGTCCTTCTCCCCGTTCAAGGCTTTCCACGGCAGGACGTCGTCCAGACCGTTGACGACCAGTACCAGTTCGTCCAGTACCCGCAGTACCGTTCCGAACGACGGCGCGTCGTCCGCCATGCGCTGGTTGCACAGTGTAGCGAGCGCCTCGACCGTCGCCTTGGCACCGACCAGCGCCTGCAGCAGCTCGTACAGGCGTGCCGGCGACTCGGCACGGACGACGTTCAGAAAGCGTGCGAGCTCCTTGGCGGCCATCTCGGCGGCGTCCTGCTCGGCACGTCGTCCGGTCCCGCACACGCTCTGGCGCTGCCAGCCCTGATAGACGGCAAGGGTGACGTCGGGCTCGTGATCGAGCAGCGGCACCCGGAACCGCAGTGCCTCGGCAAACATGCGCGACATCCACTCGAGCGGCGCGGTCCGCCACGACTCGTCGCCGTCGACCGCCTGCGGATGCAGCTCGGTCCAGTACCGCTCGCACAGCGCCGCCTGCAGCTCGACGCCCTTGACCCAGCCTGCAAGACCGTAGCGCTGCACCCAGGCCTCGCCCAGCCAGGCCGCCACCATCAGGTCCTTGCCGCGCCGCTGCAGGGTGTCGCAACACAACTGCTCGACCGTACGCCAGTCGGCAGTCTTGACCTCGGACTGCCAGATGCCGACGGGCAGGCCGGTATCGTCCTGCCGGCGCGCTTCCTGGATCCGGTGGTATTCGGGTTCGTGCCGCAACGGCACGCCGCACGGCTGTGCCGGGGTGACCGCTTGCAGCAGGGTCGCGATCAGCGCGGCGAAATCGGGGAGGGGCGACGTCATTGGAGGGCCAGGGTCCTTTCGTTGGCAAGCGTGATCGCGCGGAACGGCGACGGCGGAACGCCGACCGGCAGCGGCGACAGCTGCAGCGGCGTCTTGCCGCCCGGCGTCTGCAGCGCAATGCGCGCGAACATCCGGGCGCGGCTGGTCTTGCCCTGCGCCGACGACACCGGCACGGTCAGCAACAGCGGGACCGACATGTCGTCGCCACCGTCCAGGCCGGCGGCCGCATGGGCGCGCAGCAGCCGCAGCAGCGACCAGGTCCCGCTGTAATCCCATTGTGCGATGCGGTCGCCGACGGCCAGTCCCGACTGATGCGCATCGACCTGCGGCGATTCGGGCGCATCCTTGGCCCAGCGCAGTCCGAACGAGACCGCCTGCCCGGTCCGCCAGCGCAGACGGGACTTGTCGGCGGACGGGTAGCGCAAGCGCTGCGTTCCCGCTGCCATGGTCCATTCGATCACCTGGTCGGCGCCGGCCTCCTGGCCGCGATCGGTACGCCAGCCGACATCCAGCTCGACCCCGGTCATGCCGCTGCCGGGCTCGCGGGCCAGCAGCGGCTGAAGCCAGCCTCGGGCCGCCTGCAGCCGCTGCATGAAGACCCGCGCCGCCTGCGCCGACGGTGCGTCGCTGCCCTGCAGGCCGGCGTTGATGATCGCCTGATTGTCGTCGAACAAGCGGAACAGGTCGCCGACACGCTCCGGATCGGCCTCCTGCCGGGACGACAGGTCGGCAAACGGGAAGCGCCCGGCCATGTACTGGGCGTAGTAGCCACTGAGCTTTTCCCACGCCGCTGCCGCAGCCTGCGCCCGCAGGCCGCCGCAGCGGTCGCCGGCGACCCGGACCAGCATGCGCACCCGGTCGGTCAGCACATTGTCGCCACGCGGAATGGCGGCATTGGCCAGCACCGTTGCACAGTTGCCGGTGTCCATCTCGTTGAGGTCCTTGCCGATCAGCTGGTTCAACAGCGCCGGCGCGCTGGTGCTGCTCTTTTCCTTGTACTGCTGCAGTTGCAGCGCGAGGCTGCGCCAGCGCGCCAGCAGTTGCGCATCGGCGACAGCCAGCTGGTCGGCGTGCGGGTCGAGCCAGCCGACCGCCGGCGCAACGCTGGCCGAAATGCCGGCCAGCGCATCCAGCTGGCCGTCGAGGTACTGCTGCAGATCCTGCGGCGACGAGACGCGCCACGCCTTGAGGCTGGCGTTCTTGCCGCCATCCCACCACGAAAACGTGCCGTGCAGCGGCTGGTACAGCGCCAGGTCGTCGACCCGGGCGTTGGCCTGGCGCAGTTCGGCGAGCGCGATCCGATCGACCCTGGCGATCCAGTCGGCCGCCAGATCTTGCCGGCCCAGCGTGCCGAAGGCCGCCGCCAGTTCGCCGGCCTGCTGCGCGCCGGTGCGCAGCGACAAGCCACCCAGCCCCTCCGGGCTCGCCGATTCCCACATCGCCTGCGCGACGACCTGCCGGGCCGAAGCCAGTACTCCGATCCTGTAGCGCAGCGGCGTCTTGTCGCCCTGTGCCAGCAAACCCCGGTACGAGGCGAAGTATCCCAGCGCCACCGCCGGACCACCGGTGAGCGCGGCATGCGGTGCGGCAAAATCCTGCGCCAGCAGCAAGGCCAGCGCATCGCCGGTCTGGCTGGCGTCGGGCGACAGCTGCAGGGATCTAGCGGTCTGTTGCAGCAGTTCGTTGTCGCCGGGCACGGCCGACAGCCAGCGCGCCTTGAATGCCGACCGGGATGCATCGGCGTACCGGTTCAGCGCCGCAACGCCGCCGGCGTCGATCAGCCCGGCCCGTTGCGCCTCGCCCAGCAAGGCGGTGTAGCCGGGCACCGGCTCCTGCCGTCCGCCCGGGCGCCAGGCGACGTCGCTGTTCGAAACCAGCCGTTTGAGCAGGGCGATGCGCTCGCTCAGCTGTGCGAGTTCGGCCTGCGGCAGCGCCTGGCCGGCGGCCAGCCGCTGCAACTGCAGTTGTGCGCCACTGGCGGCCTGGCCGAAGGTGTCATCGGCGTACAGCCGGTTCAGCCATGCGCTGATCTGGGCAACGAACACGCGCCCGGCATCGGCCTTGCCCAGCGGGACCGCCGGCAGCGGCGGGCCACCGGCGAGGATCTGGCCGAGCTGCGCACGCACCAGCGGCTTCTCGCCCGGTTTCCACTGGTACAGCATGTCCGCCAGCGCGACCGCGTTGTCCAGCGGTGCGGCACCGCGCAGGCCGGCCATCAGCGCCGACGCCCGGTCGAGCCGGGCGGCCTGCTGGACGAGGCGCCTGGCCTGCTGGTACTCGGACCAGCCTTCGGGCGACACGCCACCGGCATCGGCGATCGCGGGCAGCGTCGCCAGCCCCTGCACCTGGCGCCGCAAGCCGGCCTGCAGCGGTGCAAGCAGATAGTGGTCGGCGGTACCGCTCGCTGCAGCGTCGACTTCTTCATCCAGCCCCGACAGCAATGACGTCGGCAGCCAGGCGGTCTCGAAGTGCCAGCGCGGTACGGCCGCCGAAACCTGCCACCATGCGGCGATGCGCTGCTTGGCGAGTTCGGCGTCGTCCGCGTACGCCCTGGACGTCGAGGCAGCGGCAATGCGTGCCTCGTAGCCCGACAAGCCGCGCAGCGCATTCCGCGCGCCGTGCCACGTCCAGACCATGCCCGTCAGCCAGCACAGCGCCAGTACGACCAGGCCGACCTTGGCAATGCGGTGGCCGCGCTGGCGCAGGGCCAGCACGCGCGACAGCGGCTTCGCCAGCCCCTGTTCGGCCAGTATGCGCTGGCGCAGCAGGCGCGTCGCAAACAGCGGCGCGCCCGCTGCCTGCACATCCCCGTCCGGCTCGAATTCGTCCGCCGCCCCCTGCCGGGCCATCCCGGTCAGGTAGACACCACGGAACACCGCCGCCTCGCCGCCAGCATCGCCGCGGAACACCGGTTCGCACAGGGCGCGCAGGCCGTCGCGCGTCGATTCGAGCTGGCCGGGCAGCAGAAACAGCGCCGCGTCGATCGTGCCGGACAAGGCGCCGGCCTCGGTGACTGCGGCGGTCAGCGTCTCGCGGATCCGTTCGGGCGCCATCTCGGCCCAGTCGCCGTTCCAGGCGGTGCCGAGCGCGAACGGCGACGACCAGCCGAGCATCACCTGCCTGGCCGCATCGGGCAGCCGGTCGGCCAGCTCGAGCACGCCGGGCTGACGCTCGAGCCCGGTCACGACCAGATAGACCGGCAGGCTCAGCCCCAGACGCCGCTGCAGGTCGGCCAGCCTTTGCTCGGCGCTGGCGCCGGTGCGCGCCGCGGCCTCGACCGACTGCAGCGTTTCCAGCGGCACCGCCCAGATCACCGCATCGAGCGGCCGCCCGGCGCGCGCGCGCAGCAGCGCCCCCGCAAGCCGGTGCCAGACGCCGAGCATCGGCACCGGACCGTCGGACGCCTCCAGCATGCCGTCCGGCGCCACCAGCACCAGACCGTCACCGCCGAACCACCAGCGGCCGTACCAGTGCCGCTCGCCTGCGGCACGCAAGCCCCATCCGGCGCACAGGCCGGCCTCGTCGCCGAGCAGCAGTACCCGTGGCTGCTGATAACGGTCGCGCCAGCCCATCTCGGCCTCGATCTGCCGGAGCACGCTGCGAAAACCGCCGATATCGCGATGGCGCCAGAGCCACCAGAGCGCGGCCAACAGCAGCAGCGCGAGCACCAGCACCACAAGCCAGACGAACGTCATGCCGGGCTCCGTCCGGCGGCCAGCGGCAGCCCTGCCTCGATCGAGGAACTCAGGTCCAGCCAGAACAGGTGCCCGATCGCGGTCATCACCACGACGAGCGCCAGCGCGATCAGCCCGAGGCGTGCACCGTCGGGCAGCATGCGCCGGGCCGAGACGCGCAGCGGCACGATGGCCGCCGGGCGCTCGAGATCGACGGCCAGTTGCTGCTCGTCGGGCGCGCGGCCCCAGGCGAATTCGAACAGCGCCCGCCGCCACGCAGCATGGACCACCCGGCCTTCGCCACTGCGCAGACGGCCGTAGAAGCCCAGCAGCAGCACCTGGAGCAGCACGTTCGCCAGATCGCGCGCCGCCGGATCGCGAAGCTGCAGCAACTGCTCGATCTGTGCCGGCAGTTGCTCGCCGGCGGCGCAACTACCGAACAGGCGCAGTTCCAGCGGTGCAGCCTGCCAGCTCTCCTGCCCCGCCCAGTCGTCGAAAATCAGCAGCTCGTCGATCAGCGCGACAAAGGCGAACTGCATCGTGTCGACCTGTTGCTGGCCGGCGTGCCCGGTCCTGGACAGCGCGACTCGTGCCAGGCGGCGCGCCAGCGTGCTGGCCACTTCGACGGCTTCGGCCGCCAGCGCCTCGCCGGGCTGGGCCCGCATCCGGATGTCCTGCCAGCGCTCGAGCCATTCGCACCAGCTCGATTCGAAAACCGGCGTCAGCGGCGCATCCCGGTGCAGCGGCAAACGCAGGATGTCACGCATCAGCGGTCCTCGGCCGGCAGGAACAGCACGACTTCCCACGGCGCCGGCAGCGTCGCGCCGGCGGCGCCGGTCAGACGCAGGCGCGCACCGCGATCGAACCACTCGCTGTCGGTATCCAGCACCACCAGATGCATGTCGCCCGGTACGCTGTACGACAGGCTGGCGCCCTGATCCAGCGCCTGCCACGACAGGCCGCGCATGCGTTGCCGGACCAGCGTGGCGACATGGCCGTCCGAGGCGATGATCGCCTGCTGCAGCCACGCGATCGCGCCCTGTTCGCCGCCGGGCATCCGCACTCCGAGCGTCGGCGCCGCCGATACCGGCAGGTCGGCGAGATCGAGCCAGAAACCGGCGGCGTCGCGCGCGAACGGCACGGTGCGGTAACTGGTCTTGACCCGGCCGAGCGCGGTGTCCAGCCAGCCGATCAGTTCGTCGTAGCCGGCCAGCAGTTCGCCGTATTCGAGTGGCCGGAACGCCGGAACGCCGGCGGCGGGATCGAGTGTCGCCACCGCGCCGGCCATGCCGGCCAGCAGCAGGTGGACCTGCGCCGGGTGAGCGATCCGGCTCGACAATGCCGCCTCGACCTCCGGCAGCCGCGACCAGAGCGAGCGCAGTTGCCGGCTCAGTTCGGGAACCTCCTCGTCGCGCCCGGCCTGCTGCGCTGCGCGGACCCGGCCGGCCAGATAGACGCACTTCTCGCGCACGCGTGCGCACAGCCCGGCCACCTTGCGGCCGAGCGGCGATTCGGGCTGCAGCCTCGGGGTCGGCGGTACGTAGGGCAGCGGTGCGAAACCGCCGCCCTGCTGCTCGACGCGCAGCAACGGAATGCAGACGAGATCGGCCCGGGTATCGTCGGTCACCAGCCTGAGGTCGGGGCGCCACAGCACCAAGGGCTCCGGCGTTTCACCGCCGGCCAGATCGGGCACCGCCTCACCGTGGACCGACAGATAGCGGCTGCCGCGCGGATCAAGCCGCCCCCCCCGCCACAGCGGCGCTACTGCAACGAATACTGTCACCGCATGGCGCGTCGACGCGGCGATCTGGTCCGTCACGTCGAGTTCGAGCGCCGGACGCACACCGGCGTCAAAACCGACCGGCAGGCCGTCGGGAAGCACGGCTTCGAGCGCCTGGACGCGCACGATGCCGGCCCGCAACGCCGATTCGTCGATATCGACCGACTGCACCCCCCAGAACCACGGATGTGCGGCCGCGGCATGGCGCGCGGCCAGGGTCTCGGCACGCAGCGATTGCTGCTGGAAATGCTGCGGCAGCAGTTGCATGCCCTCGTGCCAGCAGATGGCTTCCGGTACCTCGTTCAAGCTGCACTCCAAACATTCAGTGGACCTCGCCGGCCAGCGGCGGTGTCCGAAATCACGGGCCGGCCTGCATCAGTTGCAGATCACGGCTTCCCAGGCGGATCCGCACATCGCGCTCGCCTTCAAGCCGCAGCCGGTGCGCCCCCGGCGCGTCGTAGCTGGCGAACACCACCACCCCCAGCGCGTCGGCGCCGGCGAGCGGAACGCGATCGACGGCAAGGCGCTGGCCGGGGACGACCTCGAGCCCCCACACCTGCAAGGCTTGCGGGTAATCGCGCCGGTACTGCTCGCGGGCGGCAAACCATTGCCCGGACGAAGTCGTAAGCAATGTCTTCAGCAAGTCAGGATCGTTCACCGCCAGAAAGTCGACGGCAATCGGCGTGTCATCGTTGGCGCCTGCTGCAACCTCGATCACCGCGCTGCGCATCGCCACCTCGGGCTGCATCAGCCCGCAGGCCGGAAGGACCGAAATCAGCGACAAAACCCAGCAAAATCGACAGATAGCCCGCAAGCGCAACATTGAATCGGCCTCTTTGTGTGGCGCCAACTCTATAACACCAATGTCATGCGCACCAAACGACACGTTGCAGATAGAACACAGACACCGACATGTTGCAATCAGTGTTCTTACAACAAAATCAATCATCAGCTTGCAAACATAGATGAATAAGCTAATCTCGCCCGACAAACCGCCAATGATGTCATTGGCATTTCATGGCATCGACGATGCCGCATCGAGCAAACAAGCAGCCGCCGATACCGAGGCGTTGCGCCGATCGAGAGGAAACCATGGCCGAGAGCACGCAGCACAAGCTGGACCGCGTCCGCCCTCCACGCGTCCAGATCACCTACGACGTGGAAATTGGCAACGCCATCGAGAAGAAAGAATTGCCATTGGTCGTCGGTATTCTGGCTGACCTTGCCGGCAAGCAGGAGACGCCGCCCGCCAAGCTCGGTGAACGCCGTTTCGTCGACATCGATCGCGACAACTTCAACGAGGTGATGAACGCCGTCTCCCCGCGCCTCGCGGTCCAGGTCGGCAACGCGATCGGCGGCGACGGCAGCAAACTCAATATCGAGCTCAAGTTCAAGCACATCGACGACTTCGACCCGGTCAGCATCGTCAAGCAGGTCGAACCGCTGCGCCGCCTGTACGAAGCGCGCCAGAAGCTGCGCGACCTGCTGACCAAGCTCGACGGCAACGACCAGCTCGACCAGCTGCTGCAGAACGTCGTCGCCAATACCGAAGGGCTGCAGGAGATCAAGTCCAGCACTGCAGCCGGCGAGACCACCCAGACCGCAACGCCCGCAGCCGACACCCAGGCGGCGGAAGCGACGCCCGAACCCCAGGCCTAAGGGAGCGCACCCATGACCCAAGCACAAGCCGGCAGCGACAGCGCTGCGCAAACCGTATCGCTGTCGCTGCTCGACCGGATCATCGCCGACGGCCGGATGGCGCACGACGACAGCCAGAAGGCCTACGCCAAGGACCTGCTCGCCGAGTTCGCCACCCAGGTGCTCGACGAAGGCATGGTCGTCGACAGCGACACCGTCGCCATGATCAACCACCGCATCGGCCAGATCGACGCGCTGATCGGCAAGCAGCTCGACGAGATCCTCCATCACAAGGACGTGCAGCAGCTCGAAGCCTCGTGGCGCGGCCTGCACTACCTGGTGATGAACACCGAAACCAGCACGCGGCTGAAGCTGCGCCTGCTCGACGTGTCGAAGCAGGAGCTGCAGAACGACCTCGAGAAGGCGGTCGAGTTCGACCAGAGCGCGCTGTTCAAGAAGATCTACGAGGAAGAGTACGGCACCTTCGGCGGCCACCCGTTCAGCGTGCTGGTCGGCGATTTCGAGTTCGGCCGTCACCCGCAGGATGTCGCACTGCTCGAAAAGCTGTCGAACGTCGCCGCCGCCGCGCATGCGCCGTTCATCGCGGCCGCAAGCCCGCGGCTGTTCGACATGGGCAGTTTCACCGAGCTGGCCCAGCCGCGCGATCTGGCCAAGGTGTTCGAAAGCACCGAGCTGATCAAGTGGCGCTCGTTCCGCGCCAGCGAGGATTCGCGCTACGTGTCGCTGGTGCTGCCGCACGTGCTGCTGCGCCTGCCCTACGGCCCGGACACCAAGCCGGTCGAGGGGATCAGCTACACCGAGGACGTCGACGGCACCAACCATCAGAAGTACCTGTGGGGCAACGCATCGTGGGCGCTCGGCCAGCGGATCACCGAAGCGTACGCCAAGTACGGCTGGTGCGCGGCGATCCGCGGTGTCGAAGGCGGCGGCGCTGTCGAAGGCCTGCCGGCGCATACCTTCAGCACCGCATCGGGCGACCTCGCGCTCAAGTGCCCGACCGAGGTACCGATCACCGACCGGCGCGAAAAGGAGCTCGACGCGCTCGGCTTCATCGCGCTGTGCCACAAGAAGAACAGCGACCTTGCCGTGTTCTTCGGCGGCCAGACGACCAACCTGGCCAAGCTGTACAACCTGCCCGAAGCCAACGCCAACGCGCGCATTTCGGCCATGCTGCCCTACGTGCTCGCCGCCTCGCGCTTCGCGCACTACATCAAGGTCATCATGCGCGACAAGATCGGCAGCTTCGCGACGCGCGACAACGTCCAGGCCTACCTGAATAACTGGATTGCCGACTACGTACTGGTCAACGACAACGCCCAGCAGGAAATCAAGGCGCAGTACCCGCTGCGCGAGGCGCGCGTCGACGTGACCGAAGTCGCCGGCAAGCCGGGCGCCTATCGGGCGACGGTCTTCCTGCGTCCGCATTTCCAGCTCGAAGAGCTGACCGCGTCGATCCGTCTGGTCGCATCGCTGCCGCAGCCCGCGGCCTGAGTTTCGTGAATCCGCGTGGCCCGGCAAGGGCCACGCCACCCCAACAGACTGGAGCTAGTACCGATGGATGCCATCATTCTCGACCTGGGCAAGGACATCAAGGGCGATTGCGCGCTCGAAGGCTACAAGGACAAGATCGAAATCATGTCCTACAGCCACAACGTGGCGATGCAGGTCACCAACGACGTCAGCAATACCGAGCGTACCTCGGGCAAACCGCATATCGGCGAATTCACCGTGACCAAGTTCGTCGACGGATCGACCCCGTCGCTGAACCAGTACTGCTGCTCGGGCAAGTCGATCCCGGAAGTCCTGCTGACGATCGGCCGCAATGCGGCGGAAAGCAGCGGCAAGATCATGCCGTTCATCACCTACACGCTGACCAACGTAATCATGTCGAACGTCAGCGTCAGCGGCGGTGCCGGCGGCAAACCGGTCGAGACGCTGTCGCTCAACTTCACCAAGATCAAGTGGGATCTGACGACGCAGAAGGACGACGGCTCCAAGGAAGGTTCGGCGGCAACGACCTGGGATCTGGCGGCCAACAAGGCCGGCAAGTAAGACCGGCACGGCGCGACCATGACTTCCGCAAAGCCCTTTCTCGCGCCGCTGTTCGATCGCCTTGCCGACGACACCCCGGACGGCATGGCGGATGACGCCGCCCACTGGCGCCACGACGTGGACGACGTCATCCGTTCGGTCCAGGACGAGCTCTCCCGGCTGCTGAACTCGCGGCGCGGGACCCTGCAACACGCCCATCCCTTGAGCGTTATCGACTACGGCGTGGAGGACTGGAGCGCCTTCGCGCTCACCTCGCCACAGCAGCAGCACCGCGTAGAACGGCAGATCGCCGAGGTCATCCGCCATTTCGAGCCGAGGGTGAGCGAGCCGCAGGTCCGGCTCGTTCCGCTGCCCGGCCAGTCGCAGCGGCTCGGCGTGCAGATCAGCGGCCGTCTTGCTGGCCATCCTTCGCTCCCCCCCGTCGTCTTCATCAATACCGCGCTCGACGCGCTGCCGGCATGAGCAGCGATTCGATCGATCCGCTGCTGCTCGACTATTACCAGCGCGAGCTGACCTGGCTGCGCCATGCCGGGGCCGACTTCGCCGAGCGTTATCCGAAGGTCGCCCGGCGGCTCGACCTGTCCGGCGAGGAAAGCACCGACCCCCATGTCGAGCGGCTGCTCGAGGGCTTCGCCTTCCTGAACGCCCGGCTCCAGCGCCGGCTCGATGACGATTTCTCGCAGCTCACCGACGCACTGCTCGAGCAGCTCTACCCCTATGCGCTGCGGCCGATGCCGTCGGCTGCCGTCATCCGCTTCGAACCCGATGCGACCAAGGGCAATCTGGCCCAGGGTTACGAGATCCCGCGAGACACCGCGCTCTTCGCGACAACGGACAGCGGAGACAGCATCCATTTCCGCACGACGGCGCCGGTCACTATCTGGCCGATCGAGGTCGCCGACGCCACCTTGCTGCCGACCGAAGAGGCACAGGCACTTACCGGGATCGGCGATGCACGCAGCGCCCTGCGCCTGCGCCTGCGCTGCCATGCGCCGCTGCGCTGGTCCGAACTCGGCCTCGACTCGCTGCGCATCCATCTGGCCGGTTCGCCGATCCATGCCGCAACGCTGTACGACCTGCTGTGCGCCCACGCAATCGGGATCTGCGTGGCGCCGGCCGACAGACCGGCCCGGCTCCTGCCCGGCGCGCTGCCGCAACCGGCCGGCTTCGGTGCGGACGATGCGCTGCTGCCGCTCGAAGACGGCGTCCAGCCGGCCTACCGCCTGCTGCTCGAGTATTTCGCCTTCCCGGCCAAGTTCCTGTTCTTCGACCTGCCGATCCGGGTCCCCGATGATGCAGGCGAGCAGATCGAACTGCTCATCGCCTTCGACCGTGCCCCGTCACAGCGGCTGACGCTGCGGCCGAGCGACATCGCGCTCGGCTGCACGCCGGGCATCAACCTGTTTCCGCGCACGTCCGAGCCGTTGCGCCCCGACGGCACCCGCAGCGAGTACCGGCTGATCGCCGACAGCCACCGCGAGCACAGCCACGAGATCTACGCGGTCCGCCAGCTCCGCGCCGGCAACGACGAACGCGCCTACGTGGCACCGGCATATTTCGCATTCAGCCACGGCACCCGGACGACCGGCACGTGGTGGCACGCGCGGCGCACCAGCGGCCGTCGCGGCAGCGACATGCTGCTGACCTGGGTCGACGAGAACTTCAACCCGCACAGCGCCCCTGACCACACGCTCACCGCCGAGCTGCTGTGCACCAACCGCGGACTTGCCGAGGGGATGCCGGCCGGCACAGCGCTGTCGTTCCAGCGCGCCGGGCCGGTCGCACGGGCCCGGCTGCTGGGCAAGCCGACGCCGCAGACCACCGCACCGCTCGCCGGCGCCTCGCGCTGGCGGCTCGTGTCGCAGCTGTCGCTCAACCACCTGTCGCTGGTCGAGGACGCGCAGCCGCTCGCGGCGCTGCAGGAAATCCTCGCGCTCTACAACCTCAGCGACAGCCAGACGTCCCGGCGGCAGATTGCCGGCATCGTCGGCCTGGAAACGCGTCGCGCCGTCGCCCACGTCGGCCGCCAGGCGTGGCGGGGCTGGCGCAACGGGCTCGAGGTCCGGCTGACGCTGGACGAAGTCAACTTCACCGGTACGAGCCGCGTGCTGTTTTCGGGCGTGCTCGGCCATTTCCTCGCCCAGTACGCAAGCATCAACCGCTTCATCCGCACGGTACTGGTCGACAACGACCGGGACATCAAGACATGGCAACCGCTGGTCGGCGACCCGCTGATTCTGTAGCCGAGCGGCTGCAGCGCGAAACGCATGCGTTCGAGTTCGCGCAGGCGGTCGCGATCCTGCAGCGGCTCGCGCCTCACGGCACGCCGCCGGGCCACGGTGTCGACCCGAGGCAGGAAACCGTACGCCTGCACGGTCCGCTTGCACCGGTCCTGCCCGTCAGCGCACTCGGGCCGTTGCGCCCCCCCGACCGCGACGATGCACGCCCCGCGCTGCCGGTGCACCTGTTCGGGCTCGGCGGTCCGGACGGCCCGCTGCCCTACGCGTACCAGGAGTGGCTGCAGGCCCGGCGCGCACGCAAGGATCACGCACCCGCGGCCTTCCTCGACCTGTTCCACCAGCGGCTGCTGGGCCAGCTCTACCGCACGCTGCAGAAACACCGGATCGCCGCGCCGTTCGATGCGCCGGACCGCAGCGCGACCCGGCAGATCCTGCGCGCACTGACCGGCCTGCTGCCCCGGACGCTGCACGAGCGCCAGGCCGTACCCGACGCCGCCCTGCTCGGCCGAACCGCCATCCTGGCCAACCGGCGGCGGTCGGCCGGCGGCTTCCAGAGCATCGTCCGTGGCCATTTCGGCGTTCCGGTCCGGATCGAACAATTTGACGGCGCCTGGAGCCCACTGCCCGACGGCGCGTGCACGCGGCTCGGTCGCGGCGGCGGCAACAACCGGCTCGGCCTCGGCGCGCTGGCGGGATCAAGAGTCTGGGACGAACAGGCCGGCATCCGCATCATCCTCGGGCCGATGCCGCTGGCAAGCTATGTGGGCTTTCTGCCCGGCGGCGACCGACACCGCGAGCTGATGGCGCTGGCGCGCTTCTACTTCGGCATCGACATGGCGTGCCGGCTGGTGCTGCAGCTGGCCCCGGAACAGTCTCCCAGACCGGTACTGGACCGGCGTGCGCCACTGCGGCTCGGCCAGACCAGCTGGCTGGCCGGCAAGACCGACGCCCCCCGCCGCTGCATCCTGTCCGACACCCGCGAGCCGAAATGGAGCTGAACCAGCTCATCGGCCGCCTGAACCCGCCGTGCCGCGCCGCGCTCGAGCGTGCGGCACAGCGCAGCCTGCAGCAGACGCAATACCACGTCGAAATCGACCACCTGCTGCTCGAGCTGCTGGCGATCGACGGCGGCGATCTGGCGCTGATGCTCGCCCACGCCGGCATCGCCCCGGCCGCGCTGGCCGCCGAACTGCACGCCGCCAGCCAGCGCTTCGAGCGCGGCAGTACCTATACGCCGGCGCTGTCGAAACCGGTCACCGGCTGGCTGCGCACCGCCGCGGCCCGCAGCACCGGCCAGATCCGCTCCGGCCAGCTGCTGCTGGTGTTGCTCGATACCGGGCTGCACAGCCATGCCGCCACGGCGCTGGCGACGCTCCCGCTTGATACGTTGCGTGCCGGCTGGCCCGACAGCACCCGCTCGTCGATCGAGGATCACGGCGAGCCGACGGCACCGCGGCAAGACGCACGACCTTTAGCGGCAGCCCCCGCCGACCCGGCACTCGACCAGTACACGCAGGACCTGACCGCCGATGCCCGTGCCGGGCTGATCGATCCGATCATCGGCCGCGATGCCGAAATCCGCCAATGCATCGACATCCTGCTGCGCCGACGGCAGAACAACCCCATCCTCGTCGGCGAGCCCGGCGTCGGCAAGACCGCCATCGTCGAAGGACTCGCGCTGCGCGTTGCCAACGACGACGTGCCGCCGCCACTGCAGGGCGTCTCGGTGCGTACGCTCGACCTCGGGCTGCTGCAGGCCGGCGCCGGGGTCAAGGGCGAATTCGAGTTGCGGCTCAAGCGGGTGATAGACGCGGTACAGCGCGCCGCCAATGTCATCCTGTTCATCGACGAAGCGCATACGCTGATCGGCGCCGGCGCCGGCGAAGGCCAGAGCGACGCCGCCAACCTGCTCAAGCCGGCGCTCGCGCGCGGGCTGCTGCGCACGATCGCCGCGACGACCTGGATCGAATACAAGAAGTACTTCGAGCGCGATGCGGCGCTGGCGCGGCGCTTCCAGTTGATCCGGATCGACGAGCCGAGCGAAGCGGTCGCCACCGAAATGCTCCGCGCCGTCGCCGCCCGGCTCGAACAGCACCACGACGTGCGCGTGCTCGACGCCGCCATCCGCGACGCCGTGCGGCTGTCGCACCGCTATCTGTCGAGCCGACAGCTGCCCGACAAGGCGATCTCGGTGCTCGACACCGCCTGCGCCCGGGTCGCACTCGCCCAGTACGACACGCCGCAACCGGTCGAAGCAACCCGGCGCAGCCTGGCAGCAATCCACACCGAACTGACCCGGCTGCAGCGCGAACAGGCAAGCGGCCATGAACACACGGCACGCATCCTGCAACTTGAGGCCGAATCAACCGCGCAGCACAAGCAGCTTGCCCAGCTCGAAGCGCGCTGGCAGCACGAGCTTGCCGCGGTGCGCGAATTGTTGCGCGTACGCGCCACCTTCGACGCACTCGCCGACGAGGCGCGCGAACTCGGCGACGCTGTCCCGCCCGAACTCGACCTGCAGCTCGAAACCACCGCCGCCGAACTGGCGCGGCTCGAACAGGGGCTGGCCGTGATCCGCGACGGCGAAGCGATGGTGCCCGAGCATGTCGACATCCGCGACGTCGCCGCCGTCATCGCCGACTGGACCGGCGTGCCGGTCGGCCGGATGCTCGCCGACGAAGCCCACGCGATCCGCACGCTGGCGCAGCGGATGGGCCAGCGGGTGCTCGGCCAGGACGCCGCGCTGAACACCATCGCCCAGCGCATCCAGGCGTGGCGCGCAGGCCTCACCGACCCGCAGAAACCGGTCGGCGCCTTCCTACTGGTCGGGCCGTCCGGCGTCGGCAAAACCGAAACCGCCTACGCGCTGGCCGACGCGCTGTACGGCGGCGAACGCAACCTGATCACGATCAATCTCGCCGAATACCAGGAAGCCCACAGCGTCAGCCAGCTCAAGGGCGCCCCCCCGGCTATGTCGGCTACGGCAGCGGCGGTGTACTGACCGAAGCCGTGCGGCGCAAACCCTATTCGGTAGTGCTGCTCGATGAGATCGAAAAGGCCCACCCGGATGTATTGGCGACCTTTTACAACATCTTCGACAAGGGCGTGATGGAGGACGGGACCGGGCTGGTCGTGGACTTCAGGAACACGGTGATGCTTGCGACCAGCAATGTCGGAGCGGAACTGTTGCTCGAAACACCGGTGGCGCAACTCGGCTGCGAAGCGTTCAACGAAACGCTGCATAAAGCCCTGCTGAAAGCGTTCCGCCCGGCTCTTCTAGCACGTATGAGCGTAATTGCTTATAGCTCACTGGATGAAACGACACTGAAAACCCTTGCAATCGCCAAACTGGAGATATTAAGCCAGCGCTACCACGCAGCGACAGGGAAGCAATTTGATTTTGATGCAGGGGTCGTGAACGCAGTTTTGGCCAAATGCAATGTTGCCGCAGCCAGGGACATGGAGAATAAATTGACAACGGCAATAACGGAAAAACTGGCAAAATGGCCGCTGGATTAAATAAAGAACATTCACCCACCCAGGGCAATGCGGGCCAATCACCAGCAGAAAGCGCCTTAAAACAAAAACCAAGAACATTAACCAGAAATTTTCACAATACAAAATTTGCGCCAAAAACCGGAGATTAAGCCCTGCAAAGCCCGCCCCAGAAAAGCAACACCGCATTTGGATTCAAAAGTCAAAGCTTCTCGATCTTATAAGCCGACTCCAGAACCCGACGAACACCCCATCTGAAACCCACGAGAAAATCATCATGTCAGAATTTTTGAAAATGGCAAAAGACGCGATAGAAGTGGTGAAAAAAATACAATCTTGCAACACCGCGGGAGCGATGATAACCGATCGACTGGGGCTTACAGACCATGCTAAAAATGTCGGGAAAACGCAGCTCTTGCGGCCAACCACATTTTATGGAGATCCGCATTATAAAAACACCGAGTATGCTTCAAAAATACTTGATAGCGGCTATGGAAATTGCGCAGACAAAACAGATGTCGCAATACAATTCCTAAACAACAACCATGGAAACAAAGCACGTTTTACAAAATGCAGCAGCATTGGATATGACCATGCATTTTTAGTAATTCACACAGGTGGAAATCTCAATTATGGCGCAGGCAACACAAATGACAGAACAGCATTTGGTGATGACGCCGTTTTAGTTGATTCTTGGCAACACGATTATTACTACTTAAACGGCTACCCAACAATCAACCCCAAGGGTTGGTGGATCGGCCCATTTCAAGCCATCACCCGCTACAAAATATGGAGCAATCAAATTCACGTCTTAGCCACAAACGAGACTATTTAGCGACAAATAAGCGACCCAAAAAAATCGTTCACTTTTTAGCAAGGAAATACAATGCCCAACGACAATTCAAGGCCATCAATAGGCTAACCTAGCGATACCTGCCACCTCCTCACCGCGTCGACGCGGACGGGTATTTATCCGAAAAATAGTTCTGGCCTATTCGTAGGTTGGGCTGGATGAAATGAAGCCCAACATCGCGTGCTCATGCGCCCAACGCACCACGACCCACCCTATCGACACCTAACCCAGTCTCACCCAGCCCCACCATTGAACGGCAAGATCAAGATCAGGAGATGCACCATGCCAGATGGCCTTTACTACAAGAAGAACAAAGACTGGGTCATTGAATACAAGCACAACAAGCAGACCGTCACTCACGTTGTGCCCGGGGAGCAAAAAAGCAGGGCCGAGTTCTTCAAAAAGAACGCTCCCCCCGCACAAACCACCCCATTGAAGGTGCAATTCGACCTCACCCAGAAGCAAGTACCGGACTACGCCACGCTGAAGTTGATTCCAGTGCACGTACCGGTTTTGCCTCAGCCAAACAGCAACCATCTTCAGCAGATTCAGCCGCCGGTCGTTGTCAAAGCGCTGCCACAAAAATTCGCCCAGCACAGCCATACGTTTATCAACCTGAAAACGGAAAACGGCTTAACGCGGGAAGAAAAGCAGGACATCGTTCTTGAGATCATCGACAGAAAGGAAGGGCTGACCGAAAAAGACGTTGGCATTCTGCTTCAGGCCGCCAATCAGAGTTTTCCGCTGGCATTTGACTCGGCAGACGCGTTTCAGAAAAGGCTGTTCGGGCTGATCACGGCCATCAGCAAAAAGAACGGACCAAAACTGATCAACTCATTCGCACCTCTGATCGACGAGCAGCCGATCTGCATCATGATTCACGGCAGCTCTGTCGGCGGATTGCGCGGCAAGAAGAAGGACGATAAAGGCTGGTCTTTCGACGAGCACAGCGATATTGACGTATCGATCATTGATCTGAACCGGTTTTGCTGGGCGCAGGCGCTGGGCATCATCACGTACTCCGACACCAATTCCATCGAACTGAACGACATGCAGATTCGTCTGCTGAAGCTGGGGAAATTCGTCAGCCAGTTCAGGTCGAAATTCAATCGCCAGGCCAACTTCTGCATTTATCGCGACGAGGAAAGTGCGAGAGCCCATGCCGACTTTACGCTGGTATGCAAGATCGACCGGGGAATGGACGAGTTCGTCATCGAGAAGATTTACACGCCGTTCATCGAGAAAAAATCCGCCACGGACGACAAGCCTTTTACGCTCTCCCAGTTTTTTGGATACTACGACAGCACCCTTCGCGTGCAACAGGAAGAATGGGCAACCAACGAGCTCTGGGAGGAACGGAGAAATAAAATCACGCTACCGAGCCAGGGCAACCACGCTTTCAATGATCTGCATGCGATCCTGGGCGAGCATATCGGTGAGCTGCGTGTGCACCTGGATCCTTTCCGCCCGGCGCTGAGCGAGACACCGCACGTTTTCAAATTGATCGACACTTATCTCCAGGGGCTGGAAAGCATCTTGCCAGTTCTGGAATTTCTGTCCCGGGATTTGAAAATAGCCACTTCGCACCATGGCAAGAATGCCAATCAGATCATGCGGGGATTCAACGTAGAAAGCGACATGGTAAACGATCGGGAGTTTGGTAATGCGTGCACGTATTTCCACAACTGCTCCCGCTTGCTGTGCCAGATCGCCATTGAACGGCTCGGCAATCCAAAGCAGATTGCGTTCATCATTCCACCATTGAAAAAATCATTTACCGTTCTGCTCGACTCCGTTATCGACGCCAAACTGATTGTCAATCTCAAGCTCAACAAGACCCAGAAGTACGCTTACGTCCTGGACTGCGTCAAAAGTTACACTGAAGGCATCCGGTACAAGGCCAACGTCGTCTTCAAGGGCGGATTGGACACCATTCTGGCAAGATTGCTGCAAGAGAAAGAATTCGCAAAACTCATCCTCAGCACCGGCAACACTGTGACTACGACGCAGGTGCTGAATGCGCTGGATGATTCGATCGATGACAAGAAGGTGGATCAGCTCTAAGCCACCGGACATTTTTCCAGCCTGCAAGCATCACCGAGCCCAGCCGTGCCGACCCGCCCTACCGACTCCAACACCTCGCTCAGCCTCACCGCGACTGCGCCGCTCGACGCGCTGTACACCAACGCCTTCAGCGGCCACGAAGCCTTGAACGCGCTCGGCGAGATCGGCGTGCAGTGCGTCAGCGCTAGCGCATTGACGCTGGGCGACACGATCGCCAAGCACGTCACGCTCTCGCTGAACAACGACAGCGACAAGCGCCCGCTCGACGGCCTTTGCGCCGAGATCGGCCAGCTGCCGCTCGACGGCAGCGGCGGTTTTGATCGCTACGCCGTCACGCTGCGACCATGGCTGTGGTGGCTGACGCTGGCGAGCAACAACCGCATATTCCAGAACAAGACCGCGCCGGACATCGTCAAGGCGGTGTTTGCGGTGCACGGTTTCAGCGATTACCAGCTCAAGCTCAATGCCAGCTATACGGCGCGCGAGTATTGCGTTCAGTACGGCGAGAGCGATTTCGCCTTCGTCTCGCGGCTGCTCGAGGACGAGGGCATCTTCTGGTTCTTCACCCATGCCGCCGGCAAGCACACGCTGGTACTGGCCGACAACAACGACGCGTTTCCGGCCTGTCCGAACGCGGCGAGCATCGCCTTCAAGCCCGGCGACATGGGCGGGCGGGCGCTGCACGCGATCCGCGATGGCCAGCTGCAGCAACAGGCGGTCAGCACCGGCCACCGGACCACCGATTACGAGTTCACCACGCCGACGACCGCGCTGTACACGCAGGCGCAGGCCAAGGACGGCCCGCTGAGCCGTTACGAGCATCCGGGCGGCTACACGGTGAAGGCGACTGGCGACACGCTGGCCAAACAGCGCGTCAATGCGCTGCGCAGCCAGGCGCTGCGTTTTGTCGGCGAGAGCGACTGCCGCTGGCTGGTGCCGGGGCATACGTTCACGCTGACCGGCCACGACAACGCCGCCGCAAACATCGAGTGGCTGGTGACCGCGGTGACCCACGACGGCGATCACCAGCACTACGCCAACCGCTTCGAGGCGATCCCCAAGGCCACGCCGTACCGGCCGTTGCGGCAGACGCCGAAACCGTACATGCACACGCAGATCGCGACGGTGGTCGGCAAGTCCGGCGAGGAAATCTGGACCGACCAGTACGGCCGGATCAAGATCCAGTTCCCATGGGACCGTGACGGCAAGAACGACGAAGCCAGCTCGTGCTGGGTGCGCGTGGCGCAGGCGTGGACCGGCAAGGGCTTCGGCGCCCAGTTCATTCCGCGCATCGGCCAGGAAGTGATCATCACCTTCATCGACGGCGATCCGGACCGGCCGCTGGTGACGGGCTGCGTCTACAACGGCGACAACAGCCTGCCGTATGCGCTGCCGGCCAACCAGACCCAGAGCGGCATCAAGACCAATTCGAGCAAGGGCGGCGGCGGCTTCAACGAGCTGCGTTTCGAGGACAAGAAAAACAGCGAGGAAGTGTTCCTGCAGGCGCAGAAGGACTTCAACGCCAATATCCTCAACGACAGCAGCACGACCGTCGGCCACGACGAGAAGCTGACGGTGAAGAACGACCGTACCCGCACCGTCAGCGAAGGCAACGACACGACGACGATCGACAAGGGCAACCGCAGCGTCACGGTGAAAACCGGCACCGAGACTGTCGACATCAAGGACAAGCGCACGGTCAAGGTCGGCGGCGACCAGAGCCACAGCACCGGCGGCAAGTTCGAGCACAAGATCGGCGGCGACTACACGCTGACGATCGACGGTAACCTGACGATCAAGGTCGGCGGCACGCTGACACTGCAAAGCACCGGCGACTACACCGCCAAGAGCGACGGCGCGCTGACCAACCAGGCCGGCACGGCGCTGACCAACAAGGCCGGGACATCGCTGACCAACAAGGCGGGCACCTCGCTCGATAACAAGGCCGGCACGACGCTGACCAACGACGCCGGCGTCAGCCTGATGAACAAGGCCGCCGCCGAACAGACCGTCGACGGCGGCGGCATGCTCACCGTCAAGGGCGGCATCGTCAAACTCAACTGATGGACAAGGCCGTGGACGACATACAGACACTGGATCTGGAACGCGAGCAGACCCGGCTGACCGGCACCCTCGCCGGCGGCGCGTTGCAGGGTGCGCTGCAGATCCGCGAGGCAGGCAGGCCGCTGGCGCAGCTCGCCTATCAGCAGGGCGCCCTGCACGGCCCGTTCCAGCTGCTGCACCCGAACGGCAAGCTCGCCGCCCGGATGCAGTACGCCGACAACGCCCTGCACGGCCCGGCGAGCTTCTTCGGCCCCGACGGCAAGCTGCTGCACACCGCCAGCTACCGGCTCGGCATCGCGCATGGCGATGCCAAGGTTTTCCATCCGGATGGACGTCTGGCCCAGCACAGCCGCTACCGGCAGGGCAAGCTGCACGGGCTGCAGCAGCGCTTCCACGCCAACGGCCGGCTTGCCGAGCGCCACCGCTTCGTCGACGGCAAACCGGCCGGCCCGGCGGAAGGCTTCCATACCGACGGCCGCCCGCTCGACGCCGAGAACAAGCCGATCTCGCGCCTCGCCTGGTGGTGGCGGCGCTGGCAGGGGCACGACTAGGCACCGGCCGTCATGCGCGTTGCCGAACTGCGCTCGGGCGTCATTCGGCTTTGGCAAGGCGCAGCGTTCTACAGCACCTAGGTGTGAAGGTTCAATAGGTTGTTTCGGGTGTTCACCCGGAGAAGTTCTGCGAGACTGGAAATCGCCAAACCCCCAGTCACAGAACAAGACACCGGATGAACACACATAAGAATGCCCGACTGACGTATCTGCGTCGCCTGGAAATGGTTCAGGACATCACCGAGCATGGTTTGTCGACCGCGGCGGCGGCGGCACGCCATGGCGTAAGCGCGGTCACCACCCGCAAGTGGCTGGGCCGCTATCTGGTCGGCGGCGCGGCTGCCTTGCTCGACAAATCCTCGCGTCCCGAGCGCTCGCCACGTGCCATTGCGCCCAGCGTTGCCCTGACGATCATCGAATTGCGTCGCAAGCTGTTCCTGCAGGCTCGCATCGCAAGCTATATCGGCGTGTCCAAAGCAACCGTCAGTCGCGTGCTGCGACACGCAGGGCTATCGCGGTTAAGCGACCTGCAGCCCGCAGAGCCTGTGCAGCGCTACGAGCGCGAAATGCCCGGCGAACTGCTGCACGTCGACATCAAGAAGCTCGCCCGCTTCGAGCAGGTCGGCCATCGCATCACCGGCGATCGTCGCCAGAACAGCCGAAACAGCGGCTGGGAATATCTGTTCGTGGCGATCGACGACCATAGTCGCATCGCCTTCACCCGACTCTACCCCGACGAGCGCCGCGCCAGCGCCATCGACTTCCTGCGTGCGGCCAACGACTACTTCAAAACGCTGGGCGTACCGCTCCAGCGCCTGATCACCGATAACGGGCCCGCCTTCCGCTCCCATGACTTCGGCCGCGTTTGCGTTGAACTGGGCATTAAGCAGAGGTTCACCCGCGCCTACCGACCGCAAACCAACGGCAAGGCCGAGCGCTTCATCCAGTCCGCGCTGCGCGAATGGGCCTACGGCCAAACCTATCAACACTCGGATGAGCGCGGCGCAGTCCTGAGGTATTGGAATCATTATTACAACTGGCACCGTCCGCATCACGGCATCGGCTGCCACGTGCCCATGTCCCGTCTCTCAGCAACGAAAAACAACGTCTTGACTCTTCACACCTAGGTGTGAAGGTTCAATAGGTTGTTTCGGGTGTTCACCCGGAGAAGTTCTGCGAGACTGGAAATCGCCAAACCCCCAGTCACAGAACAAGACACCGGATGAACACACATAAGAATGCCCGACTGACGTATCTGCGTCGCCTGGAAATGGTTCAGGACATCACCGAGCATGGTTTGTCGACCGCGGCGGCGGCGGCACGCCATGGCGTAAGCGCGGTCACCACCCGCAAGTGGCTGGGCCGCTATCTGGTCGGCGGCGCGGCTGCCTTGCTCGACAAATCCTCGCGTCCCGAGCGCTCGCCACGTGCCATTGCGCCCAGCGTTGCCCTGACGATCATCGAATTGCGTCGCAAGCTGTTCCTGCAGGCTCGCATCGCAAGCTATATCGGCGTGTCCAAAGCAACCGTCAGTCGCGTGCTGCGACACGCAGGGCTATCGCGGTTAAGCGACCTGCAGCCCGCAGAGCCTGTGCAGCGCTACGAGCGCGAAACGCCCGGCGAACTGCTGCACGTCGACATCAAGAAGCTCGCCCGCTTCGAGCAGGTCGGCCATCGCATCACCGGCGATCGTCGCCAGAACAGCCGAAACAGCGGCTGGGAATATCTGTTCGTGGCGATCGACGACCATAGTCGCATCGCCTTCACCCGACTCTACCCCGACGAGCGCCGCGCCAGCGCCATCGACTTCCTGCGTGCGGCCAACGACTACTTCAAAACGCTGGGCGTACCGCTCCAGCGCCTGATCACCGATAACGGGCCCGCCTTCCGCTCCCATGACTTCGGCCGCGTTTGCGTTGAACTGGGCATTAAGCAGAGGTTCACCCGCGCCTACCGACCGCAAACCAACGGCAAGGCCGAGCGCTTCATCCAGTCCGCGCTGCGCGAATGGGCCTACGGCCAAACCTATCAACACTCGGATGAGCGCGGCGCAGTCCTGAGGTATTGGAATCATTATTACAACTGGCACCGTCCGCATCACGGCATCGGCTGCCACGTGCCCATGTCCCGTCTCTCAGCAACGAAAAACAACGTCTTGACTCTTCACACCTAGGGCAAGAGCGTGTTGACCTGCCCCGGCGACACCACCTTGATCACCCCGCCCCAGTTGCACATCAGCGTGCCGCCGGCACTCAGCGCCGGCATGTTGCCGACCAGCACCGTCGTCGCCCCGCCGGGAATCCACGGTGCCGGCGTCATCGGCACGCACGGCATCGGCGAGAACACCCCGAGCTTGGCCGCCGTCGCCGCCGCCACGACCGGATTGGCCATGCTCTGGCACATCGCAAACGGCGTGATGTTGACGATGGGAATGTGGTCCATCAGCGTCGCCGCCGGCATGCTGCCGAGCAGCACGCGGTTCATCGGCAGCACGTTCAGCACGGCCGGTGCCACGCCGAAGCTGCACTGCAGTGTCGCGCCGCCACACACATGGGGCATGGGCATCGGATTGGCCTCCATCCGGGATGAACGGTCAGTCGGAACATTTCACTCGCATGATTCTATCGCCATCGCCGCAAAGCGGACGGGCTTTCGACCGGGCCAGCGGCCGACGTGCGACTTGCGGCGTGGTCAAGTGCATCCGGCCAACACGGCCGGCCAGACTGGCAGGGCATCGCGCAAGAACCGGGCTTCCTCCATGCCGACAGCACAGGTGCAGCACGGTGCTGCGCAAAGTGCGCATCAGCGCAGCCAGCCCGGTGTGGCCGTTCTGCTTTCGCAACGCTGCTACCGAGGAAACGCTCGCTGACGGCCCCCTGCCACACGCGATCCGGACAGCGCCGGCGCAGGACTGGGCCGACGCAGCTTGCCGGGCCGCAAGTGCCCCGGCACGAATCACATGCAGATCACCTGCAACGGGACGTCCAGCTCAGTTCCTTGGCGCAACCGGAACACGCAAGTCCTGTTCGACGGTCTGATCGGCTCGGCGAAGCGAGCAGGCAGGCGATGCGCGGCCGAAGATCGGCAGCGTTGGCAAAGCAGCTGTCGGGCGCTTCATGCCGAAGCTGGCTATTGAATTTCAATCAAAACGGGAAAAGCGTTGCCGTATGCGACGGTATGTCGAGCAACGATGCCGGCAGGCGAGGAATCTGCATGCCGATGGCCAAATCTCAACCGGAGGTCAAGATGGCGTCCCCACGGGGATTCGAACCCCGGTAGTCACCGTGAAAGGGTGGTGTCCTAGGCCTCTAGACGATGGGGACTTCGAGAAGAGTAATGGTGCACCCGGAGCGATTCGAACGCCCGACCCTCTGGTTCGTAGCCAGATACTCTATCCAACTGAGCTACGGGTGCACTGTTACTTTCTTGCTTACTGCGGTACTGCGAGGTCCGCTGGCGGAGACGGAGGGATTCGAACCCTCGATAGAGGTTTTGGCCCCTATGCTCCCTTAGCAGGGGAGTGATTTCAGCCACTCATCCACGTCTCCGTCAAGGGAGGCTGGATATTACCTGCGGTCCGAAAACCCGTCAACCGCCTTGGCGGAAATAGTGCGAAATCAGCCCTTGTCGAGGCCGAAAGCCTTGTGCAGCACGCGTACGGCGAGCTCGAGGTACTTCTCGTCGACGATGACCGAGATCTTGATTTCCGACGTCGAGATCATCTGGATGTTGATGCCCTCTTCGGCCAGCGTGCGGAACATCGTTGCCGCAACGCCGACGTGCGAGCGCATGCCGACGCCGACGATCGAGATCTTGCAGATCTTGTCGTCGCCGTCGATCTGCGCCGCGCCGATGTGCGCCTGCACGCCTTCGAGCACCTTGATCGTGCGGGCCAGATCCGGCTTCGGTACGGTGAAGCTGAAGTCGGTGGTGCCGTCCTTGCCGACGTTCTGGATGATCATGTCGACGTCGATGTTGGCATCCGAGACCGGGCCGAGGATCTGGTAGGCGATGCCGGGCTTGTCCGGCACGCCGGTCACGTTGATGCGGGCTTCGTCACGGTTGAAGGCGATGCCGGAGACGACTGGCTTTTCCATGTTCGGGTCTTCCTCGAAGGTAATCAGCGTGCCCTCACCCTCTTCCTGGAACGAGGACAGCACGCGCAGTTTGACGTTGTACTTGCCGGCGAACTCCACCGAGCGGATTTGCAGCACCTTGGAGCCGAGGCTGGCCATCTCGAGCATTTCCTCGAAGGTGATGGTCTTGAGCTTCTTGGCTTCGGGCACGACGCGCGGGTCGGTGGTGTAGACGCCGTCGACGTCGGTATAGATCTGGCATTCGTCGGCCTTCAGCGCCGCGGCCAGCGCCACGCCCGAGGTGTCCGAACCGCCGCGGCCCAGTGTGGTGATGTTGCCCTGCGGGTCGACCCCCTGGAAGCCGGCGACGATGACCACGCGGCCGGCATTCAGGTCGGCGCGCATCGCATCGTCGTCGATCGACTGGATGCGGGCCTTGGTGTGGGTCGAATCGGTGAGGATCTTGACCTGGCCGCCGGTGTACGACTTCGCGTCGACGCCCATTTCCTTGAGCGCCATCGCCAGCAGGCCGATGGTGACCTGTTCGCCGGTCGAGACGATCACGTCGAGTTCGCGCGGATCGGGATTCGCCTGGATTTCCTTGGCGAGCGCGATCAGCCGGTTGGTCTCGCCGCTCATCGCGGAAACGACGACGACGATGTCGTGGCCCTGGGCCTTGAACTTGGCGACGCGCCGCGCGACGTTCTTGATGCGCTCGGGCGTGCCAACCGAGGTGCCGCCGTACTTCTGGACGATCAATGCCATGATGCAACCTGCAGGTTGAATGAAATGAGGGATCTGGCCCGGCCCGCGACGCCGTCAGCAATGCACAACGGATTCGCGCGGGAAAAGTGCCAAAACGAAAGATTGTAATGAAAGCCGTGCGGGTTTACGAGGCCGATCAACAGGCCGTTACAGCGTCCGGGCCGGTACCCGCGGCGCAACCGCGCACATCAGCTCGTAGCCGATGGTGCCGGCGGCGGTCGCGACCTCGTCGATCGGCAGATCCTTGCCCCACAATTCGACCGGCGTGCCGATCTGCGCCTGCGGCAGCCCGCTCAGGTCGACGGCGAGCATGTCCATCGACACGCGGCCGAGCAGGCGGGTCCGCACGCCACCGACGAGCACCGGCGTACCGGTCGGCGCATGGCGCGGGTAGCCGTCGGCATAGCCGCAGGCAACGATGCCGACGCGCATCGGCCCGGGCGCGGTGAATGCCGCGCCGTAGCCGACGGTGTCGCCGGCCTCGAGGGCCTGCACGCCGATGATTTCGCTCTGCAGGCTCATCGCCGCGATCAGCCCGAGCGACGCGGCGCTGCGATGCGCGAACGGTGTGGCGCCGTACAGTGCCACGCCGGGACGGACCCAGTCGCGGTGGACTTGGGGAAAATCGAAGGTCGCCGCCGAATTGGCGAGCGTCATCGGCAGCCCGAGCCCCTCCGCCGCGGCGTCGAAGCGCGCCAGCTGCGACGCGATGCCGCGCCCTGGATCGTCGGCGCTTGCAAAGTGCGTCATCAGGGTGATGCCGGCGACGTTGGCGCAGGCCCTGAGCCGTGCGGCCACCGCCGGCGCGGTCTCGGCGACGAAGCCGAGCCGGTTCATGCCGGTATTGAGCTTGAGATAGATGTCGAGCGGCTTCGGCAGCGCCAGCGTTTCCAGCCAGTGCAGCGAGCGCTCCTCGTGCACGGCGACGCTCAGGCCGTGCCGCGACGCCAGCAGCAGCTCATCGGCGCTGAACACGCCCTCGAGCATCAGGATCGGCCGGGTGACGCCGGCTTCGCGCAGGGCGACCGCGCGGCCGAACTCGAGCAAGGCAAAACCGTCGGCATCGGGCAGGGCCGCGACGACCCGCTCGAGTCCGTGACCGTAGCCGTTGGCCTTGGTCACGGCGTAAACCTTCGAGGCTGGTGCCAACGACTTCATCCGGCGGTAATTGTGGGCGATGGCGGCGGGGTCGATCAGGACCTGAAGCGGACGGGACATGGCGGACGGAAAATGGGCAGGGAATCAGTCTTGCGCGGCCTCGGCCGGCTGCTTGCAGCGGCGATGCCGCCAGTACCAGACGCCGACGATCATGGCGACCAGCGCGACCAGAATCAGGATGCCGGTCTGCCCGCGCTTGACCCACAGCAGCAGCCACTCGTGGTTGTAGGCGCCGTAGTAACCGAGGTAGACCCAGATCGGCACGCTGATCAGTGCGGCGAAACCGTCGAGCAACAGGAAGCGCCAGTACGAGACACAGTGGCTCATGCCGGCGGAGAGGAAGATCGGCGAGCGCAGGCCGGGGAGAAAACGCGCGACGAAGAGTACGCGGTTGCCGTAGCGCGAGAACTTGTCCTGTACCGCCGCGTAGCGCTCGGGCGTCATGATGCGCGCCACCCATCGCCACTTGAGCACGCGGGCGCCGTAGTAGCGGCCGAGCAGGAACATGACCGAATCGCCGACGAGCACGCCGGCCATGCCGACAAAGAACATCGTGTGCACGTTGGCATAGCCGAGGCCGGCGATGATGCCGCCGGCAACCAGGGTGATGTCTTCGGGAATCGGCACGCCGAAGCCACAGGCGAGCAGGACGAGGAAGACGGCGAGATAGCCGTAATCGGTGAAGACGCTCACCAGCAGTGACAGTGAATCCATATCGGCGCGCGGGAGCGGGAGCAGAAACGGTCCCCATCTTAGCATGCGAACCCTGCCGGCCGCGCCCTTGTCCGGCGGCGCATGAAAACGCCGCTTCTTGCGCCCCGTACACTGGGCGGCAAGGCAAACGTGTTATAAACGCGACGTTCCCAGCCTACGCGCGATACCCGCATGGACCGTGGTTTTTTCCTGATTCTCGGCGCGCAGTTCCTTTCCGCACTGGCCGACAACGCGCTGTTCATCGCCGCGCTGGCGCTGCTCAGGGAGCATCTGGCGCCCGAATGGCATCTGTCGATGCTACTGTGGTGCTTTACGGTGTCCTACGTCGTGCTCGCGCCGTTCGCCGGCTCGTTCGCCGACTCGATGCACAAGGGCCGCGCGATGATGATCTGCAACGGCATCAAGCTGATCGGCGGCGTCGGCATGCTCGTCGGGCTGCCGCCCATCCTCGCCTACACCGTCGTCGGCTTCGGCGCCGCAGCGTACAGCCCGGCCAAGTACGGGCTGGTCACCGAATACCTGCCGCACGAGAAGCTTGTCGAAGCGAACGGCTGGCTCGAAGGCGCAACGGTCGCGGCGATCATCTTCGGTACGGTGCTCGGCGGCGTGCTGACCGGCGCCCAGGTCGGCCACTGGCTGGAGACCCTGCCGTGGCAGATCGGCACGGCCGAGTTTGCCATCGGCGTGATCGTGCTGATCTACCTTGGCGCGGCCTGGCTCAACAGCCATATCCCGCGGCTCAACGTCCAGCTCAAACCGCTGAGCTGGGACCCGCTGCGGCTGACGCGCGAGTTCTACGCCTGTGCCAAGCGGCTATGGCTCGATCCGCAGGGCCAGCTGTCGCTGGCGGTGACGACGCTGTTCTGGGGCGCCGGTGCGACGATGCGGCTCGTCGTGCTCAACTGGGCGGTGATCTGGCTCGCCTACAGCATGGAAAAAGCGACGATGCTAATCGCCACGGTCGCGTTCGGCACCGCGTTCGGTGCGGTGATCGCCGGCCGTTTCATCCCGCTCAAGCGCGCGTTCTCGGTGCTGCCGGCGGGGATTGCGATGGGCCTGCTGGTGATGAGCATGCTGCTGGTCTACGACGGCACCCTCGCCGCGACGCTGATGTTCATCGTCGGCGCGCTGTCGGGCTTCTTCGTCGTGCCGCTGAACGCGATCCTGCAGCACCGCGGCTATCTGCTGATGGGCGCCGGGCATTCGATCGCCGTGCAGAACTTCAACGAGAACCTCGGCATCCTCGTCATGGTCGGCGTGCACGCACTGCTGGTGAAGTACCTGAGCACGCCGCTGCCGGCCGATGCGTCCGCACTGCTGGTCAAGCAGTTCGGCAACGGCGGGCTGCCGCCGATGACGGTCATCGTGCTCGGCTTCGGCCTGTTCGTCGCGGCGATGATGGTGTTCATCACCGCACGCTACCGGCGCGGCACGCGCGCCGGTGTCATGCACGACTGATCAGCGCGTCACGACGCACTCGAAGCTGGCCGCGGCGCCGACGTCGCCACCGCGGTAACGCGGCCATGCCGGATGCTCGCACAGCGGCCGGGTCCGGCCCTTCGTTGCGACATTGGCGTCGGCGACGACCTGCCGTGCCGGCGCCACGCCGTCGACGACCCAGCGATCGAGCGCCGCCAGCGAATCCCACGACGCCATGAACGCGCCAGCGACATGGCCGTAGCCGGGGACCACGTAAAAGCGCGAGAACGCCGTCGTTGCATCGTCGCCCATCGTCGCCCGCACCCGGCCCATGTAGTCGATCGTCGCCCGGGTGCTGACCAGCGCATCGGCCGCGCCATGCAATACGATCAGCTTGCCGCCGCGTCCGGCAAAGCGGCTCAGGTCGGTCCTGTTGACATCCTGAATCCCGGTCAGCGCACTGATCCTCGCCGTCCACGGCCCGGGCTGCGCCGGGTCGAGCGCCAGCGCATCGTAGGCCGGGTCGCGCGTCACCGCATACCGCACCCACTGGTCCCAGAATTGCGACAGGTACGGCTGGCCGAACCGGCCCGGGCTGGTCGGCGCCTCCGTGTTCCAGCCGAGAAAGCCGCGCAGGTCGGCGCCACTGAGGACGTTGAAACCCGGATAGCCCTTCTCGCCGCTCGCGACCGGATAGCGCAGCGTGAGCGGTGTGGCCATCGTCGTCACTGCGGCGATCTGCGCATCGGTCAGGCATTGCGTGGTCTTGCCCTTTGCGCAACGTAGCTTGATCGGCGTGAAGCGGCAGGCCTCGGGCCGGCTGATCAGGCCGTCGCGCACGCCGTCGTCGGCATCGCATGCGTCGATCTGGGCCTGGTACAGCATGCCCTGCGCGGCCGGATCGAGATAGGCGCCGGGGCGTGCCAGCGCCCGGGCGATGCGCCCGAAAGCGAGGTCGAGCGTTGCCGCGTTCCACGCCGGGTAGGCCGAGATCGCACCGTCGTAATCGTCGGGCCAGCGCTGCACGACGGCGAGCGCCTCGCGCCCGCCGGTCGAGCCGCCGGCGAAATAGCGCTGCGCCGGTGCCTTGCCATAGAACGCAAGCTGCAGCGCCGTCGCGGTGTCGCGGGTTTTCTTCAGCGCGTCGCCGGCGAAGTTGCGCAGCGCCTCGTCGTTCTGCATGAAGCGGCCGTCGAGCGAGCGCGTCGCCGAGGCGTCGGAGTACGGCGGTGCGGCCTCATGGCCGCTGTCGCTGCCGAACACCGCGTAGCCGCGCGCCAGCGGCGACGGCGTATCGAGCGGCGGCGCCGGTACGTTGCCGGTTGCGACGATCACGGTGCCGTTGTAGCCGCCGCCGCCCAGATGCAGCGACTTGCCGTTCCACGCCGCCGGCAGGCCCAGGTCGAAAAGGATGGCCGGCGCGGCCGGGTCGACCGGCAGCACCTGCCCCTGTATCCGGCAGAACTCGCCCTGCTCGCCCGGGATGGCCTGCCAGTCCGCACTGTCGACCCTGGCGCCGCTGGTCGGCAGGCCGATGTCCTTTGCTGCGAGCTGCCAGCCCTGCAGGGCCCCGCAAGCCTGCTTGTCCGGCTGGAGCGTCGCACGCGGAGACTGGCTGGCGCACCCCGTCAGCAGCAAGGCCAGGATGGCGATTTTCGGGTATTTGAACTGCATGGTCATCCTCCGTCAGGTACGGCTCAGCATAGCCGTAATCCTGGCGGGGCGAGCACCGCGCTATCGATCCGGCATCACCCGCACGCTGACGATGCGCGGCCCGTGCATGCGCTTGACCACGACGTCGAAGCCGTCGAACGACAGGCGCTCGCCTTCCTCGGGCAGGCGGCCGAGCTTTTCCTGGATCAGCCCGCCGACCGATTCGACCTCGGGGCTGTCGACGTCGATGCCGAGCGCGCGCGACAGCGTGAACAGCGGCAGCGAGCCCTTGCCGATCAGGCTGCCGTCGTCGAGCCAGAGCCAGTCGTTGTGCGTCTGGCGGAACTCGTCGCGGATTTCGCCGACCAGCACGCCGAGCAGGTTGTCGAGCGTGATGAAGCCGTACGGCGCCTCGCCCTTGGCGCCGATGACCGCGAAGTGCACCGCGCCACCGCGAAAGCGCCGCAGCAGCTCTTCGGCCGGCATGTCCTCGTTGACGCGCAGTGCCGGACGCAGATGGGCATCGAGATCCGGCTCGTCCTCTTCGTTGCTCAGCAGCAGCAGATCCTTGACATGGACCATGCCGAGCACGTGGTCGTCGTCGCCGACGACCGGATAGCGGCTGAAGCGGTGGGCACGGATCGTGGCGAGCTGCCTGGCCCACGGATCGTCGAAGCGCAGCGTCACCGCCTCGGAAAACGGCCGCATCAAGTCGGCGACGGTGAGCTTGCCGAAGTCGAGCGAATGCGCGAGCACGCGCAGCGCATCGCGGTCGACCGCATCGCGGCTGCTCGTGCGCAGGATCAGCTTGAGTTCTTCGGCCGAATAATGGCTGTCGTGGCCGTGGCCGACGTCGAGGCGCAACAGCCTGAGCACCCAGAACGCACTGTGGTTGAGCAGCCAGATCGCCGGGTACATGGCCCAGTAGAACGCGAACAGCGGTGCGGCGGTCCACAGGCCGACCTTTTCGGCCATCCGGATCGCCATCGACTTCGGCGCCAGCTCGCCAACGACGATGTGCAGGTAGGAAATCGCGCTGAATGCGAAGACGAACGACACCGTATGGACCAGCGCCGGATTGCCGACGCCAAGCCAGGCGAACACCGGCGCCAGCAGCGCGGCGAACACCGGTTCGCCGACCCAGCCCAGCCCCAGCGACGCGAGCGTGATGCCGAGCTGGCAGGCGGACAGGTAGGCGTCGAGATCGAGGTGGACCCGGGCGAGCATGCGGCCGCGGAATCCGACGGCCTTGGCGATGGCCTTGACCCGGGTCGGGCGCAGTTTGACGAGACTGAATTCGGCGGCGACGAAGAAGCCGTTGAGCAGCACCAGCAGCAGCGCGCCGGCGAGCATGAGGAACTGACTAAGCGCAGGGTCCATGTAGGCGGGGCAAGGCCCCGTGAAGGATCAGAACGGTTACCGAATGTACACGATGGGCTGCGGCTTGTCTGCCGTCAGCGCCCCGCGTACTCGCCGGCCGAGACGCGCGACAGCAGCCGCGCCAGCGCCTCCTGCTGCAGCGGTTTTTCGAGGAAATCGTCCATCCCGGCCAGGAGGCACGCGGTCTTTTCCTCGGCGATGCCGTTGGCCGACAGCGCGACGATCGGCAGTCGCGCCCGGCCGGTCAGCGCCTCGGCACTGCGGATCAGCCGCGTCGCGCTCAGCCCGTCGAGCTCGGGCATCTGCAGGTCCATCAGGATCAGGTCGATGCCGCCGGCGCGGGCGGCCTCGATCGCCTGCTGGCCGTTGTGGGCCAGCCGGACCGAGTGGCCCTGCGCCTCGAGCAGCCGCTCGGCGACCAGCCGGTTCACCGGATTGTCCTCGGCCACCAGCACGACCAGCGGCCGGGCCGCCGGCGGCCGGCTCGGCAGCGCGCTCGCCTCGCACGTCAGCAGCATCGCGGTGAAATGGAAGACGCTGCCGCCGCCGGGGTTGGCGTCGACCCACAGTTCGCCCTGCATCATCCGCACCAGCCGGCGCGAGATCGACAGGCCGAGCCCGGTGCCGCCGTACTGGCGCGAAATCGAGCTGTCGGCCTGCGAGAACGCTTCGAAGATCCGGCCGATCTGTTCGGGCGGCACACCGATCCCGGTATCGGCAACGCTGGCGTGCAACTCGACCACGTCGGCCTCGCGCGGTGTCAGCGTCAGCCGCACGGTGATCGCGCCCTGCGGCGTGAACTTGAGCGCATTGCCGATCAGGTTGACGAAAATCTGTTTCAGCCGCACCGGATCGCCGTACAGCGCGTCGGCCAGTGCGGCATCCGGCCAGTGCAGCGTCAGCCCGCGCAGCTGCGCCTGCGGGCCGAACATCCGTGCCAGCGACTCGACCAGCTCCTGCGGCGAGAACGGCACCGGTGCCAGGTTGAAGTGGCCGGCCTCGATCCTCGAGAGGTCGAGCACGTCGTTGACCAGCGTCAGCAGCGCATCGGTCGACGAGCTGATCACCGTCACCTGCTCGCGGCTGGCGTCGTCGAGCGGCTGCTGCGACAGCAATTGCGCCATGCCGACGATGCCGTTCATCGGCGTGCGGATCTCGTGGCTGATATTGGCGAGGAACTCGCTCTTGGCACGGCTGGCGGCCTGGGCCTCGGCGGTGGCGACCTTGAGGTCGTCGGCCAGCCGCCCCTTCTCGATCTCGAGTTCGATCGCCTCGGACAGCATCTCGTTGAAATAGCCGGCACTGCGCAGCACCGTATAGAGGAAGAGCAGCGACATCGCCGCGATCAGCGGATCGTACGGTTCGCCGCCGGCCAGCGCGGTCAGCGTCACCGGCAGCACCAGCATCACCGCATAGAAACGCAGCGCCGGCAGCACTGGCGACAGGATGGGTACCGCGCCGGCAACCATGCCGCAGATCACCAGCGAAACGATCAGCCGCGGCGCCGGCGGCATGCCGAACATGAAGGCCAGCGCCCCGCCGCCCCACCACAGCGCAACGATCGCCGTGCCGATCAGGTAGCGGCGGCGCCAGATCAGCGCGTGGGCAAAGTCGGCCGGTGCGCGTGCGTAGGCGCGCGCCAGCCCGATCCGCACCAGCGCGAACGACAGCGCCGGCAGCAGCCAGCCGAGCAGCTCGCCCACCGGCAGCGACGCACGCAGCCCGTAGCACAGCAGCGATCCGATCAGCATGCTCATCGCCTGGCCGATCACCGCATTGCGGTAAAGCAGCCGCGTGGTGCGGATCAGGACGTCGGGATGGGAACGGAGGGTGGCGGACATGCGCGGTGCGGATTGTGCTGGACCGGCAAGTATAGTGCAGCGACCTTGACCGCTCGGTGAACGGCCGCACGCGCGCCGGCCCATTTGCCAGAACGCGACATGCCCTTATACACTGGAGGGGTATGTCAACCCGATTCGCCCTCGTCCGTCGCTGGTTCGCGCTGGCGCTGATGTGCCTGCTGCCGTGGCAGCCGCTGTACGCGGCCGCCGCGTCGATGCATGCGCCGGCGGCGGTCACCGCCCCGGCCCACCGGGCCGATGGCCATCACGCCTCGCCCGACGCCCACCCTGCGCACGCCAGCTGCGACGACGCCCATTGCGCCGCCTGCGTCCCGCCGGTCGCCGACCTGCACCAGACAATGACCACGCCGACGCTGGCGCCGGTCCTCGTTGCCGCAATTCCCCGCCAGCCTGCCGACATCGACGCCGATCCGGCGCGCAAGCCGCCCAGACGCTGAGATCGCCGCATCCTGCCCGTTCCCGGCAGGATCGCCCCCGGCCGCGCCGCGGCCACACGTCCATGTCCAATCACGTGCGCCCGCAGCGTGCCGTTCGCCAGACCCTGCGTGCGCCAATCGAACCCGGAACAAATACCCATGAAAACCATCTCGTCATTCACGATGGCCGTCGCACTGCTCGCACCGACCGCCTTCGCTGACGGCAGCCACGCCAGCTTCGGCGAACCCGGCCGCGCCGCCGACGTCAGCCGGACGATCAAGGTCCGTACACTCGACACGATGAAGTTCGACATGTCGCCGGCGATCGGCACGATCAGCAAAGGCGAAACGATCCGTTTCGTCATCAGCAACCCGGGCCAGGTCGAGCACGAATTCGCGATCGGCGACGCGGCAAGCCAGAAGGCGCATGCCGAAATGATGCAGCAGATGCCCGGCATGCAGCACCACGACGAGCCGGGCACGGTGTCGCTCGCGCCCGGGCAAAGCAAGACACTGATCTGGAAGTTCAACAAAGCCGTCACCGGCGACATCGTGCTGGCCTGCCATCTGCCCGGCCACTACCAGGCCGGCATGCACGCCGAAGTCAAACTGAAATAACGTCCACCGCGCCGCCCCGAGGGGCGGCCCAAGGAGTACCGCCATGAAACCCGCTTTCCAACACCTCGCCACCGCAACACTGTTCGCGCTGTCGACCGCTGCCTGGGCCGGCCCGCAGGCCACGCTGTACAAGTCACCGGGCTGCGGCTGCTGCGGCGAGCACGCGCGCTACCTCGAACAGCAGGGATGGCAGATCAGGCAGATCGAAAGCAACGACATGTCGGCGATCAAGACGCGCTACGGCACCGCCGCGGCGCCGTCGTGCCATACGCTGGTCGTCGGCAAGTACGCGATCGAAGGCCATGTGCCGGTCGCCGCGATCGACAAGCTGCTGAAACAGCAGCCGAAGAACGTCAAGGCGATCTCGGCACCGGGCATGCCGGCGAACAGCCCGGGCATGGGGCCGTACACGCCGGGCACGATCGACGTCGTTGCGGTCGACGCGGCCGGCAAGGTCAAGCCCTGGGGCAAGTTCTAAGACCCCATCCCATTAGGCGGCTGCGCCTTTGCATTTTGGCCCCGTCCGGTGCTCCTCACACCCCAAGGGTGCTTCCTTCGGGGCGTCCTCGTGTACCAACACGTACACTGCGGTTTCTGCGCTCCGGGCGGGGCCAAACTGCTTTGGCTCGCTCGCCTACTGTGGACGGGCTCTAAGCGCCGGACGGGTCACTGCCCTGCCGGGCGCGGCACCTCGGTCGGCAGGATGGCAACCTCGTCCTTGTTGTCGGCAAGGATGTTGAGCGTCACCCTGCGGTTGCGGGCGCGGCCGTCGACACTGCCGTTCGGCTCGACCGGGCGGAATTCGGCATAACCGATCGCAACCATCCGCTTCGGTTCGACGCCGTTGTCGGCAAACAGCCGGACCACGCTGGCCGCGCGCGCCGCCGACAGCTCCCAGTTCGACGGAAACTGCGTCGAGCGGATCGGCTGGTCGTCGGTATGGCCTTCGATCTGGATCAGGTTGTCGGTGTTCCTGACCAGTTCGGCAACCGTCCTGAGCATCGTTACCGACGCCGGCTGCAGCTCGGCGCGGGCGAGGTCGAACAGCACGCTGTCGCTGATTTCGACGGCAATGCCGCGCTTGGACTGCGTCACCCGCACCTTGCCCTGCTCGATCAGCGGGCCCAGCGCGCCGCGGATGTCGCCGGCCATGCCGCGCATCTTCCTCGCCTGCGCCTCGAGCTCGGGCGCCCGGGTCACCGCCGACGCGGCAATCCGCTGCGGCGTCCCGGCCTGCGCCTGGTTCGGCAGCTGGATGACGCTGAGGCTCGACGGTGCCTGGCTGCGGAACGCGCTGACCAGCGAATCCGACAGCACCCGGTACTTGCCCTCGTTGACCGACGAGATCGCGTACATCACCACGAAGAACGCGAACAGCAGCGTGATGAAGTCCGCGTAGGACACCAGCCAGCGTTCGTGGCTTTCGTGTTCCTCGTCGTGCCTGCGTCGTGCCATGACTTACCGGACCGAGTAGCCGAACAGCTGCGTACCCAGATGCGCGGCGGCGCTGACGCCGACGCGTTTGGCAAAGCGGTCGATATAGCTCGGCTGGGCGGTGAAATCGACGACCTCGTCGGCCTTGACCACGTCGCGGGCAACGCTGTCGACCGAACCGAGCGCATCGGCAAGGCCGAGCCTGATGCCGGTTGCACCGCTCCACACCAGCCCGGAGAACAGGTCCGGGTTGTCGAGCGCCAGCTTCTTGCCACGGCCGGCCTTGACCGCGTCGATGAACTGCTGATGGATTTCGTCGACCATCGCCTGCGCCTTGCCGCGCTGTTCGGCCTTCATCGGCGAGAACGGATCCATGAACCCCTTGTTCGCGCCGGCGGTGACGAGACGACGCTCGACGCCGACCTTGTCCATGACCCCGGTGAAGCCGAAACCGTCCATCAGCACGCCGATCGACCCGACGATCGATGCCTTGTCGACGAAGATCCTGTCGGCGGCGACCGCGGCGTAATAGCAGCCCGACGCGCAGATGTCGTCGACGACGACGTACAGCGGCACCTTCGGATGCTGCTTGCGCAGGTCGCGCATCACGTCGTTGAGCTGGCCGGCCTGCACCGGGCTGCCGCCGGGGCTGTTGACCTCGAGCACGACGGCCTTGGTGTTGCGATCGTCGAATGCGGCCTTGAGGCCTTCGATCACCGGGCCGACATCGCCCTCGTCACCGGCCGCGATCGTACCGTCAAGCCGGACCAGCGCCGTGTGCGGGCCGTTCGAGACGCTGTCGAGCTCCTTCGAGCCGAACCAGCCGAACATCGCGGCGAGCACCAGCAGCAGCATGGCAAAACCGAGCAGCTTGAAGAAAATGCCCCAGCGCCGCGCGCTGCGCTGCTCCTTGATGCCGGCGTGCAGCAGATCGGTCAGCGCCTGGCGCTCCCACGGTTCTTGCATTGCTGAAGTCCTAGTTGTCGGATTACTCGGCCGGCCAGACCGCACCGTCGCGTTCGACGACGGCAATTGCGGTCAGTCTGCGCCCGGCGCAGGGTCCGCCAAGGCAGACGCCGGTCTCTGGCGCATAGTAGGCGCCGTGGGTGGCGCAGACAAGATAGCGCCTTGAAAGATCGAAGAATTCACCATCGCGGTAGTCGAGCTCGACCGGGATGTGCGCGCAGGCGTTTTCGTAGGCATAGACCTTGCCGCCGTGGCGGATGGCGAACGCCGGCCGCGTCGCATCGTCCCGCCCGATGCTGAAGCGGACGCCCAGCCCGCCGTCGACGAGATCGGCGCTCGTGCAGACCGGTCCGCAAGCCGGCCCGGCGACCGGATCAGCCATGGGCGAGCACCCAGCGCGTCAGCGACGGAAAGTCGTCGAAGATCGCCAGCGGCGCGCAGTCGCGCAAAGCGTCGACCGGATGTGCGCCGTAGCTCATCCCGAGGCTGGCGCAAGCGGCGTTGCTCGCCAGCTGCAGGTCGTGCGTCGTGTCGCCGATCATCACCGCGCGGTCGGCCGGCGTAAACGTGACGTCGAGCAGTTGCTCGAGCATCGCCGGATGCGGCTTGGAGAACGTCTCGTCGGCGGTACGCGTCGCAACGAAATAACGGTCGAGTCCGGTCGACGCCAGCACCCGGTCGAGTCCGACCCGCGACTTGCCGGTCGCGACGGCCATCTCGAAACCGGCGGCGGCAAAGGCATCGAGCCCTTCGCGCACGCCGTCGTACAGCAGCAGCGCATGGTCGCCGGACAGGTAGTGGTGCCGGTAGGCATCGACGATGCGGCGGATCATCGCTTCATCGACGCCGGGCGCCAGATGCTGCATCGCCTCGTTCAGGCCGTAGCCGATCACGTAGCGCGCATCCTTGTCGCTCGGGCTCTCGAGCCCCACGTCGGCAAATGCCGCCTGGATCGACCGGGCGATGGTCCCGGTCGAATCCATCAGCGTGCCGTCCCAGTCGAACACCAGGAGATCGAAACGTCGGTTCATGGCACAAGGGTATCCAGATAGGTTTGCAACTCCCTGGGCAGCGGTGCCTCCAGGATCAGTTTTTCGCTGGTCAGCGGATGACTCAACGTCAGCCGCCACGCGTGCAGGAACATGCGCTTGAGCCCGTCCCGCGGCAAGACCCGGTTCAGCGCCGGATCGCCGTACTTGTCGTCGCCGAGGATCGGATGGCCGCTTTCGGCCAGGTGCACGCGGATCTGGTGGGTCCGGCCGGTCTTGAGTTCGCACTCGAGCAAGGACGCATCGGCGAACTTCGCCTTGCGGTTGACGACGGTGTGCGATGTCAGGCCGTCGGCCGACTTCTTCACCCGGCGCTCGCCGTCGGGCGTCTCGTACTTGAGGAGCTTGAAGCGCACATGGCTGCGCGGCTCGGGCCACACGCCCTGCACCAGCGCGAGATAGCGTTTGTCGATCTGGTGGTTGTCGCGCAGCATCTCGTGCAGCTTGACCAGCGCCGAGCGCTTCTTTGCGATCAGCAGCAAACCCGAGGTATCGCGGTCGAGCCGGTGCACGAGTTCGAGAAACTTCGCCTGCGGCCGCTGCGCGCGCAGCAGTTCGATCACGCCGAAGCTGATTCCCGAACCGCCGTGCACGGCAACGCCCGAGGGCTTGTTGATCGCGATCAGCGCGTCGTCCTCGAACACGACCTCCAGCTCGAGCTGGCCGCTGGCCGCCTGCACCGCCGTGCTCGCCGGTTTCTCGGCGACGCGCACCGGCGGAATCCGCAGCACGTCGCCCTCGGCCAGCCGGTAGGTGACGTCGGTCCGGCCCTTGTTGACCCGCACCTCGCCACCGCGGACGATCCGGTAGATGTGGCTTTTCGGCACGCCCTTGAGCCGCCGGATCAGGTAGTTGTCGAGGCGCTGTCCGGCCTCTTCGGGGCCGATCTCAACGAATGTAACAGACGCTTTGCTCGTTTCAGACATATTGACTTATACTCGTTGGCACGCTGCCCGTTTTTGCAGGCCTCGCAGGCGAAATCGCTGCGACGCCATCCGGTCAGCGCCGGCCATTCAATGCGGCCCGTTTTTCATCCCGTTCTTTGCCCCTTCGCCCGGATACGCCGGCGACTCCCTTCCCGCCGTACAGCATGCTGTACCCCTCCGCCCCGATATCGGGCCCGGAGTGAGCGCGCGGGCATCGCCAGACGTCCTGCTTCGGGGGCCAAGTCCCGGGTTGCGGTTAATTTCGCTCACCGCAAAATAAGTAGCGATGGTAATTGATTCATACCATTCACGCACTCATCGGATTCCCGCCGGCGCCCTCCTGTTGGCGTCGGTCAGCCCGGCCAAGCCGGCCCCGACATTGACCCTCAAATAGTCAGATTCTGGAGCCAGAACACCCCCCGTCGCCCCGCAACAGTCTTTTCCGCAAGATGCGCCGGACGCCCCATTGGCGTCCCGCGACATCCCGCTAGCCGGGCGGCTGGCGTAGCCGGGCGTCCCTGCCGTCAGTGCGTGCAGGAGCCCTCATGAAACGCATGCTGTTCAACGCAACGCAGGCCGAAGAGCTGCGCGTTGCGATCGTCGACGGTCAGAAGCTGATCGACCTCGACATCGAGACCGTTGGCAAGGAACAACGGAAATCGAACATCTACAAGGGTGTCATCACCCGGATCGAACCCAGCCTCGAAGCCTGCTTCGTCGACTACGGTTGCGATCGTCACGGCTTCCTGCCGTTCAAGGAAATCGCCCGCTCGTACATGTCCGACGACGGTGGCCGCGGCCGCGTCGCCGACCAGTTGCGCGAAGGCCAGGAGCTGATCGTCCAGGTCGAAAAGGACGAACGCGGCAACAAGGGCGCAGCGCTGACCACCTACATCAGCCTCGCCGGCCGTTACCTCGTGCTGATGCCGAACAACCCGCGCGGTGGTGGCGTTTCGCGCCGTATCGAGGGTGACGAGCGCCAGGAACTGCGCGCGGCGATGGACCAGCTCGAAACGCCGCAAGGCATGAGCCTGATCGCCCGTACCGCAGCGATCGGCCGCGCCGCCGAAGAGCTGCAGTGGGACCTGAACTACCTGCTGCAACTGTGGCACGCGATCGAAGGCGCTGCGACGTCGCAGAACGGCGCCTTCCTGATCTATCAGGAATCGAGCCTCGTCATCCGCGCGATCCGCGACTACTTCCAGCCCGAGATCGGCGAAATCCTCATCGACAAGGCCGACATCTACGAACAGGCCCGCCAGTTCATGAGCCATGTGATGCCGGGCAACGTCAACCGGGTCAAGCTCTACCAGGACGACGTACCGCTGTTCTCGCGCTTCCAGATCGAGCACCAGATCGAAACCGCCTTCGCCCGCGAAGTCTCGCTGCCGTCGGGCGGTGCCATCGTCATCGACAAGACCGAGGCGCTGTACTCGATCGACGTCAACTCGGCACGTGCAACCAAGGGTTCGGACATCGAGGAAACCGCAGCGCGGACCAACCTCGAGGCCGCCGATGAAATCGCCCGCCAGATGCGTCTTCGCGACGTCGGCGGCCTGATCGTCATCGACTTCATCGACATGGAAAACCCGAAGAACCAGCGCGAGGTCGAGAACCGCCTGCGCGATGCGCTGCATCACGACCGCGCCCGCGTGCAGACCGGCAAGATCAGCCGCTTCGGCCTGATGGAACTGTCGCGCCAGCGCCTGCAGCCGTCGCTCGAAGAAACCACGCACATCGCCTGCCCGCGCTGCCACGGCACCGGTTTCATCCGCGGCACCGAATCGTCGGCGCTGCACATCCTGCGCATCATTCAAGAAGAAGCGATGAAGGACAATACCGGCGCGATCCACGCGCAGGTGCCGGTCGACGTCGCGACCTTCCTGCTGAACGAGAAGCGCAGCGAGCTGTTCGCGGTCGAAGCCCGCCTCAAGGTCGGCGTCGTCCTGATCCCGAACATGCATCTGGAAACGCCGAACTACGACATCGTCCGCCTGCGTCACGACGACCTGAACCTGCTCGACGAATCGCGTCCGTCGTACAAGATGGTCGAAGCGCCGAGCGAGGAAGGCTATCAGCCGGGCCGTGCCAAGGAAGAACAGGCCAAGCGTCCGGAAGCCGCGGTCAAGGGCATCACGCCGGCGCAGCCCGCGCCGATCTCGAAGCAGGACACCATCCAGCCCGAAGCGGCGCCGGTGGTCAGCGCCGGTCCGTCGCTGTGGACCCGCGTCATCAGTTGGTTCCGTGGCGAGCCCGAAGCCGCTGCCACCCCGGCACCGCAGGCCGAGCCGGCCAAGCGTGCCCAGTCGAACAGCGGCAACCGTCGCGGTGAACGCAGCGACCGCGGCGACCGTCGTGGCGAGCGCGGCGACCGTCGCGAGGGCCGTGGTGAACGCGGCGAGCGTACCGAGCGCAGCGAAGGTCGTGGTGAACGTGGCGAGCGCAACGACAACCGCAACGAGCAGCGCGGTGAACGCCGCAGCAAGGCACCGCGGATCGAGGAAGATCTGAACGCCCGCCAGCAGCGCAACGAAGCACGCGAACAGCAGCGTGGCGAACGCGGCGAGCGTGGCGAAGGCCGCAGCGAACGCGAGGCCCGCGAACCGCGCGAACCGCGCGAACAGCGTGAACCGCGCCAGCCGCGCGCACCGCGCAGCGAGCGTGCCCCACAGCCGGCGCCGGTGAAGGATGAAGTGGCCGAGATCGAAATGGCAGCGATCACCGCGGCACCGACCGACGAAGCACCGGCCGTGCAGGCCGAAGGCGAAGGCCGCAGCCGTCGTCGTCGTGGCCGTCGCGGCGGCAGCCGTGGCGAGCGCGCCGAGCAGGCCGAATCGCAAGTCGAAGGCGGTGCCGACGCTGGCGAGACCGTGGCACCGGTGACCGAAGTCGCTGCGGCTGTTGTCGCGGCACCTGTCGTCGCTGCGCCTGTCGTCGTCGAGGCTCCGGCCGTTGAAACACCGCCGGCCGCCGTTGCGACCGCAGCTGCAGCCGAGCCCGCAGCGGAAACCGTTGCCGAGGCCGAAGTGGTTGCCGAACCGGAAACCGCTGCCGAAGCCGTTTCGGCACCGGCCGAACCGACCCCGGTCGCCGAGCCGGCCGTTGTCGCCGAACCTGTTGCCGTCGCCGAGCCTGTTGCCGTCGCCGAACCGGCTGTGGCCCCGAGCCAAGCCGGCCTGCCGTTCGAGCCCGCTGCCGAGCCGGTACGTGCTGCAGCGGCGGTCGCAACGCCGGATGCCGTCGGTCTGGTGATGGTGTCGACGCGCAACGACGTTGCTCCGGAAGCTGTCGAAGTCGAGGCCAAGCCGCGCCGCCGTCGCCGCAGCGATGCGCCCAAGGCCCAGGCCCAGGCCGAAGCAGCCACGTTGCAACAAGTGGAAACCGTTCAGGCTGCAACCGTCGCGGCCGAAACGCCGGCACCGGTGCGTGCGCCGCGCCGTCACGCCGACGCAACAGTCGTGACCGACAGCGCACCACTGGTGCAGATCGAGACCCGCGACGTCTGATCGATGCCGACGGAATGAAAACCGCCCTTCGGGGCGGTTTTTTTTCGTCCGCGTGATCGGAATGGCTGTTTTCTTACGAAAACACCATCAGCAGGAAAGCACAAAAATGACAATCGGAAATCATTTGAAATCAATCACCTGGATGCATCTCTGCTCCTAGGGAATCTCCCAATACTGCGTCCCTGCCCTCGGCCCTAGGCTCAAAAAAAGAGGCCCATGTAAGCCTTGTCGCCGCGACAGCGGCTTCCCTGCCCATTCAAGAAAAGGACGCCTCCAATGAAACCGACCGCCCCTGCCCTGCTTGCCGGACTGGCCGGACTGATGGCCGCCGCCCTGCTCGCGGCCACGCCGGCCCGTGCCGCCGACAAGGTCTACCAGGTCGCCACCGATGCAGCCTATGCGCCGTTCGAGTCGCTGAACGAAAAACAGGAGGCCGTCGGCTTCGACATCGAGGTGCTGAGTGCCGTCGCGGCCAAGGCGGGCTTCAAGGTCAGGTTCGTCAATACGCCGTGGGAAGGCATCTTCGCCACGCTGTCGACCGGCGACCGCGACATCGTCGCCTCGGCGGTGACGATCACGCCCGAGCGCAGGATGACGATGGACTTTTCCGATCCGTATTTCGAGGCCAAGCAGCTGATCGCGGTCGGCCCGGGCAGCAAGGTCGCGCGGTTCACCGACCTGAAGAACAGGAAGATCGGCGTGCAGACCGGCACCACCGGCGACGAGATCGTGCAGAAGCTCGTCGGCAAGACCAATCCGAACATCCGGCGTTTCGAATCGACGCCGCTGGCGCTGAAGGAGCTGCAGAACGGCGGGGTCGACGCCGTCGTTGCCGACAACGGCGTCGTCGTCAACTTCATCACCAACAACAAGGGCGACAAGCTCAAGGTGATCGACGATACGAGCTTTGCCAAGGAGTACTACGGCTTTGCGGTCAAGAAGGGCAACAAGGCGCTGCTGGTACAGATCAACAAGGGTTTGGCGGCGATCAAGGCAGACGGCAGCTACGACAAGATCTATAAAAAGTACTTCGGCAAGTAAACCCCGTCCGCGGTAAAATCCCGGCACGAAGCGCAGCCCGCAGCTGCGCTTCTTTTATGCTGAACCACACTGAACAACATGAACTTTGACCAATTCTGGACGCAAGTCCAGCAAAGCGTGCCGCTGATGCAGCACTTCCAGCTGCAGATGATCTGGGAATACCGTGCGCTGTTCATCGACGGTATCAAGATGACCCTCGGCATCACGCTGATCGCCGTGGTGCTCGGCACCCTGATCGGCCTGTTCATGGGCATGGCCCGGCTCGCTGAGGTCAAACATGGTCCGTGGAAGTACGTCGTCCGCTGCCTGGTGCGCTGGCCGGCCAACGCCTACGTGACCTTCTTCCGCGGCACGCCGCTGTTCGTGCAGATCCTGCTGATCCACTTCGCGGTGATGCCACTGCTGGTCCATCCGGTCGACGGCCTGCTGCTCAGCGGCGACCTCGCGGCCGAGCTGCGGCAGGAGCATGGCGCGTTCATGTCCGGTCTGGTTGCGCTGACGCTGAACTCGGGCGCCTACATCACCGAGATCTTCCGCGCCGGCATCCAGTCGATCGCCAAGGGCCAGTTCGAGGCCAGCCGTTCGCTCGGCATGAACTACTGGCAGACGATGCGCTTCGTCATCATTCCGCAGGCGTTCCGCCGGATGCTGCCGCCGCTGGGCAACGAGGCGATCATGCTGCTCAAGGACAGCTCGCTCGTGTCGGCGATCGGCCTCGCCGAACTCGCCTACGCGGCGCGGACCGTTGCCGGCGCGTACTCGCGCTACTGGGAACCGTATCTGGCGATCTCGTTCCTCTACCTGATCCTGACGCTGATCATGGCCGCCGGGGTGAGCTGGCTTGAAGGGCGCTACAAGGAAAGCGGCGGCATCCACTGATCGCCACGATCCAATCAACGGGCCGCAAGGCCCGTTTTTTTCGCCCGGTCTGGGCAAAAAAAACCGCGCCTTGCGGGCGCGGTCTAAGTTGCCGTGATGATTGCCGTGCTACAACGTCCCGGCCGGGGCCGGACCGATGTTCAGTTGCGGCACGCCACGTTGGCGCTGTGGCGTCTGGCCGCATAATCGAGTGCCCGCATGGTCATGCAGGCCGTGCATACGCCGAGGGCGTTGACACGCTGATGGGTGATGCCGCAATCGCGGCAGCGGACCACTTCATGGCCGCCCCCCCCGCGCACATCCGCCCTGTTCTCCTGTCCATTCATGACGACCTCCTTGTAATCGCATTGCGGGCACTACGCCGCAGTGCAATAACCACCTCATCGGCAGGCAGGGCAAGCCTTGCTTCCCCCGCCCGGGGGTCGAACGAGTTGCGATCGTCGGCGGTTGTGGGTAGGTCGCCGCGATCCGTTGCCACCATGGTCTGGCAGCCCAGTCAGCGCCTTGAATATGGCGCCCATCATCCCCGTTGCTCTACCCGGGGACGCTCATTCTCGGCCTAGCCAGCGCTCCGTATTCCGGTGCGGGCAGTCCATCTGCCAGGGCGAAACCGTAGTTTGATTTTACGCAGCGCAACATTTGCATCAAGCATTTTTGTGTAGTGACTTTCCCTGAGACTACCAATCGTCCGGCATGACCGGACGCAAGGCGCGGGCGTGGCTGGCCGTGTACGCTTGCGGGCATGGAGACACTGCTGATCTGTTATGCCAGCCGCGATGGCCAGGCGGCGAAGATCGCCGGGCGCATTGCCGCACGGCGCATCGGGGGCGTGGTGCAGTGCTGCGACCTGAGCCGGCGCCAGCCCGCCGCGGCCGAGCTGGCCGGTGCCGGTGCCGTCGTCGTAATCGCCGCGGTACGGTACGGCCGGCACCTGCCCGAGGCCGAGCATTTCCTGCAACGCGAGGCCGCAATGCTGAAGCGCAAGCCGCTGGCGATCGCCTCGGTCAACCTCAGTGCACGCAAGCCGGGCAGGCACGGCGCCGAGGGGAATGCCTATCTGCGCCGCTGGCTGGCCAGGCATGCCCTGCAGCCGGCGCTGGCGACGGCCTTTGCCGGCCGGCTCGACTACCCGCGCTACCGCTGGTTCGACCGCTTGATGATCCGGCTGATCATGGCGATGAGCGGCGGCCCGACCGATCCGGCCGCCGTGGTCGAATACACCGACTGGGCGGCGGTCGACGCCTTTGCCGACGCGCTCGGCCGGCTCGGCGAGCGGGCCGGCGACGCTCAGCGGCCGCGGATGTAGCGGTTCACCGCGCTGTTGTGTTCCTCGAGGCTGCTGGAGAACTGCGAGCTGCCGTCGCCGCGCGAGACGAAGTACAGCGCCTGCGTTGCCGCCGGGCGTACCGCGGCGATCAGCGCCGCCTCGCCGGGCATCGCGATCGGTGTCGGCGGCAGGCCGGCGCGGGTGTAGGTGTTGTACGGCGTATCGGTCTGCAAGTCGACCTTGCGCAGCTTGCCCGCGTAGGCCTCGCCCATGCCGTAGATCACCGTCGGGTCGGTCTGCAGCCGCATGCCCAGCTTGAGCCGGTTGACGAAGACGCCGGCGACCATCGGCCGGTCGCTGTCCTGGCCGGTTTCCTTTTCGACCAGCGATGCCAGCACCAGCACATCGCCCGGCGATTTCAGCGGCAGATCGGGTGCGCGCTGCGCCCAGGCGGCACCGAGCTTGGCCTTCATCCGCGCGTGCGCACGCTCGAGCAGGGCCAGCTCGGCGCTGCCCGGATTCACGTGGTAGGTATCGGGAAAGAACTGCCCTTCCGGCGTGCTGGCGTCGATGTTCAGCGCCTTGAGCAGCGCCGCGTCGTCGAGTGCCGCCAGATCGTTGCCCAGCCGGTTTTCGGCGATCAGCGCCTTTTTCAGGTCGCGCCAGCTCCAGCCCTCGACGATGGTGAACGCGACCTCGATCACGTCGCCGCGCGCCAGCTTGTCGATCAGCTGCCACGGGCTCGCCGGCGCGTCGATGCGGTAGACGCCGGCCTTGAGGCGCGTCTCCTTGCCCGACAGCTGCGCCAGCACGCGGAACAGCAGCGCCGAATCGGTCGCCCCCTGCCTTTCGAGCTGGTCGGCGATCCGGGTGACACTGCCGGGGCCGACGTTGAACGTCAGCGGCACGGCCTGCGACTGCGGCGTCACCGCGTACCAGAACAGGCCGCCAGCGGCGGCCAGCGCCAGCAGCACGATCAGGACCAGCAGCTGTTTGATCCGGCGGAGGAAGCCGCCCTGCGGTTTACGGCGTTTCACGGCGGCGCTTTGCCTCGAAGAAGCGTTGGACGGTATCGAGTTCGCGGGTGCGGAACATCGGCGGCAGGCTCTTCCACAGCACCTTGCCGTACGGTTTGTCGACCAGCCGGTTGTCGGCAATCATCAGGATGCCGGTGTCGGTTTCGTCGCGGATCAGCCGGCCGGCACCCTGCTTGAGCGTGATCGCCGCATGCGGCAGCTGGTAGTCGATGAAGGCGTTGCGGCCTTCCTTGGCCAGTTGCTCGACCCGCGCCGACAGCACCGGGTCGTCGGGCGGCGAGAACGGCAGCTTGTCGATCACCACCAGCGAGAGCTGCTCGCCGCGCACGTCGATGCCTTCCCAGAACGTCTGGCTGGCGACGAGGATGGCGTTCGGCGAGGCACGGAACTTGTCCAGAAGTTCGGTCCGGCTGCCCTGCCCCTGCAGCAGCACCGGCCAGTCGAGTCCGGCGTCCTTGAGCCGTTGCGTGACCAGTTCATGCGCCTCGCGCATGGCCCGCAGCGAGGTAAACAGCAGGAAGGCGTGGCCTTGCGTCAGCTGCAGCAGCGGCCAGGCGCGCTCGACCACCTTGGCGGTGAACTCGGGCGAGTTGGCTTGCGGCATGTCGCGCGGCACGTAAAGCGCGGCCTGCTGCTTGTAGTCGAACGGGCTGTCCCAGGTTTCGCAGCGCGCGTCCCACAGGCCCAGCTCGTGCTGGAAATGCTTGAAGCTGTTGTTGACCGCCAGCGTCGCCGACGCGAACACCCACGCCTTCTGGCCGGCGTAGAGCTGCTTGCGGAACAGTTCGGCAATGTTCAGCGGCGTTGCGTGCAGCAGGAAGCCGTTCGGCGTGATGTCGATCCAGTGCACCGCGTCCTTGTCGTCCGGCTCGCACCACAGCGCCAGCGTCTCGCGCAGCGCCTTGGCGCGCTCGAAACACTTGGCGAGCGTCTCGCCACGCTCGGCCTGCTTTTCCAGCTCGGCGGCCAGCTCGGTCAGCCTGAGCATCAGCGCATCGAGCGCGTCGGCGTACTTCGGGTACTTGTCGGCGAGCTCGTGCTGCGGATGCTTGGCCGGCTCGGGCCTGAACGCAAGGCGGAAATCGCGGACGACCTTTTCCAGCGCCTCGCTCGCCTGCGGCAGGTGCACGTAGTCCTTGGCGATGACCAGTGCTTCGGCGCGGGCGTCGCGCGCCAGTTCGACCAGTTGGCCCGAGGCGATCGTCTGGCCGAAGAACAGGCTGGCGACGTCGGGCAGCTGGTGCGCCTCGTCGAAGATCACCGCATTGCACGCCGGCAGCAGCTCGCCGGCGCCTTCATCGCGCAGCCAGACATCGGCAAAGAACAGGTGGTGGTTGACGACGACGACGTCGGCCTCCTGCGCGTCCTTGCGCGCCTTGAGCACGAAGCAGTCCTTGTGCTGCGGACAGTCCTGGCCGAGGCAGTTGTCGCGCGTGCTCGTCACCTGCGACCAGATCGCCGCATCCTCGGCAACGCCGGTACAGCCGGCCTTGTCGCCGGACTGGGTCAGCCGGGCGTACTGCTCGATCTTCTGCAGGTCGACGATGTCTTCCCGCGAGCGGAAGCGGCCGTTGTGGCGCGCCTGCTCGAGGTGGTGGTGGCAGACGTAGTTGCCGCGCCCCTTGAGCAGTGCGATCGTCACCGGCACCTTGAGGATGTCGCGCACCGTCGGAATGTCGCGCGCGAACAGCTGGTCCTGCAGCGTCTTGGTCCCGGTCGAGACGATGACCTTGCCGCCGGACAGCAGCGCCGGGACGAGGTAGGCAAAGGTCTTGCCGGTACCGGTACCGGCCTCGGCGATCAGTTGGCCGCGCTCGTTCAGCGTCGCCTCGACGGCCTCGGCCATCTGCAGCTGCTGCGGCCGCAGTTTGTAGCCGGGAAAAGCCTCGGCCAGCGGGCCGTTGTCGGCAAAAAGCTCGGCAAGCGTCATGACGGAAAACGGGGAATGAAATGCATGCCCGATTGTACCGGCAACGCTGTTCTGCATCGCGGCAAAATGGCCTGCCGGTGCGGCTCAGCCGGAGCGTGCCTTGTCGATGCGCTTGAGGAAGACGGTGATCTCGCGCACGGTCTGCATGTCGCCGCGGCGCTCGGCCACCGCCAGCCCGTCGCGCCACGCGGCTTCGGCGTCGTCGGTCCGGCCGTGCTGCAGCAGCGCCTTGCCGAGCAGTTTGTACGCGGCCGAATACGCCGGATCGATCTCGATGGCCTTGCGCAGATGCTCGACGGCACTCGCCGGTTCGCCGTCGTTCAGATACAGCGTACCGAGCGACAGCCGCAGCATGGCGTTGTCGCGTCCGCTCGCCAGCATGTTCAGCAATGCATCCTTGTTCATGCCCATCCTCCTGTGAACCCGAGGCTAGCATGGCGCACGCCGCTTGCAGGCAAAAAAACACCCCGCACGCGGCGGGGTGGAACTTGCTACAGGGAGAGATGAGACGCTCAAGCAAACCGGCTTCGCTCAAACCGGTCCGCTCCGGGCTTGCGCCCGAGTCACACGTAGTAAGTGTCTCATTTTCGCAATAAGTTCATAGTGAATATTGACAATAAATGTGCTCAACTTTTGAACAGCAGCGTCTTTCCGCTCTGGCCGAGACTGGCCGGGCCAAGCCAATAAAGCAGTGACGGAACAAGGGCTTCGATGCTGGTCAGCGTTTCCGGCGACTCGCCCGGATGCGACTTGGTGCGGAACGGCGAGTGGATCGCGCCCGGAATCAGCCAGTTGATCCGCAGTTGCGGATATGCCTCCCACTCGTCGGCGGCGATCCTGACCCAGTTCTGCTGGCCGATCTTCGACACGCTGAAGCCGCCCCAGTAGGCCTTGGCATCGAGCGCGTGCTCCTCGCCGATCACCAGTACCGCCGCATCGGGCGCCTGCGTCAGCAGCGGCATCAGCCCGCGGGTGATCGCGAACGGTGCGGCGACGTTGACGCGGAACTGCTCGACCCATTCGTCGAGCTTCTGGTTCGACAAGGGCGAGAGGAAGGTGAAGCCGTTGGCGGCGTGCAGGATGCCGTCGAGCCGGCCGAACTCCTTGTTGATCAGCACGCCGAGCTGGGCGATCTCGGATTCGCCGATCTTGGCGAGGTCCATCGGCACCGCGGCCGGCTCCGGGCCGCCGGCGGCGACGATGTCGTCGTAGACGCGGGTCAGCTTCTTCTCGCTGCGCCCGAGCAGGATCACCGTCGCGCCCTGCCGCGCCAGCGCACGCGCCGCGGCTGCGCCGACACCCTGGCCGGCACCGGTGACGAGAATGACCCGACCGGCAAAAGCGTCGGCGGGCACCTGATAGTCTTTCCACTCGCTCATATCGTTGTTCCTGCTGAGAATGCCGCGATTATCCCACGGCTTGCCGCCCGGCCGCTGCGGATTGCACCTTCGAGCGTCGCCGGATAATCGCCGGCGGTGTAGTCGCCGGCCAGCCACAGGGTCGGCTCGGCGGTTGCATTGTCCGGCCGCCAAAGACCCGGCGTCGCGGCAAAGGTGGCGCGCTTTTCGGCGATCACCCGCCGCCAGCCGGGTTCGCCCCAGCCGAAGTGCGTATCGAGTTCCGTTACCACCTCGGCGGCCAGTTGCGCCTGCGTCCACGCCGAGTGCGCACCGCGCGCCGACAGCACCACGGCGATCAGCCCTGGCTGGTCGTGCGTCTGGCCGCGGTCGAAGATCCACTGGCCGATCCCGGCGGCAATGCCGACCATCGGCTGCGGCAGCGCCACCGACGCCGGGTACTGCAGATAGACCGTGACGATGGGCTGGTAGTCCCACGCGTTCAGTCGCGCGACCAGCGCGGCATCGATGCCGTCCAGCGCCATGCCGGCACGGTGCGGCGGCAAGGCGCAGACCACGCCGTCGAAGGCTTCGTCATTGACGCGCCAGCCATCGCCGGCACGCGCCAGTTGCCGCACCGACGTGCTCAGGCGCACCTCGCCGCCCCGCGCCGCAACGTAAGCGGCGGCGGCATCGGGAAACAGCGCTGAGAAATCGAGCTTCGGGAACAGCAGGTCGGACGCCGGCCGCGATCCGCCCAGGCTGTCGCGCAGCACGTTGAACAGCACCTGTGCCGACGCGGACTCCAGCGGCGTATTCAGTGCCGCCACGGTCAGCGGCCGCCAGAACGCTTCGACCAGCCGCGCGGGCTGCCGCTGTGCGTCCAGCCAGGCGGCGACCGGCAGATCGGCATCCAGCCGCCAGCGTGCGCCCTCGGCCGCACGCACCGCCCGGATCAGCGCCCAGCGCTCGCGCCAGCGCAAGCCCTTGGCACCGATCAGCCCAGCGGCCAGATGCAGCGGCGCCGGCAGGCGCGGTGCGCGCAGCCGGAAACCGGGGACGACAGCCAGATCGAGCGGCGTGCGCAGGAAGGCCGCGTCCGGATCGACGCCGACGCGCCGCATCAGTGCCAGCAACTCGGAATACGCGCCGATCAGCAGGTGCTGGCCGTTGTCGATCTCGCGGCCGTCGACGCTGATTCGCCGCGCCCGGCCGCCGAGCACCGGCCCGGCCTCGAACACCGTCACCCGCATGCCGGCGTCGGCCAGCCCGACCGCAGCGGCCATACCGGCGTAGCCGCCGCCGAGGATGGCGATCTGGCTCATGTCTGCTGCTCCGTCAAAGACCAATCCAACAGCTTACCCCCTCCCTGCCCCTCCCCCTGCAAGGGGGAGGGAACGTGAATCGTCAGTGATTGATTACTGAGCGGACTCATGCCCCTCATTGAAGAGGAGCGCCTCCCGCATCCGCCGCGACTGCTTATGCACGCCCCGTGCAGGAGCAGGAATCCCTGCCCTCCGAGCGGACTCACTCTCCCTCCCCCTCACAGGGGGAGGGTTGGGGTGGGGGTAGCTCCGACAGGCGAGCCAGAATATCCGCCAAGACCGCCCCGGTTTCGCGCAAAACCTGATCGTTCCAGTAGCGGAGGACGCGGAATCCGAGCCGGTTCAAGGCGTGAGTTCGATTTTCGTCGGACTGCGCCTGCGAGGCGTGCTGGCCGCCGTCGAGCTCGACGATCAGCCCCGCATCAAGACAGACAAAGTCGACAATATAGGGGCCGAGCGGATGCTGGCGGCGGAACCGGAAGCCGCCGAGCTGCCGGCCGCGCAAGCCGGTCCAGAGCCGCCGTTCGGCGTCGGTCGCTTCGGCGCGAAGCTTGCGGGCGAAAGCGGTTTGATCGGGAGGGATTCGATGCAGGGTCACCGGCCTACCCCCTCCCTGGCCCTCCCCCTGGCAGGGGGAGGGAATGTAGAGCGCAGCGGAAGGGTTGGAATCACTGGGCGTCCTCTCGCGCTACACAGCCGCGCCGATCAGGCTCAACCGAACCACCACGTCTTCCACGCCAGCCACAGCTTGCGGATCGGCGTCAGGCTCAAGCGCTGGTTGAGCACCTTGTCGGCGCCGTCGCGGCGGATTTCGGCTAGCGTTGCGCGGTAGATCGCCGCCATCAGGAGGCCCGGGCGCTGCGCCTTGCGATCCATCTCGGGCAGCAGCTCGAACGCCTGCCGGTAGTACTGTTCGGCACGGTCGATCTGGAAGGCCATCAGCGACTTGAACTCGGCGGTCTGGCGGAAGTTGAACACGTCAGCCGCCGGCACGTTGTAGCGCTGCAGCTCGTCGACCGGCAGGTAGAGCCGGCCGCGGCGCGCGTCTTCGCCGACGTCGCGGATGATGTTGGTCAGCTGGAAGGCGATGCCGAGGTCGTGCGCGTACTTGAGCGTCTTGCGGTCGGTGTAGCCGAAGATCTCGGCGGCCATCAGCCCGACGACCGACGCGACGCGGTAGCAGTAGAGCTGCAGGTCCTTGAAGCTGGCGTAGCGCGCCTGGTCGAGGTCCATTTCCATGCCGTCGATGATCTCGAGGAAATGCTCGCGGCTCAGGTTGAAGGTCTTGAGCACCGGCAGCAGCGCGCGCGTCACCGGGTGCTGCGGATTGCCGGCGTAGAGCTGGTCGATCTCGCCGCGCCACCAGTTCAGCGTGGTGCGCGCGACGCCTTCGTCGTGGGTCTCGTCGACCACGTCGTCGACCTCGCGGCAGAAGGCATACAGCGCGGTGATCGCGCGACGCTTGTCGAGCGGCAGGAAGCGGAAGCTGTAGTAGAAGCTCGAACCGCTCTTGGCGGCCTTGTCTTCGCAGTACTGATCGGGCGTCATGCTGTCTTTATCAAGGTTGCGGCGGCAGCGGCAAGCGTACCGTGCGCGTACCGGCCGTGCCGGGGAAGGTCTGGAACAGCGAGCGGGTCAGGTAGGGCAGCGCGTTGTCGAACTTGCCGCTGCCGCTGCGGTTCTTCGCTTCACCCTCGTACAGCTTGGCGAACTCGTTGCGCGCCAGCGCCTTGCGGTCGTAGATGTCGACGGCGAGGTAGCGCGTGTAGACGGTTTCGGACACAGGCTGGCTGCCGACGACCTCGGTGCTCGGATAGTAGTACGGCACGATGACGTAGCTGTTGCCGCTGTAGACGCGCCGGTAGTAGGTGTAATAGGTCGTACCCCAGACCGGCTGGTTGTAGGTCACCGTCTTGCCGTCGTCGACGCCATAGGCAAGCTCGACCAGCCAGTCGGCCCGGGCCGGACTGCTTTCCTGCACCAGCCCGTAGCCCTCGAGCGCGACGGCGACATCGTGCTCGACATCGCGCTGCAGCAGGCTTTGCGCCTGGCTGGCGTCGCGCTTGAACGCGAAGCGCTTGCCGGCGACTTCGGATGCCATCTGGTGGCGCACGCTGACTTCGGCGTTGAACGTCGGCGGCGTCGTGGCGCAGCCGGCGAGCAGCGCCAGCATGGCCAGAAAGACAAGCGCACGCATCATGAACCTCCGATCAGGCGATCTTGCCCGGAATCCGCGGCGTGTCGACGACGACGTCGCCGCACTGGGCGCGGTGGCGCAGCGCGTGGTCGATCAGCGTCAGCGCCAGCATCGCCTCGGCGATCGGCGTCGCACGGATGCCGACGCACGGGTCGTGGCGGCCGGTCGTCGCCATCATCACCGGGTTGCCCTGCTTGTCGATCGAACGGCGTTCCTGCGCGATGCTCGATGTCGGTTTGACCGCGAGATTGACGACGATATCCTGGCCGCTGGAAATGCCGCCGAGCACGCCGCCGGCGTGGTTGGTCGCAAAGCCCTGCGGCGTCAGCTCGTCGCAGTGCACCGAGCCGCGCTGGGCGACGCTGGCGAAACCGGCGCCGATCTCGACCCCCTTCACCGCGTTGATGTTCATCATGTTGTAGGCAATGTCGGCATCGAGACGGTCGTACACCGGCTCGCCCCAGCCGACCGGCACGTTCTCGGCGACGACGGTGATCTTCGCGCCGACCGAATCGCGCTCGCTACGGACGAGGTCCATGTAGTCCTCGAGCTGCGGGACGATGGCGTTGTTCGGCGCGAAGAAGGCGTTGTCGCCGACCTGGTCCCAGCTCTCGAACGGAATCTCGATCTCGCCGAGCTGGCTCATGTAGCCGCGGATGACGATGCCGAACTTCTCCGACAGCCACTTCTTGGCGATTGCGCCGGCGGCAACGCGCACGGCGGTTTCGCGCGCCGAGCTGCGGCCACCGCCGCGGTAGTCGCGAATGCCGTACTTGTGCCAGTAGGTGTAGTCGGCGTGGCCGGGGCGGAAGGTCTCGACGATCTTGCCGTAGTCCTGGCTGCGCTGGTCCTGGTTGCGGATCAGCAGCGCAATCGGCGTGCCGGTGGTCTTGCCTTCGAACACGCCCGAGAGGATCTCGACCGTGTCCGGTTCCTTGCGCTGGGTGACGTGGCGGCTGGTGCCCGGCTTGCGACGGTCCAGCTCGAGCTGGATGTCGTCGAGCGACAATGCCAGCCCCGGCGGGCAACCGTCGACGATGCAGCCGATGCCCGGCCCGTGCGATTCGCCGAACGAGGTGACGGTGAACAACAAACCGAGCGAATTGCCGGACATGAGAGACCCCAGAAGCGCAGATTGGAATAGGAATTGCTGACAATTCTACCATGCGCGCCCCGCTCCAGACCGGCCGCGGACGGGGTCAGCGGCCTAGGTGCAGAAACGCCGCCAGCCGGTCGAGAAAATGCCGCGTGCGCGCCGGCATCAGCCGCCGGGCCGGTAGCAGCGCGTAGACGACCAGCGGTTCGGTCGGCCACGCCGGCAACAGCCGGACCAGCTCGCCACGCCTGACTTCCTGCTCGCAGAACGAGGTCGCGACCATCGCCACGCCCAGCCCTTCGATTGCGGCGCGCAGCCGCAACGCGGCGTTCTGCGTGCGCAAGCGCGGCGCCAGCGGCAGTGCATACGGCGTTCCCTGCGCATCGCGGAACTGCCAGTGCGTTTCGTTCGGCGACGCGACCAGCGGCCACTGCGCCAGGCCGGCCGGATGATCGAGCGGCGACCGGGCGGCGAGCAGCGCCGGCGACGCGTACAGTCCGCGCTCGACGCTGAACACCTGCCGCGCCACCTGGCTCGAGTCGGGCAAGGCGTCGGCGGTGACGACGAAAACGATGTCGTAGCCGTCCGCGATCGGGTCGATGCGGCGTGCGCTGACGTCGACGTGGATGTCGAGTTCGGGATGGCTGGCGAGCACGTCGCAGATCACGTCGGCCAGTTGCTGGGTGCCGAACTCGTACGGCGCGGCGATGCGCAGCACGCCGCGCAGCCGGTCGTCGCCGGCGTGCAGGTGGTCGGCGATATCGTCCAGCCGGGTGAACAGCGGCGCAATCGCCATCAGCAGCTGTTCGCCCTCCGCGGTCAGCCGCAGGCGGCGCGTGCTGCGTTCGAGCAGCCGCACGCCGGCGCGCTTTTCCAGCCTGCTCACGGCCACGCTGACCGACGATTTCGGCAGTTCGAGCCGCTCGGCCGCACGGGTAAAGCTGGCCAGTTGCGCTACCGTGGCAAAGCAGTACCAGTCGTTCCAGTCTTTTGTTCGCATGGATGAACAATAAATCCATTCCGGGCGGTTTTTCCAGCCCCGGTGGCGGCGTAGCCTGAATGCACCATGCATACCACCCCGCTACTTTCCCGCCACCCCGAACTCGGCCGTACCCGGGTCTACCTGTTCGGCCTGACCGCCGGCTGCGTCACCGGCGTCGATTTCGTCGCCTCGTCGATGATCGGCATCGCCGGCGCCCACATCCAGGGTGGTGTGCACGCCGCGCCCGAGGAATACCTGTGGGCGATCACCGCCTACGCGGCCGCGGCGGTCGTCGCCAACCTCGTGCTCGGCCGCGTCGGCACACGCATCACCTTCCGTCGCTACATCCTGCTGTCGCTACTGGTGTTCTGCGCCGGCGCGCTGCTGTGCGCGGCATCGAACGACATCGGCGAGCTGGTGCTGGCGCGCGCCGTGCAGGGACTCGGCGGCGGCGGGCTGTTCGCCGCCGCGCGCATTACCGCCCAGCTCGTCAGCGAACCGCACGAGCGGCTGCCGATCTTCGTCGGCTTCGGCCTCGGCAGCTTCACCCTGACCGCGCTGGCGCCGTGGGTGTCGGCCGAGCTGGCGCTGAATCTCGGCTGGCGGGCGATTTTTCTGCTGCAGGCGCTGGTGGCGTTGCCGCTGTTCGCGATGGTGCTGACGGTGTTTCCGCGCCGCCGCAAAGCGCCGACGACGGCGCAGATGGGCACGCTGGGCTGGCCGGCCGCGCTGGCGTTCGGCTGCGGCGCGCTATTGCTGCTGCACGGCATCGAGGACTTCCGGCTGGCACGGATCGGCCTGTCCGGCGGCGAAACGCTGGCGCTGGCCGGCGGTGCCGGGCTGCTGGTCTTCGCCTTCCACTGGCTGCACAAGCACCCGGACCCGTGGCTGGATGTCCGCCGGCTCGTCAGCCGCCGCTATCTGGTCGGGCTGGGCTTTTACTCGCTGTACTACCTGATTTCGGGCGGCTGGAACTACCTCGTGCCGCAGTTCCTGCAAGCCGGGCTGGGCTTCAATTTCCAGACCACCGGGATGGTGCTGAGCCTGGCCGGACTGGTCGGCCTTGCGGGCGTGATCGTGCATACGCTCAACTTCAAACGGGTCTTCGGCAAGCGCCGGGTGATCACCGTCGGCTTTCTGGTCTTTGCGTCGGCCGCCACGCTGCTGGCAAGCGGCGCAATGCCGGGTGCGTCGATCGCCGCGCTGATGCCGGCGATGATGCTGCAGAGCCTGACCACGGCGCTGATCATGGTGCAGGTAGCGTCGATGACGTATCTGGATTTCGAGCCGGAGGATTTCGTCCACGCTTACCAGTTGAAGAACATCATGCGCGAGGTCGCCACTGCGCTGGGCACCGGCATGACCAGCCAGTGGCTGCAGACCGACCGCGCCATCGCGCGCAACGACCTCGTCGGCCGGATCAATGCGTTCGACATGCAGGCGCTGACGCCGGATCTGCCGCGCACGCCGGAGGTGCTGGCCACGCTGTCGCTGCAGATCGACCGGCAGGCGACGCTGATCGCCTGCGATCACCTCTTCGTGGCACTGGTCGCGATCTGCCTTGCCGCCGCCGCGGTGGTGCTGTGCCAGCGTGCGCTGGCGTGAGCCCTGACGGAATCAGCCCTCGATAAAGCGCATCTTGAAGGTACGGCCCTTGATGTTGCCGCGCGACAGGCGCTGGAAGGCCTTGTCGGCGATGCGCCGGTCGAGTGCCACATAGGTCAGGTGATCGAACACATTGATCTTGCCGACGCATTCGCCGTTGATGCCGGCATCGCCGGTCAGCGCGCCGAGCAGGTCACCGGGGCGCAGCTTGTCCTTTTTGCCGCCGGCGATGCACAGCGTCACCATCTGCGGCAGCAGCGGCGCAGCGCTCGTCGGCTCAAGCGTCTCGACGCCGTACCAGCGCACCGGGCCGCCCTGGTAGTCCTCGATCAGCTTGACCCACTTCTTCTCTTGCGGCGACGCCAGACTCAGCGCCAGACCGCGCTCCTTGCCGCGCGCGGTGCGGCCGATCCGGTGGATGTGGATTTCGGTATCGCGCGAGACGTCGACGTTGATCACGTAATCGAGCGTGGTGATGTCCAGCCCGCGTGCCGCGACGTCGGTCGCGACCAGCACAGTGGTGCTGCCATTGGCGAACTGCAGCAGGATTTCGTCGCGATCGCGCTGCTCCAGATCGCCATACAGCGCCAGCGCCGAGAAACCGCGCTCTCGCAGTTCATCGACCAGCTCGCGACAGTGGATCTTGGTATTGCAGAACGCCAGCGCCGACTTGGGCCGGTAATGATCGAGCAGCATCGCCACCGCGGCGTTGCGATCCTCGTGCTCGACCTCGTAGAAGCGCTGCTCGATTTTGCTGGCGTCGTGCAGCGACTCGACCTTGATCTCGACCGGCAGCTTCAAGAGCCGCGCGCAGTCCTTGCGGATGGTGTCCGGGTACGTCGCCGAGAACAGCAAGGTCTGGCGCTTTTTCGGGCAGGCGCTGGCGATGCCCATAATGTCCTCGTAGAAGCCCATGTCGACCATCCGGTCGGCCTCGTCGAGCACCAGCGTGCTGATCGTCGACAGGTCGACCGTGCCGCGGCCGAGGTGATCGCGAATCCGCCCCGGCGTACCGACGACGATGTGCGCGCCGTGTTCGAGCGAGCCGATCTGCGGCCCCATCGGCGTGCCGCCGCACAGCGTGATGATCTTGACGTTGTCGACGTGCCGCGCCAGCCGGCGCAGCTCCTTGGCGACCTGATCGGCCAGTTCGCGCGTCGGGCACAGCACCAGCGCCTGGATGCCGAAAAAGCGCGGGTTCAGCGCATTGAGAATGCCGATGCCGAACGCCGCGGTCTTGCCGCTGCCGGTCTTGGCCTGGGCGATCAGGTCATGGCCGTCGAGGACCACCGGCAGCGCCTGCGCCTGGATCGGCGTCATGTGCTGGTAGCCGAGGCTGTCCAGGTTGGCAAGGAAGGCGTCGGACAGGGCCAAACCCGAAAAAGGTGCTTTATTCACAATGACTTGGCCCCGTATTCAGAAAGGTGCGCAGTGTAGCACCGCCAGCGGCCAGCGTCCCGCCGGCCGCCCCGCTCCCTCCGGCTAGCCGTCGAGCAGGCCGCTGGCGCGCTGGACCCGCCGCGCGATCGCCGCGTCGAACACCTTGCGGTCGCCCACGAGGCTGAACCAGCGGCGCGCGCGGGTGATGCCGGTGTAGACGAGTTCGCGCGTCAGCACCGGGTTCAGCCGGTCGGGCAGCAGCAGCGCCGCATGGGTGAACTCCGACCCCTGCGACTTGTGCACCGTCATCGCGAACACGGTCTCGACCGCCTGCAGCCGGCTCGGCAACACCCAGCGGATGCCGCCGTCGCCGGACGGAAACGCGACCCGGAGCTGCCAGCCGCCGTCATGCGGCAGCGCCAGCGTGATGCCGACGTCGCCGTTCATCAGCTTCAGCCCGTAGTCGTTACTGGTCACCAGCACCGGCCGGCCGAGATACCAGCCCTGATGCGCCGGCAGCAGCCCATCCTCGTGCAGCAGCGCCGCGATGCGCCGGTTCAGCCCCTCGACGCCCCACGGCCCGCGCCGCAGCGCGCACAGAATCTGGAACTGGCCGTGCGCCTTCAGCACCGCGCGCGCCCAGTCGTCGAACACGTCCTGCCCGGCGGTGGCCGGCGGCTGCTCGCGCCTCAGCAGTTCGAGGTAATGCCGGTAGCCGACCGGTTTGTCGTCGCCGGCGAAGCGGGCCAGCGCACCGTCGGCCGCGCCATCGACCACCAGGGGGCGCAGCGCGGTGTTCGCCGGCAAGCGCGCCAGGTCGGCATGGCCTTGCTCCCAGACTCGCCGCACCGTCTTGATGTCGCCATCGTTCACCGCTTCGGCCAACTGGCCGATGCCGCTATCGGCGCTGAAGCGGTGGCTGTGCCTGAGCATCGCCACCGCCTGGTCCAGATCGCCGCCGACCAGATCGAGCAGTTGCGGGTCGATGTCCTCGCCGGTTGCCGCAAACAGCCAGTCGCGCGTTGCCGGCGTGTAGCGGCCCTCGCGCGCGTGCCGGCACAGCTCGCCGAGCACCGCGCCGGCCTCGACCGAGGCGAGCTGGTCCTTGTCGCCGAGCAGGATCAGCCGCGCCGCTGGCGGCAGCGCTGCGAGCACGCTGGCCATCATTTCCAGATCGATCATCGACGCTTCGTCGATCACCAGCACGTCGAGCGCCAGCGGGTTGCCGGCGTGGTGGCGGAAGCGCCGGCTGTCCGGCATCGGCCGCAGGAGCCGGTGCAGCGTCGTCACCTCGGTCGGGATCGCCGCGCGGACGCGCTCGCCATCGGGCAGGCCGGCCAGCGCCAGCTTCTGCACCGCGCCGGCGATCGACTCGTTCAGCCGCGCCGCTGCCTTGCCGGTCGGTGCGGCAAGCCGGATGCGCAAGGCACCGCCGTGTCCGAGCGCCAGATGCTGCAGCAGCGCCAGGAGCTTGACGACCGTCGTCGTCTTGCCGGTGCCGGGGCCGCCGGTGATGATGCTGAATGCGTTGCCGGCCGCCAGCGCGCACGCGAGCTTCTGCCAGTCGCTGCGGTCCCCGGTCTTGGGGAACAGCACGTCGAGCGCGGCGCGCGACGGCGGCAGCGTGGCCCGGAGCCGTTCGCCATCGGCCAGCCGCGCCGTGATCGCATCGCGGACATCGCACTCGTAGCGCCAGTAGCGGCGCAGGTAGAGCCGCGGCCCGGCCAGCACCAGCGGCGTGTTGCCGTCGCCGGCGGCGACCAGCGCCGGGTGCTGCAGCGCCTGCCGCCAGCGCGGCAGGTCGACGCCGGCGAGCACCGCGGCCGGCAGCAGCGCGTCGCTCTCGTCGCCGTCGGGCGGCAAGGACAGCACGAAGCTGCTGTCGGCCAGTGTCGCCTCCAGGTCGAGGCAGACGTGGCCGCGACCGAGCTGGTGGCTGGCGAGCGCCGCGGCGAGGATGGCCAGCGGGTCGGCGTCGGGCGCCTCGCCGGCGAGGAAGGCGGCAAAGGCGTGGTCGAGCGCGCGCAGCCAGCCGCGTTCGGCCCAGGCGGCGAGCAGCGCCAGCATGTCGTTCATCGTCATACGCCCTCCTTTGCGGCGAACAGCAGCTCGAGTTCGTCGATCAGCGCGCGGGACGGCCGCTCGAAGTGCAGCCCCTGCGTCGGCGCCGACGTCCCGCGCAGGAACAGGTAGAGCGCGCCGCCGACGTGGCGGTCGTAGTCGTAATCGGGCAGCCGCGCCTTGAGCAGCCGGTGCAGCGCGAACAGGTAGAGCACGTACTGCAGCTCGTAGCGGTGCGCGAGCACGGCATCGCGCATCGCCGCCGGCGTATAAGCGCCGTCGTCGGGGCCGAGCCAGTTGGATTTGTAATCGGCGACGTAATAGCGCCCGTCGTGCTCGAACACGAGGTCGATATAGCCCTTGAGCATGCCGTTGAGTTTTTTGGGCAGCAGCGCCGGCCGTGGTGCGGCGGCGAGCGTGTGCGCGCGGACCAGCGCATCGAGCCGGCCGCAGTCGGCATCGCTCACCGGGAACCAGAACTCCATTTCCTGCCGGTAGCGGCCGAGCGCAGCCAGCGTGAACGGTGCGGCATCCGGTGGGGCGAAACGCGTGGTCAGCAGCCGTGGCAGCCACTCGGCCAGCGGATCGATCCAGCGGTCCCAGCCGCGCACGGTGCTGCGCCGCGCGATCAGGTCGCGGCGTTCGTCACGGCACTCGTCCGCGCCGGACGCCGCCGACTTGAAGCCGTGCCGCCCCGCCCATTCGAGCAGGCCGTGCAGGAAGCTGCCCGGCCCCGGGCCGCGCGGAAACGCGTGCAGCTCGCCCGTCGGGGTTTGGGCTGCCGGAATGGGCTCGGCATCGTCCGGCGCCGACTCGCGGCCCTGCGCGTAGACGTCCTCGGCCGCCGAGTCGGCCGCTGCGGCGCGCTCGCTCGTCAGCCCCGAATAGCTGGCGATCCACCACGGCGCACGCGGCGCCGGGTCGGGGCGGCGTCGGGGAGCGGGCGCACGCCCGGCGGCGTCGTCGACATAGACCGCCGCGCTCGCCGGCGGCGCCGGCACGACGCCGATCTCGGCGCGGTCGCCCTTGAGCGCCAGCAGCGCCGCCTGCAGGTCGGCCACCGGCTCGCCGCCGGCGAGCAGATAACCGGGCGCACTCTTCTCGAAGTCCTTGAGCGGCGCCAGCCCGATCCAGGTTGCATAGCGCGCGCGCGTCAGCGCAACGTAGAACTTGCGCAAGTCCTCGCCGAGCCGTTCGCGGTCGGCCAGCGCCGCGGCGCCGGCATCGGCACTCAGCGCCAGTTGCAGCTCGCCTTGCGCGTCGTGCCACTTCAGCGGCAGGTCGTCGGACTTGGTCACGCGGAAGGCGCCGGCAAACGGCAGGAAGACCAGCGGATATTCGAGCCCCTTGGACTTGTGGACGGTGACGACCTTGACCAGATCGGCATCGCTATCGAGCCGCAGCTTGCGCGCGTCGCCACCGCCCTGCTCGTCGGCACGCTGTTCGGCCATATGGCGGATCAGCGCGTGCTCGCCATCGAGCTGGACGCTCGCCTGTTGCAGCAGCTCGGCCAGATGGAGCAGGTCGGTCAGCGCGCGCTCGTTGCCGGCAAGCCGCCGCGGCACGCCGAAATCGTGCAGCAGCCGGCGCAGCATCGGCAGCACGCCCTGACGGCGCCAGCACTGCCGGTAGTCGCGGAACTGCAGCACGCGCGCCTCCCACAGCGCCTCGTTCTGGCCCAGCGCGTCGAGGTCGGCCCACGACAGCGCCAGCGACGGCGTCGCCAGCGCCGCGCGCAGCAGCCTGTCGTTCTCGGGTTCGGCGCACGCGGCGAGCCAGCGCTGCAGCTCGTCGGCCTGCGGGCTCTGGAACACCGACTCCTTGTCGGAGAGATAAACGCTGCGCACACGCCGCGCCGCCAGCGCCTGCCGCAGCGCCTGTGCCTCCTTGCCGGTGTTGACGAGCACGGCGATATCGCCGGCCCTCAGCGGCCGGCGCGCCGTCTCCGCCGCATCCGCCGGATCGAAACCGGCGCGCCCCGCCTGCGCCAGAGCCAGCAGCCGGACGATTTCGCTTGCGCACGTCGCCGCCATCGCCTGCGTATAGTCGCCGCGCGACTCGTGCTCGGCGAACCAGCACGTCAGCGCGGCGACGTCTTCGCCGTCGACGACGAAGGCATCGTCGCGCCCCTTGGCGGCGACCTCGGTGAACGGCAGCGTGTCGCGGAACAGGAAGGCACCGGCTTCGTACGGCTCGGCCGCGCCGAAGACGCGGTTGACGGCGGCCACCATCGCCCGCGTCGAGCGGTAGTTGGTCGCCAGCGTGTAGTGCCGGCCGCCGGTCGCACGGCGGGCGCGCAGATAGGTATGGATGTCGGCGCCGCGGAACGCGTAGATCGCCTGCTTCGGGTCGCCGATCAGCACCAGCGCGCGCGACGGGTCGGTGTCGGCAACGCGGTAGATCGTGTCGAATATCCGGTACTGCAGCGGGTCGGTGTCCTGGAACTCGTCGATCAGCGCGACCGGAAACTGGCTGCGGATCAGCTCGGCCAGCCGCGTGCCGTTGGGGCCGGCGAGCGCTGCATCGAGCCGGGTCAGCAGGTCGTTGAAACCCATCTGCGCGCGCTTGCGCTGCGCATCCGCGAAACGGCCGGCGACCCAGTGCGCAGCGTGGCGCAGCAGCTCGGCGCGCGATGCGACCAGCCGGTCGCGCAATGCGATCAATTGTTCGATCGCCTCCAAGGCAGGATGTGCAGGCGGCTCCCCTGCTTTCCACACCTCGGCCAGACGAGACGGAGCAAGCCGGCGCCATTGGCCTTCGCTCTTTTTTTCGTCTACCGGAAAAATCAGAGCCGCCGTATCCCGCCATTCTCGCAACAAGTTCAGCCCTTTGTTGCACGTAGCCTGCCGGCATTTCTGGCCATTGATTTTTTTGGCGGCGTAAGCATCGTCGAAAAACGCCTGCAGCTCGTCGACCCATGCCGCCCACGGTGCCTTGATCTCGGCTAGCCGCTCCGCGGGCAGCGCAATCGCCACCTGTGGCGGTGCGCCGTCGCCGATCGCGGCGACGTGTTCGAGCACGTTGGCCAGATCCTGCTGCAGCGCATCGGGCGTGCGCCAGAAGCCCTGCACGGTCGCCGCCTCGGGCAGCGAGAGCGGGTAGTACCACGTCCGCCAGTAGTCGCGCACGACTTCGGCAAGCAGCTCGCTCTGGTCGGTTTCGAGCGTCTGCGTGAACAGGTTGCCGCTGTCGAACGCATGCTCGGCCAGCATCCGGTGACACCAGCCGTGGATTGTCGACACGGCCGCCTCGTCCATCCATTCGGCCGCGAGCTGCAGCTTGCGCGCGCAGCCGGCCCAGCTGTCCGGCGGATAATCGTCGCGCAGCGCGCGCAGGAAACCGTCGCCGTCGCCGTCGCCGAGAAAGTACGCGGCGGCCTCGGCGAGCCGCGCGCGGATCCGGTCGCGCAGCTCCTTGGTCGCCGCGTCGGTAAAGGTCACGACGAGGATGTCGGGCGGGTTCAGCGCACGGCCGAACGCCGCGTCACCGCCATGCCCGAGCACCAGCCGCACGTAGAGCGCCGCGATCGTGAACGTCTTGCCGGTGCCGGCGCTGGCCTCGATCAGCCGGCTGCCGTGCAGCGGAAAGGTCAGCGCGTCGAGCGCGGTCGGGCTCATGCCTTGTCTCCATCGTCGTCGAGCGCGTCGGACAGCGGCCGCAGCAGCCGGTCCGCCCACAGCGCGAACTCACCGTCGGCCCACAGCGCGTCGAAGCCCGGCCACGCGCGCATCAGGTAGGGGCTGTCGTTCAGTTCGGCGTGGCGGCCGAAACGGGGGTCGTGAAGTTCGTAGCACTCGCGCGCGGCCTTGCCGGCAGCGCCGTCGGTGCCCGTACCGGTGCTGCCGCCGTGGCCGAGCCAGGCAAAGCCGGTCTGCACCGCCAGCGGCAAGGGCCGGGTCATGCCTTCGTTCCATGCGCCAAGCAGCGCCAGCCAGTGCGCGGCGGCTTCGTCCGGGGCCAGCGGCGGCAGCGTGACGGTGGCGTCCTTGGCGACGATGACGCTGGTCATCTCGCCTTCCAGGTGCCCGGCCAGATGCGCGATCCAGAACGGGATCAGCTTGTCGCGGCGGTAATGCCGCTCCTTGATCAGCTTGCCGCTGTCGAGCAGTACCCTGCCGCGCTCGCCCGCCGTATTGCGCCGCAGGCCGGTCAGCCAGTCGGCAACGGCCGGCGTGCCCCGGTCGCGCCCGGCCTCAAAGCCGATCTCTTCGTCGGCAACCTCGTCGGGCCACGCCGCCGACGCTTCGGCGTAGCGTGCGAACAGCCCGTCCATCGGCTCGGCCAGCCTGGCCCGCTCGGTGTCGGCGAAAACCGGCAGCTCGCCGCGCCGGGCGATCCGGTCGAGCCGGTTTGCCAGCGCCGCCTCGCGCGATTCGCCGCGGCGCAGCGCCACAAGCTGCGCCTGGATCAGCTCGTGCTGCAACTGCCAGTTCTGCAACGCGTCGAGCGCGAACGGCTCGTGCTCTTCGCCGGCGCGGTCGGCCTGCTCGAAGTACACGCCAAGGCGCTGGCGGAAAAACGCCTCGACCGGCGCCCTGACGAAGTCGGCCAGCTGTTTCAGTGTCAGCGGTGCCTCTGGCGTCCACGGTGCCAGCGGTGCCTCGGGCTTCCATGCCGGCAGCGCCGCGTGTGCGTCGTCATCCGCCACGCCGCCCTGCCACTCGTACGCATAGCTGAACAGCCGGCCTTCGCCGCTGAAATAGGCGCGGTCGAACGGCTGCAAGCGGTGCTCGACGGTCAGCGCGTCGAGCAGCTCGCCGCCCTCCGTGCGCCAGCCGGCGGCCAGGTGGTCGCGCAACTGGGCGACGAGCACCGACGGCGGCCGTTCGCTGTCGTCGTGGATGCTGCGGCCGACCCAGCCGATGTGCAGCGCATCGCGCGCCGACAGCAGCGCCTCGAGGAACAGGTAGCGGTCGTCCTCGCGACGCGAGCGGTCGCCGGGCCGGTAGTCGCGGGCCATCAGGTCGAAATCCATCGGCACGCGCGTGCGCGGGTAGTCGCCGTCGTTCATCCCGAGCAGGCAGACGTGGCGGAACGGGATCGCGCGCATCGGCATCAGCGTCGCGAACGTCACCGCGCCGGCAAGAAAAGGCTGGTTCAGCCCCGGCTGGTCGAGTTGTGCCAGCCAGTGTTCGCGCACGACCGACGGCGGCAGCGGATCGGCCAGCTTCGCGGCAGCGCATGCGGCCAGCCAGTCCTGCAGCGCCTGGTCGAGCGTCAGCAGCGTAAAGCCGTCGTCGTCGCTCCCGGCGTCGAAGAAGTCGTCGAGCAGTTGCCGCAGCCGTACGCCCCACTCGCTCGGCGTCGCCGGTTCGCGCAAGGTGCGCCAGCCGGCTTCGAGCCGCTCGACCACGCGGACCAGCGGGCCGAGCAGCGCGGCGTCGAGTCCGCCGATTTCGTCCATCGGCTCGATGCCGTCCCAGGCATCGCCGGCGCCGACCGCGTAACCGAACAGCATCCGCCGCAGCCCGAAGTCCCAGCTGTTCTGCGCCAGCCCCGGCGGCAGCTCGAGCTTTTCGCGCTGCTCGGCATGCAGGCCCCAGCGGATGTTCGCGTCGGCGATCCAGCGGTGCAACAGCGGCAACTGGTCCTCGTCGATGCCGAAGCGCCGCCGCACCGCCGGCACGTCGAGCAGGTCGAGCACGTCGCCGACGGCAATCCGCGACTCCGGCAGGTTCAGCAACTGCTCGAGCGCACCGAGCAGCGGGTCGTTCTGCCGCCGGCCGACGTCGGCGAGGCTGAACGGGATATGGCGCGGATCGCCGTGGCCGGGCAGGCCGAACACCGCGCGGATATGCGGCGCATAGCTGTTGATGTCCGGCACCATGACGATGACGTCGCGCGGATTCAGCGTCGGATCGGCAGCGAGTGCGGCAAGCAGCTGATCGTGCAGCACCTCGACCTCGCGCTGCGGGCTGTGCACTACATGGAAGCGGATCGACGCATCGCTGGCGGCGACCACCGGCCAGCGCGCACGGCTTTCCGCCAGCGGGCGCAGGTCGCGGATGTCGTCCTGCAACTGCCTGAGCAAGGTGTCGCCGCCGTGGGGCTCGAACAGGTCGATGCGCTGCTGGATATCGAGAAAGCGCTGCTCGTAACGCTCGCGTTCATCGTGCACGTCGAGCAGGCCGATGTAGTCGCGCCCCTGCTTGCCCCAGGCGGCGAGCAGCGGGTGGGCGTGCAGATGCAGCGCCGCATCGTCGATCTGCCCGGGCATGCCCGCCTTGCGCGCCTGGCGTGCGTGAGTCGCGCGCAACAGGTCCTTGTCGGCGACGATGTCCGCCCAGTAGTGCTCGCACGGGTTGTGGACGCACATCAGCACCTGGGTCCAGCGCGACAGCGTCGACAACACCTCGAGCGACTGCTGCGGCAGCGATGAAATCCCGAACACCAGGAGCCGCTGCGGCAGGCCGGCAGGCCGGCCTGTCGTCGTCTCGGCCTGCGCCAGAAAACGCCGGTGGATGTCGGCCCGGCTCGGTTGCGCCTCGCCGATGTCGGCCAGCAGCGCCCGCCACAGACGCGGCTGCCAGCGCTGCGTTTCGGGCAGGGGCTGCCGCCCCTGGCGGCTGGTTGCCAGCACATCGTCGCCATCGGCCCAGTCCGCCAGCCAGTCGGCGCGGTAAACCTGGTACTGGTCGAACAGATCGGCCAGCCGCTCGGCCAACTGGTGGCGCTTGCGCAGATCGGCATCGCCCGCAAGAAAGCGCGCCAGCGGCACGAACGCGGGCTCGGCGAGCATGGCCGGCAGCAGCCGCATCAGCCGCCAGACGAGCAGCGGCTTGTCGAACGGCGACGTCGGCGGCAGATCGCCGAGCACCGCCCGGTAGGCCTGCCAGAGAAAGCGCGACGGCAGCTGCAGATCGAGCGCAGCGGCGATGCCGCAGCCGCCGTCGCCGGTATCGCGCGCCAGCGCCAGCTTCAGCCACTGGGCAATGCCGTTGCTCTGCACCAGCATGACCTCGTTGTCGAGCGGTGCGAGCGGATAGCGCCGCATCCACGTGACCAGCAGGTCGCGCAGCGCCTCCGGCCGATTGCCGTGAATCACCATCAGGCCAGCGGGCATCACCATCTCGTTCATCTGCGTCATCCCAGGAAGCAAGCACGGCCGCGGAGAGCCGGCCGCCATCCCGGAGTATGCCGCGTAACGCGACCGCTGCGCCCGCCCGGCGCACCAATGCAAAACGCCCGCTCAGGCGGGCGTACAAACGAACAAGGGGCTAGCCTGAGCTAGCCCCTTGATTTTACTGGTCGGAATGGCGGGATTCGAACTCGCGACCCCTTGCACCCCATTCAGACGGGCTGTTACTACTCAGGGGCGCGATTCTACTCGGTTTGGCCTGCCGTACTTCTAATATTTTTCACAGGTCGCCCTCGGCCGGAAGCCGCGCAGATACTGGACCATTTTTTGGATTTTAGAAGCCGATCTCGGGCCTGCTGACGCCGATCACGGCCCCCGATCCAGCAGGCTGAACTTACCCCGCAACCATGAGGCAGGAGGCGTCAGGGCGTACTGTCTAGATGTGAAGGTTCAATAGGTTGTTTCGGGTGTTCACCCGGAGAAGTTCTGCGAGACTGGAAATCGCCAACCCCCCAGTCACAGAACAAGACACCGGATGAACACACATAAGAATGCCCGACTGACGTATCTGCGTCGCCTGGAAATGGTTCAGGACATCACCGAGCATGGTTTGTCGACCGCGGCGGCGGCGGCACGCCATGGCGTAAGCGCGGTCACCACCCGCAAGTGGCTGGGCCGCTATCTGGTCGGCGGCGCGGCTGCCTTGCTCGACAAATCCTCGCGTCCCGAGCGCTCGCCACGTGCCATTGCGCCCAGCGTTGCCCTGACGATCATCGAATTGCGTCGCAAGCTGTTCCTGCAGGCTCGCATCGCAAGCTATATCGGCGTGTCCAAAGCAACCGTCAGTCGCGTGCTGCGACACGCAGGGCTATCGCGGTTAAGCGACCTGCAGCCCGCAGAGCCTGTGCAGCGCTACGAGCGCGAAACGCCCGGCGAACTGCTGCACGTTGACATCAAGAAGCTCGCCCGCTTCGAGCAGGTCGGCCATCGCATCACCGGCGATCGTCGCCAGAACAGCCGAAACAGCGGCTGGGAATATCTGTTCGTGGCGATCGACGACCATAGTCGCATCGCCTTCACCCGACTCTACCCCGACGAGCGCCGCGCCAGCGCCATCGACTTCCTGCGTGCGGCCAACGACTACTTCAAAACGCTGGGCGTACCGCTCCAGCGCCTGATCACCGATAACGGGCCCGCCTTCCGCTCCCATGACTTCGGCCGCGTTTGCGTTGAACTGGGCATTAAGCAGAGGTTCACCCGCGCCTACCGACCGCAAACCAACGGCAAGGCCGAGCGCTTCATCCAGTCCGCGCTGCGCGAATGGGCCTACGGCCAAACCTATCAACACTCGGATGAGCGCGGCGCAGTCCTGAGGTATTGGAATCATTATTACAACTGGCACCGTCCGCATCACGGCATCGGCTGCCACGTGCCCATGTCCCGTCTCTCAGCAACGAAAAACAACGTCTTGACTCTTCACATCTAGCTCATACCCCCGCCCCGACGCCATGCGATTTTTCTTACTAAATAATAGGCTGTGTCTTTCTCGAAATTACAGTTTAATTGACTGATAGTCATGAAGTTTTGATAATCGCGAGCTTCCCCCTACCCGCGATCCGTCCCGATGGACCTCTCCAGCCTGCTCGCGTCATTCGCCGCCGCGTTCAACCAGGACCAGCGCTTGCTGTCGCTGCACTTCGCCGAGGGACGCGGCCCGGTGCCGGAGACGCTGCTGCCGCATGTGCTCGAGGGCGAAGCGGCACTGAGCAAGCCCTACCTTTACACGCTGGAATGTCTGTCGGCCGATGCCGGGCTGGAGCTGAAGTCGCTGCTCGGGTTGGCCGTCGAGGTCGACATCCACACCGCCGACGACAGCGAGCAGGTACTGACCGGCGTCGTGACCAAGGTGAAGTCGCTGGGTTCGGACGGTGGTTTTGCCCGTTATGGCCTGACGATCGAACCGCCACTGGCGTTGCTGCGGCATCGCAGGACCAGCCGGGTGTTCCAGTCGCTTTCGGTTCCCGACATCGTCAAGGCCGTCGTTGCCGAGCACCAGGAACGCAATCCGCTGCTGGCAGCTAGCTTTGCGCTGCAGTTCGACCTGAGCAAGGCCTATCCGCCCCGGTCATATTGCCTGCAGTATCGAGAATCCGATCTCGACTTCGTTCAGCGGCTGCTGGCCGAGGAAGGCATTGCCTATCGCTTTGCCTTTGCCGGCGGTGAAGTTCCGGTCACGACGCTGATCGGCTTCGACGATCCGTACCAGCTCGATGCGGCAGCCCAAGCCAAAGTGCGTTTCCACCGCGCCGATGCGACCGAGGAAGCCGATACAATCACCGGCTGGGATTCGAAGCGCCAGCTCGGCACCAGCAAGGTCAGTCTGGCCAGCTTCGACTACAAGCCGGTCAGCACCTCGACGGCCGACGACGACAGCGCGGTCGACCACGGCGATGGTGGCCGGCAGGCCAGCCAGAGTCTCGAAGACTACGATCCGCAGACGCTGTATTACGGTAGTGACGGTGAGGATTTGGGCCGCTATGCCCAGTTGCGCCAGCAGGCCAACGACAGGCTCAGCAAGCAGTTCAGCGGCGAAGGCACGGTCCGGCAGTTCAACGTCGGCGAATGGTTCCAGCTCGACAACCACCCGGCGCACGACTTCGACGCCCCGGAAGACCGGCAATTCACCATCACCCGCCAACGGGTGCAGGCGCGCAACAACCTGCCGGGCGATCTGGTCAGCCAGCTGTCCAAAGCCGTGCTGGGCAGCCCGGCAGAAACGACCAACCCGGCCAACGACGCGCCGTTCCGCACCGACTTCGACGCCCAGCGCCGCGGCATCCCGCTGACGCCGGACTACCAGCCATACAGCAAACCGACCAGCCGCGGCGTGCAGACTGCCACCGTCGTCGGCCCCCAAGGCGGTTCCGCCGACTCAAACTCGGCCGGCGAAGTCCACACCGACGAGCTCGGCCGCATCAAGGTGCAGTTCCACTGGCAACGGACTCAGGAACACCCCGAGTACGGCGCCAGCCTCGACGACAAGTCCTCCTGCTGGCTGCGCGTTGCCATGCCCTCGGCCGGTGCCGGCTGGGGTCACCAGTTCATTCCCCGGGTCGGTCAGGAAGTACTGGTCGACTTCCTCGAAGGCGACATCGACCGGCCGCTGGTCACCGGCGTCGTCTACAACGGCAGCCACCCGGTGCCGGCCTTCAGCGGTGCCGGCAGCCTGCCGGCCAACAAGACCCTCTCCGGCATCAAGACCAAGGAGCACGGTGGCGGGTCATACGGCGAACTGCTGTTCGACGACACGCAGGGCGAAGTCCGCACCAAGCTCTCCAGCGAGCACGGCAAGACCCAGCTCAACCAGGGCTTCCTGATCCACCCGCGCAGCGACGGCAAGGGCACACCGCGCGGCGAAGGCTTCGAACTCCGCACCGACCGGCACGGCGCGATCCGCGCTGGCCAAGGCCTGCTGATCAGCACCGAAGCCGCCAACGGTGCCGGCGGCAACCAGCTCGATCGCAATCAAGCGCAATCCCAGCTCGACGCCGCGTTCGAACTCGCCAGCAGCCTCGGCGACGTCGCCACCCACCAGCTCGCCGACACCGTCGAAACCGGCCCCGAAACCATCAAGGACAACGCCAAGGCCGGCAAGACCCGGCAAGGCCACCTGCACCACCTGAAGGAAGCCTTGAAGAGCTGGGCCGACGGTACGAACACCGCAAAAGACGGTAAAGGCGACCAAGCCGGCCAGCAGCCGCTGATCGTCGTCAGCGCCCCTGCCGGCCTCGCCCAGACCACCCCGCAAAGCCAGGCCATCACCGCCGGCAGCAACCTCGACCTGATCGCCCAGCGCGATACCCAGCAAACCTCGGGAAGACGCTGGATTCACAACGTCGGCGAGCACATCAGCCTGTTCGTTGCCGGGGCGAAGGATCAGATTGCGCTGAAGCTGATTGCGGCCAAGGGCAAGGTGCAGGTCCAGGCGCAGAGCGACAGCATCGATATCAACGCGGCGAAAGACCTGGCCAAAACCGCCAATCAGAAAATTGTCGTCAACGCCGGTCAGGAAATCCTGCTAACGGCGGGCGGTGCTTATATCCGGCTGAAGGGTGGGAATATCGAGATTCATGCACCGGGCAAGATCGATGTGAAGGGCGCAAGTCACAGCTTTGACGGCCCCACGAATATGAATCTTCCTTTACCTAAGTTCCAGCAGACCTACAGTGCGCGCTATCACCTCTCTGACCAGGTCAGTGGGCTGCCGCTGGTCAATACCGCATACGTGTTGCAGCAAGGCGCTGGCCGAACCATCAGCGGCTTTACCGACAAGGACGGCTGGACCTTACCTGCCATCAGCACGCAACCAGAATCGACTCGGCTTGACGTCTTTGAAGCTAAACCAGTGCCAGCGGAAACGCTGCATCTGGCGGGCGGCGGCACGCTGGACTTGACGCTGGAAATGCGTGACGACAACAGCGAACAGCAAGGATAAGGACCATGGGAACACTAACCCAGAAGCCGGTTGGCAACGGCATGACTCGGCTGGAGGAAGACAAGCAGTACGCGAAGCTGCCTGCACCGAGCAACAAGCTGTACCTCACCCCCAAGGCGGATACCGCAGTCAAGACGCCAAGTGTTCGCACCGGCGTCACCAAAACCGGCAAGCGCATCACGATCAATGCGCGGCAGGCAGTGATGAGCGGGCTGATCATTGCCGACGAATGGCTGCATGAGTTCCTGTGGTACTACAAGGCCGAGGTCAGTTTTGATATGCCTTTTGATGATAAAGGCACACCAAGGCCATTTCTCAGTAGCAGCAGCGGGAAAGACTCCAACCGCCGCCATTCACTGACGCCGTTTCCCAAGGGAATGCGAAAGAACTACCTGCGCCGCCCCGATCTCATCATCGTCAAAAGTAAGGCAGTCCGCTGGCCGGGGCGGGCGACTACCGACCACAATGGTGTCGCCCACGGCGACAATCTGCGTCGAGTGGTCGAGGTCAAGTTTCCGGGGGATAGTTTGCAGAGAGACCAGGAAACTGCGTACAAGCAAATCGCCGGTGGCGCGGACCGCTTTACGGTTTTGCACGTCATCCCGCCGAACGAGAAGCAGCGGCAGCCGCGGACAGTACCCAAATCCGTGCCGGTCCTGGCTCCCAGAGGTGATGGCATTCCTCGCGGCGAGAACCGCCGTGTGCCTATATACGGCCCCACACCTTTGCCTTCTCCTGTGTTTTACGAACCATGGCTTGATGATGCATGGAACATCGCGCACAGCCTCGCGCAGCAAGCAGAAGCGTTGGGAGACAAGGTACGTCAAGGCGCCCACCATCTCTCTCAGCAAGTACATGCACAGTTGCTGCAGCACGCGCCCTGGCTGTTCAGCGCCGGGCATTGGATTCAGAGCAAGTCCGGCCAAGCCTGGCATTTTGTCAACGAACAGGGCCAACGCCTTGCCACCTGGACCGCTGCGCAGCTGAAGGCCGCATGGGCGGAAATCCAGCGCCTTACCGATCTGACGCTGAAGACGTTGCGGCAGATCGACTGGACGCAGGTGCTGATGGATATCGGCAAGGGATTACTTGTGATCGCTGCAGTGATCGCCGGCGTCGTCGTGGTTTTTGTACTAGGCGGTTGGCTAGTAGCCGCGCTGGCTGCTTTGGTGGAAATGGGCGCTGCCGCATGGGCTGCAGTCGCCGTCATGCTGGGTGGCGGCACGCTAGCTGCCGCCTGAATCACGCAACAAGGAATGATGTTTGATGGATGCTCAAGAACAAAAACGCATGATGGCCTACGCCGCGATCGCCAACCGGGCCAACTTTATCGACGGCATCCTGCCGGATGGCCAGACCGTGGCAAGGTTGGGGCTGATTTGTACCGTTTATTTCCGCAACGGTGGTCAGCCCGCCACCGGGCAGAAGGTGCTGGCCTGCTTTGATCAGTTCAATGCCGAGTTTGGCCAACACTTGACGGGGCAATTGCATAGCTATTCAAGCCGCTTTTCGAGTCTGCGCAAAGACAGCATTGCCATTGCACGCAAAAAACTGGAAGCCAACACAGCCGAAGGCATGACGATCGAATGGACGCTGCAAAGCCATAAAAATGGTGAAATCGCGCCGGAATACTGCATCAGCACGCTAACGGCCAATGCAGAAAGTGATCCCTACGGCGTGCTGTCTTACCTCAAAATCAAGCTGCCATGGCAAATGCTGCAGGAAGAGGCCGGCGAACAGCAGTTTTTGGACTGGGTGCGCTATTTGTGCGAAGAGCTGGATATTGAGCACGGCTACGCCGGCTTGGCGTGCGAGCTGCCTTTCGATCGGCACCAATATCAGCCGTATGAATTCCAGATTGCACAGCGTTTCAGCGGACTGATGGTCGATTCTGCCCCGCATCTGGATAAAAGCGAACTGAAAGACGGCATCAAAGGCGTCAACTGGCTGACTCTTCTAGGGCCGAGTTTCATTGAACAAGCGGACGGGGAAACTGAATTGTGCCGGCAATTGGCGCTACCGGATGTCCGCGTGGAAAAAACCGCTAACGGCCGCCTGATTATTCAAGCCGGCCTACTCCCTGACGTCGGTGGACCGGAGCGCGGTCATCCGCCAGCGTATGTCGCGGTCAATCGCGTGCTCAAGCCGATTCGAGTGGTCAATCCAGATCAATTGCATACCTGCATGGACGATGCCGAAGGCTTTACCAAACGGAATACCCTAGAATGGTACGCTCGCTTTGACGACCTGGAAGCTGAGCCGGCAGTCTTGGCTGAGCTAACCGATGCGGAACAGCGTTGCGAGTCCGAGCGGCCATGTCCTCGGTCTGGCTATTGGGCAACACCCGCCAAGGAGGATTCCCGTCGCGCTTTCGAGCGAGGCGAGATCATGCCCGACTTCCCCGGCTCGACCTACGGCGCAACGATCTGGTATTGGGATGAGAATCAGGACTAGCGCCGGTTCTGCTACGTGACAGGCCACCGCACCGCCCATGCAACTCGCCCCATTATTTCTCATCGCTGCGCTTGAACGAGACGGCAAACCGTTTTGGCGCGTGCTACTGAAACGGCAAGGCAAGACCCGCCAGAAGCGCTTCTATCACCACCTGCACGGCGGCGAGGCACCGGCCCTCGCCGCCGCGCAGCAGTGGCGGGCTCAGGTCCTGGCCGAGCACCCGCCGTACAGCAAGCTCGACCAAGTCCGGAAGCATCGGCGCAATAACAGCTCGGGTCGCACCGGCGTGTACCTGCAGACGAGCAAGCGCGTGCGCAATGGCCGGCTGGCCAAGCATCAGGTCTGGCAGGCGCGCACCCCGGAGGGCATCACGCCAATACGCACGCGCAGCTTCGCCGTGCGTAAGTATGGCGATGAACAGGCGTTCCGCTTGGCGGTGGCGGCGCGGGAGAATTTCGAGCAGGAGCTCGCCCTTCCCCGCGACCTAGAACAGCCCGCCGTTTGAACCGGCATCCCAGTTGGCGATCACCAGCTCGCCAAATGCGGCCCGCTCGACACCGTCCTGAGCCCGGCCGACCGAATACTTGAGGTTGAGCCGTTCCATCCAGAAGCCGCAGTAGAACAGCGTGTGCGCCCGGTCGTAGCGGCTCATGACGTCATACCACGAGCCGTGTTCGATGTAGACGCCGGAGAGCCGCAGGTGCGCGGCGCTGAGGTTCTCTTCGATCCGGCACAGGTTGATCGGTGGTGCGGTGGTCGCGGTGCCGAAGCTCTGCCCCTGCACCCGGCCGCCGAAGGCATACTGCTGCAGGTAGTAGAAGCGTGCGGCGCGCTGGATGTCGGTCAGCGTGCGGGTGTCGGTGAGCTGTTGCCATTCGAACACCTTGCGGCTGGTCAGCGCCCATTTGAACTGGCGGACGAACTCTTCGAGGTGGTGCTGCACCACCCGGTACAGGTTCACCAGTTCACCGTTCACGTCGTTGAGCACTTCGGTTCTGGCCGGTACCGGCCGCAGGAAGAACAGCGCGGCACCGCCGGCAAACGGCTCGACATAGCAGTCGTGCGGCGGGAACAGCGCCAAGAGGCGGTCGGCCAGGCGGCGTTTGCCGCCGAGCCAGGGAATGATCGGTCGGGATTGCATTCAAGCTCCATCGGTGGCGCTCGCCGGCGCTCTGGCAATGGGGCTCGCGGCCCTCAAATCGTTGATCGCCCCGCATCGGGGGCATTTGATCTGCAGGTGCAGGTAGTGTCCGCGTGCCAATAATTTACGGCAGTGACCGCAGCGAATTTCGTCCATGGGAGTGAGCCTCTGTTGTAAGCTCCGGCCCGCCACTAGCTAGGCGGCAGATGGCCTCGGCTTGGCTCACGGGTTAGGTGTCGGGTTCCGCCTGTTTGTAGACTTTTTTCTTGAACAATTCCGGCCGCTCTTGCTGCCACATTTTCAGCGATTCAACCGGTGACCGGAAGCCCAGCGCTTTTTGCGGGGTGTGATGGTTGTAGGCGATCCGGTAGTCATTCAACGTGACGGCCAATTCCGCTGCACTGGCAAAGCGGGTCTGTTTCACCAGCTCGCTGATCCGGCCGTTAAAACGCTCGACCATACCGTTCATTTGCGGCGTGCGCGGCGGGATCAGCCGGTGCTCGATCCCCAAGGCTGCACAACGGCGATCAAACACGTGCCGTCCGCTCGGGGTCTTGGCTTTGCTGGTGAAGCGGTCGGTGAACTGGCTGCCATTATCGGTCAGCAGTCTCTCGATCTTTATCGGCGCCGCCTTGTACAGGCGCTGCAGGAAGTCGACGCTGCTGGCTTCGGACTGATCCGGGTAGATGTGCAGGAACACCCAGCGGGTGGCCCGGTCGATCGCGACGAACAGGTAGCTGCGCGAGGTTTCGTCGGGCATCTGCGGCAAGTACTTGATGTCCAAATGGAAGTAGCCCGGTGCGTAGTCCTTGAACCCTTTGGAGGGCGCGGCGGGTTCTTCCGGCTGCAGTTGGGCCTGTAGTGCCTTGAGGTTGCCGACGCCTTCGCGCACCAGCAGCCGGTTGATGCCGGATCGGGTGGCGTTCGGATTGAGGAAGCGCTGGGCCACCGCGACCAGGTCGTCGAGCGGCAGCAGCAAGGTGGTGCGCAGGATCAGCACCAGCGCTTCCTGCGCTGGCGACAGTGTGGTGTGCAGGGTATGCGGCCGGTGCGAACGATCGGTGAATTCGTCGCGCGTTTGCCATTTGCGGATGGTGCCCTTGCCGACGCTGTAGCGCAGCATCAGCTCGCTTTGCGAGAGGCTGGAGTGGCGGATTTCCTCGCGGGTGAGCGGTGTGGTGCGGGCATTGCTGTGCAGGCGGTGGCTCATGACTGGCTCGCATTGACGGACTGGGTGATCAAGGTACGCAAAAGGTCACGCGCTTGGAACAGCGGCCAGCTGCGTTTTGGAAGCCAATCAGACGAAACCCAACACTTAACGCAGTGTCCGGAATGAGTTGACCACTACAGGTGACTTATCGGGCGACGCTAAGATAGAGCTTGTGGAAAGACGTCACCCCTCCTTCACCCCCCATGAATTCCACCGCGAAGCGGTCAGCAACAAAAAAGCCCGCTGATGCGGGCTTATCGATGAGCTACTTTGATGAGCAAAATTAGAAGTTCTTCTAATACGAGCCGGAACGACAAAGGGGTTAGCCGAAGCTAACCCCTTGTCTTTTTTGGTCGGAATGGCGGGATTCGAACTCGCGACCCCTTGCACCCCATGCAAGTGCGCTACCAGGCTGCGCTACATTCCGAGAGCTGGGCAGTATAACGGCTTCGCTCCGACTGCGCTAGATGTGAAGAGTCAAGACGTTGTTTTTCGTTGCTGAGAGACGGGACATGGGCACGTGGCAGCCGATGCCGTGATGCGGACGGTGCCAGTTGTAATAATGATTCCAATACCTCAGGACTGCGCCGCGCTCATCCGAGTGTTGATAGGTTTGGCCGTAGGCCCATTCGCGCAGCGCGGACTGGATGAAGCGCTCGGCCTTGCCGTTGGTTTGCGGTCGGTAGGCGCGGGTGAACCTCTGCTTAATGCCCAGTTCAACGCAAACGCGGCCGAAGTCATGGGAGCGGAAGGCGGGCCCGTTATCGGTGATCAGGCGCTGGAGCGGTACGCCCAGCGTTTTGAAGTAGTCGTTGGCCGCACGCAGGAAGTCGATGGCGCTGGCGCGGCGCTCGTCGGGGTAGAGTCGGGTGAAGGCGATGCGACTATGGTCGTCGATCGCCACGAACAGATATTCCCAGCCGCTGTTTCGGCTGTTCTGGCGACGATCGCCGGTGATGCGATGGCCGACCTGCTCGAAGCGGGCGAGCTTCTTGATGTCGACGTGCAGCAGTTCGCCGGGCGTTTCGCGCTCGTAGCGCTGCACAGGCTCTGCGGGCTGCAGGTCGCTTAACCGCGATAGCCCTGCGTGTCGCAGCACGCGACTGACGGTTGCTTTGGACACGCCGATATAGCTTGCGATGCGAGCCTGCAGGAACAGCTTGCGACGCAATTCGATGATCGTCAGGGCAACGCTGGGCGCAATGGCACGTGGCGAGCGCTCGGGACGCGAGGATTTGTCGAGCAAGGCAGCCGCGCCGCCGACCAGATAGCGGCCCAGCCACTTGCGGGTGGTGACCGCGCTTACGCCATGGCGTGCCGCCGCCGCCGCGGTCGACAAACCATGCTCGGTGATGTCCTGAACCATTTCCAGGCGACGCAGATACGTCAGTCGGGCATTCTTATGTGTGTTCATCCGGTGTCTTGTTCTGTGACTGGGGGGTTGGCGATTTCCAGTCTCGCAGAACTTCTCCGGGTGAACACCCGAAACAACCTATTGAACCTTCACAGCTAGAGCCTGAGCCAATCAAGCAGGTCCTGCAGTTCCTGGCGCACCGATGCCGTGACCTCGCTGCTGCCGGCCGCGCCCTCGCCCAGGTGCGCGAGCTGGTTGCGCGCGCCGCTGATGGTGAAGCCCTGCTCGTACAGGAGCGAGCGGATCCGCCTCACCAGCAGCACTTCGTGATGCTGGTAGTAGCGCCGGTTGCCACGCCGCTTTACCGGCTTGAGCTGGGTGAACTCCTGCTCCCAATAGCGCAGCACGTGCGGCTTGACGCCGCACAGCTCGCTGACTTCGCCGATGGTGAAGTAGCGCTTGGCCGGGATCGGCGGCAACTCATTGGTCGGAACGACGTTGCTGGTGCTTTGCATAGTGGAGTTCGACTAAGCCCTTGAGCTTCTGGCTGGCGTGAAAGGTCACCACCCGGCGGGCGGAAATCGGGATCTCTTCCCCGGTCTTGGGGTTGCGCCCGGGGCGCTGCGGCTTGTCGCGCAGCTGGAAGTTGCCGAAGCCGGACAGCTTCACGACGTCGCCATCGGCCAGAGAAAGGCGGATCTCTTCGAAAAACGCCTCGACCATGTCTTTTGCTTCGCGCTTGTTGAGGCCCACCTTGTCGAACAGCAAGTCGGCAAGGTCGGCCTTGGTCAGCGTCATTGTGGTGGTTCCGTACTGCATTACGCCCTCAACATCGCGCCGCACGTTTCTGCCTTGCGCAGCAGCTGATTCACGGCGGCATCGACCTCTTCATCGGTCAAAGTTTTCCGAGTATCTTGGATCAACACCTTGAAAGCAAGGCTCTTTTTCCCTTCGTCGACGCCCTTGCCACGGTAGACGTCGAACAGCGCAACGTCGGTCACCAGCGGGTTTTTCACGGTCGCGAACGCCGCCTGCAACTGGGCAACCGACACCGCTTCGTCGACGACGAGTGCGAGATCGCGGCGGACCGGCTGGAACTTCGATACCGGCTCGGCCTTGATCCGGCTCACCGACAGCAGCGCGGCAACGTCGAGCTCGAACAGCACCGGTGCCTGGCCGAGTTCGTACGCCTGCACCCACTGCGGGTGCAGCTCGCCGACGACGCCGATCACCACGCCGTCGAGCACCACCTCGGCCGCGCGGCCCGGATGCAGCGCCGGATGGCTGGCGCGGCGGAATTCGGCGATGCGCGGCGCGATCAGCGCCTCGACATCGGCCTTGATGTCGAAGAAATCGACCTTATCCTTGCCGGCGCCCCACTGTTCGGGCGCACGCGCACCCCACGCCAGCGCGGCGATGCGCTCAGGCTGGACGTCGGCGGCAACGCCGTTGAACACCCGCGCGACTTCGAACAGGCGCACGCGCTCCTGCTTGCGGTTCAGGTTGTGCTTCAGGCCGGCGACCAGGCCGCCGATCAGCGTCGAGCGCATCACGCTCATCTGGCTGGCGATCGGGTTGATCAGCTTCACCGGGCTGGTGTTGCCGGCGAAGTCGGCTTCCCACTTTGCCTCGACGAAGGCGTAGTTGATCGCTTCGCGGTAGTCGCGGGCAACCAGCAACTGCTTCAGCGCCATCCTGCCGCGCGCATCGCCCGGCAGCGGCAGCATCGCGAGCTTGGCGTTCGATGCGGCAACCGGCACGTTTTCATAACCGTAAACGCGGGCCACTTCCTCGATCAGGTCTTCCTCGATTTCGATATCGAAGCGGAAGCTCGGCGGCGTCACGGTGATCGCGTCGCCGGACAGCGCGGCCGCCAGGCCGATCCGGCCCAGGATGGCGACGATCTCGTCCGCGCTCAGGCAAACGCCGAGCACCTTGGCGACGCGCGAGACGCGCAGCGTGACCGGCGGGCGGGCCGGCAGTGCGGCGACAGCCTCGGTCGCCGGGCCGGCCTGGCCACCGCAGATGTCCAGAATGAGCTGTGTCGCACGCTCGAGTGCCTCGCGGCAGGCGCCGAAGTCGACGCCGCGCTCGAAGCGGTGCGAGCTGTCCGAGCCGAAACCGAGCCGCCGCGCCTTGCCGGCGATGACCGCTGGGGCGAAGTAAGCCGACTCGAGGAACAGGTCGCGCGTCCCGTCGCCCACCGACGACTCGAGCCCGCCCATGATGCCGGCCAGCGCCAGCGCTTTGCTGTCGTCGGCGATGACGAGCATGTCGGCGTCGAGCGCGATTTCCTTCTCGTTCAGCAGCGTGAGCTTTTCGCCCGGCTTGGCAAAGCGCGCCTGCACGCCGCCGGCGATCTTCGCCAGATCGAAGGCATGCATCGGCTGGCCCAGTTCGAGCAGCACGTAATTGGTCACGTCGACCACGGCCGAGATCGAACGCAGCCCCGAGCGAGCCAGCCGCTGCTTCATCCAGTCCGGCGTCGCGGCCTCGGTGTCGACGTTGCGCAGCACGCGGCCGATGTAGCGCGGGCAGGCATCGGCGGCGTTCAGCGACACGGTGCGTGCGTCGTCGATCGCCGGAGCGACCGCCTGCGGCGCGACCGGCTTCGCTTCGGCGCCGGTCAGCGCGGCGACTTCGCGGGCGATGCCCTTGATCGACAGGCAGTCGGCACGGTTCGGCGTGAGCTTGAGCGTCAGCAGCCGGTCGTCGAGCTGCAGGTAGTCGCGGATCGGCATGCCGACCGGCGCATCGGCCGGCAACAGCAGCAGGCCGTCGACACCATCGGGAATGCCGAGTTCGTCGCCCGAGCACAGCATGCCGGACGATTCGACACCACGGACCTTGGCGCGCTTGATCTTGAAGTCACCGGGCAGGTTCGCACCGATGCGCGCGCACGGCACTTTCTGGCCTGCGGCGACGTTCGGTGCGCCGCAGACGATGGTGATCGGCTCGGCTTCGCCGACGTTGACGCTGCAGACGTTCAGGCGGTCGGCGTCCGGGTGCTTGGCAATCGACAGCACCTCGGCAACGAAAACGTTGTCGAAGGCCGGCGCCGCGGCTTCGTTTTCTTCGACCTCGAGGCCGGCCATCGTCAGCAGGTGGGCCAGCTGCTCGGAATTGAGCCGGGGGTCGACCCAGCTGCGCAGCCATTGTTCGGAAAATTTCATCGCTTGGCTCCAAGGTGCAGCCGTCGCAGCGCGACGACCGCATTCAGGCATGGGAAAGGGAATTCGGGGGTAAGGCGGCTTAGTCGAACTGGCCGAGGAACGACAGGTCGTTCTCGAAGAACAGGCGCAGGTCGTTGACGCCGTAATACAGCATCGCAAAGCGGTCGAGACCGATGCCGAAGGCGAAACCGGTGTACTTTTCCGGGTCGATGCCGACATTCTTCAGCACGTTCGGGTGGACCATGCCGCAACCGCCGACCTCGAGCCAGCCGCGCTCGCCCAGCACGTCGATCTCGGCCGACGGTTCGGTGAACGGAAAGAACGACGGGCGGAAACGCACCTGCAGGTCGTCGCGCTCGAAGAAGCGGCGCAGGAAATCGACGATCACGCTCTTAAGGTCGGCAAACGACACGCCCTCGTCAACCCACAGTCCTTCCATCTGGTGGAACATCGGCGAGTGCGTCGCGTCGGAATCGACCCGGTACACGCGGCCCGGCGCGACGATCTTGATCGGCGGCTGGTTGTTCAGCATGTAGCGGACCTGGATCGGACTGGTGTGCGTGCGCAGCACCAGCGGCTCGCCACCGGCATCGCTCTCGATGTAGAACGTGTCGGCCATCGCCCGTGCCGGATGGTCCTTCGGAATGTTCAGCGCTTCGAAATTGTGGAAATCGTTCTCGATCTCCGGGCCGTCGGCGACGTCGAAGCCGATCGAGCGGAACAGCGCCTCGATGCGCTGCTGGACCAGCGTCACCGGGTGCAGGCCGCCGGACGGCAGGCCGCGACCCGGCAAGCTGACGTCGAGCGCTTCGGCGGCAAGCTGGCGCGCGAGCTTGTCCGCGGCAAGCGCATCGCGACGCGCCTGCAGTGCGGCCTCGAAAGCCTGCTTGGCCTGGTTGACGGTCGCGCCGAAGGTTTTCTTTTCTTCCGGTGGCAAGGCACCGAGCTGGCGCAGCAGCGCGGTGATCGCACCTTCCTTGCCGATGTAACGCGCCTTGGCGTTTTCGAGCTCTTGCGCATCGCTCGTCGCGGCCAGTGCGGCCAGACCTTCCTCGAGAAGGGTTTGTACGTTCGCAACCATGGTCGGGTCCCGGATGGGTCAGGAAAAACGATTCACGAAGGATCGGCGGCAATCACTCGGGAATCGGGTCTCGTTACTGGAAAACCCGCAATGCCGGTCGGCAGCGGGAATAAAAAAGGGAGGCCGGAAAGCCTCCCTTTTCAAGCACTTGCCGATCAGGCAGCGAGGCCAGCCTTGGCTTGCTCGACAAACTTGGCAAAAGCCGGCTTGTCGAACACGGCGAGGTCAGCCAGCACCTTGCGGTCCACTTCGATGCCGGCCTTCTTCAGACCGTTCATGAAGCGGCTGTAGGCCAGACCGCATTCGCGTGCTGCTGCATTGATACGGGTGATCCACAGCTGACGGAACTGACGCTTCCTTTGACGACGGTCACGGTAAGCGTATTGGCCAGCCTTCATAACCGCTTGCTTGGCAATGCGGTATACGTTCTTGCGACGGCCGCGATAGCCCTTCGCCAGATTCAGGATCTTCTTGTGACGAGCGCGGGCGGTTACACCACGTTTAACGCGAGGCATGTTTCTTCTCCTTTAGTTACGCGTAGGGCAACATCGCACGTACGTGGCCCATGTTGGTCGCATCGACCATCGAGGTGCCGCGCAGCTGGCGCTTGTTTTTGGTGGTTTTCTTGGTAAGGATGTGGCGCTTGAACGCGTGGCTGCGCTTGACGCCGCCACCGCCAAGAACCTTGAAGCGCTTCTTGGCGCTGCTCTTGGTCTTCATCTTGGGCATGGGTATGCACTCCAAGTTGTGTTGGATCAGGCAACAGGCGCTCTTTCGAGACTTAAAGCCCGCCACCCCGCTTTTGTTGCGACAGCGATTCCGTTTCCGGAACTCGACGGCGGCTGTCGCCACGCCGTTATTCTGTGTTGCTGGCGCTTACTTCTTCTTCGGCGCGAGCATCATCACCATCTGCCGGCCTTCGAGTCGCGGAAACTGCTCGACGACGGCCAGTTCGCCCAGATCGGCCTCGACGCGCTTGAGCTGCGCCAGACCGATTTCCTGGTGGGCCATTTCACGACCGCGGAAACGCAGCGTGATCTTGGCCTTGTCACCTTCCTCGAGGAAGCGGACCAGATTGCGCAGCTTGACCTGATAATCGTTCTCGTCGGTCCCCGGGCGGAACTTGACTTCCTTGACCTGGATCTGCTTCTGCTTCGCCTTGGCGGCAGCCTTCTTTTTCGACTCTTGGAACTTGAACTTGCCGTAGTCCATCAGGCGGCAAACCGGCGGCTGCGCATTCGGGGCGATTTCGACCAGATCGAGCTCGGCCTCCTCGGCCATAGACATCGCCTGGAACAGGCTCACGATGCCGAGCTGTTCGCCCTCGGCCCCTTGCAGTCGCACTTCGCGGCCGGTGATTTCACCGTTGATCCGCGGTTCTTTGTCTTGCGCAGCTATTGCAGTTCTCCAAATCCGGAAAAAGAAAAACCGTGCGTCTCGGAGGAATCAGCTCAGAGCAGTTCGCCGTTGAAGCGCTCAACCAGCGCTTCCAGCGTCACTTGCCCGAGATCCTCGCCACTGCGGCTGCGCACGGCCACCAAGCCTGCTTCCTTCTCCTTGTCGCCCACGATGAGCTGGTAGGGAAGGCGCTGCAAGCTATGTTCGCGGATTTTATAGGTTATTTTCTCGTTTCTCAAGTCGGCTTCACCGCGGAAGCCGCGCTGAGCCAGCGCCCTGGCGACCGATTCGGCATATTCGCGCTGCGATTCGGAAATATTCATCACGACGAACTGCGTCGGCGCCAGCCAGAACGGGAACGCGCCGGCGTGGTTTTCAATCAGGATACCGATGAAGCGCTCGAGCGAACCGAGTACCGCGCGGTGCAGCATGATCGGCCGGTGCTTGGCGTTGTCCTCGCCGACATACTCGGCGCCGAGGCGCTCCGGCAGGTTCGGATCGATCTGCAGCGTACCGCACTGCCACAGCCGGCCCAGGCAGTCCTTGAGCGTGAATTCGATCTTCGGGCCGTAGAACGCGCCCTCGCCCGGCAGGTAGTCGAATGACAGCCCCTTGGATTCGAGCGCAGCGGCCAGTGCCGCCTCGGCGCGATCCCAGGCCTCTTCGGTGCCGATGCGCTTTTCCGGACGGGTCGACAGCTTGACGAGAATCTCGTCGAAGCCAAAGTCGGCGTAAACCTCCTTCAGGAGGTCGATGAACTTGGCCGCCTCGACCTGCACCTGTTCTTCAGTACAGAAGATGTGCGCATCGTCCTGGACGAAGCCGCGCACACGCATGATGCCGTGCAGCGAACCCGAGGGCTCGTTGCGGTGGCAGGAGCCGAACTCGGCGTAGCGCAGCGGCAGGTCGCGATAGGAACGCAAGCCCTGGTTGAACACCTGGATATGCCCCGGGCAGTTCATCGGCTTGACCGCATAGTCGCGCTTTTCCGACTCGGTCGTGAACATATTGTCGCGGTAGTTGCCCCAATGGCCGGATTTCTCCCACAGCGTCCGGTCCATCACCATCGGCGTGCGGATTTCCTGATAGCCGTGCTGGTTCAGCTTGCGGCGCATGTACTGCTCGATCGACTGCCACAGCGACCAGCCTTTCGGATGCCAGAACACCATGCCCGGCGCCTCGTCCTGCAGGTGGAACAGGTCCAGTGCCTTGCCGATCTTGCGGTGGTCGCGCTTTTCGGCCTCTTCGAGCCGGTGCAGGTAGGCCTCGAGATCTTCCTTCTTGCTCCAGGCGGTGCCGTAGACGCGGGTCAGCATCTCGTTCTTCGAGTCGCCACGCCAGTAGGCGCCGGCGACCTTCATCAGCTTGAACACCTTGAGCTTGCCCGTCGACGGCACGTGCGGGCCACGGCACAGGTCGGTGAACTCGCCTTCGCGATACAGGCTCAGCACCTGGTCGGCTGGAATGCTCTCGATGATCTCGGCCTTGTACGCCTCGCCAATGCTCTTGAAGTAGGCGACCGCCTCGTCACGGCTCAACTCGTAGCGCTCGACCGGCAAATCCTTCTTCGCGAGCTCGGTCATCTTCTTCTCGATCAGCGCCAGATCCTCGGGCGTGAACGGCCGCTTGTAGCTGAAGTCGTAGTAGAAACCGTCGTCGATCACCGGTCCGATCGTCACCTGCGCATCGGGGAAGAGCGCCTTCACCGCATACGCCAGCAAGTGGGCGGTCGAGTGGCGGATGATGTCCAAGCCATCGGCATCGCGATCGGTGACGATGGCCAGCTGCACGTCGCGGTCGATCAGATAGCTGGTGTCGACCAACTGGCCGTCGACCTTGCCGGCCAGCGCTGCACGGGCCAGACCGGCACCGATGCTGGCAGCGACATCGTGCACGCGCAGCGGCGCATCGAACTGGCGTTGGGAACCATCAGGAAGCGTGACGACGGGCATGGTGAGCGCCTTTGAACTGGACCGGAACGGGTCGTTAACGAAAAATGAGGACAAAAAAAAAGTGCGGCCAGGCCGCACTTTTTTCATTCGATCAAATCATTCTGCCAGCACGGCTATCCGCTCAATATTGGATAGTAGTGCGAGTTCGCGACATGATTCAATCTCCAAATTCGTTGGTAGGCACGATTGGACTCGAACCAACGACCCCCACCATGTCAAGGTGGTGCTCTAACCAGCTGAGCTACGTGCCTAACGAAGGACTGCATATTAGCGTTGTGATTGGGGTTCCGCAAGTCTTTCCTGCAGAAATTTCATGACCAAGTCGATAAATCGTTGATTCGGCAAGGTCTTTGCCCCATCCGCTTACAGGCCGGGCTTGCGCCAGAAGAAGCGCCAGACGAAGCCCGGCCAGGCGAGGACCGCGAACATCGCCAGCGTCGTGACGTAGAACGGCCAGTTCTGCGTATGCGGCGTCGCCAGACGCGACTCGAGCAGCCAGGCCACGCCGCCGACCACGAGGTAATACACGGCCCACTCGAGCAGTTGCCAGCCGAAATGCTTGTCGGCCACACGCAGCACGCCGAACAGGCGCCCGGAAACAAAAGGCACATTGGCGGCCAGCGCCGCCAATGTGCCCAGAAGGATCACTTCCAGCATTTACAGGCCGGCGTGCAGCGAGAACTGGATTGCGGCACCCAGCGCCGAGAGCAGGCGCTCGGGCATCAGGCCCAGCACCAGCAGCAGCAGGCAGTTGAGCGACAGCACCAGCTTGGCATCGGTACCGGCGGCCACCGGCGCGGTATCGGTCGGGTCTTCGAAGTACATGACCTTGACGACACGCAGGTAGTAGAACGCGCCGATCACCGACATCAGCACCGCAATCACCGCAAGCCAGACGAGGCCGAGACTGACCAGCGCCTGGATGATCGCGAGCTTGGCGAAGAAGCCGACGAACACCGGGATGCCGGCCATCGAGAACATCACGATCAGCGTCATCGCGGCGAACCACGGGCTGCGCTTGTTCAGGCCGCGGAAGTCGGCGATCTGGTCGGCTTCGAAGCCTTCGCGCGACAGCAGCATGATGATGCCGAAGCCTGCGGCGGCGGTGAGCATGTAGGTCATCGCGTAAAAGAACGCGGCCGCGTAGCCACCGGGCGTCGCCGCCATGATGCCCAGCAGCAGAAAGCCCATGTGCGAGATCGTCGAGTAGGCGAGCATCCGCTTGATGTTGACCTGCGCGATCGCGGTGACGTTGCCGATCACCAGCGACAGCACGGCCAGCACCATCAGCATCGAGCGCCAGTCGAAGGCAAAACCTTCGAGCGCCTGCGCGAGGATGCGCATGATGAAGGCGAAGGCGGCGAGCTTCGGCGCCGAGCCGATCAGTTGCGAGATCAGCGTCGGCGCACCGTCGTAGACGTCCGGCGCCCACATGTGGAACGGTACGGCGCCGAGCTTGAAGCCGATGCCGGTGACGATGAAGACGATACCGAACACGGTCAGCAGGCGGTTTGCTTCGTCGCTGGCGATCTTCTGCGCGATGACGAAGACGTCAAGGCTCTGCGTCGCGCCATAGACCATCGACATGCCGTACAGCAGCAGGCCAGAGGCGAGCGCGCCGAGGATGAAGTACTTCATCGCGGCTTCGGTCGCCCGGCTCGATTCGCGCTGCATGGCCACCAGCGCATACAGCGACAGCGACAGCAGTTCGAGGCCGACATAGAGCACGAGGAAGTTGACGGCCGAGGCCATCACCATCATCCCGAGCAGCGCACACAGCGTCAGCGTGAACAGCTCGCCGCGGAACAGGCCGCGCACCGCCGCGTAACCACGGCCGTAAACGAGCACCAGGATCACGCCGATGACCATGCCGAGCTTGGCGAGCGAGGCCAGCGGGTCGGCAACGAACATGTCGTTGAAGGCAAGTTGCGGCAGGTTCGAATAGCCGGTCACCAGCAGGCAGCCGGTTGCGACCAGCGCGGCCAGCGTCAGCATGTAGCTGATGTGGCGCTTGGCGTCGCTGAGGAAAACATCGATCAGCAGGATGGCGCAGGTCGCACAGAGCAGGAAGATCTCCGGGGTCGCTACGCCAGCGTTGAGACTGGACCAGGTCATGGTATTCATCGGTGACTCTTTATTGGAGCTTGGACTGCGAGACGTGCCAGATCAGGTCGTTGACCGACACATGCATCACGTCGACGAAAGGCTTCGGATACAGGCCCATGCCGAGCACGGCAATGGCGAGCACCGCCAGAACGAGGAATTCGCGCTTGTTCACGTCCTGCAGCTCGGCCACATGATCGTTGGCGACATCGCCGAAGATCACGCGCTTGTACATCCACAGCGTGTAGCCGGCGCCGAAAATCAGCGTCGTCGCGGCCGCGAATGCGTACCAGAAGTTCACCTGCACGGCGCCGAGGATGACCATGAACTCGCCGACGAAGCCCGACGTACCCGGCAGGCCCGAGTTGGCCATCGCGAACAGCATCATGAACGACGCGAAGATCGGCATCTTGTTGGCGACGCCGCCGTAGTCGGCGATCTTGCGGCTGTGCACGCGGTCGTACATCACGCCGATGCAGAAGAACATCGCAGCCGAAACGAAGCCGTGGCTGACCATCTGGACGATGGCACCCTCGACCGCGTACGGGTTCAGTTGCGTGCCGCCGGCGAACATGAAGAAGCCGAGCGTGACGAAACCCATGTGCGAGATCGACGAGTACGCGACCAGCTTCTTCATGTCGGTCTGGACCAGCGCAACGAGGCCGATGTAGACCACCGCGATCAGCGAGAACACGATGAAGACCCAGGCGTATTCGCGCGAGGCATCCGGTGCGATCGGCAATGCGAACCGCAGGAAGCCGTAGGCACCGAGTTTCAGCGTAATCGCGGCCAGCACCATCGAGCCGCCGGTCGGCGCCTCGACGTGGGCATCCGGCAACCAGGTGTGCACAGGCCACATCGGCACCTTGACCGCGAAGGCGAAGAAGAACGCGATCAGCAGCAGCAGTTGCGCGCCCATGCCCAGCGGCAGGCGCTGGTAGTCGGCGATGACGAAGCTGCCGCCGGACTGGTTGTACAGGTAGACGAAGGCAACCAGTGTCAGCAGCGAACCGAGCAGCGTGTACAGGAAGAACTTGACCGAGGCGTAGATCCGGTTCGGGCCGCCCCAGACGCCGATCACCAGGTACATCGGAATCAGCATCGCTTCGAAGAACACGTAGAACAGGATCGCATCGGTCGCCGCGAAGGCGCCGTTGATCAGGCCCGACATGATCAGGAACGCGGCCATGTACTGCCCGACGCGGCTCTGGATCACCTGCCAGCCAGCGATCACGACCATCAGGGTCGTGAAGCTGTTGAGGATGACGAACAGCACCGACAGCCCGTCGACACCGAGCGCGTAGTTGATGTTGAACGTCGAGATCCACGGCGTCGATTCGACGAACTGCATGCCGCCGTTCAGCGTGTCGAAACCGGTGTAGAGCGGCACCGACACCAGGAAGCCGGCCAGTGCACCGAGGACGGCAAGCCAGCGCGCGGCGTTGGCATTGCGGTCTCCCCCGGTAGCGAGCACGACGAGGCCGGCGACGATCGGCACCCAGATCGTCAGGCTCAGAAGATTACCCGTCATAGTTTACCTACTTGTTATCAATTCAAACCGAGCTTACTGGCTGACCAGCACGCCACCGAGCCACCAGGTCATCAGCACCAGCGCGCCGAGAATCATCGCGAACGCATAGTGGTAGATGTAACCGGTCTGCAGACGGCGAGTGACCCTGGAGAAGAAGCCGACCACCTTGGCCGTACCGTTGACCATCAGGCCGTCGATCAGCAGCACGTCGCCGACCTTCCAGAACACCGTACCGAGCACGCGGCCGAAGGCGGCGAAGCCGTTGATGTACAGGTGGTCCATGTAGTACTTCTCTTCGAGCAGCTTGCGCACGCCGATCGCGGTGAAGAAGCGGTCGATCGCGGCCGGAATCGCCGGCACCATCATGTAGAACACGTACGGCAGCACCACGCCGGCAATCGCCAGCCACAGCACCGGCGTCTGCAGCGCGTGCAGCGCCATGGCGATCGGGCCGTGGAACGCTTCCTTGAGCCCTGCCATCGCCGGGTGCGCTTCGTGGTCGACGAAGATCACGCCGTCGAAGAAGTTGCCGTACAGCATCGGCTCGATCGCGAAGTAGCCGATCAGCACCGACGGAATCGCCAGCAGCACCAGCGGCAGCGTCACGACCCACGGCGACTCGTGCGGCTTGTCGTGCGGACCCAGACCGTGGTGATGGTCGGCGGTTGCTTCTTCGTCATCGTGGTCGTCATGGTGCTGGTGCGCGTCGTGGTTCTGCATCCAGCGCTCCTTGCCGTGGAACACGAGGAAGTACATCCGGAACGAGTAGAACGCGGTGATGAACACGCCGGCGAGGACGGCGAAATAGGCGAAGCCAGCCCCTGGCAGGTGCGACTCGGCAACGGCCTCGATGATCGAGTCCTTCGAGTAGAAGCCCGAGAACAGCGGCGTACCGATCAGCGCCAGCGAGCCCAGCAGCGAGGTGATCCAGGTGATCGGCATGTACTTGCGCAGGCCGCCCATGTTGCGGATGTCCTGGTCGTGGTGCATGCCCATGATCACCGAACCCGCGCCGAGGAACAGCAGCGCCTTGAAGAAGGCGTGCGTCATCAGGTGGAACACGGCAACCGAGTACGCCGATGCGCCGAGCGCCACGGTCATGTAGCCGAGCTGCGACAGCGTCGAGTACGCGACGACGCGCTTGATGTCGTTCTGGATGATGCCGAGGAAACCCATGAACAGCGCGGTGATCGCACCGATCACGAGGATGAAGCTCAGGGCGGTATCGGACAGCTCGAACATCGGCGACATGCGCGCGACCATGAAGATGCCCGCGGTGACCATCGTCGCCGCGTGGATCAGCGCCGAAATCGGCGTCGGGCCTTCCATCGAATCGGGCAGCCACACGTGCAGCGGGAACTGCGCCGACTTGCCCATCGCACCGACGAACAGCAGGATGCAGGTCACCGTCAGCAGCGACCACGTCGCCCCCGGGAACAGCGTCACGGTGGCGTCCTTCAGTGCCGGCGCTTGCGCGAACACCGCGGCGTAGTCGAGCGTGCCGAAGTAGGCGAGCACGAGGCCGATGCCGAGCAGGAAGCCGAAGTCGCCGACGCGGTTGACCAGGAAGGCCTTGAGGTTGGCGAAGGTCGCGGTCGGGCGCTTGAACCAGAAGCCGATCAGCAGGTACGACACCAGGCCCACCGCTTCCCAGCCGAAGAACAGCTGGACGAAGTTGTTGGCCATCACCAGCATCAGCATCGAGAAGGTGAACAGCGAGATATAGCTGAAGAAGCGGTTGTAGCCCGGGTCTTCCTGCATGTAGCCGATGGTATAGAGGTGCACCATCAGCGATACGAAGGTCACCACGCACATCATCATCGCGGTCAGGCTGTCGACGAGGAAGCCGACGTTGAACTCAACGCCGTTGACCGTCAGCCAGGTGTAGACCGTCCCGTTGAACGGCTGCACGCCGTCCAGCACGATGCCTTTCAGCACGAAGGCCGAGAGCAGGAACGACACCGCAACCCCGCCGATCGTCACGCAGTGTGCGGCGCGGCGACTGATCGCCCAGCCGAAGAGACCTGCCACCAGCGCGCCGAACAGCGGCGCGAGCGGAATCAGCAGGTAGATCGTTTTCATGTCCATTGGCAATACCTGTTATGTCGATCTTGTTATCGGGTCAGCCCTTGAGGCTATCGAGGTCTTCGACGTCGATCGAGCGCAGGCTGCGGAACAGCACGACGAGGATCGCGAGGCCGATGGCCGATTCGGCCGCCGCCACGGTCAGGATGAAGAAGACGAAGACCTGGCCCGCGGCGTCACCGAGGAACTGCGAGAAGGCGATGAAGTTCATGTTCACCGCCAGCAGCATCAGCTCGATCGCCATCAGCAATACGATCAGGTTCTTGCGGTTCATGAAGATGCCGAATACGGAAATCGCAAACAGGATTGCCGCCAGCACAAGGTAATGGGTGAGTGTGATCACGTTTGAATCCTCTCCTGCCGCTCAGGCCTGACCGTCGTCGGCCTTGGGGGCCTCGACGCTCGGACGTTCTTCGGCCGGCATCGAAACGATCTTCAGGCGATCGTCGCGCTTGACCTGCACCTGCTTGGCCGGGTTCTGGTACTTGGTCGACTTGCGCTTTCTGAGCGTCAGCGCGATCGCGGCGATCATGCCGACGAGCAGCAGCACCGCGGCAAGCTGGAACGGCAGGAAGTACTCGGTGTAGATCAACTGGCCGAGCACCTTGGCGTTGTTGTAGCCGGCAGGCTGGTCGACGAGCGCAGCGCCTTCGATCTGCGCGGCGCGGTGCGTCAGGATCAGCACCATCTCGACGGCCATCACCACCGCAACGGTGCCGGCGACCGGCACGTACTTCCAGAAGCCGCGGCGCAGCTCCTCGAAGTTGATGTCGAGCATCATCACGACGAACAGGAACAGCACCATCACCGCGCCGACGTAGACGACGATCAGCGACACCGCGAGGAACTCGGCGCGCATCAGCATCCACAGCACGGCGCCGTTGAAGAACGACAGCACCAGATACAGCGCCGCGTGCACCGGGTTCTTGGCGGTGATCACCCGCAAGCCTGCAAACAGCAGGATCGCGGCGAACACATAGAAAATCACTTCGGTCATAGCGTATCGGCCCTGTTAACGGTATTTGGCGTCTGCCGCCTTGTTGGCGGCAATCTGCGCTTCGTACTTGTCACCGACCGCCAGCAGCATCGGCTTGGTGTAGTACAGGTCGCCGCGCTTCTCGCCGTGATACTCGAGGATGTGCGTTTCGACGATCGCATCGACCGGACAGGCTTCCTCGCAGAAACCGCAGAAGATGCACTTGGTCAGGTCGATGTCGTAACGCGTGGTGCGACGGGTCTTGTCGTCCTCGCGCGCCTCCGATTCGATCGTGATCGCCATCGCCGGGCAGACCGCTTCGCACAGCTTGCAGGCGATGCAGCGCTCTTCGCCGTTGGCATAGCGACGCTGGGCGTGCAGACCGCGGAAACGCGGACTCATCGGCGTCTTTTCCTCGGGGAACTGCACGGTGATCTTGCGCTGGAAGAAGTGCCGGCCGGTGAGCATCAGCCCCTTGACCAGTTCGACCAGCAGGAAGGTCTTGAAGAAATGAGCAATTTTTTCCATGTCTATCCCCTGCTTACTGCCACAGCGACAGCGGGGTTTGCATCCACGCGCCGACCACTACGATCCAGACCAGCGTCACCGGGATGAACACCTTCCAGCCCAGGCGCATCAACTGGTCGTAGCGATAGCGCGGGAACGTGGCACGGAACCACAGGAAGAGGAACATCATGAAGAAGACCTTGAGCACCCACCACAGGAAGGACGGCGCGCCGAGGATCGGCCAGCTTTCCGGGAACGGCGACAGCCAGCCGCCGAGGAACATCACCGACGCCATCGCGGCGATCAGCCACATGTTCGCGTACTCGGCAAGGAAGAACAGCGCGAAGCTCATGCCCGAGTACTCGACCATGTGACCGGCAACGATTTCCGATTCGCCTTCGACCACGTCGAACGGCGCGCGGTTGGTTTCGGCGACACCCGAGATGAAGTAGACGACGAACAGCGGCAACAGCGGGATCAGGTTCCACGACAGGATCGAGCCACCGCCGATACCGTGCCCCTGCTGGTTGACGATCTCGGTGAGGTTGAGCGAACCCGACACCATGATCACGCCGATCAGCGCGAAGCCCATCGCCAGTTCGTACGACACCACCTGCGCGGCGGCACGCAGGCCGCCGAGGAAGGCGTACTTCGAGTTCGACGCCCAGCCGGCGATGATCACGCCGTAGATGCCCATCGAGGTGATCGCCATCACGTACAGCAGGCCGACGTTGACGTCGGCGACGACGAAGCCCGGGTAAAACGGCACGACCGCCCAGGCGGCCAGCGCCGGCACCAGCACCATGACCGGCGCCAGGAAGTACAGCCCCTTGCTGGCGGCCGACGGCGTGATGATTTCCTTCAGCAGCAGCTTCACGCCGTCGGCGATCGGTTGCAGCAGACCGAGGGGACCGACCCGGTTCGGACCGATCCGGATCTGCATGTAGCCGATGACCTTGCGCTCGGCGTACGTGGCGTAGGCGACCGCGCCCATCAGCGGCGCGACGATGCAGAGGATCTTTGCCAGCGTCCAGAGGAAAAATGCGAGGCTTTCGTTGAGGCCCAGCGTGGTTTGCAGAAATTCCATGCCCGTCCCCTTATGCCTTGGCCACTTCGATTGCACCCGAACCGAGCGCCAGCGTCACGCGGCCGAACGGCACGCGCACGACCTGGTCAAGCAGGCCCGTATCCTCGGTCACGGCCAGCGTCACCACCGCCCCGCCCTGCTGGATGCGGGCGTTGCCGCCGGCGACCAGGCCGAGCACGGCCAGCGTAGCCGCATTGGCACGCAGCTGTACGGCCGATTCGGCATCGACGGTCGCCTGCAGGCTTTCGGCACGACGGACCAGCGCATCGGTTTCATACAGCGGCACTTCGGCCAGACGGACCAGACCGGCAGCAGCCTGCGCCTTGACCGCGACGGACTTGGCCGGCGCGTTGTCGAGCACCTTGGCGATATCGCCGTTCAGCACGTCGGCACGCACGGCTTCCGAGCTGTCGTAGTCGAAACCGTTCAGGCCGAGGATGTTGCCGAGCACGCGCAGCACCTTCCACGCCGGACGGGTTTCGCCGAGCGGACGGACGACGCCGTTGAAGCTCTGCGGCTTGCCTTCCATGTTGACGAAGGTGCCCGAGGTTTCCGAGAACGGCGACACCGGCAGCATCACGTCGGCGTAGTCGCGCGCTTCGTCGGCGAACGACGTCATCGCAACGACAAACTCGGCGCCGGCGAACGCCGCCTTGGCGCCGCTCCTCAGGTCGGCCAGCTCGCTGTGCAGCAGCACGTAGGCCTTCTTGCCTGCGGCGATCAGATCCTTGTTCGTCGCAAAACCGACGATGTCGGCACCGACGCTGTTGGCACCGTCACGCAGCAGGCCCAGCGTCGCACCGGCGACATCGGCCAGCGCGGCGGCGGCGGCGTGCAGTTCGGCAGCGCGTTCGTGCTGCAGCGCGATGTTGCCGAGCACCAGCGACTTCTTCTCGCCGGCGACGATCAGCTCGGCCAGCGCACGCGCTTCGCCCGAAACCTCGACGCCAGCCAGATCGATGTCGGCCGGCACGGTCTTGCCGGTGATTTCGGCCGCAGCCTTCAGCACCGCCAGCACGCCTTCGACCAGCTGGTCCGGGCGCACGACCAGCTTGCCGGCCACCTTGGTCAGCAGTTCGTCGTCATGCGGGTTGATCAGCGCGAGCTTCAGGCCCTTCTTCACCGACTGGCGCAGACGTTGTGCCAGCAGCGGCTGTTCCTTGCGCAGCGTCGAGCCGATCAGCAGCAGCGATTCGCTCGCGGCGAGGTCGACAATGCTCTGGCCGAGCCAGCCGGCCGCCCTGGTCTCGAAGCGCGCGTCGCCGAGGCGGGTGCGGGCTTCGAGGTTGCGGATGTCCAGACCGGCCAGCGATTTGCGCAGCAGGTAGAGCTCTTCGAGCGTGCTGTTCGGCGAGGCGATCGCGGCGACGCTGTCGGCGCCGTGGCTGGCGGTGATGCCCTTGAGCTTGGTCGCAACCAGCTCGAGCGCTTCCTGCCAGCCGACGACCTTCCACTCACCGCCGTCCTTGACCATTGGCTGGGTCAGGCGCGCACCGCTGTTCAGCGCTTCGTAGCTGAAACGGTCGCGGTCCGACAGCCAGCATTCGTTGATCGCTTCGTTCTCGAGCGGCAGAACGCGCATCACCTTGTTGTTCTTCACCTGAACCACGAGGTTGGCGCCAAGGCCGTCATGCGCGCCGACACTCTTGCGACGCGACAGCTCCCACGTCCGGGCGCTGTAGCGGAACGGCTTGCTGGTGAGCGCGCCGACCGGGCACAGGTCGATGACGTTGCCGGAGATTTCCGAGTTCACGGTCTTGCCGATGAAGCTCATCACCTCGGTGTGCTCGCCACGACCCGGCATGCCAAGTTCCTGGTAGCCGGCGATCTCTTCGGTAAAACGCACGCAGCGGCTGCAGTGGATGCAGCGCGTCATGTCGGTCGAGATCAGCGGACCGAGGTTCTTGTTGGCAACGACGCGCTTTTCTTCCTCGTAGCGCGAACCCGACTGACCGTAACCCACGGCCAGATCCTGCAACTGGCATTCGCCGCCCTGATCGCAGATCGGGCAGTCGAGCGGGTGGTTGATCAGCAGGAATTCCATCACCCCTTTCTGGGCCTTCACGGCCATATCGGAGTGGGTATAGACCTTCATCCCGTCGGTAACGGGGGTAGCACAGGCGGGCAGCGGTTTCGGCGCTTTCTCGACCTGGACCAGGCACATCCGGCAGTTCGCGGCAATCGACAGCTTCTTGTGGTAGCAGAAGTGCGGGATATGCACGCCAATCGAATTGGCGGCGTCCATCACGGTGCTTCCAGTGGGGACTGTCAGTTTCTTACCGTCGATTTCAATTTCCAGCATGATCGACTCGATTCAATGGCAAATTTTTAACCAAACCCAATCAGAAGCCTGGAACCAGGCACTGCTTGTGTTCGATGTGGTGTTCGAATTCGCTGCGGAAATGCTTGAGCATCCCCTGCACCGGCATCACCGCTGCGTCGCCGAGCGCGCAGATCGTCCGGCCGGCGATGTTGCCGCCGACCGAGAGCAGCAGATCGAGGTCTTCGGGACGACCGAGACCCTGTTCGATCCGGTGCACGACGCGGTACAGCCAGCCGGTGCCTTCACGGCACGGCGTGCACTGGCCGCACGACTCTTCGAAATAGAAGTACGACAGCCGCTCGAGCGCCTTGACCATGCAGGTGCTCTCGTCCATGACGATGACCGCACCCGAACCGAGCATCGATCCCGCCTTGGAGATCGAATCGTAATCCATCGTGCACTGCATCATGATGTCGGCCGGCAGCACCGGCGACGACGAGCCGCCCGGAATCACCGCCTTGAGCTTCTTGCCGTCGCGCATGCCGCCGCACATTTCCAGCAGTTCGCTGAACGGCGTGCCGAGCGGAATCTCGTAGTTGCCCGGGCGGTTCACGTGGCCCGACACCGAGAACAGCTTGGTGCCGCCGTTGTTCGGCTTGCCGAGTTCAAGGAACTTCTGCCCGCCTTCACGGATGATGTACGGCACCGACGCGAAGGTTTCGGTGTTGTTGATCGTCGTCGGCTTGCCATAGAGGCCGAAGCTCGCCGGGAACGGCGGCTTGAAGCGCGGCTGACCCTTCTTGCCTTCGAGCGATTCGAGCAGCGCGGTTTCTTCGCCACAGATGTAGGCGCCGTAACCGTGGTGGCCGTGCAGCTGGAAGCAGAAACCGGTGCCGAGGATGTTGTCGCCGAGGAAGCCGGCGGCGCGCGCCTCTTCCAGTGCGGCTTCGAAACGCTCGTACGCTTCGAACACTTCACCGTGGATGTAGTTGTAACCGACGGTGATGCCCATCGCGAAACCGCCGATGATCATGCCTTCGATCAGCGCATGCGGATTGTCGACGATGATGTCGAGGTCCTTGAAGGTACCCGGCTCGCCTTCGTCGGTGTTGCAGACGAGGTATTTCTGGCCCGGGAAGCTGCGCGGCATGAACGACCACTTCAGCCCGGTCGGGAAGCCCGCACCGCCGCGGCCACGCAGGCCCGACGTCTTCATTTCGGCGATGATCTCGTCCTGCGTCATGCCGGTCGAGAGGATCTTCTTCAGTGCGGCGTAACCGCCGCGCGCCATGTAGGCTTCGATGCCCCAGTGCTTCGGATCGTCGAAATCGACGCCCTCGAACACGACGCCTTTCACATAAACGGTCATCTTATTCGAGCTCCGCCAGTTTCTTGTCGATCGCGTCCGGCGTCATGTGGTTGCACATGCTGTGGTTGTTCACCAGCAGGACCGGTGCGTAGCCGCAAGCGCCCATGCACTCGCCTTCCTTGAGCGTGAACTTGCCGTCGGCGGTGGTTTCGTTGAAACCGATGCCGAGCTTCTGCTTCAGGTAGTCGGCCGCCTGGTAGCCGCCCGACAAGGCACAGGGCAGGTTGGTACAGACGGTGATCTTGTGACGGCCGACCGGCTTCATGTCGAACATGTTGTAGAACGTCGCGACTTCCATCGCGGCGATCGGCGGCACGCCGACATAGTCGGCGACGACGGCGATCAGCTCGTTCGACAGCCAGCGGTGCTCGACCTGGGCGATGCGCAGCGCGCTCATCAGCGCCGAGCGGCGCTGGTCGGCCGGATACTTGGCCAGCTCGCGATCGATCTGCGCCTGCGACTGTGCACTCAGCGTAGGTGTGCTGGTAACCATTAGCGGTCAATCTCCCCGAATACGATGTCCTGCGTACCGATGATGGCGACGACGTCGGACAGCATGTGGCCGCGCGCCATTTCGTCGAGCGCGGCCAGATGGGCAAAGCCCGGCGCGCGGATTTTCAGCCGGTACGGCTTGTTGGCGCCGTCGGACACCATGTAGATGCCGAACTCGCCCTTCGGGTGCTCGATGGCGGCGTACGCCTCGCCTTCGGGCACGTGCATGCCTTCGGTGAACAGCTTGAAGTGGTGGATCAGATCCTCCATGTTCGTCTTCATGCTGTCACGCGACGGCGGTGCAACCTTGTTGTTGTCGGTGATGACCGGGCCCGGATTCTCCCGCAGCCACTTCACGCACTGCTTGATGATGCGGTTCGACTGGCGCATTTCTTCGATGCGGACCAGATAGCGGTCGTAACAGTCGCCGTTGACGCCGACCGGGATATCGAAGTCGAGCTTGTCGTAGACCTCGTACGGCTGCTTCTTGCGCAGGTCCCAGGCCACGCCCGAGCCACGCAGCATCGGGCCGGTCAGGCCCAGCGCCATCGCGCGTTCCGGCGACAGCACGCCGATGCCGACGGTCCGCTGTTTCCAGATCCGGTTGTCGGTCAGCAGGGTCTCGTACTCGTCGACATAGGTCGGGAACCGGTTGGTGAAGTCCTCGATGAAATCGAGCATCGAACCCTGACGGTTCTCGTTGAGCTTCTTGATCGCCGCGGCGTTGCGCACCTTCGACGCCTGGTATTGCGGCATCGAATCCGGCAGATCGCGATACACGCCACCCGGACGGTAGTAGGCCGCGTGCATCCGCGCACCCGACACCGCCTCGTAGACGTCCATCAGGTCTTCGCGCTCGCGGAACGCGTAGAGGAAGATCGTCATCGCGCCGCAGTCGAGGCCGTGCGCACCGATCCACATCAGGTGGTTCAGGATGCGGGTGATCTCGTCGAACATCACGCGGATGTACTGCGCGCGCACCGGCACGTCGAGCTGCAGCAGCTTCTCGATCGCCATGCAGTAGGCGTGCTCGTTGGACATCATCGACACGTAATCGAGACGGTCCATGTACGGCAGCGACTGGATGTAGGTCTTGGACTCGGCCAGTTTCTCGGTCGCGCGGTGCAGCAGGCCGATATGCGGGTCGGCACGCTCGACGACTTCGCCGTCGAGTTCGAGCACGAGGCGCAGCACGCCGTGCGCGGCCGGATGTTGCGGGCCGAAGTTGAGGGTGTAGTTACGGATTTCAGACGCCACCGTAGTTCTCCTCGCGAATGATGCGCGGGGTGATTTCGCGCGGATCGATGGTGACGGGCTGGTAGATCACGCGACCTTGTTCCGGGTCGTAACGCATTTCGACGTAGCCCGAGGTCGGGAAGTCCTTGCGGAACGGGTGACCGACAAAACCGTAGTCGGTCAGGATGCGGCGCAGGTCCGGGTGGCCTTCGAAAACGATGCCGTACAGGTCGAACGCTTCGCGCTCGAACCAGTTGTTGCCCGGCCAGATCTCGACCGAGGTCGGCACGATCGGGAAATCGTCATCCAGCGCGAACATGCGCAAGCGCAGGCGCTGGTTGTTGGCATAGGAATTGAGGTGGTAGACCGCGGCAAAGCGCGAGCCCTCCCACACGCCGTCTTTGTAGGTGCTGTAGTCGACGCCGCAGACGTCGACACAGGCTTCGAAACGCAGCTCGTCGTGATCGCGCAGCAGCGTGGCGGCGGCGACGAAGTCGGCCGGCTTGATCTCGATCGTCACTTCGTCGAGCACGCACTTGATGCCGGTGAGCTTGTCGCCGAGCACGCGCTCGAGGCTTTCCATCAGGGTATTCAGCTTGGCCATGTCAGCTCCGCGCGATCGTGTTGGTGCGCTTGATCTTGTTCTGCAGCTGGATCAGGCCGTACAGCAGCGCCTCGGCGGTCGGCGGACAGCCCGGCACGTAGACGTCGACCGGCACGATGCGGTCACAACCGCGAACGACCGAGTACGAATAGTGGTAGTAACCGCCACCGTTGGCACACGAGCCCATCGACAGCACCCAGCGCGGCTCGGGCATCTGGTCGTAGACGCGGCGCAGCGCCGGCGCCATCTTGTTGCACAGCGTGCCGGCGACGATCATCAGGTCGGACTGGCGCGGCGACGGACGGAACACGATGCCGAAACGGTCGAGGTCATAGCGCGCCGCACCGGCGTGCATCATCTCGACCGCACAACAGGCGAGCCCGAAGGTCATCGGCCACAGCGAGCCGGTACGGGTCCAGTTGACGACGGTATCGACCGTGGTCGTCAGGAACCCTTTTTCCAGATTTTGCGCTTCCATCAAATCACTCCCACTCCAGCGCACCCTTCATCCACTCGTAGACGAAGCCGACGACGAGGATGGCCAGGAAAATCATCATCGAGAAGAAGCCGAAGCTGCCGATGTCCTTGAGCACCAGCGCCCAGGGAACCAGGAAGGCCACTTCCAGATCGAAAAGGATGAACAGGATCGCGACGAGGTAGTAGCGGACGTCGAACTGCATGCGGGCGTCTTCGAACGCATCGAAGCCGCACTCGTAAGGCAGGAGCTTCTCGGCATCGGGTTTGTTGGTCCCCAGCACTTTGCCGACCCCCCACCCCAGACACAGCGGGGCGACACCGACCAGCAGGCCGACGATCAGGAACAGCAAAATGGGGAAGTAATTCTCTAGCATGCGAATCCCCGCTTTTTTCTGAAACGATTTTGATGAAAGACAACCCGGGCACGATGACACCGGGTTTACTGTTACCACGCTCGAAAAAAAACCGGGTTGCCCCGGTTTCTTCAAAAAATGATGGTGCCGACAGTGAGACTCGAACTCACACAGCCGCAGCCACTACCCCCTCAAGATAGCGTGTCTACCAATTTCACCATGTCGGCCAATCACAAGGAACAAGCTGTCGCGGGCGCGGACGCTTATTCCGGAATCTTGTTCTGCGTGGATTGAGCAGGCTGGCTGGCCACCGGCTTGACGCCGCTCATCACGCCAAGCGAATCCTTGTTGGCGGACGGGGTCATGACCAGCACCAGCGCGAGGCAGGAAGCAAAGAAGACAGTGGCGCACACGGCCGTGCTGCGGCTGAGGAAGTTGGCGGAGCCCGACGAGCCGAACAGGCTGCCTGCCGAACCGCTACCGAAGGCCGCACCCATGTCGGCCCCCTTGCCATGCTGCATCAGCACGAGAACGATCACCGCAATCGCGGAGAGCGCGTTCACGATCAGCACCAGAGTCTTGATAAGTTCCATATTTGCTCTATTAACGCGGCGAAAATTGTAGCGCCGCAGTGTGAATTTTGCAATCAGCCAGCGATACGACAGATCTCGAGAAACTCGCTCGCCGACAGCGCCGCCCCACCTACGAGCACGCCGTCGACCCCGTCGACTGCCAGCACCTGCGCCGTATTCGACGCCTTGACACTTCCCCCGTACAACACCCGGGTACGCACATCGAGCGTCTGCTTGATGAACGCGTGCATTTCTGCGATCTGCTCCGGCGTGGCAATCACGCCGGTCCCGACCGCCCACGACGGCTCGTAAGCCACCGCATAGAGGCTGGTCGGCACGCCGGCCAGCACCTGCAATTCCTCGGCAATCACCTGATGGGCAATGCCGCTTTCGCGCTGCTCGGCAGTTTCGCCGACGCAGTATACCGGCAACAGGCCGGCATCGAGCGTCGCCCTGACCTTGCGCGCGGCGGTTTCACTCGTCTCGCCGAAATAACGGCGCCGCTCCGAATGCCCGACGATCACCAGCTCGCAACCGACATCGGCCAGCATCGCCGCCGACACCTCGCCGGTATAGGCGCCAATGTGGAACTCGCACACATCCTGCGCGCCGACCTGCACGGCGGTGTCCTTCAGCAAGGTCTTGGCCAGCCCGAGATACGGGTAAGCGACACAGACCGAAACGTTGGCCCCGAGCTCGGCCCGCGACACCTCGGACAGAACCGAGCGGATCTGCCCGATGCTGCCGTGCATCTTCCAGTTGCCGATGACTTGCTTCCTGGCCATACGCGTCGCAGCACCCGCCGGAAAAGCCCTCGATTCTAAGCTCATGCCCTACCCCCGTCAAACCACCTCAGTTGCCGAAAAATGCCGCCTGTCGCGGCGCATGCGACCTGCCGGCACCGATGCGACCGACTTGTAATATTTCGGAAACATGGGCGCTCTACGATGCATCCCGTCAACCGATCCACCCAACCAAAAATCTTCAGGAGATTCGATCATGACGTTTGGGCGCAAATTGCTCGTCGGCTTCGGCATCGCAGCAGGTCTGTTCACGGCGTATGCTAGCGCCGCCGACATCACCGGCGCCGGTGCGACTTTCCCGTACCCGCTGTACGCGAAATGGGCCGAACAGTACAAGAGCAAGACCGGCGTCGGTATGAACTACCAGTCGATCGGTTCGGGCGGCGGCATCAAACAGATTCAGGCCAAGACCGTCGACTTCGGCGCCTCGGACAAACCGCTGAAGGCCGAAGAGCTCGACAAGGCCGGCCTGGTGCAGTTTCCGACCGTGATGGGCGGCGTCGTGCCGGTCGTCAACATCGAAGGCGTCAAGGGCGGCGAACTCAAGCTGTCCCCGGCCGTACTCGCCGACCTGTTTCTCGGCAAGATCAAGAAGTGGAACGACCCGGCAATCGCCAAGCTGAACCCGGGCGTGAAGCTGCCGGATCAGGGCGTGACCATCGTTCACCGCGCTGACGGCTCCGGCACCACCTGGATCTTCACCAACTACCTGAGCAAGGTTTCGGCCGAGTGGAAGGACAAGGTCGGCAACGACGCGTCGGTCCAGTGGCCGGCCGGTGTCGGCGGCAAGGGCAACGAAGGCGTCGCCCAGTACGTCCAGCGCATCAAGGGCGCGATCGGCTATGTCGAGTACGCGTATGCCAAGCAGAACAAGATGGGCTACACCCAGCTGCAGAACAAGGCCGGTGCCTTCGTTCAGCCGGACGACGTGACCTTCAAGGCCGCCGCTGCCAGCGCCGACTGGAAGGGTACGCCGGGCTTCGGCGTGGTGCTGACCGACCAGGCCGGCAAGGATTCGTGGCCGATCACCGGCGCGACCTTCATCCTGATGCAGAAGAAGCAGGACAAGCCGGTCAACGGCGTCGAAGTGCTGAAGTTCTTCGACTGGGCATACAAGGACGGCGACAAGATGTCGGCCGACATGGACTACGTGCCGATGCCGGCTTCGGTCAAGGACGTGATCCGCGGCTCGTGGAAGCAGATCTCCGACGCCGGCAACGCGCCGATCTGGAAGTAAGCAGCAAGCGGTGGTGCGCGGGATTCGTTTAGAATGCCGCCGCTACCGAAAAGCGACAGGAGCCCGCGTGGCTCCTGTTGCATTGATTGGAACCGGAGACGTTCATGACGCCCCAAGAGTTACGGCTGAAGCGGCAAGCGCTGCAGGACACGATATTTCGCGGCTCGACCCGCTTTTTTGCCTTTCTGGTGCTGGCCCTGCTGGCCGCCATCATCCTTTCGCTGATCCACGGCGCCTGGCCGAGCATCAAGGCCTTCGGCGTCACGTTCATCACCGGCAGCGACTGGAATCCGGTGACCGAACAGTTCGGCGGCTGGAACTCGATCAAGGGTACGTTGCTGTCGTCGTTCATCGCCCTGCTGATCGGCGTGCCGGTCAGCTTCGGCATCGCGATCTTCCTGACCGAACTCTCGCCGACCTGGTTGCGCCGGCCGCTCGGCATCGCGATCGAACTGCTTGCCGGCGTGCCGTCGATCATCTTCGGCATGTGGGGCCTGTTCATTTTTGCACCGTGGTTTGCCGACAACATCCAGCCGTGGCTGACCGAGCACACCGCCGGCATTCCGATGATCGGCTGGCTGTTCCAGGGGCCGCCGATGGGCATCGGCATGTTTACCGCCGGGCTGATCCTGTCGGTCATGGTGATTCCGTACATCGCATCGGTGATGCGTGACGTGTTCGAGGTCGTGCCGCCGATGCTCAAGGAATCGGCCTACGGCCTCGGCAGCACGACGTGGGAAGTCGTCTGGAACGTCGTCCTCCCCTATACCCGCCATGGCGTGATCGGCGGCATCATGCTCGGCCTTGGCCGCGCGCTCGGCGAGACAATGGCCGTCACCTTCGTGATCGGCAACTCGCACAAGGCGATCGGGTCGCTGTTCGATCCGGGCACGTCGATTGCCGCGACGCTGGCCAACGAATTCACCGAGGCCACCGGCGAGCTGCACACCGCCTCGCTGATCAACCTCGGCCTGCTGCTGTTCCTGATCACCTTCGTCGTCCTCGTGCTCTCCAAGCTGATGCTGTTGCGGCTGCAGAAGGGCGACGGCGCAAACACCTGACACCGCGGGAAACAATCGACATGAACCTCTATTTCCGCCGCCGGCTGGTCAACAAGCTGAGCCTGACGCTGTCGCTGGGCGCAATGGCCTTCGGCCTGTTCTGGCTGCTCTGGATTCTCTACACGCTGTTCAGCAACGGCCTCCCCGGCCTGGCACCGCTGCTGTTCACCCAAACCACCCCGGCACCGGGCAGCGCCGGCGGCCTTGCCAACGCCATCGTCGGCAGTCTGGCGATGTCGGCGGTCGGCGTCGCGATCGGCACGCCGATCGGCATCCTCGCCGGCACCTATCTCGCCGAGTTCGGCGAACGCGGCTGGCTGGCCCCCTCGACCCGCTTCATCAACGACATCCTGCTGTCGGCGCCGTCGATCGTCATCGGCCTGTTCATCTACGACGTCTATGTCGCGCAGGTCGGCCACTTCTCCGGCTGGGCCGGCGCCTTCGCGCTGTCGCTGCTGGTCATCCCGGTCGTCGTCCGGACGACCGAGAACATGCTGCGCCTCGTGCCCAACACCATGCGCGAAGCCGCGTATGCACTCGGCGCCCCGCAATGGAAGATGGTGCTGCAGATCAGCCTGCGCGCGGCCAAGGCCGGCGTCGTCACCGGCATCCTGCTGGCGGTGGCGCGCATCGTCGGCGAAACCGCACCGCTGTTGTTCACCGCGCTGAACAACCAGTTCTACTCGAACATGAACCAGCCGATGGCCAACCTGCCGGTGGTGATCTTCCAGTTCGCAATGAGCCCGTACGAAGACTGGCACACGCTGGCCTGGGCCGGCGCACTGCTGATCGGCCTGTTCGTGCTTTCGCTCAACATCATCGCGCGCATCCTCGTCCGCCCGGCGAAGTCGCACTGATCGCACCCGCATAGAGATCCGACCATGACTCAATCCCTGACCCCGAAGCTGGCCGTCAAGAACCTCAACTTCTACTACGGCAATTTCCATGCGCTGAAGGACATCAACCTCGACATCCGCGAAGGCAAGGTCACCGCCTTCATCGGCCCGTCGGGCTGCGGCAAGTCGACGCTGCTGCGCACTTTCAACCGCATGTACGGGCTGTACCCGAAGCTGCGCGCCGAAGGCGAGATCGTGATGAACGGCCGCAATATTCTCGACAGCGGCGTCGATCTGAACATGCTGCGCGCCAAGGTCGGCATGGTGTTCCAGAAGCCGACCCCGTTCCCGATGTCGATCTACGACAACATCGCTTTCGGCGTGAAGCTGTACGAGAGCCTGAGCAAGTCCGAGATGGACGATCGCGTCGAATGGGCGCTGCAGAAGGCCGCACTGTGGAAGGAAGTACAGGACAAGCTCAAGCAGTCGGGCCTGGGCCTGTCGGGCGGCCAGCAGCAGCGGCTGTGCATCGCCCGCGCCGTCGCGGTCAAGCCCGAGGTGCTGCTGCTCGACGAACCGACGTCGGCGCTCGACCCGATCTCGACCGCGCACATCGAGGAGCTGGTGCACGAACTCAAGCAGGACTACACGATCGCCATCGTCACCCACAATATGCAGCAGGCCGCACGCGTCTCGGACTACACCGCCTACATGTACCTCGGCGAGCTGATCGAGGTCGGCGAAACCGACAGCATCTTCACCACGCCGAAGAAAAAAGCGACCGAAGACTACATCACCGGCAAGTTCGGCTAACCATCCTCATTAGGTGGCTGCGTCTTCGCATTTTGTCCCCGTTCGATGCTCCGGAACCCCGCAAGGGGGCTACCTTCGGGGCGTCCTCATGGACCTCACGTCCATTCCGGTTCCTCCGCTTCGGGCGGGAACAAACTGCTTTGGCTCGCTCACCGACTGAGACCGGTTCCGAGTACTGACAGCCCCAAAAAAGCCACGGCATGCCGTGGCTTTTTTTGTCGGTTGACCCGGATCACTCTTCGGCAGCGGCTTCGGCCACGACCGCCGCAGCGATGCGTTCGGCCCATTCCGACGCGACCGCCGCTTCGACGTGTTCGACCATCACCCGGATCAGCGGCTCGGTGCCCGATGCGCGCAACAGCACCCGGCCGTCCTTGCCCATTGCGGCCTCGGCCTTGGCGACAGCCGCCCTGATCGCCGCCGACGCGCTGTGGTCGAAGCCCTTGGCAATCCGCACGTTCTTCAGCACCTGGCTGGAAAGCGTCAGTTCGGCACGGATCGAAGCCAGCGGCCTGCCCTGCTCGATCAGCGCCTCGAGTACCTGCAGCGCCGAGACGATGCCGTCGCCGGTCGAGTGCCGGTCAAGGCTCAGCAAGTGGCCGGAACCCTCGCCACCGAGCAGCCAGCCGTGCTCGGCGAGCTGCTCGAGCACATAACGGTCGCCGACCTTGGCGCGCACGAACGGAATGCCGCGTTCTTCCAGCGCGTTCTCGACGCCGAGATTGGTCATCAGCGTACCGACCACGCCGCCGCCGAGCGTACCGCGGTCCTGGCGGTAACGTGCCAGCACGTACAGCAGCATGTCGCCGTCGATGACCGAACCGTCGCCGTCGATCATGATCAGCCGGTCGCCATCACCGTCGAGCGCAATGCCGTAGTCGGCGCCTTCGGCCAGCACCTTCTTGCGGATCGCTTCGACGTGGGTTGCACCGACCTCCTCGTTGATGTTGTAGCCGTTCGGCTTGTCGCCGATCGTGATCACTTCGGCACCGAGCTCGTGGAACACGAACGGCGCCACCTGATAGGTCGCGCCGTGCGCGCAGTCGACGACCAGCTTCAGGCCGCGCAGATCGAACTCGTTCGGGAAGGTCGACTTGCAGAACTCGACATAGCGGCCGACGGCATCGCCGACGCGCTTGGCCTTGCCCAGCGCCTTGGGACCGACGCAGGGCTGGATTTCGTCGATCGCCGCCTCGATCGCCAGTTCGACGTCATCGGGCAGCTTCTTGCCCCCGGCGCCGAAGAACTTGATCCCGTTGTCGTAGTACGGATTGTGTGACGCGGAAATCACCACGCCGGCCGACAACCGCAGCGCACGCGTCAGGTAGGCGACGCCGGGCGTCGGCAGCGGACCGGTCAGGTAGACGTCGACGCCGGCGGCGTTGAGCCCCGCCTGCAGCGCCGCCTCGAGCATGTAGCCCGAGACGCGCGTGTCCTTGCCGATCAGCACGGCGGCATGGTCGCCGGTCTGGCGCTTTTCGGCCGCGGCGAGCACCTTGCCGGCCGCGTAACCGAGCTTCATCGCGAAATCGGGGGTGATCGGGTATTCGCCGACCAGGCCGCGAACACCGTCGGTGCCGAAGTATTTTCTAGCCATTGGGGTTTCTCTTTGTGATGTTGTTGGAGTGCCCGGTGCGATGCCGGTGCGCCACGATTATTGCAGCGCAAAATGAAGGGAGTTCGGCGTCATTTTAGGGCGCGCCAGACCCTGATCGCATCCACTGTTTCCCTGACGTCGTGGACGCGGATCACCGCTGCACCGGCCTGCGCAGCGAGCAGGGCCGCAGCAACGCTGGCGCTGACGCGCTCGGACGGCACGCTGCGGCCGGTAATGGTTCCGAGCATTGTCTTGCGCGACACGCCGACGAGCAGCGGCGCACCCAGCCGCGCGGCCTGCCCGGCCAGCGAGCGGAACAGCGCGACATTGTGCTCGAAGGCCTTGCCGAAACCGAAACCCGGGTCGAGCAGCAACCGCTGCGCATCGATCCCGGCCGCGAGCGCGGCGTCGCGACGTCCGGCCAGATACGCCTCGACCTCGGAAGCCACGTCGTCGTAATGCGGTGCGGCCTGCATGCTCTGCGGCTCGCCCTGCTTGTGCATCAGGCACACCGCCGCCTGCGACCGCGCGACAAGCTCAAGCGCGCCGTCGGCCTCGAGCGCGGCAATGTCATTGACGAGATCGACACCGGCGTCGAGCGCCGCGCGCATCACCGCGGCCTTGCAGGTGTCGATCGACAGCGGCACGTTCAGGCTCTGCAGCGCCTGCAGCACCGGCACCACGCGCCGCACCTCCTCGTCGTCGGGAACGCGCACCGCACCGGGACGGGTCGACTCGCCGCCGATGTCGAGGATGTCGGCGCCGTCATCGACCAGCCGCTCGGCCTGCGCAACGGCCTTGGCGACCGAGTCGTAGCGGCCGCCGTCGGAGAACGAATCGGGCGTCACGTTGACGATGCCCATGACGAGCGGTCGGTCGAGGGCCAGCCGGAAACGGCCGCAGTGCAGTTCGGACATTGGGTTCTCCGCAGACGAAAAAAGGCGGTGCCGCGGCACCGCCTTTACTTGGATCGAGCCGACGATCAGCTCTCGGCGGCCGGCGTCGTCGTCGCCGCCGGTGCGTCGCCGCTCGGCTTGTCGTCCGACGGCAGCGACAGCTTCGGTGCCGGCGGATTCTTCGGCGGACGCGGCTCGATGCCGGCCATGATGTCGTTGATCTGCTCGGCGTCGATGGTTTCCCACTCGAGCAAGGCCTTGGTCATTGCCTCGACCTTGTCGCGGTTCTCGTCGAGCAGACGGCGCGCCAGCGCGTACTGTTCGTCGATGATCCTGCGGATTTCGCCGTCGACCTGCTGCATCGTCGTTTCCGACAGGTTCTTGTGCGTCGTGACCGAGCGGCCGAGGAAAACCTCGCCCTCGTTCTCGCCGTACACCATCGGGCCGAGACGATCGCTCATGCCGTAGCGGGTGACCATGTCTCGCGCCATCTGCGTCGCACGCTCGAAGTCGTTGCTCGCGCCGGTCGTCATCTGGTTCATGAACAGCTCTTCGGCAATCCGGCCACCGAACAGGATCGCGATCCGGTCGAGCAGGTAACCGCGGTCGTAGGCGTAGCGGTCCTCTTCCGGCAGCTGCATCGTCACGCCCAGCGCACGGCCGCGCGGAATGATCGTGACCTTGTGCACCGGATCGGACTTCGGCAGCAGCTTGGCTACGACCGCATGGCCGGACTCGTGGTAGGCGGTGTTCTTTTTCTCGTCCTCGCTCATCGCCATATTGCGGCGCTCGGCGCCCATCATGATCTTGTCCTTGGCCGACTCGAAGTCGTCCATGTCGACCAGGCGCTTGCTGCGGCGCGCGGCGAACAGCGCCGCTTCGTTGACGAGGTTGGCGAGGTCGGCACCGGAGAAGCCCGGCGTGCCGCGTGCCAGCACCGACGCATCGACGTCGTTGGCGATCGGCACCTTGCGCATGTGCACGCCGAGGATCTGTTCGCGGCCGCGGATGTCCGGCAGCGGCACGACGACCTGACGGTCGAAGCGGCCCGGACGCAGCAGCGCCGGGTCGAGCACGTCCGGACGGTTGGTCGCGGCGATGACGATGATGCCCGAGTTGCCCTCGAAGCCGTCCATCTCGACCAGCATCTGGTTCAGCGTCTGCTCGCGCTCGTCGTTGCCGCCGCCGAGACCGGCGCCACGCTGGCGGCCGACCGCGTCGATTTCGTCGATGAAGATGATGCACGGTGCATTCTTCTTGGCGTTCTCGAACATGTCGCGAACGCGGGCTGCGCCGACGCCGACGAACATCTCGACGAAGTCCGAACCCGAGATCGAGAAGAACGGCACCTTGGCCTCGCCGGCGATCGCCTTGGCGAGCAGGGTCTTGCCGGTACCCGGCGAGCCGACCATCAGGATGCCGCGCGGCATGCGGCCGCCGAGGCTCTGGTACTTGCTCGGGTCGCGCAGGTAGTCGACGATTTCGGCCACGTCCTGCTTGGCTTCGTCGCAACCGGCAACGTCGGCGAACGTCACCGCATTGGTGCCTTCGTCGAGCATGCGGGCGCGGCTCTTGCCGAAGCTGAACGCCCCGCCCTTGCCGCCGCCCTGCATCTGCCGCATGAAGAAGATCCACACGCCGATCAGCAGCAGCATCGGGAACCAGTTGATGAAGATGCTCATCAGCAGGCTCGGCTCTTCCTCGGCCTTGGCGGCAAACTTGACGTCGTGCTTGATCAAGGTGTCGACGAGGCGGAAATCGAACGGCGCCAGTGTCGAGAACTTGCTGCCGTCGGTGCGCTGGCCGCGGATCCACTGGCCGCGCAGCGGATTGCCCTCGATCTCGATCGACGCGATGCGGTTGCCCTCGACGTCGGCCATGAATTGCGAGTACGCAATCTGGTTCGACGTTTCCTGCCGCTTGGTGAATTGGTTGAAGACCGTCATCAGCACGAGACCGATGATCAGCCAGATGGCGATGTTCTTGCCGAGATTGTTCACGGCCTTACTCCTTGCTGCATGCGCGCCGGTTCGACGATGTCATTGCGGATTCTACTCCGCTCAGGCTTTCTTCTGCTTGCCAAGTAGGTACATTTCCGTGCTGCGGTCCCGCGACGCCTTGGGTTTGCGGGTAAGGACCTGGGTGAAAGTGGAGCGCATTTCGGCCATGTACTCGTTATAGCCATAGCCCTGAAATACCTTGACCAGGAAATCGCCGCCAGGTTTCAGGTGATCCTGGACAAATTGCAGCGCCAGCTCGCAAAGATGCATCGAGCGGGCCTGGTCGGTGACTGCATTGCCTGTGATATTGGGGGCGATATCGCAGATCACAAGATCCACCTGTCGCCCGCCGAGCAAGGCCAAGTACTGCTCGAGTACCGCGTCGTCGCGAAAGTCGCCCTGGATGAACTCGACGCCGGGAATGAACGCCATCTCGAGCAGGTCGAGCGCGAACACGCGCCCGTTGCCGCCGACGAGTTTCGCCGCGACCTGCGACCAGCTGCCCGGCGCGGCGCCAAGGTCGGCGATCCACATGCCGGGCCTGATCAGGCGGTCCTTGTCGTTGATCTCGATGAGCTTGTACGCCGCGCGGGCGCGGTAGCCGTCCTTCTGGGCCTGGTGAACGTAGTGATCGTTCACATGTTCCTTCAGCCATGCGTTACTGGTCTTGCTACGTGCCATCGGGTAAACTTGCCTGTTTAATCAAGGAATTGAAGCATGGAACTCACTGCGGATCAACGCCGCCACCTGCGCGGCCTCGCGCATCACCTGAATCCGGTGGTGATGATCGGCAACCAGGGCCTGACCGACGCGGTGCTGCGCGAAATCGCCGTCAACCTCGACGCGCACGAGCTGATCAAGATCCGCGTCCTCGGTGACGACCGCGCCCTGCGCGACGAATTCCTGCAGACGATCTGCAAAGAGCTCGGCGCATCGGCCGTCCAGCACATCGGCAAGCTGCTGCTGATTTATCGGGCGACGGCCAGCAACGGCGACAAACCAAAAATCGCACTGCCGAAAGCGAAGAAAAAAGCCTGAGCCTCCGGGTTCCAATGCAAAGGGCCGGCATGCAAGCCGGCCTTTTTTGCTGCGAGCTAGCCTAGCGCGAATCACCCTGCCAGATGTAGACAAGGCCGAACAGCGCCTGCACCAGATAGATCAGGCTCGAGATCGTGTGCCACTGCGCCAGCCCGCCACCAAACATGCCCGTTGCGGCACTGCTGACGCCGGTCTTGACCGCGGCGATCAGCGGAAACAGCGCGAACTGGTTGACCAGGGTGCATACCAGCATGCCGATCACCAGCCACAGCCGGCCGGTACGGAATGCGCCGAGGCCGTCGGCCCACAGCCAGTAGATGAACAGGTAAACACCCGCGACCATGCCGACCCAGCCGATCGCGCTGAACAACCGGCCGGCGACCATGCCGGCGACCGGCGTCTCGAGCAATCTGAACAGTGTCGGCGCGACGATGACGCCGATGACCCAGATCCCGCCGATCCACAAGGTGGTGAGGATGTTACGGATGCCGCTACCCAGATTCATGATACCCATCTACGCGTTCAGACCGCCGGCATTGTCGCCGAAATCGGCGCGATCGGCGAGTACTTGGAGTGGCCCGCAAACCCGGCGAAACGGGTGCCGCCAAGGCGCGCGAAACGTTCCAAGGGGGTTCCCTTCGCTCGCAATGCAAGTCGGCGCAGCCGGCAGGGTTTTGTCAGCCGCCCTTACAGGTACTGGACGTCGAGGACTTCGTATTCGCGGATGCCGCCCGGCGCGACGACCTCGGCGACATCGCCGGCATACTTGCCGATCAGTGCGCGCGCGATCGGGCTCGATACCGAGATCTTGCCGTCCTTGAGGTCGGCCTCGTCGTCGCCGACGATCTGGTAGGTGACCTGCTTGCCGCCTTCGAGGTCTTCGAGCGCGATCGTTGCGCCGAATACCACACGGCCCTCGGCCGAGTTCGCCAGATCCTTCGGATCGATGACCTGCGCGTTCGACAGCTTGCCCTCGAGCTCGGCGATCCGGCCTTCGACGAAGCCCTGCTTTTCCTTGGCGGCTTCGTATTCGGCGTTCTCGGACAGGTCGCCCTGCGCGCGCGCCTCGGCGATCGCCTGGATCACGGCGGGACGTTCGACACTCTTGAGGCGCTGCAGCTCGGACTTGAGCTTTTCCGCACCGACGACGGTCAGCGGGACTTTGATCATGATGCTCTTCTCCACGGCGCGTCTCGTTCGCGCCCAACAAAACAAAGGGCCAAGCTGGGCTTGGCCGCGATACAAATGCAGAGCCGCCGTCACGAATGACGGCGGCCGATTCGCTTTACGTTATCAGGCTTTCAGCGACTGGTGCAAGCCCTGCACGTCGTAGACGCGCATTTCCTTGAGATCGCGCAGGCCGATGCATGCGGCGCGCGCGCCGGCGATCGTCGTGTACACCGGCAGCTTGGCCTTCAGCGCTTCGTGACGGATCGAGTAGCTGTCCTGGATCGCCTGGCGACGCTCGTCGACGGTGTTGAAGATCATCGCGATCTCGCCGTTGACGATCATGTCGACGACGTGCGGACGGCCTTCGGTCACCTTGTTCACCGCGGTCACCTCGAGGCCGGCCTCGACCAGCGACGCCGCCGTACCCTTGGTCGCGACCAGCTTGAAGCCGATCTGCGACAGGGCCCTGGCGCATTCGATGGCCACCGCCTTGTCGGCATCGCGCACCGAGATGAACACCTTGCCCGAACTCGGCAGCACGACGCCGGCGGCGAGTTGCGACTTGACGAAGGCTTCGGCGAAGGTGTCGCCGACGCCCATCACTTCGCCAGTCGACTTCATTTCCGGACTGAGGATAGTGTCGACGCCCGGGAACTTGGCGAACGGGAACACCGCCTCCTTGACCGAGTAGTACGGCGGGATCACTTCCCTGGTGACGCCCTGGCTCGCCAGCGACTGGCCGGCCATGCAGCGCGCCGCGACCTTGGCGACCGAGATGCCGGTGGCCTTGGAAACGTACGGCACGGTGCGCGATGCACGCGGGTTCACTTCGAGCACGAACACCACCGCATCGTCACCGCGGCCCTGGATCGCGAACTGCACGTTCATCAGGCCGATGACGTTCAGTGCCTTGGCCATTGCGACGGTCTGGCGGCGCAGTTCGTCCTGCAGTTCGGCGCTGAGGCTGTACGGCGGCAGCGAGCACGCCGAGTCGCCCGAGTGCACGCCGGCCTGCTCGATGTGCTCCATGATCCCGGCGACCAGCACGGCCTCGCCATCGCAGATCGCGTCGACGTCGACTTCGATCGCGTCGTTGAGGAAGCGGTCGAGCAGCACCGGGCTGTCGTTCGACACCTTGACCGCCTCGCGCATGTAGCGCGCCAGGTCTTCCTCGCTGTGGACGATCTGCATCGCGCGGCCGCCGAGCACGTAGGACGGACGGACCACCAGCGGGTAGCCGAGTTCGCGCGCCAGATGCAGCGCGTCCTGCTCGGTGCGGGCGGTCGCGTTCGGCGGCTGGCGCAGGCCGAGATCCTTCAGCAGTTGCTGGAAGCGCTCACGGTCTTCGGCCGCGTCGATCATGTCCGGGCTGGTGCCGATGATGGGTACGCCGTTGGCTTCGAGCGCGCGCGCCAGCTTCAGCGGCGTCTGGCCGCCGTACTGGACGATGACGCCAACCGGCTTCTCGACCGCGACGATCTCGAGCACGTCCTCGAGTGTCAGCGATTCGAAGTACAGCCGGTCCGAGGTGTCATAGTCGGTCGACACGGTTTCCGGGTTGCAGTTGACCATGATGGTCTCGTAGCCGTCTTCGCGCAGCGCGAGTGCGGCGTGGACGCAGCAATAGTCGAACTCGATGCCCTGGCCGATCCGGTTCGGGCCACCGCCGAGCACCATGATCTTCCTGGCGCTGGTCGGCAGCGATTCGCACTCATCCTCGTAGGTCGAGTACATGTAGGCGGTATCGGTCGCGAACTCGGCCGCGCAGGTGTCGACGCGCTTGTAGACCGGGCGGATGCCAAGACCGTGACGGTGACGACGCACGGCGTTCTGGTCGCAGCCGAGCAGCGCGCCCAGACGGCGATCCGAGAAGCCCTTGCGTTTCAGTTTGCGCAGCTCGGTGTACTCGAGGCTGTCGACACTGCGGCCGCGCAGGCCGTTTTCGAGCAGGACGATTTCTTCGATCTGGGCGAGGAACCACGGGTCGATCTTCGACAGGTTGAAGACTTCCTGCTGGTTCAGGCCGATGCGGAACGCGTCGGCGACGTACCACAGCCGCTCCGGGCCCGGCGCGGCGAGTTCGGACTCGATGGCCTGGCGGTCGGTGGTGACTTCGTCGAAGCCCGACATGCCGGTTTCAAGGCCGCGCAGCGCCTTCTGCAGCGATTCCTGCAGCGTGCGGCCGATGGCCATGACTTCGCCGACCGACTTCATCTGCGTGGTCAGGCGGCTGTTGGCCTGCGGGAATTTCTCGAACGCAAAACGCGGCACCTTGGTGACGACGTAGTCGATCGACGGTTCGAACGACGCCGGGGTCTTGCCGCCGGTGATTTCGTTCTTCAGCTCGTCGAGCGTGTAGCCGACGGCGAGCTTGGCGGCGATCTTGGCGATCGGGAAACCGGTCGCCTTCGACGCCAGCGCCGACGAGCGCGACACGCGCGGGTTCATTTCGATGACGATCAGCCGGCCGTCCTGCGGATTGACCGAGAACTGCACGTTCGAGCCACCGGTGTCGACGCCGATCTCGCGCAGCACCGCCAGCGAGGCGTTGCGCATGATCTGGTATTCCTTGTCGGTCAGCGTCTGCGCCGGCGCGACGGTGATCGAGTCGCCGGTGTGCACGCCCATCGGGTCGAGGTTCTCGATCGAGCAGACGATGATGCAGTTGTCGGCGCGGTCGCGCACGACTTCCATCTCGTATTCCTTCCAGCCGAGCAGCGACTCTTCGATCAAGAGCTCCTTGGTCGGCGAAAGGTCGAGGCCGCGGGTGCAGATCTCGATGAATTCCTGGATGTTGTAGGCGATGCCGCCGCCCGAACCGCCCATGGTGAACGACGGACGGATGATCGCCGGGAAGCCGACGTTGGCCTGCGCGGCCAGCGCTTCTTCCAGCGTGTGGGCGATGGCCGACTTGGCCGAACCGAGGCCGATCTTGTCCATCGCCGCCTTGAACTTCTGGCGGTCTTCGGCCTTGTCGATCGCTTCCGGCGTCGCGCCGATCAGCTCGACGTCGTACTTGTCGAGCACGCCGTTGCGCCACAGGTCCAGCGCGCAGTTCAGCGCGGTCTGGCCGCCCATGGTCGGCAGGATCGCGTCCGGGTTTTCCTTGGCGATGATCTTCTCGACCACCTGCCAGGTGATCGGCTCGATGTAGGTGACGTCGGCCATGTTCGGGTCGGTCATGATCGTCGCCGGATTGCTATTGACGAGGATGACCTTGTAACCCTCTTCACGCAGCGCCTTGCACGCCTGTGCGCCCGAGTAGTCGAACTCGCACGCCTGGCCGATGACGATCGGGCCGGCGCCGATGATGAGGATGCTCTTGATGTCTGTACGTTTTGGCATTGCGGTCTACCTGATCCTTACTTGCGTTCGGCCATCAGCGCGATGAACTTGTCGAAGAGATACGCCACGTCGTGCGGGCCCGGGCTGGCTTCCGGGTGGCCCTGGAACGAGAACGCCGGCTTGTCGGTCAGCGCGATGCCCTGCACGGTGCCGTCGAACAGCGAACGGTGGGTGATGCGCACATTGGCCGGCAGGCTGGTTTCGTCGACCTGGAAGCCGTGGTTCTGGCTGGTGATCATCACCCGGCCGGTATCGAGGTCCTGCACGGGATGGTTGCCGCCGTGGTGGCCGAACTTCATCTTGCTGGTCGCACCGCCGGTCGCCAGACCGAGCAACTGGTGGCCAAGGCAGATGCCGAACACCGGGGTCTCGGTCTTGAGGAAGGCGCGGATCGCCTCGATCGCGTAATCGCACGGCTCCGGATCGCCGGGGCCGTTGGAGAGGAAGATGCCGTCCGGATTCAGCGCCAGCACCTCGGCGGCCGGCGTCTGCGCCGGTACCACGGTCAGCTGGCAGCCGCGCTCGGCGAGCATGCGCAGGATGTTCTGCTTGACGCCGAAGTCGTAGGCGACGACGTGGAACTTCGGGTTCGACTGCACGGTGTAGCCGACGCCGAGCTTCCACTCGGCCGTGTTCCACTCGTACTTCTCGGCAGCAGAAACGACCTTGGCCAGATCCTGGCCGGCCATCGAGCCGAACGAGATCGCCTTTTCTACCGCTGCCTTGGCATCGATGTTGTCGCCGGTGACGATACAGCCGGGCTGGGCGCCCTTTTCGCGCAGGATGCGGGTCAGCTTGCGGGTATCGATATCGGCAATGGCGACGACGCCATGCTTGACGAGATACTCGTCCAGGCTCATCGAGGCGCGGAAGTTCGAATGCAGCAGCGGCAGATCGCGGATGATCAGGCCCGAGGCGAACACGGCACGGCTTTCGGCGTCTTCCGGGTTCACACCGTAGTTGCCGATGTGCGGGTAGGTCAGCGTGACGATCTGCTTGTTGTACGACGGGTCGGTCAGGATTTCCTGATAACCGGTGATCGAGGTATTGAAGACGACCTCGCCGATGGTTTCACCATCGGCGCCGATCGAAATACCATGAAACAGCGTGCCGTCGGCGAGCGCGAGAAGGGCGGGTTTGGACACTGGCGGCTCCTGGGCATTGCGCCCACAAGATGGGGATTTCCGGCGCTACACGTACAAAAACGGGACAGGTGGCCCCGTCCCGTTTCGCGTGTGCAAAATTGTTGAAATTTTACCTTGAATCGCCTAACGCTTCAAGGTTCACCGCTGGGCGCCGCAACGTCCACCCGGCGGATTCGTCATTGTCATCAGGGACTTGGCCGCTGTTTCGGCGTCCGGGCACCGGTGCCGGCAAGCTTGGCGGCAATCGCCGCACCGAAGGAAAACTGCGGTTTCGACGACTCGAAACGCTCGGCAGCCTCGCGTTTGGCCACGGCATCGCGCGTTCGCGCCCAGATCGCCCGCCAGTCGCCGTCGCGGCCGAGCGCGTCGTACAGCGCCTTGCCAAAGTAGGTGAAGTCGTTCTCGTCGGCGCAGCCGAACGAGGTCCGGTCGGACGCTGCGGCGGTCATCACCAGCGACTCCGGCCTTGCCAGTGCGGGGACGAAACCGCCCGAATAGCACGCCGAGACGATCACGATACGCCAGCGGATCTTCGCCCCGGCCAGCGCGTCGGCCAGCCATTGCGGCGTCACGCCGGGCAGCTCGAGCGGCGGGTTGGCGAGCGCAAACTCGTGGTCGCGACTGCCGTGCGAGGTCAGGTAGAGCAGCAGCACGTCCTCGTCGCGATTCATCCGTTCGCCGATCGCACCGAGCGCCGCGGCGATGCTGGTTTGCGTCGCGATCGGCAGCACGCCGGTCACGCTGTCGTGATTGGCCAGCAGGATGGAGCGGCCGCGCGTGCCGAGGCGTGCGTCGAAACGGTCGCGCATCGACGTCGCCTCGCGCACGAACACCCCCTGCCCGGCATCGCCGCCGATGACGAGCGCGTAGTTTTCGACCACGCCGGGCTTGCCGGGTGCGATTGCGGCAAGCGCATCGCCAAGCCGGCCGGCCTCCGAATAGAGCGTCGCGCCATCGGCGAGCTTCGGCGTGGGCGGTGGCACGGATGCCGCTGCCTCGGCCTCGGGCAGCCAGAACTGCTCCGTGTCGGCAAAGTAGTAGCGCTGGCCGAGCAGGCAGGCCGCCAGCAAGGCCGCGGCGGCCATCCTCTTGCGGGTCCAGCCGCCGCGCGGGCGGACCACGGCATGCACCAGCGCCAGCACCAGCCACACCGGCCAGATTGCGAACACCGCCCAGCCGAAACGGTAGGCCAGCGACGGCCTGAGCCAGTGCATCGCGCCGGACCAGGCCAGCAGGAACAGCAGGCTCAGCCAGAGGCCGATCCCGAAGAACAGCGTCGCCATCTGCCACGCCAGCGCACCGCGCCGTTCGATTGCTGCGCCGATGACGAACAGCAGCAGGCCGACCGTCGCCCAGCCGGGCAGTGCATCCGGGTTGAATACACCTCCCCCGGCCAGCCAGTAGCCGCCCGCGATGTCGATCGCCAGCGCCACGGCGGTCGCAAGCAGCAGGCCGCCGGACGACCAGTGGCGCCGGGCCTGCGGCGGGCAGAACGCCAGCGCGCGCAGCGACAGCCACAGTGGCGCCGCCGCCGCGACGGTCGCGCCACGAACGCCGCGGACGGAAGCCGGCACGCTCAGAGCAGTTGCTCGATGCGACCGGCGATATCCTCCGGCGACGTCGTCGGCGCGAAGCGCTCGATCACCTGCCCTTCGCGATCGATCAGGAACTTGGTGAAGTTCCACTTGATCGCCTCGGTGCCGAGGATGCCCGGCTCGGCCTTCTTCAGGAACTGGTAGAGCGGGTGCGCACCGTCGCCGTTGACGTCGATCTTTGCGAACATCGGGAAACCGACGCCGTAGCCGGTCGAGCAGAAGCCGGCGATCTCGGCCGCGTCGCCGGGCTCCTGGCTGCCGAACTGGTTGCAGGGAAAGCCCAGCACGGCGAAACCGCGATCCCGAAAGCGCTCGTACAGCGCCTGCAGCCCGGCGTACTGCGGCGTGAAGCCGCACTTGCTCGCGACGTTGACGACCAGCAGCACCTGGCCACGGTAGTCGGCCAGCGGCTGCGGGCTGCCCGCGAGGCTGTCCGGCGTGAAATCGTAGATCGAGCTCATGGTGATTCCTTGGCGTGGCAGGTTGGGAGACAATCCATCCAATGTACACGATCGGCGCGCGTGATCGCGATGCCGGATCCGGGAGCCCCACCATGCTGTTCAACCCGTCGCGCGACGAAGCCCGGCGCTTCTTCATCCAGAGCTGGCAGAAGCACCAGGCCGGCGCACCGCTGGCCGACCTCGAGAAGATCGTCGTCTCGGTGCTGTTGCGGCACCCCGAATACCACCGCTACCTGAGCGACGACTACCTCGACCGCGACTGGCCGCCCGAAGTCGGCGAGACCAACCCCTTCCTGCACCTGTCGATGCATCTGGCAATCGAGGAGCAGCTGTCGATCGACCAGCCGGTCGGCGTCAAGGCGCAGTACGCGGCGCTGTGTGCCGCCTGTGGCGACGAACACTCGGCGCAGCACCAGATGATGGACGGACTCGGCGAGATGATCTGGCACGCCCAGCGCAACCAGGCCGCACCCGATCCGGCGATCTACCTCGACATCCTGCGCACCAAGGTCCGCCAGTTCAACAGCAAAGGCTGAGTCAGAGCCGCGGCGGTGCCGACGCGTCGAGCTTGCTCGGCTCGCCCTTCCTGTCGCCGCGGCCGTCCAGCGCCATCACGTCGCGCAGCCGCGCGTCGATCTCCGACTGCAGGTAGAAATCGTTGCCGGGGCTGCGTTGCGCCAGCTGCAGTTGCTCGATCGCCGGACCGTACTCGAGGATGCGCACATAGTATTCGGCCTGCGCCTTGTGCTGGCGCTGCGCCTGCCCCATCGCCGCGTAGACCTTCGATTCGCGCTGGTACAGATTGGCGTCGCTGGCGTAGAGCTCCTGCGCCGAGTGGATGCGCGCCAGCGCCTCGTCGTAGCGGCCGGCGCCGGCCAGCGCGTCGATCTCGCCGTAGATCAGCCCCCTGCTCGACGGGAAGTGCACCGCGGCATCGTGGAAGGCCGTCACCGCCAGATCGTACTTCTGCTGCGACAGGCGGATCTGCCCGGCCAGATAGTCGAGCGCCGGATGCGGCTTGGCGTAGGCGGCCCGCGCGTCGGCCAGCGTCTTCCACGCCGCGTCGAATGCCCCGTCGCGCGATTGCGCCAGCGCATAGCCGTAGAGCTGCATCGCCAGGTTCGCGTAGCGCTTCTGTTCGATGGTCGTCCGGTAGAAGCCCACCGCCTCCTTGCTGCCCATCTGCAGCACGCGCAGCTTTTCGCGCACGAAGCGGTAATCGGCCGTGTCCGGATACTGCCGGTAGCTGCCGCCCTTGAGCCGCGCCTCGGCATCGGCGATCCGCTTGTAGGTGACCGGGTGGGTGCGCAGGAACTCGGGCGCACCGCCCTCGACCAGCCGGTTTTCCTTCTGCAGACGCTGGAAGAACAGCGGCATCGCCGCCGGGTCGAAACCGGATTTCTGCAAGGTCTGCATGCCGATCCGGTCGGCCTCCTGCTCGAACGCGTAGGTGAAATCGAGCTGACGCTGGATCGCGTAGCCCTGGCTGCCGACGACCGCCGCCATGCCCGCCCCGCTGTTGCCGGATTTCGCCGCCAGGATCGCCAGCCCGAGCGCGCCGAGCAGCATCCACGGCGTCATCTTCTGCGAATCGACCAGCCGGGCGATGTGGTGCTGGGTGACGTGGGCGATTTCATGCGCCATCACGCTGGCCAGCTCGGATTCGCCCTGCGTCGCCGCCAGCAGGCCGCTGTGGATCACGACAAAACCGCCCGGCATCGCGAAGGCGTTGACGGTCTTGTCGAGCAGTACATAGAAGTTGAACGACACGCCGGTCTCGCCGGTCGCGTCGACCAGCTTGCCGCCGATCCGGCGGATGTATTCGTTGACCTCCGGGTCGTCGACGAGCACGCCGCTGCGGCGGATCTCGCGGATCGCGCCCTCGCCCAGCTCGCGCTCCTGCGTCGGCGACATGCCCTCGCGCGACGCCGCGCCGAGGTCGGGCAGTTCGCTGTAGCTGATGTCGGCCAGGCTGGCCGGCGAGGCCAGGCACAGCATCAGGGCGGCGATCAGCGAACGGTTGAACCGGCGGACGGGCAAGGCGACTCCAGCGTCAGGTGCCCGCGGCGGCGCGGGCGAGGGGAACAAGGGCAAGATAGCGCAGCAGCTTGCCCGCGATCAGCCACGGCAATATCTGCTTCCATGGCCAGCGCAGCCAGCCGGCGGCGGCGCACAGCGCGTCGCCGACCACCGGCACCCAGCTCAGCGCCAGCGACAGCGGCCCCCAGCGCGCCAGCCAGGCGGTGCGCGGCGACAGTTCCTTGCGCGGCAGGCGCCGGCCCATCCAGACCGTCACCACGCCGCCGAGCGTATTGCCCAGCGTCGCGACGGCGACAGCGATTAGCCATTGCTGCGGCGCTTGATACAGATAGGCTGCCAGCGCCAGTTCGGAGTTCCCCGGCAAAAGTGTCGCCGACAGGAAGGCCGAAGCAAACAGGCCCGGCAACCACAAGGCGTCAGCCAAACGAGAACGGCTCGCCGGCGTGCAGCGCGATCGCGGCGGCCAGATCGGCGAAGAACTCGCCGTCGCCGCGGGTATTGGTCCAGCGCTGACCGTCGTGCCGGTAGTGATAGCCGCCGCTCTTCGCGGCGATCCACACTTCCTGGTTGAACACATGCCGGTTGACGATGACCTTGCTGCCGTCCTCGAACTCGAGTTCGAGCACGTTGCCTGTGCGCAATGCATCGACGTCGAAATCGACGTCGTCGAGTGCCGTTTCGATGCGGCTGAAAATGCGGTCGGTTTCGGCGAGGAATTCGGATTCGGTCATGGCAGGTCGCGCAGGCTAAGTCGGTTAAGATAGCGATTTTGCCACCAAAGCACTCCATGCGCGCACTCGCCCCGCTCCTCGTCCTGATGCTCGCCGCCTGCGGCTTCAAGGGCCCGCTCTACCTGCCGCCGCCGGGCTGGAAGCCGCCGGAAACCCGCGCCGAGATGAACAAGCGCAAGGCTGCCGAAGCCAGCGCCGCCGCCGCCGAGAAAGCCGCTGCCTCCGCACCGGCCGCCGAAGCGGCTAGCGCGCCGGCTGCGCAGTAATCACTCGGCCGTACGCTTGTTGCGGCGGAAATCCCACGGCGGCTCGGCACCGGGCTGCTGCCACAGGCCGAGGCGGCCGTCGCGTGCCGCCTGCTGCGCCGCCGTGTAGGCGTCGAAATCGCCACGCGGCTGCTTGTCCGCGTAGCGCGTGTAATGCCAGGCCAGCCCGGCCTTCACCTGCGCGTGGTTGATGTCCTCGCCGTCGAGCCGCACCAGCGCGACACCGCGCCGGTAGCGGTCGACATCGACCACCTCGGCGTCCACCGTCCTGCGGTAGACCCGGTCCGACAGGTGCTGCTTGGCCGCGTTGCCGTACGGCTGGGCCTTTTCGGGCGCATCGATGAAGGCCAGCCGCAAGCGGTACTCGCGCCGGTCGGCGTCGAGCAGCGTGATCGTATCGCCGTCGGCGATACCGACGACGGTCCCTTGCAGCGACTGCCCCGCCGCCAGCACGCCCGGGGCCGCCCTGCCCTCGTTCCACCATGCCCACGCCGCGATCGCCAGCACCAGCAGCGCACCGATTCGCGCCGGCCACGAGCGCGCGGTGAACAGCGTCGTCAGCGCGCGGACTTCCTTCTGCCCCATCCGTCTCGCCATTATTTCTTCCGCCACGCGCGCCAGAGGATGCGCGGCCAGTCGCCCTTGCCGAGCACCGGCCGCCGGCGGAACACGTCGTAGCCGCAGGCATCGAGCTTGTCGAGCACCGTCGCGGCACCGAGCACCGTCAGGCGCAGCTCGAAACCGACGCGGCCCGGCAGCGCATTCGCCAGCGGCGCACCGGCCTTGAGCATCCGGCGCGTCCGGTCGACCTGGAAGCGCATCAGCCGCTGCCACGCCACGTCGACGCGGCCCTCGGCGATCTGCGCCTCGGTCACGCCGAAGCGCGCCAGTTCGTCCTGCGGCAGGTAGACGCGATCCTTGGCCCAGTCGATCGCGACGTCCTGCCAGAAATTGACCAGTTGCAAGGCAGTGCAGATGCCGTCGGACATCGCCAGGTGGCGCGGATTCACGGCGCCGAAAATGTGCAGCAGGATGCGCCCAACCGGATTGGCCGAACGCCGGCAGTACTGGACCAGCTCGCCGAAGTCGGCGTAACGGCTTTGGGTGACGTCTTGGCGGAACGCCGACAGCAGGTCTTCGCACAGTGACACCGGCACGCCGTAGTCGCGGACGACCGTCGCCAGCGCCCGGTAGCGCGCGGTTTCGGCATCCTCGCCAGCCTCGATCCGCGCGAGCTCGGCGCTGCACTCGCCCAGCGCGGCCAGGCGTTCGGCCGGCGTGGCGTCGCCCTCGTCGGCCAGGTCGTCGGCATGACGGGCGAAGTGGTAGACGGCGGCCACCGGCTTGCGGAAGCGCCGTGGCAGCAGGATCGAGGCAACCGGAAAATTCTCGTAATGTTCGACCGATTGCTGCGGGGTTACGCTCATCATGAATACTGAATCCAGACTGACAAATGCCGTGATTTTGACGTGCTATAGTCAGCGAGTGGGTTTGACCCACCTGACCAATTCAAGGGAGATAGCAATGAAAAAATGGTTCGCCGCTTTCGTCGGCATGTTCCTGCTCTGCGCCTCGGTTTTCGCGGCCGTCGATCTTAACACCGCCAACCAGCAGCAACTCGAAGGCCTGACCGGCATCGGCCCGAGCAAGGCCCAGGCCATCATCGACTACCGCAACAAGAACGGCGCGTTCAAGGCGCCCGAAGACATCATGAAGGTCCCGGGCATCAAGGAAGGCACGTACAACAAGATCAAGGGCGAGATCAGCGTCGGCGGCAAGGTCGCGGCGCCGACAGCGGCCAAGGCAAGCAAGGCCAGCGCACCGGCCGCCAAGGACAGCAAGGCCAAGGCCAGCGCGCCGGCGAAGAAGTAAGCCCGGTTCCTGCCAGCAGAAACGGCGCCCAGGGGCGCCGTTTTTCATCGGTGGAGGCGATTCAGCTCTCGCCGCCGGCCTCGCCGGCGATCTCGGCGATCGGTACCGCCTTGAGCTGTGCGGCGAGCTCGACCGCCGACCTGACCCGCAGCTTGGCATAGATGCGGGCGCGATGGACCTCGACGGTCTTGATGCTGATGTTGAGCGCGTCGGCGATCTGCTTGTTGAGCTTGCCGGCCAGCAGCTCGCGCAATACCTCGCGCTCGCGCGGCGTCAGGCTCGCCAGCCGCTCCGACAGCGTCTGCCGCGTTTCCCAGTTGCTGCGCGCGGTCGTGTCGTTCTGCAGGTATTCCTCGACCTTGGCGAGCAGCACCTTGTGGTCGTACGGTTTCTCGAGAAAGTCGCTGGCACCGCCCTTGACCGCCGAAACCGCCATCGGCACGTCGCCGTGGCCGGTGAGGAAGATCACCGGCGGCAGATAGGGTGCCCCCTGCAGCTCGGCAAACAGCTCGAGCCCGGTCATGCCGGTCATCCGGACGTCGATGACCAGGCAGGCGTAGTCGGCCACCTGCGCTTCGGCAAGGAAGTGCTCGGCCGACTCGAAGCCCGCGCAGGGCCACTCGCGGGTTTCAAACAGCAGTGACAGCGCATCGCGCACGGCGATGTCGTCGTCGATGATGGCAATCGGCCGCATCAGGCTTTCTCCTCGTTGATTTCTGTCTTGGTCTCGGTCAGCGGCAGCCTGCATACGAAGCGGCAGCCGCCTTCCGGCGGGTTTTCTACCCGCAGATGCCCGCGGTGCTGTTCCATCACCGAACGGCAAATATTGAGCCCCATGCCCATGCCGTCGGGCTTGGTACTGAAAAACGGCTGGAACAGGCTGCCCGGATTGCTGAACCCGCTGCCCTGATCGGTAATGCTGACCTCGAGGCCGCCGTCGAACTCGCGCGCCTTCACATTCAGCATACGCGGCGCCGGCGGCAGTGCGGCCATTGCCTCGATGCCGTTCTTCATCAGGTTGAACAATACCTGCTCGAGCATCACGCCGTCGCCGCGGAAACCGGGCAGGCCGTCGGGGACATCGACGCCGATCTGCACCTGCGCCTTGCGCGCCAGCGGCGCGAGCAGCTCCATCGGCACCTTGAGCAGTGCGTCGATCCGGCATTCCTCTTCGCGCGGCGCCCGCTTGGCGACGAAGTTGCGGATGCCGCGGATGATCTGCCCCGCCCGGGCGGCCTGGTCGCCGATCTTGCCGAGCGTCTCGCGCGCTCTCGAGAGTGCCGGCGGCTCGATCTGCAGCAGGCTGTCGCCGGCGGCGGCATAACCGGCAATGGCCGCCAGCGGCTGGTTGAGTTCGTGCGCCAGACTCGACGCCATTTCGCCCATGCTGACGAGCCGCGCCGTGTGCTGCAGCCGCTCGTCGCGCAGGCGCGCCTCCTCGGCCGCGTGGCGGCGTTCGGTGATGTCGGAAGCGATCTCGAGCCAGACCAGCCGGCCGTCGACCCAGTCGATCGCCCGGCGCTGCAGGGCGAACCAGCGGCCGCTTGCGGCATCGAGGTACTCCTCGACCGTGGCCTCGCGCGGCGGCCATGCGCCGAGCGGCACCAGGCAGCACTCGGCATCGGCGTGCAGCGGGAAGCGGCGGGTATGGTCGCGGTTCCGGTACAACAGTGCGCCGGTCCGTGCATCGGTCACCGATACCGACGCATCGAGCCCCTCGAGCACCGTGCGGAGCTGCATTCGCGACGTCGCCAGCGCTTCGCGCTCGCGGCGGATTTCGGTCGTGTCGTACAGCGACGCCATCCAGCCGCGATGTTCGCCGCGCCCGTCGACGAGCCTTGATGCGTACAGGCGCACGTCGAAGCGCTCGCCGTCGCGACGCATGAAGCGCAGTTGCACGCCGCCGGTCGGCGCATTGCCCATCCGGATCGCCTGAAAGGCGCTGGCACAATGCGACAGCCGCTCGGGCGGCCAGAACGGCAATGGCGGCATCAGCCCGACGAGTTCGTCGGCCCGCCAGCCGACGAGCTGGCAGAAACCCGGATTCACGTAGATCAGTTCGCCGTCACGCCCGATCGCCAGCAGGCCGGTCGTCAGCGAATCCTCCATCGCCGCGCGAAAGCCGATCTCGTCGCGCAGCGCCTCCTCGGCACGCTGGCGTTCGGCCATGCGCTGCTTCATCTGCGTCAGCGCCCAGACCAGCATCGCCAGCAGCAACAGCACACTGGCGATCAGCAAGGCGATCTGCCGGCTGGCCGGACTCGATTCGCCGCGGATGCTCGCCCGCAGTTTCAGGCCGTTGCCGGGCGGGTCGAACGCGACTTCCTTGCTCAGCCGGTCCGGCGCCGCGACATAGTCGGCCGGCAGCAGCGCCTGCCCGGACCGGTCGATCAGCGCCAGGTCGTAGCGCTGGACCATCCACCACGGCACCTGCAACTGCATCAGCTGTGGCAGCGCGTAGCTCGCCAGCACCGCGCCCTCGTAGACGGTGCTGCGGAAGTACGGCACGACCAGCACGACCTGCGGGGTGCTGCGGTAGATCACCGACGAATACGTCGGGCGCCCGAGCGACGCCGCGCCATCGAGCGCGTCGATCAGGTCGGGGTCGTTGAGCGGCGTCAGGCTGTTGGGACGGGCGCTGTATACCGGCAGGCCGCCGAGCCGCTTGCCCTCGCGGCTGATGTACTCGATCGCGACGATTTCCGGATTGGCCTTCATCAGCGCGTCGGCACGCGCGGCGAAATCGGCCGGGCGGATCGCGCCGGCGGCAAGGCTGTACGCGAGGTTCTCGATGACGTTCTGGTTGGTCTGCAGGTGCAGCCGGATCGCCTGCTCCTGCCACAGCAGATCCTGGGCCAGCGTGCTGGCGCGGCTGTGGCGGACCTGCCGCGCATCGTACGCCGCGTAGCCGAGCAGCACGACCAGCGTCAGGCCGATCGCCAGATAGGCAAGAAGCCACGGCCACTGGCCGCGGTAGCGTTGGAAAAGGATGGACATCACGCCCAAGCATAGCGTGCCGGCCGCGCCGCCCCCATAGGGCCAAACCCACAGCGCATATAAAAACAACGGCGCCCTGGGGCGCCGTTGCATCGGACGTGAAGCCGGATCAGTTGCGGTTGTTGCCCGAGAACGCCATCAGGATGTTCAGCAGGCTGATGAACAGGTTGTAGATGTTCAGGTAGAGCTGCAGCGTGGCGGTCACGTAGTTGGTTTCGCCGCCGTTCACGATACGGCTGGTGTCGACGAGGATGAACGCCGAGAAGATCAGCACCGCCACCGCCGAAATCGCCAGCGACAACGCCGGGATCTGGAAGAACAGGTTGCCGAGCGAGGCCAGGATCAGCATGACGACGCCGATCATCAGGAACTTGCCCATGAAGCTGAAATCCTTCTTCGTCACCGTCGCGATCGCCGACAGCGTGAAGAAGATCGCAGCGGTGCCGACTGCGGCGGTGCCGATCATCTGCGCGCCGTTGGAGAAGCGCAGCGCGACCTGGAGGATCTGCGACAGCCACAGGCCCATGAAACCGGTGTACGCCAGCAGCAGCACCACGCCCATACCGCTGTTCTTGGTTTTTTCGATCGCGAAGAACGCACCGAAGCTGACGCCAAGGAACAGGATCACGCCCATCATCGGCGACATCGCGAACTGCATCGAAATGCCCAGCAGCGCGCCGGCGGCGGTCGGCAGCATCGACAGCGCCAACAGGAAATAGGTATTGCGCAGGACTCGGTTACGCTCAACGGCGAGCGATTCGCCGCCGTAACGGGCGGTGTTGAGTTGCATTGTGGTCTCTCCGGAGATGGTCATGTGCGGGCACTCCCGCAACGATAAGATGGACGCCGCAGCAAAAAGTTTCAAGTGCTGCGCGCGGCATTGTACGCCGGCTGGCAGGGCAGCGGCTGCGCCAGTGCATCCGCCAGCGCCGCCGGCTGCCAGCGCGGTGCGCCGTCGCGGTCGACGAGCTTGGCGCGCACGCCTTCGCGAAAGTCGCCATGACGCAGGCAAAAGTGTGCGGTTTCGGTTTCCAGTGCCAGCAGCGCGTCGTCGTCGATCTCGCGTGCGCGTTCGGCCAGTCGCCAGATCAGCGCGGCCGACGTCGGCGAACCGGCCGCGTACTGCGCACAGCCGCGCGCCAGCCAGCCCTCGTCCCCGGCATTGCGGTGCAGTCGTGCATCGATATCGTCGAGCCGGTCGCCGCCGACCAGGCCTTCGACATGGTGGCGTTCGTGCGACCAGTGTGGCGCCGGCACCGGCGTCGGATGGCGGCGAGCGAATCCGGCGAGCCAGTCGTCCAGCATGTCGTCGTCGTGGCGACGCTCGCCCAGCCAGTGCAGCGCCGCCAGCGCCTTGTCGAGCTCTGCGCGTGCGCCGGCGTCGGCAAGGCCGTGCGCCGCACCGCTGGCCAGCGCATCGGCGGCGTTGATCCGGCTGCCGGTCAGCGCAAGGAAGCGTCCGAGTCCGTCGGGCAGCGCATGCAGCCAGCGGCTGGCACCGACGTCCGGGAACAGGCCGATCGAGACCTCGGGCATCGCCAGTTGCGCGTCGGCCGTCAACAGCCGGTGGCTCGCCGACGAGTACAGCCCCCAGCCGCCGCCCATGATCGCGCCGAATCCCCAGGCGATCACCGGCTTCGGGAAATGGCGGATACGGTGGCACAGCAGGTATTCGTGCGTGAAGAAGCGGTCGCCGCGGTCGAGATGGCCGGGCGTGACCATCGCGTCGTACAGCGCGCGGATGTCGCCGCCGGCGCAGAAGGCACGCTGGCCGGACGCCGAGACCAGCACGGCGACGACCTCGGGATCGGCCTGCCATGCGTCGAGCTGCGCAAGCATCGCGTCGACCATCGCCAGCGTCTGCGCGTTGAGCCGGGCCGGCGCGTCGAGCGTCAGCGTGCCGACCAGCGCGCCGTTGCCGGCGCGGATACTGCCAAAGCGGACCATGCCTCTATCCCTGGAAACGACAACGGCAGCTTACGCTGCCGTCATGCCCTGCCGTATCGGGAAAGTCCGCAACCCGCCATTTGAAGCCGCTGGCAAAACCCGGCACAGCGGTGCTGGCAAGGCGTACAAAGCGCCGACAGTACAAGTGGTACGGCAAGCAAGTACAACGCAGCCAGCAGGGTTTTGTCAGCGGCGCTCAGGACGGCGTGCCGACGCCGTGCTTGCGACCCAGATAGCGCAGGATCGCCTTCGGTTCGTCGATGAAGCGCCGGCCGTTGGCACTCAGGACCGGCAGATCGGCGTCAAACGTGCTGTCGGCGCCGAGCACCAACACCGGGCAGCCCTGATGCGCTTCACCCAGCAGCGGCACCAGTTCGGGCCGCGGCCGGCTGAAGCCGATGCGCTTGATCGCGAAAAGCCCGGCGAGCTGCGGGTAGTAGGCGAGGAAGCCTTCGACGGTCGCGCAGTCGGCGCAGAAGTGCGGCCCATGGCCGTCGACGTCGTAACCCGGGGTCAGCAGGTAGAGCGTGTCCGTCACGCGGTGCCGCCGACGGTCAGGCCGCCGTCGACACGCAGCGTCGGCTGGCCGACACCGACCGGCACGCTCTGGCCTTCCTTGCCGCAGGTGCCGACGCCCGGGTCGAGCGCCATGTCGTTGCCGATCATCGACACGCGGGTGAGCACGTCCGGGCCGTTGCCGATCAGGGTCGCGCCCTTGACCGGATACAGCAGCTTGCCGTCCTCGACGTACCACGCTTCGGCGGCCGAAAACACGAACTTGCCGCTGGTGATGTCGACCTGACCGCCGCCGAAATTGGCCGCGTACAGCCCGCGCTTGACCGACGCAAGAATCTCGCCCGGGTCCTTGTCGCCGCCGAGCATGATGGTGTTGGTCATCCGCGGCATCGGCAGGTGGGCATAGCTTTCGCGCCGGCCGTTGCCGGTCAGCGGCATGCCCATCAGCCGTGCGTTCAGGCTGTCCTGCATATAGCCCTTGAGGATGCCGTCCTCGATCAGCACGGTGCGATTGGTCGGATTGCCTTCGTCGTCGACGTTGAGCGAGCCGCGGCGATCGGGAATCGTGCCGTCGTCGATCACGGTGATGCCGGCGCTGGCGACGCGCTGGCCGATCTTGCCCGAAAACGCGCTCGAGCCCTTGCGGTTGAAGTCGCCTTCGAGGCCGTGGCCGATCGCCTCGTGCAGCAGGATGCCGGGCCAGCCGTTGCCAAGCACCACGGTCATCTCGCCGGCCGGCGCCGGCCGGGCGTCGAGGTTCAGCAAGGCCTGGTCGACGGCCTTCTTCGCGTAGTCGGCAAGCACATCGTCACTGAAATACGCATAGTCGAAACGGCCGCCGCCGCCGGCGCCGCCCTGCTCGCGCCGGCCGTCCTGCTCGACGATGACCTGCAGGCTCAGCCGCACCAGCGGGCGCACGTCGGCGGCGCGATGGCCGTCGTGGCGCGCGACGAAAATCACTTCGTACTCGGATGCGAGGCTCGCCATCACCTGGACGACGCGCGGGTCGAGCGCTCGCGCGATCCGTTCAAGCTGCTCGAGCAGGGCGACCTTGGCCGCTTCGTTCAGGCTGGCAAGCGGGTCGACCGGCCGGTACAGCGCGTGTCCGGGCACCGGCAGGTGGCGGACCGCGACGCCGTTGCCGCCCTGACGGCCGATCGCGCGCGTCGCGCCGGCGGCGTCGAGCAAGGGCTGCAGGCCGATGTCGTCCGAATAGGCGAAGGCGGTCTTCTCGCCCGAGATCGCCCGCACGCCGACGCCCTGGTCGATGTGGAAACTGCCGGACTTGACGATGCCCTCGTCCAGGCTCCATGCCTCGGCGCGACTGTACTGGAAGTAGAGGTCGGCATAATCGAGGTCGTGGTGCATCAGCGCACCGAACACCTGGTCGAGCCGCTTGTCGTCGAGGCCGAACGGCGTGAGCAGCATGCTGTGGGCGGTCTGGAGCGCGGTCATGGGCTTCACCTGCGAAAAAGGGCTCAAGCATCCGTCAAGCGCCGTTGCAAAGCAAGGCGACGATGCCACTTGCCGTTTGGCCTTCGGACGGCGCCGGGGTTCCCGCCGCCGGCAGCATGGCACGGCCGATGCCGCAGTTTTCCGCCGTGCGCAGCTCAACGATCGCGTGAACCGGAGACTCGCCGCAGCCGCAAGCACGGCAGCACAGCCGGCGGACGGCCCGTGCTACAGCCGGCGGTGGGTCAGCGCCGGCAAGACCTTGCGCACGCGCTCGAGCTGGCTGGCCTTGAGTTCGGCACTGGCCAGGCCGGCGCCGGTCTCGCGGCACGCGAGCACCTGGCCCCACGGATCGACGATCAGGCTGTGCCCCCAGGTCTCGCGCCCGGTCGAGTGGACGCCGCCCTGGCCGGCGGCGACGATGAAGCACTGGTTCTCGATCGCCCGCGCCCGCAGCAGCGTTTCCCAGTGCGCACGGCCGGTCGTTGCGGTGAACGCCGCCGGCAGCACCCAGATGTCGACCTCGCCGACGGTACGGAACAGCTCGGGAAAGCGCAGGTCGTAGCAGACGGCAACACCGAGCCGGCCGAACGGCGTGTCGATCACCAGCGGCGTGTCGCCGGCCTCGATCGTGTCGGCCTCGGCGTAATGCTCGCTGCCGTTGTCGAAGCCGAACAGGTGGATCTTGTCGTAGCGGCCGACGCAGATGCCGGCCGGGTCGAATACCAGGCTGGCATTGCGGATGCGTCTGGCGCCCGGCGCCGCCAGCGGCACCGTGCCGCCGACGAGCCAGATGCCGTGGCGTTCGGCCTGGTCGGCGAGGAAGTCCTGGATCAGCCCGTTGCCGAACGCTTCGACGATGGCGAGCTTGTCGGTATCGCGCTGCCCCATGATCGCGAAGTACTCGGGCAGCACCGCCAGCGTGGCGCCGTCGCCCGCCGCCCGTTCGATCAGTCCGGCGGCGGTCCTGAGGTTGTCGGCGACATCCGGGGTCGAAACCATCTGGATCGCCGCTGCGGTCGTGGTGTTCATCGTCGCATCCCCTGTTCGACATTGTGCAAACGATCAACGGGGCTTTGCTGCGCCCGCTGGATCTGCGGGTCGCTCATCGTGCCGCTGATATCGTATTCATAGGCAACCAGTTGACCGAGTGGGTCTTTGAGTGCGCGTTGTAGCAAAAATGCCGCAACGCCGATGACCGGATTGATGATGCCGGTTGCGATCGCGACGGTGTCGCCGATCACCGGCACGATCCGCACCCGCAGATTCTGCGTGCCGGCGACGAAGTTCGCGTTGCCGCGGAACAGCACCTGCGCGGCCGGGCCGGCGATCACCAGGTCGTCGGTCCGGGCGATGCCCTTGTCGATCTGCGCCTTGCCGGTGATCGCGTCGAATTCGAAGCCGCTCGAGAACACGTCGCGGAAATCGAGCTGCACCCGGCGCGACAGCGCCTGCAGGCTCAGCACCGACAGAAAGCGCGCGACGCCCGGGTCGATCTTGGCGAACTGGCCGGCGCCGACGTCGAGCGACATCGTCCCGCGCATCGTATTGAGGTCCGGCGGAAACAGCGGCCCGTTCCAGCCGAGCTCGCCGCTGAACTTCGCCGGCGCGCGCTTGACCGTGTCCGGATACCCAAGCCGGCCGAGCAGGTTGCCGGCGCTCGGCGTGCTCGCCTCGATCCGGCCGCTGACGTGCTCGCCCTGGCGCCAGCCGCCGGTCATCGTCAGGTTCAGGTCCGGATTGACGAGTTCGACCTTGTCGAGCCGCCATTCATCGCCCTGCTGGGTCGCCGCGACGCTCATCCGGCCCAGTTGCAGCGACTTGTAGCGCAGATCGGCGACGGCGATATCGAGCGACGGCAAGGGGCGCGCACCGGTCGCGGCCGGCGTCGGGGCTGCGGGGACGGCGCCGGCCGCATCGGCCTGCTTCAGGGGCAGGGCCATCCGGGCCATCCGGGCGCTGAGCTTGCCGCTGCCGCGGTCATCCCAGGCGAGCTTGCCGGCAAGTTCGCGCGCATCGACCTCGCCCTGCCAGTTGCGGCCATCGCCGGCAAACCGGAGCTTGACCGCGTTGAGCTGGCGCCCCCAGCCCGAGACACTGCCGAAGGCCAGGTCGCCGGACAGCGTCAGCGGATCGGCGCCGCCGGCATTCGACGGCACCGCTCTGGCCCACGCCTGCGCGTCGATCGCCGGCCAGCCGCCGCCGACAACGAAGCCCGGCCGCTGCGGCGCCGGTGCGGTGGCGCTGCCGAGCATCAACTGGCCGCTGGCCGGCCCCTTGTCGGGCAGGCGCAGCGCCGCCGCCAGCAGATTGCCGTAGCCGAAGTCGATGCGGCTGCCTGTCTTGTCGCCGGCCAGTTGCAGCCGCAGCGGCCGCGTTTCGCCGAGCCGCTTGCCGAGCGGTGCCGGCAGGTCGAGCGCGGCCTGCGCAAGTGGCGATTGCAATGTCAACGCATAGCCGGCGTCGCTCAGTTCGAGCTGGCCGCTGTACGCCGCCGCGCCCTTGATGTGCGGCGCCAGCGCGAACGGGTAGCGGCGCATCACCTCGGCGAGCTGGACCTGGCCGGCCAGTTGCAGCCTCAGTTTGCCGTCGCTGCCGGTCGTGCCGGACATCGTCGCGCCGCCGCCGAGCACCTGGGCGCTGGCGTCGCGCAGCGCGAAGCGGTGCTCGGTAAAGCCGAGCTCGCCCGAAGCGCGCGCCAGCGTCGGCACGCCGCCGCCGAAATCGAGCCGGTTCTCGCGAAAGCGGTAGCGGCCGTCGACCTTGGTCGCGTCGGGGTTGTCGAGCGGCACGCCGAGCTTGAGCGCCAGCCGTCCGTCGCCGTCGGCCTTGAGTCCGTCGACGTAGGCGCCGGTCTGCGCGTGCAGCGGGCTTTGCCGCAGGAAGTCGACAAAGGCCGTCGTCGTGCCTTCGGCGGCGCCGTCGATCTCGAGCAGCGGCGAATGCGCCAGGTCGGCGATCGCCACGTGTACCGGCGCCAGCGTCGCCCCCATGATCCGGGCGCCGCGGTCGGCGCGGATATCCATCCGGTTGCCGTGGAAATCGAGCACGCCGTCGATACCGGTGATCGGCGGCCAGCCGTCGGCAAAATCGAGCGTCACGCCGCGCGCGAGCGCGGTGATCTGGAAGCGCCCGCCCTTGTCGTCCGGATATGGGAACCCGGCCAGCGGCCCGCGCACGGTGACCTTGCCGTCGAGCCCCTCGCCGGCTTTCAGCGCCCGCTTGAGCCAGACCAGCGTCTCGGCGCCGGCCTCGCGCGGCAGGTAGGCATAGGCTCGTGACGCGGTCAGCCGGCCGATGCGCCCGCTCAGGTCGAGCTCGTCGTCGTCGCCGTAGCGGTAAGCCCCCTTGAGGTCGAATTCGACATCGCGGTTCGCCAGCGTCAGCTTCGACGCCTTGAAACGCCAGTCGCTGCCCTGCCGTGTCCAGTCGACGTTGATCGCGGCCTTGTCGAAGATCAGCGGTTCGACAAGCTGGTCCCACTCGACGCCGAGCTTGTTGCTGGTCAGCTGCAGTGCGCCGCGGCCCTGATCGAACTGCAGCCAGACGTCGGCACCCGAGATACCCGGCACGTCGCCCAGGCCGGCCAGCTTGGCGCCGGACAGCGCCATCCGGCCCGCGTACTCGGTCGGTGCGCCGCCGCTGCCGGTCCAGCTCAGCTCGCCGTCCTTGAGCAGGCCGCCCAGTTGCAGCGTGCCCAGCCGCTCGGCCCACGACGACGGCAACGCCGGCAGATAGGCGGCCAGCGTATCGAGCCGCCAGCCGCGTGCGCTGATCCGGTGCTCCTGCCCCGTTTCGCGGTAGCCGAGCGTGCAGTTGCTGCACAGCAGGCCGTCCTGCCGCTCGGCACGGGCGATGGTGAAGTCGACGCGGCGCAGCCGGGCGTTGTGTTCGAATGCGACCTTGCCGTCGAACATCGCCAGCGTGACCGGCTTGCCGTCGATCTGCGTCGCCCAGTCCCGGCCGTTCAGGTCCAGTTGTGCGGCGCCGACCCGGCCCTTGGCAAAATCGAACGACAGCCGCCCGCCGGCGTGGCCGGCGAGCATGGTCAACGGCCGCTGTGCCGGCGGAATCTGCGCCCAGACCTGCGCCAGGTCCGCGCGCTCGAGCACGATATCGAACGAACCGCGCCAGTCGGCGAACTCGGCCAGCCTGTCACCGCTGAACCGGCTTTCCAGCGTCAGCGGTGCGGCCATCGCCGCAGGCGGCGTCAGCGACAGTTTGACGCGATGCCGACCCAGCCAGTTCGTCAATGTGAACGCGACATTGGAAAAGTGCTGCGGCCCGGCCTCGGTCAGCGCATCGTCCCAGACCAGCTCACCGCCTAGCACGCTGACCTCGCCCTGCTCGAGCAACCAGTCGACGAAACGGTTGCCGCCGCCGTCGTGGCGGGTGTGCAGCGCCAGCGCGCCCAGATGCAGCCGGCCGGCGGCATCGCGCGACAGGGCGACCTGCGGTGCCTGCAGCCGCAGGCTCTTGAAATGGAGTTGGCCGACGAACAGCGACCACCAGGTCAGGTCGACGTCGAGCCGGTCGAGCTTGAGCGCGGCCGCACCCGACGCATCGAGCACGCTGACGCCGTCCATCGTCAGCCGCGGCCGCCCGCCGCGCCAGCCGCCCTCGATGTGCTTGAGTTGCAGGGGCATGCCGCTGGCCGACGACAGCATGGCGACGATCTGTGGCCGGAATTCATCGAGTCGCGGCACCAGGTAGAACTGCCAGACCGCCGCGACCAGCAGCAGCAGCGCGCCGATCACCGCCGCCAGCCACAGCAGCAGCCGGCCGTGCCACTGGGCCAGCCGGTACAACAGGTGCGCGGCGCGGCGCGGCAGCGACGCGCTCATCGCGCCGGGCCAGAACAGGAGGTGGACCGGCAGCGCAAAGCGGGCGAAAGGCGACGAAAATCAACAAACATGGGAGTGCCGGAAAGCCCGGGGCGGGCCGATTGTGCTAGCGTAAACGGTCGTCGATTCTACCGCGAACAGACCCGCCCCATGAGCAGTGAAACTGTGACTCCGACCACACTGGCCCCCGCACTGGCGCACAGCCGCTATCTGCAACGGCTGTTCACCCGCCACCCCGAGCTGGCCGCCGAAACCGCCGCCCACCTGTACCAGCCGTTCACGCGCGCCGAGATGTCGCTGCGGCTGCTCGGCGACGTCGGCGACGACGCTGCGTTCAAGCGCCGGCTGCGCCGCTTGCGGCAGGCGGTGATGGCAAGGCTGATCTCCCGCGAGCTCGAAGGCCTCGCCGATCTCGACGAAGCGGTCCACACGGTCTCGGACCTCGCCGAGCTCGCGGTCCAGCATGCGCTGGCCTTCGTCACGCGCAACGAGACCCGCCCGGGGCAGCCGATCGGCGAGGACAGCGGCGAGGTGCAGGAACTGATCGTCGTCGGCATGGGCAAGCTCGGCGGGCGCGAGCTCAACGTCTCGAGCGATATCGACCTGATCTTCGTCTATCCCGAGGACGGCAATACCGACGGCGACGTCAGCCTGACCAACCACGAGTACTTTGCCCGCATCGGCAAGAAGCTGATCCAACTGATCGACGAGGCGACCGAGGACGGCCTCGTTTTCCGCGTCGACATGCGGCTGCGGCCTTTCGGCGATTCCGGGCCGCTGGTGTGCTCGTTTGCCGCGCTCGAGAACTACCTGATCACCCAGGGCCGCGAGTGGGAACGCTATGCATGGATCAAGGGCCGCGCGCTGACCGGCGACGGCGAGGCACTGATGCAGCTGATCCGCCCCTTCGTCTACCGCAAATACCTCGACTACGGCGCCTACCAGTCGATGCGCGAGCTGCACAGCCAGATCCGCCGCGAGGTGCAGCGGCGCGACCGGATCGACAACATCAAGCTCGGCCCGGGCGGGATTCGCGAGATCGAGTTCATCGGCCAGGTCTTCCAGCTGATCCGCGGCGGCCGCAACAAGGCGCTGACGCAGCGCGAAACCCGCGGCACGCTCGCCGAACTCGGCCACCAGGGGCTGCTCGCACCGGAAACCGTCGCCGAGCTGCAAGCGGCCTACGCCTTCCTGCGCAATGTCGAACACCGGCTGATGTACATCGACGATGCCCAGACGCAGACGCTGCCAGCGAACGACGACGACCGTGCCCGAATCGCCACCAGCATGGGCTATGCCGACTGGCCGGCGTTCTGCACGGCGCTGGCCAGCCACCGCGAACGCGTCACGCTGCAGTTCGAGCAGATCTTCGGCCTGCCGCAGGAAGCGACCGGCGGCGCCGACGACGGCGCGTGGCAGCAGGCACGCGACGGCGAACAGGCGCCCGATGCACTCGCCGCCAAGGGCTACCGCGACGCCGTCGAGATGGCACGCAAGCTTGCCGCCTTCGCCGGCGGCAACCGCTACCAGCAGATGCCCGACCGCTGCCGCCAGCGCGTCGACCACATCCTGCCTGCGCTGATCGGCGTCGCTGCCGGCTATCCGAATCCGGACGACACGCTCTCGCGGCTACTGGGGCTGCTCGAAGCAATCGGCCGGCGCGAATCGTATCTGGCGCTGCTCGCCGAACACCCGCAGACGCTGAACCGGCTCGCCGAACTTTACAGCGCCAGCCCCTGGGTCTCGGAATACCTGACCCGCCACCCGATCCTGCTCGACGAGCTGCTCGACGCCCGGCTGCTGTACCAGGCGCCGGACTGGGTGCGGCTGGGCAAGATACTGCGGCAGGAGATCGCCGAGCTCGGCGACGATACCGAGGCGAAGATGGACTGCCTGCGGCATTTCCAGCATACCCAGGTGTTCCGCATCGTCGCGCAGGACCTGTCCGGCTCGCTGCCGCTGGAACACGTATCCGACCACCTGTCGGCGCTCGCCGACCTGATCCTCGCGGTGACGATCGCCGAGGTCTGGCGCGAGCTGCCCAAGCGGCACTGCGACGTTCCGCGCTTCGCCGCCATCGGCTACGGCAAGCTCGGCGGCAAGGAGCTGGGCTACGGCTCGGACCTCGACCTCGTCTACCTGTATGACGACCCGCATCCGGACGCACCGGAAAACTACGCCAGGCTCGCCAAGAAGATCGTCACCTGGCTGACGACACTGACGTCGGCCGGCACGCTCTACGACATCGACCTGCGGCTGCGGCCGAACGGCACGTCCGGCCTGCTGGTATCGAGCGTCGAGGCCTTCGCCGAATACCAGCGAAAATCGGCGTGGGTATGGGAACACCAGGCACTGACCCGGGCGCGCTTCGTCTGCGGTGAAACGACGATCGGCGTTGCGTTCGAAGCGACGAGGAGCGACATCCTGCGCGGCGAGCGCGACCTCGCCCCGCTGCGCGACGAAGTCGTGCGGATGCGGGAGCGGATGCTCGAAACGCATCCGGCCAAGATTGATGACGTCAAGCATTGCCGCGGCGGCATCGTCGACATCGAGTTCATTGTCCAGTACCTGGTCCTCGCCCACGCGCACCGCCACCCGGATCTGACCGGCAACCTCGGCAATATCGCGCTGCTCGGCTTCGCCGCACGCGACGGGCTGATCGACACCGGGCTGGCCGCTCAGGCGCAAACCGCCTACCGCGAGCTCCGGCGACTGCAGCACGCGAGCCGGCTCAACGGCACCGCGCCGAGCGCGGCGACGCTGGCGACGCTCGCCGATGCGCTGGCCGCGGTCCGCGCGCTGTGGACCGGGCTGTTCGCCCCCGCACAATGAACAAACCGGGCCTTGGCCCGGTTGTTGTTCACCCTGTTCACCCCTCGCCGGGGAAGGCGAAATACTGGACCGCGGCGAGTCCGCGTGACAGGTAGCCGCCCAGCCAGCTCGCTTCGAGCTTGACGTGCTGGATCAGCGCGACGACGTGGCGCGGGTCGGTATTGGTCGCGAACCACAGCTCCTTGCGCCAGACGCAGCCATCGTCGCCGACGACCTCGATGCCCGGCGTCAGTTCGTCGCGCGACCTGCCGCGCCGGGCATAACCGATCGCGGCCAGCAGCTTGCCGAACTCGTCGTGGGTCTGGTCGACCTCGATGACGAAGGCCGCCATCCCCGGCGAGAGCTGCTGCATGTTGACGTAGGCCTGGGTGTCCAGACTGGCGCGGCGGCTGATTTCGGCAATGCATGCCGGGCACGGGAAGGCGACCCGGATTAGGAAGGCTTCGTGCTGCTCGAAGGCGTGTGCCAGCGGTTGCAGGGTATGACCACAGCGGTAAGTCACATGACTATTCAACCGGTCCATTTTCCGCACCAAACCAACAAATAAGTAAGATTTTGTTAATTTACCGGAAAATGCCGGCAAAAGAAAAGGCGCCCCGACGGGCGCCTTTTCGACTGTTGCACGATACGGAACGGATTACGCCGTTTGCACCGGGTTGCGCAGCCGGATGTGCAGCTCGCGCAGCTGCTTCTCGTCGACCGCGTTCGGCGCGTTCGTCAGCAGGCACTGGGCACGCTGGGTCTTCGGGAAGGCGATCACGTCGCGGATCGACTCGGCGCCGGTCATCAGCGTGACCAGACGGTCGAGGCCGAAGGCCAGGCCGCCGTGCGGCGGTGCGCCGAACTTGAGGTTGTCGAGCAGGAAGCCGAACTTGTTCTGCGCTTCTTCCTCGCCGATGCCGAGCGCGTCGAACACCGTCGACTGCACGTCGGCCTGGTGGATACGCACCGAACCGCCGCCCATTTCCCAGCCGTTCAGCACCATGTCGTAGGCACGCGCCTTGCAGGCACCCGGATCGGTCTTCAGCAGCTCGAGGTGCTCGGCCTTCGGCGAGGTGAACGGGTGGTGGCAGGCGTTCCAGCGCTTGCCGTCTTCGTCGTACTCGAACATCGGGAAGTCGACGACCCACAGCGGCTTCCATTCCTTCTTGAAGTAGCCACCGGCCTCGCCCTTCTCGTGACCGATCTTGATGCGCAGAGCGCCGATCGCCTCGTCGACGACCTTGCGCTTGTCGGCGCCGAAGAAAATGATGTCGCCGTTCTGCGCGCCGGTGCGCTCGATGATCGCCTTCAGCGCGTCGTTGCTGAGGAACTTGACGATCGGCGCCTGCAGGCCCGAGTTGTCCGGGTCGTTGCTGATGTTGGCAACATCGTTGACCTTGATGTAGGCCAGGCCCTTGGCACCGTAGATGCCGACGAACTGCGTGTACGCGTCGATTTCCGAACGGCTGAACGTCGCGCCGCCCGGGATGCGCAGGCCGACGACGCGGCCATTATCCATGTCGGCGGCGCCGCGGAAGACCTTGAACTCCTCGGTCTTCATCACGTCGGTCAGTTCGGTGAACTTGAGGTCGACACGCAGGTCCGGCTTGTCCGAACCGTAGTAGAACATCGCGTCGTCGAACTGCATGCGCGGGAACTCGCCGAGGTCGACGCCGATCGCTTCCTTGAAGACGTGGCGGGCCATTTCCTCGGTGATGCCCATGATCTCGGCCTCGTTCAGGAACGAGGTCTCGATATCGATCTGGGTGAATTCGGGCTGACGGTCGGCGCGCAGGTCCTCGTCGCGGAAGCACTTGGTGATCTGGTAGTAGCGGTCGAAGCCGGCGACCATCAAGAGCTGCTTGAACAGCTGCGGCGATTGCGGCAGCGCGAAGAACTGGCCGTCGTGCACGCGGCTCGGCACGAGGTAGTCGCGCGCCCCCTCGGGGGTCGAGCGCGTCAGCATCGGGGTTTCGATGTCGATGAAGCCCTTGCTGTCGAGGAAGTTGCGCACCAGCAGCGCCACCTTGTAGCGCAGGCGCAGGTTCTTCTGCATCGCCGGGCGGCGCAGGTCGATCACGCGGTTCTGCAACCGGACGTTCTCCGACAGGTTTTCATCGTCGATCTGGAACGGCGGCGTGTCGGCCTTGTTGAGGATCACGATGTCCTTGGCCAGCACTTCGATCTGGCCCGAGATCATCTTGGCATTGGTCGTGCCTTCCGGACGGTTGCGGACAAGACCGGTGATCTGCAGCACGTATTCGCTGCGCGACGAGTCGGCGAGCTTGAACGCTTCGGGGGTATCCGGGTCGATCACGACCTGGACGATGCCTTCGCGGTCGCGCAGGTCGATGAAGATCACGCCGCCGTGGTCGCGACGACGGTGGGCCCAGCCCTGGAGCACGACGGTCTGGCCAAGGTAACGCTGGTCGATCAAGCCGCAGTAATCGGTACGCATTGAAGTCTAGTCCTTGATGGTATTGAGTCAGGCCACAGGCTGGGCTGCGGCGGTCGGCGCGGCGACGGGCTTGCCGTTCGGGGAAACCACGCCGAGGGAAATCACATACTTGAGCGCTTCGTCGACGCTCATGTCGAGTTCGTGCACGGCGGATTTCTGCGCCATGAACAGGAAGCCCGACGTCGGGTTCGGCGTTGTCGGCACGAAGACCGAGATCATTTCGTGGCCGAGCTTGTCGGCGATTTCGCCGCCGACCTGGCTGGTCACGAAGCCGACCGCCCAGGTGCCCTGGTGCGGAAACTGCACCAGCACCGCGGTCCGGAACGCCTGGCCGGAATCGGAGAACAGCGTGTCCGACACCTGCTTCACGCTCGAATAGATCGAACGGACAATGGGAATGCGGTTGAGCACCCATTCGCCGAGCAGCAGCAGTTGCCGGCCGATGATGTTGTGGGCGATCAGGCCGGTGATCAGCACCACCACCGCGGTCAGCACCACGCCAAAGCCCGGGATCGCGTGCTTGTCGGCCAGCCACGGCAGGTCGTTGGACAGCCGCTGCAGCAGCCAGTAGTCGGGGCGCATCGGCGTCGGCAACAGCTCGCCGATCTGATCCATCGTGCCGATGATCAGTTGCAGCACCCAGATGGTGATCGCCAGCGGCACCCAGATCAGCACGCCGGTCAGCAGGTATTTTTTCAGGCTGGCCATCATGTCCGTATCAGTGGGCGTGGCCACAGTTGCCCGAACCGCAGGCGCCGCCGGACGGTGCCGGGCCGTTCTTGAAATCGGTCACGTAATAGCCCGAGCCCTTGAGCTGGAAACCGGCAGCGGTGACCTGTTTCTGGTAAGTCCGGGCGTGGCAGCTCGGGCATTGCTCGAGCGGCGCATCGGCCATTTTCTGCATGTGTTCGCCGTCGTGACCGCAGGACGAGCAGCGGTAAGCATAAATCGGCATGTTCAGCCCTCCGCAAACAAACCGGAGAGTATACCGCAAGCGCCGGCGCACTGGCGGGCGGGCGCCCTGCCTGCGGCATCAAAGGCCCGGCGGCGCCGGTGCCCCGCCGCTCAGACCTCGACCCATTGCCGCAGCAGGTTGTGGTAGACGTTGGTCAGGCCGACCGCGGCCGCATCCTCGCCATGACGGTTGCGGATGTCGCGGATATTGGTGTCGAGGTCGAACAGAAGGCCGCGCTGCGCGTCGTCGCGCACCATGCTCTGCACCCAGAAGAACGCGACCATGCGCGCGCCGCGCGTCACCGGCTCGACCCGGTGCAGGCTGGTCGACGGATAGAGGATCAGGTCGCCGGCGGCGAGCTTGACCGCGTGCAGGCCGTAGGTGTCCTCGATCACCAGATCGCCGCCGTCGTACTCGTCGGGGTCGGTGAAGAACAGCGTCGCCGACAGGTCGGTACGGACCCACTCGCCGGTGCCGGGCATCGTCCGGACCGCGTTGTCGACGTGGTTGCCGAAGTGCATTCCGCCTTCGTGGTAGTTGAACTGCGGCGGCACGACCTTCTTCGGCAGCGCGGCCGAGAAGAACACGCCGTTCTGCTCGAGCGCCCGCAGGATCACATTGGCGACGTCCTGCGACACCGGGTCTTCGGTCGGCAGTTGCAGGTTGCGCTTGACCTGTGCCGACTGCGTGCCCGAGGTGATGCGGCCGTCGACCCAGCCGGCACCGGCCAGCCGTTCGCGGCACGCCAGCGCGGTTTCGCGGTCGAGGACGTTCGGGATGTGCAGCAGCATGATGATTCCTTGAATGAAAAACCGCCGCACCCTTGCGAGCGCGGCGGCGATGGTCACGATTATATCAACCGCAGACCTTTCACATTAAAAGCGGTAGGTACCGCTCAGATGCGCATAGCGGGTGTTGCCCGGCACGATGTGACCGCCGTAGACGCTGTCGTAGTAGGTCTTGTCGAACAGGTTGTAGACGTTCAGCTGCACGCTGTAGTCGCGGTAGTTCCACTCGACCATCGCGTCCCAGCGCACATAGCTCGGCACCACGGTGGTGTTGAGGTTGTTGGCGTAGCGCTCGCCGATCGCGTTGGCGCCGAAACCGGCCTTCCAGAACGTGTCGATCTGGTAGGTCGTCCACAGGCTTGCGGTGTAGTCCGGCGTGTTCAGCGGCGTCTTGCCCTTCTCGGCCGCAATCGCGGTTTCGGTGATCTCGGCGTCCATCCATGCCCAGCCGGCGAACACGTTCCACTTTTCGGTGATCCGGCCGGCGACTTCGACTTCGAGGCCGTCGGTCGTGCGCTTGCCCGACAGCACATAGCGGTCGCTGACCAGCGGGTCGGTGTTGCGCTCGTTGTACTTCTCGGTGCGGAACAGCGCGGTGCGCAGGCTCAGGTCGCCTTCGAACAGCTCCCACTTGGCGCCGAGTTCGTAGTTGCGGTTGGACTCCGGCGGCGTGTTGGCGCCCTTCGGATCGAGCGAGTACGCCTCGGCCGACGGGTTGAACGAGGTGCCGTACGACACGTAGTACGACTGGATCGCGTCCGGCTGGTAGATCAGGCCGGTACGCCAGCTCCACTCGCTGTCGGTGCGCTTGACGTTGGTCGTCGTCTTGGTCGCGAAGGTCTTGGTGTCGTAGTCGGCGTCGAGGTAGTCCCAGCGTGCGCCGATCAGGAACTTCCATTGCGGCGTCAGCGCAATGAAGTCCTGCAGGTAGACGGCGACGTTGTTCGAATCGAACTGCACGTTGGTCGTGTAGTTCTTGATCGGTGCCGGCATGGCCGGGTGGTTGTTCGGGTTGCCGACGGTCGCCGGCGGCGGTGCCACGACGTTACCCCAGCGGGTGGTTTCCGACGTTTCGCGCGTCAGCTCGAGGCCGGCGAGCACCTGGTGGCGGATCGTGCCGGTATCGAAGTTGAACGTCGCGTCGGTGACGTTGGTCAGGATCTCGTCGAGCCCTTCACGACCGCCGTTGCGCGAGCGCGTGACCAGCGAGTTGTCGGTGACGTTGGCGGCGGTCACGCCGCTGCCCATGCGCGGCGGGCTCGGCCAGATCTCGCGCCAGTAGCGGCCGTAACGGGTGTTGTTGGTAACCTTGATGTCCGGCGTGAACTGGTGCGAGACCTTGGCGCTGACGACGTCGGTCTTGGTGTCCTCGTAGTCCCACTCGGGCAGGCCGTAGTAGGTCTTCGGGTCGACCGGCAGCGGCCGGCCGATGCCGTCGGTGCCGCGCAGGTACGGCACGCCGTAGTCGGGGATGTTGTTTTCCTGCATGTGGAAGTACGAGAACGTGACTTCGGTCGGCTCGCCGATGCCGAAAGTCACCGACGGCGCCACGCCCCAGCGCTTGGCTTCGCCGCCGTCGCGGGTCGATTCGCTGTCCTGGCCCATCAGGTTGATGCGCAGGCCGGCGGTGTCGCTCAGGCCCTTGTTGATGTCGCCCTCGAAGCGGTAGTAATCCTCGGTACCGATGCCCAGCGTCACCGAGCTGGCGTCGCTCTGGAACGGCGTCTTGCTGACCTGGTTGATCACGCCGCCGGTCGAGCCGCGGCCGTAGATCATCGACGACGGGCCGCGCAGCACTTCGACGCGGTCGATGTTGAAGGTGTCGCGGTTGTACTGGCCGGTGTCGCGGATATTGTCGAGGAAGAGGTCGGTTGTCGCGGAGAAGCCGCGCAGCGAGATCGCATCGCCCGAGCGGCCGTTTTCGCCGGCGGTGAACGTCACGCCGGCGACGTTGCGCAGCGCGTCCTTCAGGTTGTTCGCGCCCTGGTCGTTCATGATTTCGCGCGTCACGCTGGTCGTCGACTGCGGGATGTCGCGCGCGGCCTGCGCGGTGCGGCCGACGGTGGTGACCGGCGCGTTGTAGGTGTCGGCGGTGCCCTTCGGGTCGCCCTTGCGATCGGCGGTGACCTGCACCGTCGACAGCGTCGTGTCTGCGGCCTGCGCCATGCCGGCCGCGCCGACGACCGATGCGAACGCGGCCGCGACCGGAACCTTGGCAAGATGCCGGACCGGGCTCTTGCTGCGGTTGATTTCCCTCATTTCGTATTGCCCCACTGGTATTGATTTATGGTTTTGGTGATGTCGTGACCGGTACGAGAGCGCCGGCCAGCCCGCTTTCAGGACAACGTCCTGCCGTGCGGGCAAAGCAAAGCCCCGCCCATGCGGACGGGGCTTTGCGGGTACGGTGATCAGTTGTTGAGCTTGAACTCGATCGGCACCAGCACGGTGCCGACGACGGCGTCATTGCCCTTCTTGGCCGGAACGAACTTCCAGCGGTTCTTGATGGTGTTTCTCGCGACTGCGTCGAGCCGCGGGAAGCCGCTCGACTTGGCGACTTCGACCGAGATCGGCAGGCCGTTCTCGCCGACCTTCACCCGCAGCGTCACCACCCCCTCCTCGCCGAGCGCGCGCGATTGCGGCGGATACGGCGGCTCGGGATTGGCCAGATAGTTGGCATGGAACGACGGCGCGGTCTCGCTGACCGGTGCTGCAGCGGCGGCGGGCGCCGTGGCCTTTTCGGGCGCCGCCGGTACGGCCGGTGCCGCGGGTTCGGCCGCTTTCGCCGCTTCCGGCTCGGCCGGGCGGCTGTCGTGCAGCGCCTTGTCGCTGGTCGTCGTCTTGGCGACCGGCTTGGGTGCGGGCTTGGCCTGCTGCTTGACCGGCTCGGACTTGGGCTTGACCGGCCGGGGCTTGGGCTGCGGCTGCGGCGCGGCCTGCGGCGCGGCTTCGGGCGCCGGCTCGCTCAGCGTCGCGAACATCAGCGACGGCTGGATGATCTGCGGCGGCGTCGTCGCGACGAAGCTGCTGACGACAAGGTAGAGCGCCAGCAGATGCACGCCGGCCACGCCGACCAGCACCGGGCTGGCGCGCCAGCTGAAATCGTTATTGAGAACCATTCGCGCATGATATTGAGAAAAGCTATCATTTTCAAGATCAACCGCGGCAGACTTACACCCCCGGCGCAACGGAGCCAAGAAGCCCGCGATGGCGATTTCGCCCGTCGTTTCGGCTTTCCGACCCGTTCCCGTCTCAATTTCGGCTCGTTTGTGCCGATAAGGGAGGGCAGCGCGCCGTTGCCCAACCAGTAAGGAAAGCCACCATGAATATCGGACAGAGGCTGATCGCCCTGATCATCGCCGCCATCGCCGCGCTCGTCATCGTCGGCGTTGCCGGCACCGTCGTCCTCAGGCAGATCGAAACCAGCGTCGCCCTGCTCGTCGACGATGCGTTCGACGGCCTGAACAAGGGCAACGACATCAACAACAACTACAAGATCGAGCAGATCCTCGTCGCGCAGTACATTGTCGAGCAGAACCCGGACGCCCGTGCAAAGCTCGCCGACGAAATCGGCAAGCGCCGTGCGGCGATCGACCAGATCAACGCCGAATACGAAAAGGTCCACAGCGACAGCGAGGACCGGCAACGCTTCGCCGAATTCAAGACCACGCTGCAATCGTTCCACACGATCTACGACGACATCCTCGCCAAGTCCAGGGCCGGCGACACCGCCGACGCGCAGGCGCAGATCGCCCATCAGGGCCGCGATGCCGCGATCGCGACCGAGAAGGCGCTGGCCGCGATCCACGCGCACAACCAGCACGAGGCCAGGGTGCAGCAGGACGCGATCCTCGCCAGCGAGGCCACCGCCCGCAACGTGATGATCGGCACCATCGCCGTCGCCGCGATCGCACTCGCCATTTTCGGCGCCCTGCTCTACCGCTCGATCCGCCAGCCGCTGCTGGCGATGCAGCAGACCGTGGGCGAGATCGAGGCCAGCCTCGACTTCACCCGCCGCGTGCCGGTGCGCGGCAATGACGAGATCGCCCAGACCGTCACCGCCTTCAACCGCCTGCTCGACCGCACCCGCCAGAGCCTGAAGGACATGTCGGGCCATATCCGCACCATCGGCGGCGCCACCGGCGAGGTGTCGCGCGCGGCCAGCAGCATGTCGCAGAACGCCGGCAGCACCAGCGAAGCGGCCTCGAGCATGGCGGCGACGGTCGAGGAAGTCACCGTCAGCATCGGCCATATCGCCGACCGCGCGTCCGAGGCCGACCAGATTTCGCGCGAATCGGGCCGCCAGGCCGGCACCGGCGCGCAGGTGATCGACGCCAGCGTCACGCGCATCGACGCGATCTCGGGCACCGTGCGCGAAGCGGCCGGCGAGATCGACGCGCTGAAGGAAAAGAGCGCCGACATCAACGCCGTCGTCGGCGTGATCAAGGACATCGCCGACCAGACCAACCTCCTGGCGCTGAATGCGGCGATCGAAGCGGCGCGCGCCGGCGAAACCGGCCGCGGCTTTGCCGTCGTCGCCGACGAGGTGCGCAAGCTCGCCGAACGCACCGCGGTGTCGACGCGCGAGATCTCGAGCACCGTCGCCGCGATCCAGCAGGGTGCGCTGGCCGCGGTCGAACGGATGAGCGCCGTGGTCACCGAGGTCGAAGGCGCCGTCGCACAGGCGCGCGAAGCCGGCACGGCGATCGGCGCGATCCGCAGCGGCTCGAGCGCGGTGGTCGAACACGTCGCCGACATCAGCGGCGCGATCCGCGAGCAGAGCGCCGCAAGCAACAATATCGCCCAACTGGTCGAGCGGATTGCACAGATGTCCGAAGCGAGCAGCAGCGCCGCGCAGCAGACCGCCAGCTCGGCGCGCGAACTCGACCGGCTGGCCGGGGAGATGAACCGTGAAGTCGAACGTTATCGTCTGTGACGACGGCCGGCCGCGCTGCGGCTGGCTGTCGACCGACCCGCTCTATATCGCCTACCACGACGACGAGTGGGGCGTGCCCTGCCATGACGAGCGCACGCTGTTCGAGATGCTCTGCCTCGAGGGCATGCAGGCCGGGCTGTCGTGGCTGACGGTGCTGAAGAAGCGCGACGGCTACCGCCGCGCTTTCTGCAATTTCGACGCCGCAGCGATCGCCGCGTTCACGCCGGACGATGTCGAGCGGCTGGTGCTCGATGCGGGCATCATCCGCCATCGCGGCAAGATCGAGGCCATCATCGGCAACGCCCGGGTGCTGCTGGACCTGCACGCGCAAGGCGAGACGCTGGCCCGCATCGTCTGGGACGTCGTCGGCGGCCGCACCAAGGTCAACGCGCCGGCCGCGCTGGCCGAGGTGCGGGCAAGCACGATGGAGTCGGACCTGCTGTCGAAGCGGCTGAAGAAACTCGGTTTCCGCTTCGTCGGCAGCACGACCTGCTATGCGTTCATGCAGGCCTGCGGCCTGGTCGACGACCATGTGCAGGGCTGCTGCAAGGCATCGCCGCGCTGACCGCGCCTAGCGCGGATAGGCGTGGAAGCCGTCGAAGTCGCCCTTGCCGACCGCTACCCCACGGCTGCGCAGGATCGCGTATGCGGTCGTGAGGTGGAAGAAGAAGTTCGGCAGCGCGTACTGGCACAGGAAATCGGCGGCCGGCAGCACGACCGTCGCCTGCCCGGCGCCGTCCTCGATCACCCGGCCGGCGTCGAACTCGTCCGGCGCCAGCGATTCGACCAGCGCCTTGGCGTGTGCGATCCGCGCCAGCAATCCTTCAACGCTCTGCGGCATTTCCCCCAGGTCCGGCACCGGTTTGCCGGCGAGCGGAAAACACGCACGCGGCGCGAAGTTTGCGGCTATCGCGACCTGCGAGCGGAACGGGTGCATGTCGGGAGCCAGGCGCGCGTCGAGCAGCGCCGGATCGACGCCGGCGACGATGGCGGCCAGCCGGTCGAGATAGCGGACGAAGACGGGTACCGAGGCTTGATGGAGGCTTAGGGGCATGGGCATTCCGGATGCGGCGGGTTCAGCGGCGCCGACGCGCGAACAGCCACACGTAGATCGCGACATTGACCAGCACGACGATGCCGGCCAGCAGCGATTGTACATCCCGCGTCAGCCCGGCCGGGTAGATCAGCGGCAGCAGGTAATGCTCGATAAAGCTCCCGCTGTAGCCGACCTGGCCGGCGCGCGCGCGCAGCGCGTTCTCGAGCGGGGTCAGCGGGCAGATGCGGCCGGTCAGTTCGACGAAGAAGCCCCAGGCCGCGGCCGGCAGATGGACCAGCGGCGCCCAGCGCCAGCGCAAGGCGAACAGCCCGCCGAACAGCGCGAACACGATGAACGCCAGATGGATCAGCAGTACGGCGTCGGCCAGAAGGCGGAACAGCATGGGTGCGGCAAGCTCCTGGCGAGCGGATCAGCTATCAGGATAGGCGCGGCATCGGCCGCTGCCCGGCCCACTGCGCCGATCCGGCAGCACGCCGGTCTCGCCCGCGGTCAGTGGGTGGGGCCGGCCGGCACCAGCATCGCCAGCAGGTCGCGGTTCAGGCCCTCGTGCGCCCAGCGGTAGTACTGGTGGTGCAGCTTGCAGTGCTCGAGCGCGTCGCCGAGATTGCCCTGTGCCTCGTTGATTCTGGCGAGCTGGGCATGGATGTCCATCAGCGTGTGCGCGATACCCATGGCTTCGCCGATCTCGCGCGCGGCATGCAGCGCGGCCAGCGCGCCGCGGCCGTCGTGCAGCCGTGCGCGCAGCCTGCCCAGCTGCAGCAGCGCGAACGCACGGACCCAGTGGTTGTTGGCGCCGTCGGCCAGCGCCAGCGCGATCTCGAGTCCGCGTCCGGCCTCGCGCAGCCGGTTGCCCGCCTGCGCGACGATGGCGGCATAGACCTGCCATTCGGCCTCGAACGGCCTGCCCGGCGTTGCCGCGATCAGCCGCGCCGCGTCGGCGAGCGTCGCCGCCATCTCGTCGTAACGGCCCAGCGCATTGAGGCTGGCGACGACATTGAGCGCCACCATCGCCTGCAGCCGGCTGTCGCCGGCGGCATTGGCCGCGCTCAGCGCCGAGGCGTTGTAGCCCAGCGCCGCGTCGGCGCCACCGAGGGCCTGGCAGACGCGCCCGAGGCCGAGCAGCGCCTCGCTCGTCGCCAGCGCGTCGTTTGCAGCCAGCGGCAGCGCCAGCTGCCACGCCTGCAGCGCGGCGGCGTAATCGGCATGGGCGTAGTGGATGGCTGCGGCGCCAAGCTGCAAGCGGCAGCGCAGGACGGTATCGCCGCTGCCGAGCAGGCCGTCGGCCTCGGCGTAGGCGTTCAGCGCCGACTGCGGCTGCCACAGCGCCTCGAGGCAGCGGCCACGTTCGATCAGCCGCGCCGCGTGCAGCTGCGGCGCCTCGGGCCGCGTCAGCAGCCGGTCGATCTCGGCGAGCTGCCGCCCCGGTTGCAGATACCACGCGGCGGATTCGGCGGCGAAGGACATGGCGGCATTCCGGTCAGGAGAAACGGCCACTATAGGGACGGCGCCCGCCCGCGTCACCGGCCCAAGCCGTGCGCCTGTCCGGCCGATCCGGCCGTACGGAAGATACCGCGCCGTCTTGAAAAAAAGGCGGGTCGACGACCCGCCCAAGAGAGGACGAAGCGATGCGGATCAGCGCCAGAGGCCGAGTCCGTCGATGGCCGAGACGAGCTTGGCCGAAATGGCCTGATGGTCGCGGACCGACGGGTGCCAGCCGCAACCGAGACTGTCGAGGCCGTCGTAGTAGAAGTAGCTGATCTTCTGGTCGCCGCCAGCCTTGGCTTCGGCAACGACTTCCTGCGCGACTTCCTGCAGCTTGTTGTCCGGCCAGAGGTAGGTGGCGCTGACGATCACGTGCACGTTGCCGTACTGGCCGCGCAGCTTGTCGATGAAGCCGCGGTAAGCCGACTTGTAGGCGGTGCGCAGCGTTTCCGGCGTGTAGGCCTCGCCGGCGCCGACCGCGGTCGAGAAGTCGTTGATGCCGAGGCCGACGACGACGAGCTGCGGCTTCCAGTTGCCCGGATTGGTCCAGACGTTGCCGGCGACACCGGTCAGCGCGCGGTCGTAGAAGGTCCGGTAATTGACGCTGGCGATATTGCCGCCGTAGTTGCGCACCATGCCGAGCCCCGAGTAACCGTTGATCTGGTAGGCCGCGCCGTAGTGCCTGGCGGTCAGCGCGCCGAACGAGACGTCGGCGTTCGAGAAACCGGCGACCTCTTCCTCGGTGCAGTCCTTGCGGCCCGATTCGGCGCCCAGACCGGCCGTATACGAATCACCGATGAACTCGATCTGACGGGTCGGCGAGGCGGGTGGCGCCAGCAACTGCCCGCCCGGAGCGGCAACCAGGCCACCGAAACTTCCGGGCGTGTTGACCGGCGGAACCGCATCGGGCGATCCGGTGAGTTCGCCGCGCAAGGACACGCGCACGCTGTGCTCGCCGTTGGCCAGCCCACTGATCCAGTAGGTGGTCTTGCCCGGCTTGACGACCTTGGCCCTGGGCTGGCCGTCGATCTCGACGTTGTACTGGCCGAAAGCATCGTCGAACACGAGGCCGACCCCGGTGCCGCGGAAGCGGCCTTCGAAGTAGACGCCCGGCCAGCTGTACGACACGCGATCCGGCGCGTCGGCCTGGACCCGGCCGCCGACATTGAGCTGCGCCGCCACCGGCTGCGGTTCGGCCGGGCAGGCGCCGAGCGACTTCCACACATCCCACTGGCCGGAGCGGGCCGGGTTCTCGCCCTGCGTCCACCAGCGCGCCTCGAAGCGCTTTGCGTCATGGCTGACGCGCTGGCCGCCGGTATACACCTTGCTCTTGTCCCACGCCGGCTCGCAGGCCGATTCGGCCCAGGCGGCCGCGCTGCTGCCGATCAGGCCGGCGACCACACACAACATCAGTTTCATGCTTGTCTCCTCGTTGTTGTCGGGCGCACGTCGATAGCAATAGCGAAAATCGATCACAAAATTTCGATTGTCGATGACTAATAGGCAATACCAATCGCGTACCGGCGGCGCTTGAATCCGCTTGAAATCGGATCAAACCGGCAGAGCGGACAATACCGTTTCTGCCGACCGGGAAAATCTATAGTTAAAAACTATCGCAGTCAAACCACATGGCAAGCGCGGCAAAAACTGCGACAGTGCGCGGGTACGGTGACAACGGGGCGGCCGTTTCCGCAGCCCTCATTGATCCGGCCCGCCCGGATTGCGGGGCGGGCACGGAACGGCTATCCAGTACAAGCTGGCCAGGCGTGCCCAACGCAGCAGCGCTGCCGCCAGCAGGATTTGCCCGCGACGGGAAGTACCGGGCAGTAGCCGCTTTCAACCGAAGGACACGCGATGGACCGCCTTGCCGCCGACACCCTGCTGTCTGCCCGCCTTGATGCCGTAATCGACGGCGCGATCGACGACAAACGCATCGTCGGCACCGTGGTGCTGGTCGCGCGCGGCGGCGAAACGCTGTACCGGCGCGCGGCCGGCTTTGCCGATCGCGAAAGCGGGCTGGCCATGCAGGGCGACGCGCTGTTCCGGCTGGCATCGCTGACCAAGCCGGTCGTCAGCACCGCGGCGCTGGCGCTGGTCGAGCGGGGCCGGCTGTCGCTGCATGCGCCGCTGGGCGACGTGATGCCCGAGTTCAGCCCGCGCCTGCCAAGCGGCGCGCCGGCAACGGTGACCGTCCACCACCTGCTGACGCACACCGCCGGCTTCAGCTACGGTTTCTTCGAGGCCGCCGACGGCCCCTACCACCGCGCCGGGATCTCGGACGGGCTCGATGCGCCCGGCCTCGGCATGGCCGAGCAGCTGCGGCGCATCGCCGGCGTGCCGCTGCTGTTTGCGCCCGGCAGCCGCTGGCGCTATTCGGTCGGCACCGACGTGCTCGGCGCGGTCATCGCCCGCGTGACCGGACAAACGCTGCCCGATGCCGTCGCCACGCTGGTGACCGGGCCGCTGGGGATGGACGACACCGCTTTTGCGGTGCGCGACCACGCGCGGCTGGCAACGCCGTACGCCGACGGCAGCCCCGGATCGCCGCCGGTGCGGATGGACGGGCACACGATCGTGCCCTTCATCGACCCCGCGCTGGCCGGCATCTCGTTTGCACCGGATCGGGTCTTCGACCCGGCGTCGTTTCCGTCCGGCGGTGGCGGCATGGTCGGCAGCGCGGACGACTTCCTGCGCTTTCTCGAAAGCCTGCGCACCGACCGCAGCGTGATCTCGCCGGCGATGTCGCAGGCGCTGCGCAGCAACCAGACCGGCTCGCTGCTCATCGACACCCGCGGCCCTGGCTGGGGTTTCGGCTATGGCGGTTCGGTACTGCTCGACCCGGCTGCGGCGGCCAGCCCGCAATCGCCGGGAACGTGGCAATGGGGCGGTGCCTACGGCCACGGCTGGTTCGTCGACCCGGTCGAGCGGCTCACGGTGATCGCGCTGACCAATACCGCGGTCGAAGGCCTGAACGGCCGTTTCGGCATCGACCTCCGCAACGCCGTCTACGCCGGCTGATCCGGTCCGGCCAGCAGCGGCGGAATCCGCACCAGCAGCTCGTCGATCACCAGCCTCACCTTGTACGGCAGGTAGCGCGAAGCGGCCCGGACGATGTGCATGGGGAACGGCGTCGACCGGGTATCGGGCAGCACGTGGACCAGCGTGCCGGCGCGCAGGTGCTCGTCGGCCAGCCAGTACGGCAGCCGGGTCAGCCCGACGCCGGCAATCGCCGCCTCGGCCATCGCCTCGATGTCGTCGAAGCGCAGCCGCGGCCGGACCGGGCCGACCGTTTCGTTCCCCGCCGCATCGACGAAGCGCCATTGCGAACCGCGCGGATCGCGGCCGTAAACGATGCCGTCGTGAGCGGCGAGATCGGCCAGCGTCTGCGGCGTGCCGTGCGCGGCCAGGTAGGACGGCGCGGCACAGACGATCACGTGCTGAACGCCGAGATAGCGGCCGACCAGCGCCGTGCTGTCGGGCAATGCACCGCTGCGCACCGCCAGATCGAAGCCTTCTTCGATCAGGTCGCTGACGCGGTCGCTGAACGCGACGTCGAGTTCGAGCTTCGGATAACGCTGCGCCATCTCCAGCAGCACCGGCGCAACGCAGCGGCGGCCGAACAGCGACGGCAGCGTGAGCCGCAGGCGCCCCGCCGGTTCGCGCCGTCCGCGCTCGAGTTCGTCCTCGGCCGCCTCGAGCTCGCCCAGTGCGGCGAGGCAGCGCTCGTAAAAGAGCTGGCCGTCGTCGGTCAGGCTCTGGCTGCGCGTGGTGCGCTGGAACAACCGCGCGCCGATCCGCGCCTCGAGCCGGGCAATGCTCTTGCCGACGGCCGAGCGCGACAGATTCATCCGCTGCGCCGCGGCGCTGAAGCTGCCGGCCTCGACCGCGCAGACAAAAGCCGCCACGCCGGTCAGTCGATCAAATCCCGCCATCGCCATTGATTCCATATAGTCGCCAATAAGGTGAATATATGCCGCAACTGCAGATCAGTCATCGCCAATATGCTTCAGTCATCGCCACGGTGGCGCAGGAGAAACGACATGAAGCAATGGCAAATGAACGGTGTGGGTCTGGATCAACTGGCACTGGTCGAGACCGACATTCCGCAGCCCGGCCCCGGCGAGGTGCTGGTCAGGGTTGCAGCGGTGTCGCTCAACTATCGCGACAAGATGGTGATCGAGACCGGCATGGGTTATCCGCTCTCGTTCCCGCTGGTACCGGGCTCGGACATGGCCGGCAGCGTGGTCGCCACCGGCGACGGCGTAACCCGGGTGCAGGCCGGACAGCGCGTGATCAGCACCTTCTGGACGCACTGGATCGACGGCAAGGCGCCGACGCTGCCCGGCGCCGCCCTCGGCGGCCCGGCGCAGGGGACGCTGGCGCAGTACGTCGTGCTGCCGCAGGACCAACTGGTCGCCGCGCCGCAGACGCTGTCCGACCTCGAGGCCAGCACGCTGACCTGCGCCGCCTTGACCGCATGGTATGCACTGGTCGAGGAAGGCGGGCTGCGCGCCGGCCAGACCGTACTCGTGCAGGGCACCGGCGGCGTGGCGCTGTTCGGCGCGCAGATCGCGCTGGCGCACGGCGCCACGGTGGTCGCCACCTCAAGCAGCGAAGCCAAGCTCGACAAGGTCCGCGAACTGGGCGTGCAGCACGGCGTGCTGCGCGGCGAGGGCTGGACACAGCGCGTGCTCGACGCCACCGGCGGGCGCGGCGTCGACCAGCTGATCGCGCTCGGCGGCAGCGACCTCGGCGACGCGCTCGACGTGCTGGCGCCGGGTGGACGCGCGTCGGTGATTGGCCTTCTGGGCGGACCGCAGTTCAGCGGCTCGGTCGTGCCCTTCCTGCAACGGCGGCTGACGATCCAGGGCATCGGCGTCGGCCACCGCCGCGCGCTCGAGGACCTCGTCCGCGCGATCGACGCCAACGGCATCAAGCCGGTGATCGACACCGTCTACGGCATCGAGGATCTGCCGGCGGCGCTGGCCCATGTCGGCCGCGGCGCGTTCGGGAAGGTCGTCGTCCGCCTCGACCGCTGAAACGATCCCGTCAGGCGGCTGCGCCTGTTTCCTCCGTCCGATGCTCCGCCCCCGCAAGGGGGCTTCCTTCGGGGCGTCCTCATGGATGTCCATTCGCTGCGCTTCGGGCGGTGGCAGGCTCGTCCGCCTACTGGGACTGCTTTTGCAGCGCTATTTGCAGTTGCATCGAATCAGCCCGGTGCGCGCGCCGCGTCGCTGCCGCCGAGCGCCTGGTAGAGCTTCATCCGGTTGTCGAGCTGGGCGCGCCGGTTCTGCGCCAGCTCGTCGTCGGCATTGCGCCGCGCGCGCTGCTGGTCGAGCCAGTCCTTCACGCCGGTCTGACCGGCACGGTAGCGCGCTTCGGCGATCGTCTCGGCCTTCAGCGACTGCGTGTACGCACGCTGCAAGGCCTCGCCCTTCACCGCCAGTTGCCGGCCGGCCGACAGCGTGTCGTCGACGTCGGCCAGCGCCTTGTACAGCGTCTGGCGGAAGCCGACGACGGCCTCGTCGTATTCGGTCTTCGAGATGTCGACCCTGAGCTGCATCGTGTTCCACTGGACGAAAGGCAGCAGCAACCCGGCGCCGAGCGTGCCGACCGGATTGCTCAGGAGGTCGGTGAGCTTGGGGTCGGCACTGCCGAGCGAACCGGTCAGCGTCAGCTTCGGATAGAAATCGGCCCGGGTCGCGTCGACATTGGCCAGATTGCGCTTCAGCCGCCATTCGGCCGCGGCCAGATCGGGGCGACGCGACAGCACCTCGGCCGGGACGCCGGCCGCGACCGGCGGCAGCGCGGCCCCGGGCAAGCGGGCCAGCTCGGGCTCGCGGTGCTGCGGTGACTGGTCGAACAGGATGGACAGCGCGTTGCGCGTCGCGTCGCGCTGCTGGACGAGATCGGTGCGCAAGGCTTCCTGCGCCGCGACGTTGATCTGCGCCTGCGCCTCGTCGAGCCCGCCGACCGCGCCGGCGCGGTGCTGGATGCGCACCAGCTCGAACGCGCGCCGCGCGTCGACCAGGCTGGCATCGGCGTTGGCAAGGCGCTGGTTCAGCTCGGCAAGCTGCCAGTAGAGCTGCGCCGTCGTCCCGACCAGCGCCAGCGCGGCGCTCTGCCGGTCGAGCTCGGTCGCCTCGGCTTCCCACGCCGCGGCGTCGCGCACGCGCGCCAGCCGGCCCCACAGGTCGACCTCGTAGCTCAGGTCGATGCTGGCGTTGTAGCCGCGCTCCGACGGCCCGCCGTGCTTGACGTCCTTTTTCGCGCTGCCGGCAGCACCGACGGTCACGTCCGGCGTCAGGCTGGTATCGGCGAGCCCGGCCTGCAGCCGCGCCCGCTGGACGCGGATCGCCGCGGCGGCCAGGTCGTTGTTGCGCGCCAGCGCACGTTCGATCAGCGCATCGAGCTGCGGGTCGCCGAACGCTCGCCACCAGTGCTCGCCGGTCGCGACCGGCGTCGCCCCCTGCCCCTGCCAGTTCGCCGGCATGTCGAGCTTGGGGCGCTGGTAATCGGTCCTGAGCAGACTGCCGCAGCCGGTCAGCGACAGGACCAGTGCCAGCATCGTGGGTCGGATCAGTTTCATCGTTGTCCTTGTCATCTTGTAAAGCGGCTGACATAACGCTGCTGGCAAGGCGCGCGAAGCGCAGACCGTACCAAGTAGTACGGCAGGCGAGCGCAACGCCGCCAGCTTTGTCAGTCGCGCCTATTCGCGTGCCAGCGCTTCGATCGGATCCAGCCTTGCCGCATTGCGCGCCGGCAGGAAGCCGAAGCCGACACCGATCAGCGTCGAGCACACGCAGGCGGCGACGATCGACATCACCGAGAACTTCATCGTCATCGCCGTCACGACCAGCGAGAACAGCGCGCCGATGCCGTACGACAGCGCGACGCCGATCAGCCCGCCGATCAGGCAGACGAGCACCGCCTCGATCAGGAACTGCTGCATGATGTCGCCCTGCCGCGCGCCGACGGCCATGCGGATGCCGATCTCGCGGGTCCGCTCGGTCACCGACACGAGCATGATGTTCATCACGCCGATGCCGCCGACGACGAGCGCGATCACCGCGATCGCCGACACCAGCAAGGTCAGCGTCGCCGTGGTCTTCTCGACGGTCTTGATAATGCTGTCGCTCGAGAAGGTGAAGAAGTCCTTGCTGCCGTGGCGCTGCGTCAACAGCTTGGTCACGCTCTGCTCGGCCAGATCGTTCGGCATGCCGTCGCGCACCCGGACGGTGATGCTGCCGAAATGGCGCTGCCCCATCAGCCGGCCCTGCGCCGTCGTGTACGGCACCCAGACGTTGAGGTTCGAGTCGTTGCCGTACGGGCTTTCCTTCTTCGCCGCGACCGCGATGATGCGGGCCGGCAGCCCGCCGAGCAGGATCACCTCGCCGACCGGGTTCTCGTCGTGCGGAAACAGCTTCTTGCGCGTCTTGTCGTCGATGACGACGACCTGCGCCTGCCGGGTCACCTCGGCGGCGCCGAACACCGCGCCGTGCGCCATCGTCATGCCGCGGACGCGGAAGTACTGCTCGCCGACGCCGGCGACCAGCGCATTGGCCTTGATGTTGCCGAAGCGGAGCATCTGCGTCGTCGATACCTCGGGCGTGACGCTGTCGACATAGAACTGCGACGCCAGCGCGCGCACGTCGCCGGGCAGCAGCGTGCGGATGCTCGCCGCCTTGTCGTCGCCCCAGTCCTTGCCCGGGTAGACGTCGATCGTATTGGTGCCGATGGTGTTGATGTCGTCGACGACCTTCTGCCGCGCGCCCTGGCCGAGCGCGACGACCGACACCACCGAAGTGATGCCGATGATGATGCCGAGCATCGTCAGCAGCGTGCGCATCCGGTGCGACGCCATCGCGATCCACGCCATCTTGAACGCCTCGCCGAAACGCCCCCAGTTCGCGTGCAGCAGGTTGCGGGCGATGTGCCGGCCCGGTTTTTCGAGCTTGACCGGCGCCGCATCGCCGGGCTGCGGATTGGCGCGGTCGGCGATGATCTCGCCGTCGCGGATCTCGATGATCCGGCCGGCGTTGTTCGCCACCTGCATGTCGTGGGTGACGATGATCACCGTATGGCCGCGCTGGTGCAGCTCGCGCAGGATCGCCATCACCTCGGCACCACTGTGGCTATCGAGCGCCCCGGTCGGCTCGTCGGCGAGGATCACGTCGCCGCCGTTCATCAGCGCGCGGGCAATACTGACGCGCTGCTGCTGGCCGCCCGAAAGCTGGCCGGGCCTGTGGCCGCAGCGGTCGGCGAGGCCGAGCCGCGACAGCAGCCCGCGCGCACGCTCGCGCCGGAAGCCCTTTTCGGTGCTCGCGTAGACCGCCGGGATCTCGACGTTCTCCTCGGCGCTCAGGTGCGGCAGCAGGTGATAGCGCTGGAAGATGAAGCCGAAGTATTCGCGCCGCAGCGTCGCCAGATCATCGCCGGCGAGTTCGCGCGTCTCGCGTCCGGCGATCTTGTAGCTGCCGCTCGAGGGCTTGTCGAGGCAGCCGAGGATGTTCATCAGCGTCGACTTGCCCGAACCGGACTGCCCGACGATCGCGACCATCTCGCCGGCATGGATCGTCAGGTTGACGTCGCGGAGCACGGTGACTTCGGTATCGCCGGCCGGAAAGCGGCGTTCGAGCCCGCTCAGGACCAGCAGCGCTTCGTTCATGCTGGCACCCATGATCAGAAGATCGGTTCGCTGGGCTTGTCGGCGGCCAGCTGTGCCGGATCGCCGACGATGACCTTGTCGCCTTCCTTGAGGCCGTCGATCACCTGCGCGTTGACATTGTCGTTGAGGCCGATGCGCACCTTGCGCTCCTGCGGCTGGTCGTTCTCGAGCACGCGCACCGCGTAGCGGCCGTCCTTCTCCTGCTTGCCGAGCGCGGCGACCGGCAGCGCCAGCACCTGCTTGGCCTCACCCTGGACGATCGACACCTGCGCGGTCATCGACGTCTTCAGCACGTGGTTCGGGTTCGGCACGTCGAAGAGTCCGTTGTAGTAGACCGCGGTCGTCGTCGTGGCCGCCGTGGCCGTGCTGTCGGCGCTGATCGACTCGGGGGCCGGCTCGATTGCACGCAGCGTGCCGTAGAAGCGCTTGCCTGGCGCGCCGAGAATGGTGAAGTAGACCTGCTGGCCCGGCTTGACGCGGACGACGTCGGCCTCGGACACCTGCGCCTTGACCGTCATCGTGTCGAGGTTGGCCATGATCAGCAGCGTCGGTGCGCTCTGCGCCGACACGACGGTCTGGCCCTCCTGGGTGACGACCGAGATGATCTCGCCATCCATCGGCGCACTGATCCGCGTATAGCCGAGGTTGGCCTTGGCGGTGTCGACGTCGACCGTCGCCTGACGGATCTGCGCCGCCAGCGCGACGAGTTCGGCGCGGGTGGAATCGACCTGCGCCTGCGCGGTCTCGAGGTCGGCGCGCGAGCTGGCGTCGCTGGCCAGCATCGTCTTCTGCCGTTTCAGCGCCAGCTCGAACTGGACCAGCTGCGCGGCCTTGGCGCGCCGGTCGGCCTCGGCCCGCGCCAGTCCGGCCTCGGCCTTTTTCAGTTCGTTCTGCTGCAGCACCGGGTCGATCTCGGCGAGCAGCTGGCCCTTGCTGACGCGGTCGCCAAGCTTGACCTTGAGCGACTTGAGCTGGCCGTTGACCTGCGCACCGATGCTGACCTGCTTGACCGGCTTGAGCGTGCCGCTGGCGAGCACCGATTCCTCGAGGTCCATCCGCGCGACCGGCGCGGTCAGGTAGTTCGGCTTGGCGGCCGGAAACAGGAAGTGGCCGATCAGCCAGACGATCGGAATGAGGAGCGCAATGGCGATCAGCCAGCGCAGCGGGCGTTTTTTCATGCGGGACGATCCGGGCAGGTACACGGGGAAGACCGCCTCAGTCTATGCGCGGCGCTATTGCAACATGCGCGCCATTTGTAATGACTTGTTGGCAATAATCACGGCTGGGCGAGCTGCGGCGCCACGTCGCCATCCCAGCCGCCGCCGATCGCCTTGACGAGCAGCACGCTGGCGGACAACTGCCGGCCGACGAGCTGCAGCGCGGTCTTCTCGCTGGCGTAGCGCGTGGCCTGGGCGCTGGCGACGTTGAGGTAATCGACCGTGCCGGCCGTGTACTGGTTCAGCGCCAGCCGCTCGGCCTCGCGCGCCGCCTCGACGGCGTCGTTCTGCGCGTCGACCTCCTTGGCCAGCAGGTCGATCGCGGCGAGGTTGTCCTCGACCTCCTGCAGCCCGCCGAGCACCGTCTGCCGGTAGGCGGCGACCGAGGCATCGTAGGCGGCAACGGCCTGGTCGCTGCGCGCCGAACGCGCGCCGGCGTCGAAGATCGTCTCGGCCACCGTCGCCCCGAGCGCCCAGACCCGGCCCGGCGCGTTGAACCAGTCCGACAGGCTGGCGCTCTGCAGCCCGCCGGTGGCGCTGAGCACCAGCGACGGGAAGAACGCCGCCTTCGCGACGCCGACCTGCGCATTGGCCGAGGCGACGGCGCGCTCGGCGCTGGCGACGTCGGGACGGCGCTCGAGCAGTTGCGACGGCACGCCGGCCGGGATCAGCGGCAGCGCGACCTGCCAGCCCGGATCGGCTTTCAGCGAGAATTGCGCCGGCGCCTTGCCGACGAGGATCGCGATCGCGTGCTCGAGCTGCCGGCGGCTCAGTTCGAGGTCGATCGCCTGTGCCTCGGCGCTCTTGAGCTGGCTTTGTGCCTGCGCGACGTCGGCCCTGGTGACGATGCCTGCGGCGTACTTGTTCTGCGTCAGCTTCAGCGAACGCGCATAGGCGGCGACGGTGTCGTCGGCGAGGCGCTTCTGTGCATCAAGAATCCGCAGCTGCAAATAGTCCTGCACCAGCTCGGCCTGCGCCGACAGCCGCGCCGCGGCCAGATCGGCCGCGCTGGCCTCGGTGTTCGCGTCCGACGATTCGACCTGCCGGCGGATCCCGCCCCAGATGTCGGGCTCCCAGCTCGCATCGAGCGACAGCGCCTGGCTGTTCTGGATCTGCGTGGCCTTGGTGTCCTTGTCGACCGAACCGTTACGGCCGGCGTTATAGCTCAGCCCCAGCGTCGGGAAGAACGCCGAGCGCGCTTCCTGCGCGCTCGCCCTCGCTTGCCGGTAGCGCGCCACTGCGGCCACGACGTTCTGGTTCGACACGTCGACCTGTGCCGCCAGATCGTTCAGCAGCGGATCGTTGTAGATCGTCCACCATGCGCCGCGCGGCAGGTGGTCGGCCGGGCTGGCGACGGTCCAGCCTTCGGGGACTTCGCGGAATGCATCGGCGGCGGCCGTCGCGGTCGCGGCGGAGCCGGGGCGCTGGTAGTCGGGGCCGACGGCGCAGCCGGTCAGCGCGGCAGCAAGGATCAGGGGAAGGATGCGGATGCGGAACATGGGTCAGGCCTCCTTGCGCCGGTGATAGCGCGCCGCCCACTGGCGGCCGCCCCACAGGCGCAAGCGATCGAGGTAAAGGTAGACGACCGGGGTCGTGTAGAGCGTCAGCAGCTGGCTCATCACCAGCCCGCCGACGATGGCGATGCCGAGTGGCTGGCGCAGCTCGGCACCGTCGCCGTGGCCGATCATCAGCGGCAGCGCGCCAAAGAGCGCGGCCATCGTCGTCATCAGGATCGGCCGGAAGCGCAGCAGGCACGCCTTGTAGATCGCGTCGCGCGAACTCAGCCCCTCGCTGCGTTCGGCGTCGAGTGCGAAGTCGATCATCATGATCGCGTTCTTCTTGACGATGCCGATCAGGAGCAGCACGCCGACCAGCGCGATCAGGCTGAAGTCGGTCTTGAACGCCATCAGCGCCAGCAGCGCGCCGATGCCGGCCGACGGCAAGGTCGAGAGGATGGTCAGCGGGTGGATCAGGCTCTCGTAGAGGATGCCGAGCACGATGTAGACGGCGATGATCGCGGCCAGGATCAGCAGCGGCTGGTTGCTGACCGAGCTCTGGAAGGCCTTGGCGGTGCCGGCGAAGCTGCCCTGCACACTGGTCGGCACGCCCAGCCGCGCCATCTCGGTCTTGATCGCGTCGGTTGCCTGCGACAGCGACACGCCGGGTGCAAGGTTGAACGAGATCGTCGTCGCGGCGAACTGGCCCTGGTGGTTGACCGACAGCGGCGTGAACGCCGGCGCCCAGTGCGCGAAAGCCGAGAGCGGAATCTGCGTGCCATCCGGGCCGATCACGAACAGCTTGTGCAGCGCCTCCGGGCTTTGCGCGTACTGCGGCGCGACCTCCATCACCACGTGGTACTGGTTCAGCGTCGAATAGATGTTCGACACCTGCCGCTGGCCGAAGGCGTTGTTCAGCACATTGTCGATGTCATTGGCGGTCAGCCCCAGCCGCGACGCGGCGTCGCGATCGACCTCGATCGCGGTCTCGACGCCGCGATCCTGCTGGTCGGTATTGACGTCGGCGAGCAGCGGCATGCCGACCAGCGCCGCGCGGATCTTCGGCTCCCACGCGCGCAAGGTCTGCAGGTCGTCGCCCTGCAGGGTGAACTGGTAAGCCGCGTTGCCCTGCCGGCCGCCGATGCGGATGTCCTGGTCGGGCACCATGAAAAGCCGCGCGCCGGGCACGTGCGAGAGCTTGCCGCGCAGCCGGGCGATCACCTGCTGCGCCGACTCGCTGCGCTCGGACAAGGGCTTGAGCGAGATGAACATCGACCCGCTGTTGGTGCCGCCGCGGCCGCCGGTGAACGCCGTCACCGTCGCCACCGCCGGGTCGGCGCGGACGATGTCGATGAAAGCCTGCATCTTCAGCTTCATCGCCTGGAACGAAATGCTCTGGTCAGCCTGGATGAAGCCCGAGACGCGGCCGATGTCCTGCTCGGGGAAAAAGCCCTTCGGAATCGTCTTGTACAGGTGGACGTTGAAGATCACCGTGACGATCAGGATCAGCACCGTCAGCAGCGAGTGCCTGAGCGCCCACGACAGCGATGTCGCGTAGCCGCGCTGCAGCCGCTCGAACACCGCCGAGAACGCGGCGATCAGCCGGTTGGGCTTGCGCTTGTGGTCGTCGGCGCGCAGCAGCCGGGCGCACATCATCGGCGTCATCGACAGCGAGACGACCATCGAGATCAGGATCGCCACCGACAGCGTCACCGCGAACTCCTGGAACAGCCGGCCCGGCAGCCCGCCCATCAGCAGCAGCGGAATGAACACCGCAACGAGCGAGATGCTCATCGACAGCACGGTGAAGCCGACCTCGCGCGCGCCCTGCAGCGCGGCGGCGAACGGTTCGATCCCGTCCTCGATGTGCCGCGCGACGTTCTCGAGCACGACGATCGCGTCGTCGACGACGAAGCCGGTCGCGATGATCAGCGCCATCAGCGAGAGGTTGTTGAGCGAAAAGCCGAGCAAATACATCGCCGCCAGGCTGCCGATCAGCGACACCGGGACGACAACGCACGGGATCAGCGTCGCCCGGGCGTTGCCGATGAACAGGTAGACGACGAGGATCACCAGCGCGACGGCGATCAGCAGCGTGTTTTCGACCTCGGCCAGCGAGGCGCGGATCGTCGGCGAGCGGTCCATCTGCACCGAGAGGTCGACCGCGCCGGGCAGCGACGCGCGCAGCATCGGCAGCTCGGCGCGGATCCGGTCGACGGTGTCGATGATGTTCGCGCCCGGCGCGCGGGTGATGATCAGGAGCACCGACGGCTTGCCGTTGGCCGAGCCGGCGTTGCGGCTGTTCTCGACCGCGTCGCGCACATTGGCGACATCGGCCAGCCGCACGCCGGCGCCGGTCTGGCTGTTGTAGGAGACGATCAGCGGCATGTAGTCGGCGGCCTTTTTGGCCTGATCGTTGGCCTCGATCTGCCAGCGCCGCTCGCCGTCCTCGACCGAGCCCTTGGGCCGGTTGACGTTGGCCTGGTTGATCGCCGTGCGCACTGCATCGAGCGACACGCCCTGGTGCGCCAGCGCATCCGGGTTCAGCTCGACCCGCACCGCCGGCAGCGAGCTGCCGCCGACGTTGACGTCGCCGACGCCGCCGATCTGCAGCAGCTTCTGCGCGATCACCGTCGACGCGTAGTCGTACATCTGGCCCTGGCTCATCGTCGGCGACGTCAGCGCCATGATCATGATCGGCGCGTCGGACGGGTTGACCTTGCGATAGCTCGGATTGCTCGGCAGGCTGGTTGGCAGCAGCGCCTTGGCCGCGTTGATCGCCGCCTGCACGTCGCGCGCGGCGCCGTTGATGTCGCGGTCGAGGTCGAACTGCAAGGTCACGCGGGTGCTGCCGAGCGAGCTCGACGACGTCATCTCGGTCACGCCGGCGATGCGGCCGAACGCGCGCTCGAGCGGTGTCGCCACCGTCGCCGCCATCGTTTCCGGGCTGGCGCCGGGCAGGTTGGCCGACACCGAGATCGTCGGATAATCGACCTGCGGCAGCGGCGCAACCGGCAGCAGCTTGTAGCCGATCAGCCCCGCCAGCACGATGCCGAGCATCAGCAGCGTTGTCGCCACCGGCCGGTTGATGAAGAGTTTCGAGAGATTCATGCGTCGGCCGTCTCGGCCTTTCCGCGCTTGACGCGCCGCGCCAGCCGGTCGAACGCGAGGTAGATCACCGGCGTGGTGAACAAGGTCAGCACCTGGCTGAAGATCAGCCCGCCGACCATCGCCACACCGAGCGGGTGCCGCAGTTCGGCGCCGACGCCGGTGCCGAGCATCAGCGGCAGCGCGCCGAGGAGCGCGGCCATCGTCGTCATCAGGATCGGCCGGAAGCGCAGCAGCGCCGCCTGGTAGATCGCCTCGCGCGGCGGCAGCCCCTGCTCGCGTTCGGCGTCGAGTGCGAAGTCGATCATCATGATCGCGTTCTTCTTGACGATGCCGATCAAGAGCACGATGCCGATGATCGCGATCACGCTCAGATCGTTACCCGATGCCATCAGCGCCAGGAGCGCGCCGACACCGGCCGACGGCAGCGTCGAGAGGATGGTCACCGGGTGGATATAGCTCTCGTACAGCACGCCGAGCACGATGTACATCGTCACGATCGCGGCGAGGATCAGCCACAGCTGGTTGTCGAGCGCCGCCTGGAACGCCAGCGCCGCCCCCTGGAACTGCGTCTGCACCGCGACCGGCACGCCGATCTCGGTCTCGGCGGCCTTGATCGCCTCGACCGCGTGGCCGAGCGATGCCCCCGGCGCGAGGTTGAACGAGATCGTCACCGCCGGAAACTGGCCGAGGTGGTTGATCACCAGCGATCCGTAGCGCTCGGACACCTGCGCGATGCTCGCCAGCGGCACCTGCGTGCCGCTGCTCGACGTCAGGTACAGGTCGGCAAGCGACGCGGGGCCACGCTGCATGCCGGGCTCGGCCTCGAGCACCACGCGGTACTGATTGGACTGGGTGAAGATCGTCGACACCAGCCGCTGGCCGTAGGCGTTGTACAGCGCGCTGTCGATCGCCTGCACGGTAATGCCGAGCCGGGCCGCGGCGTCACGGTCGATGTCGACATGGGTGACGAGGCCGCGGTCCTGCAGGTCGCTGGTCACGTCGGCGAGCGACGGCTCGCGGTTCAGCCGGTCGACGAGCTTGCGCGTCCATTCGGACAGCAGCGCCGGGTCGGACGCCTCGAGCGTGAACTGGTACTGGGTGCGGCTGACACGGTCCTCGATCGTCAGGTCCTGCACCGGCTGCATGAACAGCCGGATGCCTTCGACGTGGGCGAGCCGCTCGTTCAGCCGGGCGATGATCGCCGGCGCACGGTCGTCCCGGTCTTCGAGCGGCTTCAGGTTGATCTGCATCCGGCCGCTGTTGAGCGTCGCATTGGTGCCGTCGACGCCGATGAACGACGACAGGCTCTCGACGTCCGGGTCTTCGAGCACGATCTTCGCCAGCGCCTGCTGGCGCTCGGCCATCGCCGCGAACGACACCGACTGCGGCGCCTCGGTGATGCCCTGGATCACGCCGGTGTCCTGCTGCGGGAAGAAGCCCTTGGGAATCCACACGTACAGCAGGCCGGTGAGCACCAGCGTGCCGACCGCCACCCACAGCGTCGCCACCTGATGTTCGAGCACCCACGTCAGCTTCTTGCCGTAGTAGGCGATCATCCGGTCGAAGAAGGCGCCGGCAGCATGATAGAAGCGGCCCTGCTTTTCCTCGGGAACATGTTTCAGCAACTTCGCGCACATCATCGGCGTCAGCGTCAGCGAAACGATCATCGAGATCACGATCGACACCGACAGCGTGATCGCGAATTCGCGGAACAGCCGACCGACGACGTCGCCCATGAACAGCAGCGGAATCAGCACCGCGATCAAGGAGAGCGTCAGCGAGATGATCGTGAAGCCGATCTCGCCGGCGCCCTTGAGTGCGGCCTCGAGCGGCGGGTCGCCCTGCTCGATGTAGCGGGCGATGTTCTCGATCATCACGATCGCATCGTCGACGACGAAGCCGGTCGCGATCGTCAGCGCCATCAGGCTGAGGTTGTTGATCGAGAAACCGGCCAGATGCATCACCGCGAACGTGCCGATCAGCGACAGCGGCACGGCGATGCCCGGAATCAGCGTCGCCGACACATTGCGCAGGAACAGGAAGATCACCGCGACGACGAGGAAGATCGCCAGCAGCAGCTCGTGCTGGACGTCCTTGACCGACGCACGGATCGTCGTCGTCCGGTCGGTGAGGATCTTGACCTCGAGCGCACCGGGCAGCGCCGCCTGCAGTTGCGGCAGCAGGGTCTTGATCCGGTCGACGGTCTGGATCACGTTGGCGCCGGGCTGGCGCTGGACGTTGATCACCAGCGCGGCGCGATCATCGGCCCACGCGGCAAGCTTGTCGTTCTCGGCGCCGTCGACAACGTCGGCCACGTCGCCGAGCCGGATCGGCGCGCCGTTCCTGTAGGCGATGACCAGGTTGCGGTATTCGCCGGGCGACGACAGCTGGTCGTTGGCCGAGATCGTCGACGCCTTGTTCGGGCCGTCGAAATTGCCCTTGGCGCCGTTGACGTTGGCATTGCCGATCGCCGTGCGGATCGTGTCGAGGTCGAGCCCGAGCGCGGCGATCGCGCGCGGATTGGCCTGCACGCGCACCGCCGGGCGCATGCCGCCGGAGACGCTGACCAGGCCGACGCCGGGCAACTGCGAGATCTTCGCCGCGACGCGGGTGTCGATCAGGTCCTGCACCTTCGTCAGCGGCATGCTCTTCGACATCACCGCAAGGGTCAGCACCGGCACGTCGGCCGGGTTGACCTTGTTGTAGACCGGCGGGTTCGGCAGGTCGGACGGCAGCAGGTTGCTCGCGGCATTGATCGCCGCCTGCACTTCCTGCTCGGCGATGTCGAGGCCGAGCTCGAGGCCGAACTGCAAGGTAATGACCGACGCGCCGCCCGAGCTTTGCGAGCTCATCTGCTTGAGCCCCGGCATCTGGCCGAACTGGCGCTCCAGCGGCGCGGTGATCGATGACGTCGTCACGTCCGGGCTCGCACCCGGGTACAGCGTGACGACCTGGATCGTCGGATAGTCGACCTCGGGCAAGGCCGAAATCGGCAGCACCCGGTAGGCGACGAGGCCGGCGAGCAGGATCGCGACCATCAGGAGCGAGGTCGCGACCGGGCGGAGGATGAACAGGCGGGACAGATTCATGCCCAGCCTCCCATACGGCTGGCGACACCGCCATCGTCAATACAGGCCCGCACTCGTTGAGCTAGGGTTTGCCCTCCTTTCGCCCATCGCCGAGGGCGTGGAGCGAGACAAACGGCATCACCGTTTGGCTCACGACCAACCGAGGCGTGGCCAAAGCTTGGCAGCTTTGCTGCCCAGCGACGCCCGCGCCCTATGGGTGGCAGCCCGGAGGGCCGCAGGCGAGGGGTCGCCTTTCTTTGCCCACTTTCTTTGGCGAAGCAAAGAAAGTGGGTCCCCGTCGCGGACTGCGACTGTAAACCACGTACCGAAGGCACTGAAAACCAGCTCCTAAGCGCACCCTTCTTGCCGATCATTGTTCGGCCTTCGCACGACGGCCCTGCGGGCGCGAAGCGGTAGCACTGGCGTTTCGCTTCGCCGGATCGACAACCTCGACCGCAGCACCATCGCGCAGCCGGTCGGCACCGTCGGTGACGACCTTGTCGCCCGGCGAAACGCCCTCGGTGATGACGACGCGCTCGCCCTGCGTCGGGCCGGTCTTGACGACCTGCTGCCTGACCTTACCGTCGGCACCGACGACCCAGACGAAACTGCCCTGACTGCCGTGCTGTATGGCCGCGCTCGGTGCGATCGCGACATTGTCGAGGTCGGCGACCTTGATCCGCGCGTTGACGAACTGGTTCGGGAACAGCATGCCGTCGTCGTTAGCGAACTCGGCCTTGAGCTTGACGGTGCCGGTCGTCGTATCGATCTGGTTGTCGACGGTAACCAGCTTGCCGGTGGCGATGGCCCTGGCCATGCCGCGATCCCACGCTTCGACCGGCAGCGGCTGGCCGGCGTTGAGCGGCGCCAGCACCTGCGGCAGTTGCGCCTCGGGCAGCGTGAACAGCACGTTGATCGGCGTCACCGTGGTGATCACGACCAGGCCGTTGGTATCGGACGATTTGACCAGATTGCCCGGATCGACCTGGCGCAGGCCGACGCGGCCGGCGACCGGCGCGGTGACGCGCGAGTAGGTCAGGTTGAGGCGGGCCGCATCGATCGCGCCCTGATCGGCCTTGACCGCACCCTCGTACTGGCCGACCAGCGCGAGCTGCGCGTCGACCTGCTGCCTGGCGATCGATTCCTGCTTCAGCAGTTGCTGGTAGCGCGCCAGATCGGCGCGGGCGTTCGCCAGTTGCGCCATGTCCTTGGCCATCTGGCCTTCGGCCTGCGTCAGCGCGACCTGGAACGGCCGCGGGTCGATCTCGGCGAGCAACTGCCCCTGCTTGACGACCTGCCCCTCGTTGAAGTGCAGCTTCATCAACTGGCCGTCGACCTGGCTGCGCACGATCACGGTATTCGCCGCGGTGACGGTGCCAAGCCCGGACAGGATCACCGGCATCCCGCCCTTGACCACCGGCTGCGCCTGCACCGGCTGCGGGCCGGTCATCGCCATGCCCGCCCGCCCGCCCGGCTTCTGCGTCGGCGCCTCGCGACTCAGCAGCCAGCCGCCGCCGGCAAGCACGACGATGATGGCGGCGATCCACCAGCGGCGGTGTGGCGAGCGGTTTTCGGGAGCGGTGTTGGACATGGAAAGACCCGTAAGCAAATCGGCTAGTTTAAACGCGGGACGGGCCGTCGGGCGACGGCCCTGGCTACATCGAGAATGACAACGCTTACTTGGCGGCGTCAGCCTGCGCAGCCGGGCAGGCACCACGCGGGCCGTGCATGCCCTTGTGGTTCATGCCCGGGCCGAAGCGGCCGGTCATCATGTCGAGCGTCTTGTTCTGTTCGGGCGTCAGCGATCTGGACAGCGTTTCGGTCGCGTCGGCCAGTTGCAGCATCCGCCTAGCGTGCTCCTGCATCATCGCGGCGCGCTGGCGCAGTTGTTCGGCAGCGGCGACGCCGTTCTGCCGGGCCGGTGGCGGCGTGAAGGTGGCGCGAACGCTCCTGGCATAGGTATCCCACGCGCCCTGCTGGGCCGGGGTGATCTTCAGCCTCTCGGCCATCCGGCCGAGCCGGGCGTCGCTCATCTGCTGCCACTGCTCGGGGCTCATGCGCTGGTGATGGCCCCAGCCGCGTGCGGCGTCCGGTGCGCTGGCGTCCGGCGCGGCCATCGCGGTGGCGGCGGTGCCGAGCAGCAGCACGGCGACAAGGCCGGAGACGAGGCTGGCGGTGATCGGGCGATTGCGTTTCATGTTCGGTTTCTCCTTCGTTGAGAGCGGGACCATTACACCGCGGCGATGTGAACCGTATTTGCACGCAAAGGCGCTTTTTGTAAACGGCATGTAAAACCCGGTAAACACGCCGCCACAAGCACCCCTGGCCCGTGCGCGGGCGTTATCCTTGGGTTGAACCGGACTTTGAAGGCTTGACCATGCACGCCAAATCGCTGCTCGTCGTCGACGACGACGCCGACCTGCGCACCCTGCTCTCGGGCTATCTGGGCGAACAGGGCTTTGACGTCACCGAAGCCGGCGACGGCCGCGCCATGGCCGCGGCGCTCGCCGCCCGCGCCTTCGACCTCGTCATCCTCGACCTGATGCTGCCCGGCGACGACGGCCTGACGCTGTGCCGCAACCTGCGCGCCGAATCGTCGGTGCCGATCCTGATGCTGACCGCCCGCGGCGACGAGCTCGACCGGATCATCGGCCTCGAGATGGGCGCCGACGACTACCTGCCCAAGCCGTTCAACCCGCGCGAGCTGCTGGCGCGGATCAAGAGCATCCTGCGCCGCGCGCACGAACGCGGCGGTGACGAGAAAACCGTGCGCGAGCTTGCGTTCGCCGGCTGGACGCTCGATCTGGGCGCCCGCCACCTGGTCGGCAGAGACGGCGTCGTCACCCCGCTGTCGAACGGCGAGTTCAGGCTGCTGTCGGCGCTGGCCGAGCATGCCAACCGCGTGCTGTCGCGCGACCAGCTGATGGACGTGCTCGCCGGGCGCGAATCCGGGCCGTTCGACCGGACGATCGACGTGATGATCAGCCGGCTGCGCCGCCGCCTCGGCGACGATGCGCGCGAACCGGTGCTGATCAAGACGGTACGCAGCGAAGGCTATGTCCTCGCGACCACGGTGGAGCACCGCGCATGAAGCGGTGGTGGCGCGGCCCCAGGACCCTGCTCGGGCAACTCGTGCTGGCACTGATGATCGGCCTGATCGTCGCCAACCTTGCCGGCATGTGGCTGGTGATGCAGGACCGGCTGCGTTACACGCGCTTCATCCGCGGCGAGTATGCGGCGCAGCGGATCGCCGACATCGTCTCGGTGCTGAACGAAACCCCGGCCGGCGAGCGTGGCCGGCTGGTCAGGGTGCTCGACGCCCCGCCGACCCACCTGACGCTGTCCGAGCCCTGGAAAACCGCCGCCGGCACGCCGGGCGACGATGCCGAGGCCTTCGCCGGCGTGCTGCGCGAAAAGCTCTCGACACCGTTCCAGGTGCTCTCGCTCAAGAGCGCGCCATTCGACCACCACCGGCGGCCGCGTGCGACCGACCGCGTGGACCGCATGGACCGTGGCGGCCCGCCCAGACCGATGCCGCTGGTATTCGTGCAGACGCAGGCACGGCTCGGCGACGGCGCGGTGGCGACATTCAGCTTCGCCATTCCGCAATCGAGCCGGCAGGACCCGTACCGGCTGCTCGGCTGGCTGCTGCTGGTCGGCGCCGCCGTCAGCGTGCTGTCGTTCTGGGCGGTGCGCCGGCTGACCCGGCCGCTGGCGATGTTCGCCGCCGCCGCCGCCGGTCTGGCCAAAAACCTCGACCAGCCGCCGCTGCAGGAGACCGGCCCGCAGGAAGTCGCCGACGCGGCACGCGCGTTCAACGCGATGCAGCGCGAGCTGAAACGCTATCTGGAAACCCGGGCGCAGACGCTCGCCGGCGTCTCGCACGACCTGCGGCTGCCGATCACCCGGATACGGCTGCGGCTGGAAAAACTTGCCGATCCGAAGCTCAAGGGCGATATCGAGCACGACCTGCTCGAAATGGACGAGATGATCGACAACACGCTCGCCTTCCTGCGCGCCGACGCCAGCAGCGAAAAAACGGTGAAGATCAACGTCGCCGCGCTGCTCGACGGCGTGATCGAGGACATGGAAGCGCTCGGCGCCGAGCCGGTGCTGCGCGGCGACACCCGCCGGCCGCTGCTGGGCCGGCCGCTGGCGCTGCGCCGCTGCCTGTCCAACCTGCTCGACAACGCGCGGCGCTACGGCGGCCCGCAGATCGCCGTCGACGTGAGCGAGACCGGCGACACGCTGGAAATCCGCATCGGCGACCGCGGCCCGGGCATTCCCGAAGCCGACCGCGAACGCGTCTTCGAACCGTATGTGCGGCTCGAAGCATCGCGTGCGCGCCACACCGGCGGCAGCGGCCTCGGGCTGGCGATCGCCCGCGCCACGGCACGCAGCCACGGCGGCGAGATCACGCTGGCCGACCGGCCCGGCGGTGGTCTGGTCGTCGTGCTGACGCTGCCGCTCTAAGCGCGGCTAATCCTGCTGGCCGTGCTCGCTCGCCGTCGTACTGTTGTGGCCGCAGGGACGCCCTGCGGGGCGTTTCGGCCCCCCAAAGGGCCCCTTGCCGGCACCGCTGCGCCGGATTTCGTGAATCGCGCTAGGTACGTGATCCGCGCTGCGCCGCCTTGACGATGGCGAGGAACTCGGCGGCGTCGAGCGACGCCCCACCGATCAGCCCGCCGTCGATGTCGGGCTGGGCAAAGAAACCCGCAGCGTTGTCCGGCTTGACGCTGCCGCCGTAGAGCACCGGCAGCGCCTCGGCCAGCCCGCGTGCCGCCAGTTGCGCCCGGATGAAGCGATGCACCGCCTGCGCGCCCCCGGGGGTCGGCGTCCTGCCGGTGCCGATCGCCCAGACCGGCTCGTAGGCGACGATGACCATCGCCAGCCGTGTTGCATTGAGCAGCGTGAACAGCGGCGACAGCTGCCGCGCCAGCACCGCTTCGGTCTCGCCGGCGTCGTGCTGCGCCTGCGTCTCGCCGATGCAGAACACCGGCCGCACGCCGTTCTCGACCGCGCGCAGCGCCTTCTCGGCGACGCGCACCTCGGACTCGCCATGGTAGATGCGCCGCTCCGAATGGCCGACGATGACGATGCCGCAATCGAAATCGGCCAGCATCGCGCCGCAGACTTCGCCGGTGAACGCACCGCCCACCTCGGCGGAAATGTCCTGCGCGCCCCAGACCACGGCCGACTCCCCCAGCATCTGCTGGCATTGCAGCAGGTAGGGGAACGGCGCGCAGACGCCGATGCGGCCCTCCCCGGCCAGTCTGGCCGCGTCGAGCACGCCGGCCAGCAGCGCCTGGTTGGCGACGAGGCCGCCGTTCATTTTCCAGTTGCCGATCACCCAGCGCTGCCGCATCGCCTCAGCCCCGGGCCGCGCGCCTGGCCGGCAGCGTCGCCTGCTCGACCGCGACTTCCCACTGCGCCATCCGCTGCGCCGCCTCGTCGCGGCTGACGGCGGGCATGAAGACCCGGTCGATCTGCCGCTGCGCTTCCAGCTCGGCAGCGCTGGCGAACAGCCCGGTCGCCAGCCCGGCCAGACAAGCGGCCCCCAGCGCCGTCGACTCGATCACCGTCGGCCTCACCACCGGAATGCCGAGCAGGTCGGCCTGGAACTGCAGCAGCAGATTGTTCGCCGCCGCGCCGCCGTCGACGCGCAGCTCGGTGATTGGCGACACCGCGTCGCGCTGCATCGCCGCAAGCACCGACGTGCTCTGGAAAGCGATCGATTCAAGCGCCGCGCGCGCGACATGGGCCACCGTGGTGCCGCGGCTGAGTCCGACGATCGCCCCCTGCGCCCCCGGCACCCAGTACGGCGCACCAAGGCCGGTGAACGACGGCACGAACACCACACCGCCCGAATCGGGCACCGAGAATGCCAGATCCTCGATATCGGATGAGCTCGAGATCGCCTTGAGTCCGTCGCGCAGCCACTGGACGACCGCGCCGCCGATGAAGACGCTGCCTTCGAGTGCGTACTGCGGCGTGGCGCCGCACGCGGCGGTGCTGATCAGCCCGTTCTGCGACGTCGCGACCGTATCGCCGGTGTGCATCAGCATGAAGCAGCCGGTGCCGTAGGTGTTCTTTGCCTGGCCGCGCGTAAAGCAGGCCTGGCCGAACAGTGCAGCCTGCTGGTCGCCGGCGATGCCGGCAATGGCCACCGGCGCGCCGAACCACTCCGGCTCGCAGCGGCCGTAGACATGGCTCGACGGTCCGACCTCGGCCAGCAGCGCGCGCGGAATGTCGAACGCGGCGAGTAGCGCGTCGTCCCAGCGCCGGGCATGGATGTCGAACAGCATCGTCCGCGACGCATTGGTGACGTCGGTGACATGCAGCCGGCCACCGGTCAGCTTCCACACCAGCCAGCTGTCGACGGTGCCGAACGCCAGCTCGCCCTCCTCGGCGCGCTGCCGCGCCCCCGGCACCTGATCGAGGATCCAGCGCAGCTTGGTGGCCGAAAAATACGGGTCGATGACCAGGCCGGTCCTCGCCCTGACCATGTCATCAAGGCCGGCGTCGCGCAATGCATCGCACAGCGTCTCGGTCCGACGGTCCTGCCAGACGATGGCGTTGGACACCGGCTCGCCGGTCCGCCGGTCCCAGACCAGCGTGGTTTCGCGCTGGTTGGTGATGCCGAGCGCGGCGAGTTCGCCGGCGGCAATGCCGGCCTTCGCCAGCGCCTCGCGGCAGGTCTGCAACTGGCTCTGCCAGATGTCCTGCGGATTGTGCTCAACCCAGCCCGGCTGCGGAAAATACTGGGGAAACTCGCGCTGCGCGCTGGCGACGATCTCGCCGCGCTCGTTGAAGATCACCGCGCGCGAACTCGACGTCCCCTGGTCCAGCGCCATCAGATACGGCATGTGAGGCCCTCGTGTGGCTCGGAGCACCCGTGCTCCGCAAGCCGCGAACTTACCCCCTTCCGGCACGCCGGCGCCAGCGCTCAACCGCGCTGCACCTCGGCGGCAGGCTGCTGCCGCCGCGCGCGCAGCCAGGCATCGAGCCGCTCGGCGTCGCCCCGCAGACAGTGCAGGCCGAGCTTGGTCCGCCGCCAGAGGATGTCGTCGGCGCTGGCCGCCCATTCGTGCTCGACCAGGTAGCGCGCCTCCGCCTCGTACAGGCCGGGTACCAGCTCGCGACCGAGCGCCGCCATCGACCGCGCGGCGCCGATCATCCGGTCGGCCCGGCTGCCGTACAGCCGGCAATAGCGTTCGGACAGCGCATCGGGCAGCCAGCGGTGACGCTGGCGGAAGCACTCGAGAAACGCCTCGAAATCCGGCACGTCGGCAAGCACCGCCGGCAGGCCGAGATCGCCGCCGGGCAGCGGCCGGGTTGCCGTCCACGCCGGCCCGGCGTTGTCGAACCGCGGCAGCAGCATCGCCAGCGCCTCTTCGGCCAGCCGGCGGTAGGTGGTGATCTTGCCGCCCCAGACGTTGAGCAGCGGCGCCCTGCCGGGGCCCGCGTCGTACGCAAGCCGGTAGTCGCGCGACAGCGCCGCCGCGGCTTCGCCGTCGTCGAGCAGCGCCCGGACGCCGGAAAAGCGCCAGACGATGTCGTCCGGCGTCACCGGCCGGGCGAAGTAGCGGCTGGCCATCTCGCACAGATAGCGCTCCTCGTCACCGTCTATCGCCACCAGCGCCGGGTCGCCGTCGTAGTCGACGTCGGTCGTGCCGATCAGCGTGAAATCGCGCTGGAACGGCATCGCGAACACGATGCGGCCGTCGGGATTCTGGAAGAGATAGGCGTACGGATGGTCGAACAGCCGGCGAACGACGATATGACTGCCCTTGACCAGACGCAATCCGCCAGCTTCCGGCGCGGTCGTGGCCAGCCGCAGCCCGATCGCCGATGGCGTGGCCGCCAGCCGCGACCCGGCCACCAATGGCGCGGCCGCCAGCCGCGGCCCGACCACCGATGGCGCGGCCGCCAGCCGCGCAAAGCCCGCCGCCCACGGGCCGGTCGCGTTGACGAGCACGCGCGCATGCAGCCGGGCCTGGCCGCCACCGGCGAGCTGCAGCGTCGCCAGCCAGCCGTCGGGGCCGCGTTCGAGATCGCAGCAGCGGGTTCGCGTCATGATCCGCGCACCGTGCTCGAAGGCATCGAGCGCATTCAGCACCACCAGCCGCGCATCGTCGACCCAGCCGTCCGAATAGACGAAGGCACGGCGGAATCCCGGCTTCAGCACCGCGCCGGCCGGATGCCCGGCCAGCCGGATCGCCCCGGATGCCGGCAGCAGCCGTCGCCGCGCCAGATGGTCGTAGAGGAAGAGCCCGGCCCGGATCAGCCAGGCCGGCCTTTGCGCCGCATCGTGCGGTACGACGAAACGCAGCGGCCGGATGATGTGCGGCGCGAGCCGCAGCAGCAGTTCCCGCTCCTGCAGCGCCTTGCGCACGAGGCCAAACTCGCGGTGCTCGAGGTAGCGGAGGCCACCGTGGATCAGCTTGGTGCTCGCCGACGACGTGTGCTGCGCCAGGTCGTCCTGTTCGCACAGCACCACGCGCAGCCCGCGCCCGGCCGCATCGCGGGCAATGCCGGCACCGTTGATGCCGCCGCCGACGACGAGCAGATCGCAGGGAGGAAGGACGGGCACGCTGGGCATGGCGCGGCACCGCAAATGATCGTACTGCAACTTAGCGCAAAAGCGCGGCGCGCGCAGGCCGGTAGGCCGCGCCGCGCATCCGGCAAACGGGCGGAATCACCGCGCGCGCAAACCGGATCCGGCTAGGCTGGGACAGTTTCCACCACCATCGGCAGGAGCATGAAAATGGCAGCTACCCGGGTTGTACTCGTCCACGGTGCTTGGGCGGATGGCTCGAACTGGAGCCGGGTGATCCCGCTGCTCGACGAGCAGGGCCTCGACGTCGTCGCGGCGCAACTGCCGCTGAGCGCGCTCGCCGACGATGTCGCCGTGGTGCGCAACCTGCTGGCGATGGACGACAGGCCGACCGTGCTCGTCGGCCATTCCTACGGCGGCGCCGTGATCACCGAGGCCGCCACGGCCAACGTCAAGGCGCTGGTCTACGTCGCGGCCTTCGCGCCCGACGCCGGCGAAAGCCTGGGCAGCATCTTCGCGCAGCAAGCCGCACCGCCGGGCGCACAAAGCATCCGGCCGCAGGACAACGGCCTGTTGTGGATAGATCGCAGCCTGTTCCGCGAGAGCTTTGCGCAGGACTGCAGCGAGGCCGACGCGCGTCTGATGGCGGCGGTGCAGAAACCGATCGCCGGCCGCTGTTTCGAGGACACCGTAAGCACGCCGGCCTGGAAGACGATCCCGGCGTGGTATCAGGTCTCGGACGACGACCGCATGATCCCGCCCGAGGCACAGCACCGGATGGCCCAACGGATGGCGGCAACGACGATCTCGCTGCCGGCCAGCCATGCGTCGCTGGTCTCGAGCCCGATCGAGATCACCAGACTGATTGCCGATGCCGCGAGAGCCTGAATCCGGCCGCAGACCGACGGACGAAAAAAAACGGCCCGACATCACTGTCGGACCGTTTTATGTATTGGCGTCCCCACGGGGATTCGAACCCCGGTAGTCACCGTGAAAGGGTGGTGTCCTAGGCCTCTAGACGATGGGGACTGCGGTCGAAGAAGTGGTGCACCCGGAGCGATTCGAACGCCCGACCCTCTGGTTCGTAGCCAGATACTCTATCCAACTGAGCTACGGGTGCACTGTAACTTCAACTTTACTGCTCTTTTGGCGTCCCCACGGGGATTCGAACCCCGGTAGTCACCGTGAAAGGGTGGTGTCCTAGGCCTCTAGACGATGGGGACGTCGTATTAACTTTGCTTCGTACTGCTAGAAATTCAAATCGGCCGCCCAAGCGGCCGATTTCTCAAAACTGGTGGAGGTAAACGGGATCGAACCGATGACCTCTTGCATGCCATGCAAGCGCTCTCCCAACTGAGCTATACCCCCCCAAAAGAGATGCACAGTATATAAACGGGTTCTGTCGTTGTAAAGCCCTTTTTGAAATATTTTTCGACAGAACCCGTCATTCGATCAGAACGGCGTCCACCACGACGGGTCTTCGAAGAAGCCCGGGTTCAATGCCTGCGTATTCGGATAGTTCTTCAGCAGTACGCGCTTGGCGTCGTCGCGCAGATCGTTCAGGCCGAGCTTGTCATAGCTCATCACCATCATCGCCAGCCCGCCCTCGACCTGCTTGGTGTTCGAGTACGTCTCGATCAGGTACTTGCCGCGGTTCGCCGCAGCCAGGTAGGCGCCGCGCTTGTAGTAATAGCGCGCGACGTGCAGCTCGTAACTCGCCAGCGCGCCAAGCAGATAGCCCATGCGTACCTGCGAATCGGCCGCATACTTGCTGTCGGGGAAGCGCTGGATCAGCGTCTTGAAGGTATCGAACGATTCCTTCGCCGCCTTCGGGTCGCGCTCGGACATGTCCTGCTTGGATACCGCCGACAGGAAACCCTGCACCTCGTTGAAGCTCACCAGCCCCTTGAGGTAGAGCGCGTAATCCATGCTCGGATGCACCGGGTTGCTCTTGACGAAGCGGTCGATCGCCGCCTGTGCGAGCAGCGGTTCCTGCGCCTTGTAATGGTTGTACGCTTCCTCGAGCTGCGCCTGCTGCGCGTAGCGGCCGTACGGGTAGCGTGCCTCGAGCGTCTCCAGGAGCTTGGTCGACTTCTCGAAGTTGCGATCGGCCTGCTCGGCCTTGGCGGCGCTGTACAACTGCTCGGCGGACCAGCCCTTGGTTTCGTCGTCGTCCACTTGCGTCGACGCGCAGCCGACCAGCAATACGGCGACCGAAGCGCACGCGAGGAATCGCGGTAGAATCTTGCCCATGATGCATCCTGATTTAGAACCCGACGATTATAGCGACATAAGCGAGTCGCGTGTCCTGACCGCACCGGCCGACGTCGCCGGATCGCGCCTCGATGCCGCGCTGGCGCAACTGCTGCCCGATTACTCGCGCAGCCGGCTTGCGAGCTGGATCAAGGACGGTCTTGTCACCGTCGACGGCCAGCCCGCCAGCCCGAAGCACAAGCTCTGGGGCGGCGAGGCCATCGCCGTCGACATCCAGGCCAGTCCGGACGAGGTCGCCTTCCAGCCCGAGGACATCGCGCTCGACGTGATCCATGAGGACGATACGATCATCGTCATCAACAAGCCGGCCGGCCTCGTCGTCCATCCGGGCAGCGGCAACTGGTCCGGCACGCTGCTGAACGGCCTGCTGCACCACTATCCCGAGCTCAAGGGCGTGCCGCGCGCCGGCATCGTCCACCGCCTCGACAAGGACACCAGCGGCCTGATGGTCGTCGCCCGCACGCTGCAGGCGCAGACCTCACTGGTCCAGCAGTTGCAGGCGCGGACGGTGAGCCGCCACTACTTCGCGATCGCCCAGGGCCTCGTCAAGCGCGACGGCCGCGTCGATGCACCGATCGGTCGTCACCCGCGCGAGCGGACCAGGATGGCCGTCGTCGGCACCGGCAAGCCGGCGGTCACCCACTACCGCGTGCTCGAGCGCTTTTCGGCGCACACGCTGGTCGAGTGCAAGCTGGAAACCGGCCGCACCCACCAGATCCGCGTGCACATGGCGCACATCGGCCATCCGCTCGCCGCCGACCCGGTCTACGGCGGCCGCCCCAGGCTGTTCGCGCCCGAAATCATGCTGGCACTCGAGGATTTCGGCCGGCAGGCGCTGCACGCGAAGAAGCTCAGCCTGGTCCACCCGGCCAGCGGCAAGACGATGACGTGGAAGTCGCCGCTGCCGGCGGATTTCGAAGGGCTGCTGGCGGCGCTGCGCGTCGAGGCCGGCTCGGACGATGCCGACGACGATGACTGGGATGACGATGACGATCACGACGTCGAGCTGGTCTATGTCCGCGACTGAGCGCGGCCCGCTCGAGCACGGCCTGATCCCCGACTGGCCGGCGCCGGCGCGCGTGCGTGCGCTGCAGACGACGCGGGCCGGCGGCGTCAGCGCCGCGCCGTATGACGGCTTCAACCTCGGCGACCATGTCGGCGACGATCCGGCGGCGGTTGCCGCCAACCGCGCCGCACTCGCCGCAGCGCTGCCGGCGACGCCGCTGTGGCTGACGCAGGTCCACGGCACGACGGTGCTCGACGCCGGCGTCCCCCAGCCCGATCCGGCCGCCGACGCCAGCGTCGCCCACGGCCCCGGCACCGTTTGCGCGATCATGACCGCCGACTGCCTGCCGGTGCTGCTGTGCAACGACCAGGGCACCGTTGTCGGTGCCGCCCACGCCGGCTGGCGCGGGCTGTGCGCCGGGGTGCTCGAAGCGACGGTTGCGGCGATGCAGGTGCCGGGTGACACGCTGATGGCGTGGCTCGGCCCGACCATCGGCCGCGATGCGTTCGAGGTCGGCACCGACGTCCGCGATGCCTTTATCGCCCGCGACGCGAACGCCGCCGCCGCGTTCCGGCCCGGCCGGCGCGACGGCAAGTACTGGGCTGACATCGAACTACTGGCAAGGCAGCGGCTTGCCGCGGCCGGTGTCAGCCGGGTCTACGGCGGCGGCCTGTGCACGGTGTCCGATGCGACCCGCTGGTACTCGTACCGGCGCGACCGGACGACCGGGCGGATGGCCAGCCTGATCTGGCTGCAGGACTGAGCAACGCCGCCCTCGGGCGGCGTTGCTCATTCATCGCCCGTTTCGCGGGCTGCCTCCTCGGCCTTGCGTTCGCGGACGATCTGGCCCCGGCGCTTGAGCCAGATCAGCAGCCAGGTCGGCAACACGCCGAGCAGCCCAATCCACACGATCGCCTTGGCGACGCTGCCGCTGGCGGCGGCGAACATCACCACGACATAGAGATAGCCGATCAGCAGGATATACACGGTCCGGTCCTCGTTGAGAGCCCGGATGATACGCCAGCGCGGGCGTCGTCCCACCTGCCGCTCGCAAATTAGTCACGGACCGGCCCCGGCGGTTTTGTCAGAATCGGGGACGATGAACCGTTCCACCCTGCTGGCCGTCCTGCTGCTGGCCTGTACGCAGGCCGGCGCGAGCGACGCCCCGTTCCGCACCGACGCCAGCGGCACCGCTGCGCTGCCCGACATCGGCAGCGGCATCAGCCGCGGCGATGGCGAAAAGGCGCTGGCGACACTCACCGAGCAATCGCTGTCGGCCGGCGAGTACGGCTGGCGCTCCACCCTGCTCGACCGGACGTCGAGCCGGCTCGAGTCCCTGCTCGACCGCTATGGCAAGGCACGGATCGACACCAGCCTCGGCGACGACGGCCGGCTCGCCAGCGCCGGTGCCGACCTACTGTTGCCGATCGACGAGTCCGGGCCGCGCAGCCGCTTCACCCAGCTCGGCGTCCACAGCGACCACGAGCGGACCGTGACCAATCTCGGTGTCGTCCAGCGCGAGCAGCACGGCGACTGGCTGCTCGGCTACAGCGCCTTTGTCGACCAGGGCGGCGACGCGACACGGCTGGGTATCGGCAACAGCATCAGCAGCGACTTTGTCAGCCTCGCCGTCAATGCCTATGTGCCGGTCGGGCAGGACGACGCTGACCGCAGCGAACGCGCCGCACCGGGCTTCGATCTGGATGCGCGCGCCTACCTGCCCGGTTACCCGCAGCTCGGCGGCAGCCTGAAGTTCGAGCGCTATCGCGGCGACGCCATCACGATGGCCGGCAACGACGACGCACGCGACAACCCCTCGGCCGTCACCGCGTCGCTGCACTACACGCCGGTCCCGCTGTTCAGCGTCGGCGCCAGCTACCGGCGCGACGATGATGACGAGCGCGACTGGCAGGTGCAGGCAACGCTCAGCTACCGCTTCGGCGTGCCGCTGGCCAGGCAGTTGCGCAACGACGCGCCAGCGAACAGCCTGACGCGCCGGCGCGACGATTTCGTCGACCGCAACGGCGTCATCGCATGGCAGGGCCGCAGCGAAGCGGAACCGGCCTTCAGTGCCAGCCTGTCGGGCGATACGGCGACCAGCGTGAACCTGTCGGTGCAATCGCAGTATCCGGTGGTCGCGCTGTCCTGGCTTGGCGACGCCGCCCCGCTGGTCGTCCCCGGCGGCCCGAGTCCGCTGCTCGGGCGCAGCGGCACGCTGTCGGCACGGATCAGACTGGCGCTGCCGGCCGACGGCCGCAGCTACACGCTGGCGGCGCGCATTGTCGACAGCAACGGCAATGCGGCGGTCACGCCGGTCGCCCGCGTGCAGGCGCCCGCGCAGCCCCCCATGCAAAACGGGGCCGACGGCCCCGTTTGATTCGCCCGATCGCGCTCAGCCGCGCTTGTCGTGCTCGATCAGCGCGTACGCCGAGTGGTTGTGGATCGACTCGAAATTCTCCGACTCGACCGTATAGGCGACGACGCGCGCATCGGCGTTCAGCCGCGCCGCGACATCGCGGACCATGTCCTCGACAAACTTCGGGTTCTCGTACGCGCGTTCGGTGACGAACTTCTCGTCCGGGCGCTTCAAGAGGCCGTAGAGCTCGCACGATGCCTCGGCCTCGACGATCTGCACCAGTTCCTCGATCCACACGTGCTCGCCCAGCGTGGCGGTGATCGTCACATGGCTGCGCTGGTTGTGCGCACCGTACTGCGAGATCTTCTTCGAGCACGGGCACAGGCTGGTCACCGGCACCAGCACCTTGAGCTGCTGGGTAAACACGCCGTTCTTCAACTCGCCGATCAGCGCCACGTCGTAGTCGAGCAGGCTCTCGACGCCCGACACCGGCGCGGTCTTGTTGATGAAGTACGGGAAACGCATTTCCAGATAACCGGCTTCGGCTTCGAGCCGCTCGCACATCTGCCGCAGGATGGTCTCAAACGAATCGACCGAGATCTCGCGTTCGTGGCCGTTGAGGATCTCGACGAAGCGGCTCATGTGCGTGCCCTTGAAATGCTGCGGCAGGAACACGTACATGTCGAATGTCGCCACCGTATGCTGCACGCCCTCGCTGCGGTCGGCGACGCGGACCGGATGGCGGATCGACTTGATCCCGACCTTGTTGATCGCGATATTGCGCAGGTCGGGGGTGCTTTGCACGTCGGGAATGGACTGCGGGGCGTTCATCGGGGTATCACTCCAGCGGTTGTCGGCCGGACAACCGGTATTTAATTGAAAGCGCAGCCATTATACCGGCGGCCAATAACCGAGTAAACCAGTCGGGAATTCATGCCGCCATGAGCGGTTTGGCGCGGCCGATGCGCCGGCGACGCCTCGCGGCTGGCGCCCTCAGCGGCCGGAACGCGGGCCATGCGGCATGGCTGCGGGCATCGGCCGGATCGCTACGCCGGGCGCAGCGCGGCGAACATCTGCGTGGCGAAGCGGGTCAGCGTCGCCAGCATCGCCTCGATATGCGGCAGCATGTACGGCAGGCTCAGGTACATCGCGGCGACGCCGATCGCCAGCAGCAGCGGAAAGCCGATCGCGAACACGTTCAGCTGCGGCGCGGCGCGGGTCATGATGCCGATCGCCAGGTTGGTGATCAGCAGCACGCCGACCACCGGCAGTGCCAGCATCAGGCCGAGACGGAAAATCGACGCCCCCTGCTCGACCAGCAGCCGGAAGCCGCCGGCGCCGAGCGGCGCGGCGTCGATCGGCAGCAGCGTGAAGCTCTCGACCAGAATGCGCAGCACGATCAGGTGACCGTTGAGCGCCAGGAAAACCAGCAGCAGCATCATGTTGATGAACTGCGCGACGATGGGGACGTTGGCGGCGCTGTGCGGATCGTAGAAGCTGGCGAAGCCGAGACCCATCTGCAGGCCGATCAGCTGCCCCGCCATGTCCACGGCGTTGAACATCAGCCGGACCGCGAAACCCAGCATCACGCCGATCACGAGCTGGTTGACGGCAATCAGGATGCCCGCGGGCGACACGGCGTTGACGCCGGCCGGCGGACTCAGCATCGGCGCAACCAGGATGGACAGCGCAATCGCCAGCCCGATGCGCAGCCGCACCGGCACCACCTTGTTGGAGAAGATCGGATCGGCGATCAGCAGGCCGAAAAAGCGGCAGAACGGCCACCAGAACAGCGCCAGCCAGAGCTCGATCTGCGCCTGCGTGACGGTGAACATCAACCGATCAGCTGCGGAATGCTCTGGTACAGCCGCACCGTGTAATCCATCGCCGTTTCGATCATCCACGGCCCGGCGAGCACGAAGACAATGAAGGCGATGAGCAGCTTCGGGATAAACGACAGCGTCGCCTCGTTGATCTGCGTCGCCGCCTGGAAGATGCTGACGACCAGACCGGTCGCAAGCATCGCCAGCAACAGCGGCCCGCCCAGCAGCACCATCATCTCCATTGCCTTCTGCATCACGGTGACTACGGCTTCCGGCGTCATCTCAGGCCCCGCTCACGATCCATTTCGCCGCTACCCCAGGTAGAAGCTCTGTACCAGCGACCCCATCAGCAGGGTCCAGCCGTCGACCAGCACGAACAGCATCAGCTTGAACGGCAGCGAGATGATCACCGGCGACACCATCATCATCCCCATCGCCATCAGCAGGCTGGCGATGACCAGGTCGATGATCAGGAAGGGAATGAACACCAGAAAGCCGATCTGGAACGCGGTCTTGAGCTCGCTGGTCACATAGGCCGGCACCAGCACGCGCAGGCTGACATCCTCGGGGCCGTTGGGCTTCTTCATGCCGGAGACTTCGATAAAGAACGCCAGATCCTTCTGCCGCGTCTGCTTGAGCATGAAATCCTTCAGCGGCACGCTGCCCTTGTCGAGCATCTCGTTGAAGCCGATCTTCTGCTCCGAGTACGGCTGGTAGGCCTGCGCGTAGATCTTGTCGAAGGTCGGCGCCATCACGAACAGCGTCAGGAACAGCGACATGCCGATGATGACCTGGTTCGGCGGCGCCATCGTCGTACCGAGCGCCTGGCGCAGCAAGGACAGCACGATGACGATGCGCGTGAACGCCGTCATCATCAGCAGCATCGCCGGCAGGAAGGTCAGTGCGGTCAGGAACAGCAGGGTCTGCAGCGACAGGCTGTAGGCGGTGCCGCCGGCGCCCTGGGTCGCGCTCATGAACGGCAGGCCGGGCTCGGCGGCGATCGCGGCACCGGTGGCGGACAGCAGCGCCAACGCCAGCAGCCAGCGCCTCACGCCTTGCCCTTCTTCATCAACGCGGCGAGCTTCTCGGCAAACGGCGGCAACGGCGCCTGCTGCGCGTCCGGTGCATCGGCCGGGCGCGGCTCGGTGTGCAGCAGGTTGACCGACTGTGCGGTCACGCCCAGCAGCAGCCAGGTCTCGCCGTGCTCGACGATGACGACGCGCTCCTTTGGCCCGACCATCACGCCCGAGACGACGCGCAGCCGGCCTCCGGCCTGGCCGGGCAGCAGCGAGAAACGCCGCATCAGCCAGGCTGCACCGACGATCAGTGCCAGCACCAGCGCCAGCATCGCCAGCACCTGGACGAACTGGCCGATGCCGGGGCTGGCGACGGCCGGCACCGACGCCTGCGCCGACGCAAGGCCGGGCAGCGCGGCCAGCGCAAACGGGGAAAAACGCATGGATTCTACTTGTGCAACCGGCGAATGCGTTCGGCCGGCGTGATGATGTCGGTGAGGCGGATACCGAACTTGTCGTTGACGACGACGACCTCGCCCTGCGCGATCAGGCAGCCGTTGACGAGCACGTCCATCGGCTCGCCGGCGAGCCCGTCGAGCTCGACGACCGAACCCTGTGCCAGTTGCAGCAGGCTGCGGATCGCGATCTTGGTCCGGCCGAGTTCGACCGTCAGCGTCACCGGAATATCGAGGATCATGTCGATATTGCCGCGACCGGCACCGGCAGACGGCGCGGTGTCGAAGCGCTCGAAAATGTCGGCAGCCTGCACCGACGCCTGCACGGCCTCGGTTTCGGCAGCCTCGCTCTGCGCCTGTTCGGCCATTGCCGCGGCCCAGTCGTCCATCACCTCGTCGGCCTGGCTGTTGTCTGTGTTCTCGTCAGCCATGCTGTTCTCCCTGACCTGCTTCATCCTGCGCGCCGTCAGGAGTGCCGAGCACCCGGTTGACCTTCAACGCATACTGGCCGTTGAGAATACCATACTTGCATTCGAGCACCGGCACGCCGTCGACCTCGGCGACGATCGCCTGCGGGATCTCCAGCGAGATCACGTCGCCGGCCTTGAGGTTGAGGATGTCGCCAAGCGTGATGTCCGCATTGCCGAGCGTCGCGATCAGGTCGACCTCGGCATTCTGCACCTGGCTTTGCAGCAGTTTCAGCCAGCGGTTGTCCGATTCGATCCGGTCGGCCTGCATCGTGCTGTAGAGCATGTCGCGGATCGGCTCGATCATCGAGTACGGCAGGCAGACGTGGAAATCGCCGCCGCTGGCGCCGAGCTCGATCCGGAACGTGTAGGCAACGACGACCTCGGTCGGCGTCGCGATATTGGCGAACTGCGTGTTCATTTCCGAGCGCAGGTAGCCGAACTCGCACTCGAACACCGGCTTCCACGCTTTCTGGTATTCCTCGAACACCACGTCGAGCAGGCGCTGGATGATCCGCTGCTCGGTCGGCGTGAAGTCCCGCCCCTCGACACGCACATGATAGCGGCCGTCCGACCCGAACAGGTTGTCGACGACGAGGAAGACGAAATCCGGATCGAAGATGAACAGGCCGGTGCCGCGCAACGGCTTCATCTGGATCAGGTTGAGGTTGGTCGGCACGACGAGGTTGCGGATGAACTCGCTGTACTTCTGCACCCGGACCGCGCCGACGCTGATCTCGGCATTGCGGCGCATGAAGTTGAACAGTGCGATCCGCAGGTTGCGGGCAAAGCGCTCGTTGATGATCTCGAGCGTCGGCATCCGGCCGCGGACGATGCGCTCCTGGCGGCCGATGTCGTAGGTGCGTACCGCAGAGGCGTCACCGGACTCGTCGGACTCGTCTTCTTCCCCGGTCACGCCGCGCAGCAGCGCGTCGACCTCTTCCTGGGAAAGGATATCGTCTGCCATGTATTCAGCGTCCGTCGGCTCGCAAAGACGTCATCACTGGACGATGAAGGTCGTGAAGTTGACCGACAGCACGCCTTCTTCGTCGCCCTCGGCGCCGAGCGTCCGGTTGATCAGCGCACGGACTTCGCCGCCGAGTTTGGTCATGCCGTCGACTGCGCGCACGTCCTGCGGCGACTTGCTGCGCAGGAGCTGGTTCACCTGGCTCTGGATCTTGGGCATCTGCGCCTTGATCCGCTCCTGGCTCTTGGCGTCGGCCAATTCGACGACGATGTCGGTTTGCAGCATGGCATCTTCGTCGGGCGAGTTCAAATTGACGGTGAACTGTTGCAGCTTTTCGAAGATGGGCGGGTGATCGGCGTCCTTGCCGGCCTTCTTCTTGCCGGTTTCCTGCGCCGTGGCAACCTCGTCGCCGGCATCCGCCGAGCGCGTCAGCAGGAACGCGGCGGCACCGGCCGCAGCAAGCAGAACCACCGCCAGCACGGCGGCGATGATGATAATGAGCTTCTTGTTGCCTTTCGGCTGAGCTTCGGCCATGAATCCACCCTGTCAGCGCGATGATGATCGCGTCAAAGCGGCCCCGGGCGGGGCCTGGTCGTTGAGCGCGGCGATTATAGCAAAGATTAATAACTAATTATAAACAAGCCCTTGCACCACTCTCAGCGCGGGCCATTCAGGCGTAGAAGCTCAAGCCGCCGCCGCTGACCGGCAGGCGGCGGGTACCGAGATCGACGCGCAATTCGGCCGGCTCGGCTGCGCTTGTCCCGCCGGGACTACGCTGCTGCGACGGGCCCGGGTCCGACTGCGCCTGCTGCTGCGCGTGCTGGTTGAGCGAATCGCTGGCGACCTGAACGTTGACGAGCTGGATGCCCTGGTCGGCAAGCAGCGCGGTCAGCCGCGGCGTCGCGGCGGCCAGTGCCTCGCGCACCGCGGCGTGCTGGCTGGCGAAGACGACGCTGGCCTGGTCGTGCGCCAGCGTCAGCTGCACGTCCATCGGCCCGAGGTTCGGCGGGTTGAGCTGCATCTCGAGCTTCTGCTCCTGGCGACCGATCATCATTGCCACACGCTGCGCGACCGCGTCGCCCCAGCGCGATTCGCCAACGGGCGTCGACACGTGGTGGGTCGGCGCCGGTTTCACCGGCGCTGCCACCGGCTCGGCGGCGGGGCGGAATGCGGTCTCGCTGCGGGCGGCGGCAAACTGTGCCGGATCGACCGTCTCGCCGTTCTCGCCGGTCTCGACGGCGGCAAGTCCGGCCGGCAACGGTTTGCCGTGGGCGGCAACTTCGTCCGTCTCGGTTGCCAGCGGCGCGGCGGCCTGCACGGCAGCGGCAGCCGGTGCATCGGCGCCATCCTGAACCGTTGCGGTGGCGACCTGCGGCATCAGCGCCGGCGTCACGGCCGCAGCCAGCGGGTCGACCGGCGTGTCCTGCAGCGTCGCGCCGGCAACTTCTTCTTCCTGCGGCAGCGGCTGTGCGACGACCTGCGCCATCGACTGCAGCAAGGCCAGCCATGGCGTGGCGGCATCGCCGGGTTCGGGCGCGTCGTCGCGGGCATCCTGCTGCGCCGTCGACGCGTCCTTGCTCTCCGTGGTCTGCGCCGGCTGGCGTGCGGCCACCTCGCGCGCCAGTGCGCTGCCGAAATCCTCCCGCTGGCCGGGATCGCGCGACGACGCGGCCTTGGTCGCCACGGCGCCGGTGGAGGAAGACAGATTGGTGACTGGAGTTGCCATGGGTACGCTCGAACAGACAGCAGGAACGGACTTAAAAGCAAAAGCGATGCCAGCGACGGATGCAAGCGGCGCCGACCGCTCGCACCGGCCGCTGGCCGTGCACGGGCGCAACACGGTAACGTAGCGCACCATGGCAGAAGATTCCGACCTCGAACGCACCGAACCGCCCTCGCCCAAACGGCTAGAGGATGCGCGCAAGAAGGGACAGATTCCCCGCTCGCAGGAGCTGGCATCGTTCAGCGTGCTGCTGACCGGGATGGTCGCGATCGCGATGACCGGCCCGGCGCTGCTGAATGCGCTCAAGCAGGTGATGCGCACCGAATTCAGTTTCACCCGCGCGGTGCTCGCCGACCCGATGCAGATGCACCTGCACTTCATCAAGGCCTGCGAGGCGATGCTCTGGGCCTGCCTGCCGGTGTTCGCCGCGTGCGCGGTGGCGGCGATGCTCGCGCCGATGCTGATGGGCGGCTGGCTGTTTTCGACCGAAGCGCTCGGCCCGAACTTCGGCCGGATGAATCCGGCCAGCGGCATCAAGCGCATGCTGTCGGTGCGCAGCCTCGTCGAGATGGTCAAGGCCATCCTCAAGTCGGGGCTGATCGGCGGCGTTGCCGCACTGGTGCTGTGGAAGGAGCGCGCCGACTTCGTCCAGCTCGTCGCGATGCCGCCCGACAACGGTCTCGTCTACCTGTGGGGGGTGGCGCGGTTCACGCTGTTCGCCGTTGTCGGTGCGATGGCGCTGATCGTGCTGATCGACGTGCCCTACCAGCTCTGGGAGTACTACAAGAACCTGCGCATGACCAAGGAGGAAGTGCGGCAGGAAATGAAGGAATCCGAAGGCGACCCGCAACTGAAGGGGCGCATCCGCCAGCTGCAGCGCGAAGCCGCCCGCAAGCGGATGATGTCGGCGATCCCGAAAGCCGACGTCATCGTCACCAACCCGACCCACTATGCGGTCGCGCTGCAGTACACCGAGACGATGCGCGCGCCGGTCGTCATCGCCAAAGGCTCCTTCCTGCTGGCCGAGCGCATCATCGAGCTCGGCAGGCAGCACAAGGTGACCGTCGTGCGCACGCCCCCGCTGGCGCGCGCGCTCTACCACCACGCCGAGCTCGGCGAGGAAATCCCGGCCGCGTTGTATACTGCTGCCGCCGAAGTGCTGGCGTATATCTACCAGTTGCGGCACTGGCAACGTTACGGCGGCGCCGAACCGGTGCTGAACGAGCAGTTGCCGGTCCCGAAAGACCTCGACCCCGAAGCCGCCGCGTGACGGTGGCACCAATGAAACTGAAGGCGTGTGCGCAATCTTAATCTGACGCGACTGGCCGGCCCGGCGCTGGTGTTCATGGTGCTCGGCATGATGATCCTGCCGCTGCCCGCGCTCGCGCTCGACTTCTTCTTCACCTTCAACATCGCGATCTCGATCATCGTGCTGATGGTGAGCCTGTACACGCGCGAACCGCTCGAGTTCTCGGCCTTTCCGACCGTGCTGCTGGTGACGACGCTGTTGCGCCTGAGCCTCAACGTCGCCTCGACCAAGCTGGTGCTGACCGAGGGGCACACCGGCGCCGGTGCGGCCGGCCAGGTGATCGAAGCCTTCGGCCACGTGCTGATCGGCGGCAACCTGACCGTGGGCATTATCGCCTTCGTCATTCTGACGATCATCAACTTCGTCGTCATCACCAAGGGCGCGGGCCGGATCGCCGAAGTGTCGGCACGCTTCACGCTCGATGCGATGCCCGGCAAGCAGATGGCGATCGACGCCGACCTCAATGCCGGGCTGATCGGCGAAGAGGAGGCGCGCAAGCGCCGCTCGGCGATTTCGCAGGAAGCCGACTTCTTCGGCTCGATGGACGGCGCGAGCAAGTTCGTCCGCGGCGACGCCGTCGCCGGCATCCTCGTGATGGTGATCAACCTGATCGGCGGGCTGATCATCGGCATGGTCCAGCACGACCTGCCGTTTGCCGAAGCCGGCCGCACCTACACGCTGCTGACGATCGGCGACGGCCTGGTGGCGCAGATTCCGTCGCTGATCATCTCGGTCGCCGCCGGCATCGTCGTCTCGCGCGTCGGCACCGAGCAGGACCTGTCCGAGCAGATGCTCGGCCAGCTGTTCGCCAACCCGCAGGTGCTCTACGTCACCGCGGTGGTGATCGGCATCCTCGGCATCATCCCCGGCATGCCGCACTTCGCCTTCCTGCTGATCGCCGCGATTGCCGCCGGCGTCGCGTGGTGGCTGGAAAAGCGCACGGCAAGGGCGCAGCAGATCGAAGCGCCGGGCGGCGCCGCACCGGCGGCAGCGGCAGCGGCGCCGCAACCCTTGCAGGAGGTCAGCTGGAGCGACGTCCAGCCGGTCGACCCGGTCGGGCTCGAGGTCGGTTACCGGCTGATTTCGCTGGTCGACCGCAACCAGGACGGCGAGCTGCTGCGGCGCATCCGCGGCATCCGCAAGAAGATCGCCCAGGAGCTCGGCTTCCTGGTCCCGGCGGTGCACATCCGCGACAACCTCGAGCTCAAGCCCAACCAGTACCGGATCCAGCTCAAGGGCGTCGACGTCGGGACCGGCGAGGCCTTCGTCGGCCAGTGGCTGGCGATCAACCCGGGCAACGTCGCCGGCTCGCTCGCCGGCACGGCCACCAAGGATCCGACCTTCGGCCTGCCGGCGACGTGGATCGACGCCAGCCTGCGCGACCAGGCGCAGGCGCTCGGCTACACCGTCGTCGACACCGCAACGGTGATCGGTACGCACATCTCGAACCTGCTGCAGGGGCACGCGGCCGAGCTGCTCGGCCGCGAGGAAGTGCAGTCGCTGCTCGACCACTTCGCCAAGGAGTCGCCGAAGCTGGTCGAGGATCTCGTCCCCAAGCTGATCCCGGTCGGAACGCTGCAGAAGGTGCTGCAAAGCCTGCTCGACGAAGGCATGCACATCCGCGACCTGCGGACCATCCTCGAGGCACTCGGCGAGCACATCGGCCGGACGCAGGACATCGACGAACTGACCGCCGCCGTGCGCGTTGCGCTCGGCCGCGCGATCATCCACCAGCTGTTCCCGGGCGAGACCGAGCTGCCGGTCGTCGCGCTCGAACCGCAGCTCGAGAACATCCTGATGTCGGCCAGTGCCGGCCGCGGCGGGCTCGAACCGGGCCTGGCCGAGCGCCTGCTGCAGCAGGCGTCGCAGTTGTCCGAGCAGATGGAAGCGCAGGGGCTCAACACCGTGCTGATCACGCCGGGCGCGCTGCGGCCGATGCTCAGCCGCTTCCTGCGCCGCTCGATCCCGAACCTGCGCGTGATCGCCCATACCGAAATCCCCGATACCAAGACGATACGCATCGTCGGCGTACTCGGCGGCGCCTGACCCCATCCCATTAGGCGGCTACGCCTGCGCATTTTGCCCCCATCCGATGCTCGGGATCCTCATGGACGTCATGTCCATTCCGGTCCCTGTGCTTCGGGTGGAGGCAAACTGCTTTGGCTCGCTCGCCTATTGGAACGGGCTCTGGTCGCTCCGAAAATCCAGGCTCAGAAAGGTGCCGGCGACTCGAACTCGATCAGCCTGCCGTCGTCCGGATGCGGCAGGACCAGCGACTGCGCATGCAACAGCAGTCGCGGCGCGCGTTCGGCCGCGCCGTACAGCGTATCGCCGAGGATGGGATGGCCGATCGCCATCAGGTGCACGCGCAACTGGTGCGTCCGGCCGGTGAGCGGTTCGAGCGCCACGCGGCTGCAGTCGGCGAGCGGCTCGCGCGACAGTACGGTGAATCGCGTCAGCGCACGCTTGCCGGCTTCGAAATCGACCTTCTGCCGCGGCCGGCTGGGCCAGTCCGCGGCCAGCGGCAGGTCGATCTCGCCCGCGTCATCGACGACCAGACCGCGAACGACCGCGACATAGCGCTTGACGACGCGCCGGTGTTCGAACGCGCTGCCCAGGCGCCGCTGTGCGTCCAGGCCGCGGCCGAACACCACCAGCCCCGATGTCGCCATGTCGAGCCGGTGGATGACCAGCGCGTCCGGATACACCGACTGCACCCGTGCACTGAGGCAGTCGGCCTTGTCGTCACCGCGGCCCGGCACCGTCAGCAACCCGGCGGGCTTGTCGACGACGAGCAGCGACGAATCGGCATGGACGAGGTTCAGGCCGGTATCGGCGGGCGGAAGGTAGGCGAGCGTATGCATGTCGGCAGAATGGGAAGAAGGACCTGCCACGGCCGCTGCCGTTTGTGCGATCCTCACGGGCTGGAGATAATAGCCCGGTTTAACCGGCTCGATTGGGACAATGGTCGTCAAGAAATTCTACGGAGCCACCACCCGTGACGCGCTGCGCCAGGTTCGCGACGAACTCGGCCCGGACGCGCTCATCCTGTCGAACCGGCAGGTGGCCGGCGGCGGCATCGAGATCATGGCCGTCGCCGACTCGGACGTCGCCGCGCTGACCAGCGCGCAGACCATCGCCGCCAGCCGCCCGTCGGCACCGTCGCGCATCGAACCGACACGCATCGAACCGGCACTGCAGCCCGGCCGGCCGCTCGCCAGGGCGCTCGAGCGCTCGTACGCCATTCCCGACGAAGACGACGACGCACCGGCACCGGCACCGGCGCCTGCACCGCAGGTCGTCCGCAGCAACCGGCCGCCGCGCACCGAAGCCCCGGCCGCCGCAGTCAGGCCGGCCGTCACGCCGAGCGTTGCACCGGCCACCGAGATCAAACCCGCGGCCGACACCCCGTTCCGCTATCGCGACGACGAGGCGGTGGAGCCGCCGCCGGCCATCGCGCCGGTCAACGGCGCGATCGACGACATCGCCCGCGAGATGCGCCAGCTGCGCGGGCTGATGGAGCACCAGCTCGCCGGGATGGCGTGGAGCGAATTGTCGCGCCAGTCGCCGGACAAGCTCGACGCGCTGCGGCAACTGCTTGCGGCCGGCTTCTGCCCGGCGCTCGCGCGCCAGCTCGTCGACAAGATGCCGGCACAGATGGCGCCGGAGCTGCGGGCACGCTGGCTCAAGGCCGCACTGGTCCACAATATCGCCGCCGTCGGCGACGGCGACGACCTGATCGCCCAGGGCGGCGTCTACGCGCTGATCGGCCCGACCGGCGTCGGCAAGACGACGACGGTCGCCAAGCTCGCCGCGCGCTGCGCCCTCGCCTACGGCCCCGAATCGGTCGCGCTGCTGACGACCGACAGCTACCGGATCGGCGCGACCGACCAGTTGCGCATCTACGGCCGCATCCTTGGCGTGCCGGTGCACGAGGTCAAGGACGACACCGATTTCGAACTGACGCTCGTCGACCTCGCGTCGCGCCACCTGGTGCTGATCGATACCGTCGGCATGGGCCAGCGCGATCTGCGCATCGTCGAGCAGTTGCGGCTGTTCCAGCACGAGCGTGCGCACACGCTGCTGCTGCTCGCCGCCAACGCCGCGCCGGCGACGCTCGACGACGTTGCGCGCCGCTACAAGAACGAACAGCTCGCCGGCGTGATCCTGACCAAGCTCGACGAGACGATGAGCCTCGGCGGCTGCCTCGACGTCGCGATCCGCCACCGCCTCAAGCTGCATTTCGTCACCAACGGCCAGCGCGTCCCCGAGGACCTGCACCCGGCCCGGGTCGAATACCTGGTCGACCGCGCGTTCCGCGCCGAACCGGGCCGGCCGTTCCAGCTGCAGCCCGACGAATACCCGGTCTACATGGGCGCGCAGGCGGCCAGCACCGACGACGCCGGCTTCGGCGAGCCGACGCCGCGCGCATAAGCGGCAGGGGTCCGAGATGAGCAGACTGTGGGACGACCAGGCCGCCGGGCTCAGGGCGCTGGTCGCCCGTCCCGCCTGCCGCAGCGTCAGCATCAACGGCGGTCGCGGCGGCGCCGGCGCGACGACCGTAGCGATCCATCTGGCCGCGGCGCTGGCCGAGCGCGAACGCGCGGTGCTGCTGCTCGACGAGCACACCGGCAACGGCAATGCCACGCAGCGGCTGCGGCTGTCGCCACCGTACGATTTCGAGGAAGCGATCCGCCGCGAGGTCACGCTCGCCGACGTCATCGTCCCGGCGCCGGGCGGCTTTTCGTTGCTGCCGGCCGCCGCCCGGCCGCAGGTGCTGGCCAGGCTCAACGAAGCCGAAGCGGCGTGGCTGGCGCGCGAATTCGACGCCGTCAGCGTCGACACCGACTGGCTGCTACTCGACACCCGCCCGGCGACCGAGCCCGGCGTACCGAGCCTGTCGCTCGCCGCCGACGATGTCGTACTGATCGTTTCCGAGCGTGCCGAATCGCTGACCGACGCCTACGCGGCGATCAAGCTGATGGCCACCGAGTACGCGCGCGGCGAGTTCCGCATCCTGATCAACCGCGTCGGCGGCGCACGCGAAGCCGGCGCGCTTTTCGAGCGACTGCAACAAGTAGCGATGCGCTATCTCGGTAACCGGGTCAGACTGCGGCTGATCGGCTTCGTCCCCGAAGACGAAAAACTGGCGCGTGCCGCCCGGCTCGGCCGGACGGTGTTCGACGCGTTTCCGGACACCGAGTCGGCGCATGCGTTCCGGCAACTGGCCGACGCGATGCTGCGCTGGCGCCGCCCGGCCGGCGCCGCCGACAGCGCCGCCGATTTCGCCTACCGGCTGGTCGAATCGAGCCGCATCCTCGCCGACCGGCTACAACGTTAGCGTGGGCCCCGTGCCCTGTATGGAAACCCGCATGACGATCTGCCCCGCCACCGAGCAGGACTTCGAAGCCATCTGGACGGTCTTTCGCGCCGTTGTCGCCGGCGGCGACAGCTACGTGTTCGCGCCGGACACCCCCCGTGACGATGCCCGCGCCTACTGGTTCGGCCCCGGCATCCGCAGCTGGGTCGCCGAGCTCGACGGCGAAGTGGCCGGCATGTACAGGCTGACCGCCAACCAGCGCGATCTCGGCAATCACGTCGCCAACGCCTCGTTCATGATTTCGCCGCACGCGCACGGCCAGGGGCTCGGCATGGCGCTCGGCCGGCATTGCCTGGCCGAAGCCCGGCGCGCCGGGTTTGCCGCGATGCAGTTCAACTTCGTCGTCGCGACCAACGAAGCGGCGGCCGCACTGTGGCGCAAACTCGGTTTCACCGTCGTCGGCACCCTGCCCAAGGCCTACCGGCACGCCCGGCTCGGCCTTGTCGACGCGCTGGTGATGCACCGCTTCCTCGACGACATCGAGGCCCGATGAGCACCGCGCCGAGCGCCGAGCTGATCGTCGACTCCGGAAAGCTGCGGCTGCGCGGCCGGCTCGACGCCGCCGGCGCCGCCGCGATCTGGGCGCAGGCGCGCAGCGCCGTCAGCGACGGCTGCATCGTCGATGCCAGCGGCGTCGATTACTGCGACGGCGCCGGCAGCGCGCTGCTGTTCGACCTGATCCGGCGCGGCGCCCGCGTCGACGGCCTGCCCGAACGCTACGCGGCCCTGCTGGCCGACCTGCGTCCGGACGACGCGCTGGTGGTACCCGAGCAGAAAAAACGCGGCCTCACCGACGAGCTTGCCGACTTCGGCAAGGCAATCAGCAGCGAGTTCAGGCTGACGATGGCCTTCATCGGCGTGTTCACCGCCGACATCGCGCGCATCTTCACCGCGCGCGGCAAGATCCGCTGGCGCAACGGTTTCGCCGTCGCCAGCAACGCCGGCGCCGACGCGCTGCCGATCATCGCGCTGGTCGCCTTCCTGTTCGGCGTGATCCTGTCGTTCCAGTCGGCGGTGCCGATGCGCCAGTTCGGCGCCGAACTGTTCGTCGCCGACCTCGTCGGCCTGTCGCTGGTCCGCGAGCTCGCGCCGCTGATGACCGCAATCCTGCTCGCCGGCCGTACCGGCGCGGCCTTTGCCGCCGAGCTCGGCACAATGAAGGTCAACGAGGAGATCAACGCGCTGGTCACGCTCGGGCTCGACCCGTTCCGCTATCTGGTGATCCCGCGACTGCTGGCCGTCGCGATCATCATGCCGATGCTGACCGTCTGCGCCGAGGTCATCGGCCTTGCCGGGATGGCGCTGGTGATGGCGAGCTTCGACATTCCGTTTGCGACCTCGCTGGCGCGGGCGACGGCCATCGTCGGTTTCGACGACTTCTTCGGCGGGCTCGGCAAATCGGTCGTGTTCGGCTTCTTCATCGCCGCGATCGGCTGCCTGCGCGGCCTGCGCACCGGCGCCGGTGCGGCGGCGGTCGGCGAATCGACGACGCGCGCCGTCGTCAGCAGCATCGTCATGCTCGTGGTCGTCGACGGGCTGTTCGCCGTCGTGTTCTATATCCTCGGATGGTGACAATGAGCGATCCGATCATCCGCGCCGAACACCTCGTCTGCGGTTACGACGACAAGGTGATCCTCGACGACGTGTCGTTCGAGGTCGAACGCGGCGAAGTCTTCGTCATCCTCGGCGGATCGGGCTGCGGCAAGTCGACGTTGCTGAAGAACCTGATCGGCCTGTACCGGCCGATGTCGGGACGGATCTGGCTCGCCGGCGAGGAGCTGACCGCACTCGACGGCGCGGCACGGCTGGCGCTGTACAAGCGTTTCGGCGTCGCCTACCAGTCCGGCGCGCTGTTCGGCTCGCTCTCCGTGCTCGAGAACGTGATGCTGCCGCTGTCCGAGCACACGGCGCTCGACACCGCCGCGGTCGAACTGGTCGCCCGGCTCAAGCTGCGCCTCGTCGGGCTCGAGAAGTTCGCCGACTACGTGCCGGCGTCGCTGTCGGGCGGGATGCAGAAGCGCGTTGCGATCGCCCGCGCGATCGCGCTCGACCCCGAGATCGTCTTCCTCGATGAACCGTCGGCCGGGCTTGATCCGGTCACCGGTGCCGAGCTCGACGCGCTGATCCTCCAGCTCTCGCACAGCCTCGGCCTGACCTTCGTCGTCGTCACCCATGAACTCGCGAGCATCATGGCGATCGCCGATACCGCGCTGATGCTCGACGCCAGCGTCCGCGGCGTGATCGCGAGCGGCCCGCCGGCCGAGCTCGCCAACCATTCGCCGGACGAACGCGTCCAGCGCTTCTTTCATCGCAAGGTGGCCGCATGACCCCACGACAAAGCCATATCCGCCTCGGCCTGTTCGTCACGCTGGCGCTGGCGCTGACGCTGGTGCTGCTGATCGCCTTCGGTGCCGGCCGCTGGTTCTCGACCGCGCCGGTGATGGAGACGTACTTCAACGAGTCGGTCAAGGGTCTCGACATCGGTTCGTCGGTCCGCTACCGCGGCGTCGCGATCGGCGAGGTCAGCAAGATCGGCTTCACCGCGAGCAAGTATCCCGAGGCCGCCACCAGCGGCTGGCGCCATCACTACGTGCTGATCGAAATGCAACTGAACCCCGAAACACTCGGGCCGCGCGCCGCGGCCACGCTGAACCAGGCCGCACTGAACGGCGAAATCGCCCGTGGCCTGCGCGTTCGCATCGCGCCGCAGGGCCTGACCGGTGCCAACTACATCGAGATCGACTATGTCGAGGGCAAGCCCAGCCCGATCCTGCCGATCAACTGGAAGCCGACGGCGCTCTACGTGCCGTCGGCGCGCAGCACCGTCGGCCAGTTGCTGAACGCGACGCAAAGCATCGCCGACAAGCTCGCCAAGCTCGACCTGCAGACCATGGTCGACAAGGTCGAGCAGGCCGCCGACACCGTCGACAGCAAGCTGAACGCACTGCCGCTCGAGGAAATCGGCCGCAATACGCAACAGGCCACCGAACAGCTGGCGGCGATGCAGTTGAAGCCGATCGGCGACGAGACGCTGGCCCTGGTGCGCGAGTTGCGGCAGAACAATGCGCGGCTCGGCGCCCTGCTCGCCGACCCGGCGCTCGCCAGCGCACCGGCCGAGCTGCACGCAACGCTGAAATCGGCCAATGCGCTGCTCGCCAACCCGGCATGGGGGTCGTCGCTGAACCGGCTCAACCAGTCGCTCGGCGAGGTCGACCGGCTGCTCGCCGAACGCCATGCAGCGCTCGGCAGCACGCTCGACAACCTCGACCGCGGCAGCGCCGAGCTCGACGCGCTGCTGCACGACATCCGCGCCAATCCGTCATCGCTGCTGTTCTCCGAACCGCCGGCGCCCTATTCCCTGCCGAAACGCTGAGGCACGCCATGCGCCCCCTTCTGATCATCATCGCCAGCCTGTTGATCGCCGGCTGCGCCGGCGGCAGCCGGCCGACCAGCGAATTCAACTACCTGCTCACCAGCGAGCGCCCGGCAGGCCAGGCCAGCCTGTCCGGCACCGTCTATGCGGCCCCGCTGACCGTCGACGAGCCGTTCGGGCAGCGCGGTTTCGTCTATCGCGAAGCCGCACAGCGCTTCGTCGTCGACCCGTATCGCGGTTACCTGTCCGCCCCGGGCCGGCTGATCGACCGCCGGCTGGCGGCCTGGCTGACCGCGGCCGGCGCGACACCGACGCTCGACCGGCAGGCCGCCCGCCATGTCGTCACCGGCCGGGTCGCCGCGCTGTATTTCGACCTGCGCCCGGAGCAGCCAGCCACCGCCGTCATCGAACTGCGGCTCGACCTCGGCAGTCCGGGTGAAGCCGGCCGGGCGCTCGTGATCACCGGCAGGGCCAGGGTCGCACCGGTCAGCAGCGACGGCCTGGCCGCGGCGAGCAACGCCGCGCTCGCTGATGCGCTTTCCCAACTGGAAACGGCGCTGGCGGGCGAAAGCCGGGCCGCGTTGCGGTAAACTGGCCCGGCACCCGTTCCGCCAAGATCCATGCCCAATAAACGCGCCCTCAAGCTTTACCGTGACACCCGCTCCGACAGCGATGCGGAGCTGCTTGCGCGCTCGACGCCGCTGGTCAAGAAGATCGCCTACCACCTGATCGCGCGGCTGCCGGCCAGCGTCGACGTCGAGGATCTGATCCAGGTCGGCCTGATCGGGCTGATGGATGCGGCGCGCAACTTCGATCCGGGCGCCGGCGTCCAGTTCGATACCTTTGCATCACAGCGTATCCGCGGCGCCATGCTCGACGAGCTGCGCAACGCCGACTGGCTGCCGCGCCAGGCGCGGCGCAATCTGCGTGGCATCGATGCGGCAATCCACAAACTCGAACACACGCTCGGGCGCGCGCCGAGCGAAGCCGAGGTCGCCAAGGCGCTCGACCTGCCGCTGGCCGACTATCAGGACATGCTCGGCGACGCACGCGGCCATCAGTTGATCCATTTCGACGACCATGCCGGCCACGACGACGACGGCTCGCTGCTCGACACGATCGCCGCCGACCGGGACGCCGATCCGCTGGCGCAGCTCGACGACAGCCACTTCCGCGCCCGGCTGATCGAAGGGATAGCGCAACTGCCCGAACGCGAAAAACTGCTGATGGCGCTGTACTACGACGAAGAACTCAACCTCAAGGAAATCGGCGCCGTGCTCGGTGTTTCCGAATCGCGCGTCTGCCAGCTGCACAGCCAGGCCGTTGCGCGGCTGCGCACCCGCCTGACCGACTGGACTGCCAGATAAATGGACAAGATCAGCATCCTCGGCCTCGCCATCGGCCTGACCGCCATCCTGCTCGGCCAGTGGCTCGAGGGCGGCCATCTCGGCTCGCTGCTGCAGCTGACGGCCTTCCTGATCGTGATCGGCGGTACTGCCGGTGCGGTGATGCTGCAGAGCCGGATGAGCGACTTCGTCGCCGGGATGAAGATGCTGCGCTGGGTGTTCGTACCGCCGCAGCACGACAACCGCAAGCTGCTGGCCACGCTGGTCAACTGGGGCCACCAGTCGCGCCGCGGCGGCCTCTTGGCGCTCGAGAACGTGATGAACGCCGAGAAGGATCCGTTCGTCAAACGCGGACTGCAGATGCTCGTCGACGGCGCCGAGCCCGAGATGATCCGCCGCGCATTCGAGCTCGACATCGACGCGTACGAGGCCAGCGCCAAGGCCGCCGCCAAGATCTGGGAAGCCGCAGGCGGCTACGCGCCGACGCTGGGGATTCTCGGCGCGGTGCTCGGGCTGATCCACGTGATGGAGAACCTGTCCGATCCGTCCAAGCTCGGCGCCGGCATCGCCGTCGCCTTTGTCGCGACGATCTACGGCGTCGGCATCGCCAACCTCGTTTTCCTGCCGATCGCCGGCAAGCTCAAGCGCCACATCCACAGCGAAGTCGTCCATCGCGAGATGCTGCTCGAAGGCCTGGTCGCGATCGCCTGCGGCGAGAACCCGCGGCTCTACGAGAACAAGCTCGCCGGCTACCTGCGGGGCTGAGCGCCAGTTCGGGGACTTGCCGCGCGTCGGCGGGAGCCATGCAAGGCCAAGCAGCGAATGCCCCAGGGGCCCTTTAGGGTCCGAAAAGTCCCACAGGGACTCCCTTCGGCCACAACGGTACGATCGGTACTGCAAGCGAGCACAACGCCGCCAGCAGGATTTTGTCGGCTGCGCTAAACCGGAAGCAGGACTCCGGAGGCCATATGCGCTGGCTGCTTCATCTGTCGCTCCGCGGGCTGGCCTGGCTCGATCTGGCGCTGTTCACGCTGGCCCTGCTGCTGCTCGGCCTGCTGCCCCGATCGTGGCTGGCCGGCGGATATCCGCGGCTGTTTCGCCGCTGGTGCAGCTGCTTCGTCCGGGCGCTCGACGTCGACCTGCGGCTTCATCAGCATCAGGCCCGGCCGCTGCCCGAGCATTTCATCCTGATCGCCAACCACCCGTCGGCGCTCGAACTCGTCGGCATCCCGGCGCTGTTCGACGTCGTCAACCTGGCCAAGATCGAGGTCCGCGACTGGTGGTTCGTCGGCCGGATCGCCGCCGTAGCCGGAACGGTTTTCGTCAAGCGCGAAAGCAAGGACTCGCGCCAGGGCGCGCTGGTCGCGATGACCGAGGCGGCCCGCAACGGCCGCAATATCGCGATCTACCCCGAAGGCGGCTGCAAGGGCCGGCGCCTCGCCGAACGCTTCCACTACGGCGCGTTCACGATCTCGCTCGAAACCGGCATCCCCGTCGTCCCGGTCTTCGTGCACTACGAGGCACAGGCCGCATTCGCCTGGGAGGGGCAGACGCTGCCGCAGATGCTGATCCAGATCGCCCGTGCGCCGAACCGGCGCGCCAACTACCACGTCTACGACGCGTTCGACCCGGCCGACTTCACCGATCGCGATGCTTACACCCGCCACGTCCATGCCTGCTATCTCGAGTGGCAACGCCGCCATCTCGAATGAACACAGCCCGTCGTCATCGCGCCCTGCGTAGCGGCGAAGCGCTTATAATCGCCGACTGAACCGCTTTCCATCGTTGCGACATGGCCATTTTCCGCAAGAAAAACATCGCCAAGGCGTCGACCCGCACCGCCTTGCCGCCGCAGTTCGCCAGCGTGCTGCGCGAGTCGTGGTGGCTGCTGCTGGTCGCCATCGTCGTCTACCTGGTGCTCGCGCTCGGCAGCTACCACCGCGCCGACCCGGGCTGGTCGCACAGCGCGACACAGGCGGCGGTGCAGAACCGTGGCGGCAGCGTCGGCGCCTGGGTCGCCGACATCCTGCTCTCGGCATTCGGCCTCTCGGCGTGGTGGTGGATCGCGTTCTGCCTCGCCGCCATCCTGTGGGGCTACCGGCGGATCGACCACGTCAACGATTCGTCCCGGCCGGTCGTACTGCTCGCGTGCACCGGTTTCTTCATGATCCTGCTGGCAAGCAGCAGCCTCGAGGCGCTCCGCCTGCACACGCTCGACATCGACCTGCCGCTGGCGCACGGCGGCATCGTCGGCGTGGCGCTCGGCGGCTGGCTGTACCGGGCCCTCGGCTTCGCCGGCGCCACGCTGACCCTGTTCGTCGTCTGGGCGCTCGGCGTTTCGCTGTTCACCGGTCTGTCATGGCTGGCGCTGATGGAAAGGCTCGGCACCGGCATCGAATGGCTGGGTTTCAAATGCGTCGACACCTGGCAGGCCGCGCAGGACCGCCGTATCGGCCGTCAGGCGTCGGTGCTGCGCGAAGAGAAGGTCAGCAGCGAGAAAAAGAAACAGGGAGACAAGGCGCCGCTGAAGATCGAAACGCCGCAGATCGAGGTCCCGGTCGCCAAGGCGGTGATCAAGGCCGCCGAGAAGGAAGCCGAAGCACAGCAGAAGAAGACGGTCCAGCCGACGCTGTTCGGCTTCGACGACCTTCCGGCACCGGTCGCCGGCGGCCTGCCGGCGCTGAGCCTGCTTGCGCCGGTGCCGACCGCGCAGGAAAGCATCAGCAACGACACGCTCGAATTCACCTCGCGGCTGATCGAGCGGAAACTCGCCGAGTTCAATGTCGAGGTCAAGGTCATCGCCGCCTACCCGGGCCCGGTGATCACCCGCTACGAGATCGAGCCGGCGGTCGGCGTCAAGGGCGCGCAGATCGTCAACCTGATGAAGGACCTGGCGCGCGCGCTCGGCCTTGTCAGCATCCGCGTCGTCGAGACCATCCCCGGCAAGACCTGCATGGGGCTCGAGCTGCCGAACCCGAAGCGGCAGATGATCCGGCTGTCGGAAATCCTGTCGTCCGAAGCCTTCCACGGCATGCATTCGAAGCTGACGATGGCGCTGGGCAAGGACATCACCGGCAAGCCGAGCGTCACCGATCTCGCCAAGGCGCCGCACATGCTCGTCGCCGGCACCACCGGCTCGGGCAAGTCGGTTGGCGTCAACGCGATGATTCTCTCGCTGCTGTACAAGGCAACGCCGGAAGAAGTCCGCTTCATCATGGTCGACCCGAAGATGCTCGAGCTGTCGGTCTACGACGGCATCCCGCACCTCTTGGCGCCGGTCGTCACCGACATGAAGCTCGCCGCCAACGCGCTGAACTGGTGCGTGGCCGAGATGGAGAAACGCTACCGGCTGATGAGCCATTTCGGCGTGCGCAACCTCGCCGGCTTCAACCAGAAGGTCAAGGAAGCCGAGAAGGCCGGCCAGAAACTGACCAACCCATTCACCTTGACCCCGGACAACCCGGAGCCGGTCGAGCACCTGCCCTTCATCGTCGTCGTCGTCGACGAGTTCGCCGACCTGATGATGGTCGCCGGCAAGAAGATCGAGGAGCTGATCGCCCGGCTGGCGCAGAAGGCCCGCGCCGCCGGCATCCACCTGATCCTCGCGACCCAGCGGCCGTCGGTCGACGTGATCACCGGGCTGATCAAGGCCAACATCCCGACCCGGCTGGCGTTCCAGGTGTCGAGCAAGATCGACAGCCGCACCATCCTCGACCAGATGGGCGCCGAGGCGCTCTTGGGCCAGGGCGACATGCTGTTCCTGCCGCCGGGCACCGGCTATCCGCAGCGCGTCCACGGCGCCTTCGTCGCCGACGACGAGGTGCACAAGGTGGTCGAATACCTGAAGAGTACCGGCGAGCCCGACTACATCGACGGCGTGCTCAACGGCGGCTTCGAAGCCGAAGCCGCCGGCGGGGCACCGTGGGAAGGCAGCGGCAATGCCGATCCGGAAGCCGACCCGCTGTACGACGAGGCCGTGGCCTTCGTGATCAAGTCGCGCCGTGCATCGATCTCGTCGGTCCAGCGCCAGCTGCGCATCGGCTACAACCGCGCCGCGCGGCTGATCGAGAGCATGGAAGCCGCCGGCCTCGTCAGCCCGATGGAAACCAACGGCAACCGCACGGTGCTCGCACCACCGGCCGAATGAAGACCCGCGCCGCAATCGCCGCCCTGGCCGCCGCGCTGAACGCGCAGGCGGCCGACATCGAGGTGCTGCACTGGTGGACCTCGCCCGGCGAGACGCGCGCGCTGCTGGAGCTCAAGCAGCGCGTCAACGCTGCCGGCTACCGCTGGAACGATTTCAGCGTTGTCGGCGGCGGCGGCGAGAACGCGCTCGGCGTGCTGCGCACCCGTGCCCGCTCGGACAACCTGCCCACCGCCGCAATGACCGGCGGGACCCAGTGGCAGGAATGGCACCGGCAGGGGCTGCTTGGCGACATCAGCGACGTTGCCGACGAGCAGGCATGGTCCGGCATCCTGCCGCCGGTGCTCGACGCCATGCTGAAGGTCGACGACCGCTACGTGGCCGTGCCGCTGGGACTCGCACGGGTCAACATGCTCTGGAGCAACGCCGCCGTCCTGCAGCGTGTCGGCGCCACGCCGCCGCAAAGCTGGAAGGCGTTCTTTCCGCTCGCCGACAAGCTGCGGCATGCCGGGATCGTGCCGCTTGCCCTCGGCCAGCAGAACTGGCAACTGGCAACGTTGCTCGAAGCCGTCATCCTGGCCGAGGCCGGCAGCGACATTCACCGGCAGGTCTTCGTCACACCGGTCGCCGGCGCGACCCGCGACCCGCGCTTCGTCCGGGCGCTGGAGCTGTTCAAAAGACTCAAGCCCTATACCAACGCCACCGGCCCGGGGCGCGAGTGGCATCAGGTCGCCGCCGACGTCATCGAAGGCCGCGCGGCGATGGCCGTGTTCGGCGACTGGGCCAAGGGCGAGTTCGCCGCCGCCGGCAAGCAGCCCGGGCGCGACTACCTGTGTACCGCCGCGCCGGGTTCCGCCTCGGCATTCAGCTTCGATGCGGACATGCTGGTCATGTTCCGCCAGCACGGTCCCGCCCACCAGGCACAGCAGGAGCTGGCGCGGATCGCGATGGGCAAGACGGCTCAGGAAGCCTTCAATTTTTACAAAGGCAATATCCCCGCCCGGACCGATGTGCAGCTCGAACGTTACGACGGCTGCGCCCGTCTGTCGGCCCGCGCGCTGGCCGACGCCGGTCGCCGCGACACGCTGGTACCGTCCTGGGCGCACAATATGGCGCTGCCCGAGGCCGCGCGCACCGCCGTGTTCGACGTGATCGGCCGCTACTGGCGCAGCCCGGCAATGACCGCCGCGCAGGCCGCACGGCAGATCGAGCAGGCGATCGCGACGACCGCCAAACCACAGCGACTTGCCACACAGCTTGAACGCGGCAATTGAATCGTGCTATAAATCCGGTTTTTCTCAGAAGTCAGGGAATACCTAACCATGGCACGAGTATGCAAAGTCACCGGCAAGCGCCCGATGACCGGGAACAATGTTTCCCACGCCAACAACAAGACCAAGCGTCGCTTCCTTCCGAACCTGCAATCCCGTCGTTTCTGGGTTGAAAGCGAAAACCGCTGGGTTCGTCTGCGCGTTTCCAACGCAGCGCTGCGCACCATCGACAAGAACGGCATCGACGTCGTTCTGGCCGACCTGCGCGCCCGCGGCGAACTGTAATCAGGGGTGAATGACCATGCGTGAAAAGATCAAGCTCGAATCGAGCGCCGGCACCGGCCACTTCTACACCACCACCAAGAACAAGCGCACCATGCCGGAAAAGATGGAGATCAAGAAGTTCGATCCCGTCGTCCGCAAGCATGTGATGTACAAGGAAACCAAGCTCAAGTAAGCTGGTTTTCGCTGGTGACACATACTCGAAACCCCGCTACAGGCGGGGTTTTTGTTTGAGCACCCACGATCCGAGGACGACAGAATGCCGATCAACCACTACGACCTTCAGAAGTTTGCCGGCGTGAAAATCAAGGACGCGATCCGCAAGAAGGGCTCGCCCGACCGCTTCGGCAAGGCATCGACCGGCGAACAGAACGCCGACGACAAGGCCAAAACTTCGCTGATGGGCAAGCTGCTCAGGCAGCACACCGAACCGAAGTAAGCCTTACTCGGCCGGCTGCCACACTTCGAGCAGCGTATCGCGCAGCATCGTCACCAGCGGATCGTTCTCGCGCTCGGCCGAGTAGACGAACTGCAGCGGTGCGCTGGTCACGCAGTCCCCGCCCCGCCACAGCGCGATCGAGCCGTCGGCGGCAAAGCGCTTGGCAGTCCGCTCGGCGAGGATCGCCACCCCGAGCCCGGCCTTGACGAGTTCGAGCAGCGTCGCCTCTTCATCGAACTCGCCGACCTTGCGCGGCGCCACGTTCTGCGCCCGCCACAACTCCTGCGTGATCGACGACAGGCTGTTGAACTGCGACAGCCCCAGCCACGGCACCCTGGCCAGTGACTCCCAGTCGTCACCGGCCAGCATCGGCGCCATCAGCGGCGGCAGCGCCACACAGAAGCCGATTTCGGTCAGCGGCAGGTTGTTGACGTTCTGGTACGGGTTGCGGCCGAGATAGAAGCCGCCGTCGAGCGTCTTCTTGCGCACTTCATTGAGGATGCCGCCGGAAATGCCGTGCGTCGTCTGCACCGTCAGCAGCGGATAGCGGCTGCGCAGGCAGGCCAGCCACGGCCCGAGCTTGAGCCGCGCCGGCACACCGATGGTGCCGATCTTGACCTTGCCCTTGGGCTCGCCCGACAGCGCCTTGGCCTTGTGCTGCATGCCGCGGGACAGCGCGAGGATGCGTTCGGCTTCGGGCAGGATGTCCTTGGCCGCCTCGGTCAGCTGCACGCCCCCCGGATAGCGCTCGAACAGCGCGACGCCGAGCTCTTCCTCGAGCGCCTTGATCTGCGCGGTGACCGCGGGCTGCGACAGGTGGAGCAGCTCGGCCGCCTGTGTCAGGTGGCCTTGCTGGGCGACGGCGACGAAGGTACGCAATTGGTACAGTTCCATGCCGTCGATTATCCCGCAAACCACCGCCGCCGTGCGAACGCACGACGAACGCATGTAGTCGCCACGCCGCAGTTTCACTGCACGAAGTAAGACTCGTGCAACGCGGCATCAGAAATGCTGATTCCCGACATCAAAAATTGCAATTAGCTCGCATCGGCGTCCCGGTCATAGAGTGCGTCACTAAGCGGTAACCGCCGGTTACCGCCGGAAACGACTCTCAGGAGGGATAGCATGGATGAAGCAATGATTCAGCGTATCCAGAACAACCCGAAGTTCAGGGAACTGGAGCACAAGAAGACCAGCTTGAGCTGGCTGCTTTCGATCATCATGCTCGTGATCTACTACGGGCTGATTCTGATGATCGCGTTTTCGCCCAAGACGCTCGGCACCCCGCTGGCCGCGAGCGGCGTCACCACCATCGGCATCCCGCTCGGGCTGCTCGTCATCGTTTCGGCCTTCGTGCTGACCGGCATCTACGTACGCCGCGCCAACACCGAGTTCGACCAGCTCAACGCCGAGCTCATCGAGGAGACCCGTCAATGATCCAGCGTCTTTCCACCCCCCTATCTACCCGGCTCGCTCTCGCCGGCACGGCATTGTGTGCCGGCGCGCCGGCCTGGGCCGCCGGTGCGCTCGAGGGGGCCGTGAAGCAGCGCGACCTGAACTGGCACGCGATCATCATGTTCGTGCTCTTCGTCGCCTTCACCCTCGGCATCACCTACTGGGCTGCGCGCCGCACCCGTTCGGCCAAGGACTTCTACGCGGCCGGCGGCGGCATCACCGGCTTCCAGAACGGCCTGGCGATCGCCGGCGACTACATGTCGGCGGCATCGTTCCTCGGGATTTCGGCACTGGTGATGGGCAGCGGCTACGACGGCCTGATCTACTCAATCGGCTTTCTGGTCGGCTGGCCGCTGATCACCTTCCTCGTCGCCGAACGGCTGCGCAACCTCGGCAAGTACACCTTCGCCGACGTCGCGTCCTACCGCCTCTCGCAGACGCCGGTACGCACCTTCGCCGCCATCGGCACCCTGGTCACCGTGCTGCTGTACCTGATCGCGCAGATGGTCGGTGCCGGCAAGCTGATCCAGCTGCTGTTCGGCATGAGCTACAGCTCGGCGGTGATCATCGTCGGCGTGCTGATGGTCGCCTACGTGACTTTCGGCGGCATGCTCGCGACCACCTGGGTGCAGATCATCAAGGCGGTGCTGCTGCTGTGCGGCGCGACCTTCATGGCCTTCATGGTGCTCGCCGCCAGCGGCTTCAGCTTCGAGACCATGTTCGCGACCGCCGTCGCCACGCATCCGAAAGGCATTTCGATCATGAGCCCGGGCGGCCTGGTGTCGAACCCGATCGACGCGATCTCGCTCGGCGTCGGCCTGATGTTCGGTACCGCCGGCCTGCCGCACATCCTGATGCGCTTCTTCACCGTGAAGGACGCCAAGGAAGCGCGCAAATCGGTGTTCTACGCGACCGGCTTCATCGGCTACTTCTACATCCTGACCTTCATCATCGGCTTCGGCGCGATCATGCTGGTGCTGGGTCGTCCGGAGTTCACCGAAAGCGTCAAGAACGGCATCCCGCAACTGATCGGCGGCTCGAACATGGCGGCGGTGCACCTCGCCAGCGCGGTCGGCGGCGACTTCTTCCTCGGCTTCATTTCGGCCGTGGCCTTCGCCACCATCCTCGCCGTGGTGTCGGGTCTGACGCTGTCGGGCGCATCGGCGGTCTCGCACGACCTGTATGCCAACGTGTTTGCCCGTGGTCGTGCCGACGAAGCGCACGAGATCCGCGTGTCGAAAATGGCGACGGTGGCGCTCGGCGTCCTGGCGATCCTGCTCGGCATCGCCTTCGAGAAGCAGAACGTCGCCTTCATGGTCGGCCTTGCGTTCGCGATCGCCGCATCGGCCAACTTCCCGGTGCTGTTCATGTCGATGTTCTGGAAGGGCCTGACGACCCGCGGCGCGGTGATCGGCGGTTCGGCCGGCCTGATCTGCGCGGTGGTGATGATCGTGCTCGGCCCGACCGTCTGGGTGAAGGTGCTCGGCAACGCCGCGGCAATCTTCCCGTACGACAACCCGGCGATCTTCTCGATGCCGCTGGCGTTCTTCGTCACCTGGCTGGTCTCGACCCTCGACAAGAGCGAATCGGCCGCCCGCGAGAAAGCCCTGTTCCTGCCGCAGTTCATCCGTTCGATGACCGGCATCGGCGCAGAAGGCGCATCGAAGCACTAAGCCCTGTAAAGTGGCAGCAGCACCTCAACGCCCCGCCCAGTGCGGGGCGTTTTTTTCGCGGAGCACCGCCATGCCGGAGTTCTTCAGCTACACCCAGCCACCGTTCGACTGCCTGACCCGGGCCGAGCGGAACCGGCTCGAAGCCGCCAGCGACATCGAGTACTTTCCGGCCGGTTCGACGCCGATCGCAGCCGGGACGGCGGTCGACGCGCTGTACGTGATCATCAAGGGCGTCGTCGACGAGATCGAAGACGGCGACATCGTCGCCAGCTATCGCGAGCACGACTGCTTCGACGGCCGCGCCCTCGTCGGCGGTACCGCGGTACGGGCCTTCGCGGTCCACGACGACGCGATCGTCCACCGGATTCCGCGCGACCTCGTCCTTGCCCTGACACGCAGCAATCCGCTGTTCGGCGCCTGGTTCTATCAGGACGTCGCCCAGCGGCTCGCGGCGCTGGCGCAGCACGCGATGCAGGGCGAACTGCAGTCGCTGATCACCGCCCGGGTCGCCGATGCGCCGCTGCGTGCGCCGGTCTGGCTGGCCGGCGACGCCTGCGTGCTCGACGCCGCCCGCGCGATGAAGGACGCGCGCACCTCGTCGGTGCTGGTCCGCGGCGTGCGCGGCGACGGCCTGTTCACCCAGAGCGACCTGCGCGACCTGGTGATCGCCGGCGCCGACGCGGCCACGACGACACTGGCCGATGTCGCGCAGTACACGCTGCTGACGATTGCCGACGGGGCCCACGTTGCCGAGGCGCTGCTGGCATTCACCCGCCACCGGGTCCAGCGCCTGCCGGTGACCCGGGATGGCGGGATCGTCGGCGTGCTCGAGCAGATCGACCTGCTCGCCTATTTCTCGAACCACTCCTACCTCGTCGCCGCGCAGATCGAACGCGCAAGCGATGTCGATGCGCTGGCCGCGGCAGCCGCGCAACTGCGTACGCTGATCGGGCTGCTGCACGCCCAGGGCGTCCGCATCCGGCTGATCGCCTCGCTGGTGAGCGAACTGACCGGCCAGTTGCAGCAGAAGCTGTTCGAGCTCGTTTTCCCGCCCGAATCCCGCGCCCATGCCTGCATCCTCGCGCTCGGCTCGCAGGGGCGCGGCGAGCAGATCGTCCCGACCGATCAGGACAACGCGCTGATCGTCGCCGACGGCTACGCCGGTCCGCCGCTCGACGACGCGGCGGCCGCGTACAACGCCGCGCTCGCCGGCTTCGGCTATCCGCGCTGTCCCGGCGGCGTGATGCTGTGCAATCCGCACTGGCGCCAGCGCCAGGCCGACTTCGCCCGCCGGCTCGATGCGCAGATCGCCACGCCGGACGGCGCGGCGATGCTCGAACTGGCGATGTGGCTCGATGCCGCGCCGGTCGCCGGCAACGCGGCGCTGTGGCCGCCGCTGCACCAGCGCATCGTCGCCGCCAGCCGCGGCAACGACGCGATGCTGAGCGCGCTGGCCCTGCCCATCGTCCAGTTCGCCGCCCCGGCATCGCTGTTTTCACGGCTGACCGGCAGCGACGAACACGTCGACCTGAAAAAAGCGGGGCTGTTTCCGATCGTCCACGGCCTGCGCGTGCTTGCGCTGCAGGCCGGCATCAACGCGACCAACAGCCAGCGCCGCATCGACGCGCTGGTCGACGCCCACGTGCTCGCGCCAGCCTTCGGGCGGGACCTGAGCGAGGCGCTTTCCTTTCTGCAGGCGCTGCAGCTCAGGCTCGGACTGGCACAACTGGCACGCGGCGAAGCACCGTCGTATCGGCTGCAGCCGGCGGCGCTGGCCGCGATCGAGCGCGAGCTGCTCAAGGACGCGCTCGGCATCGCCCGGCGGCTGCGCCAGCTGGTGCAGCACCGTTTCTCGCTGCAGCATTTTTGAGAGCCTGTCCATGCTCGCCGCCCTCTTCTGCAGATTGAATCGCCGCCGGCTTCGCGACCCGCGCTTCGCGGCGCTGTTCGATCCGCCGCCGGCCGGCGAATGCGTGAGCCTCGACTGCGAAACCACCAGCCTCGATGCGCGCAGCGCCGAGTTGCTGAGCATCGCCGCGGTACCGGTCCGCGACGGCCGCGTGCTGCTGTCCGAAAAGCTGGTGCTGACCGTCCGCCCCGAAGGGCCGATCGACGCCGGAACGATTCCGATCCACCGGCTGCGGCCGCAGGATGTCGCCGAAGGATTGCCAGCGCACGAGGCACTGGCGCGCTTGCTCGACTTCATCGGCCCGCGTCCGCTGGTCGGCTATTACCTCGAGTTCGATCTGGCGATCATCAACCGCCATCTGAAGCCATGGATCGGCATTGCGCTGCCGAACCGGGCGATCGACGTCTCCACGCTGTACTACGACCGCCACGTCTCGGCCTACCGGCCCGAGGTCGACCTCTCGCTCGACGCAATGCTCGAGACGCTGCAACTGCCGCGCTGGCCGCGCCACGACGCGCTCGGCGACGCCGTCACCGCGGCGCTGATCTACCTGAAGCTCGCAGCGAACCGCCGTTGAGCCGCTTGCGGCGACCGCCGGTCCCCCTCGCCGGGCCGGCATCAGCGTAACTGATTCCGCGCATCAGAAAACACGATTGGCTTTGCTCTTGCGACGGCTTTACAGTCGCAACATCGCATTTTTTCTTACTTCACAGGCAAGAAGGAGCAAGCATGAGCAGCATCGATTCCGTACTGAAAGAGAACCGCCTGTTCCCGCCGTCCGACGACTTCCGCGTCAAGGCCAACGTCTCGGGCATGGAGGGCTACAACGCGCTGTGCGAGCAGGCCAACCGCGACTACGCAGGCTTCTGGGCCGATCTCGGCCGCGAGCTCGTGAGCTGGAACAAGCCGTTCACCAAGGTACTGAACGACAGCAATGCACCGTTCTTCAAGTGGTTCGAAGACGGCCAGCTCAACATCTCGTACAACTGCCTCGATCGCCACCTCGACGCGCGCGGCGACAAGACCGCGATCATCTTCGAGGCCGACGACGGCAGCGTCGAACACGTGAGCTACCGCCAGCTGCACGCCCGCGTCTGCCAGTTCGCCAACGGCCTGAAACTGCTCGGCGTGAAGAAGGGCGACCGCGTCGTCGTCTACATGCCGCACACCGTCGAAGCCGTCGTGGCGATGCAGGCATGTGCCCGCATCGGTGCGATCCACTCGGTCGTGTTCGGCGGCTTCTCGGCCGGCGCCTTGCGCGACCGCATCCAGGACGCGCAGGCCAAGATCGTCATCACCGCCAACGAAGGCTTCCGCGGCGGCAAGCCGGTGCCGCTCAAGGCCACCGTCGACGAGGCCGTCGCGATGGAAGGCAGCGAATCGATCGAGAAGGTCGTCGTGCTGCGCCGGCTCGAGAACAGCAGCGCCGCGTTCAACGACGCCCGCGACGTCTGGTGGCACGAGCTGGTCGAAGGCCAGCCGACCCAGTGCGAACCGGAATGGGTCGACGCCGAGCACCCGCTGTTCATCCTCTACACCTCGGGTTCGACCGGCAAGCCCAAGGGCATCCAGCACAGCACCGGCGGCTACCTGCTCGGCGCGCTGACGACGATGAAGTGGGTCTTCGACTACCGCGAAGGCGACGTCTACTGGTGCACGGCCGACGTGGGCTGGATCACCGGCCACAGCTATGTTGCCTACGGCCCGCTGGCCATCGGCGCGACCCAGGTCGTGTTCGAAGGCGTGCCGACCTTCCCGGATGCCGGCCGATTCTGGCAGATGATCGAGAAGCACAAGGTCACGACGTTCTATACCGCGCCGACGGCGATCCGCTCGCTGATCAAGCTCGGTGGCGATCTGCCGAAGCAGTACGACCTGTCGAGCCTGCGCCTCTTGGGCACCGTCGGCGAGCCGATCAACCCCGAAGCGTGGATCTGGTATCACGAAACCGTCGGCGGTGGCCGCTGCCCGATCGTCGATACCTGGTGGCAGACCGAAACCGGCGCCAACATGATCGCCCCGCTGCCGGGCGCCGTCGCGACCAAGCCGGGTTCGTGCACGCTGCCGATCCCGGGCATCATCGCCGACATCGTCGACGAAGCCGGCGCGCCGGTCGAGCCGGGCAAGGGCGGTTTCCTCGTCGTGCGCAAGCCGTGGCCGTCGATGGTCCGCACGATCTGGAACGACCCGGAACGCTTCAAGAAGACCTATTTCCCCGAAGACTTCAACGGCCAGCTGTACCTGGCCGGCGACTCGGCCCATTTCGACGAGAACGGCTACATCTGGATCATGGGCCGCGTCGACGACGTGCTGAACGTCTCTGGCCACCGCCTCGGCACGATGGAAATCGAATCGGCACTGGTCGCCAACCCGCTGGTCGCCGAAGCCGCCGTCGTCGGCAAGCCGCACGAGATCAAGGGCGAGTCGGTCTGCGCCTTCGTCGTGCTCAAGGGTGCCCGTCCGGAAGGCGACGACGCCAAGCGCATCGCCAAGGAGCTGCGCGAATGGGTAGCGCACGAGATCGGCAAGATCGCGATGCCCGACGAAATCCGCTTCGGCGACAACCTGCCCAAGACCCGCTCGGGCAAGATCATGCGCCGCCTGCTGCGCGACATCGCCAAGGGCCAGGAGATCACCCAGGACACGTCGACGCTGGAAAACCCGGCCATTCTCGAGCAGCTGGCCAAGAGCGCGATCTGAGTTTCAGCAGGACCAGCAGTACGTTTTCACGGCAGCACTTCAGCCCCACCTTGCGGTGGGGCTTTTTTTCGTCGGGACTTAGCCGGCCGGCGCGCGCCGCAGCGCCTGCAGCAGCTCGCCCGGACTGATGTCGAAGTGCTGGCGGAAGCGGCGCGAGAAGCTCGCCACTTCCTGATAGCCGACCTGCTCGGCGACGGCGGCGACATTGCCGCCGCCGGCCACCAGCAGTTCGCGTGCACGGTGCATGCGCTGGCGGATGATCAGCTGCTGCGGCGTGGCGTCGAGATGCCGGACGCACAGCCGGTGCAGGTGCGCCGCGCTGACGCCGTGGGCGAGCGCGAACGCCTCGACCCGCCAGTCCCGCGCCGGCGCATGCCGGACCGGCTCGAACAGCGCCCGCAACCGCGCGGCGACCGCCTCGTCGCCCCGGCCGGCCAGCGCCCGCCGGAGCAGGTCGAGTGCCAGCAGCAGCGCCTGCCCGGCAAAGCCGGCCTGGCCGAGTCTGGCCTCGGCGCACAGCACGCGCACGGTCTGGTAGAGGCTGTCCGCATGCATCAGCGGCCGGATGCCGACGCGGTCGCCGGCCAGCATGCGCCACGCCGGTACGTCGTCGAGCAGGAACCACGCCAGCCGCCACGGCCCGCCGTCCGAGCGGAAGCCGCTGTGGCCGCGCGCCGGCAGCACCGCCATCTGCCCCGGGCCGAGCGCCAGCCTGTGTGCGCCATCGGTCACCACGCCGGTGCCGGCGGCACAGGCCAGCACCACGTGGAACGGCGCACCGATGCGCTCGACATGCAGATGGCCGTCGACCTCGGAATGGCCGGCAAACAGCAGCGCGTGCTCGGCCAGCGCGAGCAGGTGCGGGTGGTGGTAGCGGCGCGCGCCGACCGAGCACTGCCGGGTGCCCTCGCCCACATCGAACATTTCCTGATAGATCGTCGACATCGCCGGTGCTGGATTCGAACAAAATGACAATCAGATTGCGACATTCCATTGCGAAGCTCAATTGCTTAACTTGGCCACTTGCAGCTCATCCAACCAAGGAGAACCGAATGTTGCGTTACCTGCCGCTCGTCCTGTTGCCCGTCCTCAGCGCCTGCGCCACCGGCCCGGCGCAGACCGCCGACGCGCCGAAACTGATTTCCTACCTGCCGACCTGGCAGACCGACGCCGAGCGCGCGCGGGGCGCCGAAGTCCTGCCCGGTCTCGATGTCGGCATCTACTCCTTCCTGCTGGTGAAGCCGGACGGCAGCGCCTACATCGACGCCAAGAACGCCGATGCGGCCAAACAGTGGAAGCAGGCGTTCGCCAAGGCGCGGGTCAGGAACCCGAAGCTGGCCTGCCAGTGGGCGATCGGCGGCTGGACCGGCTCGCGCAACATCGCCAAGGTCGCGCAGACCGACGCCGGCCGGACCCGGCTGGCGCAGACCTCGGTCGCGATCATGCGCGACTACGGCTGTCAGGGCCTCGACCTCGACTGGGAGCACCCGGTGACCGGCGGCGACTATGCGGCCGACGCCTCACCGGCCGACCGCGACAATTACACCAAGCTGCTGCAGGCGCTGCGCAGCGAACTCGACCAGCGCGGCAAGGCCGATGGCGCCCGCTATGTGCTGACGGCAGCGATCCCCGGCACCAACGGCGGCTGGGGCTCGTCCGGTTACGACCTGAAGGCGGCGGCCAAGCTGCTCGACTGGGTCAACCTGATGAGCTACGACTTCTACGGCGCCTGGAGCCCGCGCGCCGGGCTGCACGCGGCGCTCTACCCGACCCCGGGCGAGGCCGATGCGAGCGTCCTCAACGCCGACGGTGGCGTGAAATACTTCATCGCCCAGGGCTTCAAGCCATCGCAACTGGTGCTCGGCGTGCCGTTCTACGCGCGCGGCCAGGGCAATGTCGAACCGGGCCCGAACGGCGACGGCCTGGCACAACCGTCCAAGGGGCCGGGCCTGCTCGACGACGCCGAACCCGGCACCGCCAAGTACTCGACGGCCGTCGCGACGCTGATCGGCAAACCCGGCTGGCAGTCGTTCCGCAGCAAGGAAGCCGGCAACGCGCCCTACCTGTACAACGCCGGGCTCAAGCAACTGGTCAGCTATGACGACGCGGTCTCGCTCAAGACCAAGGCCGACTACGTGAAGGCCGAGCAGCTCGGCGGCGTGATGATCTGGGAGCTGACGCAGGACGACGCCGAGCACAGCCTGTGGCATGCGCTCGAGCGCAACCTGCGCTGAAACCTGCGGGTCGCGCCGTCCGGACGGCGCGGCCCGCCAGGCTGCCCCGGCAGCCCCCTCCCCCGCGCTGTTTGCATTCGACTTTCTGCGCTTGCAACGCACAAAGGAACGGGCTGAAAGCCTTGCTGCAAGCCGGTTCCGGCGCCTTGCCGGACTCGGTAAAAACCCTGAGATCGTTTTGCCACACCGGTGCCGGCGGCAACGCTGTAGTGCGAAAACGGCTGCTACATTAGGTCATCATCATATTCGAGGGATGGCCCGATGAAGATCGCTACACGCCTGTACCTGCTCTGCGGACTCGGGGTCGCCGCCGTCGTGCTGATGGCACTGGTGTCCGGCCTGCTGCTGGCCAAGATCCGCGACAACTCGACCGAGATGCTCGACAACGCCGTTCCGGCGATGCAGAACCTGAACCGCGCACAGGAGGTGTTCCTGCGCCTGCGCATGAGCATCTACCAGCACCTGGTGCAGCAAGAACCAGCCGGCAAGGACAAGGTCGAAGCCGGCTTCAACAGCCTGCGCAGCGAGCTGGGCCAGATCTTCGAATCCCATCTGAACCGCTTCGGCAACCCCGCCGACGTGCGCCAGGCGCGCGACGAGATCGACCGCTACCTGCCCCAGGTGCAGGAGATCCTCAAGCATTCGAGGAGCGGCCAGCACGACGAAATACCGGCCGCCATCAGCCGGGCCGCGGCACAGGGTGAAAAGGCGATTGCCGCGATGAAGCAGGCCGTCGACAACAACCAGCGCCTGCTCGACCAGTCGCGCCAGGACGTGACCGGCGCCATCGCTACCGGGCAGAACGCGAGCCTGATCACCCCGCTGGTCGCCACCGCGCTACTGTTCGTGCTCGGCACGCTGATCGTGCGCAGCGTCACCGGCCCGCTCGGACAGCTGCGCGATTCGGTCGTCCGGCTCGCCAGCGACTACGATTTCACCCGCCGGATCCCGGCGCGCGGCAGCGACGAGGTGAACCAGACGCTGCACGCGTTCAACGGGCTGCTCGACACGATGCAGCAGAGCTTCCGCCAGCTGCAGCAGGTCGGCAGCGGCCTCGGTACGTCGGCGACCGAGCTGGCCGACGCGTCGACACAGATGTCGGCCGCGTCGAACGACGTCAGCGAGTCGACGGCGAACATGGCCGCCGCGGTCGAACAGATGACCGTCAGCGTCACCCACGTGGCCGACCGTGCCGGCGGTGCGGACGATCTGGCGCGTGAAGCCGGCCGGCTCGCCGGCAGCGGCGGCGCGGTGATCGAACAGACCATCGGCAAGATCAACGGCATCGCCGCGACGGTCGGTACCGCGGCAACGCAGATCGGCAGCCTGAAGGAGCGCACCGCCGAGATCAACGCGGTGGTCAACGTGATCAAGGACATCGCCGACCAGACCAACCTGCTGGCGCTGAATGCGGCGATCGAAGCGGCGCGCGCCGGTGAAACCGGCCGCGGCTTTGCCGTCGTCGCCGACGAGGTGCGCAAGCTCGCCGAACGCACCGCGGTATCGACGCGCGAGATCGCCGGCACCGTCGAGGCGATCCAGGCCGAAGCCGACCAGACGGTCACGTCGATGCAGGCCGTCGTCACGCTGGTCGGCGACGGCGTCGCCCAGGCCGAGCAGGCCGGCGCGGCGATCCGGCAGATCCGCAGCGGCAGCGACGACGTCGTGCATCAGGTCAGCGAGATTTCCGGCGCGATGCGCGAACAGAGCCAGGCCAGCACCAGCATTGCCCAGCAGATCGAACGGGTGGCGCAGATGAGCGAGGAGAGCAACGCCACGGCGATGCACACCGCCGCCGCGGCCGAGCACCTGCAGCAGATGTCGCGGCAGCTGCAAGCGGCGATCGAACGCTACCGGGTCTGACCGTCCGACGCGACCACGCCGGAGGCGAAGCAGTCGGCCTGCCAGCGCATCAGCCGCGGCAGGTCGCCGGCGGCCGCAACGGCGCGCTGATGGTCGGCCTGGCTCAGCCCCGGTTCGAGCTTGTCGCGGTAGACATGCAGCACCTTGGCGGCGTCGAATTCGCGCGCCAGCGGCGTGAGCCGGTCGAGCAAGGCGCGCGCATTGTCGAGATAGCCTGCGCGCTCGCCGGTCCACGGGTCGACCATCTCGCCGGCCAGCCCGTAGCGGCAGGCCTGGAAGCGGTTGTACGGATAGACGTCGTACAGCGGCGGCGGCGCCGGCCGGGCGAGGTAGTACGCGCACATCAGCTGTACCAGCCCGGCGAGGCCGGCGGCGATTTCGACCGTCAGCGGCGTATCGAAGATGCGGAACTCGACCGTGCCGTACTCGGGCTTGGGGCGGATGTCCCAGTAGAAATCCTTGATGCCGCCGACGATGCCGAGCCCGGTCAGACCGTCGATGTAGTCGCGGCACTCGGCCCAGTCGGCAAAGGCCGGCATCGCGCCGGAATACGGGAACGACGTCAGGCTGTGCAGCCGCGAGCAGGCAAAGCCGGTATCGGCGCCCTCCTGGAACGGCGACGCGACCGACAGCGCGATCAGCAGCGGAATCCACGGCGACACCGAGCGGATCAGCTCGATCGCCCGGTCGCCGTCGCCACCGACGCCGACGTGGACGTGCATGCCGAACACGGTGAACTGCTTGCTCAGGTAGCCGTACTTTTCACCGAGGTTGAGGTAGCGCTCCTTTGGGAAGAACGCCTGCTCGTGCCAGTTGCGGAACGCGTGGGTGCCGCCGCCGCTGATGCGCAGCCCGCATTCGTCGACCAGCGGCAAGAGATAGCTGCGCATCGCCCGCAACTCGTCGAGCAGTTCGTGCCAGCGGCCGTGCACGCCGCTGTTGTACTCGATCATCGTCTGGGTGATTTCGGGGCAGAAGAAGAAGCGCTTGTCGGCGTGCATGCGCATCAGCTCGAGCAGGTTGAGCGCTCCGGCGCTGAGCTCGAAGGTATGCGGCTCGAGCAGCATCAGCTCGAGCTCGACCCCGAGCGTGAGCATGCCCGCGGATTTGAACGGCGGCAAAGACATGGCGGCTCCCCGCGGGCGAAAAGCGTCCGCGCAATAGCTACGATGCCGGGCGGCGGGTTAAATTCCCGCATTCCGTCCATTCGAGCGGACCGCCCTGTTCGTCGAACGCCCGAACCCGCCGAACAAGCCGTGCCGGCCCTTCCCGCCCGCCGGCGCCCCGGCGGCGCCGCCGCCGTCCGTCAGGCCGGCGTCCGGCGTGATGCGCGGACAGCGCCGGCCCTGCACCGCAGGTCGAATGCGTCGCGCAGCGAGGAGGGCAACGCCGCCGCGGACGGCCCGGCGCCCGCTCAGAACCGCACGGCCAGGCCGGCCCTGGCGCTGCGCCGCCCTTGCGGCGCGATGTCACGGGTCAGCGAGCTCGCGTAGCGGATTTCCTCGTTGCTCAGGTTGTCGCCACGCAGATAGGTCGTCCAGTCGGTTGCGCCATTGCGGAAGCGGTAGCTGAGCGCCACGTTGGCCACGGTGTACGCGTCGCTGGGCGTGTCGTTCTGCGGCACACGGTCCTGCTCGGCCGCGTGCAGCACTTCGGCGCGCAGCGACAGCGGTCCCCGGCCGTAGACGATCGCGCCGTTCAGGCGCAGCGGCGGAATGCGCGGCAATGCCTCGCCGGAATCCCGCTGCTCGCCCCGGGTCACATCCCCCCACACCTGCAGGTCGATCGACTGCGCCGCGTTCTGGAACACGCGCCAGTTGCTGTCGAGCTCGAAGCCGTACAGCTTGGCCGGCACGCCCTCGTAGGCGTATTCCGGCGACTCGCCCTCGCGCTGCACCTTGCCGCAGTGGTCGTGATCGCCGTGCGAATGGCACCAGCGGCCGGTACGCTCGAGCGCGATGAAATTGGCGAAGTGGCTGTAATAACCGCCAAGCGAGAGCCGGTCGGCGCCGGCCCGGTAACGCAAGGCCGCATCCAGCGAGCCGGCTTTTTCCTTGCCGGCATCCGGATCGCCACGCTCGAACGTGCCGGTGGCGACGTGTTCGCCGTTGGCATACAGCTCGTACTGGCTCGGCGCGCGCTCGGTGTACGCCGCGTTGCCGGCGAGCGACCAGCCGCCGGCGAGCGGCTGCACGACGCCGGCCGACAGCGAGCCGGCGGTGAACGAGCGCGACTCGCTGTTCTTGAAGCGGCGGTTGTCCGAGGCGTTCGGGCTGAGGCTGCTGTAGTCGATCCGGCCCCCAAGGCTGAACTGCGCCGTCGCCGCCTGCCACTGCTCGAGCACGAACAGCGCGATCTTTTGCGTTTCGGTATCGGGCACGAAGGCTTCCTCGCCCAGCGCCGAGAATCGTGTCTGGCCGAACTGCACGCCGACGACGCCGGTCAGCGCGCCGACGGCGGCATGGCGCCCTTCGATCCGTGCGTCGTAGCCGCGATTGCCGAAGGTCGTACCCACCTCGCTGCCGTGCAGTTCCTGATGGCCGTAATCGGTGTAGGCCAGATCGGCCTTGACGTCGGTGAACGGACCGGCCAGCCCGTTTTTGGCGAACGCCAGCGAAAACCGGTCCTGCTTCAGGTCCAGACGTACGTCCTCCTCAGCCACCGAACCGTAGTTGCTGCGGTAGCCGCTGTAGGCGAAGCCCAGATGGCCGTCGTCCCAGGTCCGCGACACGCCGAACGCCCCGCCATGCGCGCGGCTGTCGCTGTTGGGCAGCCGGCCCTGTGGCGACTCGGGCTCCGACGCCTCGTGCCCGTGCTCGTCTTCTTCGCCATGTTCATGGCCGTGCTGCGGCGGCTGATAGCTGCCCTGCCCGGCACGCTGGCGCTCGGACCAGGCATAGCCGGGGATGCGCAGGTCGTCGCTGCGGCGGCCGAACACGTCGACGTGCACGGCGTAGTCGCCGTTGCCGGCGTCGATACGGGCACCGCCAACGCGCTCGTTGGCCGCGCCACCGTATTCAAGCCGCGCGGCACCGGACACGCCGTCGAGCTGCGCCGACGGAATGCGGTTGTCCAGCGTGTTGACGACGCCACCGATGGCGTTGCCGCCGTACAGCAGTGCGGCCGGGCCGCGGACGATTTCGATGCGTTCGGCAACGGCGACATCCTGCGCGACCGCGTGGTCGTACGACAGCGCCGAAGCATCCAGCGCCCCCATGCCGTTCTGCAACAGCAGAATCCGGTCGCCGTCGAGCCCGCGGATCACCGGCCGGCTGGCACCGGGGCCGAACGACGTCGATGCGACACCGGGCAGGCCGGTCAGCACTTCGCCCAGCGTGCCGGCGTCGCGCAGCAACAGCGCATCCCCGGCCAGCTGGGTGACCGGTACGGCCAGATCGCCGTTGCCGAGCGGATTGGCGGTGACCACCAAGGGCGCGAGCGTGGTCTCCGTTTTCCGCTCGTCGGCCAGCACGGCCGGTGAAAACGCCAGGGTAAAAGCCGCGAGCAGCGGCGTCAGCGGACGCGCCCGCAACGGGCGGTGAGGGTGAGACATGACAACTCCATGGGTTCGGGATGGCAGCCGAAAGCGGCCCGGCCCGGCGATGCCGCGGGGCCGGGCGCCGCCACCGGGGTCGACGAGAGGTCTGTCGGCGCTCGCCGGCACGAGGGGGGCGTGCACGGCCGGCAGAACCGGCGCATCGGCAAGGCAGACAGGTTCAAACCGGGCCACAAATGCAACTCAGTTTCAACAAGCATCTCATAAATGCAACTGTGTTGCATATATCAATGGCATTCGGCTGTATTTGCCAAGCGTCATTGCCCCCTGAACCGGCGTGCGGAAGGATTTTGACCCGGAGCCCGGCTTGCCCCTGCAAGCCGGCGGGCCGGGCGCGTACAATCGACCGCATTCGCGCCCGAGACGCGCCCGAGACCGATCATGTTCGTCGAATTCCCGAATTCACCGTACAAGCTGTTCCAGCCCTTCCCGCCTGCCGGCGACCAGCCGACGGCGATCGCCGGGCTGATCGACGGCATCGAAGACGGCCTCAAGTACCAGACGCTGCTCGGCGTCACCGGCTCGGGCAAGACCTACACGATGGCCAACGTCATCGCCCGCACCGGCCGGCCGGCGATCGTGATGGCGCCGAACAAGACGCTGGCGGCGCAGCTCTACGCCGAGTTCCGCGAGTTCTTCCCCGAGAACGCCGTCGAGTACTTCGTCAGCTACTACGACTATTACCAGCCCGAAGCCTACGTGCCGAGCCGCGACCTGTTCATCGAGAAGGACTCGGCGATCAACGAGCACATCGAGCAGATGCGTTTGAGCGCGACCAAGGCGATGCTCGAGCGGCCGGACTGCATCATCGTCGCCACCGTCTCGGCGATCTACGGTATCGGCGACCCGTCCGACTACCACAAGATGATCCTGCACCTCAAAGAGGGCGAGAAGCACGCGCAGCGCGACATCATCAAGCGGCTCACCGCGATGCAGTACGACCGCAACGAAACCGACTTCGCCCGCGGCACCTTCCGCGTCCGCGGCGACGTGATCGACATCTTTCCGGCCGAAAACGCCGAGCTGGCGCTGCGGATCTCGCTGTTCGACGACGAGATCGAGACGCTGCAGCTGTTCGACCCGCTGACCGGCCACATCCGCCAGCGCGCGGGCCGCTACACGGTGTTCCCGTCCAGCCATTACGTGACGCCGCGCGACACGGTTTTGCGCGCGGTCGAGACGATCAAGGAAGAGCTGCGCACCCGGCTCGAGTTCTATTACAGGGAGCAGAAACTGGTCGAAGCGCAGCGGCTCGAACAGCGCACGCGTTTCGATCTGGAAATGCTCGGCGAAATGGGCTTTTGCAAGGGGATCGAGAATTACTCGCGGCATTTCTCGGGCAAGAAACCCGGGGAGGCGCCGCCGACGCTGATCAACTACCTGCCCGAAGGCGCGCTGATGTTCCTCGACGAATCGCACGTGATGATCGGCCAGGTCGGCGCGATGTACAAAGGCGACCGCTCGCGCAAGGAGAACCTCGTCGACTACGGCTTCCGGCTGCCCTCCGCCCTGGACAACCGGCCGCTGAAGTTCGAGGAGTTCGAGCACATGATGCCGCAGACGGTGTTCGTCTCGGCCACCCCGGCCGCCTACGAGAAAGAGCATCAGGGCCAGGTCGTCGAACAGGTGGTGCGGCCGACCGGCCTCGTCGACCCGCGCATCGAAGTCCGCCCGGTGACGACCCAAGTCGACGACCTGCTCTCGGAGATCAGGAAGCGCACCGCCGAAAACGAGCGCGTGCTGGTGACGACGCTGACCAAGCGCATGTCGGAACAGCTGACCGAATACCTCGACGAACACGGCGTGAAGGTGCGCTACCTGCACTCGGACATCGATACGGTCGAGCGCGTCGAGATCCTGCGCGACCTGCGCCTCGGCGTGTTCGACGTGCTGGTCGGCATCAACCTGCTGCGCGAGGGGCTCGACATCCCCGAGGTGTCGCTGGTGGCGATCCTCGACGCCGACAAGGAAGGCTTCCTGCGAAGCGAGCGCAGCCTGATCCAGACCATCGGCCGCGCCGCGCGCAACCTCAACGGCACGGCGATCCTCTACGCCGACCGGATCACCGAGTCGATGAAGAAGGCGATCGACGAAACCGAGCGCCGCCGCGCCAAGCAGATCGCCTTCAACGAGGCCAACGGCATCGTGCCGAAATCGGTGACCAAGCGGATCAAGGACATCATCGACGGCGTCTACAACGCCGAGGATGCCGCCGCCGCGCGGATCGAGGCCAAGCGCCACCGGCTGGTCGAGGAGATGGACGAGAAGGACCTGTCCAAGGAACTCAAGCGCATCGAGAAGGACATGATGACCGCGGCAAAGAACCTCGAATTCGAGAAGGCTGCGCAACTGCGCGACCAGCTCAAGGTGCTGCGCGAGCGGGCCTTCGGCCACCAGTAAACCCCCATGTCCACCTGACCGGCCGACCGGCCGACCGGCCGCCCGGCCCCGCGCCCGTCGGCCTGACGGCCGGTGCACGCCGGTCGTCGCCGACCGGTGTGCCCGCCCCGACATTATGCTTTTGGCATGATGAGCGGCGCGCATCTGCGCGACTCAATCAGGATGGACATTTCATGCGAACGACTTCGGCCGCCGCAGCCATTGCAATGCTGGCAAGCGCCTGCCTCGCCGCGGCACCGGCCTGGCAAAACGACCAAGCCTATCAGGCCGGCGATACGGTGACCGTTGCTGGCACCGACTACCGCGCCCAGTGGTGGACCCAGGGGCAGCCCCCGCAATCCCACGCCGGCGCCCCCGGCAGCGGCCAGCCGTGGCTGCGGCTCGACCCGACCCAGCCGCCGCTCGCCTGCGGCGACGTCTGGCGCGGCCAGACCGCCTACACCGGCAACGCGATCGTCAGCCGGCAGGGGCGCAACTATCTCGCCAACTGGTGGACGCAGGGCAGCGATCCGGCCGCCGGCGAGAGCCGCGCAGTGTGGCGCGACCTGGGCGCCTGCAACTACGTCAGCCAGTACACGTTCACGCTCGCGTCGACGCGGGTGCAGCCGCTGACGTTCGGCCCTCATACGGCGGGCGCCGATTATCCGGTCGAGGTGATGCTGCCGGACGGCTTCCAGCCCGACCGGGCGTATCCGGTGCTGTACGTGCTCGACTGGTTCCTCGTCGCCGATACCTTCAAGCAGCAGCATCGGGCACTGAGCGATGCCGGCAGCGTGCAGCCGTTCATCGTGGTCGGCATCGGCTGCGCCGACGCCGAAGCGGCGTGCTGGCTGCGCCGGGAACGCGACTACACACCGAGCTACTGGCTGCCCGAGGAACATTACCTCGGCAACACCGACCCCGAACTGCGCATCACCGGCGGCGGCGCCAACTTCCTGGCCTTCCTCAAGCACGAGCTCATTCCGCGCATCGAAACGCGCTACCTGAGCCAGCCGGCGGAACGCGGCATTCACGGCACCTCGCTCAGCGCACTGCTGGCCAGCCATGCGCTGGTGCACGACAGCGAGACGTTCGGCCATTACCTCGTCAACAGCCCGGCGCTCTGGTATCACGACGGCCTGCTGGCCGGCGAAGCGCAAGCCAGCCCCGCCGGGCAGTACAGCGGTGTCCAAAAGGTTTACCTGAGCATGGGCAGCCTGGAAGAAGGCCCCAATCTGCTCGATACCGCCAACTTTGCGGCAACGCTTGGCGACAAGGGGCTCGCGGTACGGCACAGCGTGCTGCAGGGGCAGACCCATTATTCGGCGGCCGAGGTCGCCAGCACCGAGGGCCTGCGCTACGCCTATCCCCGCTGAGCAGGCAAGCGCGCGGCATGGCGAGCCGGCCCCGCCCGCCATGCCGCCATGCCGCCGGCCGCCGCAGCGCTCAGTCCGCGGCGAGTTCCTTCTTGAACAGCTCGGCAAAGTGCTGGCGCTGCTCGCCGGTCAGCACCTGGCTGATGTCGAACAGCGCCTTGACGCGGATATAGGTCACCTGGTTGTCGACGTCGCCGACGGCGTCGATCCGGTTCCTGGCGCGGGTTTCGTCCCACTTGCCGGCCTTGATCATGTCGCGGAACACGCCGGGCTCGATCTTGCTGGTGTCGACGGCAGCGATACGCTTCTGCTCGTCCTTCCTGATCGCGTCGATCCGCTGCTGCTGCGCCTTGCTCAGATTGAGTTCGCTCGCGAGCGAAGGGGCCGGCGCGTCGTCGCCCGCCGCGGCGTCGGCGGCGAACACCGTCGACACGGGCAGGAGCAGTGCGGTAGCGAGCATGAGGGTCTTGATCGTTTTCATCGTCGTTCCTGGGTTAGTGGCGGACTGAAGTCACGGGCATCTTCGCCTTGCCGCCACCGCAAGCCAAGTGGTTTATTTACACAACCAGATGACGCAAGCGGGACCGGCCGGAACGCCGCGTCAGCCGGCCCCGGCCGAGGGTGTCGCCACGATGCCGCAAGCCGCGTCCTGTCATTTTCAAACGGCAGCGCGGCGGCAAGCTGCTGTGCTAGGCTGACGATCAGCCTGAAAGCCACGAGGTATGCATGTCCACCGAACTCGCTCCCCTGCCCCGCCTGCTGATCGTCGACGATTCACGCATCGTCCGCGCCACGGTCAGGAAGCACCTCGCCGGCGCCTACGACGTCATCGAGGAAAACGACGGGCTGGCGGGCTGGCAACGAGCCCAGCAGGACGACACGATCCGGCTGCTGATCTCCGACCTGTCGATGCCCGAACTCGACGGCCTGGGCCTGCTGGACAAATTGCGCAGCAGCGCCGACCCGCGCCTGAACCAGCTGCCGGTGATCATCATCTCCGGCGAGGAGGACGAAGCGACGCGCGAACGCTGCGTGGCGCATGGCGCCAACGACTTCATCACCAAATCGACCGACCGCAGCGAGATGCTCGCGCGCGTTCACGCCAATATCGAGCTCGCCGACCGGCAGCACGCGCTCGAAGCCGCGCGCGCGCAGCAGGCGCAAACGGCGACGCATGACAACACCGGCGCAGGCAGCCCGCACCTGCTGTCGCTGCAGGCCGACCAGGCGCTCGCCTACGCACAGCGCCACGGCACGACGGTATCGCTGCTGCTGCTGCAGCTCGACCGCTTCGACCTGCTGGCCGAACGCGTCGGCGAGCGGCTGGCCGAACAGCTGCTCGGCGTGTTTGCCAAACACCTGACCGCCAGGCTGCGGCGCGAAGATACCCTCGCCCACGTCGAAGCCGGCCGTTTTGCCGTGCTCTCGCCCGGCGCAACGCTCGCCGAAGCGCAGGTGCTGGCCGAACGCCTGCGCCAGACCGTCCGCGCGGCCCGGCTGAACTTCCGCGGCGACCAGCTGACCGTGACCGCAAGCCTGGCGATCGCCAACAGCGGCCATGACGGCTGTACCGGCGCGGCACGGTTGTTCGACACCGCGCAGTCCCGCCTCGATGCGGCACCCGGCGAAGACCGGATCATCGCCCCGGCCACCGCGGCCGCCAGCCTTGGCCCGGCCGAAGCCCTGCAGCGGCTCGCCCGCGGCGATGCCGACGGCGTGCGTGCCCACCTGCCGGCGCTGCTGGCGCAACTGGCGCCGCTGCTGCGGCTGGCTGGTACGGAAATGGGCGAAGCGGCCGTGCTGGCCGCGATCAAGCAGGAAGAAAAGGTCTCCGCCTAGCTCACGTTCGCGCCGGACGGAAAGGGCAGCCGCTCAGGCCGCGACCGACCAGGGCTGGGCGTGCGGGCCGGTGCGGCGCTCGACGAAGAGCGACGAACCCGGTTCGCGCTTGGCCATCGACTTGGCCACCGCCGCCGCCGCCGCGACCTCGTGGTGGCTGACGAACTCGCCCGGCAGCACGTCGACCAGGCCCGCCGACAGGCTGACGAGGGGATAGCGCTGCATCACCCCGCGCCGGTCGACCGCACTGTAGCCGCGCACCGCGACATGCTCCGGCGAAAAGTGCGACTGCACCGACTGCTCGAACTGCAGCAAGGCGCTCTGGCAGCGCAGCTGCGCATCGTCGGCGCGGAACAGCACGACGAAATCGTCGCCGCCGATATGGCCGACGAAATCGCGCACCGGGTCGGCACAGCCGAGCAGCGTCTCGCCGCACAGCCGGATCAGCGCGTCGCCGCGCGCGTAGCCGTAGACGTCGTTGTACGGCTTGAAATGGTCGAGATCGAAGTAGGCGACCGTGAACGGATGCCGCTCGGCCAGCCAGCGCTCGATCCGCTCCTGGATCGGCACGTTGCCCGGCAACAGGGTCAGCGGGTTGGCGTGCCGGGCCGCATGGACCTGCAGCTCGGTCATCGCCCGCATCAGGTCGTGGCCGGTGCCCATGCCGAGGTAGTTCGCCTGCGAGGTAATGATGAAACCGTCGGCGAGATAGCGCCGCTCGGCCGCGGTGACGAGCTGCGACAGCTCCTGCAGGCTGGTCGTCGCCTCGACGATCAGCGGGCTGCGGTCCATCAGCACGCTGCACGGCCGGTTGCCGAACAGCTCGGGCGTGAACGGCCGGGCGAAGAGCTCGAGCACCTCGTGACGCTTGAGCAGGCCGACCGGGCGGGTGCCGTCGACCACCGGCAGCGCGTACAGCGTCGCGTCGTCGGCGAAGCGGCGGTAGATCGCCTTCGCCGGCTCGTCCGGCGACACCTTGGTGACGTCGACGAGCAGGTCGCCGGCGCTGCCCTGACGGTTGCTCGCCAGTTGCGGCCGCTCGATGCCGTCGAACTCGAGCGCCAGCCGCGGCGGCGGGCTCGCCTGCGGCCGGCCGATCAGGTAGCCCTGCGCCAGCGAGATGCCGATGCCGCGCACGACGTCGAGTTCGTCCGGCGTCTCGATGCCCTCGGCGACGACCCGGGTGCCGGTATTCAGCGCGATATGGTGGATCGAGCGGACGAACTGGCGCTTCTGCGCGTCCTGCCGCAGCCCCTGGATGAAGTACTTGTCGATCTTGACGTACTCGGGCTTGAGTTCGGACCACAGCCGCAGCCCCGAGAACCCCTCGCCCAGATCGTCGATCGCGATCCGGAAACCCATCTCGCGGTAGTGCAGCAGCGCTTCCTTCAGCAGATCGTAGTCGTGCGTCGGCTGCGTTTCGGTCAGTTCGATCACCACGCGCTGCGGCGGCAGGCCGACGTCGCGGAGGATCTCCAGCGTCGCGCCGGGGCGGAAATCCGGGTGGATCAGCGTCGCCGGGCAGACATTGAGGAACAGCTTGCCCGGCAACTGCTCGCGGACGAAGGCGGCGACGACGGTGCGGCGACAGGCGAAGTCGAGCTGCGCCAGCAGGCCGTTTTCCTCGGCGACACGGAACAGGTTGATCGGCGAATGCAGGAAGCTGGTCGACGGCCCGCGCACCAGGCCTTCGTAACCGAACGCTTCGCCGTCGCGCATCGACGCGATCGGCTGGAACAGCGCATTGAGGCGCCCCTGGGCAATGATCTGTTCGAGATCGCCGCGCAGGATTTCGCGACCGTTGGACATGACTGGTTCTGTAGGGGGAAGGTCGACCCAGTCTAGGACCGGGCCATTACGGAAAAATGACAAGTTCATGCCTACACGGTATTTACAGACAAAGAAATCTGAAAACATCGGGCGGCGGCACGCCGCCCGCATGACTTGCTCAGCCCGGATAGGCCCACAGGTCGACGACCCGGTTGCCATCGTCGACGATCAGCCGCAGCTTCGCCGGTGCGTAGTCCGGATCGGCGAACAGCGTTCCGGCAGCCGTGGCGGGCAGGCCGGCGCAGCCGGCGAACGTCAGCGTTACCGCCAGCGCCCCCGGCAGCGTCGACGGGCCGGTCTGGCCGCTGATCCGGCAAGCGCCTTCTCCCGCGGCAATCGCGCCCTGCGCCGACAGCAGGATCGCCGCCACGCCGCCGCCGGCGAGTGGAATCTGGTAGGCCCCGGCGAGCGCGGCGGTGCTGGCCGCCGGACTGGGCCGCGGCTCACGCCCGCTCAGCGTCACCGTGGTATCGACACCGGCCGGCGGCACCGCGCGCCATGTACCGCTGGCGTCCTGCTTGTACAGCGTGCGGGCGGCCTCGTCGGCGTCGTTGACGACCAGCAGGCGGCTGCCGTCGCTGCCGGCGTAGTACTGTCCGGCCGCCGGCGCATCGCCATCGCCGGTCGCCACCGTATAGCTGCCGGCCGGCAGCGCCTCGACGTTGACCTTGGCGGCAGGGGCGTCGGGCCGGCTGCCGTCATCGCCGCCGCAGGCGGCCAGCAGCAGCGCCAGCAGCAGCGGGCTTGCAGTTCGGAATCGCTTCATCACCGCTCCCCTCACTGCGCCAGCAGGTCTTTGAGACGCAGGCGCAACCATTGCTGGGCCTGCGGCCGGGCTTCGTAGCCGACCTGCATCGTCGTCACCGTCGCATAGCCCTTGGCGTTCAGCGCCGACTCGCTGTTCGCATCGGCGGCCGACGGCGTGTTGTTGAGCCTGAACGTCACGCCCGGGTAGGGATACTTGACGCCATAGCCGGTCGAGATCGGGTCCTTGGACAGATCGGCGACGAAGCGCGGCGCCATCGCCGTGTAGCTGCCGAAGCGGCCGAACACCCACTGCACCCTGGCGCTGCCGCCGGCATCGAACTTCGGGAAGTTGACATTGATTGCCGTGCCGGCGGGCATGATCGCACCACTGCCGCGTTTGGCGAGCAAGGCATTGACGAACCTGACCGTCAGCACCGCGGCCTCGTCGGCCAGCGCCGCGTTGTCCTTGGTGTTCGTATCGGCGCTGACCGCGATCGCCGGAATGCCGCGGCTGGCGGCAAAGATCGCATTACTGACGGTGCCCGACGAATTGACGATGCTGCCGAGGTTCTGGCCCTCGTTCGGGCCGGAGATCAGCAGATCGGGCGCCTTGCCCCAGCGCGCCGGGGCCAGCACGTCGAGCCCGTACATCGTCGCCATCACCGGCGTGCCATCGACATAGCTGATGTCGGCGATCGCCGGATCGGTGCCGACCGCCGCCGCGCCGGCCTTGACCGTGCCACCGCGGCAATCCTTCGCCAGCGGCGTCAGCGGCGTCAGGAAGTTGACCGATGCGCCCTTGCCGCTCTGGTCCTGGCACGGTGCCGACACGATCACGTCGTGGCCGGCCGCCTTGAGCCGGGTGTACAGCGCACGCACATTGGCCGCGGTAAAGCCGTCGTCGTTGGACAACAGAATGTTCAGTGCAAAAGCCGGCGTAGCCAGGCCGGATACGACCAGTGCTGCCGCAATGTGACTCGGTTTCATCTCGCTCTCTTGTTGGGCTTGGAGCGCAAAATGAAAACAAATATGTATGTATTTTTGATGAAAGGCAGTACAGGCCAGCATTTCGGTGAGAAAATCGACGCCGGACTTTAATCAAAATGACTATCACTTATGAAATTATGGCGATTGGGTATTGGTATTAACCCTAAGTGATACCGGTACCAATCGGCATAAAATCGCTTCCTATGGCTACTCAAATCGAACGCTCCAGCGCAACCCAGGCCCGGCTGATCGACGCGACCATTTCGCTGCTGGACGAACTCGGCTACGCAAGGCTGAGCGAAACCCGCATCTGCGAGCGCGCCGGCGTCAGCCGCGGCGCGCTGCGCCACCATTTCCCGAGCGGTCGCTACGACCTGCTGCCGGTGGTTGTGGAAAAACTGGTCTCATCCGAGGCCGCGCGCTTTGCCGCGCTTGGCCAGTTGACGCCGCTCGAGCGCGTCCACCTGATGCTGCACAGCACCCTCGCCTACCCCGATCACAGCACCAGCGTCGCGCTGTTGCAGATCTGGATGGCCGCGCGCGGCGATGCCAAGCTGTTCGACGGCGTCGGGCCGATTTTCGACAGCGCGCTGCCCCGCCTCTTCGGCCTCGAGCCCGGCGTACCGCACGACCCGCAGACGCTGGCGTTGCGCTTTCTGCTGCACGGTGCGGCGCTGCACCGCTTCAGCGCCGACTACGACGTGGCCAAGCTGCGCGATGCACTGCGCTGGATGCTGGGCCTGCTCGAGCAGCCGGCAGGCTTCGCCGAACGCTTCGCGTCGTTCACCGGTCAGCGGGCCGTCGAAGCGGTCTGATCCGGGCTACGACGAAAAAAAACGGCGCCGATGGCGCCGTTTTTCATGGGCCACCCGGGGGTGGCACCGGCTTCATTCGCGGTAGCCGTTGGTGATCGGCATCCGCCAGTCCTTGCCGAAGCTGCGGTGGGTGATGCGCGGACCGACCGGCGCCTGGCGGCGCTTGTACTCGTTGATCCTGAGCAGCCGCACCACGCGGTCGACATCGGCCTGGACGAAACCCAGCGCGACGATTTCGGCCCGGCTGAGGTTGCGCTCGACATAGGCCTCGAGGATCGCGTCGAGCACGTCGTACTCGGGCAGCGAATCCTGGTCTTTCTGGTCCGGCCGCAGCTCGGCGCTCGGCGGCCGGGTGATGATGCGCTCGGGAATCACCCCGGCCAGCGCAAACGCATCGGTGCGATTACGCCAGTTCGACAGCCGGTAGACCAGCGTCTTGGCAACGTCCTTGAGCACCGCAAAGCCGCCGGCCATGTCGCCGTACAGCGTCGCGTAGCCGGTGGTCATCTCGCTCTTGTTGCCGGTGGTCAGCACCAGGCTGCCGTGCTTGTTCGACAGCGCCATCAGTAGCGTGCCGCGAATCCGGCTCTGCAGGTTTTCCTCGGTGGTGTCGGGCTGGGTGCCGGCAAACTCGGGCGCGAGCCCGGCCATGAACGCCTCGTACATCGGCCAGATCTCGATTTCCGAGTACTTGCAGCCCAGGCGCCCGATCATCTCGCGCGAGTCGTCGACCGAGATGCCGGCCGTATAGCGCGACGGCATCATCACCGCGTGCACCTTGTCGGCACCGAGTGCGTCGACGGCGATCGCCAGCGTCAGCGCCGAGTCGATCCCGCCCGAGAGGCCGAGCAGCACGCCCGGAAAGCCGTTCTTGCCGATGTAGTCGCGCACGCCGGTCACCAGCGCCTTGTAGACGCTTTCCTCCTCGCTGCATTCGGGCGCGACCTCGCCGAGCTGCAGGTCGCCGTCGAAGTAGTCGGCGTAGGCGAGCGTGGTCGCGAACGGCGCTGCCTGGACGACGACGTCGCCGCTGCGGTTCATCGCGAACGAATGGCCGTCGAACACCAGTTCGTCCTGGCCGCCGACCATGTTGACGTAGACGACCGCGATGCCGTTCTCGTCGACGCGCTGGCGGACCACCTCGTGGCGCTTGTCCTGCTTGGCCTTGTGGTAGGGCGAGGCATTCAGCACCAGCAGCAGCTCGGCCCCCTCGTCGCGCGCGGCGGCGGCCGGCTCGATGTCCCAAACGTCCTCGCAGATCACCACGCCGATGCGGACATCGCCCGCCGCATTCGGCTGCTCGAACACCAGCGGCACGGCGCCGGGCGTGAAGTAGCGGACTTCGTCGAACACCTCGTCGTTCGGCAGCAGCATCTTCTCGTAGCGGCCGAGCACGTTGCCGTCGCGGATCACCGTCGCGGTGTTGTAGCGCTCGTCGCCCGAGGCGCGCGGGTGGCCGACGACCAGGGTGATGCCGTCGACCTCGTCGATCAGCCGGCCGATCGCGCGCGCGCAGTCGGCAAGAAAGCTCGGCCGCAGCAGCAGGTCTTCGGGCGGGTAGCCGGTCAGCACCAGCTCGGGCGTCACCAGCACGTCGGCGCCGGCTTCGCGGGCTTGCTGTGCAGCGGCGAGGATCAGGTCGAGGTTGCCGGCGATATCGCCGACCTTGGGATTGAGCTGCGCAAGGGCGATTTTCATTGGGCGGGTGCCGCGATGGAACAAGCGGGCATTTTACGACACCGCGCCGCCGAGCGCCTTGCCAAGATCGCGGTACGGACCGGCTGCATTTTCCCGACGCCGCTGCCGTCGCGCGCCGCCCGCAGGCGGCCCGATGAGCATGACGTACCGGCCGCGGCAATCCATGCGTCCTGGGCTTGGCGAGCCGGCCAAAGCGGCACGCGGCAGCAGGCCGGCGCGGGTCCTTCGGGCCGGGCGCAAATGCCACGGCGCGGCGGGCTAGCGCCGGCAGGATCCGAAGGTGGCGTTCATGCGGCGGACTTCGCGACGGGCCGGCCATTGCCGTTCGGGCTGTCGGTGTGGTCGAGAACATAAAAGCGCGGGTCGGCGCAGCCACTGATGCGGTAGCCGGCGGCGAGGAGCGGATCGAGCAGTGCCGCTGCCAGCCCGTCGCCCACCATCAAGGCAATGACGGTGGCGCTGCGCGTTGGTCCCGCCGGTGCAGGTCGGGTCGCCATGGCGCCTGGAACGACGGGTAAACACGGCCGGTGTTTGTTCATGCTCACGATCCTTTGACAAGGAGCGGATGGCGCCGGGCACCCTGCAGGGAAACAGCCCTCGTCGGCGCGGTCCATCCAGAACGAATTGGCAGGGCACTCGAAAAAGCACCCGGCGAACTTGCTTTGCTGATTCAGCAAGGCGTGTTCCACAACGCACAACCGATTGTTTTATTTGAGTTAATCGGATCAAAGCGGGCGAGGAAGACCGTGCCGGCGCTGAAACCGTCTCAAGCCTGAGACTTCCAGCCGCGGCCGGCTTGGCGGCCACGACCGGGGAGCCGGGCTATCTGCTTGTTCCGATTGGGAAATCCGGATCGCGCGGCAGTCTCAGCCCCGACACGGACGGTCACGGTCTGGGCTGCGCCACGACCACCGGCCGTAGTGCGTCACGGCGTCGCGCTCAGCCCAGCGCCCTGGCGACGTCGACGTCGTCGATCTGCTCGGGGCGCAGATAGCGCCTGGCATAGTCGAGATAGACGCCACTGTTGAGGAACAGCGCGAACAGCTCGGGGTCGATGTGCGCGTCGTCGCGCATCTTGCTCATGATCGCGATCGACTGCGACAGCGTCTTGCCCTTCTTGTATGGCCGGTCGACCGCGGTCAGCGCCTCGAAGATGTCGGCGATCGCCATCATCCGCGCCGTCGCGCTCATTTCGTCGCGCTTGAGCCGTTTCGGATAGCCCTTGCCGTCCATCTTCTCGTGGTGGCCGCCGGCGATCTCCGGCACGCGCCTGAGGTGGCGCGGGAAGGGCAGCTTCTCGAGCATCACGATGGTCTGGACGATGTGCTCGTTGATCTTGTAGCGGTCCTCGTCCGACAGCGTGCCGCGGCCGATCGCGAGGTTGTGCAGCTCGCCGCGGTTGTAAAGCAGTTCGGGCACGGTCATCCGGAAGCCGTGGCCCTCGGGCAGCGCATCGCGCGGGCTGCGCGGGAAACGGTGCTCGGGCCGGTCGGCCAGCAGCGGCTCGGTCACCGGCAGCGTCTGGGGCACATCGCCCTTCCTGAGCAGCTCGTCGTGCGAAATGCCGAGCCGGTCGTCGAGCGTGCGCTGCCAGCTGCGCGCGGCGATCGCCTGCAGCCGCCCGACCCGCTCGGGCGCCATGAACTCGCCGCCGAGATTGCACTCGGCGACGAAGGCGAACTCGTCGTCGAGTTCTGCCCACTGCTCGCGCAGCCGCGCCGCCAGCGCTTCGCGGTCGCCACCGGCGGCCACCGCCTCGAGCATGGCGATTTCGGCATCGCGCTTGAGCACCTCGAAGCGCATCCGCACCTCGTGGATCCGGTCGTAGATCGTCTCGAGCTTGGTCGCCTTGTCGACGACGTACTCGGGCGTCGTCACCTTGCCGCAGTCGTGCAGCCACGCGGCAATATGCAGTTCCTCCCAGTCGTCGTCGGACAGCGCGAAGCCGGCGAACGGCCCGCTGCTGGCGTTGCACGCGGCGCGCGCGAGCATCTTGGTCAGTTCGGGCACCCGCTGGCAGTGGCCGCCGGTATACGGGCTCTTGGCGTCGATCGCGCCGGCAACGAGCTGGATGAACGATTCGAGCAGCTTCTTCTGTTCGAGGATCAGCCGCTGCGTCTCGATCGTCACCGCCGCCGTGCCCGACAGCGCCTCGACCAGCGTGATCAGCTCGCGGCCGACGCCGTAGCGCAGCACCTTTTCGTCCTGCAGCAGGAAGATGACGCCGACCAGCTCGTCCTGGCGGTTTTTCAGCGGAATCGAGATCGTCGTCAACGGCTTGTCGAAACGGCCGAAGGCACCGTACCAGTCGTTGAGCGTCGGCGTCAGCAAGGACGCCAGCGTGCTGCCGCCACCGGCGGCGATCAGCGCCGGGTGGACGCCGTCGCTGCTCGACGTCAGCGTCGGCAGCGCGCGCGGATCGGCCAGCGCCGCGTCGTCGAGCCTGGCCTGTGCCGGCACCAGCTCGCCGTGTTCGCCGGCGAGGTAGATCACCCCGCCCTTGGCCTGGGCGATCTGCGTCGTTTCCTCGAGGATGCGTGCCAGCAGCGGCTCGAAGCGCTTCTCGGCCGCCATCGCCTCGCCGATGTCGAGGAAGTTGTGGATCGTCGACTTCATCAGCGCCATCGCCTGTGCCAGCTCGTCGATCTCGGAGATGAACGACGTGATCGGCGCCGATCTGCCGAAGCGCATCGCGCGGATCTGCTGCGCCTCTTCGGTCAACGCCTTCAAGGGGCGCGACGCCAGCTTGGAGATCACATAGGCCGCCAGTGCGGCCACCAGCAGGATCGTGATGGCGATCAACAAGGAGCGCGTGCGCAGGCGCTGCGCCTCGAGCAACAGCTCGTTCTGCGGCGCGCCAACCGCCAGCAGCAGCGCATTGCCGCCGCGCAAGGGGATCGGCGCCGCGAAACCGAGCCAGTCCTGCCCGCCGACGCTCAGCGTTTTTGCCGCACCGCGCTCGAACACGGGCTCGATCAGGCGCTCGAGCACCGGCTGTTTCAGCTCGGCCACCCGCGCCTGCCTGACCTGATGATTGCCGGCCTCGCGCATCAGCGTCTGCCCGTTCGATGCGGCAATGACGTGCCCCTTGCCGTCGACGATGCCGAGCACCGCCCCCGGCGTCATCTTCTCCTTGGCGAGCACGGTATCGAGCGCAGCCAGCGTGATGTCGGCGCCGACGACGCTGCGGCCGTTGGCGGTGCGCCGCGACAGCGTGGTGCCGACTTCGCGCGTGGTGAAGAACAGGTAAGGATCGCTGATCTGGTGCGCCGGCCTGCCGATGGCGCTCAGGTACCACGGCCGGGTGCGCGGGTCGAAACGGTAGCCGGGCGCGAAGCGTTTCTCGATCAGGCTCAGGTCGCGGCGGTAATAGAGAAAGGCGCCGTCGCCGTCGACCAGGCTCTGTACCAGGAAGGCCGTACCGGGCGGCAGCGGCTGTGCCGCACCGATCAGCGGCGCACCGGTCAGCTTGCGCACGAGGAAGAAGTCGCCGTTCTCGTAGCCGATGTAGATCGCCGACAGGCTGGGCTGGCTCTGCAGCGCTTCGGTCAGGTAGGCAAGGCTCTCGAGCCGCTCGTCCAGATCGAAGGCGTACATCAGGTGCTGCTGCGCCAAGAGGTCGACCACCGTCAGCGCCGGCGTGTAGATCCCCTCGACGGTGCGGACCGTTTGCGAACCGATCTGGTTGAACAGGCTCTCGGTCGCCGTGAGCAGCATCTGCCGCGTGCTCTGGTACTGGTAGAAGGTGTTGATCAGCGCGTAGACGGTGATCAGTGCGACAAACAGATAGGCGATATGCAGGTGCAGCGGGTAGCTCAGTCGCCGTCTGGTCGCGGCTCGCGGTTCTGGCATGACGGCAGCTCCGTTCGGTACACCTCTGAGCTTAGAGCCTGTTCATGATCTTTTCACAGTCAGCGCCGCGCCGGAAAAAGCGTAATCGTGAGGAATGAGACGCAACCCATCACAATTGGCAAGGCGTACGACGCAGCGAATGCGCCTTGCCGGCACACCGGCGTGGCACGGTCAGCGGCCCAGCCACGGCGGCGTCAGCCCCTGCGCCGCCCAGTGCGCCTCGAGCCGCACCCAGACGGCGTCCTTCTCGGCCTCGCTCATCGACACCCAGTTGGCGACTTCGATATAGGTGCGGCCGCAACCGCGGCAGACGTCGTCGCCGAGCCCGGTCGAGCAGACGGCAATGCAGGGGGTGTCGGGGCGGTGCTTGGCGTTCATGGCCGCGATTTGACGCGAGTTTGCAACAGCCGGCAAGCGCCGGACGGATGCGCGGCGGCGCGGCTGGCCGCCTTTCGGCCAGTGTCATGCATTTGACGCACCGGCGTCACGGCATCGTCACACATGCCTCGCACGATGGGCCCAACCCATCGCAGAGACGCCTATCGAATGAGTGACGCGCCGCTGGCTTTCCGCAGTATCTGGATCTCCGACGTCCACCTCGGCACCGCCGGTTGCCAGGCCGACTACCTGCTCGATTTCCTCAAGCACGCCGAGTGCGAGCACCTCTATCTCGTCGGCGACATCATCGACGGCTGGGCGCTCAAGCGCAGCTGGTACTGGAAACAGAGCCACAACGACGTGATCCAGAAGGTGTTGCGCAAGGCGCGCAAGGGCACGCAGGTCACCTACATCCCCGGCAACCACGACGAAGGCGCGCGGCAGTTCCTCGGGCTGATGTTCGGCGACATCCGCATCGAGGACGAGGTGATCCACACCACCGCCGACGGCCGCCGCTTCCTGATCCTGCACGGCGACCGTTTCGACGGCGTGGTCCAGTGCGCCAAGTGGCTGGCCATCGTCGGCGACCGCGCCTACGGCATCACGCTGCGGCTCAACTACTGGTTCAACCGGCTGCGCGCGCGGCTCGGCCTCGGCTACTGGTCGCTGTCGCAATACCTCAAGCACAAGGTCAAGACCGCGGTGAGCTTCGTCGGCAAGTTCGAGGAGGCCGTCGCCGCCGAGGCCAAGGCGCGCGGCGTCGACGGCGTGATCTGCGGCCACATCCACAAGGCCGAGATGCGCGAGATCGACGGCGTGCTCTATTGCAACGACGGCGACTGGGTCGAAAGCCTGACCGCGCTGGTCGAGACCCACGCCGGCGAGCTGAAGATCATCACCTGGCAGAAGTTCTACGCCGAACAGCAGGCGCCCCGGCTGATCGCCGCGCCCGACAACAGCCTGCAGCCGCAAGCCTTGCCGGTCGGCAAGCACAGCACCGATCTCTCCACGGAAAAAAGGGTTGCCGCATGAACATCCTCATCGTCACCGACGCATGGGAGCCGCAGGTCAACGGCGTGGTGCGCACGCTCAAGCAGACCCGGCGCGAACTCGAAAAGCTCGGCCACAGCGTCGAGCTGATCACGCCGCAGGACTTCACCACCTTCCCCTGCCCGACTTATCCGGAAATCCGCCTCTCGTGGCGGCCGGGCAAGAAGATCGCCGCGCGGATCGAGGCCTTCCGCCCCGATGCGATCCACATCGCCACCGAAGGCCCGCTCGGCCTGGCCGCGCGCAAGTACTGCATCCGGCACAAGCTGCCGTTCACCACCGCCTACCATTCGCGCTTCCCCGAATACGTGCAGCTGCGCTTCGGCATTCCGGTGGCGTGGACCTACCGCTGGCTGGCGCGCTTCCACAACGCCGCCGAAGCAACGATGGCGCCGACCCGCGTCGTCGTCGACGACCTGAAGGCGCGCGGCTTCACCAAGACCGTGATGTGGTCGCGCGGCGTCGACCTCGACATCTTCAAGCCCGTGACGCGCGACAAGCTGCAGACGCGCCGGCCGATCTTCGTCTACGTCGGCCGCGTCGCGGTCGAAAAGAACGTCGAAGCCTTCCTCGAACTCGACCTGCCCGGCTCCAAATGGGTCTGCGGCGACGGCCCCGCCGCCGCCGCGCTCAAGGCCAAGTACCCGGGCGTCAACTGGCTGGGCGTGCTGAGCCAGGACGAACTCGCCGAGGTCTACAGCGCCGCCGACGTGTTCGTGTTCCCGAGCCGCACCGACACCTTCGGCCTCGTCCTGCTCGAAGCCATGGCCTGCGGCTGCCCGGTGGCCGCCTACCCGGTGACCGGGCCGATCGACGTCATCGGCAACGACGGCCCCGGCGCGCTGCAGGACGACCTGCAGGCCGCCTGCCTTGCCGCATTGAAGATCGACCGCAACGAAGTCCGCCGCTTCGCCGAACGCTTCTCGTGGGCCGCCGCCAGCCGGCAGTTCCTCTCCCACCTGCACCCGTTCACCCCGGCCGCGCAGCAGGAGTTGCAGTTGAGTATGCAGGCGGCGAAGTAAGCACAACCGCAGACCCGCCCCATCAAGGCCGCGCTCAACAAGCGCGGCCTTGATGCATTTCGCACCACTCGTCCTCGCTACCGCATGCCTCGGCACTGCGCACGTGTAAACTCGCAACAATACTGAAAGCAATTGGCATTCTGTCGATGTTATCGGACATGTCGCCTATTTCTTTATTTACCCTGTAATGCACCACACTAAAACCATGACGCACCCAGAAAAACTCTATAAGTACACCTCGTCCAACACTGCTTTGATCGTCTTACAGAACTCTCGCCTAAGATGGTCAAGCCCATTGCTTTTCAACGATCCGGCCGAGTTCCAGCGCATGCCACGCTTTGAGCCAACGATTGCCGAAGCTTCTAAAGAATTCCCTGAAACTCTGCTTAAAATAGCGACTGAGAAAACCAATATTGACGAGTCAACCCTTTCTCCATCCGCAAGACTCTTACTTAGAATCACAAGAGAGCTAATTATTCAAAAAATTCCTAACGCAGAAATAATTGCCGCACTTGCTACACCTAGAAATGAAGACCCAGATACCTATGTAGCATCTGGCCTGCGTGATTTTATCGGAAGCGCGCTCTTATCCACTGCACGGGTAATTTGTCTCACAACCAATCACAGCAACGATGCAATGTGGGCAAATTACGCCGAGGGTCATAAGGGGTGTGTTCTAGGATTTAGGCACATTCCAGAGTTGTCTACGCCATTTCTTGAAGCAAAACAAACAAGATACTCTGAAAGCCCTCCAGTAGTTGGAGCGGGGCTTGACTTTCTTCTTTATGGAGATACCAAGCAGCTGAGAGAATCTACGATGAGAGCTATTTGCTATACAAAAAAATCTGAATGGGCATACGAACAAGAATGGCGAGCTATTACGTGGCGCCCAAATGAAGGAGACTCACAATTTGGTGATTACAAATTTCATCCTAATGAACTAGAATCGGTAACTCTCGGGACAAAAATTTCGCCAGACACGGAGTTGATCATCAAGCAGTTATTGCGAGACATCTACCCATCTTGCAGCTTATATCGTTTAGAAATGAAAAATGGCGAGACGATTCGCACCCCCATAAACCACTGCGTAAGTGATGCATAACAATTCGCTCAAAGCGCTAACTTCGTTCTCCGAGACGGTGTTTCGCCGCCCCTTAGCTTAATCATTAAATAGCCCTCCAAGCAAAACCAACCTCACCCCCGCTTGCACGACAGGATGTAATCCAACGCCGAGTAGTTCTGTTTCAGATACTCGGCCACCCCCGGTGCCTGCAGCTTCTGCACATCCGGCCCCTTGCCCCAGGGCGGAATATCGCCGTAGCTCATGTTGAAACGGCTGACGGTCTGTTGCATCGACGCAGGTGTCACATAGCCGATCGGTGTTTCCCACGGCTGGGTGCCGAGGTGTTCGACCTTTTCGCCCAGCGTGATGAACAGGTGTTCGGTGCGGGAGTTAGTGCCAGCACCGGCGAAGCTGATATAGCCGCGCTTGAACGATCGCAGTGCCGGCTGCTTTAGGTCGTCGGCGATCGCCGGCCATTTTTTTGCCGCGGCCTTCGATTGCGGAAAGCCGAACTGGCACAGCACGCCGTCGATGCAGCGGAAGAACGGCACGCGGTTGAAGTGGCCGGCGTCGACCAGTTGCAGGAAGCGCTCCGCACCCTTGGGACTCCATTCCGGGCGGATGACGATGTCGATCGCGCCCTTGGTGGTCTGGCACACCACATTGATTTGGCCGGCGGCGCTGCCGGTTGCGGCGGCCGTCGCCAGCGCCATGCTTACGAGTTGCAGCTTCATCTTGTCTCTCCCTGTGGCCTGCGGCCTTGTTGTCGGATGCTCCGCCGGCCTTGCGCCGGCGTGGGTGCAGCTTGCCGTTGCGGCTGCCGGGCCACAAGCGCGAGGCTCGCCAGCGTTGCGGCCGGGCCGATGACCGTCGATACGCGCCGTCCGGTCATTGAATCTATTTCTGCCGGGCCCATCTGAACGGGTAAACAAGGAGACCGCATGTTCGGCTTTCTCAAGACCCGCAAACGCGCCAGACTGCTGGCCGCCAACCCGATTCCCGATGCGCTGTGGCAGCAGGTGATGCGTGCGCCGCTGTTCATCGGCTTGTCCGACAGCGAACGGCTGACCCTGCGCGACCACGCCGCGTGGTTTCTGGCCGAGAAGACGATCACCCCGGTGAACGGGCTGGAGCTCGCCGACGCGGCGCGCGTGCTGCTGGCGGCGCAGGCGGTGCTGCCCATCCTCCATCTCGGCTTCGACGCCTACGACGACTGGCACGAGGTCATCGTCTACCCGGGGCAGTTCCTCAGCCGCGACCGCTATACCGACCACATTGGCCTGGTGCACGAATTCGAGCAGGAACTCGCCGGCCAGGCGCGCAGCGACGGCCCGGTGCTGCTGTCCTGGCTCGACGTGTCCGAATCGCCGTGGCTCGACGGCTGGAACGTCGTCATCCACGAGTTCGCCCACAAGCTCGACATGCGCTCGGGCGACGCCAACGGCTGCCCGCCGCTGCACAAGGGCATGGACTACGCCGGCTGGAAGCGCAGTTTCTCGCTGGCCTTCGACGACCTGAGCCGCCGCGCCGACCACCAGCTCTACAGCCCGATCGACCTGTATGCGGCCGAAAACCCGGCCGAGTGCTTCGCGGTGTTCTCCGAATACTTCTTCGAGACGCCGCACGCGCTGACCGACCATTACCCGGCCATCTACGAGCAGCTCAAGGCGTTCTACAAGCAGGATCCGGCGGCGCGGCTGCCGCGCGTCCGTTACCGGCCGTGCTTCGAGCCGGTAAACTTCGGCCCGGTGACCATCCCGACCCCGGCACCGGAGTATTAGGAGCCCATTCAAAGCCTTTTCACGCCTGCGCCGAACCGGAAAAAAGTCAGGCATAAGACGTGCGATACAGGCGATAACCACCTGTTGGCAAGAGTCGCAACACAGTGGATGATTTTTTCCGGCCCGGCACTGCGGGTTCGGTGCATTACCGGCGGCGTACCGCGTTGCAAGCCGCTTACGGTACGCGTACCGTGGCGCGACTTGCGCCTTGCCCGCCACCGGTACTACGCCGAACGCAGGCGCGAAAAGACTTTGAACAGGCTCCATGAAATGCAGATGTTGTTGAATGCCGGTGACACCGTCGCCGGCGAACTGGCCGCGCGCTACGGCTTTGCGCCGGTGCACGACGCACCGGCCGGCGGCCACTACCTGGCGTTCGAGGACGGCCGGCTGGTGCTGCAGCAGGCCGGCGACAAGGCGCGCGTCTGCGTCGACTTTGTTGAAGGCGCCGCGGCGCACCGGCGCAAGTTCGGCGGCGGCCGCGGCCAGCCGGTCGCCAAGGCGGTCGGGCTCAAGGGCGGTGCGAATCCGGGCGTGCTCGACGCGACCGCCGGCCAGGGGCGCGATGCCTTCGTGCTCGCCAGCCTCGGCTGTACGGTCACGCTGATCGAGCGCAGCCCGGTGGCCGCGGCGCTGCTCGAGGACGGCTTGCGCCGTGCGGCGCTGGATGCCGGAACGGCGGAGATCGCCGGCCGGATGACGCTGGTCCACGCCGATTCGCTGCAATGGCTGATCGACGCCGACGCAAAGTCGTTCGACGTGGTCTTTCTCGACCCGATGTTTCCCGAGCCGGACAAGCGCGCGAAGTCGAAGAAGGAAATGGCGATGTTCCAGGCGCTGATCGGCGGCGATCCGGATGCCGATGCGCTGCTCGCGCCGGCAAGGCGCATCGCCCGCCAGCGTGTCGTGGTCAAGCGGCCGCGGCTCGCGCCGTGGCTGGCGGGACTGAAACCGAACTTCGATTACCTAGGGGACAGCACCCGCTTCGACGCCTACCTGCCGCTGGGCTGAGACGCCGAGATGCGCCGCAACTCGACGCAATCGTCGTCGACACCGCCGCCGCCGACCGACAGCGTGCAGCTCGTGTTGCCGAAGCGGCGATACGCCGGCTCGCGAACCGGCGCCACGGCGGGCGCCGCTTGCACGGCATCGGCCGCGACGACGGTGCTGGCCGCGGAGGCCTCGGCGGCGGCCCGGCTGGCCATCGCCGTCAGTTCGTCACGGAGCCGGTGAACTTCGCCACGGCTTTGCGACAGCTCGCGGCCGAGCGCGGCGATGCGCGCGTCCTGCGCCGCCGCATCGGTATCGGCGAGCCGCTTGCCGAAGAACACGCCGGCGAGCAGCGCCAGCGCCACGAACACCAGCACCAGCGACGCCCACAGCAGCGCCCTGATCACGCCCATCAGAACGTCCCGGTCTTCGGCGCGTCGCCGGCCGGCAGGATCTCGCCGAGCGCCGGCAGATCACCCTTCTGGTCGAAATCGATGCCGCCCGGCCGCCACGGCGAGAACAGCTTGCCGTGCAGCCGGTACGACGGCGCGGCGCCGTTGCCCTGCTTGAGCAGCCGCGCCAGCCCGCCGAGGTTGCTGACGATGTCGACCGGCACCGTCGCCTCGCCGAGCGCCGGAATCGTCACGCTGGCGTTCGACACGCCGTCGGCCACCGGCTTGCCGTTGACCTCGAGCTTGGCGTTCAGCCCCGACACCGGCACCGAGATGTCGTTCGGGTTCTGCACGCGCAGGGTCAGGGTAAAGCGTTGCTCGAACAGGCCGATGTCCTTGATCGCGATCCCGGCAACCGACACCTTCGGTTTCTCGTACGAGGTCGGCACGCCGGCGCAGGCGGCCAGCAGCGCGATCAGCGCGATCGCCAGCAGCCTTTTCATGCCGCCACTCCCGCCAGCACCGCCAGCCGCTCGGCCAGTTCGCCGTCGAGCTTCAGCGCGCCCGGTGTTTCCGGGTGGATCACCGCGAAGGTCACGTCGGCCTCGGCAACGAGCTTGCCGTTGTCCTGGCGGACGATGCGCTGGGCGATGACGCCGGCGCGCTCGTCGAGCCGGTCCAACCGGGTTTCGACCAGCAGCACGTCGCCCATCGTCGCCGGGCGCTTGTAGCGGATGTCGATGCGGCTGACGACCAGCGCCAGCCGGCGCTGCATGAACCAGTCGAGGTCGCCGTGCGCTTCAAGCGTTTCCCAGCGCGCTTCCTCGAGAAATTCGAGATAGCGTGCATTGTTGACGTGGCCGTACAGGTCGAGATGGTAGCCACGGACTTTGATTTCGGTCTGGTGCATGGGAAAGCCAAGCGGACGGAGGGAGAGCCAAATCTTAGCACTTTGATTTCCCACGGGTCTTAGTGATAATCGGGCGTTCGCCGTTTCAAAACGCGCCTGTTTGTTAACGCCGGCGCGCCGCAACCCGGTTTGCCAGGGGCGGCCCCTACAATATGCGACCCTGCCAGCACCGATACCGCGCCTTGCGCGACCGGTTCGCGGTACGGGCCGCAGGAGACTACGCCCGATGGACCTGCGCCACTCGCGGCCATTCCGGATCTTTCTGCTTCTGATCGCCGGATTGACGCTGCTGATCGGCATCGTGCCGTACTTTGTCGAAGCCACCGTGCTGCGCGAAACGCTCGCCAGCCAGATCGCGTCCGAGACCCGCCGCACGCTCACCGTTGCCGGCAATGCCCGCTTCGTGCTGCTGCCCCGCCCGGCGTTCACGCTCGGCGACGTCACGCTGACCCAGCCCGACACCCAGACCCGCTTCATGCACGCCGACCGCGTGCGCGTGCGGCTGGCGCTGTGGCCGCTGCTGCGCGGCAAGCCGGTGATCGACCAGGTCGAGATCGACAGCCCCGAGCTGACGATCGAGCGCTTTGCCGACGGCACCTACAACTTCGAAGACCTGCTTGCCGACCCGACACACCCGCGCAAGGTCGACATCCGCCTCGACGCGCTGCATTTCGACCAGGCCAAGCTCGTCTATCGCGACGCGCTGGTCGGCGTCAACGGCACCTTGTCGGGCCTCGACTTCAGCCTCGACAACCTCGCCGACCCGAAGAACGGCAAGCTCACGGCCGGCGGCCAGTTGCAGATCGGCGACGGCGCCACCCCGTGGTGGCGCGGCAGCGTCGAGGTTGGCGCAGCGATGCGCTACACCGAGGCGGAGCGCCGGTTGTCGGTCGCCGACCTGCGCTTCGAGCTCAAGCAGCAGGGGCCGAGCAAGCCCGGCGTCGACATCGAAGCCAGCGGGCTGACCGCCGTCGGCAACCTCGTCTACGGCTGGCAACCGCTGCGGCTCGCCGGCGGCGAGCTGAAGATCACCGGACACGGCCGCCGCGGCGTGCAGGACTGGCAGGGCGAACTGAACCTGCCGGCGCTCAAGGTCACCGAGAGCACGATGCAGCTCGACCGGCCGAAACTGGCGCTGCGGATGCAGGGGCCGCGCGGCCGCTTCGCCGCCGGCGTCTCGGTGCCGCAGCTGTCGGGGACGCTGCAGGGACTGATGCGCGCCGACCAGGCGCGGATCAACGTCGAGCTGATCACGCAGCAGCAGACGCTGGCGCTGAACTTCGTCAGCCCGCTCGAGCTTTACAGCGGCACGCTGGCGCGGCTGCCGAGCTACCAGCTCGCCGGCCAGTACGGCAACAAGGCGCTGCCGCGCGGCGCGATTCCGTTCGCGCTGGCCGGCACCGCCGCGCTGAACCTGCGCAACGAGACGATCCGGCTCGAAAGCCGGGGGACGCTCGATCACTCGCCGGTCAAGGCGCTGTTCAACGTCGACGACTTCATCACGCCGCACTACGGCTTCGACGTCGATCTGGCCCAGCTCGACCTGACACCCTATCTGCCGGCGGTTGCCGCCGGCGCCAAGGGCGTCTCGGCGACAACGCCGATGGCCTTCCAGTGGCTGGACCGGCTCGACGCGCAGGGCCAGTTGAAGATCGGCCAGCTGACGATGAACAAGCTGCACTTCAACGACATCGCCCTCGGCCTGACCGCCAGGAGCCGCAAGCTCGTACTCGACCCGCTCGCCGCCAATGTCTACGGCGGCCAGCTCTCCGGCCGACTCGAAATCGACAACGGTCGCGGCAAGCCGCGCTGGCACGCGACGCAGAAGCTGTCGAACATGAACATCAACATGCTGCTGACCGACCTGCTCGACACCTCGCGCTTCGAGGGACGCGGCCACCTCGACCTCGACGTCAGCGCCGTCGGCGACCGGCTCGCCGACCTGCGCAAGACCGCCGGCGGCGACGTGCGCGTCCAGTTGTCCAAGGGCTCGGTCCGCGGCATCGACATCGAGGCGCTGCTGCGCACCGCCAGCCGCCAGATCAAGGCGATGAACGGCGAAGTCACCCAGTTGCCCAACCTCGAAGCCCGGACGCGCTTTTCGGAGCTGAATGCCACGCTGCAGCTCAAGCACGGCGTCGCGACCAACAACGACCTGCTGGTCCGCGCCGGCGTGCTGCGGCTGGCCGGCAGCGGCAGCATGGATCTCGGCGAGGGGCGGCTCGACTACAAGCTCAAGGCCGGCGCCAACCCCGACGTGCCCGAACTCAAGGGTCTGGCCGGGCTGATCCTGCCGATCGAACTCACCGGGCCGATCGCCGCGCCGAGCTATCACGTCGACTACGCCGCGCTGAAGCACCAGTTGCTCGAGCGGCAGAAGGCCGAGGAAGCGGCGAAGGCCAGGGCGCACGAGGCCGAACTGGCCCGGAAGGCCGCAGCCGAGAAGGCGGCGCAGCGCAAGACGGCCAAGCCGGCCGCCAAACCCGCCCCCAAGGCGCCCGCCAAGCCGGCCAAGGCCCGGCAATGAGTGCGTTCGCCACCCGGCTGGTCGGCTGGCAGCGCGACCACGGCCGGCACGACCTGCCGTGGCAGGTTGCCGACCCATACCGCGTCTGGCTGTCGGAAATCATGCTGCAGCAGACGCAGGTGACCACGGTCATCGACTACTACCAGCGCTTTCTCGCCCGCTTCCCGGACATTGCCAGTCTGGCCGCCGCGCCGCTCGACGACGTGCTCGCGCTGTGGAGCGGCCTCGGCTACTACAGCCGCGCGCGCAATCTGCACAAGGCGGCGCAGGCGGTGATGGCCGATTTCGGTGGCGTGTTTCCGCACGCGCCGGCCGAGATCGAAACGCTGCCCGGCATCGGCCGCTCGACCGCCGCGGCGATCGCCGCGTTCTCGTTCAGCACCCGCGCGGCGATCCTCGACGGCAACGTCAAGCGCGTACTGGCGCGCTGGGCCGGCATCGACGGTTTTCCCGGCCAGAAGGCGATCGAGAACCGGCTGTGGGCGCTGGCCGACAGCCTGCTGCCGGTTGCCGCCGACATGCCCGCGTACACGCAGGCACAGATGGACCTCGGCGCAACCGTGTGCACGCCGAAGAAGCCTGCATGCCTCGCCTGTCCGGTCGCGAGCGACTGCATCGCGCGGATCACCGGCCGCCAGGCCGAGCTGCCGACACCGAAACCGAAGAAGGCGGTGCCCGAGCGCCGCACGGTGATGCTGCTGATCCGCGACGACAAGGGCCGGCTGCTGCTGCAGAAGCGCCCGCCGACCGGCATCTGGGGCGGGCTGTGGAGCCTGCCCGAAACGGCCGACACGCTCGGTGCCGAACGCCATTGCGCCGACGCGCTGGGGCTCGCGGTTGCACTCGAACCGGCGCAGCCCGACTTCGTCCACGTGTTCACCCACTTCAAACTGACGATCACGCCGCAACCGGCGGCACTGCTTGGCGCGACCGCGCTGGCCGACAACGACACGCTGCGCTGGTTCGGCCGCGACGAAGCGCTGGCCGCCGGCATTCCGACGCCGCTGCGACGGCTGCTCGCACCGGGCTGACACACGGCGGTCATTCAGAACGGGCATATTGCGGCCAGGATCTCTTAGACGCAGTACGCTCACAGGGGCAGGCCACGGCCTGCCCCTCTTTTTTTGCCATCAGCGGCAGGTATAACCGCCATCGACGGCCAGGCTGACGCCGGTGATCATCGCCGCCGCGTCGCTGAGCAGGAACAGCACCGGGTCGGCAACCTCGACCGGTTCGGCGAAGCGGCCGAGCGGGATCGCCGCCAGCGCCGGATCGCGCTTGGCCGGATCGCTCCATGCTGCCACCGCCATCGGCGTCAGCGTCACCGTCGGGTTGACGCTGTTGACACGGATGCCGAGCGGGCCGAGTTCGAGCGCCATCACCCGCGTGATCGCGTCGAGCGCCGCCTTCGATGCGCAGTAGCTCAGGTGCGAATCCAGCGCGATCAGCGCGGCCTGGCTCGAGACGTTGACGATGGCACCGCGCCTGCTGGCGGCGACCATGGCCTTGGCCACGTGCTTGGCCACCAGCGCCGCACCACGTGCGTTGACCGCCATCACCCGGTCGAACTCGGCCGGGTCAAGCTCTAGGCAGCCTTCGAGCGAGGCGATGCCGGCGCAGTTGACGAGGCCGTCGAGCGGCCGCAGATCGTTCAGCGCACTGCCGACCGACGCCAGATCGCCGACATCGAGCAGCAGCGGCTCGAAGCCTTCGTCGCGGCGCAGCCGCTCGGCATCCTGCGGCTTGCGCACACCGGCGATCACGTGGGCACCGGCCTGCACCAGCCGCTGTGCAATGGCCAGACCGATGCCGCTGGCAGCGCCGGTGACAAGGATGTGTTTGCCGTTCAGGTCGGGAAACAGGTTCATTGCAAAATTCCAAGAAAGGCCGGACCGAGCCGGCACACAAAAGAAAGGGTCAGATCGAAGCCAGCCCGTGCATCACCGGCTTCAGGCTGGGATAGAGATCGCAGTACAGGTCGTACAGCTTCTGGTAACGCGCCCACGCCTGCGGCTCTGGCCGGGCGCGTTCGGCCAGCGTCACCCAGCCGCGCTCGGCATCCGCCGCGCCAACCATGCCGGTGCCGACTGCCGCGAGCAGTGCCGCACCGAGCGCCGCCTCGACTTCCTCGACGATGGTGTAAACCGGGTAGCCGGTGATGTCGGCAATGATCTGCATCCACAGATCCGAATGTGCGGCGCCGCCGACGACGATCAGGCGCTCGTCCAGCCGTTCGGCGCCGCGGGCGCCGGCCTCCATATTGTGTTTGAGCGCGAAGGTCACGCCTTCGAGCACTGCGCGATACAGATGGGCGCGACTGTGGAACAGCGACAGCCCGACGAAGGCCCCGCTGGCCTTGGCATCCCAGACCGGGCTGCGCTCGCCCATCAGATAGGGCAGGAACAGCACGCCGTCTGCCCCGGCCGGCACCGCCTGCGCACGCTGCTCGAGCAGCACGTGCGGATCGACGCCCTGCGCCCTGCCCTCGGCGATCTCGGTCTGGCAGAACGCGTCGCGGAACCAGCTGACCGATGCACCGGCGGTGATCGCGCCGCCGAAGATGTAGTTGTCGCGCTCGCCGTTGTAGACGTGCGGCATGCTGATCAGGCCGTGACGGGCGTCGACGTCCTTGTTCAGATAGCCCCAGCACATGCTGGTGCCGATCATCGCCACATGGTCGCCGGCCTTGACGACGCCGGCGGCGAACGTCGCCACCGCCGCGTCGACGCCACCGGCGATCACCGGCGTACCGGCCGCCAGCCCGAGCGCATCGGCCCATTGCGGCAGCAACCCGCCGACCACGTCGCTGCTGTGCACCAGCCGCTCCGGCATCATGGCCGCCGGAATGCCGAGCATCGCCATCGCCTCGGCCGACCACGTCCGCGCCCGGATGTCGTAGACGCCGCCGATGTTGCCAGCCGAGCTGTGGTCGACGGCGACCTCGCCGGTCAGCAGGTAGTTCACGTAGCTGTTCGGCGGCAGCAGGTAGCGCGTTTTCGCCCAGACTTCGGGCCGCTGATGCTTGAGCCACAGCATCTTGGTGTAGCCGTAATAGCTGTCGACGCCGTTGCCGGTGAGGTCGTACAGCCGCTCTAGGTCGACCCCGGTCTTCACCCGCTCGACCTCGTCGCCGGCGCGCCGGTCCATCCAGATCAGGCACGGGTGCAGCGGGTTCATGTCCGCGTCGACCGGAATGCCCGAGCCGCCGTACAGGCTGCTGACGCAGATTGCGCGCACGCTCGCCGGCGGCACTGCGCTCTTGGCCATCACCTGCCGTACGCATTCGCACACCGCATCGAACCAGACCTGCGGCCACTGCTCGGCCCACAGTGGCCGGGGCGTGTCGACCTGATAGCCCTGCGCGTGCTGGGCAATGATGGCACCGCCGGCATCGACCAGCAGCGCCTTGGTACTCTGGGTGCCGATGTCGACACCGATCACATAAGCCATGGGAGTCCTTCATGCCCGTCCGAGGGCGGGCTGAACGTTAGATAAGCCGGAAGCAAAATCCAGAGCAACTGTGCTGGCAAGGCGCGCGAAATGTAGGCAGTACAAGCAGTACGACCAGCGAGCGCAACGCCGCCAGCAGGCTTGCGGCGTCAGCCCGCATTGGGGGTCAGCAGCACCTTGATCGAGTCAAGCGAATCGGCCACCTTGATCGCGGTGTCCCACTCTTCCAGCGTGTACTTGTGGGTAACGATGCCCTTCGACGTCACGAGGCCGCGGTCGAGCAGGTCGATCGCGATCGGGTAGCAGTACGGGCCAAGGTGGGCGCCGCGGATGTCCAGCTCCTTGCGGTCGCCGATGATCGACCAGTCGGCAGTGGTTTCCTTGCCGAACACCGAGAACTCGACGAAACGGCCGAGCTTGCGGATCAGGCTCAGGCCCTGGTTGACGCCGATCGGCGCGCCGGTCGCCTCGATGTAGACATCGCAGCCGTAGCCGTTGGTCAGCGCATCGACGATGGCCTTGGCGTCTTCCTTCGACGGATCGATCACCACGTCGGCACCGAACTGCAGCGCCAGATCGAGCCGCTCGCGCACCAGATCGATGACGACCAGCTTCTTCGGCGTTTTCAGTCTGGCGACCTGCACCATCATCAGCCCGATCGGGCCCGCGCCGGCGATCACCACCACGTCGTCGAGCTGGATGTCGCCGCGGTTGACTGTGTGCACCGCGCACGCCAGCGGCTCGATGATCGCTGCGTCCTCGAGCGATACCGAATCCGGAATTTTGTGGACGACGGCGTTCGATGGCAGGCGCATGTAGTCGGACATGCCGCCTTCGGCGACTTCGCGCTGGAAGCCGAAGATGTTGTGAACCTCGCACATCCAGTACTTGCCGCTCTTGCAGAAGCGGCACTTCTCGCACGGGACGATCTGCTCGGCGATCACGCGCTCGCCGGCCTTGCAGCCGAAGTGTTCGTCGGCGCCGTCGCCAACCTCGACCACGGTGCCGAAGAACTCGTGCCCCGGCACCACCGGCGGCTTGACCCAGCTCTCGGTGCTGTTGCTGCCCCAGAACATCGCCGCGCCCGAATGGCACTTGCAGTCGCTGGCGCAGATGCCGCAGGCGTCGATCTTGATGACCAGCTCGCGCGCACCGGCCTTGGGGCGGCGGACCTTCTGGTAGCGGTAGTCCTTCGGGCCGTGGCAGACGACGGCGTTCATGTCGACTTCGTGATACTGGTACTTGCTCATGGTGCGCTCCAAAAGAAAGGTGAAGCAGGTGGAATTCGCGGCGTGCAGCGCCCCCTGCCGGGCGGTTTTGCCGCCGGCATCGGTGTGCACGACTGGGTTAAAGGGCCGGGGACTCAGCGGCCGTCAGCACGCTGCGAAGGCAAGGCGTACGCGCGCTGACAGTACATTCGGGTACGGCAAGCGCGTGCAACGCAGGATTCGCGGCGTGCTGGCGGTCGCTAGCGGCGTTTGGTTCGCTCGCGGCTGATATAGATCGCCAGCAGGATGATCACGCCCTTGATGATGTTCTGGACGTAGGGCGACACGCCCATCATGTTCAGCCCGTTGTTGAGCACGCCCAGCATCACCGCGCCGATCAGCGTGCCGACGATGGAACCACGGCCGCCCGAGATCGCCGTGCCGCCCATCACCACCGCGGCGATCGCGTCGAGCTCGAACGACACGCCGGCGTTGGGCTGGCCGGACATCAGCCTCGAGGTCAGCACCAGACCGGCAATCGACGCGGTCAGGCCCGACAAGCCGTAGACCAGCAGCTTGTAGCGCGGCACGCGCACGCCGGAGAGCCGGGTCGCCTCCTCGTTGCCGCCGATCGCGTAGATGTAGCGGCCGACCGGGGTGTGGTCGAGCAGCACGTAGGCGGCAACGAACACCAGTAGCATGATCAGCACCGGCGCCTGCAGCCCCAGCACCTTGCCGCTGCCGAAGAAGGCGAACCAGTCCGGCAGCCCGTCGATCGGGTAGCCGCCGGTATAGATCAGCGCGATGCCGCGGGCGATACCCATCGTCGCCAGCGTGACGATGATCGGCGGCATGCCGGCGTAGGCGACGAAGAAGCCGTTGGCGACGCCGAACAGCAGGCCGACGCCGAGGCCGATGGCGATCGCCGCTTCGGGCGGCATGCCGCCGACCATCAGCCCGGCCATCAGCGTACCGGCCAGCGCCATCACCGCGCCGACCGACAAGTCGATGCCGCCGGAGAGGATGGCGCAGGTCATGCCAACGGCGATGATCGCGTTCACCGACACCTGGCGGGCGATGTTGACGAGGTTGTCCGGGTCGAAGAAATGCTCGGTCGTCAGCGTCATGGCGATGCAGACGAGCACGAGGCCGATCAGCGGAAAGAACACCGGCGACTGGCTGAAGCGCTTGTAGCGGGTGGCGAAGCCCGGCGCCGCCTTGGCGGTGTCAGGCGAATTCATGGTGAGAACCTGCGGTTGCATGGCGCATTACCTCGTTCGATTCAATGGCGTCGTCTTCCAGTACGGTGACGATGGCGCCCTGTTTGAACACCGCGACCCGGTCGCACATGCCGACGATTTCCGGCAGCTCCGACGAGATCATGATGATCGCGTAGCCCTGCGCCGTGAGCCGGCGCATCAGGTTGTAGATTTCGGCCTTGGCGCCGACGTCGATGCCGCGGGTCGGCTCGTCGAAGATCAGGATCTTGCAGTGGTGGTTGAGCCACCGCGCGATCACGACCTTTTGCTGGTTGCCGCCCGACAGCGTGCCGACGCGCGTGCCCGGCCCCGGCGCCTTGACGCCGACCTGGCGCATCACGTCGACCGTGGTGCGGCCTTCGAGCCCCTGGTCGATCAGCGGCCCGACACGCTGGTACTTGCCGAGGTTGTTGATCGAGATGTTGTCGCGGATCGAGAAGTCGAGAATCAGCCCCTCGGTCTTGCGGCTCTCGGGCAGCAGGCCGATGCCCTGCGCCAGCGCGTCACCGGCGTTGTTCAGCTTCACCGGCACGCCGTTCAGCCACACCTCCTTGCGGTGCGCCGGATCGGCGCCGATCACCGCGCGTGCCAGCTCGGTCCGGCCCGAACCGACGAGGCCGGCAAAACCGAGGATCTCGCCCTCGTGCAGGTCGAAGCGGTTGACCGGATCGTGCTTGTAGCGCTGCAGCGCGCGCACTTCGAGCACCTTGCGGGCGTCGCGGTTGCGCGCCGGTTTGGGCGGAAAGCTCTGCTCGAGCCGGCGGCCGACCATCATCTCGACCAGCGCGTCGACATCGGTCGTCGCGACGTCGGTCGTGCCGACGTACTGGCCGTCGCGCAGCACGGTGATGCGGTCGCAGACGGCGAAGATCTCTTCCATGTGGTGCGAGATGAAGATCATCGCCACGTCGTGCGCCTTGAGTTCGCGCATGATCGAGAACAGGTGCTCGGCCTCGCTCGGCGTCAGCGTCGCGGTCGGCTCGTCGAGCACCAGCACCTTGGCATTCAGCGACAGCGCCTTGGCGATCTCGACGAACTGCTGCTCGGCGACCGACAGGTGCCGCACCGGCACGGTCAGGTCGATGTCGATGCCGAGACGGTCGAAAATCATCGCCGCGCGATGGCGCATTTCGGCCTTGCTCAGCAGCCCGGCCCGGTTGGTCCGCTCGCGGCCGAGGAAGATGTTCTCGACGGCGTTCAGGTCCGGAATCAGACTGAACTCCTGGAAAATGATGCCGATGCCGGCGGCAATCGCGTCGTTGTAGCGCTCGAAATGCCGCTCGGCGCCATCGAACACGATGCGGCCTTCGTCGGGCTGGTGAATGCCGCAGAGGATCTTCATCAGCGTCGACTTGCCGGCACCGTTCTCGCCGAGCAGCGCATGCACTTCGCCGCGGTTCACCGACAGGTGGATGTCCTGCAGCGCCTTCACGCCCGGGAACGACTTCGAGATGTGTTCCAGCGTCAGGATGGTTTGATTGTGGCTTTGACTCATCGTCCCCCCTTGGGAGGGTTGGCGCGCCCGGGCATCAGTCCCCGGACGCAGCTACATCTGCAAACCGGTCCGTGATCCGCCACACAGCAAACCGGATCACGGACAGCGTCTTACCAGCTAAAAGTCTTGGCGCCGGCCTTGTCGATCAGCTTCACGTCGACCGGCACCGTGGCCGGGACGTTGGCGCCCCACTTCTTCGCCATCGCGATCGCCAGCGCCAGGCGGACCTGATCACGCGGATACTGCGCACTGGTGGCGATGAACTTCGAGTTCGGTTTCTGCAGTGCCTTGATCGCGTCCGGCGCACCGTCGACGCTGGTCAGCTTCACGTCCTTGCCCGAGGCTTCGATCGCCGACAGCGCACCGAGCGAACCGGTGTCGTTGACGCTGAAGATGCCCTTGAGCTTCGGATTGGCCTGCAGGATGTTCTCGGTCACCGTCAGCGCGGTGGCGCGTTCCTGCTTGCCGTTCTGCACCGAGACGATCTTGATGCCCGGGTACTTGGCCAGCGCCGCCTTGCAGCCGCGCACGCGTTCGAGGATCGGCACGACCGGGATGCCGTCGAGGATCGCCACGTCGCCGCTGCTGCCGATGTTCTTGGCAAGGTAGTCGCAGGCCATCACGCCGGCGTCGTAGTTCTTCGAGCCGACGAAGGAGTCGATCGGTCCCTGTGCCTGCGCGTCGACGGCGACGGTGACGACACCGGCCTTCTTGGCCGACTTCACCGCGTTCTGGATGCCGACCGAATCGGTCGGGTTCAGCAGCAGGATGTCGATCTTCTTCTGCACCATGTCTTCGACGTCGCTGATCTGCTTCGAGACGTCGTGGCGGGCGTCGGTGATCACGACCTGCGCGCCCATCGAGCCGGCGGCCTGCTCCAGCGCTTCCTTCATGGTCACGAAGTACGGGTTGTTCAGCTCCTGGAACGACATGCCGATCTTCAGCGGCGCAGCCTGCACTGGTGCGGCGATGGCAGCGGCACAGAGGCCGGCGGCGAGGGTCTTGACGGTCAGGTTCAGAAAACGGTTCGAGTGGTACATGGCGATCTCCAGATCTCTCATCACAAAGGGACTACGGGAATGCACCGACGCTCATGGCGCGGCCGGTTCGGTTCAACAGGGCCGTGTCTGGCGCTCTCCTTCTCTCGGTTGGTCGGCGGGCCTCAGGCCCGGGCGAATTCGGGTTCCAGCGCCGCGTAGGCACGGCGGAACCGGTCGTGCCGCGCGTGCAGCAACGCGGCCATTTCGGGATTCGGGCGGATCGCTTCGGCCACCGGCGGCACGGTGCAGACGGCCTCGACCGCTTCACCGCCCACCGCCAGCCGGGCAAGCCGGGCCGCGCCGAACGCGCCGCCGAAATCGCCGTTGGCGTGGCGCAGCAGCGTGATACCGGTGGCGCTGGCGATCAGTTCGCCCCAGAAGCGGCTTTTCGAACCGCCGCCGACGAAGGACGCGGTCCCGACGCGGCTGCCGGTCGCCGCCAGCGCGGCATAGCCGTCGGCCAGGCCGAAGGCGACGCCCTCCATCACCGCGTAGCCGACGGCGGCGCGGTCGCTGGTGCCGCTCAGGCCGAGCAGCGTGCCGCTGGCGCGGGCATTGTTGTGCGGCGTGCGTTCGCCGTTCAGGTAAGGCAGGAACAGCGGCGCGCGGGCGGCATCGGCACGCTGCGCCAGCCCGGCCAGATCGCCGACCGGCGTCTGCGTCAGCTGCGACGCCCACGTCAGGCTGGCGGCGGCCGAGAGCATCACGCTCATCTGGTGCCAGCGCTGCGGCAGCGCGTGGCAGAAAGCGTGCACGGCCTGTGCCGGATTCGGCAGAAAGCGTTCGTTGGCAACGAACATCACGCCCGACGTGCCGAGCGAGATGAAGGCATCTCCCGGGGACACCGCGCCGATGCCGACCGCCGCCGCTGCGTTGTCACCGGCGCCGCCGGCCACGACGACTTCGTGGGCGATGCCCCATTCGGCCGCCAGCGCCGGCCGCAGCGCGGCACCGGCCTGCGAACCTTCGACCAGCCGCGGCATGCTGGCGCGGTCCAGCCCGGTGGCGTTCAGCATCCGGTCGGACCAGTCACGGCCGGCCACGTCGAGCCACAGCGTGCCGGCGGCGTCGGACATCTCCGAGACGAATTCGCCGGTCAGCCGGAAGGCGATGTAGTCCTTGGGCAGCAGCACCTTGTCGACGCGGGCACGGATCGCCGGCTCGTACTTCTGCAGCCACAGGAGCTTGGGCGCGGTGAAGCCGGGCATCGCCAGATTGCCGGTGATCTGCCGCGACTGCGGCACCAGCGCTTCGAGCTCGATGCACTCAGCGTGAGCGCGGGTATCGTTCCACAGGATGGCCGGCCGCAGCACGCGCTGGTGCTTGTCGAGCAGCACAGCGCCGTGCATCTGCCCCGAGAGGCCGATGCCGCGCAGCGCGGCAAATGCATCGGGCGCGGCGCTGCGCACCCGGTCGATTGCCTTCAGCGTGGCGTGCCACCACTCGTCCGGGCTCTGCTCGGACCACAGCGCTTGCGGGCTGGCAATGGCGAGCCGGACGGCATCGCTGGCCAGCAGCCGCTGTTCGTCGTCGACCAGCATGGCCTTCACTTCGGAAGTGCCGAGGTCTATGCCCAGGAATGTCACGATGTAGCGCTCCCCTCCCGGCGCGTTTTTCGCGCAGGATCGGTTGTTCGGTTCGGAGTTCAGCGGCCGGTCAGGCGGCGCTGAGGCAGGCGGCGTTCAGCTGCTGGCAACTTCGGAACTTCGATGGCGGCATGTTCTTCTGCGCCAGGAAGTGCCGGTTGAAGTTGGACACGTTGTTGAAGCCGACGAGGAAGCAGATCTCGGTGACGGTGAACTCGCTGCTCGTCAGCAGCTCGCACGCCCGGTTGATCCGCATCCGGTTGATGCACTGCACGACCGACATCCCGGTGTGCTTGCGGAAGTAGCGCGAGAACGCGCTGACGCTCTGCCCGGCCAGCTCGGCCAGATCGGCCTCGGGCAGATCGCTGGCGAGGTTCTCGCCGATGTACGACAGCACCTGGTTGATCGTCGACGACATGTAGTGCTTCGGATCGGCGCGGTACTCGGCACTGGCGAGCGGCTGGCGGTGCTCGCAGCGCGCCAGCAGGTCGAGCAGCGACAGGAACAGCACGATGCGCCGGCAGCCCTGCGCTTCGAGCAGTTCGTCGAAGATCGGCCGGGCGGCAGCGGCAGTGTGTTCGCAGAACACCAGACCGCGTTGCGATTCGGCCAGCAGCTTCTGCGTGTGCGCCAGCTCCGGAAACGCGGCGATGCCGTTACTGATGTATTCGGCCGGAAACTGCACGATCAGCCCGCGGCGCTCGACGGTCTGGCCCTCGGGCAACTCGCTGACCCAGTTGTGCGGCAGGTTCGGCCCGGTCATCACCAGATTGCCCGGCGCGAAATCGCCGATGAAGTCGCCGACGAAGTATTTGCCGCTGGTTTCGGCGATCAGCTGGATCTCGTATTCCGGGTGGTAGTGCCAGCGCACGGTACGGAACGGATAGCCGTGATACCAGACGCGGAACGATTCATTGCCCTGCAGTTCGACGACTTCAAGGTCTGGGGTCATGGTGCTGCTCCTTTCCCCGCAGCCGGCAGCACCGGCGGCACGACCCACTGCAAACTGACGGAAAACGGATGACGGTGCACAGGCGCGCATCGGCATCACCCCCGACCGGCCATGGTCGACATGGCGGACGGGCGCAACCGTCCATAAACCACGGCCCCGTCGCAGCGCCAATCCGGTTTTCCCCGTAGCCGGCCGGCGGCGGCGGCCTGCAGCCCGCTTGCACAGCGCCCGGCCGGGCGCAGAACCATTGTCGTCATCGCTTGCTCCGTGTGTCGTATCCAGTCCGGCCCGTCCTGCCTTCGCCCGGGGTCTTCGCCCCGAAACGGTGCCCTGCTTGCCGCGCTCCGGAACGCTCCGGGCCGCGCGCCACTGAAACATAATTTTTTCGACTACATACGAACAACCACAAAAACCGCCAGACCCCGATACTTTTTTGCAGGAATCACTTGTCCAAGATCAGGAAATCATGAAGTTTTCTGCAGCGCACTACATACGAAAGACGCGCCGGCGCTAGAATTCTCCGCCGCACGCATTGCGGTGCACCGGCCACGCGTGCGCCCCGAAACCGTGCGACCGCACAACCGAAAAAAGCTGCAAATACCCGCCATGCCGCCGAAAATCGGTAGCAAACGCATTGGCGCTGCCGTCAGGAAGGCCCGGCATGATCTTCGACCAGTTCAATCTCGTCCTGCTGCTGTTGCAGCAGATGTGCGTTTACCTCGTGATCGCTTATCTGCTGTCGAAAACACCGCTGTTCACCCCGCTGATGCAGGTGACGATCCGGCTGCCGCACAAGCTGGCGTGTTATCTGATCTTCTCGACCTTCTGCATCCTCGGCACCTATTTCGGCCTGCACATCGACGATTCGATCGCCAACACCCGGGCGATCGGCGCGGTGCTGGGCGGCCTGCTCGGCGGGCCGTCGGTGGGGCTGGCGGTCGGGTTCACCGGCGGGCTGCACCGCTATTCGCTCGGCGGGCCGACGGCCACCGCGTGCATGATCTCGACCGTCACCGAAGGGCTGATCGGCGGGCTGGTGCACCGCTACCTGATCCGCCGCGGCCGCGTCGACATCCTGTTCAGGCCCCTGCTGGTCGGCGGCGTCGCGCTGCTTGCCGAGGTGATGCAGATGCTGATCATCCTCGCCGTTGCCCGGCCGTTCGCGATGGCGGCGCAGCTGGTCGAACACATTGCGCTGCCGATGCTCGTGGCCAACACCATCGGCAGCGCGATGTTCATGCGCATCCTGCTCGACCGGCGGGCGATGTTCGAGAAGTACTCGACCGCGTTCTCGTCGCGCGCGCTGAAGATCGCCGCCCGTGCCGAAGGCGCGCTGCGCGACGGCTTCAACCAGGAGAACAGCACCAAGGTCGCGCGGATCATCTACGAGGAGACCGGCGTCGGCGCGGTGGCGATCACCGACCGCGACAAGCTGCTGGCCTTCATCGGCATCGGCGACGACCACCACCTGCCCGGCACGCCGATCACGTCCGCCTACACCTTCGAGGCGATCGCCCGCAACGAGGTGGTGTTCGCCGACGGCAACGCCATGCCCTACCGCTGTTCGATCCGGCCCAACTGCCCGCTCGGCTCGACGCTGGTGATCCCCTTGCAGGGCGAGGGCGACCGCGTCGTCGGCACGATCAAGCTGTACGAGCCCAAGCGCAAGCTGTTCTCGAGGCTCAATCGCACCCTCGGCGAGGGCATCGCCAAGCTGCTTTCAAGGCAGATCCTCGCCGGCCGCATCGACGCGCAGCAGCAGCTGCTGGCGCAGTCCGAGATCAAGCTGCTGCACGCGCAGGTGAACCCGCACTTCCTGTTCAATGCGCTGAACACCATCAGCGCGGTGATCCGCCGCGACCCCGACCACGCGCGCCGGCTGATCCAGTACCTGTCGACCTTCTTCCGCAAGAACCTCAAGCGCCCGAGCGATGTGGTCACGCTGGCCGACGAACTCGAGCACGTGAACGCCTACCTGCAGATCGAACTGGCGCGCTTCGCCGGCCGGCTCGAGGTCGAGATCGACCTGCCCGAGCGCTTTCTGGCGGTGCAACTGCCGGCGTTTTCGCTGCAGCCCGTCGTCGAGAACGCGATCAAGCACGGCACCTCGCAACTGCTCGGCCACGGACGGGTCCGCATCCATGCCCGTGCCGGCGACGGCGGCGATACGCTCTGCTTGGTGGTCGAGGACAACGCCGGCCTGTATCACCCCAAGCCCGGTGGCGACGGGCTCGGCATGAACCTCGTCGACCGGCGCATCAAGGCGCGTTACGGCGCGGGCTTCGGCGTGGCCGTCGAGTGCGAGCCCGAGCTCGCCACCCGCGTCATCCTGCACCTGCCGATGGCAACGCAGCCGGAGCACGCGCCATGATCAAGATCCTCATCGTCGACGACGAACCGCTGGCCCGCGACGAGCTGGCCGAACTGCTCGCCCCCGAGGCCGACCTGCAGGTCGTCGGCCAGGCCGGCAACGCGATCGAGGCCATCGCCGCGATCAACCGGCTGCATCCGGACGTGGTGTTCCTCGACATCCAGATGCCGCAGATTTCCGGCCTGCAGCTGCTGCCGATGCTCGACCCCGACCGCATGCCCTACATCGTCTTCGTCACCGCCTTCGACGAGTTCGCCGTGCAGGCCTTCGAGGAACACGCCTTCGACTACCTGCTCAAGCCGGTCGAACCCGCCCGGCTGGCCAAGACGCTGGCGCGGCTCAGGAAGGAGCGCCAGTCGCAGCAGATCGGCGCGATCGGCGGCAATGCGCCGCTGACGCAGCTGCCGTGCTACGGCCACAACCGCGTGTACCTGCTCAAGGTCGACGCGGTCGAATACGCGCTGTCGCGCCTGAGCGGCGTCTATCTGGTCGATGCCGACGGCAACGAGCACTTCACCGAGCTGACGCTGAAAACGCTCGAGGACAAGACGCCGCTGCTGCGCTGCCACCGCCAGCATCTCGTCAACCCGGCGCGGATCGCCGAGATCCGCTTCGGCGACGGCGGCGGTGCCGACATCGTCACCCAGGGCGGGCAGACGGTGCCGGTGAGCCGGCGCTTCCTGCGCATGGTCAAGGATGCGCTCGGCATCGTCTGAGCCGCGCACTTGCTGCGCGGCCCTGACCGGGGCTCATGCGCTGCTCGGAACACCCCGAGGGTGCTGCGGGCGTCCTCATGTACCTTTCGTACATGCCGGTTCCCGTGCTGCGCTTCGCCCCGCCGAGGCCCGCTCGCAACAGCACATGAACAGGTTCTGACGCATCACCCGGCCTGCAACAGGCCACGTCCGCACCGCTTCTTCCGCTTTTACGACCGCTCGCGTCCGCCGGCAACCGCTGGCCCGATCCGGCCACCTTTCGATCAAGCCACGCGCATAAGGTGGCGGCATCCCATTTCACCAACCGGAGTGCCGCCATGGATCACGCCCTGACGTTCGTGATCGCCACCATTTGCATCCTGATGATCTGCTACCGCCTGTACGGGGTGTTTTTCGTCCGCAAGGTGCTGCGAGCCGATGATACAAAGATCACCCCCGCCCACGAGCTCAAGGACGGCAAGGACTACCTGCCGACCAACAAGTGGGTGGCCTTCGGCGGCCACTTCGCCGCCATCGCCGCCGCCGGCCCGCTGGTCGGCCCGGTGCTCGCCGCGCAGTACGGCTATCTGCCGAGCTTTTTGTGGCTCTTGATCGGCTGTGTGATCGGCGGCGCGGTGCACGACACCGTGGTGCTGTTCGCGTCGATGAAGCACCGCGGCAAGTCGCTGTCCGAAGTCGCCAAGGCCGAGCTCGGCCCGGTGGCGGGCTGGTGCACCGGGCTGGCGATGCTGTTCATCATCACCATCACCATGGCCGGGCTGTCGATGGTCGTGGTGCATGCGCTCGAGCGCAACCCGTGGGGCGCGTTCGCGGTGTTCATGACCATCCCGATCGCGATCTGCGTCGGCCTGTGGGAAAAGATGACCGGCAGCATGAAGAACGCCAGCTATGTCGGCATCGTCGCAATCATGGCCTGCGTGTTCGCCGGCCCCTACATCCAGCACACCATGATCGGTGAATGGCTGTCGCTGAACGCCAAGACCGTGTCGCTGATCCTGCCGATCTACGCCTTCTTCGCCACCGCGCTGCCGGTGTGGATGCTGTTGACGCCGCGTGCCGCGCTGTCGAGCTTCATGAAGATCGGCGTGTTCGGCCTGCTGATCGTCGGCGTGGTGTTCATCAACCCGCAGATCCAGTTCCCGGCGGTGACCGACTTCATCCACGGCGGCGGCCCGGTGCTTGCCGGCCCGGTCTGGCCGTTCATCTCGATCACCATCGCCTGCGGCGCGATCTCGGGCTTCCACGCCTTCATCGGTTCGGGCACCACGCCCAAGCAGATCGACAAGTGGAGCGACATCCTGCCGGTCGGCTTCGGCGCGATGCTGGCCGAATGCCTCGTCGGCGTGATGGCCCTCGTTGCCGCCACCGCGCTGCACCCGGCCGACTACTTCGCGATCAACTCGACCCCGGAAGTGTTCAAGACCCTCGGCATGGACGTGATCCACCTGCCGGCACTGAGCCAGGCCATCGGCCTCGACCTTCAGGGCCGCACCGGCGGCGCGGTGACGCTGGCCGTCGGCATGGCGGACATCTTCACCAAGATCCCGTGGTTCTCGTCGCTGGCGTCGTACTTCTTCCAGTTCATGGTGATGTTCGAGGCCGTGTTCATCCTCACCGCCATCGACTCGGGCACCCGCGTGTCGCGCTACCTGCTGCAGGACTTCCTCGGCGACCTGTGGGCCCCGCTCAAGCGCACCGACTGGATGCCCGGCGCGATCGGCACCAGCATCCTCGCCTGCATCGCCTGGGGCTACCTCTTGAACTCGGGCGACATCAACTCGGTGTGGGCGCTGTTCGGCGTGTCGAACCAGCTGATGGCCTCGGTCGGCCTGATCATCGGCGCCACCATCATCCTGCGCATCGCCGACAAGCGCGTGTACATGCTGACCTGCCTGATCCCGCTGGCCTACCTGTTCGTCACGGTGAACTACGCCGGCTACTGGATGATCGACAACGTCTACTTCAACGCCGCGGCCAAGGGCTACAACGTCTTCAACGGCATCATCTCGATCGTGATGATGGCGCTGGGCGTGGTGATCCTGATCTCGGCCCTGATGAAGTGGAAGGAAATGCTGGGCCTGACCCCGGCAGCGCGGCTGAAGCTGGCGCAAGCCTGACTCCCGCCCGCCCCCACGCAAACCGCCGGCATGCCCGGCGGTTTTTTCATGCCCGCCGGCTACCCAACTTCAGCGCGACGACGTCCGCACGCAGCGGTAGCTGAGCCCCGCGCCGTCGAAGCGGCCGCTCAGGTGCGCCTCGACCGGGCAGACCGCGTAGGTCCAGCCCCGGTACAGCTGCACCGACGCATGCGGCGCCACCGTGCGCTCCTGCACCTCGGTATCGGGGCCGATCTCGGCCACCCGGTTGCACGGCCAGTTGGCATTGCGCGCCCCGGGCAACGCGCAACCGAGCAAGCGCACCGGCTTCGGGCAGACATTGCGGTACAGCGGATCGTCGAGCGGCGACGCATCGAGCCGCTCGGGCTGCAGGCAGTCGACCGCCTCGGGAACGCGGGTTTCGAGCGTGGCCGACCACGCAGCCGGGGCGGCCAGAAGGGCAAGCAGGAGCAAGCGGTGCGGGGCCATGGTGGTCTCTCCTTGGTCGGACAGCGCCGGACTGCACGGTGAAACGCGGCAGCTGATTCCGCTATAGCGGATTTGCACGGCCACGGCGGCAGGTCAGGACGGATGGCATCCAAGGGGACGGGCACGGCAGATTAATTTCTTGGCGCTTTCTATTTATTGACACCAGTCAAATAGAATTGCTCGCCTCCTCACCGACAATGCCTTGCCGCCAGCCTTCGGAATCCCCTATGCGCTTCCCCCGGATCACCTTCTCCCTCATTCTCGCCACCACCCTTACCGCCCATGCCGCCGACGACAACGGCCCGCCCCTGCGCCACGACCTGAACGAACAGGTGCTGATGCTGCCGGCCAAGCCGGGGCTGTTCGGCTTCGATCTCGAGACCACGCTGTTCAAGCCCGACGGCCCGGGGCCGTTTCCGCTGGCGGTGATCAACCACGGCAAAAAAGCCGGCGAAGCATTCCGGCAGGAGCGGCAGCGCTATCCGCTGATGGCGCAGGAGTTCCTCAAACGCGGCTACATCGTAGCGCTGCCGATGCGACGCGGCTTTTCCAGGTCGGGTGGCAAATACGTCGTGGAAGGCTGCAACCTCACCCAATTCGCCCGCGATCAGGCGGACGATGTCACCAAGGTCATCGAACTGCTGCGAGCCCGGCCGGATGTGGATGGCAGCCGTATTCTGGTCATCGGCCAGTCGCTCGGTGGCTACGTAACTCTGGCGCAGGCGGAGCGCAATGTCGCCGGCGTCAGGGCAGTACTGAACTTTGTCGGCGGCATCTACTGGCCCGACAACCAGTACTGCGACTTGCAAACAGCGCGCAACGAGTCCTTCACCAATCTGGGCTCGGATGCGAAGGTCGATTCGCTGTGGTTTTATGGCGAGAACGACGCGTACACCCCAGCCGAAACTGCCGCCAGGCTGTACGAGCGCTATCAGGCGGCGGGTGGTCGTGCCGAGTTCGTGCGTTTTGATGCGCCGAAAAATGCCGCGCACGGCCTGTTCGGCACGCGCGAGGGGTTCGATAAAATCTGGTGGCCCAAGGCAGAGCCCTTCCTCAAGGCCCATGGCCTGCCAACGGCGGTGATCAACCCGCAATACATCGGTCCGCCTGCACCGAAAGCCAGCGGCTACGCGCGAAGCCCGCGCAACTTCTACGTTTTGCCCCCCGCCGACGAAGGCTGTAAAACCGAGTACCGCAAATTCGTCGACGACAACGTCGCGCCGCGTGCATTTGCCTTCAGCGCCGACGGCGCATGCGGCTGGGCCGCCAATAGCGACGACCCCAGCTTTTATGCGCTGAAGAGCTGCAAATCGGTCGCCAAGCAGCCCTGCCAGCTCTACCTCGTCGACGATGTCGTTGTCTGGCCCATTGCGGGCATAGCACCGTCCGACACCAGCACTGCAAAACAGCCCAAGCCCGCACCTGAAAGCTGAACCCGACTGCGGTAAACTCGCCGTTTTCCCCCGCGCCGCCAGAGAGCCCCGCCATGCCCGTGAACCTGCCCGAACTCGATCCCGCCCAATTGCACGCCGTCGCCGGCGTGGAAATCGGTATTGCCTCCGCCGGTGTCAAGACCGCCGGCCGCAAGGACGTGACGCTGTTCCGATTCGCGCCGGGCACGCGCGTGGCCGGCGTGTTCACGCTCAACCGCTTCTGTGCCGCCCCGGTGCGCATCTGCCAGACCCATCTGGCCGAGAGCGGCGAAATCCGCGCGCTAGTGATCAACACCGGCAACGCTAACGCCGGCACCGGCGTCGACGGTTTTGATCGCGCCAAGCAGATCTGCCTGGCCACCGCCGAAGCGCTGGGTGTCACCCCGGCCGAAGTGCTGCCGTTCTCGACCGGCGTGATTCTCGAACCGCTGCCGCACCAGAAGATCATCGCCGCGCTGCCGGCCGCCAAGGCCGATCTGGCCCCTGCCAACTGGGCCGCCGCCGCGTACTCGATCATGACCACCGACACCGCACCCAAGGCCAAGTCGGTGCAGCTCGAAATCGGCGGCAAGCAGGTCACCATCACCGGCATCGCCAAGGGCGCCGGCATGATCCACCCGAACATGGCGACCATGCTCGGTTTTGTGGCCACCGACGCCAGCGTCAGCCAGTCGCTGCTGCAGGATCTGGTCAAATGGGCCGCCGACCGCTCGTTCAATTCGATCACCGTCGACGGCGACACCAGCACCAACGACAGCTTCATCCTCGCCGCCACCGGCCAGGCCGGCAACGCCGAAATCGATGACGCTGCCAGCGCCGAATTCGCCGCTTTGCGCGACGCGGTACTCGAAGTCAGCCAGTACCTCGCCAAGGCCATCATCCGCGACGGCGAAGGCGCCACCAAGTTCATGACCATCAAGGTGGAAGGCGGCAAGACCTGGGACGAATGCAAGGCAGTCGGCTACGCCATCGGCCGCTCGCCGCTGGTGAAAACCGCCTTCTTCGCCTCCGACCCCAACCTCGGCCGCATCCTCTGCGCGATCGGCTACTCGGGCGTCGACGCGCTCGACGTCGACGCGCTCGAAGTCTGGCTCGACGACGTCCTCGTCGCCAAAGACGGCGGCCGTCACCCGGACTACAAGGAAGAAGACGGCCAGCGCGTGCTCAAGCAGTCCGAAATCACCATCACCGTGAAGCTGGGCCGCGGCAATGTCGAGGCGACGGTGTGGACGTGCGATTTCAGCTATGACTATGTGAAGATCAATGCAGATTACCGGTCTTGATTGACCGGATTAATCCAAGTAAAAAACGCCGGCGTGGATGCCGGCGTTTTTTATGTCAAAGTCAACACCAATGACCGTTTATGACGCTTCGAACAACGCGGACACGCGTGTACACTCAGCGAAATTGGTTACAATCAAACGCCGACTCTTACACGCAACCAATATCATTAAAAACGCAACTACATTTTTATATTAACCATGTTATGCACCAAGGCACACACTAGGCGTGCCAACCTTAAAAAACGGGAGGAATTCGGTGTCAGCATCCGCATACAAAGACCACCCAATAAGGGCATTGGTATCTCAAATTCTTAAGATGCAAGCAGCACCGGAATTTGCAGAGCTAAACGTAGCTGATAGCGAGCAGTACGCGTTTGCACGAGACAAGGTGTTTGCAATAGCTCACGCGATTAATGCATTACTCCATCACACACCGGCCGAACTAACCAGCACTCATGCACTTAGTCAGCTTCAAAATGGTCTCCAGACCCCATTGAGTGAGCTAACTTCATTTCTAGCAAACAAAAATTTAGGGCACCTTAGCAATGCTGCCGGGCAATTTGATCAAAACGTGCTTCCGTACCTTTGGGGCTTTGCACCACAACTTCAAAATCTACCCCAAGACTCTCTTTCCAATTTGCTGGAATCCCAAGCCGCCGTATCGCGTGAATCTATTCGGCAGCTCGCGGCGCAACGAGATGACTTAGCAACAAAGCTTCAAGAACTTACAGCCCAAGCTGCGGTTCAAGAAGAACGGCTTGATACTCTCGCCGAAGGGGCTGCCAAGGAGCGTGCGGAGGCCGCAGCTACTGTTGCGAAGCTCGAGCAATTGTTTGCACAAAAAGAAACAGATCGAGCAAGTATATTTGAGGCTACTGTTTCAGAACTGAGTAGAGATTTCAAAGATTTTGAAAACAAATCCAAGACCGAAAGTGCAGCAATAATAACCAACCTAGAAGACCACCGTACTCAAGCCGCTCGTATTGTTCAAGTTGTCGGTAACATCGGCGTCACTGGAAACTATCAGCAAATTGCAAATACTGAGGCAGTCCAAGCCAACTTCTGGCGTTGGGCAACAATTATAATATTCTCTGCCGGCATTGCTGTCGCAGGAGCGACATTCATCAAATTTTGGGGCCAGCCTTTTTCATCAGAAAACGCATGGTCTGTTGCGATTCGCCTTCTCTACGCCATAGCTATCACTGCACCAGCTTGGTACACAGCTCGCGAATCTGCCCGCCATCGAACCAATTCGGATCGAGCGAGACAGACCGAACTCGAGCTTGCCTCAATAGGTCCTTTCATTGAACTCATGCCGGAGGATAAAAAAGTGCAGATTCGCGAGCAGCTTACTCCCTCGTACTTTGGAAAAACGGTGGAAGCGCACACCGCGAACAACCCATTTGACGCGGCAGCCGTAAAGGATCTGGCAATCGAACTCGCCAAGGTGCTTAAAAAATAAATCAATTTTACCTACTCAAACAACAACGCCGGCATTCGCCGGCGTTATTGCTTACGAAAAAACCAAACCAATCAAGTCACCACCGTCGGCGCATCGCGCCCGGTCAGCCCCTTGATATCCGCCAATTCACGCGATGCGGCAATCAGCGGCGCCAGCGCTTCCTGCGCGTCGAGGTCGAGGCGCTGGCGTTCCGGTTGTTCCAGATACACCCGCAGCGTTGCGCCATCGGTGCCGGTGCCGGAGAGCCGGTAGACGATGCGGGCGCCGTCGTCGAAAACGATGCGGATGCCCTGACGGCTGCTGTGGCTGTGGTCGATCGGGTCGTCGTAGGCGAAGTCGTCGGCGAGGGCGATGCGCTTGCCGGCCAATTCGCTGCCAACCAAGGTCGGCAGTTTGGCGCGCAGACCGTCGACCAGCGCGTTGGCGGCGGCGGTATCGATCGCTTCAAAGTCATGGCGGCTGTAGTAGTGGCGGCCGAAGCGCGCCCAGTGGGCTTCGAGCAGCTCGTCGATCGACTTGCCGGTTTTGGCGACGAGGTTGAGCCAGCACAGCACCGCCCAGACGCCGTCCTTCTCGCGCACGTGGTCGGAGCCGGTGCCGTAGCTTTCCTCGCCGCACAGCGTCACCTTGCCGGCGTCGAGCAGGTTGCCGAAGAATTTCCAGCCGGTCGGCGTTTCGAAACAATCGATGCCGAGTTCCTTGGCGACGACGTCGACGGCGCACGAGGTCGGCATCGAGCGGGCGACGCCGGTCAGACCCTTGGCGTAACCGGGGATCAGCGTTGCGCTGGCGGCGAGCACCGCGAGGCTGTCGGACGGCGAGACGTTGTGCTTGCGGCCGACAACCATATTGCGGTCGGCGTCGCCGTCGCTGGCGGCGCCGAAGTCGGGGCCGTTGTCGCCAGAGGCGTTGTGAGGCGCATCGCCAGAGGCGCCGTGGGAAGCAGAGCCGCGCATCGCGGCGATCAGCTCGGTTGCATGCGCCGGGTTCGGGTCCGGGTGGTGACCGCCGAAGTCTTCCAGCGGCACACCGTTGACGACCGAACCGGCCGGCGCACCGAGCAGGCCTTCGAGAATCCGCGTCGCATACGGGCCGGATGCCGCGCTCATCGCGTCGAAACGCAGCGTGTGGCCGGCGGCAAACCAGGCGCGGATTGCGTCGAAATCGAACAGCTGCTGCATCAGCCCGGCGTAGTCGTCGACCGGGTCGATCACGTCGACGATCATCTCGCCGCCCGCGCCGTCAATCACATAGCGGCCGAGCATGTCGAGATCGAACGCGGCCGATTCGGCGATCCGGTACTCAGCAATCGTCTGAGTCGCCGCGTAGATCGCATCGGTGATTTTCTCGGGCGCCGGGCCACCGTTGCCGATGTTGTACTTGATGCCGAAGTCGCCATCCGGGCCGCCGGGGTTGTGCGATGCCGAGAGGATGATGCCGCCGTCGGCACCGTGCTTGCGGATCACGCAGCTGACCGCCGGCGTCGACAGCAAGCCGCCCTGCCCGACCAGCACCCGGGCGACGCCGTTGGCCGCAGCCATGCGCACGATGGTGTCCACCGCCACGCGGTTGTGGAAGCGGCCGTCGCCGCCGAGCACCAGTGTGGCGCCGGCCAGCGGCACGGTATCGAACACCGCCTGGACGAAGTTTTCGAGGTAATGCGGCTGCCGGAACACCGTCACCTTCTTGCGCAGGCCCGAGGTGCCGGGCTTCTGGCCGTCGAACGGACGGGTGGAAATCGTCTGGATCGTCATGGTCTGACCGGATGAAAAGTTGACACCGCCCGCAAGGCGGAAAACCCAATGGTAACGCGATACCCATGACGGCGGCAGGGCTGCATCGGGGGGCAAAGTCGAGTAAAATACTCGGCTTTGCTAGCCCGACCGTCACCGCCATGCTTGCCCGCCTGCGTGAAAACATCCGAGTCGTCTTCGATCGCGACCCCGCCGCCCGTTCGGTCTGGGAAGTGGTCTGCTGTTACCCGGGCTTTCACGCGCTGACCCTGCACATTGTGGCCAACGGTCTGTGGCGCCGTGATTTCAAGCTGCTGGCGCGCTTCGTTTCACACGTCGGGCGCTTTCTGACCGGCATCGAGATCCACCCCGGTGCGACCATCGGCCAGCGCGTGTTCATCGACCACGGCATGGGCATCGTCGTCGGCGAAACCGCGGTGATCGGCGACGACTGCACGCTGTATCACGGCGTGACGCTCGGCGGCACCACGTGGAACCAGGGCAAGCGCCACCCGACGCTGGAAGCCGGCGTCATCGTCGGCGCCGGTGCCAAGATCCTCGGCCCGATCACGATCGGGGCCGGCGCCAAGGTCGGCTCGAACGCCGTCGTCGTCAAGCCGGTGCCGGCCGGCGCGACCGCGGTCGGCAACCCGGCGCGCATCATCCAGAACGACAGCGAGAACGCGCGGATGCAGAAGGCGCAGCAGCTCGGCTTCTCGGCCTACGGGATTTCCGGCGACATGAACGACCCGGTGGTCAAGGCGATCCACGGTCTCCTGGATCACTCGGTCAATACCGACGCCAAGGTCGAGGCGATCCTGAAAAAGCTCGAGCAGCTCGGCGTCGACTGCAGCCAGGAACGCGCCCGCAGCGATCATTTCGATCCCGACTACCTGAACAAGATCGTCGAATGATGCGCGAATAACCGAGTGTTTCGGTCAGGATTTTAGTTGACTAAAACACTAGGGTATTTTACGATCTAGCCGATCATCGAAGGACTGAAGAGCGCACGATGCGACTGACCACCAAGGGCCGCTTTGCCGTTACCGCCATGCTCGACCTCGCCCTGCGCGAAGCCGGCGGCCCGGTGACGCTTGCCGGCATCAGCGAACGGCAGCACATCTCGCTTTCCTACCTCGAACAGCTGTTCGGCAAGCTGCGCCGGCGCGAACTGGTCGACAGCGTGCGCGGCCCCGGCGGCGGCTACTGTCTGGCCCTGCCCGCCCGCGAGATCACCGTTGCGGCGATCATCTGCGCCGTCGACGAACCAATCGACGCCACCCAGTGCGGCGGCAAGGAAAACTGTCTCGAAGAGCACCGCTGCATGACCCACGACCTGTGGAGCGGGCTGAACGCGACGATCTTCGACTTCCTCTCGTCGGTGACGCTGGCCCAGCTGGTCGAGCAACAACAGGAAAAACTGCGCCGCCGCAGCGACGCCGCCAATGTACTCGTCGACGCGCGCGGCGCGCGGCAGCACAGCGAACTACCCGCCCCGCAATGACCGGGCAAACAGGAGCCCTCATGGACATGCAAGCCGACAAGAAGCCGATCTACCTCGATTACTCCGCCACCACCCCGGTCGACCCGCGCGTGGCGCAGAAAATGATTCCGTACCTGACCGAAATCTTCGGCAACCCGGCGAGCCGCTCGCACGCCTACGGTTGGGACGCGGAAGCGGCAGTCGAGGAAGCGCGCGAACAGGTCGCTGCGCTGATCAACGCCGACCCGAAGGAAATCGTCTGGACCTCGGGCGCAACCGAGTCGGACAACCTGGCGATCAAGGGCGCGGCGAACTTCTACAAGACCCGCGGCAAGCACATCATCACGGTGAAGACCGAGCACAAGGCCGTGCTCGACCCGTGTCGCGAGCTGGAGCGCCAGGGCTTCGACGTCACGTATCTGGACGTCAGGGACGACGGCCTGCTCGACCTTGAAGCCTTCAAGGCCGCACTGCGCCCGGACACCATCCTCGTGTCGGTGATGTTCGTGAACAACGAAATCGGCGTGATCCAGGACGTCGAAACCATCGGTGAAATCTGCCGCGAGCGCGGAATCATCTTCCACGTCGACGCCGCGCAGGCGACCGGCAAGGTCGAGATCGACCTGCAGAAACTCAAGATCGACCTGCTGAGCATGTCGGCGCACAAGAGCTACGGCCCCAAGGGCATCGGCGCGCTGTACATCCGCCGCAAGCCGCGCGTGCGCCTCGAGGCACAGATGCACGGTGGCGGCCACGAGCGCGGCTTCCGCTCGGGTACGCTGGCCACGCACCAGATCGTCGGCATGGGCGAAGCGTTCCGCATCGCCCGCGAGGACATGGCGCAGGAACTCGAACGCACCCGCATGCTGCGTGACCGCCTGTGGGCCGGCCTGTCCGACATCGAGGAAACGCACCTGAACGGCGACATGGACCGCCGCGTGCCGCACAACCTCAACGTCAGCTTCAACTTTGTCGAAGGCGAATCGCTGATCATGGCGCTGAAGGAACTGGCGGTGTCGTCGGGCTCGGCGTGTACCTCGGCGTCGCTCGAGCCGTCCTACGTGCTGCGCGCACTGGGCCGCTCGGACGAACTGGCGCACAGCTCGATCCGTTTCACCATCGGCCGCTTCACCACCGAAGACGACATCGACTTCGCGGTGAAACTGATCCACCAGAAGATCGGCAAGCTGCGCGAACTGTCGCCGCTGTGGGACATGTACAAGGAAGGCATCGATCTGAACACCATCGAGTGGGCCGCCCACTAATCGCATCCGCGGCGTGCGGGCCGGCGTTGTTGCCGCCCCGCTCGTGGGCATAACGCCCACGTCGCGAACCGGCGCCTAGCCTGCCCTTTCGGCGCGGCGCGATTGAACTGATTGAACGATTGATGTGCCGAGCGAAACGGGCCGGCGCTTTGAGATAAGAGGTAATCGAAATGGCATACAGCGAAAAGGTCCTCGACCACTACGAAAACCCGCGCAACGTCGGTGCGTTCGACAAGGGCGACGACGATGTCGGTACCGGCATGGTCGGTGCGCCGGCCTGTGGCGACGTGATGAAGCTGCAGATCAAGGTCGGCGCCGACGGCGTGATCGAGGATGCGAAGTTCAAGACCTACGGCTGTGGCTCGGCGATCGCATCGAGCTCGCTGGTCACCGAATGGGTCAAGGGCAAGACGCTCGACGAGGCGCTGTCGATCAAGAACACCCAGATCGCCGAAGAGCTGGCGCTGCCGCCGGTGAAGATCCACTGCTCGATCCTCGCCGAAGACGCGATCAAGGCCGCCGTGGCCGACTACAAGAAAAAGCACGACTGATGTATCGATTGCGGAACGGGCGCTGCCCGTTCTGCCGCAGGAGTAACAAACATGGCCCTGACGCTCACCGACGCCGCCGCAACGCATATCAGCAACTTCCTCGCCAAGCGCGGCAAGGGGCTGGGTATCCGGCTGTTCGTGAAAACCGCCGGCTGCTCGGGCATGGCATACAAGCTCGAATTCGTCGATGTCGCGATCGAGGACGACCTCGTGTTCGAAAGCCACGGCGTCAAGCTGTTTACCGACGCCAAGAGCCTGCCCTACATCGACGGCACCGAGCTCGATTTCGCCAAGGAAGGCCTGAACGAGGGCTTCAAGTTCAACAATCCGAACGTGAAGAACGAGTGCGGCTGCGGCGAGAGCTTCCACGTCTGACCCCGATCGCCCGCCGATGAATTTCGACTTCGCCCAATCCCACTTTGCGCTGTTCGGCCTGCCGCAAACCTTTGCGCTCGACCGCGCCGCGCTCGACGCGCGCTACAAGGCACTGCAGGCCGACTATCACCCGGACCGCTTCGCCAGCCACGACGATGCGACCCGCCGCCTGAGCCTGCAGATCGCCACCCGGATCAACGAGGCGTACCAGACGCTGAAGTCGCCACTGGCACGCGGCCGCTATCTGCTGACGCTGGCCGGCGTCGATACCGAGGAAGAAACCAATACGGCAATGCCGATGGACTTCCTGATGGCGCAGATGGAATGGCGCGAAGCGATTGCCGAGACCCGCGCCGGCCGCAGCGTCGACGCGCTCGAGGCGCTGAACCGCGACCTCGCCGCCGAGACCGACGCACTGACCCTCGAGCTTGGCGCGCTGATCGACACCGACCACGACTATCCGGCCGCGGCGATGGCCGTGCGCAAGCTGCGTTTCCTCGAAAAGCTGCACGAGGAAATCGGCGACGCGATCGAAGCCGTGCTTTTCTGATGCCGCGCCACCGGCGCTTGTTTTACTCCGGCGCCCTGGCGCCCTGATCCATACACACCGCGAATCCATGGCCCTACTGCAGATTTCCGAGCCCGGTCTTTCCGCCGCCCCGCACCAGCACCGTCTGGCGGTCGGCATCGACCTCGGCACGACCAACTCGCTGGTCGCCACCGTGCGCAGCGGCAGTGCCGCCTGTCTGCCGGACGACGATGGCCGCACCCTGCTGCCGTCGGTCGTCCATTACAGCGCAGACCAGACCGTCACCGTCGGCCATGCCGCGCAGAAGCGCCAGAACCAGGACCCGGCGAACACCGTCGTCTCGGTCAAGCGCTTCATGGGCCGCGGCCTGCAGGACGTCGCCGACGCGGCCACGCCGTACCGCTTCGTCGACGAGCCGGGCATGCTCAAGCTGTCGACCGCCGCCGGCATCAAGAGCCCGGTCGAAGTCTCGGCCGACATCCTCAGGGCGCTGCGCGCCCGCGCCGAACAGAGTCTCGGCGGCGAACTCGTCGGCGCGGTGATCACCGTCCCGGCCTACTTCGACGACGCCCAGCGCCAGGCAACCAAGGACGCCGCGCGTCTCGCCGGCCTGAACGTGCTGCGCCTGCTGAACGAACCGACCGCCGCGGCGATCGCCTACGGCCTCGACAACGCGTCCGAGGGCACCTACGTCATTTACGACCTCGGTGGCGGCACCTTCGACGTGTCGATCCTCGAGCTGACGCGCGGCGTGTTCGAAGTCCGCGCGACCAGCGGCGACTCCAAGCTCGGCGGTGACGATTTCGACCACCGGCTGTACTGCTGGATCCTCGAAGCCGCCGGCCTGTCGCAGCTCGGCGACAAGGACGCGCGGCTGCTGCTGACCAAGGCCCGCCAGGCCAAGGAGGCGCTGACCGAGCACGCCAGCACGCAGGTCACCGCCAGGCTGTCGGACGAGCGCGTCATCGACGTCGAGCTGACCGCCGAAATCTTCCAGCAGATCACCGAGCATCTGGTGCAGAAGACGATCATGCCGGTGCGCCGTGCGCTGCGCGATGCCCGGCTCTCGCCGGAAGACATCAAGGGCGTCGTCCTCGTCGGCGGCGCCACGCGGATGCCGCACGTGCGCCGTGCCGTCGCGCAGCTGTTCGGCAAGCCGCCGCTGACCAACCTCGACCCGGACAAGGTCGTCGCGCTCGGCGCGGCGATGCAGGCCAATGTGCTCGCCGGCAACAAGGGCGACGACGACTGGCTGCTGCTCGACGTGATTCCGCTGTCGCTCGGCCTTGAAACCATGGGCGGCCTGGTCGAGAAGGTGATCCCGCGCAACAGCACGATCCCGACCGCGCGCGCGCAGGAGTTCACCACCTTCAAGGACGGCCAGACCGCGATGGCGATCCACGTGCTGCAGGGCGAGCGCGAACTCGTGACCGACTGCCGCTCGCTGGCACGCTTCGAGCTGCGCGGCATTCCGGCCATGGTCGCCGGCGCCGCGCGCATCCGCGTGACCTTCCAGGTCGACGCCGACGGGCTGCTCAGCGTGTCGGCGCAGGAACAGAGCTCGGGCGTGCAGGCCAGCATCGTCGTCAAGCCGTCGTACGGGCTGTCCGACGACGAGATCGGCCGCATGCTCAGCGACTCGATGGCGCACGCCGGCGACGACCTCGAGGCGCGCAAGCTCGCCGAAGCACGGGTCGAGTCCGAGAGCATCGTCAACGCCACGCTCGCCGCACTGGCGCAGGACGGCGACCTGCTCGACGCCGACGAAACCGGCCGCGTCAACGCGGCCATCGCCGCTGCACAGGCCGCCAACGCCGGCAGCGACGCCAACCTCATCCGCACCGCCGCCGAGGCGCTCAATCAGGCCAGCGGCGATTTCGCCGCCCGCCGGATGGATCGCGCCGTGAGCCGCGGGCTGGCTGGCCACAAGGTCAGCGACTTCCAAGGGGACTGACCGGAATGACCCAAATCGTTGTACTGCCGCATCCGACGCTGTGCCCCGAAGGCACGGTGTTCGACGCCGAACCCGGCACGTCGATCTGCCAGGCGCTGCTCGACCACGACATCTGGATCGAGCATGCGTGCGAGATGTCGTGCGCGTGCACGACCTGTCACGTGCTGGTCCGCGAAGGCTTCAACAGCCTCGAGCCGGCCGAGGAGCTGGAAGAAGACCAGCTCGACAAGGCCTGGGGCCTCGAGCCGTGCTCGCGACTGTCGTGCCAGGCGCTCGTTGCCGACGCCGAACTGGTGGTCGAGCTGCCGAAATACACGATCAACCACGCGCGCGAAAACCATTGAAATGACGTCCGAAAGCCAGCAGCGCGTCGCCGCGGCGCTCGACGCCGCCGGCATCGAAACCCGCATCGTCGAGTTCGACGCGTCGACCCGCACCAGCGCCGACGCGGCGGCGGCGATCGGCTGCAGCGTGGCGCAGATCGCCAAATCGGTGATCCTGCGTGCCAAGGCCAGCGAGCGGCACGTGCTGGTCGTCACCAGCGGCGCCAACCGCGTCGACGAGAAGGCCGTTGCCGCACTCGTCGGCGAGAAAATCGGCCGCGCCGACGCCGACTTCGTCCGCGCGCGGACCGGCTTCGTCATCGGCGGCGTTGCGCCGATCGCCCACGCCGAGGCTCCGATCACGCTGATCGACGAAGACCTGCTCGGCCATGAAGAACTCTGGGCCGCCGCCGGCACGCCGAACAGCGTGTTCGCACTGGCGCCCGATCACCTCGTCGCGCTGACCGGCGGACGCGTTGCCAAAGTCAAAGAGGAAAGCCAGCCATGAAATGGACCGACAGCCGCCTGATCGCGATCGAACTCGCCGAGGCCCATCCCGACATCAGCCCGCTCAAGGTCAACTTCGTCGACCTGCGCAACTGGGTGATGGCGCTGCCCGATTTCAACGACGACCCGAAGCACTGCGGCGAAAAAATCCTCGAAGCGATCCAGCTTGCCTGGATCGACGAAGCCGACGAAGACTGAGCCTTCCCGCCGCCGCCGCGCCCTTTGTTCGGCAATCCCGGCAAAGGGCGTTTGCGCATTTGCGCCATACCGGCCCGCGGCTTGCCATGACGGATAGGCTAGAATCGTCGATACGACAACGTCACGCCATCATGCCCGCCGCTCCCCTGACTTCCGCCCAACTGATCCGTGCCGCCCGCCACCGCCTCGATGCGCTGCTGGCCGAAGGCGAACGCGATACGCCACTGGCCGCCGACGTGTTCAATGTCGCCAAGGCGGTCCAGCTTGCCTGCGCACAGAACCGCGACGTCGCGCTGGCGCAGATCCTCATCGACCAGCGCAGCGCCTACCCGGCCAGGCATGTGTGCGACGTCGCCACCGTCGTCGAACTCGTGCTCGCCCGGCTCGGCCGCACCCGTGCCGAACGGCTGCCGGTACTGGCCGCGGCGCTGACGATGAATCTGGGCATGCAGGCGCTGCAGACGACGCTGGCAAGCCAGACCACGCCGCTGACGGCCGAACAGCGCGAAACCATGCAGCAGCACCCGCAGCGCAGCCGCGACCTGCTGAGGCAGCATGGCGTCGCCGACCAGCTCTGGCTCGACTGCGTGCTGCAACACCACGAGGCACCGGACGGCAGCGGCTATCCGCAGCAACTCAAGGGTGACGCGATCCGCTTCGAAGCCAGACTGCTCGGCATCGCCGACCGCTATTGCGCGCTGCTGACGCAAAGCGCGTGGCGCCATGCGCAGCACGCCGACGCAGCGCTGAAGCAGAGTCTGGCCGACGGCGTCGACGCCAAGCTGGCCAGGCTGTTCACCGAAACCGTCGGCGTCTATCCGCCCGGCACCCCGGTTGCACTCGCCAACGGCGAAACCGGCGTGGTTCGCGCCCCCGGCGAACAGGCCGACGCGCCGTATGTCGCCGTCGCCTCGCCGGTCGGGCTGATCGAGCGCAACACCGGCCACGCGACGTTCCGCGTCGCCGCGATTACTCCCCCATCCCCGTTCAACGCCGAAGCCGTCTGGGGCAAGGACGCGGCCGGCACCCACACTGGAACCACGACATGAGCTTCAAGGACATCCTCGACACCCTGCCGGCCATCGACCATCTCGCCGCGCTCGAGCTGCTGCACGGTGACGAACTGGTTGCGCGGATCGAGAACAAGCCCGGCCAGGCCGGCAGCGTTCGCGTCTACCACGCGCTGTATCAGGAGTTCGGCGCCATCGACGCCGTCGCCGCCGACAAGGGCCTGCGCCTGTACGCCGAGCACACCGCCGACGCCGAAGCCTTCCCCGGCAAGCATCCGAACATCGACCGGCTGATCGCGCTGGTTCAGGGCGGCACGCCGCTGGCGGTACGGCTGGTCGGCATCTGAACAACGGGGCACGCCGAACGCAAAAAAGCCGCTGAATCAGCGGCTTTTTTTATCAATCCCGTTCCGGCAACCGTACCGCGACATACTGGCCGGTGAAACGTACCGCTTCGGCCGTCCCGTCGCCGACCGATACGTGCACCGCCAGCCTCGCGCGGCCGCGCCGGGCCAGGGTGCGGCGGAAGGCGGCCAGATCGGCGTCGCCGACCGGCAGGACCGTCGCGACCAGGTCGGCGTGCAATGGTGCGACGAAATGGGCGTTGCCGCTCTGGATCACCACGTCGACGCGGTCGGCTGCAACCACGCCGCCGGCCGCTTCGTTGGTATAGAGCCAGCCGGCGATCGTTGCCAGCGTCGACAGGCTGCCGCCGAACGCGGTCGCGTGGTCGTTGCGGTTCGGGTCGAACGGCGCATGCAGCGACCAGCCCGACGCGTCGCCGCGCAGCGTGACCTGCATCGCCGCCAGCACCGGAAAACCGGTCTGCAGCCTTGCGGTCCAGCGCGCGGCGAAATCGCTCACCGGCAAATCACTTGCCGACCGGATGCTTCGGCGGCAGGAAAAGCGCGGCGATCTGTTGAGTACGCTTGGGCAACGCCGGCAGCGGCCGCGTCGGCTGCGGCACGTCGATGTCGTTCGACCGCGGGCGCGACTGGCGCGGTGCAGCAGCGCGGGCCTCGACGGTGTCGCGGCGCTCTTCCGGATGGCGGCGCTCGCCGCGGTTCGGGCGCTCGGGCTGCACCGGCGTCGTGCCCGGCGAATAGCCCGGCACCGGCGTCAGCGGCAGTTCCTTCTTGATCAGCTTCTGGATCAGCGCGTAGGCCTTGTCCTCGCCCGGGTCGACCAGCGAGATCGCCACGCCCTTGGCGCCGGCGCGGCCGGTCCGGCCGATCCGGTGGACGTAGTCCTCGGGGTTGTTCGGCAGCTCGAAGTTGACCACATAGGGCAGCTCGGAGATGTCGAGGCCGCGCGCGGCAACGTCGGTCGCAACGAGGATCTGCAGCGTGCCGTCCTTGAAGCGCTGCAGCGTTTCGAGCCGGGCGCGCTGCTCGCGGTCGCCGTGGATCGCCTCGCAGTTGAAACCGCCGCGCTTGAGTTCGCGCGCAACCTGGTCGGCGCCGATCTTGGTGCGGTTGAACACGATGACCTGGCCCATCTGGTGCGTGCGGATCAGGTGCGCCAGCAGTGCCGGCTTGCGGTGCGTTTCGCACGGGTGCAACAGCTGCTCGACGTTCTCGTTGGTCGCGTTCTGCCGCGCCACTTCGACGAGTTCCGGGTTGTTCAGGAACTCGGCCGAGAGCTTCTTGATCTCGGGCGAGAACGTCGCCGAGAACAGCAGGGTCTGCTTGCGCTTGGGCAACATCGAGATGATCTTCTTGATGTCGAGGATGAAGCCCATGTCGAGCATGCGGTCGGCCTCGTCGAGCACGAGGATCTCGACCTGCGACAGGTTCACCGACTTCTGCTGCACGTGATCGAGCAGCCGGCCCGGCGTGGCGACCAGCACTTCGACGCCGGCGCGCAGCGGCGGAATCTGCGCCTTGATGTCGACGCCGCCGAAGACGATGTGGCTGCGCAGCGGCATGAACTGCGAGTACGTCTTGACGTTCTCGCCGACCTGGTCGGCCAGCTCGCGCGTCGGCGTCAGGATCAGCGCGCGCACCGGATGCTTGGCCGGCGACACGCTGTTGCTGGCATGCGGCGCCAGCAGGGTCAGGATCGGCAGCGTGAACGCGGCGGTCTTGCCGGTGCCGGTCTGCGCGGCGCCGAGCACGTCGCGGCCGGCGAGCACCAGCGGAATTGCCTTCGACTGAATCGGGGTCGGGTTTTCGTAACCCATGGCCTCGACGGCCTGCTGTACTTCCCGGGCCAAGCCCAGGGTCGAGAAACTCATTAGCGGTGTGCCCTGCGGTTGCTGCGCGCAGAATGCGCCAACAGCTTGAAGGAAAAGGCAGAAATGTACACCCAAGCCACCGCTACCGCATCCCCAATTGGCACATTCAACGCAGCAAAACCGCCGCGCGGCGGATAAATCGCCCTCAATGAAAGCCTGTTGACAGATATGGCCGGATCAGGACTCGCCGATTCGGCGCCGGCACTCTACACTCGCGGTATTTTCTAGCCGGAGCCCCGCCCCATGTACGAAGCCGCCCGCCAGCACCTGTCCACGGTGCGAGACTGCCTGCGTTTTGCCGTCAGCCGCTTCAACGACGCCGGGCTGTTCTACGGCCACGGCACCGACAACGCCTTCGACGAGGCCGCCTACCTGCTGCTGGCGACGCTGAAACTGCCGATCGACAAGCTCGAACCCTTCCTCGAGGCCCGGCTGCTGCCGTCCGAGGTCGACCGGCTGATCGAGGTGATCCGCAAGCGCGCCGACGAGCACGTCCCGACCGCCTACCTGACCAAGGAAGCCTGGCTCGGCGACTACAAGTTCTATGTCGACGAACGGACCATCGTGCCGCGCTCGTTCATCGCCGAACTGCTGTTCAACGAGGCGCTCGAGCCGTGGATCGAGCATCCGGAACTCGTTCACCGCGCGCTCGACCTGTGCACCGGCTCGGGCTGCCTGGCGATCGTGCTCGCCGATGCCTTCCCCGACGCGCAGGTCGATGCCGTCGACCTGAGCCCGGACGCGCTCGATGTCGCCGAGCTCAACGTCGCCGACTATCACCTCGGCGACCGGATCGACCTGCTCGACGGCGACCTGTTCGGGCCGGTGACCGGCGAGGTCTACGACCTGATCATCTCGAACCCGCCCTACGTCGATGCGCATTCGATGGACGAGCTGCCCGACGAGTACCGCCACGAGCCGGAAATGGCGCTCGGCAGCGGCGACGACGGCCTCGACATCACCCGCAAGATCATCGACAACGCCAGCGCCTTCCTCAACCCGCGCGGCGTGCTGGTCGTCGAGATCGGCCACAACCGCGACGTGCTCGAAGCCGCCTACCCGCAACTGCCCTTCGTCTGGCTCGACACCGCCAGCGGCGACGGTTTCGTCTTCCTCTTGACGCGCGAGATGCTGGCCGACGCCGGCCTGTAAGAGCGGCGAACAAATCCTGCTGGCTGCGTTGTACTCACTTGCCGTACCTACTCGTACTGTCTGCGTTTCATACGCCTTGCCAGCACCGCGGTGCTGAATTTTGTTCGCCGCTCTAAACCGCACTCACAGATGCGACAACGCCACCGCGAACCGGTGGCGTTTTTCATTTGGCGTGCCCCCGCAGCGGAACCAGGCCGGCCGGCGCCTGCCCAAGCAAGGGGCAGAAGCGCCCGTCCTGTCTGATCATTGAATGTCATTCCGCCCGTTCCCCCGACCAGGAGTCCCGCATGATCGTCACCACCACCGCCACACTCGAAGGCCACAAGATCAGCCGCTACTGCGGCATCGTCACCGGCGAGGCCATCCTTGGCGCCAACGTGTTCAAGGACCTGTTCGCCGGCATCCGCGACCTCGTCGGCGGCCGTTCGGCCACGTATGAAAAGGAGCTGCAGAAGGCCCGCGACATCGCGCTGCAGGAGCTGCAGGAACGTGCAGCCGCACTCGGCGCCAACGCGGTGATCGGCATCGACCTCGACTACGAGGTGCTCGGCCAGAACAACGGCATGCTGATGGTTTCGGCCAGTGGCACCGCGGTCGTCACCACGCCGGCCTGAACCGCCGGCTGCTACAGCGCCTTGCTCATGAACACGCTGAAGCCGTTCGGCATGTAGTCGGCGAACGGCCCGCAGCGCGCAAAACCGTTGCGCTCGTACAGCGCGTGCTCGTGCAGCAGCGCGTGGGCCTGCGGGTGGGTCAGGTCGTCGACGACGATGCGCATCCCGCCCGGGCGGACGGACATCAGGCGCCTGCCTCGACGTGGCGGGCAAAGCGGTCGAGGATCGCCTGCCAGCCCTGGCGCTGCTGCTCGGCACTGTGCTCGTCCTCGGCGTCGAAGGTTTCGCGCACGATCACGCCGTCGGCGACCGGCACGAACGCCACGCTTACCGTCCGGCCGTCGCCCATCGCGTATTCGATCAGCTGGTGCTCGGCGATCCGGGTGTACACGCCTTCGAAATCGAAGCCGAAGCTGCCGTCCTTCGCCTCCATCCGCGCGCTGAACGTCCCGCCAACCCGCAGGTCGACGCGGCTCCTCGTCGTATGCCAGTCGTCGGATGCGGCATTCCAGCGCACGATGTCGTCCGGGTTGTTCCAGGCGGCCCAGACCGGGCCGATGCCGGCCCTGACCACGGTTTCCACGGTGATTTTCATTTGTTTTGCTCCAGAGTGGCCACATCAGTTGTCGAAACTTGTCTCAAACGACTTACAACGAGTAACTACGGCATTTTCGAGGCATTGATCCGCTCGCTGGCCGACTGCCTGCCTGCCGCAACGGCCTGCAACTCGCCGGCGCGCCCCAGCCCGAACGCGGGCATGTTGCCGTAGATGTTCTCGTAGCTTCCCTGCTCGACCTTGTACGTTTCGTGCCAGATGCCGACGTCGCCGGACTGGCCGACTGCCTGATTGAACGCACGCCATGCGGGCAGATGCGCGGCGTCGCGGTTTCTGGCGTAGTGCATCAGTTGCTCGAGCGAGCGCCAGTACTGGACCATGATCGTCGTACGGCCGAACCACGACTCGGCATGCAGGAAGCCAAGATGGGGCTGCCGGTACAGTTCCTTGATCATCCGTGGCATCGCCGTCGCAACCGGCCACCACTTGTGCACTTTCCAGGGAGCGTTGATCCGCATCCCGATCAGAAAGACGACGAACTCGCCATCGAGCGTTGCGGTCATCCGTTGGCGGTGAATCATGTGCAAGGCTCCCGCACGTCCGGCGCCACCGCCTGCGGGACGCCCAACGCAAACAGTCAAAGCAAGAAAACGACAAGCTAACGCAATGAACAGCAAAATTCCATCATCATTAACAGGCGGCTGACTGGCAAACAAAAACCCCGGCATCGGCCGGGGTTTTTGCTGGGAGCAGAACGACTCACATCGCTTCGAGCACGTCGATCCCGAGCAGCCCGAGACCGGTCGACAACGTCTTGCTGGTCGCCGCGCACAGCGCGAGCCGGCTGGCGCGCACGTCGCCTTCGGACTTGAGCACAGGGCAGGCTTCGTAGAAGCGGCTGAACTTCGTTGCCAGCTGGTACAGGTAGGCACAGAGGAAGTGCGGGCAGGTGTCGGCGGCAACCTGTTGCAGCAGCTCGGGGAACTGCGCCAGCTGCAGCGCGAGCTGGTGTTCGGCCGGCTCGGTGATCTGGATTGCCGCATGCGCGTCGAACTCGCCGGCCTGGCGGAAGATGCTGGCGATCCGCGTGTAAGCGTACTGCAGGTACGGTGCGGTGTTGCCCTCGAAACTCAGCATCGTGTTCCAGTCGAACACGTAATCGCTGGTGCGGTGCTTCGAGAGGTCGGCGTACTTGACCGCGCCGATGCCGACGACGCGGGCGATCTGCCTGCGGGTCGCTTCATCGAGGTCGGGGTTCTTGCTGCTCACGAGGTCGAACGCGCGCTGCTCGGCCTCGGCCAGCAGCTCGGCGAGTTTGACGACGCCGCCGGAGCGGGTTTTGAACGGCTTGCCGTCGTCGCCCATCATCGTGCCGAAGGCGACGTGCTCGAGCTGCATGCTCGCCGGCACGAAGCCGGCCTTGCGCGCAACGGTGAACATCTGCTGGAAGTGCAGACCCTGACGTGCGTCGACGACGTAGAGCGCACGGTCGGCCTTGAGCTTGCCGGCGCGGTAGCGCGCTGCGGCGAGGTCCGACGTCGAGTACAGGAAGCCGCCGTCCTGCTTCTGCACGATGTAGGCCTGCGGCTCGCCGTCCTTGTTCTTGAATTCGTCGAGGAAGACGACCTGCGCGCCTTCGGACTCGGTGACGAGGCCAAGCTTTTTCAGGTCGGCGACGACCGGCGCCAGATCGTCGTTGTAGGCCGATTCGCCCATCACATCGTCGCGGGTCAGCTGCACGCCCAGCGTCGCGTAGACGGCTTCGCAGTGCGTCAGCGAGATGTCGAGGAAGCGCTCCCACAGCGCACGCACGCGCACGTCGCCGCTCTGCAGCTTGACCACGTAGTCGCGCGCGCGGGTGGCGAAGGCTTCGTCTTCGTCGAAGCGCACCTTGGCGGCGCGGTAGAAACCCTCGAGGTCGTCGAGCGCCAGCGTGTCGTCGCTGCCGTCTTCCTCGCGTTCGACCAGGTAGGCGGTCAGCATGCCGAACTGCGTGCCCCAGTCGCCGACGTGGTTCTGGCGGATCACCTCGTGGCCCTGGAAAGCCAGCACGCGGGCGAGCGCGTCGCCGATGATGGTCGAGCGCAGGTGGCCGACGTGCATTTCCTTGGCAAGGTTCGGCGACGAGTAGTCGATCACGACCTTTTGCGGCGCGACGGCACCGGTGCCAAGGCGCACGTCGCCGTGCTGGCGCGCGACCTGCGCGGCGAGGAAGCCGTCGTCGAGGGTGATGTTGATGAAGCCCGGGCCGGCGATCTCGATCTTGCTGGCAATACCGGCCAGATCGAGTGCATCGATGACCTTGCCGGCCAGCTCGCGCGGGTTTTGCTTGAGCTTCTTGGCCGCCCCCATCACACCGTTGGCCTGATAGTCGCCGAACTCGGGTCGCGATGCGGGCGCCACGGCGGCGGGTGCATCGGGCACGCCCACGGCGGCCAGCGCGGCGGCAACACGGGTCGAGATCAGTTCATGCAGGGTCATCGGGCTTCTCTGGTTCAATTCGGATCAATCCGCCATTTTACCCGATATCCCCGTGCCGCTCCGCCGTCGCACATCGGGGTGAATATCGGCGCCGCTCGCGCCACCGCAGCCGCGCAATACCCGGGCAGGCGTACAATGGCGCCCTTCCCGCGCACCCAGCTCCCCGATGTCCGCCACCCCGCTCTCCGTCCTCGAACACGTTTTCGGTTATCACGCCTTCCGCGGCCAGCAGGGCGAGATCGTCGAGCACGTCGCCGCCGGTGGCGATGCGCTGGTGCTGATGCCGACCGGTGGCGGCAAGTCGCTGTGCTATCAGGTGCCGGCGCTCTTGCGCGACGGTTGCGCGGTGGTCGTCTCGCCGCTGATCGCGCTGATGCAGGATCAGGTCGATACGCTGAAGGAGCTCGGCGTCGCCGCGGCTTTCCTCAATTCGACCGTCGACCTCGACACCGCACGCGAAATCGAGCGCGATTTCCTCTCCGGCAAGCTCAAGCTGCTCTACGTCGCGCCCGAGCGGCTGATGACGCCGCGCTTCATGGGGCTGATCAAGAGCGGCTCGGTGTCGCTGTTCGCGATTGACGAGGCGCACTGCGTCTCGCAATGGGGCCATGATTTCCGCCCCGAATACCTGCAGTTGTCGGTCCTCGCCGACGACTTCCCCGGCGTGCCGCGCATCGCGCTGACCGCGACGGCCGACCACGCGACGCGCGAGGAAATGGCCGAACGGCTGCGGCTCAAGGACGCGCGCCAGTTCGTCTCGTCGTTCGACCGCCCCAACCTGCGCTACACCATCGTCGAAAAGCAGAACGGCCGCGACCAGCTCTTGAGCTTCATCCGCCGCGAGCACGAAGGCGAATCGGGCATCGTCTATTGTCTGTCGCGCAAGAAGGTCGAAGACACCGCGGCCTGGCTGCGCGAGAAGCAGATCCGTGCCTACCCCTACCACGCCGGGCTCGATGCCAGCACCCGCGCCAATCACCAGAAGATCTTCCTGCGCGACGAAGGCGTGGTGATGGTCGCGACCATCGCCTTCGGCATGGGCATCGACAAGCCCGACGTGCGCTTCGTCGCCCACCTCGACCTGCCCAAGAGCATCGAGAACTACTATCAGGAAACCGGCCGCGCCGGCCGCGACGGCCTGCCGGCGAACGCCTGGCTGACCTACGGCCTGAACGACCTGATGCTGCTGACGCAGATGATCGAGGGCTCGAACGCACCCGACGAACAGAAGATGGTCGAGCGCCGCAAGCTCGACGCGATGCTCGGCTTCGTCGAGGCCACCGACTGCCGCCGCCAGACCTTGCTCGGCTACTTCGGCGAGGCGACGCAAGCGTGCGGCAACTGCGACAACTGCCTGAATCCGCCCAAGCTCGTCGACGTGTCCGAAGCGGCACGCAAGGCGCTGTCTTGCGTGTTCCGCACCGGCAACCGCTTCGGCGTCGGCCATCTGGTCGATGTGCTGCTCGGCAAGGACAACGCCAAGGTGCGCGAGCACTGCCACCAGGTGGTATCGACCTATGGCATCGGCAAGGACACGCCCGAAGCCACCTGGCGGGCGATCTTCCGCCAGTTGGTCGCGCGCGGCGCACTGCAGCTCTCGCCCGAGAGCCGGGGCGGGCTGGCGCTCGGCGACGCGGCGCGGCCGATCCTCAAGGGCGAGGCCGACGTCTTCCTGCGCGCGCGCAGCGAGAAGTTCACCGCCAAGAGCCGCAACGCCGGCTTCGACAGTCCGGCCGACGATGCTTTGTGGCAGGCACTGCGGCGCAAGCGCAAGGCGCTGGCCGACGAGCAGAACGTGCCGGCCTACGTGATCTTCGGCGACGCCACGCTGAAGGAAATGGTCCGTCTGCGCCCGGCCGACCATTACGAACTCGGCCGCGTCACCGGCGTTGGCGACCGCAAGCTCGACAAGTACGGCGACGCGTTCCTCGCGGTCATCGCCGCGCACTAAGAGCGGCTAATGCCCCAAGGGCACTTCCTGCGGGGCGCAAATCCTGCTGGCTGCGTTGTGCTCGCTTGCCGTACTTGTTTGTACTGTCTGCGCTTCGCACGCCTTGCCAGCGCCGTTGCACTGGATTTTACTAGCCGCTCTAAGCCGACCCGCACGCCGGACGCGCGTGTCGGCCGTCGCCCCGGTGCGGCGTTCGCGTTGTAGTGATCACGACCAGCAACTAAGGTAAGGCATCTCCCCCGCGTTTCGTCCGCCTCGAAGGAGGAACGATGCAAGCACTGATGCGTGCATTGCTGTTCGTCGTGCTGCTCGTCTTCGGCGGTCAGGCGAATGCCGCCGACGGCCAGACCGCGCCGGCGCCGTTCAAGCCGGAAGAACTCGAACAGCTCGTTGCCCCGATCGCGCTCTACCCCGATTCGCTGCTGGCCCAGGTATTGATGGCATCGACGTATCCGCTCGAGGTCGTCGAAGCGCAGCGCTGGCGCCAGGCCAACCCGAACCTCAAGGACAAGGCGCTCGAAGATGCGCTGCAGAAGCAGGGCTGGGATGCCAGCGTCAAATCGCTGACCGCGTTCCCGCAGGTGCTGCAGATGATGAACGACAAGCTCGACTGGACGCAGAAGCTCGGCGATGCCTTCCTCGCCCAGCAGAAGGACGTGCTCGACGCTGCGCAGCGGCTGCGCACCAAGGCACAGGCGCAGGGCAACCTGAAGTCGGGCAAGGAACAGACCGTCAGCACCGACTCGAGCGGCAGCACCACGGTGATCAAGATCGAGCCGGCGCAGCCCGAAGTCGTCTACGTCCCGACCTACAACCCGACCGTGGTCTACGGGCCGTGGCCGTATCCGGCCTACACGCCGTATTACTGGTACCCGCCCGGCTACGTCGCCGGCGCGGCATTCTTCTCGTTCACCGCCGGCGTCGTTGTCGGCGCGGCACTGTGGGGCGGCTGCAACTGGGGCCGCGGCGACGTGAACATCAACGTCAACCGCTACAACAACTTCAACCGTACCAACATCAGCAACAGCAACTGGAACCACAACGTCGACCACCGTCGCGGCGTGCAGTACCGCGACAACGCCACCCAGCAGCGCTACCGCGGCAACCGCACCGGCGCCGACAGCCGCGAAGCGTTCCGCGGCCGCGCCGACCAGGAGCGCGGCCAGCTCGGCAACGTCGACAAGGGATCGCTGCGCGAGCGCCCCGGTACCGGGCAGAACCGGCAGCACTCGACCGGGACGCGTGACGCACGGACCTCGTCTCAGGGCGGCTTCGAGCGCGGCGCGGCGGACCGGCGGACGTCGACCGACCGCAGCCCCAGTCGCGATTTCGCCGGCCAGCGCGACCACTCGTTCAACCAGATGGATCGCGGCGGCATGGCACGCCAGGACAGCCTGCGCGGTGCCTCGAGCCGCGGCCAGATCAGCCGCCCGGTCCCAGGCCGTGGCGGCGGACGCCGCTAACCGGAGAGCCGCACCCATGCCTGCCAAACACTTCCTGAAATTGCGGCCGGCGTCCTGGCTGGCAGCCGCGACCCTGCTCGCCGTACCGCTGATCGCCGGTGCAACCGGCCGCTACGCCACGCCCGACGCCGCCGCCGCGGCGCTGCAGGCCGCGGTCCAGTCGGGCAAGCAGGCGGCGATGCTGCAGGTGCTCGGCAGCAAGGCCGGGCCGCTGATCGACTCCGGCGATCCGGTCGCCGACCGGTACAACCGGGAGCAGTTCGCCACCGCCTACCAGGCACATCACGAAATCGAAATCGGCGCCGACAACCGTGCGACGCTGGTGGTCGGCGACAAGCGCTGGCCCTTCCCGATTCCGCTGAGCAAGCTCAAGGGCCAATGGCAGTTCGACGTGGCCGCGGGGCGCGAAGAACTGATCAACCGCCGGATCGGCCGGAACGAGAACGCCACCATCCAGGCCGCACTCGCCTATGTCGATGCGCAGCAGGAATACTTCCGCCGTGACCCGGACCGGGCCGGCCTGCTGCACTACGCCCGGCGCATCGTCAGTACCGAGGGCGAGCGCGACGGCCTGTACTGGCCCGCCGGCGAAACCGGCGAAGCCAGCCCGCTCGGCCCGCTGTTCGCCGATGCGGCACGGCATGGCTACGGCAAGACGGCGAAGCAGGCCGGCGCGCCCTACCACGGTTACTACTACAGGGTCCTGTCGGCCCAGGGGCCGAATGCCAAGGGCGGCGCATACGACTACATGGCCCAGGGCAAAATGCTCGGCGGCTTCGCACTTGTCGCCTGGCCGGCAAAGTACGGCGTTTCCGGCGTGATGACCTTCATCGTCAACCAAGACGGAACCGTCTTCGAGAAAAACCTCGGGTCAAGCACGGCCAGCGTTGCCGAACGGATGGCGCGCTTCGACCCGGACGGCAGCTGGAAGGCGGTGCCCTAGCCGCGACGACCATTCCGGCAGGTATCCGTTCAGCCCGCGCGGCCCGCAGTCCGCAGGCCTTGATCTGGGTCAGCGACGTGCATGGCCCACACCGAACAGGGTTGACTTCGGCGCCGATGCGGCCTAGATTTGAACCGTTGTGCTCAGCCCCTAAGTGGCTGATGGCGCAAGGATTTCTGCAAGTTTTTTATGAAAAACGGGAGCGGCACGCCGCTCCCGTTTTTATTGGGGCCCCCGTTTTTTTCAACACGCAGTCTGCGCGCTCGAACTTCGTTTCGGCGTGCGGGGCCGGCGCACACCCGGCACATGCCAACGGAGAGGAATACACCCGATGTCCATCGTCACCATCACCCCCGAACTGAACTACGGCGACGTCTACCTCGTGCCGCAGAAAACCGTCGTCGACAGCCGCAAGGAGTGCGATACCTCGGTCCAGTTCGGCCCGCGCCGCTTCACGATGCCGGTCTACGCATCGAACATGAAGAGCGTGATCAACGAGGCAACCTGCCGCCATTTCGCCAGCCGCGGCTGGTTCTACACGATGCACCGCTTCAACGTCGACCCGGTGGCGTTCTGCCGCCGCATGCACGACGAAGGGCTGTTCGCGTCGATCTCGATCGGCGTCAACGACGACACCTACGCCCAGCTCGACGAGCTGCGCGCCGCCAGCGTCAAGCCCGAGTACATCACGCTCGACATCGCCAATGCCTGGTGCGTGAAGGCCGAGCGGATGATCGGCCACGTGAAGAAGCTGTTTCCGGACAGCTTCCTGATCGGCGGCAACATCGCCACGCCGGAAGCCGCGCGTGATCTGGAAAGCTGGGGCTGCGACGCGATCAAGGCCGGCATCGCCGGCGGCCGCGTCTGCATCACCAAGAACAAGACCGGCTTCCACCGGCCGATGGTGTCGACGACGCTCGACTGCGCCGCCGCGGTCAAGGTGCCGGTGATTGCCGACGGCGGCATCAGCGAGCACGGCGACATCGCCAAGGCGCTCGCCTGCGGTGCGGCAATGGTGATGGCCGGCTCGCTGTTCGCCGGCTACGACGAATCGGCCGGCGGGCTGATCGAGATCGACGGCAAGCATTACAAGGAATACTTCGGCAGCGCGTCCGAGCACAACAAGGGCGCGTACGTGAACGTCGAAGGCAAGAAGATCCTCGTGCCGTACAAGGGCAGCATCGAAAAGCTGCTGGTCGAGCTGCAGGAAGACCTGCAGTCGTCGATCAGCTACGCCGGCGGCCGCGACGTCTCCGCGCTGAAGGGCACGCCGATGGTCCGCGTCTAATCGCAGCCAGCAAAACCCTGCCGGCTGCGTTGTACTCACTGGCCGTACGACTCGTACTGTTGCGACCGCAGGGAGCCCCCGTGGGACGTTTCATACGCCTTGCCGGCACCGCTGCACAGGATTCGCACCCGGCAGCCCTTGAGGCGTTAACCGCCCCAGGCCCTGCCGTGCCGCGGAGCAAAGGCCCCGCCGGCTGACAAGGGCTTATTCACATGGCAAGCCGGCGCATCGGCGGCAAGAATGCCGCCGATGCGTTACCTGCTCCCAGCCCTGCTCGCCGTCGGCCTTACCGGCTGCGGCGACGACCTTCCCAAAGACATCCAGCAAGAGCTGCAGAAAATCGCCCGCCACGAGGTGACCAAGGCGCTCGCCCAGCTCGGCGACCGGCTGCTGCAATCGCCACCGGCCGATTCGTCCGATACCGGCGCGATGCCGCTGGTCACGCGGCCAAGCGATGTCGGCCACCGAGATTTCGCCAACGCCAAGCGCGTGCTGCCGCGCATCTTCACCGGCGAGCTGCGCGAGGAGTTCTACTGCGGCTGCGATTACGCCGGCAAGCAGGTCGACTGGGCCTCGTGCGGCTTCAAACCGCGCAAGAACCCGGAACGCGCGGCACGGATCGAGTGGGAGCACATCGTTCCGGCGTGGAACCTCGGCCACCAGCGCCAGTGCTGGCAGCAGGGTGGCCGCAAGCAGTGCGCCGGCAGCGATCCGGTGTTCCAGACCGCCGAGGGTGATCTCGTCAACCTGGTGCCCTCGGTCGGCGAGGTCAATGGCGACCGCAGCAACTTCGGCTACGGCGCGTGGACGCGCAATCCGGTAGCGATGTACGGCCAGTGCCAGACCATCGTCGACTTCCAGCAGCGCCGCGCCCAGCCGCGCGAGGAAGTCCGCGGCCGCATCGGACGCACCTACCTGTACATGTACGAGCGCTACGGCCTGACGATGAGCCGGCAAGAGAAACAGCTGATGTGCGCCTGGGCCAGGGCCTATGCCGTCGACGGCTGGGAAACCGCCCGCGACCGGCGCATTGCCGCGATCCAGGGCAACGGCAACCGCTTCGTCACCGATCCGAAAGCCGTCGAAGCGGCCTGCGCCGGCTGAGCGCCGCGTCACCCGTGCTGCGGTAGCCGATCCAGCGGACTGACCGCGCCCACCCCGCCCCGGTCCAGCACATGCGTGTAGATCTGCGTGGTCGAGACATCCTTGTGGCCCAGCAACTCTTGCACGGTGCGGATATCGCCGCCCGACTGCAACAGATGCGTGGCGAACGAATGGCGCAGCGTGTGTGGCGAAACCGGCTTGACCAGCGCAACGGCCTGCGCCGCCTTGCGGATGGCCCGCTGCAATTGCTTCGGATCGAGATGATGCCGACGCACCGCCCCGGACAAGGGGTCGACCGAAAAACCGGCGGCGGGAAACACGTACTGCCACCCCCACTGCCGTTCTGCCGCAGGATACTTGCGCGCCAAGGCATGCGGCAGCGCCACGCCGGCCCGCCCGGTCGCCAGATCGGCCTGAAACTGCGCCTGAACCGCAAGCAGATGGGCCTTCAGCGGCGCCTCCAGACACCGGGGCAGCATGGTCACCCGGTCCTTGTTGCCTTTGCCATCGCGCACCACCACCAGCCCGCGCTCGAAATCCACATCCTTGACACGCAAACGCAAGGCCTCCAGCACCCGCATCCCGGTGCCATAGAGCAGGCGCGCCACCAGCGCCGTCGTGCCCTGCATCTGCGCCAGCAAGCGCTCCACCTCGGCCACGCCCAGTACCGTCGGCAAGTGCGCCGGCCGTTTCGGCCTCTCAAAGCCTTCAAGCCAAGGCAGATCGACTTCCAGAACCGTCTTGTACAGAAACAGCAAAGCCGACAGCGCCTGGTTTTGCGTCGACGCCGACACGTCGCGCTCCACGGCCAAGTGAGTCAGAAAACACACCAGCTCCTGTCGCCCCATTTCCTGCGGATGGCGTAACCCGCTAAACCTGATAAAGTATTTTATCCAGTAGATGTAAGCTTTCTCGGTTCGCAGACTGTAATGACGGTAGCGCAGGCAATCCCTCACCTGCACGAGCAAGCGCGGTCGCGGTGTGTTTGCAGAGTTATCCGACATGTCCAAATACATGGCCAATCTCCCGACAGAGCGTATCCTTGCTGGAAGATATAGAACATTCGTTCTTCAAAAGCACCAGAGATGCCGACTGTCGGCTGTGTTATCCGACAGTTGTCGCGATATTTTTTTATGCACCATGGTGCATACACCACGTTAGGTTTTTTGGAAGCCATGTCGCGCCAAAAGAACGTGCTCCTTACTTACCAGATTCTATATGTCTCACAGCAGGACTTAAGTCAGGCGGCATTCTTTGCACAGCATCTACTAGACAAAGCCTTACATTTTGAGCCATGGGAAGCTCGCTGGCAAAGCTACCTGCATCAAGGCGCGTATATGACAGCTATGGTTGTGGCGTATGGTCGACCATTCACAGAAAGCAGGGGATATCCTAGGTTTCCAGCAAAACTCCTACAAAATCTGACGCCTGAAGAAAAGGATCTTCACTCATCGCTGCTCTCTCTAAGAAACAAAATCTATGCACACACCGACCTCATCGAGAGAAAAGTTAGGCCAATATTTTTTAATGACAAACCCAGCGCAATTGAAGCACTGCCACCTATGCGCATGTCAGCTTCCGAGCTTAAGAGTGTTCGCCTCCCAATTAGCAAAATCAGCCACTCAATTAATGCAAAGCTCCACGAGCTAGTACCTGAGGTCCGGGAGGAAACCTAACAAATGGTTCAAGTCGTTCGCTTCGCTCACTCGGGACCGGCTAAAGCCGGCCCCTTAACCAAACGTTAGGATCAACGCATGCGTTGGCTCATAGCCTTTGCGGTATGTGCAGTAGCTATTTTTATCGCTGTCTGGTTCAGCCCTATGAACCCTTGGCAAGAACCTCCGGGAGAAGGAGAAGCTTCTTTGAAAGCGTTCAAAAATCTCCCCGTCCTGATTCAAGCACTTGAGAAATTTCACGCAGATAATGGCTCATATCCAACCGACTTAGAAGCTCTTATTCCACGATACCTTGCGAAACTACCAGATATTTCGAGCGAAAAACACAACACCTCCCTTAAGTACTTCTCAAAAGGAAAGGTTTATGAACTATCTTTCAAATATTACAGGCCCGGCATTAATTCTTGCACTTATACATTTCCGCAAGGTTGGGGTTGCATGGGCTACTTTTGATCCTAACACTTCATTCAACCGGGACGGGCTAACGCCCGCCCGTTAATTCAAACGTTAGGCATAGCCCGTATGAATGCTGAGCAAGCTCTCGCAAACTTCCAACAAAACGGCGTTACGCTTACCTCTGAGATCAAGGCCGTCCTTGGCATGCCAGAAGGCAGACAAGTCTTCTACAAAATTCTCTTAGAGCAACGTGGTTTGCCGTTTTGCGAAATCATCAGGGAATCTTTTCTGAGGGAAATCGAGTTTCGAAATGCTCTCTGGGACGGAAAGGCGACCGACGACGGCACCTTCTCTGAAGGTATCTTTCAGTGTGCGTTTCTGATCTACCGCATGGGAAGGACCGAAGACTTGCCCCTTCTGTGCCAAGCGGATCATCTAAACATGGTGTAGTGGTCAACTCATTCCGGACACTGCGTTAAGCTTTTCTTCCGCCACGGCCGGCGCCAGTCCGTCATTGAACTGATGCGGCCGCAGCCAGTTGTACCGATGCATCAGGTAATGACTGATGTCCCGGCGCGCTTCCTGCGCCGTCATGTAACCCACATGTGGCACCCACTCCGTCTTCAAGCTGCGGAACAGCCGCTCCATCGGCGCGTTATCCCAACAGTTTCCGCGTCGGCTCATGCTCTGCCCAATCCGGTAGCGCCACAGCCGCTGGCGGAACTTGCGACTGGCGTACTGGCCACCCTGGTCGGAGTGAAACAGCAGACCTTGCGGCCGGCCACGTTGTTCGTAGGCCATCTCGAGCGCTTGCACCACCAACTCTGCGTCCGGCCGAGATGAGAACGCCCAACCGACCACACGGCGCGTAAACAGGTCCAGCACCGCCGCTAGGTAATGCCAGCCACCTTGCACCCAGACATAAGTAATATCGCCGCACCAGACCTGATTCGGCCCGTCCACCACGAAACGCCGGTCCAGGCGGTTCGGAATGTCGATCCGCTCCACCGTGGCCCGCTTGTAGGCATGCGCACCCGGTTGCTTGCAGATCAGTCCCAGCTCCGCCATCAAGCGGCTGATCTTGAACCGTCCCAGCGTCATGCCTTGCTCGCGCAGCATGCCCATGATGCTGCGGCTGCCCGCTGAACTGCGGCTCTCGACAAACAGTTCATGCACCCGGCGACGTTGCGCGTGGCGTTCGGTATCTACGCGTTGGCAGCGTGCTCGATAAGCATACAGGCAGGATCTCGGCAGCTCGAACAGCGTACAGAGCAAGGCTAGCGGTTCATCCCGGCCGATCTGCTCGATCAGCGCGTACGTTCGATCCCTTCCGACATCAAGAGCGCGGTAGCCTTTTTTAAAATGGCCTTCTCGCGCTCAAGGCGATCGATACGTGCCTCCAGCGCCTGGATGTGCTGCTGCTCCGTCGTCATGGCCTTGCTCTGAGGCGTGATGCCCTGACGTTCCTGTTGCAGCTGCTGAACCCAGCGACGCAGCACCGATTCGGCGACGCCGACCGAGCGGCAGGCCTCGACGTGGCTGTACCCTTGGTCGAGCACCAGAGCCGCGGCCTTGCGCTTGAAGTCGGGGGAAAACGAACGGCGTTGTTTGGTCATCAGGCACCTCTTCATGGCGAGCATTCTCGCCTTAAATGGGTGTCCGGGTTTAGTAGACCACTACATGGATATTGGTGAGCTAGAACCCATGTTCTTCGTTGGTCCTGGCGTGGCAGAAGCAATTTCTTTCTTTGAGGCTTCAGATATTGAAGATGGCGAGACATACGCCACCTCAATCAGGGACTTTTTTGCGAACCCCAAAGCTATGGTGTGGCTGAAAGACTGGGAAGACTCAATGCTGTCGAGCATCCGAAATGCCTAACAATTCCGTCAAGAGGGACGTCCCAAAGCTGCGCTTTGGGTTCCCTCCGCCTTCGGCTCCGGCCGCCCCTCACGTCAAACGTTCAGACATTCCCGCGCCCCTTGCCTCCAAGGGAAGCAGAAAATGATCGATCACGTCGGCATTACCGTCAGCAATTTCGAGCAAAGCAAATCGTTCTATGCCAGCGCACTGTCGCCGATCGGCTATGTGCTGTTGATGGACCTCCCCAAGGCGGTGAGCGGCAGCAAGGATTTTGCGGGGTTTGGCGCGCTGCCCAAGCCGGATTTCTGGATTGGTGGCAATGCGGCCGATATCCAGCCGGTGCATGTCGCTTTCAGCGCGCCGGACCGGGCACAGGTGCGGGCGTTTTATGCCGCGGCCATCGCCGCTGGCGGTCGCGACAACGGCGCGCCGGGCATTCGCGCGCACTACCACCCGGATTACTACTCGGCCTTCGTGCTCGATCCCGACGGCCACAATGTCGAAGTGGTCTGCCATGCGCCGGCCGCGTCGGACTGAGCCGTGAGCGTTCCCGCACCGGTGCTGCGCCCCGCCACCCCGGACGATGCCGACGCCGTTGCCGGGGTTTACCTCGCGTCACGCAAGGCCTTTCTGGCCTACGCACCGCTGGCGCATCCGGACGAAGCCGTCCGGGCGTGGCTGCGGCATGTGTTGTTGCCGGCCGGCGGCACCACGGTGGCCGAGGTCGACGGCGAGATTTGCGGCTTCGTCAGTGTCTCCACGGCCGACGGCGTGTTCTGGATCGACCAGCTGTACGTTCGGCCGGCGTCGGTGGGACGGGCGATCGGCTCGGCGCTGCTGAACCGGATTCTGGACGGCGCAAGCGGCCCGGTGCGGCTGCATACCTTCCAGGCCAACCACGGTGCAAGGCGGTTTTACGAGCGCTTCGGCTTTGTGGCGATCGCTGAGTCCGATGGCAGCGGCAACGAGGAGGGCTGCCCGGACGTGCTGTACGAGCGCAATCGCTGATCCGGTGGTTCGATACGCCGTCGAATCACCGGCGCAGCCCGCCATCTCACCCGGGATCGCGCAGCAGCCGCAGCGCCGACGCGCGCGACAGCTGGCGCCGCTCCCACGCGGTGATCAGCGCTGCCAGCAGCAGGCCGGTGCCGAGACTCAGCAGCGGCAGTTGCCAGTTCCACGGCACGTTCAGCTCGAGCACTTCGCGCGCCAGCAGCCAGCCCGAGACGCTGGCGGCGACGCCGGCAACCAGCCCGGCGGTGGCGCCGATCGCCGCACCTTCGATCCATTGCACTTTGGTGATCTGCGCCCGGCTGGCGCCGAGCGCGCGCATCACCGCGGCCTCGCGCCGGCGCTCGGGTGCGGTGGTTTCGAGTGCGGCGAGCAGCACGGTCAGCCCGGCGGCGAGGCAGAAGCCGAACACCAGCCGCAGGGCGCTCGACGCCAGTTCGAGCACGCGCCGGACCTCGCCGAGCACTTCGCCGACGTCGATGAAGGTCACGTTCGGGAACTGTGCCGACCAGCGTGCAACGACGTCGCGCCGCGCCGCGGGCAGGTGGAAGCTGGTGATCAGGCTGGCCGGCTGTTCGGCGAACAGCGCACGGGTGCCGACGACGAAGAAATTGACCCGGAACGAATCCCAGTCGACGGTGCGCAGGTTGACCACCGGCGCGCTCACCCGGGTGCCGGCGACGTCGAAACTCAGCGTGTCGCCGAGCCGGATGCCGAGCGTCTTCGCCAGTCCGGCCTCGACCGAGTAACCCGGCTTCGCGTCGTCGAGCGGCATGCCGGCATCGAGCCGGTTGTCGGCGCGCAGCGTTTCGCCCCACGACAGGTTGAACTCGCGTTCGGCCAGCCGTTGCGCCCGGTCGTCGGCGTAGCGTTTCGGATCGACCGGCTTGCCGTTCTGCGCGCTCCAGCGGCCGCGGATCATCGGCTGCAGTGTCGGCGCGGCAAGGCCAGCGTCGACGAAGGCCTGGTCGAACGATGCCGCCTGATGCGGCTGGATGTTGAACGCGAACTGGTTCGGCGCATTGGCCGGTACCCGCCTCTCCCACGCCGAGAGCAGGTCGCGTTCGACCACGGTCAGCAGCCACAGCCCGAGCAGGCCGACCGCCAGCGCGCCGAGTTGCGCCGCGGCCAGCCAGCGCCGGCGGGTCAACTGGCGCACGGCGATCCGTGCGGCAAAGCCCTGGGCGAAACGGCCGAACAGCCGCAGCAGCAGCCAGCCGAGCATGCCGGCAACGAGCAGCGCACCGGCGATGCCGGCGCCGACGATGGCCGCGAGCGTGGCATTGCCGGCCACGCCGACGAACAGTGCTGCCGTGGCGATGCCGGTCAGCGCCAGCGTCAGCCACAGCCGGTGCGGTGCGGTGGCTTCGCGCCGCAGCACGCGGACCGGCGGTGTTGCCGCCAGCCGCAGCAGCGCCGGCCCGGCGACGCCGACCAGCAGCACGAAGCCGAAGCCGCAGGCTGCAAGCCACGGCCAGACCGAGCCCGGCGGCAACGGTGCCGGCAGCCGGTCGCGCACCGCCCAGCCGAGCACTTCCTGGGCAAACCAGCCGAACAGCCCGCCGGCGAGCGCGCCGAAGACGAACAGCAGCAACAGCTCGCCGAGCAGGATGCCCCGGATCTGCGACCGCGTTGCGCCAAGCGTCACGTACAGCGCAACGGCGTCGGCACGACGCGCGGCAAAGCGCCGTGCCGCCAGCAGCACCGCCGCGCCGGACAGCGTTGCCGCGAGCAGCGTCACCAGCCGCAGGAAGGTTTCGGCGCGTTCGAGCGCGGTCTTGACCTCGGGCCGCGCCTCGCGCACATCCTCGAGCCGTTCGCCGCGCGCCAGTGCACTGCGGGCCTGCTGCTGCCAGGCGGCGACCGCCTGCGGCGGGCCCGCGACCAGCAACCGGTATTTGATCCGGCTGCCGAAACCGACCAGCCCGGTGGCGCCAAGGTCGGCGGCATTCATCATCAGCCGCGGCTGCAGGCTGGCAAAATCGAGCGCACCATCGGGCTCGCGCTCGATCAGCGCGGCAACGCTGAACTGTTTGCTGCCGAGGCGCAGCGTGTCGCCGACGTTCAGCTTGAGCCGGTCGGCCAGGCGCGGATCGAGCCAGATCGACCCTGCCGGCGGTGCGCCGACCGTCGATGCGTCCCGCCCGGCCAGCCACAGCTTGCCGCGCAGCGGGTATGCGCCTTCGATGACCTTGACGCTGGTCAGCACCGCCGCATCGCCCTTGGCCGCCATGCTCGGAAATGCCAGCGTCTGCGCGACGGTCAGCCCGCCCGCCCGCGCCGATTCGGCAAAGCGCGGCGGGATCGGGTGATCGGCGGTCAGCACCGCGTCGGCGGCGAGCAGATTGTTCGCTTCGGTATTGAGCAGCCCGGCCATCCGCCCGGCGAACAGGCCGACAGCGGTCAGCGCGGCGATCGTGACGACCAGCGCGGCGATCAGCGTCCGGTAGTCGCCGGCGGAAAGACCCCGGCGAAACTGGCGCAGCGCGATCATGCGGCAAATCCGGTCTGTTCAACCGCCCGGCCTGCGGCGAGCCTCAGCCTGGCGCCACAGCGCGCCGCCAGCGTTTCGTCGTGCGTGACCAGCACCAGCGTCGCGCCGGTTTCGCGGTTCAGCTCGAACAGCAGCTCGGCAATGCGCTCGCCGGTATGCGTATCGAGGCTGCCGGTCGGCTCGTCGGCGTACAGGATGCGCGGGGAAGTCGCAAACGCCCGCGCCAGCGCAACGCGCTGCTGCTCGCCGCCCGACAAGGTGCGCGGCGTGTGCGCCAGCCGCTTGCCGAGGCCGACACGTTCGAGCCAGGCCGCGGCGATGTCGCGCGCCCCCTTGCGGGATGCCAGTTCGAGCGGCAGCATGACGTTCTCGAGCGCGGTCAGTTCGGGCAGCAGCTGGAACGACTGGAACACGAAGCCGGCCAGCCGGCCGCGCAAGCGGGCCCGGCCGTCCTCGTCGAGCGACGCCAGATCGGTGCCGGCCAGCGCCACGCTGCCGCTCGTGGGCAGGTCGAGGCCGGCGAGCAGCGCGAGCAAGGTCGATTTGCCCGAGCCGGATGCGCCGACGATGGCCAGACTGTCGCCCTCGGGCAGCGCGAACGAAATCTCGCTCAGGAGGTCAAGTGGACCATCGGCCAGCGCCACGCGCTTGCCGAGTTGAATGCATTCAAGAACCGATTGGGGAGCAGGCATGAGGGACCAGATGGGCAAGGTGTGGCGGGCAGTGCTCCAGCTTACGGTGTTCTGCAGCATTGCGCTGCAGGCCAGCGCAGCGGCACCGGTGCTGCTGGTGTTCGGCGACAGTCTGTCGGCCGGCTACGGCATCGCCGCCAGCCAGGCGTGGCCGGTCAGGCTCGAGGCCGATCTGGCACGCCAGGGCAAGCCGTACACCGTCGTCAACGCCAGCGTATCAGGAGAAACGACCGACGGCGGCCTCACCCGGTTCCCGCAGGCGCTGAAAATCCACAAGCCCAAGCTCGTGATCATCGAACTCGGCGCCAACGACGGGCTGCGCGGGCTGCCGGTCGCCAAGTCCAAAAGCAATCTCGGCGCGATGATCGCCGCTGCGCAGAAGGCCGGCGCCCGGGTCCATCTGGTCGGCATGCAGATGCCGCCGAACTACGGCCCCGACTACACGCGTGCTTTCGCCGCAATGTATCCGGCGCTGGCGAAACAGTACCGTGCCGGGCTGACGCCTTTCCTGCTGGCGCCGGTGATCAACCGGCCGGACTGGTTCCAGCCCGACCAGTTGCACCCGGTCGCCGCGGCGCAACCGGCGATTGCGGCGATGATCGCCAGGGATATCGCGCCGCTGCTCTAAAACGCGCCCGACAAAAACCTGCCGGCGCCGTTGTACTCGATGCCGTACGCCTGCCTGCGCTTCATCTACCTTGCCCGCACCGTTGCGCCACTTTGCCTCCGGCAGGAAGTGCCCCCGGGGCACTGGCCGCGCCCAGCAGCCGGGCCATCGTCAGGCACGGCCCCGAACGCCGGTATCGGAAGGTGATGCACAGGCGATAAACCCACCGGCGTATCGGGCGGTTCGGGTGGGTCCGGCGACGCCGGTGCCGCGGGCGCTTCCGGCCGGACGCCGGTATCGACCAGCAGCACGACGCGCTCGACGCCGCCGACGAGTTTCGCGGCAATTTCCGCATGCGCGGCATACGCCGGCCGGGTACGGCCGAGCAGATAGACGACGCGACGCTCGGTCACGACCATCAGGTGCAGCGCATCGAGGCTGTCGCTGGCGTAGGCGATGATGCTGGCCTTGACCTGTGCGGTCAGCCGGACATCGGTGGCGCGTTCGGCCGGGCTCGACGGCGGCGCGATCACGGTTTCGTCGTGGAGCCGGCGCACCCCCGGGTCGGCGGCGGCCAGTGCCAGCAGCCGCTGCCGCGCGGCCGCGTCGGGCACCTCGCCGCTGAGCAGCACCACGCCGCCGAAGGCGTTGACGCTGACATGGGCCGTGTCGGCAAACTCGGCATCGACCGCCCTGCCGAGCCGGCTGCGCAGCTCGAGGTCGGACCCGATCACCGCAAGCGGGCGCGGATCGGTGCCGACGACGACACCGACCTCAAGCAGCTTGACCGCCAGCATCAGCGGCACGCAGCCGATGAGTAAAGCGGCCAGCAGCGCGAGGACACCCTTCATCACCGTTCCTCCTGCGAACGGGATCGGCGGCGCCCCCGGCGGGACTTACTTGCGCAAGGCCTCGTCGGCCGGGCCGACCGGGTTCGATTCGACCAGCTTCACCACCTGCGCGACGCCGTCGACCATGCTCGCGGCACGCGCGGCCTGGTCGGCGATGTCGGCGCGGGAAATCCCCATCAGGTAGACGACCTTGCGCTCGGTCACGACCATCAGGTGCAGCGCACCGCTGTCGCCGGCATTGGTCAGGATCGACGTCTTCACCCGGGCGGTCAGCTGGGTGTCGTTGAGCCGGTCGGTGCTGCCCGACACCGGCGCCACCACGGTTTCATTGTAGAGCTTGCGCAGCCCCGGCTCGGTGCGCGCCAGTTCGGTCAGCTTCTGCTGCGCCGCCGCGTCGGGCACCTCGCCCGACAGCAGCACGATGCCGTTGTAGGTGTTGACGTTGACGTGCGCCCTGTCCTTGTACGCGTCGAGGATCTTGGCGCTGATGCGGGCACCGAGGTCGAAGTCGGTCTTGATCGTCTCGGCGCGGCGCGGGTCCGATCCGACCATCGCGCCGACCGCGACTGCACCGGCCACGACGATCGGCACGCAGGCCGACAACGACAGCGACGCGACCAGCGCCGCGGCTACGATACGGGACTTCTTCATTTACTCGCCTCCCAACAACATGTAATCGATCGTGTCGCACAGTGCGTGCACGAGGGTGATGTGCGCTTCGAGAATCCGCGCGGTGCGTTCGGCCGGCACGCACAGGTGCAAGTCGTCGCCGACCAGCAAGTCTCCGATCTGGCCGCCGTCGTTGCCAGTGAGCGCGATCACACTCATCTGCCGCTCGTGCGCGGCGTTGATCGCCGCGACGACGTTGGCCGAATTGCCCGAGGCCGAGATCGCCAGCAGCACGTCGCCGGCGCGGCCGATCGCGTGCACCTGCTTCGAAAACACCAGATCGTAGTCGTAGTCGTTGGCGATCGCCGACAGCACCGACGAATCGGTCGTCAGCGCCACCGCCGACAGCCCCGGGCGTTCGCGCTCGAAGCGCCCGACCATCGCCGAGGCGAAATGCTGCGCCACCGCAGCCGAGCCGCCATTGCCGCACGCCAGCACCTTGCCGTCCGAAATCAGCGTCTGCACGACCTTTTCGGCCGCGAGCCCGACGCTGGGGCCCAGAATCTCCATCACCATCTGCTGCGTGGTGACGCTTTCCTCGAAGTGCTTGCGCACCCTTTGCAGTAAATCCATTTGCTTGCCTTTGTTACAGCGGGCCCGACTGCGTCAGGCCTCGATACAGTGCTTGAGCCAGGAAATGGCGTTGCCGTCGATGCACACCGCGTCGAAGCGGCACGGCGGAACGGGCGAAACGCCGAGAAGATAGGACTGCGCCGCGGCGACCAGTTTCGCCTGCTTGGCCGGGGTGATGCTGGCCGCGGCGCCGCCGAAGCGGCCGGAAACACGCTGTCTGACCTCGACGAACACCAGCGTGTTCCCGTCATGGCAGATCAGGTCTATTTCGCCGCGACGGCAACGCCAGTTGCGCGCCACGACGGCGAGCCCGCGCTCGCGCAGGTAGTCGGCGGCCCGTGCTTCGGCCGCGGCCCCGCGCTCGCCGGGCGGGCTAGAGGATCGGGGCACCGTCGTCCGGGGTCGTGCCCTCGCTCGCCGACGGAACGGCGTCGCCTTCACCGAAGCGTTCGGGCAGCAGGCGGCGCTCGATCACGCCGTCGGTCCGCTGCTTCAGCCGGCCGGTGATGCCGTCGAACGACACCGGCTGCCCCGGCGCGTGGATCAGCGTGGCGGCGATCCGCCATGCGTCGACGCCGAGCGCGAACATGCGCTCGTAGTCGTTCGAATTGCTCCGCGCCCGTGCGAACAGCGCGTAATACGGATCGTCGGCGTTGACCAGCCACGGCATGTCGAGGAAGCGCACGCCGTTCAGATCGGCGATCGCGGTCGCCGGCAGCGGCCCCGGGTTGATCTGCGACGTTGCATACACCGGCAGATCGTTGCCGATGAAGGGCCTCACCTTGCGGCCCAGCTTGAAGCCGGTGGCGAGGAACACCGCGTCGGCGCCCTTGGCATTGATCTGCGCGCGCAGCCCGGCCAGCCCCTGCGTGGCATTGCCGGCATCGACCACCTGCGGCGCCGGGTTGCCGAGCGCCTGCCAGGCCGCGGCGAAGCCCTGGCTCATCCGCTGGCTCAGGGGGTTGGCGGCGATCAGGATCAGCGGATTGCGCACGCCGTTCTCGTTCATCAGCCGCGCGACCTCGCTGGCCTCCTGCTCGACCGACAGGCTGAAGCTGTACAGGTTGGGGCGGCGCAGCGTGCGGCCGTCGAAGCTGTTGAGCGCGATCACCGGCACCGGGAAACGGCCGTTGTCGGCCAGATAGTTGACGGCGCTGCGTGTCAGCGGGCCGATCACCGCGGCGGCACCGCCGTCGATCGCCTTGTTGTACTGCGCCAGCACGTCATCGTCCTGGTCGGTGGTCTCGAACACGCGCAGCGGCGGCTCGTTGCCGTGGCCGAACACGCGCGCGCCCTTGATCACGCCGTCCATGATCTGGTCGACCGCGGGCTTGAGCGCCTTGCTCGACGTTGCCGCCGGCAGCAGCACCGCGATGTAGGCATCGTGGCTCGCGGGCGCCTCGGCCACCGGCTCCTGCGGCAGCGGCGTGATTTCTACCGGCGCCGGCTGCGGCGGCGCCGGACGCGCCACCACGGCGGGCGCGGGCGTCGGTTGCGAGGCGACCGGCGCGGGTCTGGTCGCGCAGCCGGTACTGACACCGGCCAGCAGCGCGCCGTATAGTAGCGCCCGCAATCCACGGCCGCCGCCGTGCCCAATCCGGCGCAAAACGCGCCATGGAGCCTGAATGTGCATCACGATCCTTACCAGGTAGCCCGGGCTACATTATATGTGGTGGCCACGCCCATCGGAAATCTGCGGGACATCAGCCAGCGCGCGCTCGACGTGCTCGCCGGCGTCGACGTGGTCGCCGCCGAGGATACCCGGGTCTCGGGCCAGTTGCTGCGGCATTTCGGCATCCAGAAATCGCTGGTCAGCCTGCGCGAACACAACGAACGCGCCATGGCCGAACGCATCATCGCCCGGCTGGCCGCCGGCGAATCGGTCGCACAGATCTCCGACGCCGGCACCCCCGGCATCTCCGACCCCGGCGCGGTGCTCGCCGCCGCGGTGCACAAGGCCGGCTACCCGGTGGTGCCGGTGCCCGGCGCCAGCGCGCTGACCGCCGCCGTGTCGGCCGCCGGTTTCGATTGCCCGCATGCGCTGTTCTACGGCTTCCTGCCGCCCAAACCGAAACAGCGCCGCGACGCGCTCGCGCCGCTGGCCGGCCTGCCCTACCTGACCGTGTATTACGAAGCGCCGCACCGTATCGTCGACTGCCTGGATGACCTGGTCGCCGTGTTCGGTGACGATCGCCAGGTGGTGATGGCGCGCGAGCTGACCAAGACCTTCGAGACCATCCGCCGCAGCACGCTCGGCGAACTGGCCGAATGGGTCAAGCAGGACACCAACCAGCAACGCGGCGAATTCGTCCTCGTCGTCGATGCCGCCGTGCCGGTCGAAAACACCGACGACACCGCGCATGACACGGTGCTCGCCCCGCTGGTCGCCGAGCTGCCGCTCAAGCAGGCCGTCGCGCTGGCGCAGGCGATCACCGGCGCCCCGCGCAACCGGCTGTACGAGCGCGCGCTGGCGCTGAAGAACGCCGCGGATTGAACTTGCCGTCGGTCGACGCTTCGGCGATAATCCCGCCCTTGCCTGCCCGGGTGGCGAAATGGTAGACGCAGGGGACTCAAAATCCCCCGCAGCAATGCGTGTCGGTTCGAGTCCGACCCCGGGCACCAGTCATCCTTCCTAGGGCGTCCTAGGAAGTCCAGAGAACCCCCGAAAAGCCTAGCTTTCGGGGGTTTTTTGCGTCCAAGGGAATCCAACTAAGTCCGTTCACATCCAGCATCTTTAGGTATACGTTTAGGGATACGCTGATTCGATTTGAAAATCGTATACCTATGGCACGCACAACCAAGCCCCTGACCGATGCCGATTGCCGCAACGCCAAGCCACGCGACAAGGATTTTTCCCTATTCGATGGAGGTGGCTTGTTTCTGCTCATGAAGGCCAACGGCACCAAATCATGGCGCTTCAAGTTCAGCAAGCCCAGTGGCAAACCGGGCCTGACCGCTTTCGGCGACTACCCGGCATTGTCACTATCAGAGGCTCGCGCCAAACGCGACGAGGCCCGCTCCCTCCTCGCAACAGGTATTGACCCGGTTGAACACAAGCGCCAAGCCAAACAGGCTGAGGCGAACTCGACCTTAAACAACTTTGAATCCATCGCCCGTGACTGGCACACCAAGAACGCCGGCAAGTGGACGCCTGACCACGCACGCAGAATCTTGGGCCGACTAGATGTGAAGAGTCAAGACGTTGTTTTTCGTTGCTGAGAGACGGGACATGGGCACGTGGCAGCCGATGCCGTGATGCGGACGGTGCCAGTTGTAATAATGATTCCAATACCTCAGGACTGCGCCGCGCTCATCCGAGTGTTGATAGGTTTGGCCGTAGGCCCATTCGCGCAGCGCGGACTGGATGAAGCGCTCGGCCTTGCCGTTGGTTTGCGGTCGGTAGGCGCGGGTGAACCTCTGCTTAATGCCCAGTTCAACGCAAACGCGGCCGAAGTCATGGGAGCGGAAGGCGGGCCCGTTATCGGTGATCAGGCGCTGGAGCGGTACGCCCAGCGTTTTGAAGTAGTCGTTGGCCGCACGCAGGAAGTCGATGGCGCTGGCGCGGCGCTCGTCGGGGTAGAGTCGGGTGAAGGCGATGCGACTATGGTCGTCGATCGCCACGAACAGATATTCCCAGCCGCTGTTTCGGCTGTTCTGGCGACGATCGCCGGTGATGCGATGGCCGACCTGCTCGAAGCGGGCGAGCTTCTTGATGTCGACGTGCAGCAGTTCGCCGGGCGTTTCGCGCTCGTAGCGCTGCACAGGCTCTGCGGGCTGCAGGTCGCTTAACCGCGATAGCCCTGCGTGTCGCAGCACGCGACTGACGGTTGCTTTGGACACGCCGATATAGCTTGCGATGCGAGCCTGCAGGAACAGCTTGCGACGCAATTCGATGATCGTCAGGGCAACGCTGGGCGCAATGGCACGTGGCGAGCGCTCGGGACGCGAGGATTTGTCGAGCAAGGCAGCCGCGCCGCCGACCAGATAGCGGCCCAGCCACTTGCGGGTGGTGACCGCGCTTACGCCATGGCGTGCCGCCGCCGCCGCGGTCGACAAACCATGCTCGGTGATGTCCTGAACCATTTCCAGGCGACGCAGATACGTCAGTCGGGCATTCTTATGTGTGTTCATCCGGTGTCTTGTTCTGTGACTGGGGGGTTGGCGATTTCCAGTCTCGCAGAACTTCTCCGGGTGAACACCCGAAACAACCTATTGAACCTTCACAACTAGAAGCGGATATTTTTCCTACCATCGGCAACCGGGCCATTGCCGACCTGAACACTCGCGACTTGCTTGCCCCCCTGCGCAAGGTGGAAGAACGCGGTGCGCTCGATCTGGCCAGCCGGCTACGCCAGCACATCGACGGCATCATGCGCTATGCAGTCCAGACCTGCCTGATCGATACCAACCCGGCCCGTGATATGACCGGCGCACTCGCGGTCCGCAAAGCCACTCACCGCCCTGCCCTTGCTCTGGAGCGCATCCCCGAGCTGTTGCAGCGCGTCGAGAACGATGGCGGGCGCATCCTCACTAAGCACGCACTACGCTTTACCCTGCTGACTTTCGTCCGCTCCAGTGAGCTGCGCTTCATGCGCTGGGACGAGATCGACACCAACCGGGCCATCTGGACAATACCGGCCAGCCGCACCGAAATCGAAGGAGTAAAACACTCACACCGCGGCGCCAAGATGCGCGAGCCGCACATGGTGCCGCTATCGCACCAGGCATTGGCCGTACTAGAGGCCATTCGCCCTTTGACCGGTCGCTTCGATCTGGTCTTTGCCGGCGACCACGACGCATCCAAACCGATGAGCGAGAACACGGTGAACCAGGCGCTGCGCCGTATGGGCTTCGACACCAAGACCGAAGTCTGCGGCCACGGCTTCCGGGCGATGGCGTGCAGCGCCTTGCTGGAGTCCGGCCTGTGGAGTGAAGACGCCATCGAACGACAGATGAGTCACAAAGAGCGCAATGGTGTGCGTGCCGCCTACACCCACAAGGCCGAGTTTCTGGCACAACGTCGATTGATGGTTCAGTGGTGGGCCGACTGGCTCGACGCCAACCGAACGCAGTTCATTCCCCCGCATGACTTCGCCGGACAGGGTGGCAAAGTCATCCTGCTGCGCAAGGACAAGGCAGCCTGATCAGCGTGCCGGGTGACACGTGCGACACCTCTACGGGACATAGGCGTATCCGAAAACGAAATACGCAATACCAGTCCCTAACTCGGTTAGCAGCACCGCCGAGGAAAACCGAAGGACTTTAATACCACTTGGTCCCTGCGTGCCCTCCTCCCACTCGCCCACCTGTTTTTCGCGGTGTCACACGTGTCACAGGTGTCACACCATTGATTTGAAACAGGTTTATCCGTGACACGCGCAACGCCTTGCGTGTCACAGGTGTCACGCGCTCGAAGCGATACAGCCGCAGCAACCCGCTGAATTGCTCATTTCATGCCCCAAGCATCACCCGTCGGATAGCCAAAAAATGCACGCGAGGCGTAATTCCCCTGCCCAAACGAACGGAGTACCTTGTCAGGGCTTTAATACCAATAATGCGAAAGGGAAACATGCACCGGCTCCACCAATTCGCGTATGCCCCCGAAACAGGTGGCGCACAATCACGACAGCTATTACTTGTTGCGAGATGCGGTGGCCGGCTTGCTAAGGCCCCCTCTCGATGGAAAGGTTAGGCATTGTGTCATTCGGGTTGGTGCAAAAGTGGTGCGAGAGCGGCCACAACTTCATCACTCAACCTAGTCAATAGCTCCCCCGGGCGAGCAGCAACGATCTCCAACAACGCCTTGTCCGTGTGTTTCGGTTGGCCGATGCGAGTATTAGTGTTGCGAACCAGAAGCGACAACAACGATTTCCCCCGAACAAGCATGCCGTACTCAGAAGACAGGGAGGCTCTAAGGGGGGCTGGGTACGTTTCCCCGGCACGAAGCTCCATAAGGGAAGGCCTCTCTGCGAGGCTCAGCACGCGCTCGGGATGTAGTGCGATGGGATTAGATTGATCCGCCAAATGGCGATCAAGTGCTAGCGCATACCAGTCGAGAAAGTCGTTAAGCTCCGCTTTGTATCTTGCCACCTCAGGGCCAACTAAAAGCCCTTCAAGCGCCCCGTCAGCAATGACGTCATTCTCGATAGAATACCCCGAGGTGAGACAGAGCACTGGGGTCTTATATGCATCAGGAACCGCAGTATTAATCCATGTATCCCGATCAGCAATGAATGCAAGCCGTACAGAGGACGGAATTTCACTGCGCCTGTCGAATATTTGAAGCACATTCTTTCTACCCCCCGCAGGCAGGACCGAGACACCAATGTGACTCAGGCGCTCTTCGAGGCGTCGGTAGACAATGAGATCATCAGAGCCTTCACATACGACAGTAGGTAGGTCAGTCTTCTTCAAAAGAGCGACCATCTCATCTACTGTTGGCTGTGCTTTTGAAATTTGTCGAATGGCCACGATTATAAATCCTCATCGCCACGCGAGGCATCTATCAGAAGCTCCTTATCGGGATACTTGCTGTAGATAAAGGGAGAATGAGTGGCTATTACAAATTGATTGCTGGTCTGCTGGCTCATTAAGATCGAAAACAGCTGGCGCTGCCAATCGACATGAAGACTGAGCTCTGGTTCGTCAATAAGGAAAACCGCATCGCGATAGAAGGCGTTGTACGCAATAAAACTAAGCATCTGCTTTTCGCCGGCCGACAGCGCATCAGAATTAACTGCGCTTGCTGCATCACCAAAACTTAGACGGCCAAGCTTGATGCCGGAATGGCGAAACAGGCGCATCGCCAACCCTCGGACCGCTTCCAGAGGGCGCATGATCTCCTCGCGGGAGCCTTCCATGCCTTCAATCTCGGTGCGAATGTCATCCAAGAGCTGGTTCGCACTATCTAGCTTGTCGGTATCTCCTGCTTCACGCTTGTATGCCTTTATCTTGTTAATCACATCTTGAGAGGTTGTTTGCTGAAGCTTGTTGTACTCCTCCGAAAGATCGGTGTATTGCCGAACTAAGAGATTGACGACATCAACAGTGCTCAATGCAGCCACGAAAACATGACTATCGTTCGTTAGTCGCTTGGACAATGCGATTAGAGATTCCTCAATGTCATTCTTGGCTCGTGATAGTGCATTGCTTCGATCGCTCAGCGTAAACCCACCCTCGATTCGGCGGAAGGTTGGAAGAAATACAGATGAGCCGATCGACATAAGCCGATGGATTGCTTGGTCTTCCGCGTTGGAAACTATGTCGCCGACTTCATCTACGACATCTTCAAATGTTCTTACCCCCTCCGAGTCTCGCCAATCGATACGGCATGTCATTCTAGATAAGCGATAGACCGTACAACTGTAGTCAGACGTCTCAAGCGTAGCCTTTTTGAAGTCAACCTCTTTAAGTGCCTGTAAAATATTGCCACTCATTATGTACCAAGCTAGCTTGAGAACACTCGTTTTCCCAGCTCCATTCCTACCCGTGACAATGTTTAGGTCTCGATTGAAATCGAGTCGGACTGGCTCTTCGCGCCCAAAAAGGCCGATTACTTCGAAGCTTTTTATATACATATTGTCTTTCCTTATTTGACTGGCACTCAAAATGCTAAGTATATACAAGCATCCACTTTAAACCCTTAACACTCCTGCGCCTTATAAGCAGCGAGCAGCAAAACCATCAAGCCAGCCATGTAACACATAGCCATACACGCCGCAAATCACAGAAACATATCATCCGAAGGGCCATCTACATTTTCATTTAGAAAAATCTGCGCACCATCTGAAAACTCATAAAACAACGCCCAATGCTCTCTTGAAGGATTAATCCCCCTTGAGAAATTACTTCCGTATCTAGCACATAGAGAGTAGTAGCCAAACATATAGAAGGCCACATTCTTTTCGATTTGATTACTCCTAACAAGAAGAGCTATTTCCTCAAAAAAAACAAGCAACTTTCTTTTCTTGTCCCACATTTTTTTATTGGCTAGACGTGCATTATCACCATCAATGAGACACAAGACTTCAAATAAATCTTTGTCGTCAAATAATCGACGATGTTGCGACAGAAAGAACTCGGTTCGCTTGAGGCGTGCGGCTGTTTCCTTGTCACTGGCATCTTTTTCTCGTTGTTCGTTAAGTCGGCGAAGCTCATGATAGATCTTGTAAAGACCAAACGAACCAAAAACAATTGCAGCAACAACCCCAACCGCTTGCCAGTAAACAGCCCATTCCTGCATGGTGCGGCACACGCGTAATACAGGAGTGCAATACTGTTCGGGAAGCGACATTTAGTTGTTTTCTAAAATATCGTGAACGATGTAGCGCTTAACCACCCCCTGAGCGCTAACTATCTTCGTTACCTTGAGGTGCATTTTTCCGGTCTCACCCTCGTTGTGCTCTTGCATAGACTTGAGGGCCAGTCCTCTCACACGCTTGTCGTCAGGATTGGCTAGCTCAAACGAAATTACGCGTCCCTCTTCGTCAGAAAAAAGCCGACCAAATTGACTAAGAACATTTACTCTGGTGATGTTGCCGAGCATGTACTCATGCTGCGTTTGCTCTTCTCGAATACTCACATAATCCAATGTACCAGAGGTCAGCTCCAGAGCATCACCAACTCGCGGACGGTAAAGAAAAGCCTTGATTGTATTGTCGTATGAAATAGCCCTGTGAATTAATTGCATCGGCCCCTCTAGCGCATCTGCTATTTCATAAATAAACAGATCATTACTTTCCGCAATCCTTATTACTTGTGCCGTTTTTGGCTCATAAGAAAACCCAACCGACGCATGCCATGTCCAATTCAGATAATCCCAAAAAGTATTAGCCAGCACTGAATGGCCAATTTTCTGAACTACTTTCTTATCAAACCTAATATCAACTTGCTCTTCAAAACATCCCTTTTTTGACGAGTGAATGAACGCTTTTGCCCCCTGAGCACTTTGGTTCTTCTTTCTAACTTCTTCGTCGTTCGCAAATGAATGGGACACGAGATTTACTGCTCGAGCCAACCCGTAAATAGTATTTGCTGCATCATATACATCAAGTAGTCCATCGTCGGCAATTCCGCCTTCGAGCCGAAGAACTAGACTAACTTCCTTATCGCTCATCCTGGGCAACCCTCAAGTACTAGAGATGTAAAACGTCATAATCATGCCGGACCACGAAGCGGTTTCGACTTAAATAAATCGTTAGATCACCTTGGAAATCAATTCAAACCCAAAGAATTGTGCTGCACAAGAAAAGAAAATGGAGTGCCACGATAAATATATCTTCGCCTTTTGCTTGCCACAGGATAATCGTAATAAACCAGAGAGCCTTTGCAGCCCTTAAGCTTGCTCTCAATTTTTCGCATAAGCCCCCCAATCTCCTCCGAATGGCCAAAGACTCTGCTACCAAGGTGAAAGCCAAACCCAATCAGATCCAAGGCGCGCCACATCCTACCGTCAAATATGGTTGCGTCTATATACGGCGACCTGCCAGAGCCCGGGTGAATTGCTACATCACCAACGACTGCGAATGGGGTCTTATTCGGATGAACAGCACCAGACAGCGTAAGTTGCAAAGGAGGCGACATCGGTAGAGCGTCCTTATTTAGTTGGGGGCTAACATTTACTAGGTTGTCCCACGAACCAATACATAAAATAATGGCGCGAACATCCAGAATGCATTTTAGGTAACTGATCGTATGAACCTTCCTCTCAATCCTTTCCGTCCATTCGCACCAATAATACTGACGCGAGAAACCTTACGCAGCATTCACAAACTGTCAGCTTTTTCATGTTGCGAAGGGGTTACGTTTTGGATGCTTCCGGGCCACGCCATGCCCCTTCTGCTGCACGCTAGGTCGTAGTACATTGGTTTCGCCAAGCCACTTAATCCCCTTTTTCATCAGGCTGCTTTTGCAAACAATCGGCATCCTCCGGCCTTTTCAAACCTGTGCGCCCCTGCGCTTGGCCGGGTGCGTTCGGGGTCAAGGAATCACTGGATGTGGTGCAGCTATGCCGAGGCCATTGCGGCGATGCGACTCCGTTTCTCCCCGGCTCATTACAGTCGGTGGATAGACCAAGGGTTCGAGTGCGGTCTGGCCCCGCTCGGTGCCAAGCTCAAGCGGGCATTGGTCGAGTCCACCGGTGTGCCGCTGGACGCGCATCGGCAGCCGGTGGATCCGCTGGCGTTCGAGCCCGTCTGGGCGGCGAGCTGGGATTCGTTGCAGCAGTTGGCTGCGGAAGTCGACGCCGCTTGGGCTGCGCACAGGGCGGCGTGCGAGCGGGAAGACCGGGAGGACCTGCTCGATTTTGATGAACAGGATCCCGACGGCCGGATGATGCTAGTGGACTACCTGCATATGCGGGCGGCATCAGGGAGCCGCTTGGCACAGTTGACCGCAGCCGAGTTTTATCTGCTCGTACTGGCCTGCCTGTTGCACGATACCGAGCATTGGCGGGCCTGCGTTGAAATCGATGCGGCACTGGCCCACATTGCGCTGGCTGCACGGATGGTCGAATCCAGCGGGGCTGTGACGCTGGTCGAGGAGGCCCGTCTCAGTGCCGCCCGTGCCGGCGGTGCAAAACGGCATGATGCGGCCCGTCCGCTGACCGACTGGTTGCGCGAGACCGTCCACAGCCGGCATGCCCAGACGCCCTATGTCACGCAGGTGGAAGCGGCCAAGGATCTGGAACCGGATGCCGTCGCCAAAGCCCGGGAACTCGGTCTGGGGCCCGGCCATTTCAGTTACCACGACAGCCTCGGCTGGGTAACGCGGGCACTGGCCCGTCTCGGTTTCAGCCCCCGGCGCAGGGCGTAGATCCTTCGCCGGCGCAAGCCGGTTTGCTCATCCAGCCGGCTGCCTTACCAATCCAGCCGGCTGCCTTCCTCATCCAGCCGGCTGGCTGCTTTTGGGCCTTGTAGCCAACTTCTATCATCCGCTCCCCACTTAGCCGAGTCCGGAGTGTGCCCCTGATGTCCATCCCCTTCCAACCAGTTGAAGTACCGCCGGCTCACGCAGCACCGCTGCTGCGTGTGACCGAAACCACGCTGGCCACGTGGCGTTGCCGTGGCGGCGGTCCGGCCTACATCAAGCGCGGTGGCCGGGTGTTGTACCGCCTTGCCGATCTGCAGGCCTTCATGGCGACGCGCAGCAACCAACCGGGAGGTCAAGCATGACGACTTGTGCATCCTTTCCGGCCGTGGCGACCGTCACGCCGGCCAAGACGGCTACGCCCGTCGATTACCTGCTGCGGCTGCAGGCGCTGCGTCAACAGGTCGGGCTGTCGCGCAGTTCGATCTACGCCGCCATTGCTGCCGGCACCTTCCCGAAGCCGGTCCGGCTCGGTGGCAACAGTGTTGCCTGGCTGCAGAGTGAAGTGTCGGCATGGGTCTCCGAACGCATTGCGGAACGCGATCAGGAGGTGACCCGTGAACGTGCATGAACTGAAGTCGCGACTGTCACCCGCGGCGTGTCCGGACATTGCTACGCTCGAAACACTGGTCCGGACGGAATACGCCTTCCGGGCGGCGCGGCTGTTGACCAAGGGCGATGACATGCGGGCGATGTGGATGGTGTCGCTCTGTTCGATTCTCCGTCAGCGCGACTCGGCCGGATCGGCCGGCCGTGGGGGGCAGTCATGAACCATGTTCGACGAATTACCGATCGCGCCACCCTTGCCGGCGGCGCAGTGCCGGCGCACAATGACTGGGTCGTGTTCAATAGCGCGGCCGGGATTGGCGTCCCGAATGCACAGGCGGATATCCGCCGGAATCTAGGCGGCTTTTTTACGTCCGTACACCGCTACCGGTGCGTCCAGTTTATGGCGGGCCGTAGTGGGGGAGCCGCAAGGCTCACCGGTTCCCTGTGCACCGGCACGCCAACCCCGCTACTGGCCTGCCACCCTCAATTGGCGTTGAGCGGCAGGCTTCAATTAGCACAGGAGTCTTGCCCGATGGCCTCATCCGCCCTTCGTGCGTTCACCACGCACGCCTTTACCGCGCTCACCGCTGTTCTTGTTTACGCCCGTTGCCCCGTGTTGGCCTCACTTGCCTGCATTGCCGGCCTGCTTTGTTACGGCATTGCTCATCGTGGAGGTGTCCATGACTGAACGGCACAATCCCGCATCGCTGGCACAGCTGCGTGCCTTCACCGACGTGTCCGAGCTGGCGAGGGAGACGATGGATCAACTGGTCGAGTTGTTACTCGCCCTCGAAGCACTGCCTGACCAAGCGGGCCGGCAGATGCGCAGCATTGCGCGTTCGGCTCGCTGCGAACTGCAGCTGATGCACGCTGAGGTGGATGGAGTGCTGGGGACGCAGGGCACAAACTCAGCCGGGCCAAGTGGTATCGCCTTGGCCCTGCGAACCGAGCAGGATGTATTGCAGCGGTTGCCGATGGTCACATTGGGTGAGCTGCACAACCCGCTGTACCGCCACTTTGCCGAATGGCAGGCGCAGCAGTGGGAGGTGACTGGCGAGCATGCGTCAGTCCGGCTGCTGGCGTCGGTGCTGCAGGCACTGGAGCGCTTCCGTTCGGGTCAGGGGCTGCATTCGAGCGCCATTCCGCTGGCCGCGCTGACCGATCTGTCGTCACAGGCCGGCGAGGCGCTGGACGAGTTGCAGGGCGTGCTCAATGTGTTTGAGCTGTTGCCAGATACGGCCGGTGAACAGATGCAGGTACTGGCCCGGCTGGCGAGCCGGCAGACCGGAAGCCGGATCGATCAGCTCGATTGCGAGTACCACGCCGTGGTCGATCTGGCGCAACTGGCCGAGCGTCGTATTCCGCACGCGCAGGCGGTGCTCCATGCGTAAACCGACCCGCAACACCGCACTGCTGAGCCGCGCCACCCGTGACCGGATTGCCGCCGCGCTGGCCGGCCTGAAACAGGCCCGCCCGGCCCGACCGCAACGCGCCGGTGCGCGTTCGTCCCGCCCTTCCCGCTTCTAAGTCCTTCAGGAATCCTTCTCATGACAACGACCTCGATCGAGGCCGGCAGGCCCGGCTACGCCCAAAATACCCGTTTGGACCTTCAACACCTCAAATCACTGGCCCGGGATCGCTGGCCGGCGCTGCTGCAGGCGGCCGGGATCGATGCGGCCTTTCTGCGCAAGAAACATGGGCCCTGCCCGGTTTGCGGCGGCAAGGACCGCTTCCGGTTTACCGACCGCGACGGGCGCGGCTGCTTCGTCTGCAACCACCACCGTCCCGATGGTGGCGACGGTTTCCAGCTGCTGGCCGACTGGCTGCGTTGCGACTTCCTTGGTGCGGCGCGCTGGGTGGCCGATCATTTCGGCGGTAATACGGTGGCCGCAGCAGTCGATCCGGCCGAGCTGGCCCGGCGTGCTGAGCGGGAACAGGCCGAACAACAACGGCTGTGGGCCAAGGCCCGGGCCCGCAATGCCGCCTTGTGGCAGGAGGCGCAGCCGGTCGATGCCGATTCGCCGGCCGGCTTGTATCTGGCAGGACGGGGACTGGTGCTTGATCACTATCCCAAGGCACTGCGGTTTCACCCGGCCTTGCCGTACTGGCATCAGGAAAATGGCGAGCCGGTACTGTTGGGTTACTTCCCAGCGCTGCTCGCGGCGGTGCAGGCCGCCGACGGCACACCGGTCGCCTTGCACAAGACCTATCTCGATGCCGACGGCCACAAGGCAGACGTGCCGAGCGTGAAGAAGTGGAGCAGTCCGAGCGGGACTACCCGGGGTGCGACGGTGCGGCTGTATCCGGCCGGGCCGCAACTGGCGATCACCGAAGGGATCGAGACGGCACTGGCCGTGCATTGCGCCAACGGCCTGCCGGTGTGGGCCGGGCTGTCAGCGTACGGCATGGCGCAGGCGGTGCTGCCGGCCGACGCGGTCGAGGTGTTCGTCTTCGCCGACCATGACGACAACGGCACCGGTCAGCAGGCGGCCGATACCCTCGCCGGCAGGCTGTTGGCCGAGGGCCGTACGGTGCGGGTGCTGCTGCCATCGTCACCCGGGCGGGACTGGCTCGACGTGCTGGAGGGAGGTCGGGCATGAGTGACGATCTGGCAGTACTGATGGATCCGGCTGCAATCGTCCCGCTGGGAAGCACAGCAAACGACAAACCCAAGGCCAAGACGAAATCCAAATCCGCCGCCGGTTTCGAACGCTTCCGCAGCAAGACCGATGGCGTCTGGTACCGGCCCGATGAAGATACCGAGCCGCGCAAGCTGTGCGGGCCGTTGCAGATCGTCGCGCAGGTGCGGCATCTGGACGGCAGTGGCTGGGCGGTGCTGGTGCAGCTGGCCGATCTGGACGGCACATCCAAGGCGCACCTGATCCCCCGAGCGAAGCTGTTGTCGGACCAGTCAACCAAGGTGCTGGAAGAACTGGCCGAGAAGGGACTGTGGTTCTCGTATGCGGCCGATCTGAAGAAACTGATGTTGCAGTACCTGCAGACCGGCATCGATGCGCCCCGGGCACGACTGGTGCCGCGCACCGGCTGGCAGGGTCCGGCCTTCGTGTTGCCGGAGCGGGTGATCGGTGACGGCGGCGAGCTGCTGGTCTATCACGGCGGCGCCTGTGCCGAGCTGGTCTCTGCCGGGACGCTGGAAGGTTGGCAGGACGGGGTTGGTCGTTTCGCGGTCGGCAATCCCTTACTGGCGTTGACGTTATCGGCTGCACTGGCCGGACCGTTGATGGCCTTCTTCGGCATGGACTCGGGCGGTTTCCATCTGGCCGGGCCGTCGAAGAACGGCAAGAGCGTGGCCTGCCGCGCGGCGGCGTCGGTGTTCGGTGCGCCACCGCGTTACGAGAAGTCGTGGCAGACCACGGCGTCGGGGGCCGAAGCGCAGCTCGAAGCCCACAACGATCTGCCGCTGATCCTCGACGAGATCGGCCGGGCCAAGGCGTCGGATGTGGCGGCGGTGGTGTACATGCTGAGCCAGGGTCAGGGCAAAAGCCGCAGTCGCGCCGATGGCGGTTTACGGGCGATGACACGCTGGCGCTGTTTCGTGCTCTCGAACGGTGAACACTCGGTCGCCGACTACCTGAAGATGCACGGGGTACCGGTGAATGCCGGCCAGTTGGCGCGCTTGCTGCACGTGAGTGCCGAACGCTCACACGGGGCCTTTGATGATCTGCACGGCTTTGCCGATCACCCGGCACTGTGCTCGGCGATCGCCAAGGCCGCCGACCAGCATCATGGCGTGGTCGGGCTGGCGTGGCTGGAACAACTGGCCGGTCTCGATCACGACCTGTTGCGGCAGCAGCTGGCCAAGGCCCAGAGTGCGTTTGCTGCTTCGTTCGTGCCTTCCGGAGCCTCGGGTCAGGCGAGGCATGCAGCGAACTACTTCGCCCTCGCCGCCTTTGCCGGTGAAACCGCGACGGCAGCCGGGCTGACCGGCTGGCCGGCGCAGACCGCGTGGCAAGCGGCCGGGCTGTTGTATACGGCTTGGCTAAAGCAGCGCGGTGGTGCCGGCAACGAGGAAGACCGGCAGATCCTGCGGCAGGTGCGGCTGTTCTTCGAACAGCACGGCGAAGCACGCTTCACCCGCTGGGACCGGGAGGACGCGGTCATCGACGAGCACGGTCCGAAGACACTGGCGCGTTGCGGCTTCCGCAAGACCGAACTGATCTGTGAATCCGGCAAGGCCAGTGGCAGCCAGCACAGCGAGACCACCTACTACGTGCTGCCCAATTCCTGGGCCAGCGAAGTGCTCAAGGGGCTGGATCTGAAACGCGCGAACCGGCTGTTGCTCGCACTGGGCGTGCTGTTGCCGGGCAACGGCAACAAGGCCTCGAAGACCGAACGACTGCCCGGCATGGGCTCGCCAAGGGTCTACGTCGTGCTGCCGACACTGTGGCAGACCGGGGGCGATGATGACATCTGAACAAGGTAGTTTCTTCAACTGGATCAAAGGGTTGGATTCGATTACACCCTTGCCCGGCCCTGGTGAAGGCGTGACACCTGTGACACGTGCCGACACCCCCGGTGTCACGACAAAAACCCTTATGAATCAACGTTGTGACACCTGTGACACGTGTGACACCACGAAATCGACGGAGTCGGGGGAAGGCCTGCTGAGGACAGGCTCGCAGAACACCCTTCGCGCCGCCGATTTGACGAAAGAGGACTGGGGTTTGTGGCGGGAGATCACCGGACAGGTCGCCGACCATTACGATGCCACCGACACCGAAACAGCGGGCCTGATGCAGCAACTGGCAGGACAGGATCCGGACTTCCTGACCCTGTTGCTGGACGAAGCCCGACGTCATGCCCTGCCGGTGACCGCGCGCTTCGAGTTCTGGCAACTGGCCTGCCCCGGCCACGCTCTCCTGCGCGTCGTCACGCCGACGCACAGCGGCTTCATCGCCCTCCCCGCCGACTGCCCCGGCGCCCTCCTCTACCATCAGGCCACCGCCACCCTGTCCCCGATGCCTTGAGGGACGTGGGTCCTTCCGGATGGGGTGGCCCTCACGGGTAACGTGGCCTCGCAGGTCTGCGGCCTTCCGGTTGCCGGACATTGCTTAACAGTTAACAGACTTAACAGGGTTAACCGATAGGTTCGGGCAATGGTCTGACCATCACCGGATCAGGGGGGCCATAAAAGGTTGGACCGCTTCCCCCTAGACCGAGTAGTCAGTCGTTTCTGCGGCACACCTGAAAAAACATAGGGGGGGGTCTGAACAGGACCGGAGACCGAAAAAACGGCAGGTGGATGACGTTCGAGTCCTGCAATCCATCGGTCGCAGCCTGTCGGTCCTGCCTGCCGCCGGCGTGCGGTGACTCGACCAGTAAGCCGGAACACTGGCCTAAGCGGTTTCGCAATACCCCCACTTCCGGACACGCAAGCCACCATTCATACACCATATGAATATTGGATACGCCTTAGTCCCGTAGAGGTGTAACGGGTGTCACCTCCTCCCCTTTCGGCTACCCCTGTTCAGCCTCAACAGGAGGGGTACTGAATACTTTTAGGTATACGTTTAGGGATACGGATGAAAATCTAGAAACAACAAATACAGCATTTATGCGGGCTAAGCGTCCCATAGTCGAGTCCGACCCCGGCACCAAGCACAAAAGCTGAAACGCGATCCAAGGATCGCGTTTTTTGCGTTCTGGCCCTCGTGGATCAAGGTACGTTGCCGGCGCAAGCCAACCTCGTGGTTGGCCGAAACAATCGCAAACCCGTTTTGCCGGCAACGCACAGGCAAGAGTGCAAGATGCTTACGCAGTTCACGCTCGACGAAGCGTGCGCTGCATATGGTGAAGACACTGCAGACTCACCACCGAAAAGCATGGTGGCAAAGAGCACGGACTGGCGATCTGCCTGATTTGTCGGCCCAGCCGTGGCTGCGGAAAATTGGCCGTCGGCTTCGACAGGGATGGCCTCTCGAGACCGATGCCGGCTCGTTCAACAAAGCCCCTTCTGATCAAGCCTCGTGTTGTACGGCTGAGACCGGTCATCTCACACCGGCTTAGAGGCCAGACTTGCGGCTTCCCTGACGTCACACGGGCTTTTATCAAATGAAAGTTTGATAAAATCTCCCAATGAAAAATCAGATCAATATCTTTACTTTTTTCCTTGCCTCGGCTTTTTCGGCCGCTGCATTGGCCGATGCCCCGTCGCTTGCCAGCCACGATGCGGTATTCCGTCTCGGTTACGAAACGGTCACGCTGCCGGGCGATGAGCACATGGGGATGGTCGGCGGCACGTATCTGATCGAAACCATCCCCGGCCTGTATGTCGGCCCGGCCGCCTACGGTGCGGTATCGGGGCAGCGTGGCGGTTTTTTCACCGGTGGCTGGGAAACAGCTTGGCGCCAGCCCATTTACGGCCGCTGGCTACTGGAGGCCGGCGTCTATGTCGGCGGTGGTGGCGGCGCAGCGGCGCCGGTGGGTGGCGGGCTGATGCTCCGGCCGCACCTTGACCTGACCTGGGCGTGGGGACGGCAGCGCGCCGGCTTGTCGCTCTCGCAGGTGTATTTTCCGAACGGCGACATCCGCAGCAATCAGCTCGGCGTGGTCTGGTCGCTCGATGATCCGTTCAATTTCACCGCTGCCGCCAATGTCGGCAAATCGTTGATGACCGATCGGCGTGGCGGCGTCGGGTTCGACCGGATCGGCGTGCGGGTGGGCGGGTACCGGCCCAGCGATGGCGACAGGAATATCGGCTTTGCTGGCGTCGATATGCAGCAAGTGCTCGGCCACGGCTGGTTGTGGGGCATCGAGGCCGCCGGCGCAGCCTCGGGCGGCGCGGACGGCTATGCCGAAGTGCTCGGCTATCTCGGCTGGGAAACCCCGGTCGTTGGCAACGCGGTACATCTGGGCGGCAAGCTGGCGCTGGGTGCCGGCGGCGGCGGCGCCATCGACACCGATGGCGGTGTGCTGGCCAAGGCCGCGCTGTTCGGCCGCGTGGCGCTTAGCCGCGACGTCAGCCTGCTGCTGGAAACCGGGCTGGCCGATGCCCCGCAAGGCAGCTTCCGGGCCTACTACGGCAGCGCACAACTGCAACTGGCACTGGACCACCCGGAAACCGGCCGTGCGACGGCCAACCTCGATGGTTGGCGCTGGGGTGCCAGCTTCCAGCGCTATCACGCGGCGCAGCGCCGCACCGGCGAGGCCGAAGCGCTGGATACCATCGGCTTGAGAATCGAGCGCGACCTGGCGCAAGGCCTCTACCTCACCGGCCAGGCGCATAGCGCATTTGCCGGCGATGCCGGAGCCTATTCGGTCGGCCTGTTTGGCGCCGGCTGGCAGCACACATTTGCGTCGAACAAGCTCGTGGCCGGCGCCGAGCTCACCGTCGGCGCTGCCGGCGGCGGCGGGGTCGCCAGCGAGGGCGGCGGCATCACCCAGCCCATGGCATTTCTGGGCTACAACCTCACCCCGGGCTGGCAACTGCGCGCCAGTGCCGGGCGCATCGTCTCGTTCAAGGGCGAGCTGAACTCAACGGTGTACGACCTCAGCCTGATATACCAGTTCGGTTTGCCCAAACGGCCATGACACCTTTGGCCACGCCATGACGCGCCAGTCGGAGGACGCCGCGGCCAAATGCACCGCTGTCGGTATTCAACGGCGTCACGCCTGACAGGCCTTCATGGCGAGGAACTGCGACTGCATCAGGTACATCCGGTACACGTTGTGATAGCGGCCGTTGCTGAAGAACTCCTCGACCAGCTCGGCCTCCTTGATGAAGCCGCACTTTTCATAGATGTGGATCGCCGCCCGGTTCGACACGTCGACGACCAGATACAGCTTGCGCAGGTTGAGCACCGAGAACGCGTAGTTGACCGCCAGCCGGGTCGCGCCGGTCGCGTAACCGCGGCCCTGCGCGCCCGGCGCGATGATGATCAGGAACTCGCCGCGGCGGTGGATGTAGTCGAGCTCGATCAGCTCGACCAGACCGACCGATTCCCCGCTGTCATCGACGGCCACAAAGCGCCGCTCGCGCTGGTCGTGGACGTGCCGGTCATAAAGCTGCGAGAGTTCAGCAAAGGTTTCGTACGGTTCCTCGAACCAGTAACGCATGATCTTGGCGTCGTTGTTCAGCGCATGAACGAAACGCAGGTCGTCGCGTTCGAGCGGGCGCAATCGCAATGTATTCGGCATGGTCATCTCCGTCAGGCCGCCTCGACAGCAGGCGGTGCCGGCTCGGCGACCGGGAACGCCCAGTCGTAAGCCCAGTTGAACACGAAGGCGTAGACGAGATAGAACACGACAATGGCCAGATCCATCACCAGCGCCTGCCACAGGCTGATCTGCAGGTAGAGCGCCATCGCCGGCAGCAGGATCAGCAGCAGGCCGCCTTCGAACAGCAGCGCATGCACGATGCGCAGCCGCAGCGTTTTCCGCGTTGTGCCGGCGTGGCGCAGCATCAGGCGGTCGAAACCGAGGTTGTAGATGTAGTTCCACACCGTGGCGACCAGCGCACTGGCCACGCCGATCACGCCCATCTTGGCGGGCGGCAGATCGAACAGCAGAAAGCCGTAGGGAATCACCAGCAGCACACCAAACACCTCGAACATCAGGGCATGGCGGATGCGGTCGGCGACGTTGCGCACAGTGGTCTCCTTCGTGAAAGAAGGCTCCAGTCTATCCGCTGAAAAATATTGATCCAGTCAGAAACCATCGATTATTCAGATTGGCTCCGGGCACGGTCCGCCTCCGGGCAGAATCGTCCGTCGCCGTGCGGCACCATCGGCAGGCGCAGCAAATGGGCATCACCGATGTGGTCGCCCCCTGCGATGCGCTAACGATGCACTCGGCTCAGTTGCGGACATCGCCATCGGGCAGCGGCGGCTCGCGCAGCAGTTTCCACGCCATGGCGCCAAGCAAAAGCACGGCCAGCAATAGACTGGCCCATAAGCCGACCTTGCGCCAACGATCTGAGTCCGTGACGACACGCGTGACTGAAGCCCGTGCCTGCAGCGGCAAGGCTGCCGCGAGGGTGGCCGAGGCGATCTGCACCGTGCTGCCATCGAGCAGCTCGCCCAACGTCTGCGGCGCAGCACCGGCCTTTTCATAGCCGTAGGCTAGCCAGAAAGGGCCGCCACCACGGGCGACGAAGGTGATCTGTTCGGGTTGCCAGGCTGCGCGCAATTCAGGCATTCCTTTCCCCAGCCCGCCCTGCCGGGTATCGACCACCAGCCGCCAGTAGCGTTTGGGCACACTGCCAAAGCCCTCCACCCGCAAGGACGCTTGCCCGAGCTGACTCAGCTTGCCCTGTGCCAGCGCTTGCCACGGGACCTGTGCCGAATCGCGGCTATACCAGTGTGCAAGTACGACAGTGTTGACTTGGGGAAGGCGGATTTCCAGTCGCTCGAAAGGCGCGCGCTGACCGAGATCGAACAGATATTCGCCGGATTGCCGGCCGGGTGTGGCCCGCTGCCAGTTGCTCCAGCGCAGTGCGGCGTCGGCGTGCCGGAGTTCGCGCCAATGCAGGCTTGCCCGCTGCAGGTGAAAAGGCTTGTCCAGCCAATCCAGTCTCAGATAGCGGGCGCGCTGCCCGGCCAGATTGAGCGTGGTCTGGCCGGGGCCGCTGGCAAGTTTCAGCAGTTCGTGCTGGCCGCCTGCGCGCCAGTCCTGCAGATCGTCGCTCAGCAGCCACTGTACCCGACCGCGATAGCTGTCGTCGCTCAGCTGCAAATGCAGCGCCTGCCACTGCCCGGCCGGCAGCTGGCTGGTGTCGAAGAGCAGTCCAATCGGCTTGTCGGGGACCATTTTCTGCAGTTGCAACCGCCCATCGGCGTCCTGCGTCACCTGCTCCGTCGTCAATGCAGGTACCGCGAAGAACGCCAGCTTCTGCTCGTGTTCCCGGTTGGCAGCCGGTGCAACGCCCGAGACCGCGAACGGCACCGGTTCGCCTGCGGCGTTGAAAACACCGAGATCGCGCAGGCCAGCTTGACGACTAACTGTGAAGGTTCAATAGGTTGTTTCGGGTGTTCACCCGGAGAAGTTCTGCGAGACTGGAAATCGCCAAACCCCCAGTCACAGAACAAGACACCGGATGAACACACATAAGAATGCCCGACTGACGTATCTGCGTCGCCTGGAAATGGTTCAGGACATCACCGAGCATGGTTTGTCGACCGCGGCGGCGGCGGCACGCCATGGCGTAAGCGCGGTCACCACCCGCAAGTGGCTGGGCCGCTATCTGGTCGGCGGCGCGGCTGCCTTGCTCGACAAATCCTCGCGTCCCGAGCGCTCGCCACGTGCCATTGCGCCCAGCGTTGCCCTGACGATCATCGAATTGCGTCGCAAGCTGTTCCTGCAGGCTCGCATCGCAAGCTATATCGGCGTGTCCAAAGCAACCGTCAGTCGCGTGCTGCGACACGCAGGGCTATCGCGGTTAAGCGACCTGCAGCCCGCAGAGCCTGTGCAGCGCTACGAGCGCGAAACGCCCGGCGAACTGCTGCACGTCGACATCAAGAAGCTCGCCCGCTTCGAGCAGGTCGGCCATCGCATCACCGGCGATCGTCGCCAGAACAGCCGAAACAGCGGCTGGGAATATCTGTTCGTGGCGATCGACGACCATAGTCGCATCGCCTTCACCCGACTCTACCCCGACGAGCGCCGCGCCAGCGCCATCGACTTCCTGCGTGCGGCCAACGACTACTTCAAAACGCTGGGCGTACCGCTCCAGCGCCTGATCACCGATAACGGGCCCGCCTTCCGCTCCCATGACTTCGGCCGCGTTTGCGTTGAACTGGGCATTAAGCAGAGGTTCACCCGCGCCTACCGACCGCAAACCAACGGCAAGGCCGAGCGCTTCATCCAGTCCGCGCTGCGCGAATGGGCCTACGGCCAAACCTATCAACACTCGGATGAGCGCGGCGCAGTCCTGAGGTATTGGAATCATTATTACAACTGGCACCGTCCGCATCACGGCATCGGCTGCCACGTGCCCATGTCCCGTCTCTCAGCAACGAAAAACAACGTCTTGACTCTTCACAACTAACTACATAGACACTGGCCGGCACTTCGAAACGGTAGGCCGGCGCATTGCCCTGCAGCACGATGGGCTGGCGCACGGCGTAGCTGTCAGGCGTGGACGCCGGGGCTTGCGGTTGCGCCGCAAGCAGCGTCATTGGCAGCAGCCACCCCAGTCCCGCCCACCCCCATGCCTTATGCACCGGCCTGCTCCGGGGTTTCCTGAGTTTTCATAGCCGGCGGCAGCGGCGCCAGATAGCCGATCAGCAGCAACAACACGCCGACGCCGATAAAGCTGACGATGCGGGCGATGCCGGCAACCTGCGAGAGATCGAGCATGAAGAGTTTGGCCACCACCAGCACCAGCAGCAGGCCACCGGCAATCCAGATCGCACGGTCCTTACGCCGCGTCGCCAGCACCATCAACAGGAGCGCCAGCAGCGTCCAGAACAGCGACAGTGCTGTCTGAACGACCATCGATTGCATCAGTTCGTGCCAGACATAGGGAAGCCCCGTCCAGTGATGGATGGTGCGCAGCAGCACGGCGTTCAGCCAGACAAAGCCGGTCAGGCCAAAGAAGACGCGCAGGGCGTTCTCCGGTAACAGCGGCTCGCCGTTCCGCCGGGCCATCAGCCAGAACCACGCGCCCAACAGCGTGAGAATCAGCGCCTGCAGCAGATCAAGCGGATTCAAGAGCGGTACAACCGCCATGCGCCCGCCCGCATCGGCCACGTTGGCGTGGAAGGTCCACAGCCAAAGAGCCAGCAGCAATCCACCCGCCACCGGCAGCAGGCGCAGTTCGCGTCCGCGCCAGGCGAGCCACATGCCGAAACCGGCCGCCAGCGCCCACAGAAGAGCAAAGAGCTGCTGCAATCCCAGCGAGTTAGCAATGCCAAACAGCGAATAATCCGCCTGCCAGCCGCCGTGCGCCGCGCGCAGCAGCGCGGCATTCAGCAACAGGAAGATCGCCGCGCTGCCACCGTAGAGCAGCCAGCCCGGCTTGTTGGGCAGCGACTCGTCCTGCCTGCGGCGCTGCTGCCACCAGACATACACCGCGCCGATGGCGGCCAGTTGCGCCAGTTCCAGCAAATTGAGGAAAGGAATATAGGTGAAAGACAGCAGTTGCCCGTCGCTGAGGTTGGCCAGCAGTGTCCAAGCCCCCATCAACGTCAGCATGCCGAACGAGAGCCGCTGCACCACCTGCCGTGCGGGGTCACTACGCAGTTTTCTGGCGAGCAGCACCACCAGCACCGACCAGAACAGCACCAGCACAGACTGCACTTTCAGCGAGGTCAGCAGCGTGGTCATTCCGTAGCCCATGTCGTTCCAGTGATGGAAGAGGCGCAGGATGTCGGCAGTCAGCCAAGGCAGCAAGCTGCCGCACACCAGCCAGGCCGGCAATGGCGCCGGCGGTGTCCACAGCGCTTCGCGCGTCAGCATGCGCAGCCAGGCCAGCACCGACAGCAAGGTCAGGCCGACGACGACATCCAGCGGGTTCAGCAGCGGCAAATAGGCGAGTGGCGCAGGATCGCCATTGCTGGCCAGCGCAACGACAAACCACACGGCCTGTGCGAACAGCAGCGGGAGCGGCGCGACCAGCAGATAGCTGCGGCGATGCAGCTGCACCGGCCACTCCCACTTCGGTGCAAACGAAGAGACCAGCAGCAGTATCGCGCTGCAGCCTAGCGGAATCGCCGTATGGAACCAGATACCCTCGGAAATCAATTCGAGAAGCTGCCAGCCGGCCTCCCGCACCAGCAAGGCGCTCAGGCTCCAGACCAGCAACAGGTGCAGAACCGCCCCGCCCTGCAGACCATTTTCATGGTGTTTCAGCACCAGCCAGCCAGCCGAAAAAGCCAGCGGCAACACCAGCCAACCCAGGTTTTCCGACGGATGCTGCGAAACACCCAGCAGATAAAGCGACCAGCAGGCCAGCACTGCCGGCAGAGCCAGCGCCGGCCAGCGCATCTGCGACCAGCAGAGCCGCCGTGACAGCACGCCTGCCAGCACCAGGCTCAACGTCGTGAAGAGCAGCGAGGACAGGTTTGCCTCTGGGACAAGGCGGTGAATTTCGCGCATCCCGCCCAGGAACCACCACACACCGCCCAGTGCGGCGTACACCGCAGCCAGCGGGCGGCACAATGACAGCCACTCGCACGCGGCGTCGCGTTGCAACAGGTAGCCGGTGATGAGCGCCGACAGGGCCAGCAACAGCAAGGCCATGAACGCGCTATTGAAGATCACAACGGCATCGCCGGCTGCCGGCACCCAGTGCGTGAGCACGGCACCGGTGGCGAGCAGTTGCAGCAGCAGCGCAAAACCGAGCGCAATACGACGCCGCTGACGCAGGCTGATCCAGACAATCGCCGCACCTTCCACCGCCCACATCGCCGCCGTGGCCTGACCATCAAAGGCCAGCGGAATCGCCAGCGTGGCGAAGATCACCCCCAACGCGAGGAAGGATTCGGCGAGCAGATGCATGCGCTTGGGATAGGCCCGTTTAAGCCAGTACGTTAGCGCGAGGTACAGCGCCGCCAGTACGACCGCCCCCCAGGCCAGGCCAAACGGCACGCCCTGCATCAGCTTTGCCAGCAGGCCGAAGCCCACCAGTGGCGTGCCGAACACCAGCGTGCCGTCGACGTAATCGCGCACCTTCAGCTCGCGGTGCAGCGCATACAGGATCGCGATCACCAGATAGAAGGCAAAGAACAGCACCAGGAAGGGCAAGGTCGATGCGCGCAACGCCGGCTCGTAGCGCAAAACACCCCACAGCGTCGCCACGCCAAAGGTGAACGCAAAACCCAGCACATTCAGCGGCCGCCAGGACTTGAACCACGCCATGCCGAAAATGCCGGCATTCAGCAGCGCGTAGTAGCTGAACAGCATGATGTGACTGCCACCGCCGGTACTGGTCAGCAGCGGTGCCAGAAAGCCCCCGGTGATGCCCATCACGGCAAGCGAACGTGCGTCCTGGCGAATGGCCAGCAGTGCGGAAAGAATGGCGAGGACAACAAGGAAAGCCAGCACCACGCCGGCCGGCAGCAGGTTGAAGAGCTTCAGCGTCACAAAGGCGGTGATGTACAGCATCCCCACCCCGCCGCCCTGCAGGATCAGCCCGTAAGCACGCCGTTTCTCGCGCAGGCGCCAGCCGGTGAAGAGCAACCCGCAAGCACCGAGCGCTACACCGGCCAGACGCAATTCGATCGGCAGCAGGTTGCTGTCGGCAGCGTACTTCAGTAGGAACGCCACGCCGAAGAAGAGAATCAGCACACCGACGCGCACCACGGTATTGCCGCCCAGCAGCCAGTCGCGAGCGTATTGCCAGGCCTTCTGGAACAGATTAGGCCCGGTCGGCGTCTGCGCGATGAGTGCTGCCGCCCGCTCCGATGGCTCCGCTGTCGGCTCACTGACGAGTGGCGCAATGGCAGCCGGCTCGGCAAGCGGAACCTCGACCGATACCTCGGGAACGGGTTCGCGGAGAACATCCTTCGAAGCGTACCCAGATTCAACTACAGGCAAAATCTGCTGTACGACTGGCGTTGCAGGAGCGGCAGATTCGGCAGCCGTACGGACGGAAGCCACGGCCTCGGGCAGCGAATCCGGCAGCGGAGGCAAATCCAGCCGCTGGCGCAACAAAGCAACTTCGCTTTCCAGCAACGCGACCCGGGCAGCCAGCACATCAAACTCGGTCGTCCCGGTTGTCACTGGCGCTGTTTGGCCTTGCATTCCGAAGGCAATCGGCGCAGGGCGTACCAGTGCGGCTGGCTTGTCCGAACTGGAAGAACCTGCGGACTGCGCGTCGTTCGTGCCGGAGAACGACAGGAGCAGATTGGCGCCGTAAGCACAGAACGCCAAGACCAGTCCAGCCTCCATGCCAGAGCCGAGGGCTCCAACCACGAATGCGATTACGGCAAACAACAAACCACGCATACCACTCACCGGCGACAACAATCGGCATAGTGTAACGTCACCGCCCAAAACAAAACAAAAAAAGAAATTATTTTGTAAGAAATTTCTTATATTAATAAGCTTAACTAGAAAGAAAATTCTGTTTGCGCACAAGGATTGATTGGCCGCCGGACGAAGCCCGAAATCCGATCAACGGATGGCTATTTCCCGATCAGGCCGTATCGCCCCCTACCGGCAGTTGTAACAGCCGTGGATCGCCGACGCGCATCGTCGTCTGGTTCATCAGCCAGCGCGTCAGCGCTTCGCGCTTGTAGTTCAGCTCGTCGACGCCGAAGCCGGCAAGGTCGACGACCCTTGCGGCCGCGCCGGTCACGACCTCGCCGTCGTGCGTCGGCGCGCACGCCAGATGGCAAAAGCCATCCTGCTCGGTCAGCCAGTACACCTCGTCGCCGTCGTCGACCAGCGCCAGCGTGCCGGGGCGCTGCACCGCCAGTTCGGTTGCGACCAGTTGGCAGACGGCGTGGAACCACTGCCACGCCTGTTCGGTGTCGTCGTCGGCGCCGTAGCGGGGGATGTCGGTGGAGAGCGGCAAGGTCATGGATGAATGGCTCGATGGCTTAGGGTATGAATTGTGCCAGACCGCAGGTCTGCGGCAGCCGCCGAGAATCGAATCGGCAACTGTTATCATGTCGATTTGCCCGCTGCCGTCCCCGCCATGCCCCGCATCCAGGTCCTGTCCGATACCCTCGTCAACCAGATCGCCGCCGGCGAGGTAGTCGAGCGGCCGGCGAATGCACTGAAGGAGCTGCTCGAGAACAGCATCGACGCCGGCGCCGACAACCTGAACGTCGAACTGATGGCGGGCGGGACCAAGCTGATCAAGGTGATCGACGACGGCATCGGCATCGGCCGCGACGATCTCGGGCTGGCGCTGCACCGGCACGCGACGAGCAAGATCCGCGATTTCGACGACCTGCAGCGCGTGGCAACGCTGGGTTTCCGCGGTGAAGGGCTGGCGTCGATCGCGTCGGTATCGCGGCTGGTGCTGACCAGCCGGGAGCGGGACGGCTCGCACGCGTGGCGGGTCGAGGCCGACCACGGCCGGCTCACCGAGCCCGAGCCGGCGGCACTGTCGGTCGGCACGACGATCGAGGTCCATGACCTGTATTACCAGTTGCCCGCACGGCGCAAGTTCCTCAAGTCCGACTCGACCGAATACGCGCACTGCGCCGACATGGTGCAGCGCCTCGCGCTGGCCAACCCGGACAAGCAGTTCACGCTGAGCCACAACGGCCGTGCCCAGCAGCGCTATCTGGCCGGCGATCTGGCCAAGCGCGCCGCGGCGATCCTCGGCGACGAGTTCGCCGCCAGCGCGATCGCGATCGACGAGGCTGCCGGACCGTTGCGCATCCACGGCCTGACCGGCAGCCCGACGCTCGGCAAGGCCAGTCGCGACGCGCAGTATTTCTTCGTCAACGGCCGCTTCGTGCGCGACAAGGTGATCCAGCACGCGCTGCGCGAGGCGTACCGCGACGTGCTGCACCACGACCGCCACGCCGCCTACTGCCTGTTTCTCGACCTCGAGCCCGAGGGCGTCGACGTCAACGTCCATCCGACCAAGATCGAGGTGCGCTTCCGCGAATCGCAGGCGGTCTACCGCTTCCTGCTGCACTCGCTGAAAAAGGCGCTGGCCGATACCAAGGCCGGCATGGCGCCCGGCGAATCGGCACCGGCGCACATTGATCCGGAAACCGGCGAGGTGCTGGCACCCGCATCCGGCCACGCGCAGCAGCCGGTGCTGCGGCCGCAGACCTACGCCGACTTCGCCGCACGCGGCGCCTACAGCCAGCAGCCGATGCCCTTGCCGGTAGCCAACGAGCCGCTGGCGCTGTACGAGAAGATGTTCGGCGACCTGCGCGCAAGCAATACGCCTCAATCCGCCCTCGGAATCGGCCGCGATCACGAAGGCCAGCCGCAGGACAGGTACATCGTGGCACAACAGCCAACGGCCAGCGCACAAGCGCCCTTCCCCGCCCACAACGACGCCGGCATTCCGCCGCTTGGTTTTGCCTTGGCGCAATTGCACGGCGTCTACGTGCTGTCGCAGACCTTTGATGGGCTGATCGTCGTCGACATGCACGCGGCGCACGAACGCGTCGTCTACGAGAAGCTCAAGAACGCACTCGACCTTGAACGGCTGCCGACCCAGCCGCTGCTGATCCCGCACGTGTTCCCGGCCGACCGGCTCGACGTCGCGACGGTCGAGGACCACGGCGACGCGCTGGCGCAGCTCGGCTTCGATCTGTCGGTGCAGTCGCCGACGCATCTGGCGATCCGCGGCGTGCCGCTGCTGCTCAAGGATGCCGACGCGGTCGAGCTGGCCAAGTCGGTGCTGGCCGACATCCGCGACGTCGGCGCCAGCCAGGTGCTGACCGGCCGGCGCAACGAGATCCTCGCAACGATGGCCTGCCACGGCTCGGTGCGCGCCAACCGCGCGCTGACGATTCCCGAGATGAACGCGCTGCTGCGCGAGATGGAAGTCACCGAGCGCAGCGGCCAGTGCAACCACGGCCGGCCGACGTGGTTCCGGCTGACGATGAACGACCTCGACAAACTGTTCATGCGCGGCCAGTGATGGACAGCGTGATCGCGGTCAAGCTGTTTGCCGGCCCACTGGTGATCGGGCTGGCCAGCCTTGCCGGCAAGCGCTGGGGGCCGGCCGCCGCCGGCCTGCTCGGCGGCATGCCGCTGATCGCGGCCTGCGTCGTCACCGCCTTGTGGCTCGAACACGGCCGCGACTACGCGCTCGCCGCCGCCAGCGCCGCACCGGCCGGGCTGTGGGCCAATATCGTCTACATGCTCGCGCTCGGCTTTGCCAGCCGGCGCTTTGGCTGGTTCGGCATGCTGGTCTGCGGCTGGATCGCGTATCTGCTGGTCGCCATCGGTTTGGCGTACGGCGGACTCGCGCACAGCGTGCCGCTCGGCATCGCCGCGCTGGCCGGGCTGCTGATCGCCGCCGGCCTGCTGCTGCCCAAACCATCGGCGCCACCGCGCATCGTGCCGCTGCCGAAGATCGAACTCGCCACCCGGATGCTTGCCGCTTTCGTGCTGGTCGCCGGCCTGACCGCAGTGACGCTGCCGCTCGGCCCGGCGCTGACCGGCGTGCTGTCGGCCGGGCCGGTTGCGGCCACGGTGATCCCGGCGTTCACGCTCGCCAACGCCGGCCGCGACGCCGTACTGGTGCAGCTGCGCGGCTTTCTCACCGGCCTGGTCGGCACCGGCGCGAGCTTCCTGTGCCTCGCACCGCTCGCCGCCCACCTTGGCGCCTGGGCCGCGCTGCCGGCTGCGGCCATCGCGCTCGGTGCCGGCTATGGCGCCAACCTGCTGATGCAAAGACTGCAACGATGAAGCCTGCGATTTTCCTGATGGGCCCGACCGCGTCGGGCAAGACCGCCAGCGCGATCGCGCTGGTCGAAGCCGGCCTGCCGGTCGAGCTGATCTCGGTCGATTCGGCGCTGGTGTTCCGCGACATGGATGTCGGCACAGCCAAGCCGGACGCCGCCGAACTGGCGCGCGCGCCGCACCATCTGATCGACATCATCAGCCCCGAGCAGTCGTACTCGGCCGCACAGTTCCGCAGCGACGCGCTGGCACTGATGGCCGACATCACCGCGCGCGGCAAGGTGCCGGTGCTGGTCGGCGGCACGATGATGTATTACAACGCGCTGCAATACGGGCTGCACGATCTGCCGCAGGCCGACGCCGCGTTGCGCTTGCAGATCGAGGCCGACGCACAGGAGATCGGCTGGCCCGGCATGCATGCGCGCCTCGCCGGCCTCGATCCGGTCACCGCCGCAAGGCTGGCGCCGAACGACTCGCAGCGGGTCGGCCGCGCGCTGGAAATCTGCATCCTCGCCGGCAAGCCGATGGCCGAACTGCTCGCCGCGCCGACCGCCGAGCCGCTGCCGTACGCGCTGCACAAGCTCGCGCTGGTGCCGAACGACCGCGCCTGGCTGCACGCGCGGATCGCACTGCGCTTCGACCTGATGCTGCAAGGCGGGCTGCTAGCCGAAGTGGCGATGCTGCGGCAGAAGTACGCGCTGTCGCTCGAGCTGCCGAGCATGCGCTGCGTCGGCTACCGCCAGGCGTGGGAGCACCTCGATGGCGACTACGGCGCACAGGCGCTGCGCGACAAGGGCATCGCCGCAACGCGCCAGCTCGCCAAGCGCCAGCTGACGTGGCTGCGCGGCATGGACGATGTGACGACGGTCGACAGCCAGAAGCCCGGCCTCGCCGATGCCGTCACCGCGCAGATCGCCGCCTGGATCACCCCTTAGGGATCACCCCCGAGGGATCAAGCCCTAGTCAACGGAGCCGCCGATGAGCGACCTGCCCCCCGCCACCCCGCTCGGCGCGCACCTCGCCGATTACGAACAGACGCGCGACTGGGCGATCGCCTCGCTGTTCCGCTCGTTCGAGACCTTCTGCGAAGGCACGGTCATCGTCGACGCCGACAGCCGAATCGTCTGGATCAACACGCGCTACGCCGACCGCTTCGGCTTCAAGGACCCGGCCGATGCGCTCGGCCGCGACGTCGAGGCCGTGATTCCGTCGAGCCTGCTGCGCGAGGTCGTCCGCACCGGCAAGCCGATGCTGCTCGACCTGATGCCGACGCGCAGCGGCTCGCTCGTCGTCACCCGGCTGCCGCTGCGCGACGAGGCCGGCCGCATCGTCGGCGCGATCGGCTTTGCGCTGTACGACGAGGTCCGCTCGCTATCACCGCTGATCGCCAAGGTCGGCAAGCTCAACGACGAACTCGCCGCCGCGCGCGAATCGCTGGCGCAGACGCGCCGGGCCAAGTATTCGTTCGACAGCTTTGTCGGCAGCGCGCCGGCCAGCGAAGAGGTCAAGCGCCAGGCGCAGCGCGCCGCAACGATGGATTCGCCGGTGCTGCTGCTCGGCGAAACCGGCACCGGCAAGGAAGTGCTCGCGCACGCGATCCACAGCGCATCGCGCCGCGCGCACAAGCCGCTGGTGACGCTGAACATGGCGGCGATCCCCGAAGCGCTGCTCGAGGCCGAGCTGTTCGGCGCCGCCGCCGGCGCCTACACCGGTGCCAAGGGGCGGACCGGCAAGTTCCAGCTTGCCGACGGCGGCACGCTGTTCCTCGACGAGATCGGCGACCTGCCGCTGGCCTTGCAGGCCAAGCTGCTGCGCGTGCTGCAGGACAAGGAATTCGAGGCGCTCGGCTCGAACCTGGTCGTCCGCTCGGACGTGCGCATCATCGCGGCGACGTCGGCCCGGCTGTTGCAGCAGGTCGAAACCGGCGCCTTCCGTGCCGACCTCTTCTACCGGCTCAACGTGCTGTCGATCAGCCTGCCGCCGCTGCGCGAACGCAGCTCGGACATCGCCGCGCTGTGCGCAACGATCTTCGCCGAACTCGCGGCCACCGAAGGCGGTGCGGTACGGCGGATCGACGCCGGCGGCATCGCCCTGCTGCAGGGCTACGACTGGCCCGGCAACGTGCGCGAGCTGCGCAACGTGCTCGAACGCGCAACGATGCTCAGCGACCACCCGCTGCTCGGTGCCGCCGAGCTGCTGCCGCTGCTGCGCCCCGGCCTGCCTTCCCCCCAAAGGGCGACCGCGCCGAATTACGCCGACGCGATGGCCGGCTTCGAGAAACAGCTGCTCGAAGACGCGCTCGCCGCATGCGGCGGCCGCGTCATCGACGCCGCCGCGCGGCTCGGCATCGGCCGCGCCACCTTCTACAAGAAGATGGCGCTGCACGGGCTTCGCGCCGACCAGCCGTAGGCCCAAGCGCCGCGCTACGCACCTCCCACGGTGACCGCATCCTGTCTCTATTCGGAGACTCTCGTCTCCGTTTCGAGACATATGCAAATACCCCACCCAAGCTACTGATCCGTCGTCTCTTTTTCGTGCAACAAAGCCGTCGCCATCGTCCACGTTTGGAGACAAACGCAGCAAGGCCGGAATGGCGGAACCGAGCAATGGTGCGGTTTTCGTAGTCGAAAACAAACTGGTACGAAATTTGCTCCCATACTGGCAGCGCACCAAGGCGGGGCTCATCCCGCCGGGTGCCGGCGCGACGCGTGGTGGCAGGGGCATGATCACCGCCGTTAGCACTCATCCACTGGAGGAGCATTCATGGCTTTCGTCATTGCACTTGCCGCACTCGTCTTCCTGATGTTCGTCGCCTACCGCGGCTACAGCGTCATCCTGATGGCGCCGATCGCCGCGCTCGGCGCGGTACTGCTGACCGATCCGTCGCTGGTCGCGCCGGTGTTTTCCGGCGTGTTCATGGACAAGATGGTCGGCTTCATCAAGCTCTACTTTCCGGTCTTCCTGCTCGGGTCGGTCTTCGGCAAGCTCGTCGAGCTGTCGGGCTTCTCCAAGGCCATCGTCGCCGCGGTGATCCGCTGGATCGGCGCCAGCCGCGCCATCACCGTCATCGTGGCCGTCTGTGCGCTGCTGACCTACGGCGGCGTATCGCTGTTCGTCGTCGTCTTCGCCGTCTACCCGTTCGCGGCCGAGCTGTTCCGCCAGAGCCAGATCCCGAAGCGGCTGATTCCCGGCGTGATCGCGCTCGGCGCGTTCTCGTTCACGATGGATGCACTGCCGGGCACGCCGCAGATCCAGAACATCATCCCGACGACGTTCTTCAAGACCACGACGTGGGCGGCGCCGGTGCTCGGCGTCGTCGGCGCGATCTTCATCACCGTGGTCGGCATCGCCTACCTCGACTGGCGCCGCCGCTCGCTGCAGGCCAAGGGCGAAGGCTACGGCAGCAGCCTTGTCAACGAGCCCGAACCGGTCGACACCAGCCGTCTGCCGTCGCCGTGGCTCGCCGTCGCGCCGCTGTTCCTGATCGGCGTCGCCAACTACGCGTTCACTAAGGCGATCCCGCTCTGGTACGGCAAGGAGCACGTGCTGGCGCTGCCGGGCATGGCCAAGCCGGTGACGACGGCGATCCCGACGATCACCGCGATCTGGGCGGTCGAGGCCGCGCTGCTGCTCGGCATCGTCTTCGTGCTGGTCACCGCCTTCGGCACGGTGAAGCAAAGGATCGCCGAGGGGACCAAGACCGCGATCGGCGGCGCCATGCTCGCGGCGATGAACACCGCGTCCGAATACGGCTTCGGCGCGGTGATCGCGGCGCTGCCGGGCTTCATCGTCATCCGCGAGGCGCTGCAGAGCATCCCGAACCCGCTGGTCAACGCCGCGGTCACCGTCAGCTCGCTCGCCGGCATCACCGGCTCGGCGTCGGGCGGGATGAGCATCGCGCTCGCGGCGATGTCCGAGCATTTCATCGCGGCCTGCCAGGCCGCCGGGATTCCGCTCGAGGTGCTGCACCGCGTGGTCGCGATGGCCAGCGGCGGCATGGACACGCTTCCGCACAACGGCGCGGTGATCACCGTGCTCGCGGTCACCGGCCTCACCCACCGCGAGTCCTACCGCGACATCTTCGCCGTCACCGTGATCAAGACGCTCGCCGTCTTCGTCGTCATTGCCACCTACTACCTGACCGGCCTGGTCTAACAACCAATCCCCATTAGGCGGCTGCGCCTGCGCATTTTGCCGTCGTCCGATGCTCGGAACCCCGCAAGGGGGCTACCTTCGGGTCGTCCTCATGGACCACATGTCCATTCCGGTTCCTGCGCTTCGGGCGACACCAAACTGCCTTGGCTCGCTCCCCTACTGGCGATCGCTTACTAGGAAGCCCTGCATGACCACACTGAAAGGCAAGACCGCCCTCGTCACCGGCTCGACCAGCGGCATCGGTCTGGGCATCGCCCGCACGCTGGCGCAAAACGGCGCCGACATCGTGCTCAACGGTTTCGGCGACGTCGAGGCGGCGATCGGCCAGATCGAGCGTCTGGGCGTCAAGGTCCGCCACCACGGCGCCGACATGAGCCGGCCCGAGGAGATCGAAGCGCTGATGCGCTTTGCCGACGCCGAGTTCGGCGGCGCCGACATCGTCGTCAACAACGCCGGCATCCAGCACGTGGCGCCGGTCGACGATTTCGCGCCCGAGAAGTGGGACGCGGTCCTCGCGATCAACCTGTCGTCGGCATTCCACACGACGCGGCTGGCGATTCCGGGCATGAAGGCGCGCGGCTGGGGCCGCATCGTCAACATCGCCTCGGTGCACGGCCTGGTCGCATCGGCCAACAAGTCGGCCTACGTCGCCGCCAAGCATGGCCTCGTCGGGCTGACCAAGGCGGTCGCGCTCGAAACGGCCGGCACCGCGATCACCTGCAACGCGCTGTGCCCGGGCTGGGTGCTGACGCCGCTGGTGCGCCAGCAGATCGACGCCCGCGCCGGCCAGAGCGGTCGCGACTTCGCCGCCGAACAGAAAGCGCTGCTGCTCGAGAAGCAGCCTTCGGCCGAGTTCGTCACGCCCGAGCAGCTCGGCGCGCTGGCCTTGTTCCTGTGCAGCGACGCGGCGGCACAGGTGCGCGGGGCGGCGTGGAACATCGACGGCGGCTGGGCCGCCCAATGAAGCCAACCTCATCGGGCGGCTGCGCCTGCGCATTTCGTCCCCGTCCGGTGCTCGGAACCCCGCAAGGGGACTACCTTCGGGTCGTCCTCATGGACATCGAGTCCATTGCGGTTCCTGTGCTCCGGGCGGAAACGAACTGCTTTGGCTCGCTCGCCCGCTGAGGCTGGCTTGCGCTGACCACCGGTCACCGAACATCGAAGAAACGCCAGCCCCCGCTTTTAAGGAGGAACACCATGAACAAGCTCTACCCCGATGCCGCCAGCGCGCTGGCCGACATCGTCCGTGACGGCCAGACCGTCGCCGTCGGCGGCTTCGGCCTCTGCGGCATTCCCGAGGCGCTGATCGCGGCGCTGCGCGACAGCGGCGTACGCAATCTGACGGCGATCTCGAACAACGCCGGCGTCGACGGCTTCGGCCTCGGCCAGCTGCTCGAATCGCGGCAGATCAGCAAGATGATTTCGTCCTACGTCGGCGAGAACAAGGAGTTCGAGCGCCAGTACCTCGCCGGCGAGCTCGAGCTCGAATTCACGCCGCAGGGCACGCTGGCCGAGAAGCTGCGCGCCGGCGGCGCCGGCATCCCGGCGTTCTTCACCCGCACCGGCTACGGCACGCTGGTGGCCGAGGGCAAGGAGGTGCGCGAGTTCGACGGCGTGCCGCACATCCTCGAGCACGCGCTCGTCGCCGACGTATCGCTGGTCAAGGCGTGGAAGGCCGATACCGCCGGCAATCTCGTCTACCGGCGCACCGCGCGCAACTTCAACCCGAACGTCGCCACCGCCGGGCGGATCACCGTCGCCGAGGCCGAGATCATCGTCGCGGCCGGCGAACTCGATCCGGACGAGATCCACACGCCGGGCATCTTCGTCCACCGGCTGGTGCACAACGCCCGCCCGGAAAAACGCATCGAACAGCGCACCACGCGCCAAGGAGACTGACATGGCCTGGACCCGTGAACAGATGGCCGCGCGCGCGGCGCAGGAGCTGCAGGACGGCTATTACGTGAACCTCGGCATCGGCCTGCCGACCTTGGTCGCCAACCACATCCCCGCCGGGGTCGAAGTGTGGCTGCAGTCGGAGAACGGCCTGCTCGGCATCGGCCCCTTCCCGACCGAGACGCAGATCGACGCCGACCTGATCAACGCCGGCAAGCAGACGATCACCGCCCTGCCCGGCTCGGCGACGTTCAGCTCGGCCGACTCGTTCGGGATGATCCGCGGCGGCAAGATCAACCTCGCCATCCTCGGCGCGATGCAGGTCAGCGAATCGGGCGACCTGGCCAACTGGATGATCCCGGGCAAGATGGTCAAGGGCATGGGCGGCGCGATGGACCTCGTCGCCGGCGTCAAACGGGTGATCGTGCTGATGGAACACGTCGCGAAGAAAAAGGACGGCAGCGAGGACATCAAGATCCTGCCGCAGTGCACGCTGCCGCTGACCGGCGTGGGCGTGGTCGACCTGATCATCACCGATCTGGGCGTGCTGCAGCTCGGGCCGGGCGGCATCGAGGTGATCGAACTCGCCCCCGGCGTCAGCCGCCACGACATCGCCGAGCGCACCGGCGTGCCGTTGGGCTTTGCCAGGCTGCCGCAATGAAAGAACCGGCCTCGGGGCCGGTTTTTTCATTGCACGCGCCGGTCAGCCTGCGGCCGCCCCCGGCCAGAACGACGGATCGCGCAGCAGGCCGGCAATGCCGTCGATGAAGAACTGGATACCGATGCAGATCAGGAAGAAGCCCATCAGCCGGGCGATGGCGTTGAGGCCGGTTTCGCCGAGCTTCCAGTACAGCTTGAACGCGACGCGCAGCAGCAGCCAGTTGATCAGCGCGGTCAGCATGATGCCGATGCAGACCGACGCGTAGCCGAGCCACAAGGGCAGCACCGTGCTGTTGTGGATCGTCGACGACAGCGAGATCACCGCGGCGATCGACCCCGGCCCGGCCAGCGACGGCATCGCCAGCGGCGTGAACGAGACGTCCTGCTTGCGCTTGGCCTCCTGCTTGGCGGCGTTCGGCAGCGGGCCGTTCTCGGGCGGGAACAGCATCCGGAAGCCGAGGTAGCTGATGATCAGCCCGCCGGCGATCCGCAGCCCCGGAATCGAGATGCTGAAGAAGTCCATGATCAGCGCCCCGACCAGCAGGAACACGATCAGGATCTCGGCCATGTAGATGCAGGCGCGCTTGAGCTGCCGCTGCCGCTCCTCGTCGGAGAGGTCGGCGGTGATCGACAGCACCAGCGGCGCCGCCGACAGCGGATTGGTGATCGGCAGCAGCGCCAGCAAGGCAGCGAGGATGTAGGAGAGGATCGCGGCGGTCATCCCTCCACCCTAAATTCAGCCGCGTTCGAACGGAATCAGTTTTTTCGGCAGGTGGGAAAATTGCCAGCGCGGATAAGCCGGCAGCCCGTCGACGAACGGCGGCGGCGCCTCGCCGACGATCAGCGGGGCAAAGTACGCGCGGCCCTCGGCCGAGAGGCGCCAGCCGTCGGCATCGAGGTATTCGCGCGGCAGCGGCTTCTCGCGGTTGGCGACGTCGGCCAGCGGCACGGCGTCGATGCGCCAGCGGTATGGTTCGCTGTCCTCGCGGATGATCGCCGGCATCACACTGCGCTGGCCCTTGACCGCGAATTCGACCGCGGCTTCGCCGACGGCGATCGCCTGCGCGAGGTCGGTCGCCGAGGCGATGTGCCGCGCGGCGCGCTGCAGGTAGTCGGCAACGGCCCAGTGGCACTTGTGGCCGAGCTCGTCCTTGATCAGCTTGGCGAGAATCGGTGCGACGCCGCCGAGCTGGATGTGGCCGAACGCATCGGCACCGCCGGCTTCGGACAGGAAGGTGCCCTTGGCGTCGCGCGTGCCTTCGGCGGCGACAATGGTGCAGTAGCCGACGCGGGCGATCGTTTCCTTCACCGCCTTGAGGAATCGGCCCGGCTCGAAGGCGACTTCCGGCGTCAGGATCAGGTGCGGTGCCGCGTCGTTGTCCTGCGCGGCAAGGCCGGCCGATGCGGCAATCCAGCCGGTATGGCGGCCCATCACCTCGAGGATGAAGACCTTGGTCGAGCTGGCCGCCATCGACGCGACATCGAGGCCGGCCTCGCGGATCGCGGTGCCGACGTACTTGGCGACCGAGCCGAAGCCCGGCGAGCAGTCGCTGTGCGGCAGGTCGTTGTCGATGGTCTTGGGTACGTGCACCGCGGTCAGGTCGTAGCCGTGGTACTGGGCGAATTCGGCGACCTTGAGGCAGGTGTCGGCCGAATCGCCGCCGCCGTTGTAGAACAGGTAGCCGATGTCGTGCGCGGCGAACAGTTCGAACAGCCGGGTCAGCTCGGCGCCGTGGCGCAGCTTGTGGCGGCACGAGCCGAAGGCGCCGCCGGGCGTCGTCTTCAGCGCGGCGAGTTGGGATTCGCTCAACTGGGCGGTATCGATCAGCACCTCGTCAAGCGCGCCGAGAATGCCGTTCTGCGCGGCGTAAACGGTGCCGATGACGTCGGGGTGGCGCCGCGCGGCGCTGATGACGCCGTAGGCAGAGGCATTGATGACCGGGGTGACACCGCCCGATTGGGCGTAAAGCGCATTCTTCGGCATGGCCGGCTCCGAGCTGGGTTTCTTTTACTAATTTGGCGCAGTGCAGCAGGGCCGGCCATCGGGAGTTTCCGACATGGGGCAATCCCGGTGCGGGGTATTGGCGATTGCGCCGCGGCGGCGCGACGCCCCGGCACGGATCACCGCCAGGCCCCGGCAACCGGTGTCGAACCCGTGCCGTGCGGGGCGCCGCAGCGTGCTCGCCGGCAGCCCGGCGACGCATGACGGGCTTGGACGATCGGCCGCGGCCGACCGCGCCGGCCGTCGTCCGGTCGAGCGTCTGCACGGCCACGGCGCCGGCTTACGCCACCGAGCGGTAGAGCCAGTTCAGCAGCTCGCCCGGATCGCCGCGCATCACCTTGCGCAGCTCGAGCCGCACGTCCTCGTGCGGCATGCCCTGCGCGGTCAGCGCTTCGAGCACATGATCGAACTCGCCGCGCAGATCGCCATGGCTGCGCCGCTCGACCTGACAGGTCTGCATCACCTCGCCGCAGCCGCAGCGCCGCCAGCGGCTGACCGAGCCGGCCTGGCTTTCGACCGATGGCGGCGCCTCGGCCTCGGTGGTCTGCCCGGTAAAGGCGTCGTAGCTGTCGTAGGCCCGACGGCAGCCCGGACACGCATGCGGATAGGCGAGGATCTGCTGCGGCAGCGCCATCTCGCCCGAATACCCACTCGGCTTGCTCATATCTCACCCCGTCTATTAGCTGACGTAGTTCTTTTATAAGCTGCGCAGCAACATGCAAGCCGGACTCGGTGGAAACCGGCCGATGATCGTCATCCGCAGCCGAACAAGCGCTCGGGCGGCACGCCGTACGATGCACCGCGGCCCGCCAGCCCCCTGGCGCGCAGCGGCGCCAGACACGCCGCCAGCCAGTCGGGATCATAGCGGCCGCTGGCGGCGTTGGCCGCCAGCAGCGCCGCATGCCAGTGGTGGACATCGTCCGCAGGCAGACGGACCGCCGGATCGCCATACGGCCACAGCCAGTACGGCGACAGCGCGGCGTGCACCGCCAGCAGGCCGTCATCGACGTCGACCCCCATCGCGGCCAGCTGGCGCCGCCACAGCGCCAGCACCGCCGGGTGCGGCGTTGCGGCCGACAGCGTCGCGGTCATCTGCGCCGGGTGCAGCCGGTAGTCGACCAGCGGCTGGCCGCAACTGCCAAGCCTGCCGTGCCCGGCAAGCCGGACGAAGAAATCCCAGTCCTCGGCCATGCCCGTACCGGGCGTTCGCCAGACGTCGAGCGCCGCCCACGCGGCGCGGCGCAGCATCAGCGCCGGCTGCGCCATCGCGCAGTAGAACAGCAGCTCGACCCGGATCGCCGCATCGTCGACCGGAAAACGCCGGCAACGGCCTCGCGTCCCGTCCGGCGCCAGTTCGACCATGTCGGCGCCGGCAGCGACAAGATCGGGATGCGCCGACAGATACGCCGCCTGCACGGCGAAACGCCGCGGATGCGTCAGGTCGTCGCCGTCGGCAAACGCCAGCCAGTCACCGGTGGCCTGCGCCATCGCGGTATTCAGCGCATTCGCCAGACCGCGGTTGCCGTCGTGGCGCAGGTGGCGCACGGCGAACGGCGCCCTGCCCGCCCACGCATCGACCGCGTCGGCCAGCGTCGATGCCGAGCCGTCGTCGACCAGCACGAGTTCGACGCCGGCAAAGCCGCGCAGATCGGCGGCCGAGATCGAATCGAGCTGCGCCCGCAGCAGCGGCCACGGCGTGTTGAAGTAAGGCAGGAGGACGGAAAGGCGCATCTAGGGCCTGTCGTCATGAGTTTCACGACTGCGTTCGGGGCAGTTCGGGATGGCGTGCACGAAGCCAGTCACGCCGCGGTACGCGTACCGCAAGTGGCTGACGACACCGCGCGGCGCCCGAAATGCCCCGAGCCCGAAGGGCTGAGCCGAAAAAAGACCATCCACTACGTTGCGCTCCTTGGAAACAACTCGTTATTACCGGTGTCGCGCGCCTTGTGGCTGGCCCTTTTTCGGTACAGCGCAGCCGCGAAACTCATGACGACAGGCCCTGGATTCCGGCGGCGGATACAACAACGCCCCGCTGGGCGGGGCGCTGTCGTTGTACGGCTCAGGCGATCAGGCCAGCGCCTTGAAGATGTCGTCACGGATCGTTTCGACCGCGCCGACACCGTCGACCTTGACGTACTTCGGCGCCTTCACGTCGCCGGACGCAGCCAACTGGCCGTAGAAGCCGACCAGCACCGCGGTCTGTTCGTGGTACACGGCCAGACGCTTCTTGACGGTTTCTTCGACGTCGTCGGCACGCTGGATCAGGTCCTCGCCGGTCACGTCGTCCTTGCCTTCAACCTTGGGCGGGTTGAACTTGACGTGGTAGCTGCGGCCCGACGCCGGGTGCACGCGACGGCCAGCCATCCGTTCGACGATGGCTTCGTCCGGCACGGCGATCTCGACCACGTAGTCGATGTCGACGCCGGCTTCGCGCATCGCTTCGGCTTGCGGGATCGTGCGCGGAAAGCCGTCGAACAGGAAGCCGTTGGCGCAGTCGGCCTCGGCAATGCGTTCCTTCACGAGACCGATGATGATGTCGTCACGCACCAGACCGCCCGCATCCATGATCGCCTTGGCTTCGAGGCCCAGCGGCGTGCCGGCCTTGACCGCCGCGCGCAGCATGTCGCCGGTGGAGATTTGCGGGATGCCGAACTTTTCCTTGATGTAGTTCGCCTGCGTGCCCTTGCCTGCGCCGGGCGCGCCGAGGAGGATCAGTTTCATCGTGGTCTCTGTTTTAGTGGTTAGTAATTCTGTTGTGCCAGCAGCCGGCGCACGCGTTCGAGGTCTTCCGGCGTATCGACGCCGGCGGCCGGTGCGTGCGCTGCAACATGAACACCGATGCCGTAACCATGCCACAGCACCCTCAGCTGTTCCAGCGCTTCGATCCCTTCGAGCGGCGAAGGCGACAGATCGCGGTAAGTACGCAGGAATCCGGCCCGATAGGCGTAGATGCCGATGTGCCGCTGCGGCACGACACCGTCGGGCAGCGCGCCGCGATCAAGCGCGAACGCGTCCCGCGGCCACGGAATCGGCGCGCGGCTGAAGTACAGCGCCCGGCCCGCCGCGTCGGTGACGACCTTGACGACGTTCGGGTTGAGGAAGTCCTCGGCCGAGTCGATCGCGTGGCAGGCGGTCGCCATCGGCAGGGCCGGATCGGCAGCCAGCGTCGCCGCGACCGCGTCGATCAGCGCCGGGTCGATCAGCGGCTCGTCGCCCTGGACGTTGACGATGATTTCATCGTCGGCCAGCCCCATCCTGTCGACCGCTTCGGCAAGCCGGTCGGTGCCCGACGGATGGTCTGCGCGCGTCAGGAGGCTGACATACCCGGACAGCGCCACGGCGTCCTGGATGCGCATGTCGTCGGTCGCGACGCAGACCGTGTAGGCATCCGATTTCAGCGCCTGTTCGACGACGCGGACGATCATCGGCTTGCCGCCGATGTCGGCCAGCGGTTTGTCGGGCAGGCGGGTCGACTTGAGCCGCGCCGGAATGATCACCGTGAACTTCATCGCGCGCTCAGCCGCCGACTTCTTCGGTCGGATCGAGCTCGCGCGCCTCGCCCTCGAGCATCACCGGAATGCCGTCGCGGATCGGATAAGCGAGTCGGTCGCCCTTGCAGATCAGCTCCTGCTTCGCCTTATCGAAGACGAGCGGGCCCTTGCAGACCGGGCAGACGAGGATTTCAAGCAGCTTTGCGTCCATTTTGCAGCCTTGTTGCGAGCCATTGCCCCAGGTCCGGGGACAGCATGGCGTTGACCGGTAAAACCCAGATTCTAGCACCGTCGCCCCTGATCTCCGGCTGCGCGGCCAGTTTGACCGCGTCCTTCTCGGTAGTGACCAGCGTACCGGGCGGCAATTCGCCCGCCACATAGGCGTGGTGGTCGGCGAAGGCATGGCGGCCAAACGCCAACCCGAGCGCTTCGAGCGTGGCGAAAAAGCGTGCGGGGTTGCCGATGCCGCAGACCGCAGCGAGCGTGTCGCCCGCCAGATCGGCGGCATCACAAGTGATCGTCGCGTCGTCGAGCCGGTACAGCCGCCCCGGCCGCAACGTCATATCGAATTGCTGCGCGAACTGCTGCGGATGCAGCGCACGGGCGGCGGCGCCGTTGACAACCACGGCATCGACGCCCGCCAGCCGCGACAGCGGCTCGCGCAGCGGCCCGGCCGGCAGCAGCCAGCCATTGCCGAAACCGCGCGCGCCGTCGACGACGCACAGCTCGACATCGCGGCCCAGCCGGTAGTGCTGCAGGCCGTCGTCGCACAGCAGCACGTCGACCTGCGGATGTACCGCCAGCAGCGCCCTGCCGGCCGCGGCGCGATCGCGGCAGACGAACACCGGCACGCCGGCCGCACGCGCCAGCAGCACCGGCTCGTCGCCGGTCAGCGCCGGATCGCTGTCCGGTTCGACCGGCGTCGGGCCTTCGGCCTGGCCGCCGTAGCCGCGCGAAATGATGCCGGGCGTGAAGCCGCGCCCGGCCAGCGCGCGGGCCAGATACGCCGTCAATGGCGTCTTGCCGGTGCCGCCGGCGGTCAGGTTGCCGACGACGACGACCGGCACCGGCAGGTGCTCGACCCGCTTGAGTCCATGCCGGAACAGCATGCGCCGCAGTGCGCCGATCGCGGCAAACAGCAGTGACAGCGGCGCCAGCGCCCACTTCAGCGGGTGGGTGCCGTACCAGATGCGTTCGGGCAAGCTCATGCGTGGTCCCCGTTGTGCCCGTACGGGCGGCGAAAAAGCAAAACGGGGCATCGGCCCCGTTTTGGTACTGTGATCAAACCGCAAACCTGCCTGAGTCGGCGAGCGAGCCGCAGCAGTTTGTTCACGCCCGAAGCGCAGAAACCGGAAGGACATGAAGTCCATGAGGACGACCCGAAGGTAGCCCCCATGCGGGGTTCCGAGCATCGGACGAGGGCAAAATGCAAAGGCGCAGCCGCCGAACGAGGCGGGTTTCTACTTGCCGGTCTGCGTCGCGAAGGTCAGCTTGCCATAACCGGCGAGCCTTGCCGCTTCCATCACGTTGACGACGTTCTGGTGCGTCGCCTGCGAATCGGCGTTGATGACGATCATCGGGTCGTTGTTGCCACCGGCGGCGCGGCGCAGCTCGGCGGCAAACGCCTCCTGGCTGCCGAAAGTGGTGGTCTGGTTGTTGATGCTGTACTGGCCGGCGGCCGAGATCGCGACCTGGACCGATTGCGGCATCTCGACGGTCTTTTCGGCGTCGGCGGTCGGCAGGTTGATCTTCAGCTCGGCGAAGCGCGAATACGTCGTCGTCGCCATCAGGAAGATCAGGATCACCAGCATCACGTCGATCAGCGGGATGAAGTTGATCTCCGGCTCGTCGCGATGGCGCCCCTTGCGGAATTTCATCGTCGTCGCCTCAGTTGCGGTCGCCGTGGACGACTTCGACCAGCTTCACGGCCTGCTGCTCCATTTCGACGAGGAAGTCGTCGATCTTGCCGCGGAAATAGCGGTAGAACATCAGTGCCGGCACGGCGACCATGATGCCCGACGCGGTGTTGTACAGCGCGACCGAAATCCCGTGCGCCAGCGTCGCCGGGTCGGTGCCGCCGGTCGGCGATTGCGCGCCGAAAATCTCGATCATGCCGATCACCGTGCCCAAGAGGCCGAGCAGCGGCGTCACCGCGGCGATCGTGCCGAGGGTGTTCAGGTAGCGTTCGAGCTGGTGCGCGACCGCCGAACCGGTTTCCTCGATCGACTCCTTCATGATGTCGCGCGAGCTCTTGACGTTCTTCAGGCCGGCGGCGAGCACCCGGCCGAGCGGGCTCGAGGCGGCAAGCTTGCCCAGCATCTCCGGCGATACGCCGCTGCTGCGGTATTCCTGCACCGCCCGGGCGAGAAGCCCCTCGGGCAGCACCTGCGATTTGCGCAGCGACAGCAGGCGCTCGATGATGATCGTCACCGCGGTGACGGAACAGACGATAATGGTCCAGATCGGCCAGCCGGCGGCCTCGATGATGGCGAGCATTCGGATCAATCCAGTAAAGGCATGCGGAAAACCGCGTAACTGTATCGGGATTGGCGGCAGCGGAAAAGCCGCAAGCTGCCAATCGGCGCGATCCGTGGCGGGCCGCCATGATCGCGGGGCCGCGCGGCGGACGGCAGCGGCGCAAGCTGACAGCACAATGCTTACGAACAGGCTGTGGATAACAATGTGCACAAAACGGTGCAGCGCTGTGCAGGAAAGGAACAACTACCAGACGCCGCGGTGCAATCCGAAGGCGGAAAACATAATAAAAACGATAAAAATCAACAAACTACAATAACAACCTCAACTACAACCACCCCATCCAGCGCAAAGCCAGCCGTAGTGCGGCCTCTGTGGATTACAGGACCCTGAGCCGAGATGTTTTCCCAAAAGTCAAGCGTCAATGTCATTACAGTGTCCGAGCTGAACCGTCAGGTTCGTGACTTACTGGAAGGCTCATTTCCGATACGCTGGATCGCCGGCGAGCTCTCCAACTTCAAACGCTACGACTCCGGCCACTGCTATTTCAGCCTCAAGGACGCCGGCGCGCAGGTCCGCTGCGTGATGTTCCGCAACCGCGCCGCGCTGCTCGATTTCCAGCCCAGGGAAGGCCTGCAGGTCGAGGTCCGCGCGGTGGTGTCGCTGTACGAGGCGCGCGGCGACTATCAGCTCACGATCGAGGCGATGCGCCCGGCCGGTGTCGGCAACCTGTTCGAGGCGTTCGAGGCCCTGAAGAAGAAGCTCGCCGCCGAGGGCCTGTTCGACGCCGCGGCCAAGCGCGCCCTACCCACCTTCCCGCGCGCAATCGGCATCGTCACGTCGCCGAAGGCCGCCGCGCTGCGCGACGTGCTGACGACGCTCCGGCGCCGCCACCCCGGCCTGCCGGTGATCATCTATCCGACCGCCGTGCAGGGCGCGACCGCCGCCAACGACATCGCCGCCGCGATCCGCAACGCGGCCAAGCGCAACGAGGTCGACACGCTGATCGTCTGCCGCGGCGGCGGCAGTCTCGAAGACCTGTGGTCGTTCAACGAAGAAGTCGTCGCCCGCGCCATCGCCGCCAGCCCGATGCCGGTGGTGTCGGGCGTCGGTCACGAAACCGACTTCACCATTGCCGACTTCGTCGCCGACGTGCGCGCACCGACGCCGACCGCCGCCGCCGAGCTCGCCAGCCCGAACCGCGACGAATGGCTGATGCGGCTGGGCCAGCAGTCGGCGCGGCTTCGCCGTGCGCTCGAACGCGGCCTGCACAGCCGGATGCAGCTCGTCGACCAGCTCGGCCGGCGGCTGCGCCATCCGGGCGAAGCGCTGGCACAGCGGCGCGACCGGCTCGCCGGGCTCGCGCTGCGGCTCGGCCAGGCCGGCAACCGCCAGCTTGCCGACCGGCGCGCCGGGCTGGAGCGGCTGGCGCTGCGACTGGCCCACCGGCAACCGCAGACGGCGGCGCAGGCCCAGAGGCTGGCCGAGCTGCAGCGGCGCCTGTCGTCGGCTGCCGCACGCAGCGGCGAATCCGGCCGGCGCCGGCTCGATACGCTTGCCGCCCGTCTGGCGGCGCTGAACCCGCACGCGGTACTGGCACGCGGCTATGCGCTGGTCGAACGCCCCGATGGCCGCGTCGTCCAGCACGCCAGCGAGCTTGCCCGCGGCGATCAGGTGGCGCTGCGCTTTGCCGACGACAGTGTCGACGCGCAGATCACCGGCCGTCCGGTACAGCAGCAGGACCTGTTTTGAACGGCATGACGGTGGCACACTCGAAGACTGACCCACCCCGCAAGGAGACACCGATGAGCCACCTGCCGCTGCTGTCCCACGTTTCGCTCGGCACCAACGATTTCGAACGCGCGGTCGCGTTCTACGACACGGTCATGCCGGCGCTCGGCTGCAAGCGCCTCGAGCAGTTCCCCGGTGCGGCCGCCTACGGCCGCGACTACCCGGAGTTCTGGATCCAGATACCGATCGACGGCCAGACCGCCAACGTCGGCAACGGCACCCACATCGGCTTTACCGCGCCCGACAAGGCCGCGGTCCGGGCGTTCTACGACGCGGCGCTGGCCGCCGGCGCGACGGCCGACGGCGAACCCGGTCCGCGGCCCGACTACGGCGAACCGTATTTCGGCTGCTTCGTCCGTGATCCGGACGGCCACAAGATCGAAGCCGCCTACTGGGATTTTTCGCTCGATACGGCCCCGCCGCACCAGTGCTGACCGGCGCCCGAACTGGCACCGCCCAAGAAAAACGCCCCGCATCGCAGGGCGTTTTCAGTTGGATCGGCGTCGCGTAGCGCCGCTGGAAAAACTGACGAAATGGTGCCGGCAAGGCGCGCGAAACGTCCCGCAGGGGCTCCCTTCCGCCGCAGCAGTCGGCCAGCGAGCGCGGTCGGCAGGGTAGCGGCGCTCAGCCGAAGCGGCGCTGGCGCATCCACTTGGTGGCGATCCACTTCTCGCCATCCCGCACCGGCGCGCCGCCGTGCAGGGTCAGCGGATCGACTTCGCCGTGGCTGTTGGTGTACTCGAAATACACCGCGCTGCCCTTCTTCGGCGCGACCGATACGCCGAGCTCGGGGAAAATCGTCTCGCCGCCGGTATCGACGTCGTTCAGGTACATCACCATCGTCGACACGCGCTGGCCGCCGTTGGCCAGATGCGCCGCGCTGCCCGGATCGGCGGTCGGGAAGTAGTCGTAGTGCGGCTTGTACTCGCCGGCGGTCTTGTAGTTGAGGATCTGGATGCCCTCGCCGTTCTCGATCGGCCAGTTCATCACCGCGGCGATGCGCGCGTCGAGCCGGGCGATGAAGTCGTTCTCGTTCAGCGTGAAGAAGGTGCCGAAGCTGGTGCGGTCGGCGATGACCTCGTGCTTGCCGGTCTGCGGATCGACGATGGTCGAGCGCTGCAGCTTGCGCTCGGACTGGCGAATCAGCTCGTCGCACTCCTCGTGCGAGAGCAGCCCGTCGAGCACCGCGATCACCGGCTGGCCGATGCGGCTGACGATGCGTACGTCGCGGTCGGCCGTGCGGATCACGTTGCCTTCATGGTTGAAGCGCGGCGCTTCGTAGCGGTAGCCGTTCGTGGCGGGCTGCGACGGCTGGGCGGGCTGCGGCGTGCCGCTGCTCGACAGCTGGAACACCACGGCGTTGGCGAACATCGGGTCGAAGTTCTTTTCGACCATCACCTCGACCAGCGACATCGGCGTACACCCGCGCTGCAGGTTCTCGGTGATCCAGCCCTGCCAGTCGGGCGAGAGGTGCGTAATCCGGTCCATGATCTCCATCCTCGGTTTTTTGTTGTCCATGTTTTTCGGCCATTCTCGACGGCCGATTTCCGCTTGTCACCTGCCGGAGATATTGCAATGCAACATCCGAGACACCGTTATCTGCGGTCGCAATATGCTGCAACGCAATACAGCCCGACGAACGGCCGGACTACCGGCGCGGGCGGTCGGGCGCGCGGCGCCGGCATGCCACGGAGCGGTCACGCGGTCTGTGATAGAATTTCCCGTTCGATTCAACCGCTTGTGTGCTCCGCCATGGAATTGTCCGCACTGACCGCCCTTTCCCCGCTCGACGGCCGTTACGAAAAGCAGCTCGCCGACCTGCGCCCGCATTTCTCCGAGTACGCGCTGGTCAAGAGCCGCGTCACCGTCGAAATCGCCTGGCTCAAGGCGCTCGCCGCCGAGCCGGCGATCACCGAAATCAAGCCGTTTTCGGCCGCGACCATCGCCGAGCTCGACTCGCTCGTCGCCCGCTTCAGCCCGGAGCACGCGCTCGAGGTGAAGACGATCGAACGCACGACCAACCATGACGTCAAGGCGGTCGAGTACTGGATGAAGGAACGCCTGTCGGGCAATGCCGAAGTGTCGGCCGCCAGCGAGTTCATCCACTTCGCCTGTACCTCGGAAGACATCAACAACCTCAGCCATGCGCTGATGCTCAGGGCCGCGCGCGAAACCGTGCTGCTGCCGCGCATCGAAGAGATCGTCACCAAGTTCAAGGAACTGGCGCACGCGCTCGCCGACGCGCCGATGATGAGCCGCACCCACGGCCAGCCGGCGACGCCGACGACGATGGGCAAGGAAATGGCCAACATCGCCTACCGGCTCGAACGCCAGCTGGTCCGGCTCGAGAAGATCGAGCTGCTGGGCAAGATCAACGGCGCGGTCGGCAACTACAACGCCCACCTGTCGGCGTACCCGGGTTTCGACTGGGAAGGCTTCTGCCACCGCTTTGTCGAAAGCCTCGGCATCACCTTCAACCCGTACACGATCCAGATCGAGCCGCACGACTACATGAGCGAGCTGTACGACACGTTCGCGCGCGTCAACACCATCCTGATCGACGCCAACCGCGACATCTGGGGCTACATCTCGCTGGGCTTCTTCAAGCAGAAGGTCAACAAGAACGAAGTCGGCAGCTCGACGATGCCGCACAAGGTCAACCCGATCGACTTCGAGAACTCCGAAGGCAACCTCGGCCTCGCCAACGCCTTGCTGACGCATCTGTCGCAGAAGCTGCCGGTGTCGCGCTGGCAGCGCGACCTGACCGACTCGACCGTGCTGCGCAATATGGGCGTCGGCCTCGGCTACGCGCTGCTCGGCTATGTCTCGGCACTCAAGGGCCTGAACAAGCTCGAGGTGAACCGCCAGGCGATGCTCGACGACCTCGACGCCAACTGGGAAGTGCTGGCCGAGCCGATCCAGACCGTGATGCGCCGCTACGCGGTGCCGAACCCGTACGAGCAGCTGAAGGCGCTGACCCGCGGCCAGCGCGGCATGACGCGCGAAACGCTGGCGGTGTTCATCGACGGCCTGGCGATCCCGGACGACGAGAAGGCCCGCCTCAAGGCGATGACCCCGGCGAGCTATCTGGGCTGCGCCGAGGAACTTGCGCGCCGGATCTGATTCACACAGACCTTTGACACGGCCCGGCACTACGCCGAACGCTGATGCGAAAAGAGATTGAACTGGCTCTAGGGAGTGGGACGTTGAAACGCAAAGTCATCATCGCCAGCATCAGCACGGTTGCTGCGCTCGCGGTGGCCTATGTCGGTGGCACCTGGTACGCCGGCCGGGCCGTGCAGGACACCATGCAGAAACAGCACGAGTGGCTGGCGAGCCTGCCTTACTTCATCGTCAAGGACCGCAGCTACCACCGCGGCTGGTTCAGCTCGACCGAGACGGCGACGCTGCAGGTCAACCCGGACTACTACCGCTTCTTCCTCGAACGCGAGGGCGAGCCGCTGCCGGTGTTCGAGCTCAAGTACACGCAGAACGTCACCCACGGTCCGCTGCCGCTGCTCGGCCACTTCAACCTGCATCCGTACAAGGCCGTCGTCGACACCGAGTTCAAGTTCTCGCCCGAGACGCAGAAGTTCCTGTCGCGCTTCTTTGGCGAACAGAAGCCGATCCAGATCGAGAACCGCATCGGCTTCACCGACGACGGCGTGATGAGCATCAAGGTGCCGAGCTTCGACTACGAGGAAGCGATCTCGGGCGTCAAGGCCAAGTGGCAGGGACTGGACGCCACGCTCGACTACGGCGGCGATTTCAACAGCATCAAGCTGGCCGCGCTTGCGCCGGGGCTGTCCGGCGAAGCCAAGGACAAGGGCAGCTTCGCGCTCAGGAACCTCAGCGCCACGCTCGACCACAAGCGCGGCAACGCCGGGATCATGATCGGCACCTCGAGCATCAAGCTCGAGCAACTGAATCTGAACCTTGCAGAGGGCCAGCCGCTGAAGCTGCAGCTCGACCAGCTTGCCTACAACGGCCAGATCAGCGAGAAGGGCGAATTCATCGACGGCCTGGCGCGCTTCACGCTCGACAAGCTGCAACTCGACGGCAAGCCCTACGGCCCGGCCGAAATGGTCGCGACCGCCAGCCACCTGCACGGCCCGACGCTGGCCAAGCTCTCGGACGGGCTGACCCGGCTGCAGAAGCAGAAGCTGACGCGCGAACAGTTCACCGACGCGGTGGTCAAGCTAGCCAAGACCGAAGGCATGCCGCTGCTGACCAACGACCCGAAGCTGGCGATCCAGTCGTTCAACGTCAAGCTGCCCGACGGCGCGATCCGCTTCTCGGCCGAAGTCGGCCTCAAGGGCTTCGTCGCCGCCGACCTCGACAAGCCGGTCGACCTCGTCAAGAAACTCGACGCGCGCGCCGATTTCAACGTGCCGCGCAAGGTGATCGAGACCGTCGCCAGCTGGCAGGCGCGCAATATGTTCGGCGGCAGCGAATCGGGCATCTCGAACGACGACCTCGACTATCTGGTCGGCCAGTTCGTCGAGGGCCAGATCAACCGGCTGGCCGAGCAGAAGCTGATCCGCGTCGACGGCGACCTGCTGTCGGCCGACGCCAAGCTCAGCGAAGGCGCGTTCACGCTCAACGGCAACAAGGTGCCGCTGCCGTGGGACCAGCAGCCCGCGACCGAAGCCGAGCAGTAGTCGCGACGATGCAACACCGACAAGGCCGCCTCCGGGCGGCCTTGTCGCATTCCGCCGTCGCTTCGGCGGGCAAACGCCGCCCTAGGGTCCGGCCCCTAGTTGACGCTGGCATCGCCGGCTCGCAACCATCGGGACCACTACAAAAGCAACCACTGGACCCATCATGCGTATCGGCATCGTCACCGATTCCTGCTGCGACCTGCCGCGCGACTTCATCGATGCCCACGGCATCGAGATCATGCCGATCGCGATCCACGGCGACGGCTCGAGCTTCGTCGACCACCGCGATCCGGCGGCAACGCGTGCGTTCTACCGCGACGAGCTGAAGCTGGCGACCGACTACACGTCGGCACCGCTGACGCCCGAGCAGATTCGCGCGCTGTTTCTCGACCGGCTCGTCGTCGATTTCGACTACGTGTTCTGCATCACGGTGATGCAGTCGCGCAGCCGGATTTTCGACAACGCCAGCACCGCCGCGCGCGGCGTGCTGACCGATTACCGGCCGGTGCGCGAGGCCGCCGGCCACGCCAGGCCGTTCTCGCTGCGCGTGTTCGACAGCCAGAACCTCTTCCCGGGCCAGGGACTGATCGTCGCCGAGGTCGCCCGCCTCGCCGCCGAAGGGGCGACGACGAGCAGGATCATCGCCCAGATCGAGCGGCTGACGCAGACGACGCAGGCCTTCCTGATGCCGTCCGACCTCGGCCAGTTGCGCCACCAGGCGCGGCGCAAGGGCGACAAGAGCGTCGGCCTCGCCGCCTACCTGCTCGGCAGCGCGCTCGACATCAAGCCGGTGATCCGCGGTTTCCGCGGCGACACCCACCCGGTCGCCAAGGTGCGCGGTTTCGATGCCGGCGTCGACAAGCTGTTCGCGACCGCGATCGAACACATCGAGGCCGGGCTCGACGCGCCGGTCGTCTGCGTCAGCTACGGCGGCGATACCCGCGTGGTGAACACCATGAACGCGTACCAGACGATGTGCAAGGTCGCCGCCCGCCACGGCGTGACGGTGCACTTGAGCGAAATGAGCACGACCGCCGGCGTCAACATCGGCGCGGGCGGGCTAGCGGTTGCCTTCGCTTCACTGCGTGAAGCGACCATCGATTAGCCCTTCGCCACGTGAGGCGATCATCGGCCAGCTCTTCACCGCACGAAGCACTGCCGGCCCGGACCGCCGCCGAAACACGGCAAAGAAAAACGGACGCGAAAGCGTCCGTTTTTCATCGACCGTCGACGGGCCTACTGGATGATGCCGCCACCGAGGCAGACGTCGCCCTGATACAGCACCATCGACTGCCCCGGCGTCATCGCCCACTGCGGCTCGTCGAACACCAGCTCGACGCCGCCGTCGACATGGCGCAGCGTGCACGCGGCGTCCTGCTGCCGGTAGCGCGTCTTGGCGGTATAGCGGCCCTCGGCCGGCTGCTCGCCAAGAATCCACGAGCAGTCCAGCGCCAGCAGCGTCGACTTCAGCAGCAAGGGGTGGTCATGCCCCTGGACGACGATCAGCTCGTTGCTCGCCATGTCCTTGCCGCCGACGAACCACGGCTCGCCACTGCCCGACTTGTCGCCACCGATGCCCAGCCCAGAGCGCTGGCCGAGCGTGTAGTACATCAGCCCCATGTGCTCGCCCATCACCTTGCCGTCGGGCGTGACCATCCTGCCAGGCACCTTGGGCAGATAGCGGTTGAGGAAGTCGCGGAACGGCCGTTCGCCGATGAAACAGATGCCGGTGCTGTCCTTCTTCTTCGCGTTCGGCAGGCCGATCTCCTCGGCAATGCGCCGCACCTCGGACTTCTGCAGGCCGCCGAGCGGGAACACCGCCTGGCTCACCTGCGCCTGGCTCAGCCGGTAGAGGAAGTAGGTCTGGTCCTTGCCCTGGTCCGCCGCGCGGATCAGCTCGGTGCGGCCGTCGGCACGGACGCGGTTGCCGCAGTAGTGGCCGGTCGCCATCCTGGCGCCGCCGAGCGAGATCGCGTAGTCGAGGAAGCACTTGAACTTGATTTCGCTGTTGCAGAGGATGTCCGGGTTCGGCGTACGGCCGGCCGAGTACTCGGCGAGGAAGTACGAGAACACCCGGTCCTTGTACTCCCTGGCGAAGTTGACGAGTTCGATATCGATCCCCAAGAGGTCCGCGACGGCGATCGCGTCCATCGAGTCTTCCTTGATCGAGCAGTACTCGTCGTTGTTATCGTCTTCCCAGTTCTGCATGAACACGCCGTGCACGTCAAAACCCTGCTGTTTGAGCAGGTGCGCGGTCACGCTCGAATCGACCCCGCCCGAGAGCCCGACGACGATCTTGTCGCTCATGCCGTTTCTCCGGCCAGTTCATCCTCGATACGATCGAAATCGCGCAGCAGCCCGAGCGGATAGCGCCTGCCGGCCAGATAGTCGTCGATGCAGGCCAGGATCAGCGGGCTGCGGTGCTCGTCGGCACGGGCGACGATCTCGTCGCGGCTCAACCACACCGCCGCCTCGATACCGTCGTCGAGCGCGCGCGCGGGCTCGTGGCCGGTCAGCCTGCCGGTAAAGGCAAAGCGCAGATAGGTCAGTTCGGGGCGTTCCGGCGGACTCCACTGGTAGACACCGACCAGCGCCTCGGGCACGAAATGATGGGCAGTCTCCTCCAGCGTCTCGCGCACCGCAGCGGCGACGATGGACTCGCCCTGCTCGACATGGCCGGCAGGCTGGTTCAGTTTGCGCTGGCCGAGGATGCGTTCCTCGACCAGCAGAAAGCGGCCGTCGCGCTCGATCACCGCGGCGACGGTGGCATTGGGCTTCCACATACGCGTTTTTCCAAGCAAAACAGGATTTTACCCGAAGCGCACCACGCTTTCAGCGGGCTTTGTTCGGCCCGCGCCGGCCGCGCTGCTTCGGCCTGCCGGGTATGGCCGCGACGACGGGCGGATTCGGCGCGGCGACGCGCAGCTCGCGCCACTGCCCCGGCGCCAGCCCGGCCAGCGTGTAATCGCCGATGGCCGCGCGGACCAGCCGCAGGGTCGGAAAGCCGACCTTGGCCGTCATCCGCCGCACCTGGCGGTTCTTGCCCTCGGCGATGATCACCTCGAGCCAGGTCGTCGGGATCCTGGCGCGAAAGCGCACCGGCGGCACCCGCGGCCACAGCCCTTCCGGTTCGCCGATGATGCGCACCTGCGCCGGCTTGGCGGTAAAGTCGCCCAGATCGACGCCACGGCGCAGCGGTTCGAGATCGGCCTCCGTCGGCGCGCCGTCGACCTGCACCCAGTAGGTCTTGGGCAGCTTGTGTTTCGGATCGGCAATGCGCGCCTGCAGCGGCCCCGAGTCGGTCAGCAGCAGCAGCCCTTCCGAATCGGTATCGAGCCGGCCGGCCGGATAGACATCGGACACGCGCACGTAGTCGGCCAGCGACTGGTGCGGCGGGCTGGGCGAGAACTGGCAGATCACGCCAAACGGTTTATTGAGCAGAATCAAACGGGCCATGCCGCGATTTTACCGGTTGATCCGCAAGCTTGGCTTTGCACGACGTGAATCTTCACGCCATAATCGTAGTTTGTCTGCTGCCGTTACAGCATTGTCATAACCCCATCTGCAGGAAGAGCGCGATGAGCTACATCAAAGTCCCCGCCGAAGGCGCCAAGATCGTCCCGAACCTGGCAACGCCCGATAACCCGATCATTCCGTTCATCGAAGGCGATGGCATTGGTGTCGACATCACCCCGGTGATGAAGGACGTCGTCGATGCAGCCGTGGCCAAATGCTACGGCGGCAGCCGGAAGATCCACTGGATGGAAATCTACTGCGGCGAGAAGGCTGCCAAGGTCTACGGCAACGACAACTACCTGCCGGAAGAAACCCTCGCCGCGCTGAAGGACTACGTCGTGTCGATCAAGGGCCCGCTGGCGACCCCGGTCGGCGGCGGCATCCGTTCGCTCAACGTCGCGCTGCGCCAGCAGCTCGACCTCTACGTCTGCCTGCGCCCGGTGCGCTACTTCTCCGGCGTACCGTCGCCGCTGAAGCGCCCGGACCTGACCGACATGGTGATCTTCCGCGAGAACACCGAAGACATCTACGCCGGCATCGAATGGGAAGCCCAGACCGAAGGCGCCAAGAAGGTCATCGACTTCCTGCAAGGCGAAATGGGCGTCAAGAAGATCCGCTTCCCAGAGTCGTCGTCGATCGGCATCAAGCCCGTCAGCAAGGAAGGCACCGAGCGCTTGGTGCGCAAGGCGATCCAGTACGCGATCGACAACAATCGCAAGTCGGTGACCCTGGTCCACAAGGGCAACATCATGAAGTTCACCGAAGGCATGTTCCGCCAGTGGGGCTACGAGCTTGCCAAGCGTGAATTCGGCGGCGTCGAGATCGACGGCGGCCCGTGGCTGCAACTGCCGAACGGCATCGTGATCAAGGACGTGATCGCCGACGCCTTCCTGCAGCAGATCCTGCTGCGCCCGGCCGAATACGACGTGATCGCCACGCTGAACCTCAATGGCGACTACGTGTCGGACGCGCTCGCAGCACAAGTCGGCGGCATCGGCATCGCCCCGGGCGCCAACCTGTCGGACAACATCGCCTGCTTCGAAGCGACCCACGGCACGGCACCGAAGTACGCCGGCCAGGACAAGGTCAACCCGGGCTCGCTGCTGCTGTCGGCCGAAATGATGCTGCGCCATCTGGGCTGGAAGGAAGCCGCCGACCTGATCATCAGCGCAACCGAAAAGACCATCCAGGACAAGGTCGTGACCTACGACTTCGCCCGCCTGATGGACGGCGCCGAGGAAGTGTCGTGCTCGGCCTTCGGCAAGGCGATCATCGCCCGGATGTAAAATCCCCGCGATGACGAAAACCCCGCCTCGGCGGGGTTTTTTGTTGCGGCGCCGGCGCGCACAATGAAAAAGCCCCGCTCGCGCGGGGCCTTTTCGACATCGCGGACGCTTAGGCGCCCTGGATGTTGGCGGCTTGCTTGCCCTTCGGGCCTTGCGCCACTTCGAACGACACGCGCTGGCCTTCCTTCAGGGTCTTGAAGCCCGGCATGTTGATCGCCGAGAAATGAGCGAAGATGTCCTCGCCGCCTTCGTCCGGAGTGATGAAGCCGAAGCCCTTGGAATCATTGAACCACTTAACGGTACCCGTTGCCATTTGGCGTATTTCTCCAAAAAAACTGTGAACGCATTGCACCCTTGCGGGCGTTGAGGTTTGACATCAAGGCCTGCACAACGGGAATACCGGTACGGCATGATGCTTGGCTATCAAACGCGGTTCATTTTTACGCGATATTGACGAAACAGGTCAAGGGAATCGGTTGGCACAATTCGTTGAGTGTTGTTTGGCTGGCACGCTTGAAAAGCCCCCCCTACAGACCAAAATAAAAGAGCGGAGACAGACGGAAAATCATGGCGACACAGCATCAGCTTGACCCCTCACTCGCAGAAAAGGAGCGCCGTGCCGCAGCACCGCCGATGTACCGGGTGGTCCTGCTCAACGACGACTACACGCCGATGGAGTTCGTCGTCGAGGTGCTCCAGCAATTTTTCGGTCTGGGGCTTGAACAAGCGACAATCGTGATGCTCAAAGTCCATAAAGAGGGCCGCGGCATCTGTGGGGTTTACCCCAGGGACATCGCGGCGACCAAGGTCAGCCAAGTGAGTCAGCATGCCCGTCAGCACCAACACCCGCTTCAATGCATCATGGAGGTGAACGAATGATCGCCCAGGAACTGGAAGTGAGCCTCCACATGGCCTTCATGGAGGCTAGGCAAAAGCGCCACGAATACATCACCGTCGAGCACCTGCTGCTCGCGCTGCTCGACAACCCGTCGGCCGCCGAGGTGCTGCGCGCATGCAGCGCCAATATCGACGAGCTGCGGCGGCAGTTGTCCGACTTCGTCACCGAGCACACGCCGGTGGTGTCGGGCAGTGGCGAAGTCGAAACCCAGCCGACGATCGGCTTCCAGCGCGTCATCCAGCGCGCGATCCTGCACGTGCAGAGCTCGGGCAAGAAGGAAGTCACCGGCGCCAACGTGCTGGTCGCGATCTTCGGCGAGAAGGACAGCCACGCGGTGTACTTCCTGCACCAGCAGGGCATCACCCGGCTCGACGTCGTCAACTTCATCTCGCACGGCATTGCCAAGGCCGGCGGCGGCGCGCAACCGGCGCCGAAGCCCGAGTCGCCCGGAGAGGAACACGAGGGCGAGGCCGCGACCGGCGGTGCGCTGGAGAACTTCACCCAGAACCTCAACCAGCAGGCCCTCGCCGGCAAGATCGACCCGCTGATCGGCCGTGACAGCGAGCTCGAGCGTGTCGTGCAGATCCTCTGCCGCCGCCGCAAGAACAACCCGCTGCTGGTCGGCGAAGCCGGCGTCGGCAAGACCGCGATCGCCGAAGGGCTCGCGCGCAGCATCGTCGAGGGCGACGTCCCCGACATTCTCGCCGACGCAACCGTCTACGCACTCGACATGGGCGCGCTGCTCGCCGGCACCAAGTACCGCGGCGACTTCGAGCAGCGCCTCAAGGCGGTGATCAAGCAACTGACCGAGGAACGCAACGCGATCCTGTTCATCGACGAGATCCACACCCTCGTCGGCGCCGGCGCGGCGTCCGGTGGTACGCTGGATGCGTCCAACCTGCTCAAGCCTGCGCTATCGAACGGCACGCTCAAGTGCATCGGCGCGACGACCTACACCGAGTATCGCGGCATCTTCGAGAAGGACAACGCGCTGTCGCGTCGCTTCCAGAAGATCGACGTGGTCGAGCCGACCGTCCAGCAGACGATCGAGATCCTCAAGGGGCTGAAGGAGAAGTTCGAGTCGCACCATGGCGTCAAGTACACGCTGGCGGCGCTGACCTCGGCCGCCGAGCTGTCGGCCAAGTACATCAACGACCGCCACCTGCCCGACAAGGCGATCGACGTGATCGACGAAGCCGGCGCGGCGCAGAAGATTCTGCCGCGCTCGAAGCAGAAGAAGACGATCAACAAGCACGAGATCGAGGACATCGTCTCGAAGATCGCACGGATTCCGCCGAAGAACGTCTCGAACGACGACAAGAGCGCGCTGAAGACGCTGGACCGCGATTTGAAGAACGTCGTGTTCGGTCAGGACAAGGCGATCGAAGCCTTGTCGACCGCGATCAAGATGGCGCGTGCCGGCCTTGGCAACCCGCAGAAGCCGATCGGTGCCTTCCTGTTCAGCGGCCCGACCGGCGTCGGCAAGACCGAGGTCGCCCGGCAGCTTGCGTACACGCTCGGGATCGAGCTGATCCGCTTCGACATGTCCGAATACATGGAGCGCCATGCGGTCAGCCGGCTGATCGGCGCGCCACCGGGCTACGTCGGCTTCGAGCAGGGCGGGCTGATGACCGAGGCGGTCAACAAGCATCCGTACGCGGTGCTGCTGCTCGACGAGATCGAGAAGGCGCATCCGGACATCTTCAACGTGCTGCTGCAGGTGATGGACCACGGTACGCTGACCGACAACAACGGCCGCAAGGCGGACTTCCGCAACGTGATCGTGGTGATGACGACCAACGCCGGCGCCGAGGCGCTGAACAAGCCGGTGATGGGCTTCACCGCCAGGAAGGAGGCCGGCGACGAGATGCAGGAGATCAAGCGCCTGTTCACGCCGGAGTTCCGCAACCGGCTCGACGCGGTGATTCCGTTCGCGCCGCTGTCGCACGAGATCATCCTGCAGGTGGTCGACAAGTTCCTGCTGCAGCTGGAAATGCAGCTGCAGGAGAAGAAGGTCGACGCGCACTTCACCGGCGCGCTGAAGGACATGCTTGCAAGCAAGGGCTTCGATCCGCTGATGGGCGCGCGGCCGATGGCCAGGCTGATCCAGGACACGATCCGCAAGGCATTGGCCGACGAGTTGCTGTTCGGCCGGCTGACCCACGGCGGCGACGTGACGATCGATGTCGACGACGACGGCAAGGTCGTGCTCGACTTCCCGGTCACCGAGCCGGTTCCCGCCTGATCCGTCCCTCCAAAAACAAACCCCGCACAGGCGGGGTTTGTTTTTGGCTGCGTTATCCGTTTACGACTGCTGGACGATGACCGTCTGCGCCGGCATCGGCGCCGGGAAGTCGGTGCCGAGCACGTCCTTGATCGTCTTGTTGGTGTCGAAGTACACCTGCCAGTAGTTGTCGTTGTGGCAGTACGGCCGCACCGCCAGCACCGGCCCCACCAGGTTGAACTCGAGGATTTCGACGTCGACGGCCGGCTCGGCGACCACGTTCGGGATCGCGGCGATCCGCCCCTTCAGCGCGGCAATCGCCGCCTGGTAGTCGGCGGCTCCCGACAGTTGCGCCTTGAGATCGACGCGGCGGAACGGGTTGTGGGTGAAGTTCTGGATCGTGTCGCTGAAGATCTTGTTGTTGCCGACCAGCGTCAGCACGTTGTCCGGCGTATTGATCGCCGTGGCGAACAGGCCGATCTCCTTGATCGTGCCGGTCACGCCGCCGGCGGAGACGAAATCGCCGACCTTGAACGGCCGCAACACGATGATGAACGCGCCGCCGGCGAAGTTCGCCAGCAAGCCCGACCACGCCATGCCGACCGCCAGGCCGAGCGCGGCGATCAGCGCGGCGAACGTCGTCGTCTGCACGCCAAAGTAACCGAGGATGCCGACGACCAGCAGGATGTTCAGCGTGACCGTGATGACCGAGCCGAGGTAACGCAGCACGGTCGGATCGACCTTCTGGTTCTCGAGCGAGCGCTGCACCAGACGGACCGCGAAGCCGATCAGCCAGCGGCCGATCACCCAGAACGCGATCGCGACCAGAATCTTCACGCCGAACGCGGCAGCGTAGTCGGTGACCAGTGTTTGCAACTGGCCTGCTTTCTGCAGCCCTTCATTAACCAGGCTAGGTTCTGCCATATTTACCCCCTTTAGTTTGGCTAGGTCTTACACCACGCCAGAATATGCGATTGGCACCATTTGCGCCTCAGCTTTTTTGCCTCGGGTGGTGGCGATGCAGCGCCTGCAGCCGCGCCCGGGCGATATGGGTATAGATCTGCGTGGTGCTGATGTCGGCATGACCGAGCAGACTCTGCACGATGCGCAAATCGGCACCATGATCGAGCAGGTGCGTGGCAAACGCATGACGCAGCACATGCGGGCTGAGCTTGTCGGCGTCGATCGCGGCTGCAGCCGCGTACTGCTTGAGGATGTACCAGGCGCCCTGGCGGGTCAGCGGCTCGCCCCGCTGATTGACGAACACGGTCGGCGCAAACCGGCCGGCGACGAGCAGCGGGCGCGCTTCCTTCAGATAGCGGACCAGCCAGTCCTGCGCGATTTCGCCGACCGGCACCAGGCGGTCCTTGTCTCCCTTGCCGTGCGCCACCGTCAGATACGCCGAGCCCAGATGCAGCGCATCGCTGCGCAGCGCGACGACTTCGGACACCCGCATCCCGGTCGCGTACATCAGTTCGAGCATCGCCCGGTCACGCAGGCCGGCCGGCTCGCCGACCTGCGGCGCCGCCAGCAAGGCCTCGACCTGCGCCTCGGTCAGCGCTTTCGGCAACGGCCTCACCCGCTTCGGCGAGCGCAGCGTCTCGGTCGGATCGACCGCGATGCGCTCGTGCTCGAGCCAGTGCCGGTAGAACTTGCGCAGGCTGGCCAGCCGCCGCGCCAGCGTCGCCGCCTTGAGCGTCCGCGCCTGTCGGGCAAGGAAGGCCTGGACGTCGTCACGCCCGGCCGCCAGCAAGGCGGTGTCGCGGTCGGCCAGCCAGTCGGCCCAGATCGCAAGATCGAGCCGGTAGCTGTTGACGGTATTCGCCGCCAGCTGCTCGGCCAGCCAGACCGCATCGACGAATTCGTCGACCAGCACCGCATCGGCGTCGCGCTTCATCCGAGCCAGCCTTCGTGCTGCAGCAAGCGGCGCTTGATCGGCAGCCAGTCGATGCCGAGCCGACTGGCGTTGAAGCCCCCGAGCCCGGCCGCGGCGACGACCCGGTGGCAAGGGACGACGATCGGCAGGGGGTTGTCCCCGCACGCCCCGCCGACCGCGCGCGCGCTCGAGCCCAGCGCGGCGGAAATGTCGCCGTAGCGCAGCACCTGCCCCGCGGGTATCGCCGCGATCGCCTGCCAGACCCGGCGCTGGTGCTCGGTACCCACCAGACGATAAGGCAGGGAGAACCGGAAGCCGGCGTCGCCGAAATAGGCCGCCAGCTGTCTTTCCGTTTCCTGCAGCAAGCTGGTCGCCGGCGGGTGCAGCGGCGCTTCGTCGGGCAGGAAATCCAGCCGCAGCAGCACGTCGCCATCGGCCAGCAGCCCGAGCCGGGATACCGGCGTGGCGATGACGGCCTGATAGCCGGTGTATTCGATCGCGTTCGGCATGACGACGCTCCTTGGCCAGTACATCCGGCATGATATCGCCGGGCATAAAAAAACGCGGAGCCTGAGCTCCGCGTTTTCCGCACAAGGAGTCGCCTTACTTGGCGGCAGCCACGGTCTTGCGGGCCGGCAGCTTTTCCTTGATACGGGCCGACTTGCCCGAACGATCGCGGAGGTAGTACAGCTTGGCGCGACGGACGTCACCGCGACGCTTCACTTCGATCGAAGCGACCAGCGGCGAGAAGGTCTGGAACGTACGCTCGACGCCTTCGCCCGACGAAATCTTGCGGACGATGAACGAGCTGTTCAGGCCGCGGTTGCGCTTGGCAATCACGACGCCTTCGTAAGCCTGCAGACGCTCACGCGTACCTTCCTTCACCTTGACCTGAACGATCACGGTGTCGCCCGGTGCGAATTCCGGAACGGTCTTGCCCAGACGAGCGATTTCTTCTTGTTCGAGTTGCTGAATCAGGTTCATTGCATTACTCCTTGCGAAGCTTGTTCCTTCTACCCTTGATCGGGCGAGTCCGCGGACTCGGACTGGAATTCAGCCAGAAGACGAGCTTCCTCTTTGGAAAGCCGGCGATCCGCGAGCAGATCCGGGCGGCGCAACCAGGTGCGGCCCAGCGCTTGCTTCAAACGCCAGCGACGTATGTTGGCATGATTTCCCGAAAGCAGGACTTCCGGAACCGCCATGCCGCGGTAATCCTCGGGACGGGTGTAATGCGGGCAATCGAGCAACCCGTCCACAAACGAATCTTCTTCGGCGCTGGCCTGGGTATTGAGCACCCCGGGCCAGAGCCTGGCGATCGCGTCGATCAGCACCATCGCCGGCAGCTCGCCCCCCGACAGCACGTAATCGCCGATCGATATTTCCTCGTCGACCTGCCGCTGGATCAGCCGCTCGTCAACGCCTTCATACCGGCCGCACAGCAGCACCAGCCCGTCGAGTCCGGCCAGCTCGACCGCCTTGGCATGCGACAGGCGCTGCCCCTGCGGCGACAGGTAAACCACCCTGCTCCTTGCCCCGAGCTCGCGCTGCCGCGCCTTGGCGGCCTCGATCGAGCGCTCGAGCGGTTCGGGCTGCATCACCATGCCGGGACCGCCGCCGAAGGGGCGATCGTCGACACGCCGATAGTTGTCGGTGGTGAAGTCGCGCGGGTTCCACGTCTGCAACGCGAAAACCCCGAGCTCCACCGCTCGCCGCGTCACCCCGGAGCGGGTGATCGCATCGAACATTTCCGGGAACAGCGTAACGACGTCGATCTGCCGCGTCATGCCGTTCAGTAGTCCAGACCCCAGTCGACGCTGAGGCTGCGCGCCTCGGTATCGACCTTGAGCACGACCTGCTTGACGAAAGGCAGCAGGCGCTCGGTCTCGCCATCCCTGACGACCAGCACATCGTTCGCGCCGGTGGCAAACAGCTTGTCGACGATGCCGAGCGTCTCGCCGGCGGTATTGACCACCGTCATGCCCACCAGGTCGGCCCAGTAATACTCGCCATCACCCGCCTCGGGCATCAGGCTGCGCGGCACGGCGACTTCGCAGCCCTTGAGCGCGAAGGCGTGATCGCGATCGTCGACACCGCTGAATTTGGCAGCGAGCTTCTTGGTATGAACCGCGCCCTCTTCGAGGACATAGCTGCACCACACACCGTCACGCTTGAGCCACCAGGTCTCGTAGTCGAGCAGGCTGTCGGCATGTTCGGTATCGGCAACGACGTTGAGCCAGCCACGAATGCCAAACGCCCCGCTGACGTAGCCCATGACGACCAGATCGTCCGGGACTGCCTGCGGGGCAGAAGGAGTGCGTACCACGGTCAGCTTACGCTGCGACCGGGGTGTAGCCCTTCAGCAGCTTGGCGACCGAGTCGTTCACTTGCGCGCCGACACCGATCCAGTAGTTGACGCGGTCCATGGCCAGACGCAGGCCTTCTTCGCTTTCGGCTGCCAGCGGGTTGTAGAAACCCACGCGCTCGATGAAGCGGCCGTCGCGGCGGTTGCGCGAATCGGAAACAACGACGTTGTAGAACGGGCGGTTCTTGGCGCCGCCGCGGGCAAGACGAATCACAACCATGTCAGATATCCAGTAAATCGGTTTATGCGAAACAGGCGATTGTACGAGAAAAAGTCAAGCCAGTACAAGCCCGTCGAGCGGTGACGCCGCGATAAACGGTTACATGCCGGGCAACATGCCCTTCATGCCGCGCATCATTTTCGCCATGCCGCCCTTGCTGAACTGCTTCATCATCTTCTGCGTCTGCTCGAACTGGTTGAGCAGCTTGTTGACTTCCTGCACCGTGACGCCGGCACCGGTGGCGATGCGGCGCTTGCGGCTGGCCTTGATCAGCTCGGGTTTCTTGCGCTCGGCGGGCGTCATCGAATTGATGATGCCCTCGATCCGCGCAACGGCCTTGTCGGTGACCTGCTGGTTGGCCATCTCGCCGATCTGGCCCATGCCCGGCAGCTTGTCGAGCAGCGCCGACATGCCGCCCATTTTCTTCATCTGGCCGATCTGTGCCTTGAAGTCCTCGAGGTCGAAGCCCTTGCCGGACTTGACCTTCTTCATCATTTTCAGCGCTTCGGCTTCGTCGACGGTCTTCTGCACGTCTTCGATCAGGCTGAGCACGTCGCCCATGCCGAGGATCCGGCTGGCCATCCGGTCCGGGTGGAACGGCTCGATCCCGGTGAGTTTTTCGCCGACGCCGATGAACTTGATCGGCTTGCCGGTGATGTGCCGGACCGACAGCGCCGCGCCACCGCGCGAGTCGCCGTCCATCTTGGTCAGCACGACACCGGTCAGTGGCAGCGCCTCGTTGAACGCCTGGGCGGTATTGACCGCGTCCTGGCCCTGCATCGCGTCGACGACGAACAGGGTTTCGACCGGCTTGATCGCGGCGTGGACCGCCTTGATTTCGACCATCATCGCCTCGTCGATCGCCAGACGGCCGGCGGTGTCGACGATCAGCACGTCGAAAAAGTGCCTCTTGGCGTAGTCGAGCGCCGCCAGCGCGATGTCGACCGGCTTCTGGCTGACGTCCGACGGGAAGCACTCGACGTCGAGCTGGCCGGCGATGGTCTTGAGCTGTTCGATCGCCGCCGGGCGGTAGACGTCGGCCGAGACGACCAGCACCTTCTTCTTCTGCTCTTCCTTGAGGCGCTTGGCGAGCTTGCCGCTCGTCGTGGTCTTGCCGGCGCCCTGCAGGCCGGCCATCAGCACCACGGCGGGCGGCACCGCGGCCAGGTTGAGGCCGTCGTTCTGCGCGCCCATCAGCTTGGTCAGCTCTTCGTAGACGACGCCGACCAGCGCCTGCCCCGGCGTCAGGCTGCCGATCACTTCCTGGCCGAGCGCGCGTACCTTGATGTCGGCAATAAAGCCCTTGACCACCGGCAGCGCCACGTCGGCCTCGAGCAGCGCCATGCGTACTTCGCGCAGCGCGTCCTGAATATTGTCCTCGGTCAGCCGGGCATTGCCGCGCAGCGTCTTGACGACCCCGGAGAGACGAGTGGACAGATTCTCAAGCATGGATACGACCCTTTCCCGGCCCGCGCTGGCGCAGCCGCTCTGTTAGACTGTGAATCTCCGCATTCTACCCGATTTGGCTTCGTGACCTGGCTCGCCGCTTCCGCGCTCGTCGTCTACCTTGGCCTGGGCTGGCATTTCTGCCGCTCCCGGCTTTCGGCCGCCTCGGCGCCGCGCCCCGGCCTCGAGCAGGGCCTGCTGCTGCTCGCACTGGCGCTGCACGGGCTGTCGCTGTGGCCGCATCTGGCGCAAAGTCCGCTGCGCTTCGGCGCCGCCGAGGCGCTGTCGCTGACGGCATGGCTGGCACTGCTGCTGTACCTGGTCGGCCACCTCGCCTACCGGCTCGAAGGGCTGCAACCCATCCTGCTGGTCATCGTCTCGGCGATGCTCGGCCTCAGCCTGCTGCTGCCGCCGGGACACGCACTCACCTACCCGCAAAGCGCCGTGTCGCGGCTGCACTTCCTGACCGCGATGCTCGCCTACGGCCTGTTCGCCAACGCCGCCGGCACGGCGATCCTGATGCGGCTGGCCGACCGCCGCCTGCACCACGCCGATGCGCACGTGCTGATCCGCCAGCTGCCGCCGCTGCTGGCGCTCGAGCGACTGCTGTTCGCCAGCGTCGGTTTCGGCTTTGCGATGCTGACCGTTGCGCTGGCCACCGGTGCGGTCTTTGCCGAACACATCTACGGCCATGCGCCGGGGCTTGGCCACAAGATCGTGTTCTCGCTCACCGCGTGGCTGTGCTTCGCCGTGCTGCTCGTCGGCCGCTACCGGCTCGGCTGGCGCGGCCGGATCGCCGCACGCTTCACGCTCGGCGGCTGCGTGCTGCTGCTGCTCGGCTATGCCGGCACGCGTTTCGTCGCCGAGGCCGTCCTGCGCCACGCCGGCTAGGCCCATACTGACCGGGCCGCCCGCCCCAACGGACCCATCGCGTGGAAGACGTCCCCCTCTCCGTCCTGTTCGCCGCACTGATTGCCTGCCTGGCGAGTTCGGCGTTTTTTTCCGCCGCAGAGACGGCGATGATGGCGATCAACCGCTACCGGCTCGCCAGCAAGGTCAAGCAGGGCGAGCGCGCCGCGCTGCGGACGCAGAAGCTGCTGAACCAGACCGAAAAGCTGCTCGGCGTGATCCTGCTCGGCAACACGATCATCAATACCGCGTCGGCCACGCTGGCGGCGATCATCACCGCCAGGCTGTTCGCCGGCAACGAATTCGCGCTCGGCATTGCGACGCTGCTGGCCGCCTTCGCGATCCTGGTGTTCTCGGAAGCGACGCCGAAGGTCATCGCCGCGACCCACCCGGAGCCGGTCGCGCTGCTCGCCAGCGGCCCGCTCGCCCTGCTGCTGCGCGTGTTCTATCCGGCGGTCTGGCTGGTCAATCTGTGCGTGGCCGCACTGCTGCGGCTGCTGCGGCTGCGCAAGCCCGAGGGCAACCAGACCGCGCTGTCGCCGGACGAGCTGCGGCTGCTGGTGCTCGAATCCGGCCGCTTCATGGCCAAGAAGCACCACACCATCCTGCTCAACCTGTTCGAGCTTGCCCAGGTCACCGTCGACGACGTGATGACGCCGCGCCACCAGATGGAGATGGTCGACCTAGAGATGCGGGCCGACCAGTTACGGCAGGAGCTGTTCACCAGCCACCATTCGCGCCTGCCGGTTTATGCCGGCAACCCGGACAACGTCCAGGGCATCCTGCCGGTCCGCAAGCTGATTTCGCTGAGCGAGGACGAGACCGACGCGACGGCGGTCCGCGCGCTGATGCGCCAGCCCTACTTCATCCCGTCCGGCACGCCGCTGTTCACGCAGCTGCAGAACTTCCAGGAAAACCACCGCCGCATGGGGCTGGTCGTCGACGAATACGGCGAGCTGCTCGGCCTCGTCACGCTCGAGGACATCCTCGAGCAGATGGTCGGCGAATTCACCACCCATTCGCCGGCCAGCGGCGGCCAGTTCGCCCGCCAGGCCGACGGCAGCCTGCTGCTCGACGGCACGATGAGCCTGCGCGACCTCAACCGCAAGCTCAAGCTCGGCCTGCCCACCGACGGCCCGAAAACGCTGAACGGGCTGATTCTCGAATACTTCGAGGACATTCCCGAATCGGGCACCTGCATGGTCATCGCCGGACAACGGCTCGAGGTCGTCCAGACCCAGGACCGCAGCATCCGGATGGTCCGTTTGTATCCTCGATGAGACCGTGACCGCCGTCGATGCCCCCGTGCAGACGCACAGTGCTAGACTCTTCGCGAGGAGACGTCGGCAGCTGTCGCACGTCCGAGACTAGAACCGAAGAGTCCTCGCAATACTCATGTCCACTACGCCTTCGATTTCCGGCCTGGCCCGCCTGCTGGTCCAGCATGGCCGACTCAGCGACACCGACGCCGAAGCGCTGCAAGGCGCCGCGGCGACCAACAAGACGCCGTTCATCGCCCAGCTGCTGCAAAGCAACAAGATCAGCGCCAAGGAAGTCGCCGAATTCAGCTCGCAGGCCTTCGGCTATCCGCTGCTCGACCTCGACCAGATCGACCCCAGCTACATTCCGCAGGGCATGCTCGACACCAAGGTGATGCAGGCGCAGCGCATCGTCCCGCTGTTCAAGCGCGGCGCGCGGCTCTTCGTCGGCGTCTCCGATATCACCAATTCGCAGGCCGCCGAGGAAGTCCGCTTCCAGACCGGCAGCCAGATCGAGCCGATCGTCGTCGAGGACAACAAGCTCGTCAAACTGCTCGACCAGTTGCTCGAGGCGTCCGGCGCCACGCTGAAGAATCTCGAGATGGACGAGTCCGAGCTCGAGATCAGCGGCGGCGACCCCGAACCGCAGAACGATTCGGCGAACATCGACGTCGACGACGCGCCGGTCGTCAAATACCTGCAGAAAATCCTGCTCGACGCGATCAACGCCGGCGCGTCGGACATCCATTTCGAGCCGTACGAGAAGTACTACCGGATCCGCTACCGCCAGGACGGCATCCTGCGCGAAATCGCCCAGCCGCCGCTGGCAATCAAGGAAAAGATCGCCTCGCGGATCAAGGTGATCTCCAAGCTCGACATCTCCGAAAAACGCGTCCCGCAGGACGGCCGGATGAAGCTGGTGCTGTCGAAAAGCCGCGCGATCGACTTCCGTGTCTCGACGCTGCCGACGCTGCACGGCGAAAAGATCGTCATGCGGATTCTCGACCCGACATCGGCGACGCTCGGCATCGATGCGCTCGGTTACGAGCCGGACCAGAAGGCCGCACTGCTCGACGCCGTCAGCCGCCCCTACGGCATGGTACTGGTCACCGGCCCGACCGGCTCGGGCAAGACCGTCTCGCTGTACACCTGCCTGAACATCCTCAACGAGCCCGGCACCAATATCTCGACCGCCGAGGACCCGGCCGAAATCAACCTGCCCGGCGTCAACCAGGTCAACGTCAACGACAAGGCCGGACTGACCTTCTCGGCGGCGCTCAAGGCCTTCCTGCGCCAGGATCCGGACATCATCATGGTCGGCGAAATCCGCGACCTCGAGACCGCCGACATCGCGATCAAGGCCGCGCAGACCGGCCACATGGTGTTCTCGACGCTGCACACCAACGATGCCCCCGGCACGCTGACCCGTCTGCTGAACATGGGCGTCGCGCCGTTCAACGTCGCCAGCTCGGTGATCCTGATCACCGCCCAGCGGCTGGCACGTAAGCTGTGCACGCAGTGCAAGACGCCGGCCGACATTCCCGACGAAGCGCTGCTGCGCGCCGGCTTCACCGAAGCCCAGCTCGACGGCAGCTGGCGCCCGTACAAGGCCGTGGGCTGCGATCATTGCAAGGGGACCGGCTACAAGGGCCGGGTCGGCATTTATCAGGTGATGCCCATTTCGGACGAAATGAACCGCCTGATCATGAAAAACGGCACGTCGATCGACCTCGCCGACCAGGCCAGGCGCGAGGGCGTACGCGACCTGCGACAATCCGGACTCTTGAAAGTCAAACAAGGCATGACCTCGCTCGAGGAAATCATGGCCGTCACCAACGAATAAAACGTACAAGCAGTCGGGGGAGAGTGCGATGGGAGTTCAGGCGAAAGGCGCCGCGGTCAAGGAGCTGACCTTTGTCTGGGAAGGCAAGGACCGCAGCGGCAAGCTGATCAAGGGCGAGATGCGCGCCGCCGGCGAGGCGATCCTGAAGAATCACCTGCGCCGCCAGGGCATCAATGTCGTGAAAATCAAGCGGCAGCGTCACAAGGGCGGCCGGCGGATCAGCGACCAGGACATCACGATGTTCACCCGCCAGCTGGCTACGATGCTCAAGTCCGGCGTACCGCTGCTGACGTCGTTCGATATCGTGGCCAAGGGGCACAGCAACCCCTCGGTCACCAAGCTGCTGATGGACATCAAGAACGACATCGAGACCGGGTCGTCGCTGACGCAGGCGTTCCGCAAGCATCCGGCCTATTTCGATGCGCTGTACTGCAACCTGATCCAGGCCGGCGAGCAGGCCGGCATCCTCGACAGCCTGCTGGCACGGCTGGCGACGTACAAGGAAAAGATCCTCGGGGTCAAAAAGAAGATCAAGTCGGCGATGTTCTACCCGACTGCGGTCATCGTCGCCGCCTTCGTCATCACCGCGGTGATCATGATCTTCGTGATCCCGGCATTCAAGGACCTGTTCTCGAGCTTCGGCGCCGACCTGCCGGGCCCGACGCTGATGGTGATCGCGCTGTCTGACCTGTTCGTCAGTTACTGGTGGCTGATCTTCGGCGGCATCTTCGGCGGCATCTGGCTGTTCATGAAAACCTGGCGCCGTTCGGTCGCGATGCAGATATTCATGGACCGGCTCTTGCTCAAGCTGCCCGTGCTCGGCGAAATCGTCAAAAACGCGACGATTGCCCGCTGGTCACGAACGCTGTCGACCATGTTCGCCGCCGGCGTCCCGCTGGTCGACTCGCTCGAATCGGTCGGCGGCGCCGCCGGCAATCACCTGTACAAGATCGCCACGGCGCAGATCCAGACCGAGGTCAGCACCGGCACCAGCCTGACCTTGTCGATGCAGAACACCAACGTTTTCCCGAACATGGTCCTGCAGATGGTCTCGATCGGCGAGGAGTCCGGCGCGCTCGATGCGATGCTCGGCAAGGTCGCCGACTACTACGAGGAAGAGGTCGACAACGCCGTCGAAGCGCTGTCGAGCCTGATGGAGCCGATCATCATGGTCGTGCTCGGTACGCTGATCGGCGGACTCGTGATTGCGATGTACCTGCCGATCTTCAAGATGGGCGAGGCGGTCGGCTGATGGACATGCTTGCGCTTTTGCAAACCAGCCCGCCCTTGTTCGGCGGGTTTTTGTTCGTACTCGGCCTGCTGGTCGGCAGTTTTCTCAACGTGGTGATCCACCGGCTGCCGAAGATGATCGAGGCCGATTTCCGCCACGAGTGCAGCTGTGTCGACCTGCCGCTCGACGCCGAACGCCCCCCCAAGCCGCGCTACAACCTGCTGGTGCCGCGTTCGCGCTGCCCGCATTGCGGCCACCAGATCGGCGCACTCGAGAACATCCCGGTGCTCAGCTGGCTGGCGCTGCGCGGCCGCTGCAGCGCCTGTTCGGCGCCGATCGGCGTGCGCTATCCGCTGGTCGAGCTGGCAACCGCCGTGCTGACCGCCTGGGTCGGCCTGCATTTCGGCCCGACCCCGGCGGCACTGGCCGGCATCGCACTGACCTGGGCGCTGATCGCGCTGATCGCCATCGACGCGGACACCTACCTGCTCCCGGACAGCATCACATTGCCGCTCGTCTGGCTCGGGCTGCTGGTCAACCTCGGCGGCACCTTCGTACCGCTCTCGCAAGCCGTTATCGGCGCTGTGGCTGGCTATCTGCTGCTCTGGAGCATCTTCTGGCTGTTCAAGCTGCTCACCGGCAAGGAAGGCATGGGCTACGGCGACTTCAAGCTGCTAGCCGCACTCGGAGCGTGGTTCGGCTGGACGGCCCTGCCGGTCATCGTCCTGCTGTCGTCGGTCGCCGGCGCCGCGATCGGCATCGGCCAGGTCGTCGCGGCCAGACGCGGCTGGAGCAAGCCGATACCGTTCGGCCCCTACCTGGGCATCGCCGGCTGGCTCACGCTGATGTGGGGCGGTACGATCGGCGGCTTGCTCTTCGGCGGACTGGGGTAGACATGCGCGTAGTAGGCCTGACCGGCGGCATTGCCAGCGGCAAATCGACCGTCGGTGCGCTGTTCGAGCAGTACGGCGTGCCGCTGATCGACACCGACGCGATTGCCCACCGGCTGTCACAAGCGCCGTCCCCGCTGCTCGACGAGGTGCGGGCGCAGTTCGGCCCCAGCTCGATCGACGCCAACGGCGCGCTGGCCCGCGACTGGATGCGCCAGCATGTGTTCGAGGACACCGGGGCCAGACGGCGGCTCGAGGCGATCATGCACCCCCGCATCCTCGCCGAGCTCGAACGCGAACTGGCCGCGCTGCCCGTCGACACACCGTATGCGCTGGTCGCCGTACCGCTGCTGTTCGAAGCCCGGGGCTTTCGCGAGCGCGTCGACCGGGCACTGGTCGTCGACTGCGACACCGCCATGCAGCGCCAGCGGCTGCTCGGCCGCCCTGGCATGACCGAGGCACTGGCCGACGCCATCATCGCCAGCCAGCTCGACCGCACCCGCCGCCGTGCGCAAGCCGACGACGTGATCGACAACGTAGGCTCGCTCGAACAGCTGGCCGAAACCGTCGCGCACCAGCACCAGCAATATCTGCGCTGGTCCACTACGACGAAGAAATGAGATTCCACTGGTTTCCAAAATGGCCCCCTTGCTGCAGAATTACCTATCTTTGCTGCTGAGCGCATCGTGATCAGCTACGAATTCCCCATCAATGAGCGCATCCGCACGCTGCTGCGTCTGGAAAACCTCTACAACCGTACCGCGCACTTCGTTTCCGGTACGCATGCGCTCGACCACCACAGTGCGCTGCTGGGGATCTTCGAAATCATGGAAGTGGCCAGTCGCGCCGACCTGAAGTCCGATCTGCTGCAGGAACTCGAACGCCAGCGCCAGACCCTGCTCGGCTTACGGCACAACCCGCAGATTTCGGAAGCCGCGCTGGAAAAGATTCTCGACGACATCGACGGGACGCACGGCCGGCTGCTGCAGATGACCGGCAAGTTCGGCCAGTTCCTCCGCGACAACGAATGGCTGATGGCGATCAAGCAGCGCGCCAACATTCCCGGCGGCGTGTGCGAGTTCGACCTGCCGTCGTACCACTACTGGCTGCAGCAGGCCGCACCGCGGCGCCAGGGCGACCTCGACCGCTGGTTCACCCCGCTGCTGCCGATCAAGCATGCGCTCGACATCGTGTTGCGGCTGCTGCGCGACTCGGCCAAGGTCTGCCACTACACCGCCAAGAACGGCAATTTCCAGCAGATGTCCGGCGGCAAGTCGGTCCAGCTGCTGAAGGTCAGCCTGATCTCGGACCTGCCCGCGGTGCCCGAACTGTCGGCCAACCGCTACGCCATCAATATCCGTTTCATGTTGCCGTCGACCTCGGGCGAGCGCGCCCGCTCGGTCGATGCCGACGTCGATTTCTCGCTGAGTTACTGCAATCTGTGAATCAACGCATCGTTCCCTGCCCGCAATGCGGCGAACCGGCCGTCTATAGCCCCGACAACGCCTTCCGGCCGTTCTGCAGCCGCCGCTGCCGGCTGATCGACCTTGGCCAGTGGGCCGACGAAAGCTACCGGATCCCGGCCGCCGATCCGGCCAAGCCCGACGTGCCGACGCTCGACGCCTGATCTGTCACGGCATTTTCAACTCCCGGTCATTTCTCCGTCATCTGCAGCGCTTAATTTTTCCTCCACCAACCAGGAGGAAAACCCATGCTGCAGCAGTTGCACACCGCAACCAGCAAGCCCCGCAAACGCCAGTTGTCGGTGACGATCGCGACCGACAGCGAAACCGTCCGCGCCGCCCAGGCGCTACGCCACCGGGTGTTTGCCGGTGAAATGGGCGCCCGCCTCAACTGCCGCGAACCCGGCATCGATCACGACCTGTTCGATCCGTATTGCGACCATCTGGTCGTCCAGGACGACGAAACCGGCGAGGTCGTCGGCACCTACCGCATCCTGCCGCCCCACCAGGCCCGGACGATCGGCAGCTATTACTCCGATACCGAATTCGACCTGACCCGTCTGGCGCACCTGCGCAACCAGCTCGTCGAGGTCGGCCGCTCCTGCGTCCACCCCGACTACCGCACCGGCGCGACGATCTCGCTGCTCTGGGCCGGCCTCGCCGACTACATGAACCAGCGCGGCCACCATTACCTCGCCGGCTGTGCCAGCGTGTCGCTCGTCGACGGCGGCCACCTTGCCGCAAGCCTCTACGCCAAGCTGGCGCAGACCGCGCTCGCGCCGGTCGAATGGCGCGTGTTCCCGCGCTGCCCGCTGCCGCTGGCCGCGCTGAACCAGAAGCTCGATGCCCCGGTTCCGCCGCTACTGCGCGGCTACCTGCGTGCCGGCGCCTTCATCTGCGGCGAACCGGCCTGGGATCCGGACTTCAACACTGCCGACCTCTTCCTGCTGCTACCGGTGCAGCACATCGAGCAGCGCTATGCCAGGCACTTCCTCCGTTAATGGCATGATGGACACACAATTTTCCGCAGCGGCAATAGCGACATGGCCCGAGCCCGGTGAAGCGGCTAAACTGCCGAAGCCTTCCCGCCAGCGGCTTCGGCCATTCCTGTTGTCCATGTTGCTTTTCTGCACTCGCCTTCGCCGCCTGTTCCGACTTGCCGTGCACCTAGCACGGGCAACCTATGCCGTCTCCTGGCGCCTGCCGCGTCTCGACGACGAGGCACGCGTCAGCTACATCCACGCGTGGTCGAAGAAACTGCTGGCGCTACTGCAGATCGACGTGCAGATCCACGGCATTTCGCCCGGGCTGTACCCGGCCAACCATCTGCTGCTGGCCAACCACATCTCCTGGCTCGACATCTTCGTCCTCAACGCCGTCACGGTCTCGCAGTTCGTCGCCAAGTCTGAAATCCGCCAGTGGCCGGTGATCGGCCGGCTTTGTTGCGGTGCGCGCACGCTGTTCATCGAGCGCGAACGGCGCCGCGATACCGCGCGCGTGAACGGGGCGATCGTCCGCTCGCTACTGCGCGGCGACTGCGTGGCCATCTTCCCGGAAGGCACGACCAGCGACGGCGCGAGCATCCTGCCGTTCCGTTCGTCGCTGCTGCAATCGGCCATCGATGCCGAGGCAACGGTCCAGCCGGTCTACCTGCGCTACACCAACGCCCAGGGCCAGCGCTGCTGCGCCGCGGCCTACGTCGACCAGGTTTCGTTCGGCGAGTCGCTGTGGCGCATCCTCGGCCACCAGGGCCTCACGGTCGAACTGAGCTTTCTCGCGCCGTTCCCCGCAGCGGAAAGCGATCGCCGCAGCCTGACGCAGCACGTGCAGACCCGCATCCAGGCCGCGCACCAGGCATTCGAGGCCGGCGTCGCCGGCCGCTAGGGGCTGCCCACCTGCTGATATTCGCGCTGCGCCGCCACCTGGAACAGCGCGCCGCCGTCCAGGTCGATGCCGGTCAACGCGCCGCCCCAGACGCAGCCCGTATCGAGCGCCGCCAGTTCCGGCCTCAGCCGCAGACCCAGTGCCGACCAGTGGCCGCAGACGACCCGCGGCATCGGCTCGCGTCCGGGCCAGTCGAACCACGGATGCAGGCCCGCTGGCGCATCGGCCAGCTCGCCCTTGTACTTCAGCTGCAGCGCGCCCGCATCGTCGACAAAGCGCATGCGGGTCAGCGCGTTGACGACGAAGCGCCATCTCGACCAGCCTTGCAGCGCATCGTCCCAGCGCGTCGGCTGATTGCCGTACATCTCCGCCAATCCGCGCTGCCAGTCCGGCAGCCTCAATTGCTGCTGCACTTCGTCCGCCAGCGCCAGCGCTTGCGCGACGTTCCAGCCCGGCCAGATACCGGCGTGCACGATCAGCGCGTCGTCGAGCGCAATCAGTAGCGGCTGCTGCCGCAGCCAGTCGAGCAGACCGGGCGCGTCGGCCGCACCAAGTACGTCGGCGAACGTATCTCCCTGCTTGGCTCTGCCAATGCCTGCCGACATGGCCAGCAGACTCAGATCGTGATTGCCGAGCACGACCCGGACCGCACTATCGTGGGTCTTGGCCCAGCGCAGCACCGCCGCCGACTCGGGGCCGCGGTTGACGAGATCGCCGACCAGGTAGAGCGTATCCCGGCCCGCCTCGAATCCCATCCGGTCCAACAACAGCTGCAGCTCGTTGAAACAGCCTTGAACGTCGCCGATCGCAAATCGGGCCATGCTTCACCTGCATCTCATGTCGCAATGCGACGAGTCTACGGTTACTGCGCCGCAAGACCAAGTTCGCGGAACAGCAACAAACAAAAAGGCCAGCTTGCGCTGGCCTCTCTGCAGAGCCGGACCGATTACTCGGCGGCTTCAACCACTTCGGCTTCTTCCGGGCGGTCGACGAGTTCGACGAATGCCATCGGGGCATTGTCGCCATCGCGGAAACCGCACTTCAGGATACGCAGGTAGCCACCATTACGGTTGGCGTAGCGCGGGCCGAGCACGTCGAACAGCTTGACGACCATCTCGCGATCGCGGGTGCGATTGAACGCGAGACGACGGTTTGCCAGCGACGGCTTCTTGCCGAGGGTGATCAGCGGTTCTGCGACGCGACGCAGTTCCTTGGCCTTCGGCAGCGTGGTTTTGATGACTTCGTGACGCAGCAGCGCATTCGCCAGGTTGCGCAGCAGCGCTTGGCGGTGAGCCGAGGTACGATTCAGTTTGCGGTTGCCATTACCATGACGCATTTGTCAGTTCCTTCCGTTGACCGCTCAGGGCTTTTCCAAGCCAGCCGGCGGCCAGTTTTCGAGGCGCATACCCAGCGACAGGCCCTTCGAGGCAAGCACTTCCTTGATTTCATTCAAGGACTTGCGGCCCAGATTCGGCGCCTTCAAGAGCTCGGTTTCGGTGCGCTGGATCAGATCCCCGATGTAGTAGATGTTCTCGGCCTTCAGGCAGTTTGCCGAACGCACGGTCAGTTCGAGGTCGTCCACCGGACGCAGCAGGATCGGATCGATCTGCGGCGCAGCCGGCTTTTCTTCCTCAACCGGCGTCCCTTCGAGGTCGGCGAACACCGACAGCTGATCCATCAGAATGCGGGCCGCCTGGCGAACCGCATCTTCCGGCGTCAGCACGCCGTTGGTCTCGATATCGAGGATCAGGCGATCCAGATCGGTGCGCTGCTCGACGCGAGCGCTTTCGACCTGGTAGCTGACCCGACGGATCGGGCTGAACGACGCGTCGAGCTGGATGGTACCGATGCTCCGGTTCTCGTCCTTGTTCAGACGAGCCGGTGCAGGCTGGTAACCACGGCCCTTCTCGACCTTGATTTCGACGTTCAGCTTGCCACCTGCGGACAGGTGGGCAACCACGTGATCGGGGTTGACGACTTCGACATCGTGCGGCAGCTGGATATCGCCGGCCTTGACCACGCCCTCGCCGTCCTTGACGAGCGTGAGCGTGACCGAGTCACGGCCATGCAGCTTGAGCACGACCCCTTTGAGGTTCAAGAGGATATCGACGACATCTTCCTGCACGCCATCCAGAGCGGAATATTCGTGCACGATGCCTTCGATCTTGACCTCGGTCGGGGCGTAGCCCGGCATCGACGACAACAGGATCCGGCGCAGGGCGTTACCGAGCGTATGGCCGTAACCGCGCTCGAACGGCTCCATCACCACCCGAGCCTGGGCGGAAGATTGAGCCTGCACGTCGATGATGCGCGGCTTGAGCAACTCGTTAGCGAGGTTTTGCATGTATCAGTATCCCTTGGCCTGAAAACGGTTCAGTGTTTACTTGGAGTAGAATTCCACCACCAGCGACTCATTGAGATCGCTGGAGAGATCGGAACGCTCCGGCGTGCTCTTGAACACGCCTTCCATTTTCTTGGAATCAACCTGAACCCAGCCCGGGAAGCCAATGCCTTCAGCCAGCGCAAGCGCTTCCTGAATACGAACCTGCTTCTTGGCCTTCTCGCGGATAGCGACAACGTCGCCAGCCTTGACCTGGAAGGACGGGATGTTGACGACGTTACCGTTCACGGTCAGCGCGCAGTGGGAAACCAGCTGGCGAGCTTCGGCGCGAGTCGAGCCGAAGCCCATACGGTAAGCGACGTTGTCCAGACGCGACTCAAGCAGCTTCAGCAGGTTTTCACCCGTGGAGCCCTTGCGAGCGCTGGCCTGTTCGAAATAACGGCGGAACTGACGTTCCAGCACGCCGTAAATGCGGCGGATCTTCTGCTTTTCACGCAGGTGAACGCCATAGTCCGACAGACGCGGCTGCTTGCCGTTAGCGCCATGCTGGCCTGGGGCTTGTTCCAGCTTGCACTTGCTGTCGAGCGAGCGGCGTGCGCTCTTGAGGAAAAGATCCGTACCCTCACGGCGTGCGAGTTTGCACTTGGGTCCAATATAACGAGCCATGTCTTACTCCGGGATTAGATACGACGCTTTTTCGGCGGACGGCAGCCGTTGTGCGGCACCGGCGTCACGTCCGAAATGCTGGTGATCTTGAAGCCGAGTGCGTTCAGTGCACGCACGGCGGATTCGCGACCCGGACCAGGGCCCTTGATACGAACTTCAAGGTTCTTCACACCATATTCTTGGGCAACTTTACCAGCGTGCTCCGCGGCCACCTGGGCTGCGAAGGGTGTACTTTTCCGAGAGCCCTTGAAACCAGCACCGCCCGAGGTAGCCCAAGAAAGTGCATTGCCTTGGCGATCGGTGATGGTAATGATCGTGTTGTTGAAGGAGGCGTGCACATGCACGATGCCTTCCGACACGCTCTTTTTGACTTTCTTCCGTACACGCACTGTGTTTGCTTTAGCCATTCTCTGTATTCCTTAGATTACTTCTTGCCAGCAATCGCCTTGCGCGGACCCTTGCGAGTACGAGCATTGGTGCGAGTGCGCTGGCCGCGAACAGGCAAGCCCTTGCGATGACGGAAACCGCGATAGCAGCCAAGGTCCATGAGACGCTTGATCGCCATCGTGTTTTCACGGCGAAGATCACCTTCTACGATGTACTTGCCGATTTCTTCACGCAGCTTGTCGAGTTCAGCTTCGCTGAGATCCTTGACCTTCTTGGCAGTATCGATGGCGGTAGCCGCGCAGATCGCGTAGGCGCGAGTGCGGCCGATGCCGAAGATTGCCTGAAGGCCGATCACAGTATGCTGATGATTAGGGATGTTAACCCCAGCAATACGGGCCATAACTTCCTTACCCCAGGTTAAAAAAGTTGCAGATTATAACGCCTGCGGCCGATTGACTCAAATCAACCTTGGCGTTGCTTGTGCCGCGGGTCGGTGCAGATCACGCGCACAACCCGGTTGCGGCGGATGATCTTGCAGTTGCGGCAGATTTTCTTGACCGATGCTTGAACTCTCATCGTCTTTCCTTTCAGTCAAAAATGAAATTCCGGGCGCTCACTTGGCCCGGAATACGATGCGGGCCTTGGTCAGGTCGTAGGGCGTGAGCTCTACGGTAACCTTATCGCCGGGCAGAATGCGAATGTAATGCTTACGCATCTTGCCGGAAATATGACCAAGGACCACATGTCCGTTTTCGAGCTTGACCCGGAACGTTGCATTGGGCAACGTTTCCAGGACTTCGCCCTGCATCTGAATGACGTCTTCTTTCGACATTGTTTTTAGCTCGGGGCTTGCGCCTCAACCCTTGAAGTTGGCTTTCTTCAACAGGCCTTCATACTGATGCGACAGCACGTACGACTGCATCTGCGACATGAAGTCCATGGTCACCACCACCAGGATCAGCAGCGAGGTTCCACCGAAATAGAACGGCACGTTCCACTTCAGGATCAGGAACTCCGGAATCAGGCAGATCACGGTGATGTACACGGCACCGATCAGCGTCAGCTTGAGGATCAGCTTCTCGATGTAGCGTGCGGTATGCTCGCCTGGGCGGTAGCCCGGAATCATCGCCCCGCTCTTCTTCAGGTTGTCCGCGGTTTCCTTCGGATTGAAGACCAGCGCGGTGTAGAAGTAGCAGAAGAAGATGATCGCAGCAGCATAGAGCAGCACGTACAGCGGCTGGCCCGGATGCAGCATGTCGCCGATCGACTTCAACCACCCCAGCTTCTCGCTGTTGCCAGTCCACGACAGCACGGTCGCCGGAAACAGGATGATCGACGAGGCGAAGATCGGCGGAATCACGCCGGCCATGTTCAGCTTCAGCGGCAGGTGCGTGCTTTGCGCCTGCATGATGCGGTTGCCGACCTGGCGCTTGGCATAGTGCACCGGCACCTTGCGCTGGCCGCGCTCGACGAACACCACCGCCGCGGTCAGCAGTACCACGCCGACGAACAGGAACAGCACCAGGATGATCGGCAGCGCCCCCTGATTGGCGAGGGTCAGCGTCTTGCCGATCGCACCCGGCACACCTGCGGCGATACCGGCGCAGATGAGGATCGAAATCCCGTTGCCGATGCCGCGCTCGGTGATCTGCTCACCCAGCCACATCAGAAACATCGTGCCGGTCACCAGGGTGATGACCGTCATGACGATGAACTGCAGCTGTGGCAGCACAACCAGGTTGGGCTGCTTGAACAGCATCATGGCAATCCCGAAGCTCTGCGCGGTCGCCAGCAGTACGGTCGCATAACGCGTGTACTGGGTGATCTTGCGACGACCGGCTTCGCCCTCTTTCTTCAACTGCTTGAGCGTCGGAAAGACTTCCGCCGCCAGTTGCAGAATGATCGAAGCCGAGATGTAAGGCATGATCCCGATCGCAAACACGGTGAAGCGCGACAGCGCGCCACCCGAGAACATGTTGAACATGTTCAGGAGACCGGTTTGCGAACTTTCGAAGAGACGCGCCAGTTCGACCGGGTTGATACCCGGCACGGGGATGTGCGCACCGATGCGATAAACGATCAGTGCACCCACCAAGAACCAGATGCGTTTCTTCAGATCCGCGAACTTACTACCAGCAGAAGCCAGAGCGGGATTTGCCACGTTACTGCCCTATTCAATAGCCGAGTTACTCGACGATGGAGCCGCCAGCGGCTTCGATCGCTGCACGTGCACCCTTGGTGGCGCCAACGCCCTTCAGAGTGATCGCACGTTCGATCTTGCCAGCCAGGATGACCTTGGCCTGGTTCGCGCGCTGCGAAACCAGACCTGCCTGCAGCAGCGTCAGGAAGTCGATGTCGTTCACCGGCAGACGGTTCAGGTCCGCCAGGCTCACTTCAACCGACTTGCCGGCCGACAGCGACTTGAAGCCGCGCTTCGGCAGACGACGTTGCAGCGGCATTTGACCGCCTTCAAAGCCGACCTTGTGGAAACCACCGGTACGCGACTTCTGACCCTTGTGGCCGCGACCCGAGGTCTTGCCCAGGCCCGAGCCGATACCGCGGCCAACACGGCGCTTGGCGTGCTTGGCGCCAACACCCGGTTTCAGGTTATTCAGTTCCATTTAGCCCTCCACCTTCAAGAGGTAGCTAATCTTGTTGATCATGCCGCGGTTTTCCGGGGTATCGATCACTTCCGACGAGCTGTTCAGCTTGCGCAGACCCAGACCACGGGCGCAGGCCTTGTGGCTTTCCAGGCGACCGATCAGGCTCTTGACGAGCGTGACCTTGATTTTCTTCGCGTCAGTCATTATTCACCCCCGAAGATTTCTTCGACGGTCTTGCCGCGCTTCGCCGCGATGTCGCCGGCGGTGTGCAGCTTGGCAAGGCCGTCCAGCGTGGCGCGAACCACGTTGTACGGGTTGGTCGAACCGTGGATCTTGGCGGTGATGTTGTGCACACCAGCCACTTCGAACACAGCGCGCATCGGGCCGCCGGCGATGATGCCGGTACCTTCCGGCGCCGGCTGCATGAACACGGTGGTTGCACCGTGCTTGCCGATCACCGAGTGCGGCACGGTGCCGTTCTTCAGCGAGGCCTTGAACAGCTTGCGGCGTGCTTCGTCCAGTGCTTTTTGCACTGCAACCGGCACTTCCTTCGCCTTGCCCTTGCCCATGCCAACGCCGCCATCGCCGTCGCCAACGACGGTCAGTGCGGCAAAGCCCATGATCCGGCCACCCTTCACGACCTTGGTGACGCGATTCACGCCAACCATTTTCTCGCGAAGGCCGTCCTGACGATCTTCTGCTTCGTTTCTAGCCATTTGATAACTCCAATTAGAAGACGAGGCCGCCTTCACGAGCCGCGTCGGCCAGAGCCTTCACGCGACCGTGATAGTGGAAACCGGAACGATCGAACGCAACGTTCTCGATGCCGGCAGCCTTGGCTTTCTCGGCAATACGCTTGCCGACAGCCGCTGCAGCTTCGACCGAAGCGCCGTTCTTGATCTGACCGCGCACATCGGCTTCAAGCGTCGAAGCAACGGCCAGCACCTTGCTGCCGGTTGCGTCGATGACCTGCGCATAGATATGGCTGTTGGTCCGATGCACCGACAGGCGCACCGCCTTGAGCTCCGCAATCTTTGCACGGGTTTTGCGTGCGCGGCGGAGTCGAGTTTCTTTCTTGTCCATGATTCAGCCTCGATTACTTCTTCTTGGTTTCTTTACGGACAACAACTTCATCCGAATAACGAACGCCCTTACCCTTATACGGTTCCGGCGCGCGGTATGCGCGGATGTCAGCTGCGACCTGACCAATAACCTGCTTGTCGGCACCCTTGAGCACGATCTCGGTCTGCGACGGCGTTTCCACCTTCACGCCGGCCGGCATCTTGTGCGCAACCGGGTGGGAGAAGCCGAGCGTCAGATTGAGCACGTCGCCCTGAGCCTGGGCACGATAACCCACGCCAACCAGGGTCAGCTTGCGCTCGAAGCCCTTGGAGACGCCGGTCACCATGTTGCTGACCAGTGCGCGGAGGGTACCCGACATCGAACGGGATTGCTTGTCGCCATTGCGGGCAGCAAACACCAGTGCATTGTCTTCGACCTTGACGTCGACATTGCCGGTCAGCGACTGAGCCAGCGAGCCGTTCGGGCCCTTGATGACGATTTCCTGAGCGTCGATCTTCACTTCGACGCCAGCCGGAATGGCTACCGGATTTTTAGCTACGCGAGACATCGATTACTCTCCTTATGCCACGACGCAGAGCAGCTCGCCGCCAACACCCTGGGCGCGCGCCTTGCGGTCGGTCATCACACCCTTGGAGGTGGACAGGATCGCCACGCCGAGGCCGTTCATCACTTGCGGGATCTCGGTCGCACCCTTGTAGATGCGCAGACCCGGCTTCGAGATGCGCTCGATGCGTTCGATCACCGGACGACCGGCGTAGTATTTGAGTTCGATGGTCAGCGTCGGCTTCACATCACCAGCCACTGCGAAGGATTCAACGTAACCCTCGTCCTGCAGCACTTTAGCAATCGCCACCTTCAGCTTGGAAGACGGCATCGCCACCGAAACCTTGTCCGCACGCTGCGCGTTACGGATACGGGTCAGCATATCGGCGATAGGATCATGCATTGCCATGTTTCTGTTCTCCTATTACCAGCTGGCCTTGACCATGCCCGGGATTTCACCCTTCATGGCCAGTTCGCGCAGTTTGTTACGGCCAAGGCCAAATTTGCTGTACACGCCGCGCGGACGACCGGTCAGCGCGCAACGGTTATGCAAACGGACCTTGCTGGAGTTGCGCGGCAGCTGCTGCAGCTTCAGGCGGGCCTGGAAGCGGTCTTCGTCGCTGGCGTTGGCATCGTTGGCGATTGCAACCAGCGCATTGCGCTTGGCAGCAAACTTCTCAACGACGGCGCGACGCTTTTCTTCACGTTTAATCAGTGCAAGTTTTGCCATGATCGCCTCAGTTCTTGAACGGAAACTTGAAGGCCGACAGCAGCGCGCGCGCTTCTTCGTCAGTCTTCGCCGTCGTGGTGATGGTGATGTTCATACCGCGGAGCGCGTCGATCTTGTCGTACTCGATTTCCGGGAAAATGATCTGTTCACGCACACCCATGTTGAAGTTGCCGCGACCGTCGAACGACTTGGCCGGCACACCACGGAAGTCGCGGACGCGCGGCAGCGCAACCGAAACCAGGCGATCAAAGAACTCGAACATGCGTTCGCGACGCAGGGTTACCTTGCAGCCAACCGGGTAACCGTCACGAATCTTGAAGCCAGCGATGGATTTCTTGGCCTTGGTGACCACAGCCTTCTGGCCAGTGATCTTTTCCATGTCGCCAACAGCGTGTTCCATCACTTTCTTGTCAGCCACCGCCTCACCGACACCCATGTTGACGGTGATCTTTTCGATGCGCGGCACTTCCATCACAGACTTGTAACCGAACTGCTCGATCAGCGCCGGCACAACCTGCTCTTTGTAAAAATCTTGCAAACGAGCCATGTCTTACCCCTTAAGCGCCAATCACTTCGCCGCTGGACTTGAACACGCGAACCTTCTTGCCGTCATCCAGCAGCTTGAAGCCCACGCGATCAGCCTTGCCGGTCGCAGCATTGAAAATCGCAACGTTCGAAACGTGCAGCGGCATGGTCTTCTCGACGATGCCACCTTGCTGGCCGCGCATCGGGTTCGGCTTCACGTGCTTCTTAGCAACATTGATGCCTTCAACGATGACTTGGTCAGCAGTCGGGATCACGCGCAGCACGGTACCGCGCTTGCCCTTGTCCTTGCCGGTGATGACGATGATTTCGTCACCTTTGCGAATCTTGTTCATGCCATCTCTCCTTACAGCACTTCCGGCGCAAGCGAGACGATCTTCATGAACTTCTCGGTGCGCAGCTCACGCGTCACCGGCCCGAAGATACGGGTGCCGATCGGCTCAAGCTTGTTGTTAAGGAGAACGGCGGCATTGCCGTCGAACTTGATCAGCGAACCATCGGCGCGACGCACGCCCTTGGCGGTGCGAACCACCACGGCGCTGTACACGTCACCCTTCTTGACTCGACCACGCGGGGCCGCATCTTTGATGGTCACCTTGATGATGTCGCCCACCGAGGCGTAGCGACGCTTGGAGCCGCCCAATACCTTGATGCACATAACGTGACGCGCACCGGTATTGTCTGCAACCTCCAACATGGATTGCATTTGGATCATGGAAAAACAACCTCCAACTTGTACCGCAAACCTCGACAAAGCCGAGACGCCCGGCAAAACCGAGCAATGCAGTCAGTTTTGGACCCCGCAAGGGGGAGAAACACGCGACAGCAAAACACACCGCCGCAGATGGGAAAACGGGCATTGTACAAGACGTACAATGCCCGCGCAAGCACAAGACCGGTAAACCGGCCTGCCGTCGATCAGACGACGCGTGCCTTTTCAACCAGCGTGGTCACCACCCAGGACTTGGTCTTGGACAGCGGACGACCTTCGACGATGGTCACCAGATCACCTTCGTGATACTGGTTGGTTTCGTCGTGCGCATGGTACTTCTTGGAGCGACGAACGACCTTGCCGTACAGCGGGTGCTTGACCAGATGCTCGACCAGGACGGTAACCGTCTTGTCCATTTTGTCGCTGACGATACGGCCGGTCAGCGTACGCTTGAGTTTCGCTTCGCTCATATTAAGCAGCCTTCTCAGCCAGGATGGTGTGAACGCGCGCAATGTTCTTGCGCACCCGGTTGATTTCGCTGTTTTTAGCCAGTTGGCCGGTCGCATTTTGCATGCGCAGGCTGAATTGGGCTTTGAGCAGCGCCGTCAGCTCGACCTTGAGCTCTTCGACGGATTTTTGACGCAGTTCAGCAGCTTTCATCATTGCCCCACTTGGCGAGCGACGAAGGTGGTCGCGAACGGCAGCTTGGCCGAAGCCAAGCGGAACGCTTCGCGAGCGACTTCTTCAGCGACGCCGTCGAGTTCATACAGGACCTTGCCCGGCTGGATTTCAGCAACCCAGTACTCCGGGCTACCCTTACCGTTACCCATCCGCACTTCGGCCGGCTTGGTCGAAATCGGCTTGTCCGGGAACGCACGGATCCACACGCGGCCGCCACGCTTGATGTAGCGGGTGATGGCACGACGGGCGGCTTCGATCTGACGTGCAGTCAGACGACCGCGGCTGACGGCCTTGAGACCAAAGGTACCGAAAGCAACGCTGTTACCGCGGGTAGCGATACCGGTGTTGCGACCCTTTTGGACTTTACGGAACTTGAGTCTAGTTGGCTGCAGCATTACGAGGCCCCTTTCGTGCTTTACGCTGGGTTTCCGGCGCCGGCTCTGCAGCCTTCTCGCCCGGCTTCACTTCGCCTTTGTAAACCCAAACCTTGATACCGATGATGCCGTACGTGGTCTTCGCTTCGCTGGTCGCGTAGTCGATGTCCGCGCGCAGGGTGTGCAGCGGCACACGGCCTTCGCGGTACCACTCGGTACGGGCGATTTCGATACCGTTCAGACGGCCCGACGACATGATCTTGATGCCCTGGGCACCCAGACGCATGGCGTTTTGCATCGCACGCTTCATGGCACGACGGAACATCACGCGCTTTTCCAGCTGCGACGCGATGCTGTCGGCGATGATCTGCGCATCGATTTCCGGCTTGCGGACTTCTTCGATGTTGACGTGTACCGGCACCTTGAGGATGTTCTGCAGCTGCTTCTTCAGCGACTCGATATCCTCGCCCTTCTTGCCGATCACCACGCCCGGACGGGCGGTGTGAATGGTAATGCGGGCATTCTTGGCCGGGCGCTCGATCACGACACGGCTAACCGAGGCATTTGCCAGCTTCTTCTTCAGAAACTCGCGAACTTCGATGTCGGCGGTAAGCATGCCGGCGAAGTTCTTGCTGTTGGCGTACCAACGCGATGCCCAGTTCTTGGTGACGGCGAGACGAAAACCCGTCGGATGAATTTTCTGACCCATATTCGCTCCTTAGTCGCCGACAGTCAGCGTGATGTGGCAGGTCTGCTTCTCGATGCGGTTACCGCGGCCCTTGGCACGTGCGGTAAAGCGCTTGAGGGACGGGCCCTTGTCCACAAAAATCGTCGCGACCTTGAGGCTGTCGATGTCGGCACCCTCGTTGTGCTCTGCGTTGGCGATTGCCGACTCGAGCACTTTCTTGATCAGAACGGCACTTTTCTTCGGGCTGAAAGCCAGAATGTTCAGCGCTTGCTCCACCGATTTGCCACGAACCAGGTCTGCGACCAGACGCGCCTTTTGGGCGGAAACACGAGCACTGCTCAGTACAGCGGATACTTGCATGTCTTCACCTTAGCGCTTGGCTTTTTTATCGGCGGCATGGCCTTTGAAAGTCCGGGTGAGCGCGAACTCGCCGAGCTTGTGGCCAACCATGTTTTCGTTCACGTAGACCGGAACGTGCTGCTTGCCGTTGTGCACGGCAATCGTCAGACCGACGAAGTCCGGCAGCACCGTGGAACGACGCGACCAGGTCTTGATCGGGCGCTTGTCGTTCGAGTTGCGGGCACCTTCGATCTTCTTGATCAGGTGCAGGTCAACGAACGGGCCCTTCTTGACAGAACGTGACATGTTCAATTACCCCTTGTTCGCAGGACGACGACGGACGATCATGCCGTCGGTGCGCTTGTTGTTGCGAGTACGGTAGCCCTTGGTCGGCTGGCCCCACGGGCTAACCGGCACACGGCCTTCACCAGTACGACCCTCACCACCACCGTGCGGGTGATCGATCGGGTTCATCGCGGTACCACGCACCGTCGGACGGATACCCAGCCAGCGCTTGGCGCCAGCCTTGCCGTACGAACGCAGGCTGTGCTCTTCGTTGCCGACTTCGCCGAGCGTAGCGCGGCAATCGATATGCACCTTGCGGATTTCGCCCGAACGCAGACGCAGCTGAGCGTAAGCACCTTCGCGCGCCAGCAGCTGGACCGAAGCACCGGCCGAACGCGCGATCTGCGCCCCCTTGCCCGGCTGCATTTCGATGCAGTGGATGGTCGAACCGACCGGAATGTTGCGGATCGGCAGGGCGTTACCGGCCTTGATCGGCGCTTCCGAGCCCGAAACCACGGTCATGCCAGCCTTCAGGCCCTTCGGGGCGATGATGTAGCGGCGTTCGCCGTCGGCATAGCACAGCAGCGCGATGTTCGCGGTGCGGTTCGGGTCATACTCCAGGCGCTCAACCTTGGCAACGATGCCATCCTTGTTGCGCTTGAAGTCGATCATGCGGTAATGCTGCTTGTGGCCACCGCCCTTGTGACGGGTCGTGATCACACCGCGGTTGTTACGACCGGCGGTCTTGCTTTGCGACTCGAGCAGCGGCGCGTACGGCGCACCCTTGTGCAGATCCGGATTGACAACCTTGACGACAGCGCGGCGACCGGCGGACGTCGGTTTTACTTTAACCAATGCCATTTTCAGTCTCCTTATTGCGCAGCCGCGAGGTCAAGTTCCTGACCGGCCGCGAGGCTAACGTAAGCTTTTTTCCAGTCCTTGCGGCGACCCACGAAACGGCCAAAGCGCTTGCCCTTGCCCTTCACGTTGATCACGGACACGCCTTCAACCTTGACCTTGAACAGCAGCTCGACAGCCGCCTTGATCTCGGCCTTGGTCGCATCGGTCGATACGCGGAACACGACCTGCTCGTTCTTTTCAGCAACGAGAGTGGTCTTTTCCGACACGACCGGCGCCAGCAGCACTTGCAGCAGACGATTTTCGGTGAATTGCGTCATGCGAACATCTCCTCAAAAGCGGCCAGCGCATCACGGGTCAGCACGACTTTCTTGAAGCGCACCAGGCTCACCGGGTCAGCCTGGCTCGGCTCGACGACGAGCACGTGCGGCAGGTTGCGCGAAGCAAGGTACAGGTTCTCGTCCAGTTCCTTGGTGATGAACAGCACGGAATCGAGATTCAGCGCGTTCAGCTTTTGCACCAGGGCCTTGGTCTTCGGGGCTTCCAGCGACAGCGAGTCAACCACGATCAGACGGTCTTCGCGAACCAGTTGCGACAGAATGGTCGCAATACCGGCGCGGTACATCTTGCGGTTAACCTTCTGGCTGAAGTTCTCATCCGGGCTGTTCGGGAACGCCCGGCCACCACCACGCCACAACGGCGACGAAGTCATACCCGCACGGGCACGACCGGTACCTTTTTGCTTGAACGGCTTCTTGGTGGAGTGATGCACTGCATCGCGACCCAGCTGGGCGCGGTTGCCGCTACGTGCATTCGCGAAGTACGCGGTCACAACCTGGTGAACCAGCGCTTCGTTGAAATCACGGGCAAACAGCACATCCGATGCGGCGACAGCGGCTTGCGCTTCGCCGTTAGCATTGATGACTTTAAGTTCCATTACGCACCCGCCTTCACACTCGGACGAACGACCACGTCATTGCCCTTGGAGCCAGGGACAGCGCCCTTGACCAGCAGCAGTTGACGCTCGGCATCGATACGCACGACTTCCAGATTCTGGACCGTCGACTTGACGTTACCCAGCTGACCCGCCATGCGCTTACCCGGGAAAATACGACCCGGATCCTGTGCCTGACCAATCGAACCCGGCGTGTTGTGCGAACGCGAGTTACCGTGCGATGCGCGGTTGGAACTGAAGTTGTGACGCTTGATGACGCCCGAGAAACCCTTACCTTGCGAGGTACCGGTGACATCAACCAGTTGACCAGCGGCAAACAGCTCGACCGACAGCGAATCACCAGCCTTCAGCTCGGACAGCTTCTCGGCAGCGACGCGGAACTCGACGAGCCCCAGACCTGCTTCGACACCCGCCTTGGCAAAGTGACCGGCTTCCGCCTTGTTGACGCGACTGGCCTTCTTGGCACCAAAGGTCACCTGAACGGCTGCGTAGCCGTCGGCTTCCACGGACTTGATTTGCGTGACGCGATTTGCGGACATGTCCAGCACCGTCACCGGAATGGATGCACCATCCTCGGCAAAGACGCGGGTCATGCCGACTTTGCGACCGACAAGACCTAAGCTCATAGTTATTTCCTTTTCAGGGCCGATTGCGATTGATCGGCAAATAACCAACTAAAAAATAAAAGGGCTTACCACCCTAAAGTGGTAAGCCCGCGATACTAGCACGACTTTTTCTTATGCCGCAAGCACTTAGCGCACTTGCGGCATATTGCCGCGATTACTGCAGCTTGATTTCGACGTCGACGCCAGCCGGCAGATCCAGCTTCATCAGCGCGTCAACGGTCTTGTCGGTCGGATCGACGATGTCCATCAGGCGCAGGTGGGTGCGGATTTCGAACTGATCGCGCGAGGTCTTGTTCACGTGCGGCGAACGCAGCACGTCGAAACGCTCGATCTTGGTCGGCAGCGGAACCGGGCCCTTGACCACGGCGCCGGTACGCTTGGCGGTGTCAACGATTTCCTGGGCCGAGCGGTCGATCAACGCGTAGTCGAAAGCCTTCAGGCGGATACGGATTTTTTGGCTTTGCATGAATCCAGTCCTTACTCGATGATCTTGGCAACAACACCGGCGCCGACGGTACGACCGCCTTCACGGATGGCGAAACGCAGACCTTGTTCCATGGCGATCGGCGCGATCAGCGACACGACGACTTCAACGTTGTCGCCCGGCATCACCATTTCGATACCTGCCGGCAGCTCGACCGCACCGGTCACGTCGGTGGTACGGAAGTAGAACTGCGGACGGTAGCCGTTGAAGAACGGGGTGTGACGACCGCCCTCTTCCTTGCTCAGCACGTAGACCGAACCTTCGAACTTGGTGTGCGGGGTGATCGAACCCGGCTTGGCCAGCACCTGGCCACGCTCGACGTCTTCACGCTTAGTGCCGCGCAGCAGCGCACCGATGTTGTCGCCGGCTTGACCCTGGTCCAGCAGCTTGCGGAACATTTCCACGCCGGTGCAGGTGGTCTTGACGGTCGGACGGATACCGACGATTTCGATTTCTTCGCCAACCTTGACGATGCCGCGCTCGACACGACCGGTCACGACGGTACCGCGACCCGAGATCGAGAACACGTCTTCAACCGGCATCAGGAAGGCACCGTCGACGGCACGTTCCGGCGTCGGGATGTACGAATCCAGTGCGTCGGCCAGACGGAAGATGGCCGGCTCGCCGTATTCCGATTGGTCACCTTCCAGCGCCAGACGGGCCGAACCGGTGATGATCGGGCAGTCGTCGCCCGGGAAGTCGTACTTCGACAGCAGTTCGCGAACTTCCATCTCCACCAGCTCGAGCAGCTCGGCGTCGTCCACCAGGTCGGCCTTGTTCAGGAAGACGATGATGTACGGCACGCCAACCTGGCGCGACAGCAGGATGTGTTCACGGGTTTGCGGCATCGGGCCGTCAGCGGCCGAGCAGACCAGGATCGCGCCGTCCATCTGCGCAGCACCGGTGATCATGTTCTTGACGTAGTCGGCGTGACCCGGGCAGTCGACGTGTGCGTAGTGACGTGCTTCGGTTTCGTATTCGACGTGCGCGGTGTTGATCGTGATACCGCGGGCCTTTTCTTCCGGCGCGCTGTCGATCTGCGAGTAGTCTTTGGCTTCGCCGCCAAACTTCTTCGACAGGATGGTGGTGATCGCTGCGGTCAGCGTGGTCTTGCCATGGTCAACGTGACCGATGGTGCCGACGTTGACGTGCGGCTTCGTACGTTCAAACTTACCCTTAGCCATTTCGCTAATTCCTTAAATAGAGATTCGGGGTTGCCCGGCACGGGGCCGGGCAAAACCAATTACTTCTTGTTAGCCTGGATCGCGTCGGCCACGTGCTTCGGCGCTTGCGAGTAGTGCTTGAACTCCATCGAGTACGTAGCACGACCCTGCGACATCGAGCGCAGCGTGGTCGAGTAACCGAACATTTCCGACAACGGCACTTCGACCTTGATCATCTTGCCGCCGGCCGGGTTGTCATCCATACCCTGGATGATACCGCGACGGGACGACAGGTCGCCCATGATGTCGCCCATGTACTCTTCCGGCGTTTCGATTTCGACGGCCATCATCGGCTCGAGAATCACCGCACCTGCACGGCGCATCGCTTCCTTGAAAGCGATGGAGCCGGCGAGTTCGAACGCGATCTGCGACGAGTCGACGTCGTGGTACGAGCCGAAGGTCAGGCGAACCTTGACGTCAACGACCGGGAAGCCCGCGAGCACGCCAGCCTTCAGCGTACCCTGGATGCCCTTGTCGACCGACGGGATGAATTCGCGCGGAATCACGCCACCCTTGATTTCGTCGACGAACGAGTAGCCATTGCCCTCGCCTGCCGGCTCAACGGTGATCACGCAATGACCGTACTGGCCCTTGCCGCCCGACTGCTTGGCGTGCTTGCCTTCGACATCTTCCGCGATGCGGGTGATGGTTTCACGGTAAGCCACTTGCGGGGCGCCGACGTTGGCTTCGACACCGAATTCGCGACGCATGCGGTCGACCAGAATTTCCAAGTGCAGTTCGCCCATACCCGAAATGATGGTCTGGCCCGACTCTTCATCGGTACGCACGCGGAACGACGGGTCTTCCTTGGCCAGGCGGTTCAGGGCAACGCCCATCTTTTCCTGGTCGGCCTTGGTCTTCGGTTCGACGGCAACGTGAATCACCGGCTCCGGGAAGACCATGCGCTCGAGGATGATCGGCGCATCAAGGGCACACAGGGTTTCGCCGGTGGTCACGTCCTTCAGGCCGATCGCAGCAGCGATGTCACCCGCGTGAACCTCGTCGATTTCCTTACGGTCGTTGGCGTGCATCTGCACGATACGGCCGATCCGTTCCTTCTTGTCCTTGACCGAGTTCAGCACCGAGTCGCCCTGCTTCACGACGCCCGAGTAGACGCGGAAGAAGGTCAGCTGGCCGACGTACGGGTCGTTCATCAGCTTGAACGCGAGTGACGAGAACGGCGCGCTGTCCGAAGCCTCGCGCGAGGTCGGCTGCTCCTTGTCGTCGGTACCTGCAACCGGCGGGATGTCGACCGGCGACGGCAGGAACTCGATGACGGCGTCGAGCATGCGCTGCACGCCCTTGTTCTTGAACGCGGTACCGCACAGCATCGGCTGGATTTCGCACGCCAGCGTACGCTGACGGATGGCGCCCTTGATCTCGTCCTCGGTGAGGTCACCCTCTTCGAGGTACTTGTTCATCAGCTCTTCCGACGCTTCCGCAGCGGATTCGACCATCTTCTCGCGCCATTCCTGGGCAACGGCCTTCAGGTCGTCCGGGATGTCGCGATATTCGAACTTCATACCCTGCGACGCTTCGTCCCAGAAGATGGCCTGCATCTTCAGGAGGTCGACGACGCCCTGGAAGTTGTCTTCTGCGCCGATAGGCACAACGACCGGCACCGGATTCGCCTTCAGACGGGTCTTCATCTGCTCGACGACGCGGAAGAAGTTGGCACCCTGACGGTCCATCTTGTTCACGAAGGCCAGACGCGGAACCTTGTACTTGTTGGCCTGACGCCAGACGGTTTCCGACTGTGGCTGAACGCCACCGACCGCGCAGTACACCATGCACGCGCCGTCAAGCACACGCATCGAGCGCTCGACTTCAATCGTGAAGTCGACGTGCCCCGGGGTGTCGATGATGTTGAAGCGGTGTTCCGGGAACTGCAGGCCCATGCCCTTCCAGAAGGTCGTGGTAGCCGCCGAGGTAATGGTGATCCCGCGTTCCTGCTCCTGCTCCATCCAGTCCATGGTGGCAGCGCCGTCATGCACTTCACCGATCTTGTGGTTGACACCGGTGTAGAACAGGATGCGTTCGGTCGTCGTCGTTTTACCGGCGTCGATGTGAGCGGAGATACCGATATTACGGTAGCGCTCAATGGGGGTAGTACGTGCCACGGTAGTTTCCTTAAACGGATTGCCGCATTAGAAGCGGAAGTGAGCAAAGGCCTTGTTGGCTTCGGCCATGCGGTGCACTTCGTCACGCTTCTTCATTGCGCCGCCACGACCTTCGGCCGCATCGAGCAGCTCACCGGCCAGACGCAGATCCATCGACTTCTCACCACGCTTGCGGGCGGCATCACGCAGCCAGCGCATCGCCAATGCCAAACGACGGCTGGGGCGGACTTCGACCGGAACCTGGTAGTTAGCGCCACCGACACGGCGGCTCTTCACTTCGACGATCGGCTTGGCGTTGCCGATGGCGGTCGTGAACACTTCGAGCGCGCTCTTGCCGGTCTTCTTTTCGATTTGTTCGAATGCACCGTAAACGATACGTTCTGCAACGGCCTTCTTGCCGTCGATCATGACCACGTTCATGAACTTGGTCAGCTCCTGCGAACCGAACTTCGGATCCGGCAGGACGTCGCGCTTCGGTACTTCTCTGCGTCTTGGCATGATTCTCTATCCTAAATATGACATTCAGTCGGGATTTTCGATCCCACGGCCGCCCAGCGGGACGACCACTTACTCGACGGTCTCGCCTGCGCGATACACCGCCGCCTGCATCCGAAATTACTTCGGACGCTTCGCGCCGTACTTCGAGCGCGACTGCTTGCGATCCTTGACGCCTGCGGTGTCAAGCGAACCGCGCACGGTGTGGTAACGCACACCCGGCAAGTCCTTCACACGACCGCCGCGGATCAGCACAACGCTGTGTTCCTGCAGGTTGTGGCCTTCACCGCCGATGTACGAAATGACTTCGAAACCGTTGGTCAGGCGAACCTTGCACACTTTACGCAGCGCGGAGTTCGGCTTCTTCGGGGTGGTGGTGTACACGCGAGTGCACACGCCACGTTTTTGAGGGCAGGATTCGAGCGCGGGAACCTTGCTCTTCACCACTTCCTTCTCGCGGCCCTTGCGGACCAGCTGGTTGATGGTTGGCATTGATTACATCCTTCGAGTTAATCACCCCTTGCGGGGCCCCACTTCGGGCGGCAGAACGGTCTGCCGCCACCGGACGTCGCGATTTGCGACGCCCAAATGAAGCCGGCGACGCGCGGAAAATCCGAGCGTCGCCAGATTGGACTTGAGATTCTAAGAAAATCAAGCCCTTGTCGTCAAGTCAGACACCGGCGCTCAGAGCGTTTCCTCGCTCTGCGCGGCTTCGAGTGCCTCGAACGCCTGGTCCAGACCCTGGGCCTGACGCTTGCGCGAACGGTGATACGCCAGACCAGTGCCGGCCGGGATCAGACGGCCGACGATGACGTTTTCCTTCAGACCGCGCAGATCGTCGACCTTACCCATGATGGCGGCTTCGGTCAGAACGCGCGTGGTTTCCTGGAACGACGCGGCCGAGATGAACGAGTCGGTCGACAGCGAGGCCTTGGTGATGCCGAGCAGCACGTTGTCGTAACCGGCCGGCTGCTTGCCGGCGGCGACCATTTCGTCATTCTTCGTCAGCACTTCGGCACGCTCGACCTGTTCGCCCGGAATGAAGCCGGTGTCGCCGTTGCTGGTGATGACTACGCGACGCAGCATCTGGCGAACGATCACCTCGATGTGCTTGTCGTTGATCTTCACGCCCTGCAGACGGTAGACCTCCTGAACTTCCTGGACGACGTAGCGCGCCAGCGCTTCGATGCCCTGCAGACGCAGGATGTCGTGCGGATCGATCGGGCCGTCGACGATGGTTTCGCCGCGGTTGACGACCTGGCCGTCGTGGACCATCACGTGCTTTTCCTTCGGGATCAGATACTCGTGACCCAGTCCTTCCAGATCGGTGATGATCAGGCGCTGCTTGCCCTTGGTGTCCTTGCCGAACGACACGGTACCGGTCACCTCGGCCAGCATGCCGGCATCCTTCGGCGAACGGGCTTCGAACAGCTCGGCCACGCGCGGCAGACCACCGGTAATGTCGCGGGTCTTGGCCGATTCCTGCGGAATCCGCGCCAGCACGTCGCCCTTGCCGACCGACTGGCCGTCCTTGACGGTAATGATCGCACCCGGCTGGAAGCCGATGGTGACCGGCGTATCGGTGCCGGCCAGCTTCACTTCCTTGCCCTGTTCGTCGAGCAGCTTCACCAGCGGACGGACGCCCTTGGCGCCGGCCTTGGTCTTCGGGTTGATCACGACGAGGGTCGACAGGCCGGTCACGTCGTCGACCTGCTTGACGACGGTCATGCCTTCCTCGACGTTCTCGAAGCGCACCTGGCCTTCGTACTCGGTGATGATCGGGCGGGTGTGCGGATCCCACGTACCCAGCACGGTACCGGCCTTGATGGTGTCGCCGTCCTTGACGGCCAGCGTCGCACCGTACGGCACCTTGTGGCGCTCGCGCTCGCGGCCCTGGTCGTCGAGCACCAGCACTTCGGCCGAGCGGGTGATGACGATCAGCTCGCCCTTGTTGTTGGCGACGTAGCGCATCGTCGAGGTGAACGCGATGCGGCCGTTCGACTTCGATTCGACCTGGCTCGCAGCGGCGGCTCGCGACGCGGCACCACCGATGTGGAAGGTACGCATCGTCAGCTGGGTACCCGGCTCGCCGATCGACTGTGCGGCGATCACGCCGACAGCTTCGCCGGCGTTGACGCGGTGACCGCGGCCGAGGTCGCGGCCGTAGCACGATGCGCACAGGCCGTAGCGGGTTTCGCACGTCAGCGGCGTACGCACCTTGACCTCGTCGACACCGATCTCGTCGATGCGGTCGACAATGTCTTCGGTCAGCAGCGTGCCGGCTTCGAACACGGTCTCCTGGCTGCTCGGATCGACGATGTCGATCGCGGCAACACGGCCGAGAATCCGGTCGCGCAGCGCTTCGATCACGTCACCGCCCTGCACCACGGCCTTCATGGTCACGCCGTTCTTGGTATAGCAATCGTCCTCGATCACGACCAGATCCTGCGTCACATCGACCAGACGGCGGGTCAGGTAACCCGAGTTCGCGGTCTTCAGCGCCGTATCCGCCAGACCCTTACGGGCACCGTGGGTCGAGATGAAGTAGTCGAGAACGGTCAGGCCTTCGCGGAAGTTCGCCTTGATCGGCGTCTCGATGATCGAGCCGTCCGGCTTGGCCATCAGGCCCCGCATACCGGCGAGCTGACGGATCTGCGCTGCGGAACCCCGCGCGCCCGAGTCGGCCATCATGTAGATCGAGTTGAACGAGTCCTGCATCAGGTCCTTGCCATTCTCGTCCTTGACGATCTTGCCGTCGGCGTCGAGCACCGGCTGCTTGCCGAGGTTGGCCATCATCGCCTTGGCGATGTCTTCACCGGCACGGCCCCAGATGTCGACGACCTTGTTGTAGCGTTCGCCCTGGGTCACCAGACCCGAGTTGTACTGCTGTTCGACGTCGCGCACTTCGGCGTTGGCGGCAGCCAGCAGTTCGGCCTTGGCAGCCGGCACCAGCATGTCGTCGACGCAGATCGAGATCCCGCCGCGGGTCGAGTAGGCAAAACCGGTGTACATCAGCTGGTCGGCGAACACGACAGTGTCCTTCAGGCCGCAGCTGCGGAACGAGGCGTTGATCAGCTTGCCGATTTCCTTCTTCTTCAGCGCCTTGTCGATGTGGCTGAAGTCGAGGCCCTTGGGCAGGATTTCCGACAGGATCGCGCGGCCGACGGTGGTGTTGCGACGCACCGACTTGACCTGCCACTCGCCGTTCTCGTCCTTGACCCACTCGTTCAGGCGGACCGAGACGCGCGTCTGCAGCGTGACGAACTTGTTGGCGTAGGCGCGCAGCGCTTCCTTGACGTCGGTGAACGCCATGCCTTCGCCCTTGGCGCGCACGGCGTCACGGGTCATGTAGTACAGACCCAGGACGATATCCTGCGACGGCACGATGATCGGCTCGCCGTTGGCCGGCGACAGCACGTTGTTCGACGCCAGCATCAGCGTGCGGGCTTCCATCTGCGCTTCGAGCGACAGCGGCACGTGAACGGCCATCTGGTCACCGTCGAAGTCGGCGTTGAACGCCGCGCAGACCAGCGGGTGCAGCTGGATCGCCTTGCCTTCGATCAGCACCGGCTCGAACGCCTGGATGCCCAGACGGTGCAGCGTCGGCGCACGGTTCAGGAGGATCGGATGTTCGCGGATCACGTCTTCGAGGATGTCCCAGACGACGGCTTCCTGCGATTCAACCATCTTCTTCGCGGCCTTGATCGTGGTCGCGAGGCCCAGCACTTCGAGCTTGTGGAAGATGAACGGCTTGAACAGCTCCAGCGCCATCAGCTTCGGCAGGCCGCACTGATGCAGACGCAGGTAAGGACCGACGGTAATGACCGAACGACCCGAGTAGTCGACGCGCTTACCCAGCAAGTTCTGACGGAAACGACCGCCCTTGCCCTTGATCATGTCGGCGAGCGATTTCAGCGGACGCTTGTTGGCACCGGTCATCGCCTTGCCGCGACGGCCGTTGTCCAGCAGCGAGTCGACCGACTCCTGCAGCATGCGCTTTTCGTTGCGGACAATGATTTCCGGCGCGCGCAGCTCGAGCAGACGCTTGAGACGGTTGTTCCGGTTGATGACGCGACGATACAGGTCGTTCAGGTCCGACGTGGCGAAACGGCCACCGTCCAGCGGCACCAGCGGACGCAGTTCCGGCGGCAGCACCGGCAGCACTTCCATGACCATCCATTCCGGCTTGATGCCGGACTTCTGGAAGGCCTCGAGCACCTTCAGGCGCTTGGCGATCTTCTTGATCTTGGTGTCGGACGAGGTCGACTCGAGCTCCGAACGCAGCTTGCTGATTTCGTTGTCGCTGTCGAGGTTCTTCAGCAGCTCGCGCACGGCCTCGGCGCCCATCAGCGCTACGAACTCGTCGCCGTATTCGTCGAGCTTGTTGTAATAGTCTTCTTCGGTCAGCAGCTGGCCGCGGTTCAGCGGGGTCATGCCAGGCTCGACCACGATGAAGGCTTCGAAGTACAGCACGCGTTCGATGTCGCGCAGCGGGATGTCGAGCACCATGCCCAGACGCGACGGCAGCGACTTCAGGAACCAGATGTGCGCAACCGGCGACGCCAGTTCGATGTGGCCCATGCGCTCGCGACGCACTTTGGACAGCGTGACTTCAACGCCGCACTTTTCGCAGATCACGCCGCGATGCTTGAGGCGCTTGTACTTGCCGCACAGGCATTCGTAGTCCTTGATCGGCCCGAAAATGCGCGCGCAGAACAGACCGTCGCGTTCCGGCTTGAACGTGCGGTAGTTGATCGTTTCCGGCTTCTTCACTTCGCCGAACGACCACGAACGAATCTTCTCGGGCGATGCGAGCCCGATCTTGATCGCGTCAAATTCTTCGTCTTGCGCGACCTGCTTGAAGAGTTCGAGTAAGCCTTTCATTCATTTAGCTCCTGTGAGGGTGAGGCGTTCGGTACGAGGCGGCCCGGGGCCGCCCCTCCTCACACAATCACTCGGTTTCCAGATCGATATCGATACCCAGCGAACGGATTTCCTTCACCAGCACATTGAAGGATTCCGGCATGCCGGCGTCGATCCGGTGATCGCCCTTGACGATGTTCTCGTAGACCTTGGTCCGGCCGTTCACATCGTCCGACTTCACCGTCAGCATTTCCTGCAGCGTGTACGCCGCGCCGTACGCTTCGAGTGCCCAGACTTCCATTTCACCGAAACGCTGGCCACCGAACTGCGCCTTACCGCCCAGCGGCTGCTGGGTGACGAGCGAGTACGGGCCGGTCGAACGCGCGTGCATCTTGTCGTCGACAAGGTGATGCAGCTTCAGGTAGTGCATCACGCCAACGGTGACCTTGCGCTCGAACGGCTCGCCGGTGCGGCCGTCGAACAGCTGCATCTGCGTCTTGCTGCTGTTGAAGTCGAGCAGCTGGGTACGTGCGTCGTCACTCGGGTAGGCCAGATCCAGCATCTGATGGATCTCGGTCTCCTTGGCGCCGTCGAATACCGGGCTGGCGAACGTCATGCCGCGGCGCAGGCCGTTGGCGAGCTGGACCACTTCGTCTTCCGACAGGCCGGCGATGTCTTCCTGCTTGCCGGCGCAGTTGTAGATCTGGTCGAGGTACTGGCGCATTTCGGCGATATTGCGCTGTTCGCGCAGCATCGCGTCGATACGCTGGCCGATGCCTTTCGCGGCCCAGCCGAGGTGGACTTCGAGAATCTGGCCGATGTTCATCCGCGACGGCACGCCCAGCGGGTTCAGCACGATGTCGACGGTCGAACCGTCGGCCATGTACGGCAGGTCTTCCACCGGCAGGATCTTCGAGACCACGCCCTTGTTACCGTGACGGCCGGCCATCTTGTCGCCCGGCTGCAGGCGGCGCTTCACCGCAACGTAGACCTTGACCATCTTGATCACGCCCGGCGGCAGTTCGTCGCCCTGGGTCAGCTTGCGCTTCTTGTCTTCGAACTTGAGGTCGAAGTCGCCCTTCATCTGGGCGATCAGGTCCTTCATCGCTTCGAGCTGGCGTGCGCTTTCCTCGTCGGCCAGACGGATGTCGAACCAGTCGTGCTTGGACGGCAGATCGGCCAGGTAGTCGTGGCTGATCTCGGTGCCCTTGGCCAGACGCTTCGGACCGCCGTTGGCGACCTTGCCGACGATCATCCGTTCGATCCGCTCGAACAGGTCGTTCTCGACGATGCGCAGCTGGTCGTTCAGGTCGGTACGGTGACGGCGCAGCTGCTCGTCGATGATCGACTGGGCGCGCTTGTCGCGCTCGACGCCTTCGCGGGTGAACACCTGCACGTCGATGACGGTGCCGGTCATGCCCGACGGCACGCGCAGCGAGGTGTCCTTCACGTCGGACGCCTTCTCGCCGAAGATCGCCCGCAGCAGCTTCTCTTCCGGGGTCAGCTGGGTTTCGCCCTTCGGCGTCACCTTGCCGACGAGGACGTCACCGGCCTCGACTTCGGCGCCGATGTAGACCACGCCCGACTCGTCCAGACGGCCGAGCATGCGCTCGGACAGGTTCGAGATGTCGCGGGTGATTTCTTCCGGACCGAGCTTGGTGTCCCGCGCCATCACCGACAATTCTTCGATGTGGATCGAGGTGTAGCGGTCTTCGGCGACGACCTTCTCGGAGATCAGGATCGAGTCTTCGAAGTTGTAGCCGTTCCACGGCATGAAGGCGATGGTCATGTTCTGACCGAGCGCCATTTCGCCGAGGTCGGTCGATGCGCCGTCGGCCACCACGTCACCCTTGGTGATGCGGTCGCCGCGCTTGAGCACCGGACGCTGGTTGATGTTGGTGTTCTGGTTCGAACGGGTGAACTTGACGAGGTTGTAGATGTCCACGCCGGTTTCGCCCGGCAGGGTCTCGTCGTCGTTCACGCGCACCACGACGCGGTTGGCATCGACATAGTCGACGATGCCGCCGCGCAGCGCGGCCACGGCCGTACCCGAGTCGACCGCGCAGGTGCGCTCGATACCGGTACCGACGAACGGCTTCTCGGCGCGCAGCACCGGCACCGCCTGACGCTGCATGTTGGCGCCCATCAGCGCGCGGTTCGCGTCGTCGTGCTCGAGGAACGGGATCAGCGAGGCGGCAACCGACACGATCTGGCTCGGCGCCACGTCCATGTACTGGACGCGGTCCGGCGTCGCGATGATGGTTTCACCGTGTTCGCGGCAGGTGACCATTTCGTCGGTCAGGCGGCCTTCGTCGTCGGTCTGCGCATTGGCCTGCGCAATCACGTACTTGCCTTCCTCGATCGCCGACAGGTAGTCGATCTCGTTGGTGGCCTTGCCGTCGATGACCTTGCGGTACGGCGTCTCGAGGAAGCCGTAGTCGTTGGTGCGGGCGTAGCACGACAGCGAGTTGATCAGGCCGATGTTCGGGCCTTCCGGCGTTTCGATCGGGCAGACGCGGCCGTAGTGGGTCGGGTGCACGTCGCGGACTTCGAAGCCGGCGCGCTCGCGCGTCAGACCGCCCGGGCCAAGGGCCGACACGCGGCGCTTGTGGGTGATTTCCGACAGCGGGTTGGTCTGGTCCATGAACTGCGACAGCTGCGACGAACCGAAGAATTCCTTGATCGCGGCCGACACCGGCTTGGCATTGATCAGGTCGTGCGGCATCAGGTTGTCGGATTCGGCTTGCGACAGACGTTCCTTGACCGCGCGCTCGACGCGCACCAGACCGGCACGGAACTGGTTCTCGGCCAGTTCGCCGACCGAACGGACGCGACGGTTGCCGAGGTGATCGATGTCGTCGACATCGCCGCGGCCGTTGCGCAGCTCGACCAGGATGCTGATGACGGCGAGGATGTCGTCGACCGACAGCACGCCCGGGCCTTCGAGGCCCATCTCGCCGACGCGCGCGTAGAACTGGTGCATCCAGCCCGGCGTCTTCTCGTCGCGCGGCGCAAGGTAGGCGCGGCTGTTGAACTTCATCCGGCCGACGGCCGACAGGTCGTAGCGGTCTTCGGAGAAGAACAGGCCGTTGAACAGTGCCTGGACCGAATCTTCGGTCGGCGGCTCGCCCGGACGCATCATGCGGTAGATCGCGACGCGTGCGGCGTACTCGTCGGCAACGTCGTCCGAACGCAGGCTTTGCGAGATGAACGCGCCCTGATCCAGATCGTTGACGTAAAGCACCTTCATCTCGGTCACGCCGGCGATGTCGAGCTTGGCCGCGAGGTCTTCGGTGATCTCTTCGTTGGCACGCGCCAGCACTTCACCGGTTTCCGGATGGACGACGGCGTGCGCGAGCAGACGGCCGTAGAGGAAATCGGCCGGCACCGGCAGCGCGGTAATGCCCGCAGCCTGGATGTCGCGGATGGTCTTGGCGGTGATGCGCTTGTCTTTCTGCGCCAGCACCTTGCCGTCGCTGGCGACGATGTCGAACTTGGCGACTTCGCCCTTCAGGCGCTCCGGCACCAGCGACATCTGCAGGCCGTCCTCACCGATGGTGAAGGTATCGGTGTCGTAGAAGCGCTCGAGGATTTCCTCCGGCGTGAAGCCCAGTGCCTTCAGCAGCACCGAGACCGGCATCTTGCGGCGACGGTCGATCCGGAAGAACAGCAGGTCCTTCGGGTCGAACTCGAAGTCGAGCCACGAACCGCGGTACGGAATGATCCGGGCCGAGAACAGCAGCTTGCCCGAGCTGTGGGTCTTGCCCTTGTCGTGCTCGAAGAACACGCCCGGCGAGCGGTGCAGCTGCGAGACGATCACGCGTTCGGTGCCGTTGATCACGAACGAGCCGTTGCGGGTCATCAGCGGAATTTCGCCGAAGTAGACGTCCTGTTCCTTGACTTCCTTCACCGTCGGCTTGGCCGCTTCACGGTCCATGATCACCAGGCGCACGCGCGCGCGCAGCGGCGCGGCAAAGGTGATGCCGCGCTGCTGACACTCGATCACGTCGAAGGGCGGATCGCCGAGCACGTAGTGGACGAACTCGAGGCGTGCATTGCCGTTGTGCGACTCGATCGGGAAAATCGAGCTGAACGCAGCCTGCAGGCCGTTGGTATTCCGCTCCGCGACCGGCACGCCCAGCTGCAGGAACTCGGTGTACGAGTTGATCTGGGTCGCAAGGAGAAAAGGAACGTCAAGAACGCTCGCCCGCTTCGCAAAACTCTTACGAATGCGTTTCTTCTCTGTGAACGAGTAATTCATACTCAAAAGCTCTCCATGGATTGGGGCGCAAAAGACAAACCGCAAAGCGCTCCGGGAACATTTTTCCGGTTTGTCATCTGTGGAGCGAAACCGTCAGGAACATCCTTCAGGTCTAGCTTACAGAACGGCAGTCAAACAAACGCAAAATGGCAGGCGGATTCCTCCGCCTGCCTATTTCGAGCAATCGCGAAAGCGATTACTTCATCTCGGCAGTAGCACCTGCTTCGACCAGCTTCTTGACCATGGCTTCAGCGTCAGCCTTGGCAATGCCTTCCTTCAGCGGCTTCGGCGCGCCGTCGACCAGGTCCTTGGCTTCCTTCAGACCCAGGCCGGTCACTTCGCGAACGACCTTGATCACGCCGACCTTGTTGGCGCCAGCGCCGGTCAGGATCACGTCGAACTCGGTCTTCTCTTCTGCAGCAGCAGCGCCAGCACCAGCAGCCGGGCCAGCAACGGCAACGGCAGCAGCCGAAACGCCGAACTTCTCTTCGAACGCCTTCACCAGGTCGTTCAGTTCCATCACGGTCAAGCCAGCAACGGCTTCGAGGATATCGTCTTTGGACAGAGCCATTTGTAAATACTCCTGAAAATCTTTTCGAAAGGGTAAGGAATCGGGAAGCGGTTACGCTTCGGCCGGAACAGCTTCGGCCGCAGCCGGTTCGCCGGCTTGCTTCTTCTCTGCCAGCGCGGCAAGGCCACGGGCGAAGCCAGCCACCGGGGCTTGCATGACGTAGAGCAGCTTCGACAGCAGCTCTTCGCGGCTCGGGATCGACGCCAGCGCGGCAACGCCGGCCTGGTCCATCACCTGACCTTCATACGAACCCGCCTTGATGACGATCTTCTCGTCCTTCTTGGCAAACGTGTTCAGCACCTTGGCTGCAGCAACCGGGTCTTCGGAAATACCGTAAACCAGCGGACCGACCATATGGTCGGCCAGGCCGGCGAACGGCGTACCTTCGACCGCACGGCGTGCCAGCGTGTTCTTCAGAACACGCAGGTATACGCCGGACTCGCGCGCTTGCTTGCGCAACAGAGTCATGCTGGCAACCCCGACACCCCGATACTCGGCAACGACGATGGTCTGAGCGCTGGCAACTACTGCCGAGATCTCAGCTACGACGGCCTTTTTGTCTTCGAGATTGAGACTCAAGGTCTACCTCCATTACGAGATGTTTGGCATGGCAGAGCCACACCTCCCAACGGCGACCTTTCCTTCAGGAAACCCGCGGCGAACGCCACGGGCCAAATCCAGATTGGGTACACCGTCTGCGTAGGCTACCGGCGAACCGGCGATTAAGCGTCGAAACGCGCCTACGGTCTTGGACTACCCTGCCCCGGCGCTAGCGCCGGAACAGGCCCAAAATTGCTTACTGCGCCAGCGAGCCAGCGTCGACGCGAACGCCAACACCCATCGTGCTCGAGACGGCAACCTTCTTCAGGTACACACCCTTGCTCGAAGCCGGCTTGGCCTTTTGCAGCGCTTCGATCAGCGCAACCAGGTTGACCTTCAGGTCCGCAGCTTCGAACGACGCACGACCGATGGTTGCGTGGATGATGCCGCCCTTGTCGGTACGGTACTGGACCTGACCGGCCTTGGCGTTCTTCACGGCCTCGGCAACGTTCGGGGTCACGGTACCGACCTTCGGGTTCGGCATCAGGCCGCGCGGGCCGAGGATCTGGCCGAGCTGACCGACGATGCGCATTGCGTCCGGCGAAGCGATCACGACGTCGAAGTCGAGATTGCCGGCCTTGATCTGTTCGGCGAGGTCTTCGAAACCGACGACTTCAGCACCAGCAGCCTTGGCGGCTTCTGCGTTTGCGCCCTGGGCGAACACAGCAACGCGCACCGACTTGCCGGTACCCTTCGGCAACACGACCGAGCCGCGAACCACTTGGTCCGACTTGCGCGCGTCGACGCCGAGGTTGACCGACACGTCGATCGACTCGTTGAACTTGGCGGTAGCGGCACCCTTGACCAGCGCGAGCGCTTCGTCAACGGCGTACAGCTTGTTGCGATCGACCGAAGCCTTCAGGGCGGCGAGACGCTTGGAAACCTTAGCCATTTACACGCCCTCCACTTCGAGACCCATCGAGCGAGCCGAACCGGCGATGATGCGCACGGCAGCATCGAGGTCGGCAGCGGTCAGGTCAGCCTGCTTGGTCTTCACGATTTCTTCGAGTTGCGCACGGCTCACCTTGCCGACCTTGTCGGTATGCGGACGAGCGGAACCCTTCTGGATGCCGGCAGCCTTCTTCAGCAGAATGGTTGCGGGCGGCGACTTCATCACGAAGGTGAAGGACTTGTCCGCGAAAGCGGTGATCACAACCGGAATCGGCAGACCCGGCTCGATGCCCTGGGTCTGGGCGTTGAACGCCTTGCAGAATTCCATGATATTCAGGCCGCGCTGACCAAGTGCCGGGCCGATAGGCGGCGACGGGTTGGCTTTACCAGCGGGCACTTGCAGCTTGATGTAGCCGACAATCTTCTTTGCCACGATTTAACTCCTGAAATGGGTCAAGCGCGGACACTCGTCCGCTCCCCTGCAACACACCGGACCGAGGTCCGGCCTTAAAACCAGATCAGACCTTCTCGACCTGGGAAAAATCCACATCGACCGGCGTGGCGCGACCGAAGATCAGCACCGACACCTTGAGACGACTCTTGTCGTAATCGACATCCTCGACCGTGGCATTGAAATCCGCGAACGGACCATCGGTCACGCGCAGGACTTCGCCCACCTCGAACAGCACCTTCGGGCGCGGCTTTTCCACACCTTCCTGCATCTGCTGCATGATCGCATCGACTTCGCGCTGCGAAATCGGCGACGGCCGGTTGCCGACGCCACCGATGAAACCGGTCACTTTCGGGGTCGACTTGACCAAGTGCCAGGTGTCGTCGGCCATTTCCATCTCGACGAGCACATACCCCGGGAAGAACTTGCGCTCGGTCAGCGCCTTGCGGCCCGCCTTGATCTCGACCACTTCTTCAACCGGCACGAGAATCTGCCCGAACATGTGCTGCATGCCCGCGCGCTCGATACGCTCTTTCAGCGCCTTCTGCACGCTCTTCTCGAACCCCGAGTACGCATGCACGACGTACCAACGCATTCCCATGTATGACTCCGCTAACCTACTTATCCGCGCCCGAGGACCAGGTCGTAGAACACCCAGGCCAAGCCCGAGTCGACCGCCCACATAAAGAGAGCCAGCACACCCACGAACAGGAAGACGATACCGGTGAGCTGCCAGGTCTCCTTGCGGGACGGCCAGACCACCTTTTGCGCCTCCTTGACCGAGTCGCGCGCATAGTCGACAAACTGTCGCCCAAGCGCAGAAAACCAGAGCATCGCCCCGGCCATTGCCAAACCCAGCACCACGCACAGCACGCGCAGCACACCTTGGTCGGCCGGCACCATGTAGTAACCGGCGATACCTACGACCACGAGCAGCAGCGCTGCCACGACCTTGATTTTGTCGACGCTTTCCATAATCCTGATTCGGACAGCAAATAAAACAGAGCCGTTTCCCTGCGGAAACGGCTCTGATTCTAGACCGTGGCAGGCGAGGAGGGTCTCGAACCCCCAACCCCCGGTTTTGGAGACCGGTGCTCTACCAATTGAGCTACTCGCCTACGGGGAAACACGGCACTTTATCAGTGCCGCGCCTTTATGTAAATACTTATTCGATGATCTTGGCAACGACGCCGGCGCCGACGGTACGACCGCCTTCACGGATGGCGAAACGCAGACCTTGTTCCATGGCGATCGGCGCGATCAGCGACACAACGACTTCAACGTTGTCGCCCGGCATCACCATTTCGATACCAGCCGGCAGCTCGACCGCACCGGTCACGTCGGTGGTACGGAAGTAGAACTGCGGACGGTAGCCGTTGAAGAACGGGGTGTGACGACCGCCCTCTTCCTTGCTCAGCACGTAGACCGAACCTTCGAACTTGGTGTGCGGGGTGATCGAACCCGGCTTGGCCAGCACCTGGCCACGCTCGACGTCTTCACGCTTAGTGCCGCGCAGCAGCGCACCGATGTTGTCGCCGGCTTGACCCTGGTCCAGCAGCTTGCGGAACATTTCCACGCCGGTGCAGGTGGTCTTGACGGTCGGACGGATACCGACGATTTCGATTTCTTCGCCAACCTTGACGATGCCGCGCTCGACACGACCGGTCACGACGGTACCGCGACCCGAGATCGAGAACACGTCTTCAACCGGCATCAGGAAGGCACCGTCGACGGCACGTTCCGGCGTCGGGATGTACGAATCCAGTGCGTCGGCCAGACGGAAGATGGCCGGCTCGCCGTATTCCGATTGGTCACCTTCCAGCGCCAGACGGGCCGAACCGGTGATGATCGGGCAGTCGTCGCCCGGGAAGTCGTACTTCGACAGCAGTTCGCGAACTTCCATCTCCACCAGCTCGAGCAGCTCGGCGTCGTCCACCAGGTCGGCCTTGTTCAGGAAGACGATGATGTACGGCACGCCAACCTGGCGCGACAGCAGGATGTGTTCACGGGTTTGCGGCATCGGGCCGTCAGCGGCCGAGCAGACCAGGATCGCGCCGTCCATCTGCGCAGCACCGGTGATCATGTTCTTGACGTAGTCGGCGTGACCCGGGCAGTCGACGTGTGCGTAGTGACGTGCTTCGGTTTCGTATTCGACGTGCGCGGTGTTGATCGTGATACCGCGGGCCTTTTCTTCCGGCGCGCTGTCGATCTGCGAGTAGTCTTTGGCTTCGCCGCCAAACTTCTTCGACAGGATGGTGGTGATCGCTGCGGTCAGCGTGGTCTTGCCATGGTCAACGTGACCGATGGTGCCGACGTTGACGTGCGGCTTCGTCCGCTCGAACTTACCTTTAGCCATGATATTTCCTTACCGGGATTTGAGAATGAAATATACAAGCGTGATTGGAGCTGATGGTGGGAATTGAACCCACGACCTCTCCCTTACCAAGGGAGTGCTCTACCCCTGAGCTACATCAGCATCAAACTTTTTGGAGCGGGTGAAGGGAATCGAACCCTCGTCATAAGCTTGGAAGGCTTCTGCTCTACCATTGAGCTACACCCGCCGGGAACTAAGCCACACTACGCAAACAACGACTCTTCACAACCGCACTACTGTATCTGGTGGTGGGGGCTGGATTCGAACCAGCGTACTCAGAGAGGGCAGATTTACAGTCTGCTGCCTTTAACCACTCGGCCACCCCACCGGATGAGCTGCGCATTATGGGTCACGAACAGAACCCTGTCAAACACGGGGACAACAAAAAACCCACAAAGATGCACACCCCGTTGAAATGAAAAGCTATTTTCATGACCAATCCGCGCCCGACTTCTTCGACCGCGGGGGGCAAACGCTTCTGGATGGGCCGCGCCGGGGGCTAAATTGCGGCGAGGTACACCCGCCCGCCCTGCGACCGGAGGCGGCCAGGCCGTGGTCGCGCCCCACATCGGAGGCACCGGCCAGAGCCGGGCGGCACTATCCCGCCAAAGCGCTGTATGGAGAGATGCCGGCGACCCCGTTCCGACGCATACGCGGCGCAGAACGGCGAGTGGATCATCGAAGGCATGAGCGGCGTGACTAGCAAAGTACAGCAACACGAGCGCGATTCTCGTCAGGCGCGCAAAGCGGCCCGTACAGATACCCTACCCCTTTATCAGTTTATTTTTTCGAAAGGTGTTGACGCCTCACGATCGATAGTGTTTAATTCGCTTCCTCGGTTGGCCAGTTAGCTCAGTTGGTAGAGCAGCGGATTGAAAATCCGCGTGTCCGTGGTTCGATTCCGCGACTGGCCACCAAGATTTCAAAAAGCCGCTTCTCACGAAGCGGCTTTTTCGTTTCCGGCTCAGCGTGCCATTTCCCAGCGGTATTGTCTCAGCGCAATCCGCCCTTCCGCATCGAAGGCGACGCCTTCTGCCTCAAGCAGATAGCGCTGCAATTCATCACTGCCGTCCAGCCCTCGCCGGCTGATCCGGCCTTCGTGGTTGACGATGCGATGCCACGGCACCTCGTTGCCCGGCTCCCGCAGCGCAACACCGACCTGGCGCGAATGACGCGGGAAGCCCGCCAGCCGGGCGATATCGCCGTAGGTGGCGACCCGCCCTTCGGGTACCGCGGCGACCACATCGAGCATCCGCGCGCGAATGGTCGCTGCGTTCACGCTTTCCATCCTTGCCCCCAATGAAAAAAGGCCGGCTGATGAGCCGACCTTCCTGTTCTACCCGGTCACTTGCGCTCGACCTGGGCCACGTCGCGTACCGCGCCGGTATCGGCGCTGGTGGTCATCGCCGCATAGGCACGCAGCGCCAGGCTGACATAGCGCTCGCGGCCGAGCGGCTTCCAGGCGTCCTTGCCGCGCGCCTCCATCGCGGCGCGGCGGCGCGCCAGTTCCTCGTCGCTGACCGCGAGGTGGATGCTGCGGTTCGGGATGTCGATCTCGATGGTATCGCCCTCCTCCGCCAGGCCGATCGCACCGCCTTCGGCCGCCTCGGGGCTGACGTGACCGATCGACAGGCCGGACGTGCCGCCCGAGAAGCGGCCGTCGGTCAGCAACGCACATTCCTTGCCCAGGCCCTTGGACTTCAGGTACGAGGTCGGATAGAGCATTTCCTGCATGCCCGGGCCGCCCTTGGGACCTTCGTAGCGGATCAGCACCAGATCGCCGGCGACGATCTGGTCGGCGAGGATGCCGGCAACCGCGTCGTCCTGGCTTTCGAAAATGCGTACCCGGCCGGTGAACTTGAGGATGCTGTCGTCGACGCCGGCGGTCTTCACGATGCAGCCGCGCTCGGCGATGTTGCCGTACAGCACGGCAAGGCCGCCATCCTGGCTGTAGGCGTTTTCCTTGTTGCGGATGCAGCCGCCGGCACGGTCGAGATCCAGCTCCGGGTAACGCATGCTCTGGCTGAACGCCACCGTCGTGGCGATCCCGCCCGGTGCGGCGCGGTAGAACAGCCGCGCGGCGCTGTCCTCGCCATTGGTGATCACATCCCACTGTGCCAGGCCTTCGCCGAGCGTTCGGGCGTGGACCGTCGGCACGTCGCGGTTGATCAGTCCGGCGCGGTCGAGCTCGGACAGGATGCCGACCACGCCGCCGGCACGGTGGACGTCTTCCATATGATATTTCTGCGTCGCCGGTGCGACCTTGGCGAGGCAGGGCACGCGACGGCTGATCCGGTCGATGTCGGTCATCTTGAAATCGACCCCGGCCTCGTTGGCCGCGGCCAGCAGGTGCAGCACGGTATTGGTCGACCCGCCCATCGCGACGTCGAGGCTCATCGCGTTCTCGAATGCCTGATAGCTGGCGATCGAGCGCGGCAGCACGCTCTCGTCGTCCTGTTCGTAATAGCGCTTGGCCAGCTCGACGATGGTGCGGCCGGCCTGCAGGAACAGCTGCTTGCGGTCGGCATGCGTCGCCAGCATCGAGCCGTTGCCCGGCAGCGACAGCCCCAGCGCTTCGGTCAGGCAGTTCATCGAGTTGGCGGTGAACATGCCCGAGCACGAGCCACAGGTCGGGCAGGCGCTGCGTTCAACCGCGGCGACTTCTTCGTCCGACACCTTGTCGTTGGCGGCCTCGACCATCGCGTCGACGAGGTCGAGCTTGCGGATTTCGCCGTGCCAGTTGACCTTGCCGGCCTCCATCGGACCGCCGGAAACGAAGATCACCGGGATGTTCAGCCGCAGCGCGGCCATCAGCATCCCCGGGGTGATCTTGTCGCAGTTCGAGATACAGACGATCGCGTCGGCGCAGTGCGCGTTGACCATGTATTCGACCGAATCGGCGATCAGGTCACGGCTCGGCAGGCTGTAGAGCATGCCGCCGTGGCCCATGGCGATGCCGTCGTCGACGGCGATCGTGTTGAATTCCTTGGCGATGCCGCCGGCCTTCTCGATCTCGCGCGCCACCATCTGGCCGAGGTTGTGCAGATGCACATGGCCGGGGACGAACTGGGTGAACGAGTTGGCGATGGCGATGATCGGCTTGCCGAAGTCGCCGTCCTTCATGCCGGTGGCGCGCCACAAGGCGCGTGCGCCGGCCATGTTGCGACCGTGGGTCGAGGTATGGGAACGATATTGGGGCATGGTGGGCTAACCTGCAGCGAACGGTTGGGTACCCGCCGATTCTAACGAATTTCGTTCGCCACGACTTCACCCCGGCGACAAGCCGTGTTGTCCCGCATTGCAGAACGGTGGCGCAAAGTTCCCGCGCACGAATCCCGCACCGGACGGCATGGGACGCAGACTATAATCGTGGCCGTTCTCAAACGTGGATGCGTTTCATGCTGATTCACCCGCAACTCAACCCGGTCGCGTTTTCGATCGGCTCCTTCGGCGTGCACTGGTACGGGCTGATGTATCTGTTCGGCTTCATGCTGTTCCTGCTGCTCGGCCGCATGCGCATTCGCAACGGCAATCCGCCGGGCTGGAAGGCCGAGGAAATGGACGACCTGCTGTTCTACGGCGTGCTCGGCGTGATCCTCGGCGGCCGGCTCGGTTATGTCCTGTTCTACAAGCCGGGTTTCTATCTCGCGAACCCGCTCGACATCCTCAAGGTCTGGGAAGGCGGCATGTCGTTCCACGGCGGTTTTCTCGGCGTGCTGTTCGCGATGATCTGGTTTGCCCGCAAGACCCACCGGCGCTTCTTCGAAGTTGCCGACTTCGTCGCGCCACTGGTGCCGATCGGCCTCGCTTTCGGCCGGCTCGGCAACTTCATCAATGGCGAACTGTGGGGCCGGGTCACTGCGCCGACGAACGTCTGGGCGATGGGCTTTCCGAGCGCCCGCGCCGAGGACCTGCGCGTCGCCGCGGACAACCCGCAGTGGCAGGAATGGCTGGCGCAGTACGGCATGCTGCCGCGTCATGCATCGCAGCTGTACGAAATGGTGCTCGAGGGCATCGTGCTGTTCGCGCTGCTGTGGTGGTACTCGGCCAGGCCGCGCCACCGCGGCCAGGTGTCGGCGCTGTTCCTGCTCGGCTACGGCGGTTTCCGCTTCATTGCCGAATTCGCCCGCGAGCCGGACGATTTCCTCGGCCTGCTCGCCGGCCAGCTGTCGATGGGCCAGTGGCTGAGCCTGCCGATGATCATTGCCGGCGGCGTGCTGTTCTGGCTGGCATCGAACCGGCCGGCCGAGGCCCCCAAGGCCTGACCCGCTCCAGCACCAGCAACAAAGGGCAGCCTTCGCTGCCCTTTTTCACGGCCGCAGCATTCGCTATCCGCCGGACAGGCGCTCGAGCGAGACCGCCAGCTCGTTGATCCGCAGCTTGGTCTCGTCGACCAGGCCGCCGATTTCGCGCGCCGAATCGGCCGAACGCGTCGCCAGATTGCGCACCTCGTCGGCAACGACAGCAAAGCCACGGCCTGCCTCGCCGGCCCGTGCCGCCTCGATCGCCGCGTTCAGCGACAGCAGATTGGTCTGCGCGGCGATGCCGTCGATCACCGCGACGATCTGGCCGATCTGGTTGCTCGACGTCAGCACCGCGCCCATTGCCGCATCGGTGGTATCGCGCGCCTGCCGCGTGACCGTGACGTCCTTGACGAAGGCCGTGTAGGCGATCTTGCCGTCGAGCCGGATTTTCGACAGCGACAGCTGCCCCCAGATCTTCGCGCCGTCCTTGCGCTCGATGCACACCTCGCGGCTGGTGCCGACGATCTTGTCCTGCCCGGTCTGGCGGTTGGCGTTGACGTAGCCGTCGTGGTTCGACTGGATTGCCTGCGGTACGAGCTTCTTGACGTTCTGGCCGATTGCCTCGGCACGCCCGTAACCCCAGAGCTTTTCCGCCGCGGCGTTGAACGAGGTGACGTTGTTGTGCTCGTCGATCGTCACCACCGCGTCGAGCGCCTGCTCGAGCGTCTGGTTCATCATCTCGCGCGCCTCGCGCTCGCGGGTGATGTCCTTGACGAAGGCGGTGTAGCTGATCTGGTCGCCCGAACGCACCTTGGACAGCGACAGCGTCGCCCAGACCTTGCTGCCGTCGCGGCGCTCGATGCACACCTCGCGCCGCGTACCGACGATCTTGTCCTGACCGGTCACCCGGTTGGCATTGACATAGTGATCATGGTTGGCCTGGATGCCCTGCGGCACCAGCATCTTGACGTTCTGGCCGATCACTTCGTTGCGGCGCAGATTCCACAGCGCCTCGGCCGCGGCGTTGAAAAAGGTGACGTTGTTGGCCGCGTCGATCGTCACCACCGCGTCGAGCGCCTGTTCGAGCGTCTGGTTGATCACCTCGCGCGCTTCGCGCTCGCGGGTCACGTCCTTGACGAAAGCGGTGTAGATGATCTTGTCATCCAGCCTGACCTTGGACAGCGACAGGCTGCCCCAGACCTTGCTGCCGTCCTTGCGCTCGACCTGCACCTCGCGGCTGGTGCCGACGATCTTGTCCTGCCCGGTATGGCGGTTGGCGTCGACGTAGCCGTCATGGCCCGCCTGGATGCCGCGCGGCACCAGCATCTTGACGTTCTGGCCGACGACTTCGCCACGGCTGTAGCCCCAGAACTGTTCGGCGGCGCGGTTGAAGAAGGTGACGAGGTTGTTCTCGTCGATCGTCACCACCGCATCGAGCGCCTGTTCAAGCGTCTGCGCGATGACCTCGCGGCTGCTGCGCTCGGCGGAGACGTCCCGGACGAAGGCGGTACAGGCGACACTGCCGGGCAGGCGCGACAGCGACACGGCGACCCAGCGCCTGCGGCCATCCTTGCATTCGATCTGAGATTCGTCGACGGCGCCATGCCGGCCCGCCGGGTCGTCGAGCTGCGACAGCAGCATCCGCCCCGGCCGCCCCAGCACCTCGTCGGGGCGGTAGCCCCACAGCCGTTCGGCCGCGGCGTTGTACAGGCCGATGCAACCGGCGGCGTCGATGCTGACAACGGCGTCGGCGGCCAGCTCGAGTGCCTGGCGGCTCTGCGTATCGACGCCGCCCAGCCTGAGCCAGCCCAGCATCGTGCGCAGCGAGCCGCGCGAACGGGAAGCGGAATGCATAAGGTCCCTCCTCACATAAAACGTACAGAGTAAGATTTATGAATGATTGGCTTAAAACTCACTCTAGCAAGCGAGGGAGATGCCGCAACGGCGGCGTCGGGCAAATCCGCTCAACGTGGCAAGGCATCGCACAGACGGGAACTCGGAGACCGGGATCGACTCCGTTGATTCATCACCCCATCCAACTGGCACAAGGAGACGCCATGACCGACGCCTACACCCTCTGGCTCCTGCTCGCCACGGCGCTGATCCTGATCGGCCTGGCCGGCAGCCTGCTGCCGATGCTGCCCGGCACACCGTTCGTTTTCGGCGGGATGCTGCTCGCGGCCTGGGCCGACGGCTTCAACCGGATCGGTTGGGTGACGCTGGGCGTGCTCGGCGCGCTGCTGCTGCTGGCGATCCTGCTCGACTTCGTCGCCGGCGCGCTCGGCGCCAAGCGGGTCGGTGCCAGCCCGCAGGCGGTATGGGGGTCGATGATCGGTGCGGTGCTGGGGATAGCCGGCGGGGTGATCGGGCTGATCATCGGGCCGTTCGTCGGCGCGGCACTCGGCGAATACCTGGCCCGACGCGACGCCATTCAGGCCGGCAGGGTCGGCCTGGCCACGTGGATCGGCCTGCTGATCGCCGCCGTCGCCAAGGTCGCGATCGCGCTGGCGATGCTCGGCGTTTTCGCGATTGCCTGGTTCTGGTGAGACAGCGGGCTATGCTGAAACGAGATGACAGACGAGGATCAGCCCCATGTCCGACTCACGCGATCAAGAGGCCGAATGCTGGCTGCCGCGCCGGCACGCCGAACGCCGCCACCGCCAGCCCGTCCAGCCGCCCTATCTCACCGAGGACGGCCTGGTGCTGGCCGACCTGCGCGAAGGACCGCGCAGGCAAGGCGAGCGGGGCTCAGAACCACCGCTTCCGGCGGAAGAAGACGATTAGTCCGCCCGCCACGACGGCCATCATCCCCAGCGCGCCGAAGTAGCCCCAGCGCCAGCGCAGCTCGGGCATCACGTCGAAATTCATGCCGTAGATGCCGGCGATCAGCGTCAGCGGCATGAACAGCGTCGTGATCACCGTGAGCATGCGCATCTGCAGGTTCATCCGGTGCGACTGCAGCGACAGGTAGGAATCCTGCAGGTTGCCGACCAGTTCGCGCAGCGCTTCGGTGCTTTCGATCAGCTGCACCGTGTGGTCGTAGACGTCGCGCAGATAGAGCTGGGTTTCCTCGCGGAAGAAGTCGGCGTCGTCGCGCTGCAGCACGTTGATCACCTCGCGCAGCGGCCACAGCCCGCGCTTGATGCCAAGCATGCTGCGCCGCAGCTCCTGAATATCGGTCAGATGGTCGGGCACCGGACCGGCGGCGATCTGGTCGTCGACGAGCTCGATCCGGTCGCCGATGGTTTCGAGCACGCTGAAGTAGCGGTCAACCAGCTTGTCGAGCAGCGAATAGACCAGATAGTCGGCGCCGAGCTTGCGGACCTGCGACTGCGCGTTCTTCAGGCTGTCGCGGATGCTGCTGAACGTGCCGGTCGGCTGCTCCTGGAAGGTCAGCACGTAGCCGCGCCCAACGACGATGCTGACCTGCTCGCTGCAGAGCATGCCGTCGGCGTCGACGCTCGCCAGCCGGGCAACGATGAACAGATAGCCCGGATAGACCTCGACCTTGGGTCGCTGCTCGGTGTGGACGATGTCCTCCATCGTCAGCGGGTGCAGGCCGAAACGCTTGCCGACGAACTTGAGCAGCTCGAGATTGGCGAGTCCGTGCAGGTTGAGCCAGAAGGTCTGGTGCGTGCGCTCGAAGACCTTGCCTTCCTCGAGCGAGGTGAAGCGGGTTTCGATGAAGTCGTTGTCGTCGGGGCCAAACTCGATCAGCGTCGCCAGCGTGTCTTCGGGACGGCGCGGGCCGACATACTGCATCGTTCCCGGGTGGCTGCCCGCCTTGTCGGCGCGCAGGTGCTGCCTCAGCTTGTTCTTGCGATGATGAACCGCGGCTTTTGCCATTGGCGGGTTTCCTCGTCGAGTGCGAATGCGGTCAGCGGATTGGCCGACAGCCAGGCGTGATCGATGTCGAGCCGGAAGCCGTCGTCCTGCGGGCACAGGCGCAGCGTCTCCGGCCAGTGCGTCTTGCGGCCGCGGCAGAACAGCACCGCCAGCCGCAGCGCGAGGATCTCCGCCCAGTCCGCCTGCCTGCGCGCGGCGCCGTCGAGCTTGGCGAGGCTGCCGCGCTGGACCAGCGCCAGTTGCGCCAGCCGGGCCTGCTCGCTGCGCGAAAAGCCCTGCATGTCGGCATGCTGCAGGATGTAGGCGGCGTGCTTGTGGTAGCCGACATGGGCGATCAGCCGGCCGATTTCGTGCAGCCGCGCCGCGTGCGACAGCGCGCGGGCGCGGTCGTCGTTGCCGTCGTGCAGTTGCCGGAACAGCAGCGCGGCCAGTTCGGCGACCCGGGAAGCCTGGGCGACATCGATATGGTAACGGCGCTGGAACGCACCGACGGTGCGCTCGCGCACGTCGAGCAGGCCGCGCCGGTCCATCAGGTCGTAGAGCACGCCGTCGCGCAGCGCGCCCTGGGTGATCGCCATCCGTTCGATGCCGAGCATGCCGAACACCGCATTGATGATCGCGAAACCGCCCGCCAGCACCGGTCGGCGGTCGGCGCGCAGCCCCTTGAGGTCGACCGCGTCGACGTGGCCGGCGTCGAGCAGGATCTGCCGCAGCCGGTCCAGCCCGTCTCGGCTGATGCCCGACTGCGTCAGGCCGTTGAGTTCGAGCACGTCGGCAATCGAGCGCGACGTGCCCGAGGTGCCGATCGCGTTGTTCCAGTGTTCCGGCGCGAACTGGCCGGCGACCGGCTCGAGCAGCTCGCGCGCGGCCAGCTCGGCGGCCTGCAGCGCGGCCTCGGTGATCCTGCCGTCGGGAAAGAAACGCTGGCTCCAGCTCACGCAGCCGACGAGCACGCTTTCCATCGTCTGCGGCTGGAATTGCCGGCCAATGATCAGCTCGGTCGATCCGCCGCCGATGTCGACGATCAGCCTGGCCTTGCGGCTGCCCGGCAGGCTGTGCGCCGCGCCGATATAGATCAGCCTGGCCTCTTCCAGGCCGGCGACGATCTCGACCGGAAAGCCGAGCGCGGCCTCGGCCAGCGGCTGGAAGGCGTCGATGTTCGCGGCGATGCGGAAAGTGTTGGTCGCAACGATGCGTACCTGCCCGGGCGCGAGCCCGGCCAGCGCCTTGCCGAAACGCCCCAGTGCCGACAGCGCTTCGTGCTGGATCTCCGGGCTCAGTCGCCCCGCCGCGTCGAGCCCGCCGGCAAGGCGCACCGTTTCCTTCAGCGTGGTCAGCGGCACCAGCGTGCCGTCCTGCACGCGGGCGATCTGCAGCCGGAAACTGTTGGAGCCGAGGTCAACGGCGGCGATCAGCGTAGCGTCGTTCATGGTCGGGACAGTCGGTTGGAAGACTCAACGGTACCGCGGTCTGCCGGGATGCGCCAAGCCGGCGTATTCCCGGGTCCGCGGCGCGGACGTGAAAACGCCCCGGCGAGCGGGGCGTTGCGGTCGGGTGCGCTGCTTACTCTTCGCGCTTAGCGTGGACGACGCTGTCGACCTCTTCCTGGCTCTTGTGGCGGACGTCCTGCCCCTTGACGAGGAAGATCACCTGCTCGGCGATATTGACCGCGAGATCGCCGATGCGCTCGATCGCCTTGGCGATCCACAGGATGTCCAGCGTCAGGGTGATCTGGCGCGGGTCTTCCATCATGATCGTGATCAGCAGCCGTTGCAGCGCCCGGTACTCGGTATCGAGCTGGCTGTCGTCGCGGATCACTTCCGACGCCGGGATGGCATCAAGGCGGGCGAAGGCGTCGAGCGCCTTGCTGAGCATGTCGAGCGCGTCTTCGGCGATATGGTCGAGCTCGGCGAAACGCGGCACCTGCAGCTTGCCGGCATCGTAGATGTTCTTGGCGCGGACACAGATGCGCGCGGCCTTGTCGCCGATGCGCTCGAGGTCCTCGACCGACTTGATCACCGTCATCACCATGCGCAGGTCGGTCGCCGCCGGCTGGCGGCGCGCGATCATGTGGATGCACATGTCGTCGAGCTGCACGTGCATCGCGTTGACCTTCTCTTCCTGCTCGATCACCTTGTTGATGATGGCGACATTGCCGGTCGACAGCGCTTCCATCGCCAGGCGCACCTGGTCTTCGACCAGACCGGCCATGCCGAGCACGCTCGAGCGGATCGCCTCGAGTTCGGCGTCGAATTGTTTGGAAATGTGTTCGGACATCATGGGCGCTCCAGCGGACAGACCCCGGATCATCGCAGAGTCTTGTTAATTTTTTGTTTCAAGTCGTCCGGGGCAGTCGGTCACGGCCTCACTTGTAGGTCTTGACGCCGTCCTCGGTACCGAGCAGCAGCACGTCGGCGCGGCGGCGCGCGAACAGGCCATTGGTGACCACACCGACGATCTGGTTGATTTCGGACTCCAGTTTAGCCGCTTCGGCGATGCGCAGCCCGTGCACGTCGAGGATGACGTTGCCGTTGTCGGTCACCACGCCCTCGCGGTAGGCCGGGTGGCCGCCGAGCTTGACCAGCTCGCGCGCGACGTACGAGCGCGCCATCGGGATCACCTCGACCGGCAGCGGGAAGTTGCCGAGCACGCCGACGTACTTGCTGGCATCGGCAATGCAGACGAACTGCTCGGCGACGGCCGAGACGATCTTCTCGCGCGTCAGCGCGGCGCCGCCGCCCTTGATCATCTGCAGCTGGTGGTTGATCTCGTCGGCGCCATCGACGTAGACCGGCAGGCTGTCGACGGTGTTGAGGTCGTAGACCGGGATGTTGTGCTTCTTCAGCCGGGCGATGCTCGCTTCGCTCGACGACACGGCGCCGCGGATCCGGCCCTTGATCTCGGCCAGCGCGTCGATGAAGTAGTTGGCGGTCGAGCCGGTGCCGACGCCGACGATGCAGTCGTCGGGCACGTAGGCGATCGCGGCGCGGCCGACGGCTTCTTTCAGTTCGTTCTGGGTCATCTCACAGCTCCTTGGGCGGTAGTTCGAATCTGTCCGGAATTCTAAACGCAAATGGCATCGGCCCTTTGCCCGGAATCAAGCGCTCACGCCAGCGAGGCGATGTAGTCGCGCACGCCGGACAGCAGCATCTCGACGGCGATCGCCGTCAGCACCAGGCCCATCAGCCGCTCGAACGCCGTGGTCACGCGCTCGCCGAGCACCTGGCCGATCTTCTCCGAGAAGCCGAGCACCAGGGCGCAGACGCCCATCGTCAGCGCCAGCGCACCGATCCACTCCCATAGCCGCTCCGGCGCGCGCGACACCAGCAGCAGCACCGTCGCCAGCGCCGACGGCCCGGCGAGCAGCGGGATCGCCAGCGGCACGATAAAGGGCTCGCCGCCCTTGATGTCGCCGAACACGCCGTCCGGGTGCGGAAACACCATGCGCAACGCGATCAGGAACAGGATCACGCCGCCGGCGATGCCGAGCGAGGTCTGCGACAGATGCATCAGCGCGAGGAACTGCCGGCCGGTGAGCATGAAGACCAGCAGCACGACGAAGGCGACCGACACCTCGCGGACGATCATCCGGACGCGCCGCTGCCGCGGCACCTGCTTGAGCATGGCAACGAACAGCGGAATGCTGCCCAGCGGGTCGGTGACCAGCAGCAGCAGCACGAAGGCGGACGCGAAGGACCAGGATTCCATCGGCCCATTATGCGCGGCGGCCTGCACGCTCGCGAGTCGGGAGTTGCAGCAACCCACTTGGCAAATAGTTGCACAAAACAACACTATCGAATACAAGGGTGTCGGGCTAAGCTGTGCCCTGTACGAACCGGAACGCGTAAAACCATGACCACAAGGACGATGCGATGAAGCCAATCCGAACCGCTGCAGCGCTGCTGCTGGCCGCATGCGCCGGCAGCGCACTGGCCGCCGATGCCGGTACCGCCAAGGCGGTCGACCCGCAGGCGGTCAAGGCACTCGAGACCATGGGCAACTACCTGCGCAGCCTGCCCCGCTTTGCCCTCCGTGCCGACACCACCACCGACTATGTCGACGACAGCGGCCAGGCGCTGCAGTTTGCCCGTCAGGCCGAGATGCAGATGGTGCGGCCGAACAAGCTCAAGGCCAGCGTCAGCGGCGAGCAGGGCGCACGGACGATGTACTACGACGGCAAGACCTTCACGCTCTACGGCAGCCAGCACAACTTCTACGCGAGCGCGGCGGCGCCGAAGACGATCGGCGAGCTGGTCGGCGACATTGCCGACAAGTACGGCATCGAAACGCCGCTGGCCGACCTGTTCTACTGGGGCAGCGACCCCAATCAGGGCAAGGACCTGACCGCCGCGCGTGTCATCGGCGACGAACGCATCGGCGGTCTGAGCTGCGCCCACTACGCGTTCCGCAAGCCCGGCACCGACTGGCAGGTGTGGATTCGCAAGGGCGCGCAGCCGCTGCCGTGCAAGCTGGTGATCACCGCGACCGACATCGAAGCCCGGCCGCAACACACGGTGCGCTTCAACTGGCAGACGCAGCCGGCCTTCGGCAACGAGGTCTTCACCTTCACGCCGCCCAAGGGTGCCAAGCGGATCGACTTCGCCCGCAACGAGGCGTCGAAGCCGGCGTCGGCCAAACAATAAGGAGACCCCACCATGCGCAAGTTCAAAGCCACGCTGGCACTGGCGGCCGCAGCCTCGATGCTGCTGGCATCGCTTCCGGCCCAGGCCTGGGTTGCCGGCCGCACCGCCGTCGGCCCGAACGGCGGCGTCTATCACGCTGCCGCGGCCGGGGCGCCACGCCCCTACTATCCGCCGCCACGGCCGTACTACCCGCCGCCGCCACGCTATGACCACCCGATCGCCGCTGCGGCAGTCGGGACCGCGGCGGTGGTTACCACGGCGGCGGTCACGTCAGCCGTCATCGGCAGCATCGTCCACTCGGTGCCGCCGAGCTGCGTCGCCACCATCGTCGGCGGCGTCACCTACCAGCAGTGCGGCAGCACGTGGTACCAGCCGCAGTACGCCGGCACCTCGGTGCAGTACGTGGTGGTCAATCCGCCGCGCTGAGGCGCTGCCAGTACGAAAAGGGCTGCCCGCGGGCAGCCCTTTTTTTCGTCCGGACGATCAGTCGATCGGCTGGCGGTACGAGAACACCGGCAGCCGCCAGCCGCGGTAGATCGCGCAAAGCCGGATCACCAGGCCGAGCGCGAACGACATCAGCACATTGACGTCGTGCTGGACCTTGAGCTCGCCGAGGCCGAGATAGCTGAGCGCGACCAGCAGCGACACGCTGGCGTACAGCTCGTGGCGGAACACCACCGGCACGCGCGAGCAGAGGATGTCGCGCAGCACGCCGCCGGCGATGCCGGTGGTCATTCCGGCCATGATCACCACGGTCGGGTGGTAGCTCATCTTCAGCGCGACCTCGCAGCCGATCAGCGTGAAGGCGATCAGCCCGAGCGCGTCGAGGATCAGGAAGATTTTGCCGAGGTGGTGCATGAAGCGCGCGACCAGCACCGTGAACAGCCCGGCCGACAGCACCAGCCAGATGTATTCGGGGTGCTGGGTCCAGCCGATCGGATAATGGCCGAGCACGATGTCGCGGACGGTGCCGCCGCCGAGCGCGGTCAGGAAGGCGATGACCAGCACGCCGAAGAGGTCCATGTTGCGCCGGCCGGCGGCGAGCGCGCCGGTCATGGCTTCGGCGGTGATGGCGATGAGGTAGATGGTGGACAGCATGGGGGCTCCGCAAGTGTTTGCGGCCTCTCCCCTTGTCCTTTTACCTGAGAGTTTGGCGCGGCGGACCGCGCATTGCCCCTTCGGTGGACCGGCGTTGCCGGCCTCTCTCCAATTGGCCTGATACTGGCTTCGCGGTTCGTTTGCCTGAGCGATTCTGGGAGCTTGCGCCTTCGGCGGACCCGCGACCGGTACTCAGGCCGGGCCACTCTCCCGCGAAGCCGCGGATTATCCCGACCGCACCGGCCACGGTCAACGGCAGCATGCGGGCCGCAGGTGTCGCGCGCATGCCTCGCATCGCACGCTGAAGGCAATCTGAAAGCCGGAGGGCGTTACGATGGCGTGTCAGATTAGTTACGGTTTTAACCATGCCGGCCACCCCGCTGCCGATCACCCCGGCCACGCTGTTCCGCACCTTCGCCCGGATGGGGCTGATCGGCTTCGGCGGCGTGCTGCCGTGGGCACGGCGAGTGCTGGTCGACGAACGCGGCTGGCTCGACGATGCCGAGTTCGCCGACCTGCTCAGCACCGGCCAGATCCTGCCGGGCCCCAACATCGTCAATCTGGCGATGATGTTCGGCTACCGCCACGCCGGCCTCAGGGGAGCGCTGAGCGCGTCGTTCGGGCTGATCGGCCCGCCGGGGCTGATCGTGCTGGCGCTCGGCCTCGGCTACCGGCACGTCGCCGGCATTCCGGCGATCCAGGGCGCGCTGCACGGAATGACCGCGGTCGCCGCCGGACTGATCATCCTCACCGCCATCAAGCTGGCGCGCACGCAACAGGGGCTCGGCCTGGCGTGGCTGACCGGTGGCGCGGCCTTCGTCGCCGTTGCGCTGCTGCGCTGGCCGCTGCTGCCGGTGCTGGCGGTGCTGATTCCGCTGTCGCTGCTGATCTGCCTGATCGGAGCGCGCCGATGACGCTGCTCCTGCCGCTGTTCGGCCACTTCGCCCAGCTGTCGCTGATTGCCTTCGGCGGTGCCAGCGCGGTGCTGCCCGACATGCATCGCGTGCTCGTCACCGAGCAGCACTGGCTGAGCGAATCGGCCTTTACCGCCAGCTACACGATCGCGCAGGTCGCCCCGGGGCCGAACCTGCTGTTCGTGCTGCTGTTCGGGCTGCAGATCGCCGGCCTGCCCGGCGCACTGGTGGCACTGCTGGCGATGTGCCTGCCGTCGTCGCTGATCGCACTGGCGGTCGAACACTACGGCCACCGCCACCGCGAGCACCGATGGCACCGGCTGATCCGCCGCGCGCTAGCGCCGCTGACGATCGCGCTGACGCTGGCGACCGGCGTCCTGCTGCTCTCGACCGGCAGCGGCAACCTGCGCATGGCGCTGCTGGCCGGGCTGACGGTGATCGTCGGGCTGAGGACCAAGCTCAACCCGCTGTGGCTGATCGCCGCCGGCGCGGTGCTCGGCGCCTTCGGCTGGATGTGAAAAAGCCCCGCATTGCGGGGCATTGACGCTTGGCGTCGCTAATGAAACCCAGTGAAACTGGTGCTGGCAAGGCACGCGAAACGCAGACAGTACAAGCAAGTACGGCAAGTACGGCAAGTGAACGCAACGCCGCCAGCAGGGTTTTGTTGGCGGTGCCTACTGCGGACGCTGTGCGGCCAGCTCGCCTTCTGCCACGAAGGCGTCGACTTCCTTGGCGCCGCTGATCATCCGCGCCAGCAGCGGCGCGGTAACGATCATCAGCACGGCGATCACGCCGGTGACGATGCCGATCTTCATGAACACGTCGCTGTAGACCGCCAGCGACTGCTGCGCGTTGCTGACGTCGCCATGCACCGCGGTCAGGCCGGCGACCATGCCGCTGACTGCCGACGCCGCCGCGGTGGTGAGGAACCACGCGCCCATGATGAAGCCCATCAGCCGTTCCGGCACCAGCTGCGCGACCATCGCCAGACCGAGGCCCGAAATCAGCAGCTCGCCGATGCTCTGCAGCGCGTAGCTCAGCACCAGCCAGTTGGCCGACACCAGACCATGCTCGTTGGCAAAGCGCGCACCGAAGGGCAGCGCCAGGAAGGCCAGCGAGCACAGCACCATGCCGATCGCGAACTTGTGCGGCATCGGCAGCCTGTCGCCGAGCTTGTTGTACGCCATCGCCAGGATCGGACTGGCGATCATGATCCAGAACGGGTTCAGTGCCTGGAACTGCTCGGGCTGGACCGCGAAGCCCAGCAGGCTGTGCTCGGTGTTGTTGATCGCGAAGAAGTTCAGCGACGTCGGCATCTGGTTGTAGAGCACGAAGAAGATCACCGCTTCGACCATCAGCACGAAGGCGACGATCATCTTGCTGCGCGCCGCGCCCTGCAGCGCGAAGGTTTCCTTCATGAAGATCGCAACGATGCCGATCGAGATCGCGGCCAGACCGTAGTTGGCGACGGTCGGGTGCTTGAGCAGCCACGATGCGGCCAGACAGACCGCGACGATGCCGACGATCACGTAAGCGAGGTACTTGAGGTTGAGCGGCTTGAAGTCCGGCTCCGAGCCGTACTGGGCGACCATCTTCTTGCACAGCAGGAAGTTGGCGATGGTGATCAGCATGCCGACGACCGACAGCGAGAACGCCACGCCCCAGCCGAACTCCTTGGCCAGCCACGGCGTCGCCAGCATCGAGAAGAACGAGCCGATGTTGATCGCCATGTAGTACATCGTGAACGCGCCGTCGATGCGCGGGTCGTCCTTGTCGTAGAGCTTGGACAGCAGCGACCCCGGGTTGGCCTTGAACAGGCCGTTACCGACGGCGACCGTGCCCATGCCGAGATAGACCCACGAAACCTGGTGATTCGAGAACGCGATCATCGCGTAGCCGACCGCCAGCGTGATCGCGCCGAGGATGATGGTCCGCTTGGTGCCGAGCACCTTGTCGCCGAGCCAGCCGCCGACGGCGATCAGGCCGTAGACAAGCGCGACAAAGGACGAGAACAGCGTGAACGAATCGGCCTCGTGCAGGCCGAGCATCTTGACGAGGTACACCGCCATGATGCCCTGCAGGCCGTAGTAACCGAACCGTTCCCACAGTTCGATCGAAAATATCAGGTAAAACGCCTTGGGTTGGCTCAGGGAAGAATTGCCGGCCACGGTTTGCCTCCAGGTTTGATTGGCCCATCCGGGGGGATAACAGCGGCACCGCGGCAAACGCGGTGCAACTCCGGGCACGGGGCTGGAGCAGTTATCGATCTCGAACTTGATGGGTATTGATCAAGGGTGCAGGGTTGCCGTGTTGGCCGTCCCCGGTGCCGGCAGCAGACATCGCTCGTGACAATGCTTGCTGATCGACAACCTTTTTTTACCGTCATCCCGTCATCATGTAACCGCAAATAGTTCCGCTACGGCCCTTGCGATTGCTTGCGCTGGATCAAGTCTGGTGGCGGTCTGCCGGTGCAATCGGCATCACGCCACGGCGAAACGGCGCCGGTAGACCGACGGCGCGACGCCGACCACCCGTCGGAAATGCGCCCGCAGGCTTTCGACCGAGCCGAAGCCGCTGGCGGCCGCCAGCCTTTCGAGGCCGGTCTCGCCGCTTTCCGGCTGGCCGGGAGCGGTGCCGATACAGCGCCTGCGATTGCGCACCGCTCTGAGCTTGCGCTCGGGACGATGGCGTTCGGCCGCATGTTTTGCCGGCGGCGGCGCTAGAATAAGGGTAACGCCCTACTCCTTCCGGCAAAGCCTGTGGCCCTGCTCCAGACCCTCAACGACATCGAACGCATCGTCTTCAGCGACCCGACCACCGCCAAGCGCCAGTGCGCGCCGGTGCTGGTGCGCGCCCGCGACGAGCACGACGTCGAAGCACTGGTCCGTGCCGCGACGATGCTCTCGCTGATCGAGGACCAGCTCGGCGAGCGCAACGAAGGCAGCGTGCTGCTCGCCGAAGCGCTGGCGTGCTGCCAGATGTACGGGCTCCGCCATCTCGAGCCGGCGGTACAGGAACGGCTCGGGCGCGACCACTACACCGGCGGCGACTACCGGCTGGCGCTGCAGCACTGGGCGCAGTGCGTGCGGCTCTGCGACGGCGAGACCCGGCATGTGCATACGCTGGCGCTGGCGCTGATCGGCCTCGGCCAGGTGTGCAGTGCCTACGGCGGGCTCGACGAGGCGGTGACCTTCCACCGCGCGGCCGACCGCCAGCTCGAATCGAGCGACGACGTGCACCTGATCGCCAAGGTGAAAATCAGCCTGGGCTGGGACCTGCATGTGCTGGGCCGCGAGGAAGAAGCCCGGCACATTCTCGTCCAGGCGCTGGATCTGTGCCGGGCCCGGCAGTTCAGCCACTTCCAGGCCGAGCTGCTGTTGCGGCTGGCCCAGGTCGACATCGAGCAAGGCGACGCCGAGGCGGCCGAGCAGAAGCTCGAGGAAGCGCTGTCGCTGCTGGTTTTCACGCCGTCGCACTGGTGCGAGACGCAGGTGCTGGGGCTGCTGGCGCAACTGCGCCACCAGCACGGCCGGCCCGATCTGGCGATCAGCATGATCCAGCGTGCGCTGCACATCGCCGAGGTCGACGGCATGCGCCATGTCGAGGCGAGGCTGCTGGCCGACCTGATCGTTTATGCCGGGGCCGACGGCAATACCGCTCTCGCCGAGGTGCAGCAGCGCCGGCTCGCGGCATTGCAGGCCTCGCTCGACGACGCCATCGGCAGCGGCGACGTGCCCGACCTCAGCCTGCTGCGCGACCTGCTCACCCTCTACGCCTGAGCGCCGAACCGCAGCACCGGGCCGTGCGGGCCTTTCGCACGCCCCGCCTTCATCAAAAAAAAACCCCGCAGCGTTGCGGGGATTTTGCGGCCGGGCCGGGGTTTACCAGACGCCCAGATACTCGAGGATGCCTTCCGCAGCCTGACGGCCTTCGTACACGGCACGCACCACCAGATCGGCACCGCGGACCTGGTCGCCGCCGGCGAAGATCTTCGGGTTGCTGGTCTGGTGCTTGTACGTTTGCTTGAGCGGCGCGACGGTACGGCTCCAGTCGTCGACCTTGATGCCTTGCGCGTCGAACCAGCTCGCCGCCTCGGCCTGGAAACCGAACGCGACGATGACATGGTCGCAGTCGAGCACGCGCTCGGAACCGGCGACGATCTCGGGCTTGCGACGACCCTTCTCGTCCGGTGCGCCAAGCGCGGTGGTCACGAGCTTGAGGCCCAGGCTGCCGTCGGCGTTCTGCTGGATGCCGACCGGCTGGCTGTTCCACTGGAACTCGACGCCCTCTTCCTTGGCGTTGGCGACTTCGCGCTTCGAACCCGGCATATTGGCTTCGTCGCGACGGTAGGCGCAGATCACCGACTCGGCGCCCTGGCGGATGCTGGTGCGGTTGCAGTCCATTGCGGTGTCGCCGCCGCCGAGCACGACGACGCGCTTGCCGGCCATGCTCTGGTACGCCTCGCCGTCCGGCAGGGTGCCCATGCTGTTGCGCACGTTGTTGATCAGGAACGGCAGCGCTTCCATCACGCCCGGCAGCGCTTCGCCGTCGAAACCGCCCTTCATGTACTTGTACGCGCCCATGCCCATGAACACGGCGTCGTAGTCGCGCAGCAGCTCGTCGATGCTCACGTCACGGCCGATCTCGGTATTCAGGCGGAACTCGACGCCCATGCCTTCCATGATCTCGCGGCGGGTGGCGACAACTTCCTTCTCGAGCTTGAACTCAGGAATGCCGAAGGTCAGCAGGCCGCCGATTTCCTCGTAGCGGTCGAACACCACCGGCTTGACGCCGTTGCGCACCAGGATGTCGGCACAGCCGAGGCCGGCCGGGCCGGCGCCGATGACGGCGACCTTCCTATCGGTCCAGACCCGGCCCGACATGTCGGGACGCCAGCCGGCCTTGTACGCTTCGTCGGTGATGTACTTCTCGACCGAGCCGATCGACACCGCACCGAAACCGCCCTGGTTCAGCGTGCACGCGCCTTCGCACAGGCGGTCCTGCGGGCAGACACGGCCGCAGATTTCCGGCAGCGAGTTGGTCTTGTGCGAGAGCTCGGCCGCCTCGAACAGCTTGCCCTCGTTGACCAGCTTGAGCCAGTCGGGGATGTAGTTGTGGACCGGACACTCCCACTCGCAATACGGGTTGCCGCAGGACAGGCAGCGGCCGGCCTGCTCGGCCGCGTCGCCCTGGTTCAGCGCCTGGTAGATTTCCTTGAACACGATCTTGCGCTTGTCGGCGGGGACTTTCTCGCCGGGGTTGCGCGCCACGTTCATGAACTGGAATACGTCGGACATTGTGGATTTCCTAATGCATCGCATGCATCGCCGGGCGGGCACCGCCCGCCCCGGCGCTGTCAGTCTTTCAGCAGATCGTCGAGCTTGGCGACCTTGGGCTTGACCAGCCAGAAGTAGTCGGTCGCTTCGTCGAAGTTCGCCAGCAGCTCTTTCGCCTTCGACGAATCCGTCAGCGCGACGTGCTGGTTCAGCTTCTCGCGCAGGAACGCGCGGACCGCGCCGTAGGCTTCGCCGTTGATCAGGTTGATGTCGATCAGCTCGTTGTTGTAGCGGTAGGCGAACTTCTCGCCGCGGTCGTAAACGAGCGCGAAGCCGCCGGTCATGCCGGCACCGAAGTTGTAGCCGGTCTCGCCGAGCACGATCACCGCGCCGCCGGTCATGTATTCGCAGCCGTGGTCGCCCACGCCCTCGACGACCGCCGTCGCACCCGAGTTGCGCACGGCAAACCGCTCGCCGCCACGGCCCGCGGCGAAGAATTCGCCGCCGGTTGCGCCGTACAGGCAGGTGTTGCCGACGATCACGCCCTCGTCCGACTTGAAGCCGCTGCCCTTGGGCGGGTAGACGACGAGCTTGCCGCCGGCCATGCCCTTGCCGGTGTAATCGTTGGCATCGCCTTCCACCTCGATCGTCAGGCCCCTGGCGTTCCAGACGCCCAGACTCTGGCCGGCCGAACCGTTGAGCTTGATGTGCAGGCAGTCATCCGGCAGGCCGTCGGCGCCGTGGGCCTTGGCGATCTCGCCGGACAGCCGCGCGCCGATCGAGCGGTTGACGTTGCGCACGTCGTACTCGAAGCGCTGCGCGGTCTTCGCCTTGATGCCGGCGAGCGCGTCGACGACCATCTGCTCGGCCAGCTCGCCCTTGTCGAACGACGGGTTGCTGTCCTCGACGCAGAAACGCGGCTCGGTCGCCGGGATCGCGCCCTGGCTCAGCAGCACGTCGAGCTTGAGCTTCTGCTGCCGTTCGGTGGCGCCGGCGGCGACGTCGAGCAGGTCGGTGCGGCCGATCAGCTCTTCCATCGTCCGGATGCCGAGCTTCGCCATCCATTCGCGCGTTTCCATCGCGATGAAGGTGAAATAGTTGACGACCATATCCGGCAGGCCGGTGAAGTACTTCGAACGCAGCTTGATTTCCTGCGTCGCGACACCGGTCGCGCAGTTGTTCAGGTGGCAGATCCGCAAGTACTTGCAGCCGAGCGCGACCATCGGGCCGGTGCCGAAGCCGAAGCTTTCGGCGCCCATCATCGCGGCCTTGATCACGTCGAGGCCGGTCTTCAGGCCACCGTCGGCCTGAACGCGGACGCGGCCGCGCAGACCGTTGGCACGCAGCACCTGCTGCGCTTCGGTCAGGCCGAGCTCGAACGGCGAACCGGCGTACTTGACCGACGCCAGCGGCGACGCACCGGTGCCGCCGTCGTAGCCCGAGATCGTGATCAGGTCGGCATAGGCCTTGGCCACACCGGCGGCAATCGTGCCGACGCCCGGTTCGGCGACGAGCTTCACCGACACCAGCGCATCCGGGTTGACCTGCTTCAGGTCGAAAATCAGCTGTGCCAGGTCTTCGATCGAGTAGATGTCGTGGTGCGGCGGCGGCGAGATCAGGCTGATGCCCGGCTTCGAGCAGCGCAGCTTGGCAATCAGCGGGCTGACCTTGTCACCCGGCAGCTGGCCGCCTTCGCCCGGTTTGGCACCCTGCGCGACCTTGATCTGCAGCACTTCGGCATTGACGAGGTAATGCGGCGTGACGCCGAAACGGCCCGACGCGACCTGCTTGATCTTGGACATCTTCATCGTGCCGTAGCGCGATGCATCCTCGCCGCCTTCGCCCGAGTTCGAGCGGCCGCCGAGGCGGTTCATGCCTTCGGCCAGCGCCTCGTGCGCTTCCGGGCTCAGGGCGCCGAGCGACATGCCGGCCGAGTCGAAGCGCTTGAGGATGGCTTCGACCGATTCGACCTCGTCGACGGCGATCGCCTTGGCGGTATCGAGCTTCAGCGACATCAGGTCGCGCAGCATCGCCACCGGGCGGTTGTTCACCAGCTCGGCGTACTTGGTGTACTCCTTGTACTCGCCGCCCTGCACCGCCTTCTGCAGCTGCATCACCACGTCCGGGTTGTAGGCGTGGTATTCCTCGCCGAACACGTACTTGAGCAGGCCGCCCTGCGCCAGCGGGCGCATCGGGTTGAACGCGAGCTTGTTGAGCTTGAGCTGGTCGGCCTCGAAGTCGGCGAAGTCGGCGCCGCCGATCCGCGACACGGTGCCCTTGAGACACAGGCCGACGACTTCCTCGCCGATGCCGACGCCTTCGAACAGCTGCGAGCCGCGGTAGGACGCGATCGTCGAGATCCCCATCTTCGAGAGGATCTTCATCAGACCCTTGTTGATGCCCTTGCGGAAGTTGTTGGTCGCCTTGGCGAGCGGGCCATCGACCTGGCCGAGATCGACCAGCTCGATGATGGTCTGGTACGCGAGGTACGGGAACACCGCGGTCGCGCCATAGCCGATCAGGCAGGCGAAGTGGTGCGGGTCGCGCGCGGTCGCGGTCTCGACGATGATGTTGGTCTTGCAGCGCAGGCCGGCCTCGACCAGCGCGTGGTTGACCGCGCCGGTGGCGAACAGCGCCGGGATCGGCAACCTGCCTTTGGCGATGTTCTTGTCCGACAGCACGACGATGACGGTGCCGTCATCGTTCACCGACCTCAGCACCGCAGCCTGCAGCGCTTCGATCGCAGCCTTCAGCGTCGTTTCGCCGGCGACGAAGCTCAGGTCGAACGTCGCCGACTTGTAGAACGGATCGGTCTGGCTGGTCAGCGTGTCGAACTTGTCGGAGGAGAGCACCGGCGAGCGCACTTCGAGCCGGCGCGCATTGTCTTCGGTTTCGACAAACAGGTTGCGCTCGGGGCCGAACACGGTGTTCAGCGACATCACGATCGCTTCGCGGATCGGGTCGATCGGCGGGTTGGTCACCTGCGCGAACTGCTGGCGCAGGTAGTCGAACGGCGAGCGGACCTTTTCGCTCAGTACGGCCATCGGCGTGTCGTCGCCCATCGAGCCGATCGCTTCGGCACCGTCGCTGGCGAGCACGCGCACGATCGCGTCACGCTCTTCGAACGTCAGCTGGAACTGTTTCTGGAACGTCAGCCGCGTTTGCGCATCCATCGCCGGCAGCACGCCCTTGTCGTCGGCGATCTCGAGCTGCTGCGCGTGGTGCTTGATCCACTCGCGGTAGGGCTTGGCGGCCTTGAGGCGGTTGTCGATGGTCTCGGTGTCGAGGAAATCACCGGTCGCAAGGTCGACGGCAACGATCTGGCCCGGTTTGACCCGGCCCTTCTTCACCACGTCCTCGGGCTTGTAGTTCCAGACGCCGATTTCCGACGCGATCGTCAGGTGGCGGTCCTTGGTGATCACGTAGCGCGCCGGGCGCAGGCCGTTGCGGTCGAGCGCGCAGCCGGCGTAGCGGCCGTCGGTCCAGACGAGGCCGGCCGGGCCGTCCCACGGCTCCATGTGCATCGAGTTGTATTCGTAGAACGCGCGCAGGTCGCGGTCGTTCGAGTCGACGTTCTGCCACGCCGGCGGCACCAGCATCCGGAAGGCGCGGAAGATGTCGACGCCGCCCATCATCAGGCCTTCGAGCATGTTGTCGAGGCTCATCGAGTCCGAACCGTTGGTCTGGACGATCGGGCGAACCGAGTCCATGTCCAGGTGTTCGGAATCCATGATCGCTTCGCGCGCCTTGGCCCACAGCCGGTTGCCGGCAACGGTATTGATTTCGCCGTTGTGCGCAAGGAAGCGGAACGGCTGCGCCAGCTTCCACTGCGGCCAGGTATTGGTCGAGAAGCGCTGGTGGTAGACCGCCAGCGACGATTCGAAGCGCTCGTCCTTCAGGTCGAGGTAGAACACCGGCAGGTTGTCCGGTGTCACCAGCCCCTTGTACGACAGCACGTGCGGATTCAGCGTCGGGATGTAGAACGAGGCGTCGGCCGCATTGGCCTTCTCGGCCAGACGGCGCGCCTGGTAGAGCTTGCGCTCGAAAACCTTGCCGTCGAGCCCGGCCGGCGCATTGACGAACACTTGTTTGATCGTCGGCAAGGTACGCAGCGCGTATTCGCCGCATGCTTCGATATCGACCGGCACGTCGCGGAAGCCGGCAACGATCAGCCCCTGGCCTTCGAGCGCGTTGCGCAGATTCGACAGCGACGCTGCGCCGAGCGCGGCATCATTGGCGTGAAACACGATACCGGCAGCATACTGCTCGGCAAGGGTCAGGCCGATCTCGGCAGCAACGGTGCGCAGGAAACCGTCCGGCTTGCGGAACAGCAGGCCGCAACCGTCACCGGACTTGCCGTCGGCGGCAACGGCGCCACGGTGGGTCAGACAGGCCAGCGAAGAGATCGCGGTCTGCACCAGCCAGTGGCTGGGCTTGTCGTCCATCTGGGCGATCAGACCGAAACCGCAACTATCCTGCTCGAATCGAGGATGGTAGAGGGTACCCCCCAACCAGCTTTGTCTATCCATGACACTACCCTTGAGTAAGCCGCACAACACAAGCGAAAAGGCGTCAATTTTAATCAGGGATTAGGGTTAACCACAACTTGAGTGAATAGACGGCGGATTCTGCTGCGTAGTTCTCGCATATTCTTTCGGTAATTCTGCCTTGCAATGGCAAACAATTACTTTGCGTGTAATTTTATTTGCCGAATTCATGACCAATGCATGGCTGCAATGCCAATAAAAAACCCCGCCTGAGCGGGGTTTTTTATTGGCCGATGCCGGATCAGCGCGGCAGCAGCGAGCTGCCCATCAGGAAGGCATCGACCTCGCGTGCCGCCTGACGCCCTTCACGGATCGCCCACACCACCAGCGACTGGCCACGGCGGACGTCGCCGGCGGCAAAGACCTTGGCGACGTTGGTCGCGTAGCAACCTTCGCCATCGGTTGTCGCCTTGGTGTTGCCGCGGCCGTCGCGCTCGACGCCGAAGCCCTCGAGGATGCTCGCAACCGGATTGGTGAAGCCCATCGCCAGGAAGACGAGATCGGCCTTGATCTCGAATTCGCTGCCGGCGACTTCGACCAGCTTGCCGTCCTGCCATTCGACACGGACGGCCTTGATCGCGGTGAGCTTGCCGTTTTCGCCGACGAATTCCTTGGTCATCACGGCGAAATCGCGTTCGACGCCTTCTTCGTGGCTCGACGACGTGCGCAGCTTGAGCGGCCAGTACGGCCACGTCATTGCCTTGTTTTCCTGCTCCGGCGGCATCGGCATCACTTCGAGCTGCGTCACCGCAACGGCGCCGTGACGGTTCGACGTGCCGACGCAGTCCGAACCGGTGTCACCGCCGCCGATCACGACGACGTGCTTGCCCGTCGCCGAAATCGGGTTGGCGCCGTCACCGGCGACGGTCTTGTTCTGCGGAATCAGGAACTCGAGCGCGTAATGCACGCCGGCGAGCTCGCGCCCCGGCACCGGCAGGTCGCGCGGTACTTCGGCGCCACCGGCGAGGATCACCGCGTCGAACTCGGCCTTGAGCTGGTCCGGCGTCACCACGGTCTTGGCGTCGTTGATGATGCCGGCCGGCAGCTTGCCGTCGACCGCGACGATGGTCGAGGTGCGGAAGCTCACGCCTTCGGCTTCGAGCTGGCCCATCCGGCGGTCGATCACGCTCTTGTCGAGCTTGAAGTCGGGAATGCCGTAGCGCAGCAGGCCGCCGACGCGATCGTTCTTTTCGAACACGGTCACCGCATGACCGGCACGCGCCAGCTGCTGCGCGGCAGCGAGTCCGGCCGGGCCCGAGCCGACGACGGCCACAAGCTTGCCGGTCTTCACCGGCGCGATCTGCGGCTTGATCCAGCCCTCTTCCCAGCCCTTGTCGACGATGTAGCGCTCGATCGACTTGATGCCGACCGGATCGGCGTTGATGCCGAGCGTACAGGCCGCTTCGCACGGCGCCGGGCAGATGCGGCCGGTGAACTCGGGGAAGTTGTTGGTCGAGTGCAGCACCGCCAGCGCGTCCTGCCAGTTGCCGCGGAACACGAGGTCATTCCAGTCCGGAATGACGTTGTTGACCGGGCAGCCGTTGTTGCAGAACGGAATGCCGCAGTCCATGCAGCGCGCGCCTTGCGTCTTCGCCGCGTCGTCGACCAGACGCGCGACGAATTCGCGGTAGTGGGTCACGCGCTCGGCAACCGGCGCATAGCTTTCCGAGACGCGCTCGAATTCGAGAAACCCTGTGGGCTTGCCCATTTATGCAATCTCCTTCTGCTGCTCTGCCTTCGCGGCGGCCAGTTCCTTGAGCGCGCGGCGGTATTCGTTCGGATAGACCTTGATGAAGCGGGCACGGCTCGCGTCCCAGTCGGCCAGGATGGCCTTGGCCCGGTTGCTGCCGGTCAGTGCGGCATGACGTTCGACCAGCGACTTGAGCTGGGTTTCGTCGGCCAGATCGCGGTGACGCGGCTCGTCCGCCGATTGCTCGCCGGCCGGCAGGACCGCTTCGAGCGCGACCTGCGCCATATTGCAGCGGTCGGCAAAACCGCCGTCCTCGTCGAAGACATAGGCGATGCCGCCCGACATGCCGGCGGCGAAGTTGCGGCCGGTGTTGCCGAGCACGACGACGGTGCCGCCGGTCATGTATTCGCAACCGTGGTCGCCGACGCCTTCGACGACGGCGGTCGCACCCGAGTTGCGCACGGCAAAGCGTTCGCCGCCGACACCGGCGAGGAAGGCCTCGCCATCGGTCGCGCCGTACATCACGGTGTTGCCGACGATGATGTTGGCCGCGGTATCGCAAACGAAACCGGCGGCCGGGCGCACGATGATCCGCCCACCCGACAGGCCCTTGCCGACGTAGTCGTTGCCTTCGCCGACCAGCTCGAAGGTGATGCCCTTGGCGAGGAAGGCCGCGAAGCTCTGGCCGGCCGTGCCGTTCAGGCGAACGTTGATCGTGTCGTCCGGCAGGCCGGCGTTGCCATAGCGGCGCGCGACCTCGCCCGACAGCATCGCGCCGACGGTCCGGTTGACGTTGATGATCGACGTCTCGATCGCCACCTTGGCGCCGGTGTCGAGCGCGGTCTGCGCCTTGGCGACCAGCACGTTGTCGAGCGACTTCTCGAGGCCGTGGTCCTGCACGTCGACGTGCAGGCGCGGCTCGGCAGCGTCGACCGCCGGCAGGTGGAACACCTTGCTGAAGTCCAGACCCTGCGCCTTCCAGTGTTCGATGCCGGCGCGCTTGTCCAGCAGGTCGGCACGGCCGATCAGTTCGTCGAAACGACGCACGCCGAGGCTGGCCATCAGCTCGCGCACCTCTTCGGCAACGAAGAAGAAGTAGTTGACCACGTGCTCGGGCTGGCCGGTAAAGCGGCGGCGCAGCTCCGGGTCTTGCGTCGCGACGCCGACCGGGCAGGTGTTCAGGTGGCACTTGCGCATCATGATGCAGCCTTCGACGACCAGCGGCGCGGTCGCGAAGCCGAACTCGTCGGCGCCGAGCAGCGCGCCGATGACAACGTCGCGGCCGGTCTTCATCTGGCCGTCGACCTGGACGCGGACACGGCCGCGCAGGCGGTTCAGCACCAGCGTCTGCTGGGTCTCGGCCAGGCCGAGTTCCCACGACGAACCGGCATGCTTGATCGACGATTGCGGGCTGGCACCGGTGCCGCCGTCATGGCCGGCGATCACCAGATGGTCGGCCTTGGCCTTGGTCACGCCGGCGGCAACGGTGCCGACGCCGACTTCCGAGACGAGCTTGACCGAGATCGACGCCTGCGCATTGACGTTCTTCAGGTCGTGGATCAGCTGCGCCAGATCCTCGATCGAGTAGATGTCGTGGTGCGGCGGCGGCGAGATCAGCCCGACGCCCGGCACCGAGTGGCGCAGGAAGCCGATGTATTCGGACACCTTGTGGCCCGGCAGCTGGCCGCCTTCGCCCGGCTTGGCGCCCTGCGCCATCTTGATCTGGATCTGGTCGGCGTTGACGAGGTATTCGGCGGTGACGCCGAATCGGCCCGACGCGACCTGCTTGATCGCCGAGCGCAGGCTGTCGCCTTCCTTGAAGGTGTAGTCGCGCTCGATCCGGCTCTTGCCGATCACTTCGGACAGCGTCTGGCCGGCCTTGAGCGGGATGAAGCGCTTGGCATCCTCACCGCCTTCGCCGGTATTGCTCTTGCCGCCGATCCGGTTCATCGCCAGTGCCAGCGTGCTGTGCGCTTCGGTCGAGATCGAGCCAAGGCTCATCGCGCCGGTGGCGAAACGCTTGACGATCTCCTTGGCCGACTCGACTTCGTCGAGCGGCACCGGCGCACCGACCGGCCTGATTTCGAACAGGCCACGCAGCGTCAGGTGCCGCTTGGTCTGGTCGTTGATCAGCGCCGCGTATTCCTTGTACGTCGAATACTGGCCCGAGCGCGTGGCGTGCTGCAGCTTGGCGATCGAGTCCGGCGTCCACAGGTGGTCTTCGCCACGGATGCGGAACGCGTAGTCGCCGCCGGCGTCGAGTGCGTCGGCGAGCACCGGGTCGGTGGAGAACGCAGCGGTGTGCAATTTGAGCGCTTCTTCGGCGACTTCGAACAGGCCGATGCCTTCGACGTTCGAGCTGGTGCCGGTGAAGTACTTGTCGACCAGCGCCTTCTGCAGGCCGACCGCTTCGAAGATCTGCGCACCGGTGTACGACATGTAGGTCGAGATGCCCATCTTGGACATCACCTTCATCAGGCCCTTGCCGACCGCCTTGATGAAATGCTTCTGGTAACGGCTCGCGAGTTCGGCATCACCGCCCGCGAAATCGGCCAGCGTGGCCATCGCCAGATACGGGTGGACCGCTTCGGCACCGAAACCGCCGAGCAGTGCGAAATGGTGCGTTTCGCGCGCCGAACCGGTTTCGACGACGAGGCCGGTGCTGGTGCGCAGGCCCTGCTTGACCAGATGCTGGTGCACCGCCGACGTCGCCAGCAGCGCCGGAATCGCGACATTGGCCGCGTCGAGCTTGCGGTCCGACACGATCAGGATGTTGGCGCCGCCCTTGACCGCGTCTTCGGCTTCGGCCGCGAGCGACGCAAGGCGTGCCTCGATGCCGGCCTTGCCCCACGCCGCCGGGTAACAGATGTTCAGCTCGTGCGAACGGAACTTGCCGCCGGTGTACTTGCCGATGTGGCGGATCTTCTCGATGTCGGTCGCCGACAGCACCGGCTGCGACACTTCGAGGCGGATCGGCGGGTTGATGTCGGCCGGGTTCAAGAGGTTCGGCTTCGGGCCGATGAACGACACCAGCGACATCACCAGGTCTTCGCGGATCGGGTCGATCGGCGGATTGGTCACCTGGGCGAACAGCTGGCGGAAATAGTTGTACAGCGGCTTGGCCTTGCCCGAGAGCACGGTCAGCGCCGAGTCGTTGCCCATCGAGCCGGTGGCTTCTTCGCCGTTCTCGGCCATCGGTTTGAGGATGACCTTGATGTCTTCCTGCGTGTAGCCGAAGGCCTGCTGGCAGTCGAGCAGGCTGCTACAGGGCGACTTCGGTGCCTCGAGCGCGTCCTGCACCTCGTCGAGCTTGATGCGGATCTTGTCGACCCACTCGCGGTACGGCTTGGCGTTGGCGAGGCCGTCCTTGATTTCCTTGTCGTCGATGATGCGGCCCTGTTCCATGTCGATCAGGAACATCTTGCCCGGCTGCAGACGCCACTTCTGCGCAATGCGCTCGTCAGCGATCGGCAGCACGCCCGATTCGGACGCCATCACGACGAGGTCGTCCTTGGTCACGAGGTAACGCGCCGGGCGCAGGCCGTTGCGGTCCAGCGTCGCGCCGATCTGGCGGCCGTCGGTGAATGCCACGGCGGCCGGGCCGTCCCACGGTTCCATCATTGCGGCGTGGTATTCGTAGAAACCGCGGCGGTTTTCGCCCATCAGCGTGTGCTTTTCCCACGCTTCCGGAATCATCATCATCACCGCCTGCGCGAGCGAGTAGCCGCCCATCACCAGCAGTTCGAGCGCGTTGTCGAACGACGCCGAGTCGGACTGTCCCGGGTAGATCAGCGGCCAGACCTTGTTCAGGCTGTCGCCGAGCACCGGCGAGCTGATTGCGCCTTCGCGCGCACGGATCCAGTTGACGTTGCCGCGTACGGTGTTGATTTCACCGTTGTGCGCGATCATCCGGAACGGATGCGCCAGATCCCATGTCGGGAAGGTATTGGTCGAGAAACGCTGGTGGACCAGCGCCAGCGCCGAGACGCAGCGTGCATCGGCGAGGTCGTGGTAGTAGACGCCGACCTGGTCGGCGAGCAGCAGGCCCTTGTAGTTGACGGTGCGCGCCGAGAACGACGGCACGTAGAACTCGTGGCCGTGAGTCAGCTTCAGGCGGCGGATCGCATGGCTGGCGTCCTTGCGGATCACGTAGAGCTTGCGTTCGAGCGCGTCGGTAACCAGAACGTCCGGACCGCGGCCGATGAAAATCTGCCGGATCACCGGCTCCTTGGCCTTGACCGCCGGCGACATCGGCATCGTCGCGTTGACCGGGACGTCACGCCAGCCAAGGACGACCTGGCCTTCGGCGCGCGTCGCACGTTCGATTTCTTCCTGACAGGCTGCACGCGACGCGGCTTCCTGCGGCAGGAACACCATGCCGACGCCGTATTCGCCGACCGGTGGCAGTACCACGCCCTGCTTTGCCATTTCCTCGCGATAGAGCACGTCCGGAATCTGGATCAGGATGCCCGCGCCGTCGCCGGCGAGCGCGTCGGCACCGACGGCGCCGCGGTGGTCGAGGTTCTTCAGGATCAGCAAACCCTGCTCGACGATCGAATGACTCTTCTGCCCCTTCACATGGGCGATAAAGCCGACGCCACAGGCGTCGTGTTCATTGGCAGGGTCGTACAGCCCCTGCTGCTCGGGCTTTGCCGGGTCCATCACGCTCGTTTCCTTTCCAGCGCACGCTGGCCTAATGCGATAAATGAATGCAATCCGCGAAAAAAAAGCCGGCCACAGGCCAGCTTTTCGAGGTGTTCGGGCAGTTTGCGGGACCATGTCTTGTGGACTGGCGCGGCGCGCGCATCGGGTAGGGCCGACATCTGCACATTCCGCCGGGGGCAAGGGCTGCACCGACCACAAACCGGTACTAATTGGCTTGGTCGGATGATCGAGTGTGCCAGAAAAAAACGGCGCTGCATTGTTTGAAACGCAAAAAACTTAATGTAGGTCAGTAGCTTGTGACTACAAGTACCCTGGGGTGGCGTCGAGCCTTGCCCGGTACGCCCGCAATGCAGCATCGCCGAACGGCACGAAGTGCACTTCGGCCACGCTGCCGTGCCCGGCGCACGCCGTCACCGTGGTCACGGCGATGTCGACCGCCGCGTCGAGCGGATAGCCGTAGACGCCGCAACTGATCGCCGGAAACGCGATGCTGGCGATGCCGTTGGCCGCCGCCAGTTTCAGGCTTTCGCGATAGCAGCTCGCCAGCAGCGCCGCCTCGCCGTGACCGCCGCCACGCCAGACCGGGCCGACGGTGTGGATCACGAATCGCGCCGGCAGCCCATGGCCGCCGGTGATCCGCGCCTGCCCGGTCGGGCAGCCTTTCAAACTCCGGCATTCGGCCAGCAGGCCCGGACCTGCGGCACGATGGATCGCGCCATCGCCGCCGAGCAGCGATTCGTTTGCCGCGTTGACGATGGCATCGATGGCCAGCGTGGTGATGTCGCCCGGCGTGATCCGCAGTTTCATGGTCATTCTCCTGCCCTTACCGAGCGGGCGATGCCCCGCCCAGCCAGTCGCGCACCGGCAGGAAGTCGCTCAGCAGGCGCGCCTCTTCGGAGCCCGCCGGCGGTTGCCAGTCGTAGCGCCACTTGGCCGACGGCGGCATCGAGCAGAGGATGGACTCGGTGCGGCCGCCCGACTGCAGCCCGAACAGCGTGCCGCGGTCCCAGACGAGGTTGAACTCGACGTAGCGACCGCGCCGGTAGGCCTGCCAGTCGCGCTCGCGCTCGCCCCAGGCCAGTTCACGCCGGCGCTCGACGATGGTCGTGTACGCCGGCAGGAAGGCGTCGCCGACGGCGCGGATCATCGCGAAGCCGCCGTCGAAACCGAGCTCGGTCAGATCATCGAAGAAGATGCCGCCGATGCCGCGCGCCTCGTTGCGGTGTTTGAGGAGGAAGTAGCGGTCGCACCACGCCTTGAACTTCGGGTGGTACGCGTCGCCGAACGGTGCCAGCGCATCGCGGCACGTGGCGTGGAAGTGGACGGCGTCGTCCTCGAAGCCGTAGTAAGGCGTGAGGTCCATCCCGCCACCGAACCAATAGACATCGTCGACGCCGTCGGCGTAGGCACGGAAGAAACGCACATTCAGGTGCACGGTCGGCACGTACGGGTTCTTCGGGTGCAGCACCAGCGATACGCCCATCGCCTCCCAGCTTCGACCGGCGAGTTCGGGCCGGTGTGCGGTCGCCGAGGCCGGCATCGCGTCGCCGAGCACGTGCGAGAACAGCACGCCGCCGCGCTCGAACAGCGCCGAATCCTCGATCACCCGGCTGACACCGCCGCCGCCGGCCTGCCGTTCCCAGCGGTCGGCGATGAAGGTGCCGCCGTCGTAGGCTTCGAGGGTGGCGACGATGTTCTGCTGCAAGGAAAGGAGGTAGTCCTTGACGGCGATCGGGTTCATGCGGGTTCCGGTGACAATGGCAATGCCCCGAATGATACGCCTGTGCCGCCGCGGCTTTGCATGCCGGCACCATGCAAAACGGCCCGGTACACGGGCCGTTTACGACGGTCGCTCGCCTCGGTAGGCGAACGGGCCAAGCGTTCACGCCCGATGCAGGGGAACATCCATCAACGTGGAGTCCATGAGGACGCACCGAAGGAAGTGCCCTTAGGTTACGCCCCGAAGGCAGCACCCTTGCGGGGCTCCGGGCACCGGTCGAGGACGCGCAGTCGGCTAACGAGCTTGAGCTCAGTGCTGGTGCATCGTCTCGGCCTTGGCCCCCATCGCCTCGACCTTGATGTCGACCTTGACGTTGCCGGCGCGCTTGAACCTGAGCGTCAGCGGGAACTTGTCGCCCTCCCTCAGCGGCGCCGCGAGCTTGAACAGCATCACATGGTAGCCGCCGGGCTTGAGCTCGACCTCTCCCCTGGCCGGAATGTCGATCGCGGTCACGGCGTTCATTTTCATCACGCCGTTGTCGAGCTTCATCTGATGCAGTTCGGCCGTGGCCGCCGCAGCGGTCTCGACGCCGACGAGCTGGTCGGCGGCATCGCCGCTGTTCTTCACCAGCAGGAACACGCCGCCGCTTTGTGCGCCGGGCGGCGTTGCACGCGCCCACGGGTGGTGGATGAACAGGTCGCCGGCCTTGTATTCGTGCGCGTTGGCGGTCAGCGACAGCGCGGCCAGGGCAAGGCCGCAGCAGAAATTGCGAAGGGAAATCATCGTTGGGTCCTGGGTAGTCAAAGGGAGACGGCTCGGGAAATCGCCTCCTCCGGCGGATCGCGTGCGCACCAGGCCGGCGCATCGCTGCCGCAGCCCGGGCGGTGGCATGCGGCGACCTCGACCGGGCGATGCGGCATCGGCGGCACGCTCGCCGGCGTCGCCGGCAAGGCGGCCGGCATGCAGCACGGTGCATCGTGGCAGTCCGGCGCGTCGCCGGCCGGCACCGTGCCCGCCACCGTGCAGACGACGGGCTTGGCCGCCGCCGCATAGACGGCCGGCAATCCTCGCCCGGTCAGCGCAAGGCAGAACAGCAGCAGCGTCAGCAGGCGAACGCGCATCGGGGCCCGGTCGGAACGAGAATGGGACGGATTGTACGGACGAGTGCCGGCAACAAAAAGGCCAGGCTTAGGTGCCTGGCCTTGGTGCATGCATCGCACAGCGTGCTCTGAATCAGATATCGGTAATATTTACCGGAACCGCAAGAAATGACCGCCGGTCGGTGCCGACCGGCATTTACGCCATCTGCGCCGGCGTGCTGTGTTTGACGCTGACGATGCGGTTGGCTTCGTTGACGAAGACCAGCGACGGCTCGTGCTTCTTCAGCTCGGCCTCGTCGTAACGGGCGAAGGTTGCGATGATCAAGAGGTCGCCGACCTGCGCCTGGCGCGCCGCCGAACCGTTAACCGAGATGATGCCCGAACCGCGCGCGGCCCTGATCGCGTAGGTCGCCAGACGCGCGCCGTTGGTGACGTTCCAGATCTCGATTTCTTCGTATTCAAGGATGTTTGCCGCGTCCAGCAGATCCTCGTCGATCGCACACGAACCCTCGTAATTGAGTTCCGAGTGCGTCGTCGTGACGCGGTGGATCTTGGACTTGAGCATCGAACGTTGCATGGCGAACCTCGGCCTGACCGAAACGGGTAAACAGGGCTCAGGATTATAGACCTCGTACCCGGCAATCCAAGCGGTATTTTCGCCGAGCGGCCGGTTTGATGCCCAAGCCCGCCCTGCTACGACCTTTCCCACTGCCGATCGCTCCCCGCAGCCGAAAAAAAACCGGGCACAAGGCCCGGCCAACGAGTGCTCCGGTGTACTGACGGATCAGTAGAAGCTGTACTTGATGTTGCTGTCGCGGTTCTCCCAGATCGGCGCCGATAGCGGCTGCAGCGCCATCGTCGCCAGCGCTGATTTCGTCGCCGCCTCGACCGGGATGCCCCAGCGCTCGAAGAAACCGGTCAGGTCGTAACCGGCGGCACGACTGGCCTCGATCACGAAAGACTGTTTCTTCGCCGCATCGGTCGTTGGCCGCTGCGCCGCCGGCATGTTGCGGTATTGGGTACCGAGCCGGGCGTAGAAGTCGCGGCCGAACGCCAGGTCGAGCTGCCAGAACATCGTCGCCCGCACGAACAGGTCGGACTGCGCGGCGAAATCGCGGCTCGGCTGCGCCAGGTAGGCGAAGGTCTTGGTCCATGTGCCCTGCGTTTCGTAGCGCGAAGGCTGGCCGAGCGCGCGCTGCACATAGGACGACGACAGGTTGACCGTCACCTCGGTCTGGTCGGCCCAGGTCATCGCCGACATCTGGTACTGGTGCCCGAGTTCGTGCCAGGACCCCCAGCCACCGGTCCTGAGCATTTTCGGGTTGAGGACCGCGCCGATCGCGCCGTCGTCGGACGCGCTTGCCATCCGGTACTGCCACGAATACATCCAGCCGTCGTACGGCGGCAGCTCGACAAAGTGGAAACGGTGCGGCGTCGGGTTGTGCGGCCAGGCGTTGCCCAGCTTGATGCCGTACTGCTCGTCCTCGAGATCGACGATCCGGTCCCACAGCTGGAGCAGCGCCACCGGGTCGTCGACGTGCTGCTTCGCCTTGGCCAGCGTCGCCGTCAGCATCGTCCGCCTGCCGACGAGCTCGGCGTACGGCGCGTTGCCGTAGCTGGCGAGCATCTGCGTCCAGTCGGCTGCGCTGTGCTGGCCGAGCACGAAGCGCGGCATCACCCGGCCGCCGGAGACGATCTCGACATTCATCTCGCCACCGGTCGGCTCGTTGAACACCGAGACGTAGACGGCACCGGTCTTCGTCGCGGTGATCGTCGTCGAGCCGGTGGCCAGCTTCACCTTCTGGTCGCTGTCGTAGTTCCAGCTGTCGTCGTCGATTGAGTGAATCCAGATCTCCGGCGCGCGGTTCGGCGCGGCGCCGGTGACGTAGTAACTGACGACGAGTACGTCTCCCGGCTGAACCCAGTATCCGGTCGACTGGAACGGCGTGTGGTTGAACGAGCGCAACTGCGCCGAACGCAGCTTGCCGATGTCGCCCGGCTGCTCGAGCAGCAGCTTGCGCGCCGGAACAAGGCTGCCGGCCGGGGTTGAAGCTGGCGTTGGAGCCGGTGTCGGTGTCGGTGTCGGTGTCGGTGCCGGCGTTGGCGTTGGCGTTGGCGTTGGCGTTGGCGTTGGCGTTGGCGTTGGCGTTGGCGTTGGCGTTGGTGCGGGCGTCGGCGTTGTCGAGCCGACCGGCAGCCAGACCTTGCCCGAGCCGGCGGCGCCGGAACTGGTTGCCGGACTGTCGCCGCGCGTCCACCACTGGTTCTCGTAGACCTTGCCGTTGAAGCTGACCCGCTGTCCCGGGGTGTCGTAGGTTCTGGCCGCATCCCAGGCCGGGTACTGTCCGGCCGGCGTCGGAGCCGGAGCCGCTCCGGCGATTTCCCACGGCCCCCATTGCTCGGCGCCCGGCGTGTTGCCCCGCGTCCACCACTTGGCGCGCCAGGTCTTGCCGGCGTAGTCGGCGGTGTCACCGGCCACGTAGACCTGGCTGTCGCTCCACGCCGCGGCCCATGCCGGCGACGTCAGCGCCAGCATCAGTGTTGCCGCGATCGTCCGCTTCGTCCTCATCCCGCCCGCCCTTGATCGTTGTGGTCGTCCCCGTCGGGAAACGGAGGCAGGCGATTCTTGCTTCAAAGGAATGGCAAGGCAATCGTCAGAATGGCTTAAATATCATCAAAGCAACATATTCTAATGGATCGTGTTTCTGGCAAGAGGGCGGCCCCGTCATCCGTCCGCCCGGCGCCGCCGGTTGTCGTCTTGCAGCCGCAGCGAGCCCGCATGCCGGGCATGAAAAAACCGGCCTCCCGGGCCGGTTTTTTCATGCGGGGCGACTCAGGCCGCGCGGTAGACGAGGCACCCGTCCAGCAGGAACTCGCCCGGCGCAACGCGGTTGCCAAGCTCGACACGCTCGAAATTGAGCTGCGCGCCGTCGACGACGACCCAAGCCGGGATCGGCTTGTCGCCGTAGCGGCCGACGAGCTCGTCGGCGCGGACGACGTTGCGGTGCTCGACCCGGTGATGGGGCGCCGGCGGCGCCTCGTTCTCGGCCTGCAGCCGCTCGGGCTGCGGGCGTTCGGGGGCCGACGCCGGGTTCAGCTCGCCGGCCTGCGTCGGCAGGTTGCGCAGGTAGAGGCCGAACGCCCACGCCGGAATGATCACGCGCCGGACGCGCTTGCTGTTGTCGACGACGCAGGCAATGCCGAACGAATCGCCGCACTTGGGGCAGCGTGCCGTTGCGGCGATCGCCAGATGGTCCTCGACCAGCCGGGCCGCGCCTTCCATGTCGCGCGCCTGCAGCATGTTGCCGCAGCGCACGCACGGTTTGGAGAATTGCTTGACCTGCTCGCCGTTGCGGAAGCGCACCGGCAGCAGTTCATCGAGTTTTCGTTTGGGCAACATGGTCGGACCTTACATCGTCGCCAGTCGGCATTCGACGGTCAGTTCAAGGAAATCGATCGCCAGCCTCTGCAGTTTGACCGTCGATCCGGCCGGCAATTCCGGCAGCCCCGGCACGCGCATCACCAGCGGCAGGCCGTCGATGCGAACAAGGTTTTCCTTGATCAGCGTCGCGGAGAGTTCGGTCAGGTTCTCCTGTTCAAGGTAGCGCAGGCACCAGTAGCGTTCCATCTTGTCCTGAAACTCGCCGTATGCGGCGTAGGCGGTGTCGAACGCGCCGATCGCGCCGAACAGCTCGGCGTCGTTCCTGGCGAAGCGCGGCGTTTCGCCCCGGATCATCGCAACGATCTGCGACTGGTTGACGAAGTCGACCGCGCGCCTGAGCGGCGAACTCGACCACGCGTAGCAGTCGACGCCGAGGCCGACGTGCGGGCCGAACTGTGTCGTCATCCGTACCCGGCCCTGCCCCTGCACGCGGTAGATCGCGGCGATCTCGGCCTTGTGCAGGTCCATCCCCCAGGTGCTGTTGACGAAGATCATCAGTTCGGCAACGAGCTTGTCCATCGGTGCGCCGCGTTTGCGCGGCAGGATGCGGACCTTCTTCGCGCCGTCGGCAAGTCGGTCGACATAGAAGCTGTAGTCGAGCCTGACCGGTGCGTTCGGGTCTTCCGCCTTGCCGCGGCGCGCCTCGAGCGCATTCGCGAGTTGCCAGAGGAAGTTGAGTTCGCGCTTGTACGGGTAGTCGCCGCCGTCCTGGCCGGCGGTGTCCTCGTTGAAGTGCGCTTCGATCTGGTCGTGCCGCAGGTTGGCGACGATCGGCACGCGCTCGACGACCGATCGGTGACCGACGACGTCGAAGCCCGGGGTCAGCTCGACGTACATGCTCACCGCCGGGCGCGCACTGCCGGTTTCGAGCGTGAACACGTCGACCGCCGAGTCCGGCAGCATGGTGATCTTGTCGCCGGGAAAGTACACCGTCGACAGCCGCTCGAACACCTGCGCGTCGAGCGGGCTGCCGGGCGCGATGCCGAGCACCGGCGCGGCGATGTGGATGCCAACCTGCCAGTTGCCGTTGGCCAGCGCCCTGATGCTGAATGCGTCGTCGATTTCGGTCGTCGTCACGTCGTCGATCGAGAACGCCTCGACCGCGGCAACCGGCAGCTCGTCGGGTGCGGCGACACCTGCGTCGGTGACGCCGTCGCGGCCCTTGGGGAAGTATTCGAGCTCGAAGCCGTCGAGGAAGTACTGCTCGATGTCGGCGATCGCGCCGACGCGTTCGAGCAGCCGCAATACGCTGGTCTGCTGCGCGTCGGCCGCGGCGGCCAGCGCCTTGTACTCGAGGCCGTTCTTGTCCGGCCGGTGGATCAGCCGCTTCAGCCCCGCGCCGAACGCCTCGGGCAGCGTGCCGGCTTCGAGCTCGGCCTGCCACGCGGCCATCTGCTCGGCCTCGCGCTTCTTGCGCTCGATGCCGGCCAGCGCGGCCTTGACGTTCTCTTCCGGCGCGGCCTTGTAGCGGCCGCGGCCCTTCTTGTAGAAGTACATCGGCGCCTGGGCGATGCGGATCAGCGCCGCCGCCTGCTGCTGCGGCGACGGGCCGGCGCCGAAGTATTCGGCGGCGATGTCCTCGAAACCGAATTCGTCGGCACCGCAGACTTCCCACAGGAAATCGACGTCGATCTCGGCGGCGAGCGCTTCGGCCTCGGCCAGCAGCGCGGCCGGGTCGGGCCGCTCGAACTTCAGCAGCACGTTGGCCGCCTTGATCTTGCCGCGCTTGCCGCGCACGTCCTCGATCATGAAGCTGGCGGCCTGCGCCTCCTTCACCGTGGCGACCTTGAAGCCGCCATCCTCATCATAAAAAACGTGCATACACCGCGCAGCCCGAACAAAACGGCCGATTATACAGCAGCGGCATGGCCGGGCGCGGATGAAACCGTTTGCAAATCAAGGCCCGGGGCCTGTCGTCGCGCATGTCGCGACCGCGTTCGGGGCAGTTCGGGACGGCGTGCGCAAAACCGGTCACGCCGCGCTGCGCGCACCGCAAGCAGGCGACACCGCGCGGCGCCGGAAATGTCCCGAACCCGCAGGGCCGGGCCGAAAAGAGACCGTCCGCTGCGTTGCGCACCCTGGCAATAACTTGTTACTACTAGCCTCGCAAGGGCATGTCGCGCGCTTGTGACCGCCATCCCCTTGCGGGGTGCTGGCCTTTTTCGGCACGGCACAGCCGCGAAATGCGTGACGACGGGGCCTGCGCATCATCGGAGGCGGCTCGCTGTATCATGGCCGTCCAATGCGACAAACCGGTACAACCGTGAACGACGAGCAGCGAAAACCCACCATTTCCGACGTTGCCCGGCTCGCCGGCGTTTCGCGCGCGGTTGCGTCGCGCGCGCTGGCGAGCGAACCGCGGCCGGTCGCCGCCGACAAGCGCCAGCGCGTGCTCGACGCCGCGCGCCAGCTCGGCTTCAAGCCCAATCTGCTCGCGCGCAGCCTGACGACGCGTTCGGTCAACCTCGTCGCCATCGTCGTCAACCACATCCACGACCTGAGCGACCTCGACCTGTTCGACCTGCTGCTTTCCGAGATCCAGGGGCTGGGCAAGCAGGTGATCCTGCTGCGGGTCGGCTCGGTCGACCGGGTCGAGGACTTCCTGCGCAGCGGCATCGCCTGGCATGTCGACGCGGTACTGGTGTTCTCCGACTTTGCCGACGCAGCCACGGTGCGCCGGATGTTCGATACCCGGCTGACGCTGATGCTCAACGGCCGCGGCGACGCCGACTCGCCGGCGGTGCTCACCGACGACGCCTGCGGCATTGCCGAAGCGGTCGCCGACGCGGCGGCCAAGGGCGTGCGCGACGTGGTGCTGGTGACCGGCCGCGCGACGTCGAGCGTCGAGGCCGCGCGGATCGCCAGCTACCACGCCGCGTTCGCCTGCCACGGCCTGCGGTTGCTGCAGACGCTGCAGGGCGACTATTCGTACGAGAGCGGCCACGCCGCCGCACCGGCGCTGTTCGACGCCGGCGAACCGGACGCGGTGTTCTGCACCGCCGACGCGATGGCGATGGGCATCCTCGACGTCCACCGCGCGTCCTTCGCCGACGGCCGGCCGGCGCGGTTCCGGCTCTACGGTTTCGACGACCTGTCGCTGACGCGCTTCGACGCCTATCCGGTCGCGTCGATCGGCTACGCCAAGCGCGATTATGTGCGTGAAATCCTGCAGATACTGAGCGAGCCCGAGCGCTTCCGCCCCGGCATGCCGCCGGTGCGCGTACCAACGCGCTTCGTGCCGCGCAGCAGCGCCGGCTGAGCCGGCCGATGAAAAAAGCCGCGCAATGCGCGGCTTTGTCGTGTGCGGCGGACCGGCTTATTTCGCGTCGGTCAGCGACGGCGGGTTGGCACTCTTGCCCCACCACTTCTTGTAGTTGGCCGCGTAAGCGCCGGACTTGACGTAGTCGTCGACGAAGCCGTTGATGAAGCCGAGGAACTTCGCGTCGCCCTTGGCGATGCCGATGCCGATCGGGTCGTTCGAGTACAACCCCGGCAGCGTCACCAGCGCGTTGTTCTTGGTCGCCAGATAGTCGAGCAGCGACGAATCCTCGATGCCGGCTTCGACGCGCTTCTGTTGCAGCAGCAACACGCCTTCGGGCGCGAAATTGTCGGTGTAGACGAGCTTGGCGCCCGGGACTTCGCGCTTGATGAACGTTTCGCCGGTGCTGCCGCGGCCGACGACGATGCTCTTGCCGCTCAGGCCCTTCAGGTCCTTGATGCCGGCGCTTTTCTGCACGATCAGCCGCAGCCCGGCGCGGTTGTACGGGTGCGAGAAGTCGATCGCCTTGGCGCGCTCGGGCGTGATCGAGACGTTGGCGACGACGAGGTCGAGCTGGCCCGACATCAGCATCGAGATCCGCGCGTCACCGGAGACGTCGGTGAACTCGGGCTTCACGCCGAGCTTGGCGGCGATCTTGTTGGCGACGTCGACATCGTAGCCGACCGGGTTGTTGCGGGCGTCGCGAAAGCCCACGGGCTCGCCGCCGAGCGACACGCCGATGCGCACGGTGCCGCGCGCCTTGATGTCCTCGAGTTTGCCGGCGACGGCCGAGGCTGCGGTGAAGGTCATCCCGGCCGCGAGGGCCAGAACGGTGAAGCCGGAGAAGAGACGTTTTTTCATGGTGTTTCCCTGTCAGCGATCGGTTGAGGTTTGAAGTCTGAACGGAAGACTAAGGACCTGCTTCAGCAGGCGGCTGCACCGGTTCGTTTCCGCACGAAGCAAGGGCGCCCCGCTGGAAGCCCCCTTGGGGGAGACCGCAGTGGACACGAAGTCCATGAGGATCCCGAGCATCGAACGGGGACGAAATACGCAGGCGCGGCCGCCCAGCAGGTTCAGGCACGCAATGCCGTGCGCAGCTCCGGCTGCGCCATCGACGGTTCCCACAGCCAGTACTTGATGTCGCCCTGGCAACGGAAATTGACCACCCGGTGGTCGCCACTGGCGTCGATCGCGTGGATCACGACGCCGGCAAGGAAACCCGTGGTGAGTTCGGACAGCTCTTCGACGGCAAGCGCGACCGCATCTTCGAGCGAGCGGCCGAGCTTCATCGCCAGCACGATGCTGCGCGCGGTACTGCAGCGTACTGTCATTTCGCCGGTATGGGTACACGCGGCGGCGCCGTAACGGCTGTCGGCGTAGAAGCCGGCACCGGCGATCGGCGAATCGCCCAGGCGGCCCGGGTATTTCCACGCCCAGCCCGATGTCGACGTCGCGCTGTGGATGCCCTGCGCACTGTCGCGGCAAAGGAACACCGTGGTGTCGCGGACGCGCTCGGGGTCGGTGATGGTTCGGGACAGCGGGATCAGCGGCACGTCGGGGAAACGCGCGATGTCGGCGCCGAGTTCCTGCTCCAGCCTCTCCCACCAGACGCGCTTGCTGTCGTCGAGCAGCGTCTCTTCCGGAGAGAAACCGGTTTCAATCGCAAACCGCTTTGCCCCTTCGCCGGTGAGCATCACGTGCGGCAGCCGCTGCATCACCTGCTGCGCGACCGCGCACGCCGGCAGGATGTCGGGCAGCGCGCCGACGGCACCGACGTCGCGGGTCGTGCCGTCCATCACCGCGGCGTCGAACTCCATCCGCCCCAGCATGTTCGGCCAGCCGCCGTAGCCGACGCTGCGCACGCCGGCTTCGCGTTCGACCCTGCCGATGCCGGCAACCATGGCGTCGAGTCCGTGCGCGCCCTGTTTCAGCAGCTCGACCGAGGTGGCAAAGCCGGGCCAGGCTTCGGAATTGGCCAGCAGAATCATCGTGTCATCCCTTGCTCATATTGGAGAGAAACTGCCGGACGCGCGGGTTCGCCAGCCCGCCGTCGTCGGCGAAAAATTCGGCGGTCGGCAGGTCGACCAGCAGGCGGCCTTTTTCCAGAAACACCACGCGGCTCGAGATCGTCCGCGCGAACTCGACTTCGTGGGTGACGAAAACCATGGTCGTACCCTCGTCGGCCAGCCGCGCGAGGATGCGCAGCACTTCGGCCGTCATTTCCGGGTCGAGCGCGCTGGTGACTTCGTCGAGCAGCAGATAGCTCGGGTTCACCGCAAGCGCCCGGGCGATGCCGACACGCTGGCGCTGGCCGCCGGACAGTTGGGCCGGATAGGCATCGGCACGCTCGCTGAGGCCGACCGAGGCCAGCAGCGCGCGCGCATCGGCTTCGGCTTTTGCCTTCGGCACCTTGAGCACTTCGACCGGCGCGAGCATCAGGTTCTGCACCGCGGTCATGTGCGGATAGAGGTTGAAGAGCTGGAACACCGTCGCCGAGCGCTTGCGCGCCTCGGCCAGCTCCTTCGGCCGCGAGACGTCGAAACCGTCGACGGTGATACCGCCGCCGTCGAGCCTCTCCAGCCCGTTGATGCAGCGGAGCAGCGTCGACTTGCCCGAGCCGGACGAGCCGAGGATGGACACCACTTCGCCCTTCTCGACCGTCAGGTCGATATGGTCGAGCACGGTGACGCCGTTGAATACCTTGCGTACACCTTCGATCTTGATCATGTCACAGCCCTTTCCAGTCGCTGTGGGCGCGCAAGCGGGCCTCCAGCTTGCCGCCCAGCCGCGCAATCAGCTTGGCGCACAGGTAGTAGAGCACGCCGACCGCCGTCCAGACGATGAACGGTTCGAGCGTGCGCAGATTGAGGATGTTGCCGATCTTGGTCAGGTCGACGACGCCGATCACCGACACCAGCGACGTAACCTGCAGCTGGTTCACCGCCAGGCCGATCAGCGGGCCGATGGCGAAGGCGGTCGCCTGCGGCGAGACCACGCGGCGCAGCGTCTGCCAGCGGCTCAGCCCGAACACCCGCGCCGCCTCGATCTGGTCGCGGCCGACCGACTCGATCGCCGACACCGCGATCACGTAGATGAACGCCGCGGTATTGCCCGACAGCGTGATCACCGCCGCCTGCACCGGTGTGACGTTGATCTGCGCCAGCACCGGCAGGCCGAAGAACACCAGGAAGAGCTGCACCAGCACCGGCGAGTTCTTCAGCGTCTCGGCAACCAGCGTCACCAGCTGCATCAGCACCGGAATCCGGTAGAAGCGCACCGTCGCCCACGCGACGCCGAGCACCAGCCCGATCGCCGAAGTGGCGAGGAAGACCAGCACCGACACCGACAGGCCCTGAGCGAGCAGGACGAGGTCGTACCAGGTAAAGCTGCCGTATTGCATCAGGACACGACCTCCACGATGTCGCGGTTCAGCCGCCGGTGCAGCGCGCCGATCGCCAGCGACACGCTCCAGGTCAGCGCGGCGTAGACGACGAGCAGCACGAAATAGACCTCGAACGGCCGGAAGGTATCGGACGCGACGATCTTGGCCGAGCCGGTCAGCTCGTTCAGGGTGATCGTCGACAGGATCGACGAGGTCAGGATCAGGTTGACCAGCACCGCGCCGAGCGGACGGATCGACGTGCGCAGCGCGACCGGCATGACGATCTTCAGGAAGACGGTGCGCTTGTGAAGGCCGAACACCTGCGCGGCCTCGATCACGCCCGGGTCGATCGCGAGGATGCCCGAGCGGATCACGTTCGACGTGAACGCACCGCCGGCGATCGACAGCGCGACCACGCCGGTGGTGAAGGCGTCGATGTAGAGGCCGAGCACCGGCAGGCCGAAGTAGAAGAAGAACATCTGCACGATGAACGGCACGTTGCGGAAGATGTCGACATAGATGTCGGCCGCCCGCCGCAACGGTTTGGACGCCGACGTCGACGCCATCGCCACCAGCGCGCCGGTGACGACGCTGCCGACCAGCGCCAGCGCACAGGCCTGCGCCGTCAGCACGGCCCCGTCGCGCAGCACGTCCAGGTGCGGAAGCAGCACCGAAAGGTCAAACTGCATTGGTCTGAACCCGAAAGTGAAATCGGTTTCAATTTAGTGAACGATGCGTCCCAGCGTCAATACCCCCAGCATATTTGCGACAGCGGGATTTGCCCAGCGCCGGCTGCGCGCGCGGCGGCCGGGTGAAAAAAAACCGCCGCGAATGCGGCGGTTTGTCTCCGTGATGGTGGTGATCAGAAACCGGCGAGGACAATCTTGCCGATGGTCTGCCCGGCCTCGAGCGTCGCGTGTGCGCGCCTGAGGTTGGCGGCGCTGATCGCGCCGTAATGCGCACCGACCGTCGTGCGCAGCGTGCCGGCGTCGACCAGCTTCGCCACCTCGGCCAGCAGCTCATGCTGCTTGATCATGTCCGGCGTCTGGTACATCGCCCGGGTGAACATGAACTCCCAGACGAAGGTCGCGCTCTTGGACTTCAGCAGGTTCAGGTCGAGCAGGGTCGCGTTCTCGACGATGCTGACGATCCTGCCCTGCGGCGCGATCACCTGCGCCATCGTCGCGAAGTGCTGGTCGGTATCGTTGAAGCACAGGATGAAATCGACCGTATCGTGGCCGAGCGCCCGGAGCTGCGCGGCGATGTCGCCACGGTGGTCGACCGTCGCGTCGGCGCCGAGCGCGGTCACCCAGTCGCGCGATTCGGGCCGCGACGCGGTCGCGATCACCGTCAGCCCGACGAGCGCCTTGGCGAGCTGGATCGCGATCGAGCCGACGCCGCCGGCGCCGCCGATGATCAGCGCGGTCCTGCCCTTGTCCTCGCCGTTGCGGCCGACGCCGAGCCGGTCGAACAGCGCCTCCCACGCGGTGATCACCGTCAGCGGCAGGGCGGCGGCATCGGCGGCGTTCAGCGTGGCCGGGCGGACAGCGGCAATGCGTTCGTCGACGAGCTGGTATTCGGCATTGCAGCCGGGCCGGGTGATGTCGCCGGCGTAGTACACCGGGTCGCCGACGCTGAACAGCGTCACGTCCGGGCCGACGGCCTCGACCACGCCGGCGGCGTCCCAGCCGAGCACGCGCGGGCTGGCCTCGACCTTGTCCTTCGGCGCACGGACCTTGGTGTCGACCGGGTTGACGGCGATCGCCTCGATTTTCACCAGCAGGTCACGACCGGTGGCGACCGGCTTGGGCAGATCGACGTCGAGCAGCGCATCGGCATCGGTGATCGGCAGGTAACGGTCCAGGGCAACGGCTTTCATGCGGGTTCTCCAGTTTCGGCAAATGTCGGGGCATCGGCGTCACAGGCGGCGGCTCGTTGCTACGCGCCCTGCGTGAAACGGCTGATGCCTCGCTGCGACGCCAGTCGACCGATTCCAGCCGGCATCATGCGCGCGCTTTTCCAATGGAAAAACCCCATAATCTTCAAAACATTTTCAATGTTTTGTTGAAAACAAGGAGGCCGCAATGGCCAGCGATTTACCCGGCTGGGACTGGTTTCTGCGCATCGTCGAACGCGGCTCGCTCTCGGGCGCCGCGCGCGACCTCAACCAGACGCCGGCGGCGCTGTCGGTGGCGCTCAAAAGGCTGGAGGCCCAGCTCGGCGCACGGCTCTTCCTGCGCAGCACGCGGCAGCTGTCGCTGACCGCCGAGGGCGAGATCTGGTACCGCAGCGCGCTGGCGGCGCAGCAGGCGCTCGACGCCGGCCGCGACGCGCTCGCCGCGCATCGTGGCGAGCTGGCCGGGCCGTTGCGCATCTCGGCGCCGTCGGATTTCGGCCGCCGCTTCGTGTTCGACTGGCTCGACGAATTCTGCGCCATGCACCCGGCGGTGGTGCCGCACCTGCGGCTGTCCGACCGGGTCGACGACCTCGTCGCCGGCTCGATCGACCTCGCCTTCCGGGCCGGCACGCAGCAGGACGGCAGCGTGATCGCCACGCCGCTGGCACCGGACAGCCGCCGGGTGCTCGTCGCCAGCCCCGCCTACTGGGCGCGCCACGGCATGCCGGACACCCCGGCCGATCTGGCCCGCCACCGCTGCCTTGCGTTCAGCATCCGCGACAGCGCCCACGTCGTCTGGCGCTTCTGCCTAGCCGACGGCGGCGACACAAGCGTGCCGATCCGGCCGGCGCGCTACGCCAACGACGGCGCGGTCGTGCGCGAATGGGCGCTGCGCGGCGACGGCGTCGCGTACAAATCGGCGCTCGACGTCGCCGACGATCTGGCCGCCGGCCGGCTGGTCGCGGCGCTGCCGGACTGGCTCGGCGAGCCGACGCCGCTCTATCTGGTCCGCCCGGGCGGGCGGCAGCCGACGCCGCGGGTCCGCGCCTTCCACGACTTCTGCCTCGGCCGGCCGCTGCCGCCCTGACACCGGACACGAAAAACCCGCCGGGCGGCGGGTTGGAGGCTTGGGGCGGCGAATGCCCCGGGGGCACTGCCTGCGGGGCGTTGCAAGCCGCTTACTTGATGATCTCGACCAGCTTGACGTCGATGTCCTCGAAGCCGGTGAGCTTGCTGCGGTCGACCTTGCCGGACAGGCGCACCTTCATCTGCGGCGTGATGTCCTGCGCCGGCCACTTGTCGTGGTCGATCTCGACCTTGATCGTGCCGGTGTTGTCGCGGAACTCGTACTGGTCGTTACCCAGCGACTTGACCACGTAACCTTCGAGCACCACCGGCACGTCGTCGGCGGCCTTGGCCGCGCCGGCCGCGGTCGTCATCAGCGGCGCGCTGTTCGGGCCGACGAAGGCGGCGGCGGCGAAACCGGTGCTCAGCGCCAGTGCGCCGGCGAGAATGATTTTCTTCATGGTCGCTCCTTGTTATTGAGCCGCATTCGACCGGAAACCGCCCAGCCCGGTTCCGGCAACTATTTACGATCGTGCCAAGCGTGGCTAATGCCCCAAGGGCACTTCCTGCCGGTCGGAAACCCGGTGAAACGGTGCTGGGCGCGCAAGACGCAGCCAGCAGGATAGTCGCTCTACGATGCCTGACGCAGCGTCACCAGCTCCTCGGCCGCACTCGGGTGCAGCGCCATCGTCATGTCGAACTGCGCCTTGGTCGCACCGGCGGTCTGCGCCACGCCGGCAAGCTGGATCATCTCGGCCGCGGCATCGCCGAGCACGTGCACGCCGACGACGCGGTCGGTCGCGCCGTCGACGAGCAGCTTCATCAGCATCCGGTCGTCGCCGTCGGCGAACGCCGAGCGCATCGTCCTGAACCCGGTGCGGAACACCCTGAGCTGCGGATAACGCTCGCGCGCCGCCGCCTCGGGCAGGCCGACGGTGCCGAGTTCGGGCGTCGAGAACACCGCGGTCGGGATGAGGTCGTAGTCGATCGGCTGCGGCACGCCGCCGAACTCGCGGTCGGCGAACGCATGGCCCTCGCGGATCGCCACCGGCGTCAGGTTGACGCGGTCGGTGACATCGCCGACGGCGAACACCGACGGCACGCTGGTCCGCGACTCGCCATCGACGAGGATCGCACCGGACTGGGCCAGCGCGACGCCGGCCTCGGCCAGCCCGAGCCCGCCGGTATACGGCCGGCGGCCGGTGCACAGCATCACCACGTCGGCGTGCGCGATGCTGCCGTCGGACAGCGTCACCGCCAGCCCGCTTTCATCGCTGTCGCGGACGATGCGCTTCACCGTCGCGCCGAGCCGCAGCCCGATGCCCTGCCGGCCGTAGGCGCTCGCCAGCGCGTCGGCGAGTTCGGTGTCGAAACCGCGCAGCACCCGCTCGCCGCGGTGGACCAGCGTCGTCTCGCTGCCGAGGCCGGCAAAGATGCCGGCGAACTCGACCGCGATGTAGCCGCCGCCGACGATGACGATGCGCCGCGGCAGCGCGCGCAGGTGGAAGGCTTCGTCCGAGGTGATCGCCAGCTCCTGCCCTTCGAACGCTGGACCGCGGTAGGGGCGCCCGCCGCTGGCGATCAGGATCTTGCCGGCGCGGATGCGCGTACCGTCGGCAAGCCGCACGGTGTGCGCGTCGTCGAGCACCGCGCGCTGCGCATGGATCGCGACGCCGGCCTTGTCGAGATTGCGCCGGTAGACCGCCTCGAGCCGGGCGATCTCGCGGTCCTTGTTGGCGATCAGCGTCGCCCAGTCGAACGCCGTTTCGCCGACCCGCCAGCCGAATGCCGCCGCCTCGTCGAAATCGCCGCGGTAGCGGCTGGCGTAAACGAGCAGCTTTTTCGGCACGCAACCGCGGTTGACGCAGGTGCCGCCGAAGTTCGCCTCTTCGGCAATCGCCACTCTCGCGCCGTATCCGGCGGCTATCCGCGCCGCGCGCACGCCTCCCGAACCGCCACCGATCACGAACAGATCCACTTCGTTCATTGCTTCAGCCATTTCCTCTCCTGATGCCACCCGGCTCAACCCTTGAAACCGACCTTCAGATGCGACCCGTCGCAGAACGGTTTGTTCGCCGATGCGCCGCAGCGGCACAGCGCGGTGCGCGGCCCGTCACAGATCTGCTCATCGCCGTTGGCCAGCCGCAGCGTCACCGGACCGTGCACCAGCAGCGGCCCGTCGGGCTGCAGCGCGATACAGGGGATGTCCGGCTTCGGCGCATCGGCGGCAGGATGGCGCTCGTCGACAAGACTCAGCGCGCCCGACGGGCACTCGCCCACCTGCCTCACGACGTCGGCGCTCGCCGCCGCGTTGATGCGGATCCACGGCCGGCTCTTCGGATCGAACACCGCCGGCAGGCCGTGGAAACAGCGCTTCGAATGAATGCATTTCTCCGGCTGCCACAGGATCGTGACGTCGCCGTTGCTGTAGCGTTTGCCTTGTCCGCTCATCGCTCTTCTCCCGAGAGGTCGTCATTCAAATCTAGGCGACGTCGATCGTGCACGGCAAAACGGCCCGCGAGGCGGGCCGTTCCTTACTCTCCAAGCTGAGCCAGCAGCTCGGCCTGTTGCTCGTTGACGAGCGCCTGCGTCAGCTCGTCGAGGTCGCCGTCCATGATCGCGTCGAGCTTGTACAGCGTCAGGTTGATCCGGTGGTCGGTCATCCGCCCCTGCGGGAAGTTGTAGGTGCGGATGCGCTCGCTGCGGTCGCCCGAGCCGATCAGGCTCTTGCGCTCGGCGGCTTCCTTGCTCTGGCGCTCGCGGTCCTGCACGTCCTTGATCCGCGCCGCCAGCACCGCCAGCGCGCGCGCCTTGTTCTTGTGCTGCGAACGGTCGTCCTGGCACTCGACGACGATGCCGGTCGGCAGGTGGGTGACGCGCACCGCCGAGTCGGTCTTGTTGATGTGCTGGCCGCCGGCACCGCTGGCGCGGAAGGTGTCGATGCGCAGGTCGGCCGGGTTGATGTCGACCTCGCCGACCTCGTCGGCCTCGGGCATCACCGCAACGGTGCACGCGCTGGTGTGGATGCGGCCCTGGGTTTCGGTTGCCGGCACGCGCTGGACGCGGTGGCCGCCCGACTCGAACTTGAGCCGCGAATACGCGCCGAAGCCGGCGATGCGCGCGATCACTTCCTTGTAGCCGCCAAGGTCGGATTCGCTGGCCGAGACGATCTCGACCTGCCAGCGCTGGCGTTCGGCGTAGCGCGTGTACATCCGGAACAGGTCGGCGGCGAACAGCGCCGACTCGTCGCCGCCGGTGCCGGCGCGGATTTCGAGGAAAAGGTTGCGCTCGTCGTTCGGGTCCTTGGGCAACAACGCCTTCTGCAGCTCGGTTTCAAGCTCGGCGATGCGCGCCTTGCCCGAGGCGATTTCGTCCTCGGCCATTTCCTTCATGTCCGGGTCGGACAGCATGTCCTCGGCCGCCGCGATGTCGGCCTCGGTGGCGCGGAAGGCGTTGAACAGCGCTACCACCGGCTCGAGCTCGGCGTGTTCGCGCGTCAGCTTGCGGTAGCGGTCCATGTCGCGCGTCGCGTCTTCGGACGCGAGCAGCGCGCCCACTTCTTCGAGCCGGTCGCACAGTTGCGAGAGTTTGGTCTGGATCGACGGTTTCATGTCTGGTCGGGTAGGCGGAACAGCCGCCGCGTACAGGCGGCCAGCGGTTCCTGGTCTTGGGGAGATGCGGCGTTCAGGCTCGCGAGCGGCGCATGCAGGATTTTGGCGGCAACCTGTTCGGCCAGGCGCTCGAGCACGTCGTCGACGTCGTCGCCGGCGGCCAGGCGTTTCTTTGCCCGCGCCAGTTCGTTGCGGGCGATCCGGTCGGCGTGGTCCTTGAGCTCGCGGATCGTCGGCACCAGCGCGCGCGTCGCCTGCCACTGCTTGAAGGCGGCCACGCCTTCGGCGACCAGCGCCTCGGCCGCATCGACTTCGGCGGTGCGCGAGGCCAGCCCCTGGCGGACGACTTCGGACAGGTCGTCGACGGTATACAGATAGGCGTCGGCCAGATCGCCGACCTCGGCCTCGACGTCGCGCGGCACGGCGAGGTCGACGAAGAAGATCGGCTTGCGGCGGCGCGCCTTCAGCGCCCGCTCGACCATGCCCTTGCCGATCAGCGGCAGCGGCGCGGCGGTCGAACTGACGACGATGTCGAATTCGGCCAGCCGCACGCCGATGTCGGTCAGCAGCATCGCCTCGCCGCCATACTGCGCCGCCAGCGTCTCGCCGCGCTCGAGCGTGCGGTTGGCGATGACGATGCCGCGCGGCTTGTGCGCGGCGAAGTGCGCGGCGCACAGCTCGATCATTTCGCCGGCGCCGACGAAGAGCACCTTGCATTCGGACACGCTGGTGTAGATCCGTTCGGCGAGCCGGACCGACGCCGCGGCCATCGACACCGACGACGCGCCGATCTTCGTTTCGGTACGCACGTCCTTGGCGACCTGGAACGCGCGCTGGAACAGCCCGTTGAGCAGCACGCCCAGGCTGCCGGCGCTGCGCGCGGCGCGTTCGGCGTCCTTGAGCTGGCCGAGGATCTGCGTTTCGCCGACGACCATCGAATCGAGGCCGCAGGCGACGCGGAAGGCGTGGCGCACGGCGTCGTCGTGCTCGTAGCGGTACAGGTGGGCGGCGATGTCGTCGACGCTGCGGCCGCGGCTGGCGGCAAGCCAGCCGAGTACCGCGTCGACGTCGCGCGCATTGCAGTACAGCTCGGTCCGATTACAGGTCGAGACGATCGCGGCTTCCTGCACGCCGCGCACCTGCGTCAGCTCGGCCAGCGCCTTGGGCAGCTCGGCGTCGCCGAAGGCCAGCCGCTCGCGGACCGCCAACGGCGCGGTCTGGTGATTGAGGCCAAGGACAAGCAGATTCATTGAGGCTGGCGGGGCACGATCGGATGCGAACCCGTCATTTTAGCGCGCGGGCCCGGTCCCGTCTTGCATGCGGGCAAGATTGCCAAACGGCAACAGCCCGGTTCCAGCCGTCGCAGCCGGACGGCACGCAGGCTGCCACCACCTAGCATGGGGACATCGCGTGTTCCGAGAGCCGGACGATGACCGAAACCCTGCGCCTGCTGCTGCTCTACCCCCATCTGCTCGCCTGTTGCGTTGCGATCGGCGCCACCGTGCTCGCCGACCTGAAGATCATGGGCCGCCGCACCGGCGCCGGCGACCGGGCCTTGCTGCAGCTCGTCAGCCGCACGGTGCTGGTCGCGCTGGCGCTGCTGTGGGGGACCGGGCTGGCGATCATCCTGCTCGATTTCGGCCACTGGCCGGGCTGGGCCGAACTGGCCGCGCACCCCAAGCTCGCCAGCAAGCTGATCGTCGTCATGGTGCTGACGCTCAACGGCGCGGCGCTGCACCATTACGCGCTGCCGCGGCTGCTGCCGGCCGTACCGGCGCCGCTTGGCCGTGGCCAGCGGCTGCGGCTGGCGTGCATCGGCGGCGTCTCGGCGGCATCGTGGGGTTTCGCCGCCTTCCTCGGCATCGCCCGGCCGCTCGCGGGCAAGCTCGGCACCGGCGCCTTCCTCGGCCTCTACCTCGCCGCGCTGCTGATCGCGCTCGGCGTCGGCCTGTGGTCGGCACCGCGGGTTCGCGCGCTGCCGCTGTGAACCGCGCTCAGAAGCCGAGTGCCCGCGCGCCCTGGTAGAACACGAAGGACAGCACCCACGCCAGCAGCAGCGACCAGACGACCGAGAATGCGGTGAAACCCGCGCTTTTCGATTCCTTCTTCATCGCCGCGATCGTCGCAACGCAGGGCACGTAGGTCAGCGCGAACAGCATGAAGCTGTACGCCGAGACCGGATCGAACGAATGGGCGAGGTGCGTGGCGAGCTGCGCGCCGTCGACGCCGACGATCACCGCCAGCCCGCCGAGCACGACCTCCTTGGCCACAAAGCCGAACAGCAGCGCAATCGACAGCTCGGCCCGGATGCCGATCGGCGACAGCACCGGCTGGAAGAAATTGCCGACGACTTCGGCATAGCTGTGTTGCGGGCTCGGGTAGTTGGTCAGCAGCCAGACGGCGATGACGCCGAACACGATCATCGTCGTCGCGAGCTTCAGGAAGGAGCGGCACTCGTTCCAGCCGCGGAAAACGATGTGCTTGAACACCGGCAGCCGGTAAGGCGGCAGCTCGAGCGCGAACGGCTCGCGCGACGGGAAGTACCGGCGGAACAGCAAGGCGGTGCCAAGCGCGATGAGGATGCTGACAAAGTACAGCGACAGCAGTACCCACGGTGCCTGGCGCGGGCCGAACAGCGCGCCGGCGAAGAACAGGAATATCTGCAGCCGCGCCGAACACAGCGAGAACGGAATCGTCAGCATCGTCAGCAGCCGCGCCTTGTGGTCGCGGATCACCCGCGTGCCCATCAGCGCCGGCACATTGCAGCCGAAGCCCATCATCAGCATCACGAAACCGCGGCCGTCGAGGCCGACGCGCGCCATGATGCCGTCCATCATGAAGGCCGCGCGGGCGAAGTAGCCCGAGTCCTCGATCACCGCCATCAGGCAGAAGAACACGAAGATCAGCGGCGCGAACGTCAGCACCGTGGTCACGCCGTCCCAGATCCCGCTGAGGATCAGCCCGGACAGGAAGTCGGGCAGGCCGGACGTCAGCGGCACCAGCCAGGCGTCCCTGACGCTGCCGAGCAGCGCCTCGAAGCCGTCCTGCAGCGGCGTGCCGATCGCGTAGGTGAGCTGGAACAGCAGCGCCATCATCACCACGAACAGCGGCAGCCCGGCGAGCGGGTGCAGCAGCCAGCCGTCGAGCTTCTGCGTCGGGCCCGGCGGCAAGGTCGGTGGACGATGCACCGTACGCGCATACAGCGCTGCCTCGGCGTCGCGGCTGGCGTCGGCCGGCCTCAGGCTGGCGAAATCGAGCCGGGACGCCTCGCCGTTGAGACTGGTGGCCAGCAGCGCCTTGAGGCCGTCGACACCGTGACCGTACTTGGCGCTGATCTTCAGTACCGGGCTGCCGAGCGCCTCGGCCAGCGCGTCGGTGTCGATGTCGAAACCGCCGCGCTTGGCCTCGTCGGCCATGTTCAGCGCGACGATCAGCTTCGCGCCGACCGATTTGAGCTGCAGCGCCAGCGCCAGTTGCCGGTCGAGCTGGGTCGCGTTGAGCACCAGCAGCACCGCGTCGAGCCCGGTGTCGGCGAGGAAGCGCTGCGCGACCTGCTCGTCCTCGGCACCGCCGGTCAGGTCGTAGACCCCCGGCAGGTCGACGAGCTGCACCATGCTGCCACCGAGCAGCACCCGGTGGCTGGCCAGCTCGACCGTCAGCCCCGGCCAGTTGGCAACGCGGGCGTTGCCGCCGGTGATCCGGTTGAACAGCGTGGACTTGCCGGTGTTCGGCATCCCGACGAGGGCGACGCGCCTCATGTCGCATCCCCCAGCGCTGCCACCGCCCGCGACGGCGCAACGGCCGCGGCCGACGGTTCGATGACCTCGATCAGCGCCGCCTCGGCCCGGCGCAGCATGAACTCGGTGCCGCCAACCTTCAGTTGCAGCGGGCCGCCGAGCCAGCCACGGCGGATCACCTCGACGTCGCGCCCCGGGCGCAGCCCGAGTGCGGCCAGCCTTTGCGCCAGTTCGGCCGAGGTGCCGACCGCCTTCACGCGCGCCGGCTGTTGCGCTTGCAGTTGAGCGAGATTCAGGATCACGGCGTGCCTCGGCATCGAAAGGAGAATGATTCCGAATTATCCGCCGCAAGTCGGTCAATTGGTTGATGATCATCAACTTTCACGGTGCCATTTTTTACGGCAGCACCGGACCGTGGCGCCGGCTGGCGGCCGTCACGACGGCGCGAATCGCATAGAATGCGACCCGACCCGATCCGCCCTTCAGCCCATGCTCGCCTTCACCCTGCCCGTCGCGCTCGTCCTCGTCCTCGCCGCCACCCGGCTCGGCGGTGTCCTTGCACGCGCCTGCGGCCAGCCGGCAGTCATCGGCGAAATCGCCGCGGGCATGCTGCTCGGGCCGACGCTGCTGACCGGCGCGTTGCCGGCACTCGGTACGCTCGCGTTCACGCCGGAAACGGTTTCGCTGATCGGCAGGATCGGCGATGTCGGCGCGGTGCTGTTCCTGTTCCTGCTCGGCGCCGAGTTCGACCTGGCCGCCTTGCGCCATCGTCCGCGCGCGGTGCTGCTGGCGAGCAAGCTCGGCATGGCGCTGCCGGTCGCGCTCGGTGGTCTGGCCGCGTGGGCTGCGTCGCACTGGCTGGCCGCACCGCTGCCGGCGATGTCGCTCGCCTTCATCGCGCTGGCCAGCGGCATGACGGCGCTGCCGGTGCTCGCGCGCATCGTCACCGAACGCGGTCTGGCCGGCACCGTGATCGGCAACCAGGCGATCGCCTGCGCGGTGCTGACCGACGCGCTGAGCTGGGCGCTGCTCGCCGCGCTGGTTTTCGCGTGGCTGCCGCAGCACGGCGCCCACGGCCCGGCACAGCTGGCCGCCGCCGCCGTCTACGCCGTCGCGCTGTTCGGCCCGCTGCGTCGCCGGCTCGCCGCCATGGCGCCGGCGCTGGCAGCCGGGCGCGCGGCCGCCCTGCTCGAGGTGCCGCTGTATGTCGCCGCATCGGCGGCCACCAGTGCCTGGCTGGGGCTGCACGCGCTGCTCGGCGCCTTCGCCGTCGGTCTGCTGCTGCCGCGCAACCCGCAAATCGTTGTACGATTGCAACAGCTGTTGTCGGCGCCGTGCCGCTGGCTGCTGCCGTGCTTTTTCGCCGCGATCGGCCTGTCGACCGACCTTGGCGTGCTGCTGGCCGGCGGGCTCTGGTGGCTGGCGCTGCTGATGACCGCGGTGGCGGTGATCGGCAAGGTCGGCGGCTGCCTCGCCGCCGGCGCCCTGAGCCGGATGCCGCGCCACGACGCGTGGATGCTCGGCATCCTGATGAACACGCGCGGGATGATGGAGCTGGTCGTCCTCAACCTCGGCCGCCAGCTCGGCCTGATCGCCGAACCGTATTTCTCGGCGATGCTGCTGATGGCCATTGCGACGACGGTGATGACGTCGCCATGGCTGCGGGCCATCGAGAAAAAAGAAAGCCTGCTGAAAGCGTAAGCCACCCGCCGCCGGCATGGCCGCGCGTTGAGCATCGTCACCGCGCCGCGATACCATAGAAATCCTTATTTTGCTTACGAATGCCATGTCCACTCCGCCCGCCACCGCACTGCACTTCAGCCTGAAGCAGTGGTCGGCGTGGGCGCCGGGTCTGGAGTCGCGCAATGCCTGGCTGGCCTGGGACGGCAAGCCGCCCGGCGGCGAGACGGCGCCGAAGGTCGAGGCGATGCCGGCGATGCTGCGCCGCCGCGCCGACCGGCTTGGCAAGATGGCGCTCGAAGCGCTCTATGCGCCCGAGATCGCTTACCACGGCCAGCCGCTGATCCACGCCAGCCGCCACGGCGAAGCAACGCGCACCGTGCCGCTGCTGCAATCGCTGGCCGCCGAAGGCAAGGTGTCGCCGCAGGCGTTCAGCATGGCCGTGCACAACGCCACCGCCGGGCTGTTCACGATCGCGACGAGGACGCATACACCGGTTTCGGCGATTGCCGCGGGCGCCGAGACCGCGCTGGCCGGTCTGGTCGAGGCGTGCAGCCAGCTCGCCGACGGCGCCGCCTCGGTGCTGCTGTGCTACAGCGACGAGCCGCTGCCCGCGCTGTACCGGCGCTACGCCGACGCGCCCGAAGCGCCGTTCGCGATGGCGCTCGACCTCGTACCCGGCGACGACTTCCGGCTCGAGCCGGGCCACGCCGGCGGCCGCGACGCAACGCCGCTCGAGCTGCTGCACTTTTTCCTGAGCGGCGCCGCTGTGCTGCCGCTCGCCGTGCGCGGTGGCTGGACCGTCGTCCGTTCCGGGGAAGCCGCCTGATGAATCTCGACCGCGCGTGGCGGATCGCCGCCACCGGCTTCTGCTTTGCCGTGTTCGGCCTCGGCGGGCTCGTCATCCTCTGCGTGCTGCTGCCGCTGCTGCAGCTGGTACCGGGCAAAACCCGGCGGCTGCACGCTGCCAAGAACACGCTGCATTACGGCATGCGGCTCTTCACCGGACTGATGGCCTTCGTCGGCGTGATCAGCTACGAGGTCCGCGGCGGCGAGAAGCTGCGCCGCAACGGGCTGTTCGTGCTCGCCAATCACCCGTCGCTGATCGACGTCGTGCTGCTGATGTCGCTGGTGCGCCGGCCGGACTGCGTCGTCAAGGCGGCGCTGTGGGACAATCCCTTCACCTGCGGCCCGGTGCGTTTCGCCGGCTTCATCAGCAATGCCGGCGGCCCGGGCGTCGTCGACGACTGCGTCGCGTCGGTCCGCGCCGGCAACAACCTGATCGTGTTTCCCGAAGGCACGCGCAGCGTGCCGGGCCGGCCGCTCGCGCTGCAGCGCGGTGCGGCCAACATCGCCGTACGCGGCCCGCTGGCCATCACGCCCGTGGTCATCTCGGTGTCCGAGCCGATGCTGACCAAGGGCAGCAAGTGGTACCGTGTGCCGCAACGCAAACCGCATTTCATCCTGACGGTGCACGATGACGTGCACCCCGAACGGCTGTTCGACCACGAACCCGCACTGGCCGCGCGCCGGCTGACCGACTGGCTGGCGCAGTTCTTTTCACGGAGTTAGTACCGCATGTCCGACCTGGCTGCTGAAATCAAGGCGCTCATCATCGAGAGCCTCAACCTCGAAGACCTGACCCCGGGCGACATCGACACCGATGCGCCGCTGTTCGTCGAAGGCCTCGGCCTCGATTCGATCGACGCGCTCGAACTCGGCGTTGCGCTGCAAAAGCGCTACGGCCTGTCGCTGTCGGCCGAATCCGAGGAAACCCGCAAACACTTCGGCTCGGTCGCGAGCCTCGCCGCCTTCGTCGCGGCCAACCGCAGCAAGTAAGGCCACGCCATGCAAAAGCAGGACATCTACGACTGGATCGCCAAGACCCTCGAAGAAACCTTCGAGATTGCCCCCGAGCGCATTTCGCTCGACGCCCGGCTCTACGACGACCTCGACATCGACAGCATCGACGCGGTCGACCTGATCGTGAAGCTGCAGAAGCACACCGGCAAGCGCATGCAGCCCGACGCGTTCAAGAGCGTCCGTACCGTCGGCGATGTCGTCGACGCGGTGCACGCGCTGCTCGAGGCCTGAATGAAGCAGGAAGCCTGATGAACCGGGTGTTCGGCCTCGCCGCCGGCGTGGCGCTGCCGCTGCTGTTCTGGCTGTGCCAGTGGCAGGGCTGGCCGTTCTGGCTCGCCGGCCTCGTGCTGCTGCCGCTGGCCGTTGTCGGCCTGGGCCGCCTCGGACCGGCTGGCGGGGCGAGGCGCTCGGGGCTGATCGGCCCGGCCACCGGCCGCTGGCTCGGGCTCGCCGCCGCGCTGCTCGGCGTTGCCGCGCTCGTCTCGCGCTCGGCACTGCCGCTGACCTTCTACCCGGTCCTCGTCAATGCCGTGCTGTTCGCCGTTTTCGCCGCCAGCCTCGTCAGGCCGCCACCGGTGATCGAGCGGCTGGCGCGGCTGACCACGCCCGACCTGCCCCCCGAAGGCGTCGCCTACACCCGGCGCGTCACCCGGGTCTGGGCCGGCTTCTTCGTGCTCAACGGCGGCATCGCGCTGTGGACGACGACCCAGCCGCACGCCACCTGGGCGCTCTACAACGGCCTGATCGCCTATGTGCTGATCGGCACGCTCGGCGCCGGCGAGTACCTCGTCCGCCGTGTGGTCATGCATCGTCATGGAATTCGCAATGCCTGATTCTTGGCCGGGCCCGTGGCCCCTGGTCGATCACGCCGCCGGGCCGGCCGTCATCGCCTGGCGTGGCGATGCGCCGATCACCGGTGCAACGCTGCTCGCCGACGTCGCCGCCGCAGCGCGGGCCGTTGCGGCGCTCAACGCACCGCAGGTGGTCGTGTTCGACAGCGACAGCTACCGCTTTGCCGTCTGGCTGCTCGCCGCCTGGCAGGCCGGCCTCGCCGTCACGGTGCCCGGCGACGCGCTGCCGGCAACGCGCGCCGCGCTGCCCATGCCGTGGATCGGCGACATCGCCGCGGCAGCGCTGTCCACTTGGCCCGCGGCTGCACCGGCCGGCCGGACCGCCGCCGCGCCGCGCGGCACACCGTCGCTGCAGGTGTTCACGTCGGGATCGACCGGCCAGCCCTGCGCGATCACCAAGACCATTGCCCAGTTGCGCAACGAGACCGATGCGCTCGAAGCGGCGTTCGGCGCGCGCATCCCGAAGGGCGCGCGCATCGTCGCGACCGTGCCGCACCAGCACCTGTACGGCCTGCTGTTCCGCGTGCTGTGGCCGCTGGCCGCCGGCCGCGCCTTCGAGGCAGAGACGATCGCCTATCCCGAGCCGCTCTGGGCGCTGCCTGCCGGACCCGAACGGGTGCTCGTCGCCAGCCCGGCCATCCTCAAGCGCATTCCGACCGTGCCCGACCGCGGCGCGATCGCCGCGCGCTTTGCCGCGGTGTTCTCGTCGGGCGGGCCGCTGCCTGCGGACGCCAATCTCGCCGCGCGCGCGCTGCTCGGGCAGCGGATTACCGAGGTCTACGGCAGCTCCGAAACCGGCGGCATTGCCCACCGTCACGAACCGTACGATGCCTGGACGCCGCAGCCCGGCGTCGAGATCGCGCTCGACGACGACGGCCTGCTGCGGGTGCGCTCGCCCTTCCTCGCCGACGACGGCTGGCATCCAACCCACGACCGCGCCGCGCTCGACGCGGGCCGGTTCACCTTGCTCGGCCGTGCCGACCGCATCGTCAAGGTCGAGGAAAAGCGCGTGTCGCTGAGCCGGATCGAACGGCTGCTGGCCGGATGCGCCGAGGTCGACACCGCGCGGGCGCTGCCGATCAGCCGGCAGCGCGACGAAATCGCCGCCGTCGTCGTCCTCAGCGCCGCCGGCCGCGATGCACTCGAACGCGACGGCAAGGCGCTGCTGGACAGGCGGCTGCGCGACGCGCTCGCCGCCGACATCGAGCGTGTCGGCCTGCCCCGGCGCTGGCGCTACGTCGCCGAGCTGCCGCACGACGGCATGGGCAAGACACCCGAAGCGCTGCTCGCCGCGCTGTTCGCGCCGCCGACCGGGCCCCGTCCGACCGAGCCCATCGTCGTCGAGACCACCGCCGACGCTGCGGGCGCAACGCTGACCCTGAATATCGACGCGCGACTGGCGCATTTCGACGGCCATTTCGACCAGACGCCGGTGCTGCCCGGCGTCGCGCAGGTCGACTGGGCGGTGCTTTACGGCCGCCGGCATTTCGCCATCGAAGGCAGCTTCACCGGCATGCGTGCGCTGAAGTTCCAGCGCATCATCCAGCCGGGCATGAGCGTCACGCTGACGCTGGGCTGGGACGCCACCAAGCGCCAGCTCGCCTTCGCCTATGCATCAAGCGCCGGCGCGCATTCGAGCGGCAGGCTGCTTTTCGACGGGATCGTCGACGGAGCCGGGGCATGAGCTGCATTGCGGTAATCCCGGTCTACAATCACGGCGGCGCGATCGGCGCCGTCGTCGACGCATTGCTGGCGCACGGCCTGCCGGTGCTGCTCGTCGACGACGGCAGCGAAGCCGGCTGCGCCGCGGTGCTCGACGCGCTGGCCAGTCGTGAACGCGTCACGCTGCTGCGCCACGCGGCCAACCAGGGCAAGGGCGCGGCCTGCGCCAGCGGCTTTCGCCAGGCGGCGGCGCTCGGCTACAGCCATGCGCTGCAGATCGACGCCGACGGCCAGCACGACACCGGCGATGTGCCGCGCTTCCTCGCCGCAATGGCGGCCCGCCCCGACGCGGTGATCGCCGGCTGCCCGGTCTACGACGACTCGGTACCGAAGGGCCGACTCTACGGCCGCTACGCGACCCACGTCTGGGTGTGGATCAACACGCTGAGCCTGCGCATCACCGATTCGATGTGCGGCTACCGGATCTACCCGCTGGCGCCGACGCTGCCGGTGCTCGACCGCATGCCGCAGGCACGGCGCATGGACTTCGACCCCGAGGTGCTGGTGCGGCTCGACTGGGCCGGCGTGCCCGTCGTCAACCTGCCGACGCGGGTGCGCTATCCGGCGGACGGCGTCTCGCACTTCGACTACTGGCAGGACAACGTGCGGATCAGCAGGATGCACGCGCGGCTGTTCTTCGGCATGCTCCGGCGCTCGCCGCGGCTGCTCGCGCGGCTCGCGGCCGGCGGCGCACGCTGATGGCCAGGCACTGGGCGTCGGTCGGCGAGGCCGGCTTCGCCGGCGGCATCCGGCTGCTCGTCGGCATCTACAAGTTGTTCGGCCGCTGGCCGTTCCGGCTGGTGCTCTACCCGATCCTGAGCTGGTACGTGCTGAGCCATGCGCTCGCCCGCAACGCGTCGCGCGACTACCTGCGCCGGCTGCATGCGCGCAGCGGCGGCCGCACACCGGCGCCGACACTCGCCAACGTGCTGCGGCACTTCGCCGCCTTCGGCGAAACGGTGCTCGACAAGCTGCTGGTCTGGCGCGGCGACCTCGACGACACCGAGATCCGCCGCGACGGCGCCGCGACGATGCAGGCGGTGATCGACGCCGGCCGCGGCGGCGTGATCATGACCGCGCACATCGGCAACTTCGAGATGCTCCGCAAGCTCGGCGAAACGCGCCGCGGCATCCGGCTCAACATCCTCGTCCACACCAAGCACGCCGAGCGCTTCAACCGGCTGCTGCGCGAAACCAATCCGGACGCTCACATCCGGCTGATCCAGGTCACCGAGATCAGCGCCGCTACCGCGGTCATGCTGGCCGAACGCGTCGAGGCCGGCGAGTTCGTCGTGATCGCCGGCGACCGCGTGCCGGTGTCGCTGCAGCCCGATACCGTCGGCGTGCCTTTCCTCGGCGCGCCGGCGCCGTTCCCGGTCGGCCCCTACGTGCTTGCGGCCATCCTCAAGTGCCCGCTGGTCGCGCTGGTCGCCAGCCGCCGTGCCGACCATTTCCACATCACCGTGCGCCTGCTGGCCGAACGCGTCGTGCTGCCGCGCGCCGACCGCCGTGGCGCGATCGCGCTGCTCGCCACCGGCTATGCGGCGCTGCTCGAGGCCGAATGCCTCGCCGCGCCGCTGCAGTGGTTCAACTTCTATCCTTTCTGGTCCGAACGATGACGAACAAATCCGGCTCCCCTCTTCAGGATGCGACCCGCACCGGCCCGGTCACCTTCGGCGCAGGCCGTCTCGGCATCGCCGACATTGCCAAACTGGCGCGTCGCGAAGCCCGCCCGGTGCTATCCGGCAACGCGGCGTTCACCGGCCGCATCGCCCGCGGCGCGGCCTTCCTCGACAAGCTGCTCGACGTGGACGGCGTGATCTACGGCGTCACCACCGGCTACGGCGATTCGTGCACCGTTGCCGTGCCGGTCTCGCTCGCCTACGAGCTGCCCCAGCACCTGTACACCTATCACGGCTGCGGCTACGGCGAGGTGTTCGGCGATGTCGAAACCCGGGCGATCCTCGCCGCGCGGCTGGCATCGCTGTCGCAGGGTTACTCGGGCGTCAGCGCCGGCCTGCTCGAACAGCTCGCCGCGCTGCTCGAGCACGACATCCTGCCGCGCATTCCGCAGGAAGGCTCGGTCGGCGCCAGCGGCGACCTGACGCCGCTGTCCTACGTTGCAGCCGTGCTGTGCGGCGAACGGGAGGCACGTCTCGACGGCCAGCCGCTGCCGGCTGCCGAGGCACTGGCGCGTTTCAATCTCACGCCGCTGAAGCTGCGCCCCAAGGAAGGGCTGGCGATCATGAACGGCACTGCGGTGATGACCGGGCTGGCGTGTCTGGCGTGGGAGCGCGCCGAGTACCTGGCACGGCTCGCGACACGGATCACCGCGCTGGCGGTCGCCGCCAGCGACGGCAACCCGCAGCACTTCGACGAAACGCTGTTCGCCGCCAAGCCGCATCCGGGCCAGCAGGGCGTGGCCGGCTGGCTGCGCTTTGATCTCGGCGACAACAAGGCTGGCCGCAACGACCACCGCCTGCAGGACCGCTATTCGCTGCGCTGCGCGCCGCACGTGATCGGCGTGCTGGCCGACGCGCTTCCGTTCCTGAGGAACGTGATCGAGAACGAACTCAACAGCGCCAACGACAATCCGCTGGTCGATCCGGACGGCGAACGCGTGCTGCACGGCGGCCACTTCTATGGCGGCCACATCGCGTTCGCGATGGACAGCCTGAAGAACCTCGTCGCCAACGTCGCCGACCTGCTGGACCGGCAGATGGCGCTGCTGGTCGACGCGCGCTACAACCATGGCCTGCCGGCCAACCTGTCGGGCGCCACCGGCCCGCGCGCGGCGATCAACCACGGCCTGAAGGCGCTGCAGATCAGCGCGTCGGCGTGGACCGCCGAGGCGCTGAAAAACACCATGCCGGCGTCGGTGTTCAGCCGCTCGACCGAATGCCACAACCAGGACAAGGTGAGCATGGGCACGATCGCCACCCGCGATGCCTTGCGCGTGCTGCAGCTGACCGAGCAGGTCGCCGCGGCGATGCTGATCACCGTGCGCCAGGGCCTCGCGCTGCGTCAGGCCACCGCGGACGGCGCAATGCCGCTGCAACCCGGTGCCGACGATTTTGTGAGGCAGCTCGCGGACGACATCGCCTTCATCAACGAGGATGTCGCACTCGAACCCACGCTGCGACGCCTCGTCGACGGCATCCAGCAGCAGCAATGGAAACTATATGAGTAACCCGATCGTTGACCCGGCGCCGGCGAGCGCCGCTGACACGCGAAGCGAGGAGCGCCGTGTACGTTCAAGTACACCGCAGCGACCAAGCGAGCGCGCAGCCAAGCCGCCCCGCGGCACAAGCGTGGTCTGGCAGGTGCCTTTCCACGACCTCGACCCGATGGACGTCTGCTGGCACGGCAACTACGTGCGCTACTTCGAGTACGCGCGCACCGCGCTGCTGCAGGCGCTCGATTACGACTACCCGCAGATGCGCGACTCCGGCTACGCGTGGCCGGTGATCGAGCTGAACATCCGCTATGCCAGACCGCTCGTCTACCAGCAGCGCATCGAGATCTGCGCCGAAATCGTCGAGTGGGAAAACCGGCTGAAGATCCGCTACGAGATCCGCGATGCCGATACCGGCGCCCGGCTGACCCGTGGCTACACGGTGCAGGTCGCCGTCGAGATCGCGACGCGCGAAATGTGTTTCATGTCGCCGCCGGTGCTGTTCGACAAACTCGGAGAACCCGTCCCATGCTGAAACGCCTGCTTGCGCTGACGCTGCTGCTCCCGGCGCTGTTGCCGATCGGCGCGCATGCCGACACCAATGGCCAGCTGCTGCAGGACGTGCAGAAGCGCCTCGTCGACGCACCGGTGATCCGCGGCGAATTTGTCCAGGAGCGGCAACTGGTCGGCGTGAAGAAGACGCTGACCGCGAACGGCCATTTCGTCGTCGAGAAAAAGCGCGGCGTCGTCTGGCATACGGTCAAGCCGTTCGACCAGCGGCTGCAGGTTGCCCGCGACGAAATCGTCCAGAAGGACGGCAAGGAGACGCTGATGAAGCTGACCGCCGACAAGGAACCGGTGGTGCGCACCGTCGGCGGCGTGCTGTTCTCGCTGTTCTCGGGCGACCTGTCCGGGCTGGCCAAGCATTTCGACGTCAAGGGCGACGCCAGGGGCGCGCGCTGGAATCTGGTGCTGAGCCCGAAGGACGCCGGCATGGCCAGGCTGATCGGCAATCTCAAACTCGCCGGCGACAGGACGATCGAACAGGTCGAGATGAATGCCGCCAGCGGCGATGTGACGCGGATCAGGATGAGCAAGGTGACGACATCCACACAAATGTCGGCCGAGGACGAGGCCGACTTTGACTGATCCGCGACCATGACCGAAACCCGCCTCTGGCGCGCACTGGCGCTGGGCTGGCTGATCGTGCTGCTGGGCTGCGCCGGCTGGCTCGCGAGCCAGCACCGGCAGCTCGCCAACCGGCTCGATACCGACCTGTTCGCGCTGCTGCCGAAAAACGAGCGCGACCCGGTCGCCGAGCGGGCGATGGCCTCGCTCGCGCAGGCGTCGGAGCGCCAGCTGGTGCTGCTGGTCGGCAGCGCCGGCCGCGAGACGGCGGCAGAAGCCGCCGGCACGCTCGCCGCCGCGCTCAGGCCGCTGCCGATCCGGCCGCAGACGCAGGCGCTCGACCTCGACGCGCTGCGCGACTTTTATGCACCGTACCGCATGGTCACGCCGGCCGATGCCGCCGCGCTGGCGCAAGGCCCGGCCGCATGGCAGGCGCGCGCACTGCAGCAGGCGTACGCGACGGTATCGACCAGCGGGCTGGCCTGGCGCGACGATCCTTTCGGCACCTTCGGCCGCTGGCTGCAAGGGCTGGGCGAGCTGACCCGCGTCCGCCCCGACGGCGGCCGGCTGAGGGTCGACGCGGACGGACGCCACTACACGGTGCTGATGTACACGCTGAACGACAGCGCCTTTTCGCTGTCGGCGCAGAAAACCGTCGCCGACGGGCTCGACCGTGCGATTGCCGGCCTGAAGGCCGCTTCACCCGACGTCAGCGTCCTGCGCGCCGGCGTCGTATTGCACGCGGCCAAGGCCGCGCAGCAGGCCGAGCGCGAGATGTCGACGATCGGCGCAGGCTCCTTGCTCGGCATCCTGCTGCTGGTGCTGCTGACCTTCCGCGGCTGGCGCGCGCTGCCGCTGGTCGCGCTGTCGATCGCCACCGGGATGACGATCGCGCTGGCGCTCACCTTTGCGCTGTACGGCCGTGTGCACATGCTGACGCTGGTGTTCGGCACCAGCCTGATCGGCGTCGCCGTCGACTACAGCCTGCTGCTGCACAGCACCAGCCTCGGCGCGGCGGTCGGCGCCGGCAAGCGGCTCGAGCGGCTGCTGCCCAGCCTGCTGATCGCCACGCTGTTCACCGCGCTCGCCTACCTGTGTCTGGCGCTGACGCCGTTCCCGGGGCTGGCGCAGATGGCCGTGTTCGCCGCCACCGGTATCGCCTCGGCGTGGCTGTCCGAGCTGTTCTGGTATCCGCGCCTTGCCCCGAGCAAGCTCGAACCCGGCGTGCTCGGCGCACCGCTGCTGCGGTGGCTGGCGCGCTGGCCGCGCCTCGGCCGTCGTGGCGCACTGATCGCGCTGGCGGTCGCCGCGCCGGTCATCGTCGCCGGCTTGCTGAAACTCGACGCCAGCGACGACGTGCGCAGCCTGGTCAGCACCGACGCCACCTTGATGAAAGAGCAGATCGCCACGGCCAGACTGCTCGGCCTGCCGAGCCCGGCGCAACTGTTCATCGTCAGCGGCCCGGATGCGCAGACCGTGCTCGAGCGCGAACGTGCGCTCACCCGGGCGCTCGACGGCTTCGTCGCCGGCGGCGCGATTGCCGGCTACCAGAGCGTCAGCCGCTGGCTGCCGCCGCTGTCCGAACAACGCGCGCTGCAAACCCGTGCGGCGGTATTGCGCGATCCCGCGTTGCTGCGCTCGCTGGCCGACGACATCGGCGTCGACGACGACTGGATCAAGCAACAGGCCGCGCCAGCGCCATTACTGACGCCCGAGACCTGGCTCGCATCAAAGGCGTCGCTGCCGGCGCGCCACCTGTGGCTTGGTGACACCGGCCACGGCTATGCAAGCATCGTGATGCTGACCGGCCTTGCCGGCGCCACCAACGCCGCAGCGCTGGCGAAGGTGTCGCTGCCCGGCGTGCGCTGGGTCGACAAGCCGGCCGAGATTTCCGCCGTGCTCGACCGCTATCGCGACCGGCTGGCGGCCGTACTCGCCGCCGCCTACATCGTCACCGCCGCGCTGCTGTGGCGCCGTTACCGCCGCGACACCTGGCGGGTGCTGGCGCCGTCGCTGATCGCCAGCATCGCCACGCTGGCGATCTTCGGCTGGCTCGGCATTCCGCTGCAGCTCCTGACCGTGCTGACCCTGCTGCTGCTGCTCGGCATGGGCATCGACTACGGCATTTTCGTCAACGAACACCCGGGCGAGGTGCGCATGGTGCTGGCGATCTCGCTCGCCGCCTGCTGTACCTTGCTGTCGTTCGGCCTCCTGGCGTTCAGCCACACGCCGGCGCTGGCGACCTTCGGCACCGCGACGCTGTCCGGCGTCGGCCTGGCCTGGCTGATCGCCCCGCTCCTGCGCCGCCCGTCCCCTCCCCAACCGCTGTTCCAACCGGATCACGCCTCATGAGTACCCGTCAAAGCACCGATATCGTCATCATTGGCGCCGGCCCGTCCGGCAGCGTCGCCGCCGGGCTGTTGCGCAAGGCCGGCCGCGACGTCGTCATCATCGAACGCGAAACCTTTCCGCGCTTCTCGATCGGCGAGAGCCTGCTGCCGCAGTCGATGGCATACATCGAGAAGGCCGGTTTCCTGCAGGACGTGGTCGAGGCCGGCTTCCAGTACAAGAACGGCGCAGCCTTCGCCCGCGGCGCCGACCGCACGGCGTTCGACTTCCGCGAGAAGTTCTCACCGGGCTGGGGCACGACCTACCAGGTACAGCGCGGGCATTTCGATCATGTGCTCGCCAACGGCGCGGCGAAGGCCGGCGCCGACATCCGCTACCGCCACACCGTGCTCGCCGCCGACGTGAGCGGCGCGAAGCCGGTGCTGACGGTGCGCGGCGCCGACGACCACGTCTACGAGATCGAAGCGAACTTCCTGCTCGACGCCAGCGGCTTCGGCCGCACGCTGCCGCGCCTGCTCGATCTGGAAACACCGTCGGACTTCCCGGTCCGCGGCGCGATCTTCACCCATATCGAGGACGGCATCCCGACCGGCACGTTCGACCGCAACAAGATCCTGATCACCGTCCACCCGCAGCACCACCACGTCTGGTACTGGCTGATTCCGTTCTCGAACGGCCGCTGCTCGATCGGCGTCGTCGCCGAGCGCGACTTCCTCGCGCAATACCAGGGCGAGGATACCGAACGGCTCAAGGCCATCGTGTTCGAGGACGCCGGCCTCGCCGAACTGCTGAAAAACGCCCGCTGGGATACGCCGGCGCGTACGCTGACCGGTTACTCGGCCAACGTGACATCGCTGCACGGCAACCGCTTCGCCCTGCTCGGCAACGCCGGCGAGTTCCTCGACCCGGTGTTCTCGAGCGGCGTCACCATCGCGGTCAAGTCGGCCGACCTCGCCGTCAACGCGCTGCTGCGCGAGGCCGCCGGCGACACGGTCGACTGGGAGCGCGATTACGCGAAGCCGCTGAAGAAGGGCGTCGACACTTTCCGCGCCTTCGTCACCGCGTGGTACGACGGCCGCTTCCAGAAGATCATTTTCCACAAGGACAAGAACCCGCAGATCGAGGCGATGATTTCGTCGATCCTCGCCGGCTACGCGTGGGACGAAGCCAACCCCTACGTCGCCAAGCCCGAGCGCCGGCTGTCGTCGCTGGAAGCCGCATGCGCACTCTTCGATTGATTGCCTTTGGACAACGCTGCCCGGAGCACACTCGAGCCGCAAGGCGAGGCTTCCTCGCTGGGCGAGGACGGGAGGAGCGGGAGGACAACGGGCAAGGCTGCGGCACACGAGCAATGGTGCAAACGCTTGGCCGGGCGCTCCGCGTACTGATGTCCCTCGCCATCATTGGCAGCCTCGCCGGCTGCGCGACGCTGCTCTCGGGCGGCCTGCCGCTGCTGCAGATCGCACCGGGTGCGTTCGGCGGCGAGCGCGTGCTCGAGCAGCGGCTGACGATGCGCTGGCCCGGCGAGACGCGCACGCTCGACGTCGTCGCCAGCATCGACGACAGCACGGTTTCGCTCGTCGGGCTCGCGCTCGGCGTCCGGCTGTTTTCGATAGACTACGACGGCAAGGCGGTGCAATCGACCGAGAACGTGCCGATGGCGCTGCCCGCCGAGCGGATGCTCAACGATTTCCTGATCGTCCACGCGCCGCTGCCCGCGCTGCAGGCCGCGCTGCCGGCGGGCTGGCAGGTCAACGACACCGCACGCCAGCGCGTTGTCCGGCACGACGGCCAAAACGCCATCGTCGTCGATTACAGCAATGACGACCGGCTCGCCGGTCGGGCACAGCTCACCAATCGACCCTTGCATTACCAACTGACCATCGACACCGCGCCATGATTGAGCTGCACTTCCAACCGACGACCAACATAGCGCCATGATTTACCTGCATTCCCCCGGCCTGATCTGCGCGCTCGGCAGCGGCGTCGACACCGTCCGCGAGCGGCTGTTCGCCGCCGACAGTCCCGGCATGGACGTCACCGACCGCTACAGCCCGGGCCGGCCGCTGATGCTCGGCACCATCACCGAAGCGCTGCCGGCGATTGCCGCGCCGCCGCAGCACCGCTCGCGCAACAACGCCCTGCTGGCCGCCGCGTTCGCGCAGATCGACGTGCCGTACCGGGCGCAGTCCGCCGGGCTCGATCCGGCCCGCATCGCCGTCGTGCTCGGCACCAGCACCTCGGGCATCGTCGAAGGCGAAGTCGCGATGGCGGCACGCGACGCCGACGGCGCGCTGCCGGCCGGCTACCACTACGGCCAGCAGGAACTCGGCTCGCCGGCGCAATGGCTGGCGGACGAGCTCGGCCTTGCCGGCCCGGCTTACTGCATTTCGACCGCCTGTTCGTCGAGCGCCAAGGCGCTGGCTGCCGGTGCGCGGCTGATCGGGACCGGCGTAGCCGACCTGGTGATCGCCGGCGGCGTCGACACGCTCGCGGCCTTCACCATCGCCGGCTTCTCCGCGCTCGAATCGGTCAGCGCCGCACGCTGCAATCCATTCTCGCGCAACCGCAACGGCATCAATATCGGCGAAGGTGCGGCGCTGTTCCTGATGAGCCGGACACCGTCGCAGGTCGCGCTGACCGGCTGGGGCGAAAGCTCCGACGGACACCATGTGTCGGCACCGGCGCCGGACGGCAGCGGCGCAAAACGGGCGATCGCCGCCGCGCTGGCCCGCGCCGGCAAAACAGCGGACGAGATCGGCTACGTCAACCTGCACGGCACCGCGACACGGCAGAACGACGCGATGGAAAGCCTTGCCGTCGCCGCCCTGCTGCCCGGCGTGCCGGCAAGTTCGACCAAGCCGCTGACCGGCCACACGCTCGGCGCCGCCGGCGCGATCGAGGCCGCGCTGTGCTGGATCACGCTGACCGACGCGGACCGCCGCTTGCCGCCGCACGTCTGGGACGGCGACGCCGATCCGGACATCGCGCCGCTGCCGCTCGTTGCCCCCGGCACCCGCGCCGGCACCCGCGCCGGCGTCGGCGCCGCGCTGTCGACGTCGTTCGCCTTCGGCGGCAACAATATCGCGCTGATCCTGGAGCGCACATGAGCGACCTGCCCATCAATGACTATCTGCCGCACTCGGGCCGCATGGTGCTGCTCGACCGGGTCGTCTCGGCCGCGCCGGACACGCTGACCGCGGCAACGACGATCCGCGCCGATTCGCCGTTCTGCGACGGCCTCGAGGTCGGCGGCTGGGTCGGCGTCGAATACATGGCGCAGACGATCGCGGCGCTCGCCGGCTTCGAGGCGCGAGCGCGCGGTGACGCGGTCAGCGTCGGCTTCCTCGTCGGCACGCGCCGCTACGACAGCGAGGTGCCGGCGTTCCGCGTCGGCCAGACGCTCACCGTCACCGCAAGGCGCGAGTTCCAGGCCGACAACGGCGTTGCGGTGATGGACTGCACGATCGCGATCGACGGCAAGACCGTCGCCCGCGCCCAGCTCTCGGCCTACCAGCCGGACAATCTCGACGAATACCTGAAACAGGCATGAACACACTCAAGCACACCGTCCTCGTCACCGGCGCATCGCGCGGCATCGGCCGCGCCATTGCCACCCGCCTCGCCGCCGACGGCTACGACCTGATCCTGCACTGCCGGTCGCGCCGCGATCAGGCCGACGCACTCGCCGCCGATCTGGCTTCGCAATACGGCACCACCGCCCGCGTGCTGCAGTTCGACGTCGCCGACCGCGCCGCCTGCCGCGCGGCGCTCGAGTTTGAGCTCGACGAGCACGGCGCACCGTACGGCGTCGTCTGCAACGCCGGCATCGCCGCCGACGCGGCCTTTCCGGCGATGACCGAGTCCGACTGGGACGGCGTGGTCCACACCAATCTCGACGGTTTCTACAACGTGCTGCATCCGCTGGTGATGCCGATGGTGCAGACCCGCAAGCCCGGCCGCATCGTCACGCTGTCGTCGGTGTCCGGGCTGATCGGCAACCGCGGCCAGGTCAACTACTCGGCCGCCAAGGCCGGCATCATCGGCGCGACCAAGGCGCTGGCGCTCGAGCTCGCCAAGCGCAAGATCACCGTCAACTGCGTCGCACCGGGTCTGATCGACACCGACATGGTCAGCGACGAGGTCCGCGAGCACGCGCTCAAGGCGATTCCGGCCCAGCGCATGGGCCGGCCCGAAGAGGTCGCCGCCACGGTCGCCTTCCTGCTGTCCGCCGACGCGGCCTATATCACCCGGCAGGTGATTTCGGTGAACGGAGGTCTCGCATGACCCTGCGCTACTGCGAAGCCCGATCACTGCGTTGTCCCCTCGTTCGTTCCGCACCACACGCTGCGTACGATCTCTTCACTCGCTCCGGGACGCCTTGTGCTCGGGCTTCTCGCTACGCGCAGGGGGCCATATGAATCGACGCGTCGTCGTCACCGGCATGGCCGGCATCAGCCCGATCGGCTGCGACTGGGCTACGATCGAGGCCGCGCTGCGCGCCGAGCGGAATGCGATCCGCTACCTGCCCGAGTGGGACGAATACGCCGGCCTCAACACCCGGCTCGGCGCACCGGCGGCGGCGTTCGCGCTGCCGGGTGACACCTACACGCGCAAGCGCACCCGCAGCATGGGCCGGATCGCGCTGATGGCGTGCCGTGCCAGCGAGCTGGCCTTGCTCGATGCCGGCCTGCTCGACAATGCCGAATTGCTCGGCGGCGGCCGCGTCGGCGTCTCCTACGGCTCGTCGGCCGGCTCGCCGCCGGCGATCGGCGATTTCGGCCGGATGATCCACGAAAAGACCACCGAGGGCGTCAACGCCAACAGCTACATCAAGATGATGGCGCACACGACACCGGTGAACATCGCGGTGTTCTTCGGCCTGACCGGCCGGGTGATCACGACGTCGAGCGCGTGCACCTCGGGCAGCCAGGGCATCGGCTATGCGTACGAGGCGATCCGCTACGGCGCGGCCGACGTGATGATCGCCGGCGGCGCCGAAGAGCTCTGCGCGACCGAGGCCGCCGTCTTCGACACGCTGTTCGCGACCAGCACCCGCAACGACGAGCCCGGCCTGACGCCGCGCCCCTACGACGCCGGCCGCGACGGTCTGGTGATCGGCGAAGGCGCCGGCACGCTGATCCTCGAGGAGTACGAGCACGCGAAGGCGCGCGGCGCGACCATCCACGCCGAACTCGTCGGTTTCGGCACCAATTGCGACGGCACCCACGTGACCCAGCCGCAGGCGGCGACGATGGCGCAGGCGATGCGGCTGGCGCTGAAGGACGCCGGCCTGCCGGCGGACGCGATCGGCTACGTCAACGGCCACGGCACGGCGACCGAACAGGGCGACATTGCCGAGACGCAGGCGACGCATGCGGTCTTCGGTGCCCGGATGCCGATCTCGTCGCAGAAGAGCTACGTCGGCCACACGCTCGGTGCCTGCGGCGCGCTCGAGGCATGGTGGAGCATCGCGATGATGAACGGCGGCTGGTTTGCGCCGACGATCAACCTCGAGACTGTCGACCCGCGTTGCGCACCGCTCGACTACATCGGCAGCGGCGGCCGGCAGATCGCCTGCGATTATGTGATGAGCAACAACTTCGCCTTCGGCGGCATCAACACCTCGCTGATCTTCCGCCGCCCGGACTGACGCGCCGGCCGGGCCCTAGCGCCCGGCCAGCCGGTCGGCGGCGACCGCCTGTTCAAGCGCCCGGTTGATCTCGCCGCCGACATCGCGGCTGCCGAGGATCGACGTGTGCGTTTCGTCGAAACCGGTCACCCGCACCGCGCCCTGCTGCACCGGCATCGCCAGCTGGCTGGCGAGCGCGATCGTGCCGTCGCTGTTGCCCTGCACCAGCATGCTGCTGCCGCGATAGCCGAAGAACAGCTGGTGCGGCACCGGCAGCGGCGACTTGAGCAACTGGCGCAGGAAGTCGCTGTCCGGCGCGATGTCCTGCCACGACGGAATCGTCACCGGCGAACGGCTGACACCGAGTTGCGCCAGCGCATCGCCTCCCCACGGCGTCGACAGCGTGACGAAGAGCATCACCGGCTGCTGTGGATCGGTCTTCGCCAGCCGGCGGATCGCCTGCCGCGACACCAGTCCGCCGACGCTGTGCGCGACGACGATCATCCGGCTGAAGCCGTATTCGCGCTGCAGCGTCTGCAGCAGATCGGCCAGCGTGTCGCCGCTGTGCGCCAGGCGCATCCCGCTCGGGTACTGGTAGACCCACGGCTGGAAGCGCTTTCGGTCGAGCCCGGCGACGATCTGCTTCCATTGCTGCGGATAGCCGCCGACGCCGTGGACGAACAGCACCGGAATCCGGTCGGCGCGGTAGGGCTCGAGGAAATAGACGCCGATCCCCAGTTCAGAGACGAAATCGAGCGGCGCCCACAGGCCCTTGGCGCCGAAGGCGCGGCCGAAGCGCGCGTCGTCAATCGCGGCCGTGCGGCCCGCGAAGAGCTGCAGCCTGCTGCGCATACCGGCCGGCACGTCGGCCAGCCGGCTGCGGAGGTCCGCATGAAGTGGCCGCGCCTCCTTGCCGAGCGCAAAGCACGGCATGTACTCGTCGCCGGGGCCAACCTCGACCCCGGCCGGCAGCCCGATACCGGCCGACGCCTCGTCGCCGTCGGCGCGGCCGTTGCCGTTGCGGTCGTGATACGCGACCAGCGCATAGCGCCCCTGCTGCGGTACCAGAAAGGCGAAGTAGCCGCCTTCGCCGACGTGGCTCGACGCCACAGCCTGCACGCCGTCGTACTCGACCCGCAGCAGCACGACTTCGACCTGCTCGATCGGAACGCCGTCGAGCTGCACCGCGCCGGCGACGACACCGTTGCGCGCGATCTCGCTGCGGTTCTCCTCGAGCCTGACCACGCGGCGGGCAAAGCCGCAGGCGCCCAGCGCGGCGATCAGCACCAGCAGCAACGCGGTTCTCAGCCCCTTACGCGCGTCCATTCTCCCTCCTGTCGGGCCGGATCGTCCCATGCCTGCAGCATAACCGTGGGCCAGCAGAAAGGCCGCCCGAAGGCGGCCTTTCCGAGGGGCACGACGCTTACTTACGCGTGATCGCGCGCCAGCCGATATCGCGGCGGAACTGCGCGCCGTCGAAATGCACACCATCGAGAATCTCGTATGCGCGCTTCTGCGCCTGTCTGAAGCCCTCGCCGAACGCCGTCACGCACAGCACGCGCCCACCGCTCGTCACCGGGCGGCCTTGTTCGTCGAGCCTGGTACCGGCGTGGAACACGTGGCCGTCTTCCAGCTCACCGGGCAGGCCGGTGATCACATCGCCGGCGCGCGGCGTTTCGGGGTAGTTGGCCGCGGCCATGACGATGCCGAGCGCCGCACGCCGGTCCCATTCGGCCTCGGTCTGGTCGAGCGTACCGTCGATGCCGTGCTCGAGCAGCGTCACGAGGTCGCTCTTCAGCCGCAGCATGATCGGCTGCGTTTCCGGATCACCGAAGCGGCAGTTGAACTCGACGACCTTGACCGAACCGTCTTCGCCGACCATCAGGCCCGCGTAGAGGAAACCGGTGTAGACGACGCCATCCTTGGCCATGCCGGCCACGGTCGGCAGGATCACTTCGCGCATTGCCTTGGCATGGATTTCCGGCGTCACCACCGGCGCCGGGCTGTACGCGCCCATGCCGCCGGTGTTCGGACCTTCGTCGTTGTCGAGCAGGCGCTTGTGGTCCTGGCTGGACGCCATCGGCAGCACGTTCTTGCCGTCGACCATGACGATGAAGCTTGCTTCCTCGCCGGTCAGGAACTCCTCGATCACGACGCGGGCGCCGGCGTCGCCGAACTTGTTGCCCTCGAGCATCATGTCGACCGCCGCGTGCGCCTCATCGAGCGTCATCGCAACGACGACGCCCTTGCCGGCGGCGAGGCCGTCGGCCTTGATGACGATCGGCGCGCCTTTCGCGTCGATATAGGCGTGCGCCTGACCGGCGTCGCCGAAGGTTTCGTAGTCGGCGGTCGGAATGCCGTGGCGCTTCATGAACGCCTTGGCAAAGTCCTTCGACCATTCGAGCTGCGCACCGGCCCTGGTCGGGCCGAAGATCTTCAGCCCTTCGGCGCGGAACGCATCGACGATGCCCTTGGACAGCGGCGCCTCGGGGCCGACGACCGTGAACGCGACGTTCTCGCGCTTGGCGAACTCGATCAGCACCGGAATGTCGGTGATCGGCACGTTGGTCAGGTTCGGCTCGAGCGCCGTACCGGCGTTGCCCGGTGCGACGAAGACCTTGCCGACGCGCGGCGACTGGGCGATCTTCCACGCCAGCGCATGCTCGCGGCCGCCGTTACCGATGACGAGAATATTCATTGCTTAACTCCAAACCCGCTTATTTGAATTCGTAGCGGCCGAACACGAAACCGACATTGCCGCTGTTGAGGCCGCTGCTCAGCGACGGGATGAACGTGCCCAGCAGCGACACGCGCCAGACGCGCAGCGAGACCGCCGGCAGGATGTACGGAAACGGAATGCCGTTGATGATGTCGCGCCGCGACGTCAGGCCGACCGTATAGCCGGCGCCGACCGACACGGTGCTGTGCGACGGCCAGAACCAGATCCTGGCGTAGCCGAGCATCAGCTCCGGGTCCTTGTGCGAATCGGCAAACACCAGACCGTACAGCATGTCGTGGTTGCCGTTCTCGTCGACGAGGTGCTTGCCGATCCCGCCGCCCCAGGCCTTGTCGTTGAGCTCGTCGAGCTTCTCGTCGGTCCAGGTGCTCGGGTCGTGCCAGGTAAAGCCGGTGACGTACGCGTCCCAGCTCCCCTCGTCGGCGATCTTGCCCAGATGGCTGCAGGCACTGCCGAGCCATTCGCCCATATTGCCGCAATCGGCCTGCGCCGGCGATGCCAGCGCAAGCGTGGAGGCGGCGGTTGCCAACCAGCGTTTCATCGGGCCTCCGGCTCAGTGACGGAAATGGCGCACACCGGTGACGACCATCGCGATGCCGTGCTCGTCGGCCGCGGCGATCACTTCGTCGTCACGCACCGAGCCGCCCGGCTGGATGATCGCCGACACGCCGTTCTCGGCGATCACGTCGACGCCGTCGCGGAACGGGAAGAACGCATCCGACGCGGCAACCGAACCGCGCAGCTCGAGACCGGCGTTGCGCGCCTTGATCGCGGCGATCTTGGTGCTGTCGACGCGGCTCATCTGGCCGGCGCCGATGCCGAGCGTCTGGCCCTTGCCGCAGAACACGATGGCGTTCGACTTGACGAACTTGGCGACATTCCACGCGAACAGCAGGTCCTTGAGCTGTTCCGGCGTCGGCTGCTTCTTGGTGACGACCTTGAGGTCGGTCAGCTTCAGCGCATGGGTGTCCGGCGTCTGCACCAGCAGGCCGCCGCCGACGCGCTTGAGGTCGAACTTGTTCTCGCCCGATTCGATCGCGACTTCGAGCACGCGCACGTTGACCTTTTTCGACAGCAGCTCGAGCGCGGCCGGCGTGTACGCCGGAGCGATCAGCACTTCCATGAACTGCTTGCTGACCGCTTCGACGGTATCGACGTCGATCGGCTTGTTGAAGGCGATGATGCCGCCGAAGGCGCTGGTGGTGTCGGTCGCGAACGCGAGGCGGTACGCGGCGTACGAGTCGCTCGCGACGGCGACGCCGCACGGGTTGGCGTGCTTGACGATGACGCAGGCCGGTTCTTCGAACTGCTTGACCGCTTCCCACGCCGCGTCGGCGTCGGCGATGTTGTTGTAGCTCAACTCTTTACCTTGCCACTGCTTGTAGCCCGCCAGCGTGCCGGCGGCCGGGTGCAGGTCACGGAAGAACGCCGCGCTCTGGTGCGGGTTCTCGCCGTAGCGCATGTCCTGCACCTTGACGAACTGCAGGTTCAGCCGGTTCGGATACGCGGCCTTCTCGCCGTCGTCGTTCAGCGCGGTCAGGTAGTTCGAGATCGCGCCGTCGTAGGCTGCGGTGTGGCTGAACGCCTTCTTGGCCAGATTCTTGCGCGTCGCCAGCGTCAGCGCGCCGGCGTTCGCCTTCATTTCGTCGATCAGCGCCGCGTAGTCCTCGGCATCGGTGACGATCGCCACGTGGGCGTGGTTCTTCGCCGCCGAGCGTACCATCGCCGGGCCGCCGATATCGATGTTCTCGATCGCGTCTTCGAAGCTGCAGTCGGGCTTGGCGATCGTCGCCTCGAACGGGTAGAGGTTGACGCAGACGAGGTCGATGTTGCCGATCTCGTGTTCGGCCATCTTGGCGACGTGCGACTCGAGGTCGCGACGGCCGAGGATGCCGCCGTGGATCTTCGGATGCAGCGTCTTGACGCGGCCGTCGAGCATTTCCGGGAAACCGGTGTAGTCGGCGACTTCGATTACCGGCACGCCGGCGTCAAAGAACAGCTTGGCGGTGCCGCCGGTCGAAAGGATCTCGACGCCCTGCGCCGCCAGCGCCTGGGCAAACTCGAGGACACCGGTCTTGTCCGATACGCTGATCAGCGCACGCTGAATCTTGCTCATACTGCTCTCCTGAAGGTCATTCCGAATGGTCGCGGCTAACACTGCTGGCCGTGCTCACTTGCCGTATGTACTGTCTGCGTGTCGCACGCCTTGCCAGCACCGCTACGCTGGGATTTAGTTAGCCGTTTTTGCTCTTACAGCAGATCGTAGGTCTGCAGTTTTTTTCTGAGGGTGTTGCGATTGATGCCGAGCACTTCGGCCGCCCGCGTCTGGTTGCCGCCGACGCGCTCGAGCACGAGCAGCAGCAAGGGTTTTTCGACGCGCGCCAGCACCATGTCGTAAACGGCGCACGGTGCCTCGCCGTCCAGATCGTCGAAATACTGCGTCAGCGACGCGTGGATCACCGCGGCGATCGGATCGCTTGGATCTTCCCGGTTCATACTTCCCCCTGTTCTTCTGGTTCGGTCGCGACGTAAACGAGCCGTTCGCCGCCGGCCAGCAGGCCGTCGAAGAACGCCCGGGTCGCGTTTTTTTGTTCGTGGGTTGTTTCCAGCCCGTACATGCGCTGGCGGAAATCGTTGCCGCCGGCGAGGCCCTTGGTGTACCAGGCAATGTGCTTGCGGGCGATCCGGCAGCCCGAGTACTCGCCGTAGAACGCGTACAGCGCGTCGAGATGCTCGAGCAGCACGTCGCGGATCTCGACGACCTGCGGCGGCGGCAGCAGCTCGCCACTTGCCAGATAGTGGCCGATCTCGCGAAACAGCCACGGCCTGCCCTGCGCGGCACGGCCGACCATGATCGCGTCGGCGCCGGTCGCCCTCAGCACCTCGGCCGCCTTGTGCGGGCTGTCGATGTCGCCGTTGGCGATCACCGGAATGCGCAACTGCTGTTTGACTTCACGGATCAGCGCATAGCGCGCGGCGCCGTTATACATGTCCTCGCGCGTGCGGCCGTGGATCGCCAGCGCCGCGATCCCCGCATCCTCGGCACGCCGGGCGACGCGCAGGATGTTTTCCTCGCCGTTGCAAAAACCCAGCCGGGTCTTCAGCGTTACCGGCACATCGACGGCGGCGACCACCGCGTCGAGAATCCGGCCGACAAGGTCCTCGTCCTTGAGCAGCGCCGAGCCGGCGAGCTTGTTGCACACTTTCTTGGCCGGGCAGCCCATGTTGATGTCGACGATCTGCGCACCGTTCTCGACCTGGTAACGCGCCGCCTGCGCCAGCTGCTCCGGATCGGAACCGGCGATCTGCACCGAGATCGGTGCGAGTTCGCCGTCGAAGTCGGCGCGTTTGAGCGTTTTCTTCGTCAGCCGCAGGCTCTGGTCGGCGGTGATCATCTCCGACACCGCGTGGCCGGCGCCGAAGCGCTTGCACAGCATGCGGAACGGCCGATCGGTAACGCCGGCCATCGGCGCAACGATCAGATTGTTCGCAAGGGTGTACGGGCCGATGTGCATGGGCGGGCGGGTGATCGACGAAGGGCGGGATTCTACGTCCTGCCTAATTTTTAGGCAAGCCCTTCCGGCGGCCGCTCAGCCGTGGCGCGTTTCGCGCCCGGCAGCCGCTTCCCAGTCGAGAAAGGCCGGCAGCGCCAGCAGGGTGTCGGCGTACGCCTGCACGGCCTGTGGTACCGGCAGGCCGTAACTGCGGATCCGCGTCGCGACCGGCGCGAAAAACGCATCGGCATGGCTGAACGCGCCGAACAGGAAATCGCCGCCGGCGCCGAAGCGCTTCCGGCAATCGGCCCACAGCGCGGCCAGCCGGTCGAGCTCGGCGGCCAGCGCGGCATCGACGTCGGTCCGGGTCCGCAGCTGCACGTTCATCGGGCATTGCGTGCGCAGGACGGTGAAACCGGCGTGCATCTCGGCACAGACGGCGCGGGCGACGGTGCGCGCGGCACGGTCGGCCGGCCACAGCGCCGGCTCGGCCTCGGCGAGGTATTCGGCGATGGCCAGCGACTCCCACACGGTAATGTCGCCGTCGATCAGCACCGGCACCTTGCCGGTCGGGCCGTGACGCAGGCGCTCGGCCAGTGCACCGTCGGCGTAGAGGTCGTGGTTGATCTCGTCGAAGTGCAGGCCGGCGACCTTCATCGCCAGCCAGGGTCGCAGCGACCACGAGGAATGGTTCTTGTTGCCGATGACGAGTTTCATTGTGCCCTCATTTCGTTGCCGGTCCGCGACAGCACCAGCCGTGGCGACGCCTGCAGCAGCGCCTCGAACTCGTCCTGCGGCAGCGGTTTGCTGAACAGATAGCCCTGGATCGCGTCGGTGCCGGCGCGGCGGAGGAAGTCGAGCTGCTCCGGCGTCTCGACGCCTTCGGCGAGCACGCTCATGCCGAGCGTCTTGCCGAGGCCGATGATCGCCAGCACGATCGCCGCATCGTTCTGGTCGGTGGTCAGGTCGCGCACGAAGCTCTGGTCGACCTTGAGCTTGTCGAAGGCAAAGCGCTTCAGGTACGAGAGGCTCGAGTAGCCGGTCCCGAAATCGTCGACCGACAGCTTGACGCCCAGCCGCTTGATGCCCGACAGCATCGTCATCACGTGCTCGACCTCCTGCATCACCACCGACTCGGTGACCTCGAGCTCGAGACAGTGCGGCGGCAGCTCGGCGTCGGCGAGCGCATCGGCGACGATGTCGAGCAGGTTGGACTGATGCAGCTGCAGCGGCGACAGGTTGACGGCGATCGTCATCGCCTGGCCGGTCTCGCGCATCCACACCGCGGCGCGGCGGCAGGCCTGGCGCAGCACCCAGTTGCCGATCGGCACGATCATCCGGCTTTCCTCGGCGATCGGAATGAACTTGGCCGGCGAAATCAGCCCGTGCTCGGGATGGCGCCAGCGGATCAGCGCCTCGGCGCCGGTGATCCGGCCGTCCTTGAGGCTGACCTGCGGCTGGTAGTAGAGCTCGAACTCGTTCTCGTTCAGCGCCTGGCTCATGCTGGTCTCGAGCACCAGCCGCTCGGACACCCGCGCGTTCATGTCGGCGGTGAAATACTGGTAGTTGTTGCGACCGGCGCTCTTGGCCTGGTACATCGCGACGTCGGCGCTGCGGATCAGCGTGTCCGAATCGTGGCCGTCGTCCGGGTAGACGCTGATGCCGATCGACGTCGTCGTCGCGAAGCCGCCGGCCTCGAGCACGAAAGGCTCGGCGAACGACGCGAGAATCTGCTCGGCGACGAGGCCCGGGTGCATCGCATTGTCGATCTCGGTCAGCACGATGACGAACTCGTCGCCGCCGAGCCGCGCGAGGATGTCGCCCTTGCCGGCGATGCGCTTCAGCCGCTCTGCGACCTGCAGCAGCATCTGGTCGCCGGCGGTGTGGCCGAGCGAATCGTTGATCGTCTTGAAGCGGTCGAGGTCGAGGAAGAGCAGCGCCAGCTGCCGGCCGTGGCGCTCGGCGCCGGCGACGGCCAGCCGCAGTTCGTCGCGCAGCAGGTTGCGGTTGGCAAGGCCGGTCACCGTATCGAAGTTCGCCAGTTCGATGATCCGGTCCTGCGCGACCTTGCGCTCGGTGATGTCGGTGACGGTGCCGATCAGCCGGGTCGGCCGCTCGCGGTGATCGAACTCGACGAACTTGCCGCGCGACAGGAACCAGCGGTATTCGCCGGCCTTGACCCGCCGCCGGTACTCGATGACGAACTGCGGCGCGGTGCCGGCGTAGCAGTCGCGGAAAGCGCTGAGCGCGACATCGCGGTCACCCGGGTAGATCTGTTCCTTCCATTTGTCGAAGGTTTCGACGAGCTCGCCCGGCGCAAAGCCGAGCAGCCGGTCGTACTCGGGGCTGGTGATCGCGTTCTGGCGGCGGTCGAGCGGCATGTCGAAAAGACCGGTGTTCGACGCGTCGAGCGCCAGCCGCAGTTGCTGCTCGCTCTTGACGATCGCCTCCTCGGCCAGCCGCCGCTCGGAGATGTCGCGCACCACCGCGCAGTTGTACTCGTCGCCCTTGAAGACGATGTAGTTCGAGTACGCCTCGATCGGAAACGCCTCGCCGCTGCGGGTCTTGAGCACGAACTCGTCGAACAGGTGCTTCTGCTCGCGCAGGCGCTCCCAGAATGGCCCCCAGGCGTCCGGATCGAAGCCCGGATTGACATCCTTGAGCCGCATGCCGAGCAGTTCGCGCTCGCCGTAGCCGAGCCGGTGGCAGGCGGTCGCGTTGACGTAGCGGATGATGCCGTCCGGATCGAGCCAGATCGCCATGTCGGCACCGCGCTCGACGGCGACCCGGGTCAGGTAGAGCGCGTCCTCGGTGCGCTCGAGCCGGCGCAGTTGCCGCAGCACGTAGACGACGAGCAGCGCGGCCAGTGCCAGCACGCTCGCGGTCACGCCGCCGTTGACGAGGCTGTCGTGACGCCACGGCGCAAGCACCTGGTCGCGGTCGACGCCGACCATCACCCCGAGCGGCCAGCCGCCGACGTGGCGCCAGCCGTAGATCCGCGTCACGCCGTCGCGCGTGCTGTGCTCGGTGAACGTGCCGCTCTGCGCGGCGCCGAAGTCGCTGCCGAAGAAGGGCCGCTGCGACAGGTCGTGGCCGACGTCGAAAGCGCTGTCCGGGTAATGCGTCAGCGAGATGCCGTCGTCGCGGAACATCTCGATCGACAGGCCGGCGCGCGACGAGATGCTGCGGTAGAACTGGCGGAAATAGCCCGGATCGATCCCGGCGAACAGCACGCCGGTGAAATCGCCCTGGCGGCCGGTGATCGCGGTGACGACGGGAATGACCGGCCGGTCGCCGGTCGGATCGGCCTGCTGTTCGGCAATGTAGAACGGCGCCGCCGGACGCGAGCGGGCGATCTTGAAATACGGATACTGGCCGACGTTGTGCGCCGGCGGCGGATACTGCAGCGTGCTCGCCAGGAGCGAGCCGTCGGCGCGCGCGACGGCGAAAGTCGCCATCTGCGGCGCCTGGCCGAGTTGCCGCTGCAGGTAGGCGTGCAGGCAGGCCGAATCGCCGGCATCGACGCACATCTTGAACAGGTCGTCCCGCTGGAGGGTCAGCAGGGTGTTGATGCTGGCGTCCATCGTCCGGCCGACATGCTCGTCCATCGTCCGCGCCAGCGTGAGCATCTGCTGCTCGGCGCCCGCGAGCGTTTCCTTGTAGCTGCGCCAGATCGACCAGCTGACCGCAGCCAGCGCGAACAGCACCACGCTGATCGACAGGGCGATCAGCATCCGGCGGATCAGGCCGAACGAACGGCCGTTGTCGCCGTCCTGCAAGGTGACCGGCACGCTGGTCAAGGCTGTTTCCTAGGAAGCGAAAATCTGCGGAGCCTCATTCTTGGGGCAAAGCCCGAGCCTTGGCAAGCCGGAGTCCGGGGCTGTTTCCTGGCCGACGCACTCGGCCGGCCGGGGAGGCCGGAAGTTTCGCGCCGACGTCCGGACAGACGCGGGCGTGAAAGTGATTTTCACGCCACCCCGCCGGACCGACGCCGGAAAAGCCGGGCCGGTCGCCCGCCTCAGCGGGCGATCACCGCCTGCAGGTTGTGCTGGCCGGTCAGCGTCTCGGCCGCGGCCAGTGCGCTCTGCCTGTCCGGATACGGGCCGATGCGGACGCGGTGGATGGCGCCGCTCGACTGGATCACCAGCTTGGCGCTGTTGCCGTCGAGCATGCTGGCGTAGCGGTCGCGGAACGACTCGGCGTTGGCGAGGCTGCCGAACGCCGCCAGCTGCAGGTAGACCCCGGCGGCGGTGTTCGCGACCGGGACCGGCTTGGGTTCGCCGTCGAACGGCAGCGGCGCGTCGACCTGCTGTTTGGCCTGCGCGGCGACGACGGTCGGCGCGTCGGCCGGCAGCAGGCTCTCGACCTTGAGCTGGGCGCTGCCCTTCTGCGCGTAGCCGAGCCGGCAGGCGGCAAGGAAGGACAGGTCCATCACCCTGCCCTTGTGGAACGGGCCACGGTCGTTGACGCGGACGACGACGCTGCGGCCGTTCTCGAGATTGGTGACGCGCGCGTAGCTCGGCAGCGGCAGCACCGGGCTGGCCGCGGTCATCGCGAACATATTGTAGCTTTCGCCGATCGACGTTTTCTGGCCGTGGAACTTGCGGCCATACCACGAGCCCATGCCGGTCTCGACCGAGTTGCCGGGCTGCGCCAGCGGCGTGAACGACAGGCCGAGCACCGTGTACGGCCGGTTCGCCCACTTGTGCAGCGGCTCCCAGCGCGGCACCGGCTCGGGAATCAGGTTGATGTTGGCCGGGATCTCGGCCATCGGGCCGTCGTCCTTGTAGAACGCCCCGCCGTTGTCGAGCGCCTTGTAGTCGCAGCCGTAGGCCGACGGCGTGCCCGCGGCCGGCGGTGTCGCCGGTCTGGCGTCGCCGCCGGTCTTCGTCGGCGTCGTGCTGCACGCAGCCAGCCCCATGATCGCCGTCAGCCCAAGCCATGCACGCAGCTTCATCCTTAGCCCTTCATCAATTTGCGGTCCCGGCTCACGCTCATCAGCAGGCCGAACGTCGCCAGAATCGACACCATCGACGTGCCGCCGTAGGAAATCAGCGGCAGCGGCACGCCGACCACCGGCAGAATGCCGGACACCATGCCCATGTTGACGAAGGCATAGGTGAAGAAATTCAGTGCGATCGCGCCCGCCAGCAGCCGGCCGAACAGCGTCGGCGCGCGGCTGGCAATGGTCAGCCCGCGCCCGATCACCAAGAGGTAGAGCACCAGCAGCAGGCCGTTGCCGATCAGGCCGAATTCCTCGCCGAACACGGCGAAGATGAAGTCGGTCGTCCGTTCCGGAATGAAATCAAGGTGGGTCTGCGTGCCGTTCAGCCAGCCCTTGCCGAGCACGCCGCCCGAGCCGATCGCGATCGTGCCCTGGATGATGTGGTAGCCGGCGCCGAGCGGGTCCTGCATCGGATCGAGCATCGTCGCGATGCGGCGGCACTGGTACTCGTGCAGGATGTTGATGCACAGGTCCCAGTGCGTCACCGTGTACGCCAGCGCGCCGCCGGCGACGGCCATCAGCGCAAGGAAGCGCCAACTGAGCCCGGCGAGAAAGAGCACGTAAAAGCCGCTCGACGCGATCAGCAGGCCGGTACCGAGGTCGGGCTGCTTGAGGATCAGCCCGACCGGCACCAGCATCAGCAGCGCGGCAGCGACGAAATGCCGCCAGTTCAGCGACGTTTCGAAGTGGTGGAAATACCAGGCGAGCATCAGCGGCAGGGCGATCCGCATCAGTTCGGACGGCTGGATCCGGGTGATGCCGATATTGAGCCAGCGTGTCGCGCCGTGACTGGTGACCCCGAACAGCTCGACCGCCACCAGCAGCGCCACGCCGACGACATAGCCCGGCAACGCCAGCCGCATCCAGGTCTGCTGCGAAATGTTCGCGAAGAACCACATCACGCCAAGCGAGATGCCCATGAAGGTGACCTTGTCCATCACCTTGTCGAAGTCGCGGTTCGACGCCGAGTACAGCACGATCGCCGATACGGTGAAGATCAGCAGCGTGAACAGGAACAGCCACGGATCGATCGGCTGCTTGATCCGGTTCCAGATCGTCTTAATCACTGATGTCCTCCTGCACCGCCGCCGGTGCCGAGGCGACCGCGGACGCGTTGGCGGCCAGCGCCGCCGGCAGCTTGCCCAGCAGGTAGTAGTCGAGCACCTGGCGCGCGATCGGCCCGGCGGCGGCGGCGCCGAAGCCGCCGTTCTCGACGATGACGGCAAACGCGATCGTCGGCTTGTCGGCCGGCGCGAACGCGACGAACCACGAGTGGTCGCGCAGGCGTTCGTTGATCGCCTTGGCGTTGTACTTGCCGCCGCGCAGGCTGAATACTTGGGCGGTACCGGTCTTGCCGGCCGCAACATACGGTGCGCCGGCGAAGATGCGCGCGCCGGTGCCGTACTGGGTCACGCCGACCATGCCCTGGACGACGCGCTCGATGTTCTGCGGTTTCCAGGTCAGGGTCTTTTCGGGCCGAGGCTCGATCTGCGTCTTCTTGCCGGAGGCCGGGTCGACGACGGTCGCCACCACATGCGGCCGGTACATCACGCCGCGGTTGGCGATCGTCGCGATGCCGTGCGCCATCTGCAGCGGCGTGTACGAGTTGTAGCCCTGGCCGATGCCGATCGACACGGTCTCGCCCGAGTACCACTTCTGCTGCGCCGGGGTCTTGAAGCGCTTCTTCTTCCACTCGGGGCTCGGCAGCACGCCGGGACGCTCGCCGGGCAGGTCGATGCCGGTCAGCTGGCCGAGGTCGAGCGTCGCCATGAATTTGGAGATGTAGTCGATGCCCATCTGCACGGCGAGCTGGTAGTAGTAGGTGTCCGACGACAGCGGCAGCGAGCGGTCGAAGTTCATCGAACCGTAGCCGCCCTTGTGCGAGTCGCGGAAGCGGTTGTTGCCGTAGATGAAGTAGCCCGGATCGGAGATCGTCTGCCGGGTCAGCGGGAAGTTGCCTTCCAGCGCGGCAATTGCCATGAACGGCTTGAACGTCGACCCTGGCGGATACTCGCCGCGCAGCGCCCGGTTGAGCAGCGGCTTGTCGGGCGATTCGTTCAGTTCCTTCCAGCTGTCCGGGTCGATGCCGTCGACGAACAGGTTGGGATCGAAGCCGGGCTTGGAGACGAAGGCGAGCACGCCGCCGTCGCGCGGGTCGATCGCGACCAGCGCGCCGCGGCGCTCGCCGAACAGCTTTTCGACCATCTCCTGCAGCTTGATGTCGACCGACAGCGTCAGGTCCTTGCCCGGCTGCGGCGGCGTCCGCCGCAAGGTGCGGATCGCCCGGCCGCCCGAATCGATCTCGACTTCCTCGAAACCGGTGACGCCGTGCAGCTGCGTCTCGTAGCTCGACTCGACGCCGAGCTTGCCGATATGGTCGGTGCCGCGGTAGTTCGCGAGCTGGCCGTCCTCGTCGAGCGCGGCGAGGTCCTTGTCGTTGATCCGGCCGATGTAGCCGACCAGGTGGCTGGCGACGTCCTGGTACGGGTACTGGCGGAACAGCCGCGCCTTGATCTCGACCCCGGGGAACTGGTAGCTGTTGGCGGCAAAGCGCGCCACCTCCTCGTCCGACAGCCGGGTACGGATCGGCAGCGACTCGAAGTCGCGCGTTTCCTCCATCAGCTTGCGGAAGCGGCGCTTGTCCTTGCCGCTGATGTCGACGATGTGCGACAGCCGGGCGATTGTCTCGTCGAGGCCGTCGGCCAGCTTGGACGGCGTGATCTCGAGCGTATACGCGGAAAAGTTGTGCGCCAGCACCACGCCGTTGCGGTCGCGGATGATGCCGCGCGCCGGCGTCACCGGCACCAGCGAGATCCGGTTGGCTTCGGCCAGCGTCCGGTACTTGTCGTGCTGGGCGACCTGCAGCCAGACGAAACGGGCGAACAGCAGGCCGAACAGCGCGAACACGAACAGCACGGCCGTCGCAACGCGCAGCTGGAACGCGTAGCGCTCGGCCAGCGAGTTTTTCAGTTCATTGCGCGCCATCAGGCCTCCGCGCGCAGCGGCCGGGCGTTCATAGCTCGTCCGGTACCGATTTGCGCTGATGCATCAGCATCAGGTTCGACAGCGGCGGCCACAGCAGCGCGGCCGGCAGGCTGCCGGCGAAATAGGCCCACCCGACGAAGGGCGCACCGAGCAGGCCGCGCACGATCATCATGATCGCCTGCGCCAGCGTCAGCAGGCCGAAGACGATCAGCGCCTGCTGCCAGAACGCGAACAGCGCCATCTGCCGCTGGCGGATCAGCACGAAGTAGGCGATCACCGAATAGGCCAGCGCATGCTGGCCGAGCACGTTGCCGTCGCCGACGTCCATCAGCACGCCAAGCACGAAAGCGGTCGCAACTCCGACGCGACGCGGCTGGTTCAGCGCCCAGTAGATGATGAACAGCGCGACGAAATCGGGCGCGAAATTGGCGATCGACACCTGCCACGGCAACAGGTTGATCAGCAGCGCAGCGATGAAGCTCAGCACGATGAAGCCGACGCTCACCGGCCGCAGCAATTGGTGGGAAATGGGCATCAGCGACCCTTCTTGTTCTTGGCGGCCGCCGGCTGCGACGCAGCCTGCGGGTACGGCGGCATTTCGCGCCGGTGGTCGAGCAGCAGCAGGAAGCGGTGCTGGTCGATCGCGGCGACCGGCTCGCAGATCACCCGCGCAAACGACGAACCGCGCTCGACCTTGACGACCCTAGCGACCGGCAGGCCGACCGGATACAGCCCGTCGATGCCCGAAGTCACCAGCGTGTCGCCCTGCTTGATGTCGACGTTCGGCGCCATATTGCGGACTTCGAGCGGCTGGTGCGCGCCCATGCCGTAGACGACGGTACGCAGCTGGTTGCGCTCGACCAGCACCGGCACCATCTGGTTGCGGTCCGAGATCAGCCTCACCTCGGCCGTCAGCGGCTGGACCCGGACGACCTGGCCGACCACGCCCGATGCGTCGATGGCGATCTGCCCGCCGCTGACGCCCTGCTGCTCGCCACGGTCGACGATCAGCCTGGCCGTGAACGGATCGCGGCCGCTGTAGAGGATTTCGGCAAGCTGCGAGGGCTGGCCGACGATCTCGCGCTGCGTGTTCAGGCCGCGCAAGGTGGCGTTCTCGGCTTCGAGCGCCTTGAGCTTCATCGCCTGCGCGCGGGCAGCGAGCTGCGCATCGTTGAGCTGGCGGTTCTCGGCCATCAGCTCGGTCTGGCGCGACAGGAAGTCGGCGGTATTGCGCAGCGTGGCGAACGGTGCGGTCGCTGCCCACTGCAACGGGTACAGGAGCACCGAAACCTGCTCGCGGATGCGGCCGAGCATCGCGTACTGCGCATCGCCGACGATCAGCGCGATCGACAGCGACGAGAAGATCAAAAGCCGCGTCAGCGGCTTCGGACCCTGTTTGAAAAAAGCGGGAGGGCTGGTTTGCATGACCGGTCGGGCGCGGAATCTACTGAAAGGACGCCAGGCAGTGCCCGGCGCCCGCTACGCCTTGTCCTCAGTCGCGGGTGAAGATCGCCGTGACCTTGTCGAGCTTGTCGAGCGCCTTGCCCGAACCGCGCACGACGCAGGTCAGCGGATCTTCGGCGACGATCACCGGCAGGCCGGTCTCTTCCATCAGCAGACGGTCGAGATCGCGCAGCAGCGCGCCGCCGCCGGTCAGCACCATGCCCTTGTCGGCGATGTCGGCACCGAGTTCCGGCGGGGTCTGTTCGAGCGCCTGCTTCACCGCCGAAACGATCTGGTTCAGCGGCTCGGTCAGCGCCTCGAGGATCTCGTTGCTCGAGATCGTGAACGAGCGCGGAATGCCCTCGGCCAGGTTGCGGCCCTTGACTTCCATTTCGCGCACTTCGGCGCCCGGGAAGGCCGAGCCGATGCGCTTCTTGATTTCCTCGGCGGTCGTTTCGCCGATCAACATGCCGTAGTTGCGGCGGATGTAGTTGATGATCGACTCGTCGAACTTGTCGCCGCCGACGCGGACGCTGCTGGCGTAGACGATGCCGCCGAGCGAGATCACGCCGACTTCGGTCGTGCCGCCGCCGATGTCGACGACCATCGAACCCGTCGCCTCTTCGACCGGCAGGCCGGCGCCGATTGCCGCAGCCATCGGCTCCTCGATCAGCTCGACCTTGCGCGCGCCGGCGCCGAGCGCCGATTCCTTGATCGCGCGGCGTTCGACCTGGGTCGAACCGCAGGGCACGCAGATGACGATGCGCGGAGGCGAGGAGAACAGCCGGCTCGGGTTCACCTTCTTGATGAACTGCTTGAGCATCTGCTCGGTGATGGTGAAGTCGGCGATCACGCCATCCTTCATCGGCCGGATCGCGGTGATGCTGCCTGGCGTGCGGCCGAGCATCTTCTTGGCTTCGGCGCCGACGGCAAGGATGGTTTTCTTACCCGACGGGCCGCCTTCCTGCATGATCGCGACGACCGAAGGTTCGTCGAGGACGATGCCCTTGGCCTGCATGTAGATCAGCGTATTGGCGGTGCCGAGGTCGATCGCGATGTCGTTGGCGAAGTAACCGGAGAGAAGACCGAACATTAGTTTACTCGCAGTGGAATTGGGGTCGTGTACAGGGCGCCGGCCAAGCCGTCGCCAAAGAATAGGTTTTAAAGCCAGAACGGGCTGCGGGCGATAAGTTCCGCCAACGTCCATACCCGGGGCCAGCTTGGGTGAAACAAACCCGGCATGATACCCTAAGGCGCTGATGACCATAAGGACTTAGCAGGGGGAAAATGCTCATGTCTCTCTCCTTGGACGACGTACGGCGCATCGCCAAACTGGCCCGCATCGCCGTTACCGACACCGAGCTTGCTGCAACGCAACAACAGCTCAACAAAATCTTTACGCTGATCGAGGAAATGCGCGCCGTCGACACCACCGGCATCGCGCCGATGGCCCACGCGCAGGACGTCCACCTGCGGCTGCGCGACGACGTCGCCACCGCCCCCGATCGTCGCGACGCCTTCCAGGCGATCGCCCCGGCCGTCGAGAACGGCCTCTACCTCGTCCCGAAGGTGATCGAATGAGCATCAGCACCGTTGCGCAGCATCTGCGCGAAGCCCAGCAGGTCCTCGAACGCGTGCTCGCCGACGATGCCTTCCTCGCCTCGGTCGACGCCGCGGCGCAACTGCTGGTGAGCAGCCTCAAGGCCGGCGGCAAGGCGATCTCGTGCGGCAACGGCGGTTCGCACTGCGACGCGATGCACTTCGCCGAAGAACTCTCGGGCCGCTACCGCGACAACCGCCCGGCACTGGCGGCGATCGCCGTGTCGGACCCGTCGCACATCACCTGTGTCGGCAACGACTACGGTTTCAACGACATTTTCTCGCGCTTCGTCGAAGGCCTCGGCCGCGACGGCGACGTGCTGGTCGGCATCACCACCAGCGGCAATTCGGCCAATATCATCCGCGCGGTCGAAGCCGCTCGGGCACGCGGCATGAAAGTGCTGCTGCTGATGGGCAAGGACGGCGGCAAGCTCAAGGGCCAGGCCGACGTCGAGATCATCGTGCCGCACTTCGGCTATGCCGACCGCATCCAGGAAATCCACATCAAGGTCATCCACACGCTGATCGACCTCGTCGAACAGGGCATGGGCTACCGCCCTGCCGATCCAGCCTGAGTCACCCATGATCGAAAAATCGCTCAAGCAACTGTCCGGCATGCTGGCGGCCAAGGAAGTCTCGGCCGTCGAGCTCGCCACCGAATACCTCGGCCGCATCAAGGCCCAAGCCGGCCTGAACGCCTTTATCGCCACCGACGAGGCGAAGACGCTGGCACAGGCGCAGGCCGCCGACAAAGCGCGCGCCGCCGGCAACGCCGGGCTGCTTGCCGGCATCCCGGTCGCGCACAAGGACATCTTCTGCCAGCAGGGCTGGGCCGCGACCTGCGGCTCGAAGATGCTGGAGAACTTCGTCGCGCCGTACGATGCCCACGTGATCGAGCAGTGCGACAAGGCCGGCCTTGTCACGCTCGGCCGCACCAATATGGACGAGTTCGCCATGGGCTCGTCGAACGAGAACAGCGCCTTCGGCGCGGTGCTGAACCCGTGGGACCGCCAGGCGGTACCGGGCGGCAGCTCGGGCGGCTCGGCCGCGGCCGTCGCGGCACGGCTGGCACCGATCGCCACCGGTACCGATACCGGTGGCTCGATCCGCCAGCCGGCGAGCTTCTGCGGCGTCACCGGCATCAAGCCGACCTACGGCATCGTCAGCCGTTTCGGCATGATCGCGTACGCCAGCTCGCTCGACCAGGGCGGCCCGTTCGGCAAGAGCGCCGAGGACTGCGCGCTGCTGCTGAACGTGATGGCCGGTTTCGATGAACGCGACGCGACCAGCCTGCAGCACGACAAGGAAGACTACGCCCGCGACCTCGAGCAGCCGCTGGCCGGGCTGCGTATCGGCCTGCCGCGCGAGTACTTCGCCGACGGCCTGGCCGCCGACGTCGCCCGCGCGGTCGAAGCCGCCATCGCCGAGTACCGGAAACTTGGCGCGACCGTCGTCGACATCAGCCTGCCGAATACGAAGCTCGCGATCCCGGCCTATTACGTGATCGCGCCGGCCGAAGCGTCGAGCAACCTCAGTCGCTTCGACGGCGTCCGCTACGGCCACCGCGCCGCCGACTACGACGGCCTGACCGAGATGTACGAGAAGAGCCGCGCCGAGGGCTTCGGCTGGGAAGTGAAGCGCCGCATCCTCACCGGCACCTATGTGCTGAGCCACGGCTATTACGACGCCTACTACCTGCAGGCGCAGAAGATCCGCCGCATCATCGCCGACGATTTCCAGAAGGCCTTTGCCGACTGCGACCTGATCATGGGTCCGGTCGCACCGGGCACCGCGTGGAACCTCGGCGAGAAGAACGCCGACCCGGTGGCGATGTACCTCGAGGACATCTACACGCTCGGCGTCAACCTTGCCGGCCTGCCCGGCATGAGCGTGCCGGCCGGCTTCGACGCCAGCGGCCGGCCGATCGGCCTGCAGATCATCGGCAACTACTTTGCCGAGGCGAAGATGCTGAACGCCGCGCACCAGTTCCAGCGCGCGACCGACTGGCACAGCAAGGCACCCGCCCTTTAATCCGGCACGAGGACACGAATATGAAGTGGGAAGTCGTCATCGGGCTGGAAGTGCATACCCAGCTCACCACGCAATCGAAGATTTTCTCTCCGGCGAGCACGGCGTTCGGCGCAGCGCCGAACACGCAGACCGCCGTCGTCGACATCGCCCTGCCCGGCGCGCTGCCGGTGATGAACCGGGCCGCCGTCGAAAAGGCGATCCAGTTCGGTCTGGCGATCGGCGCCAGGGTCAACCAGCGCTCGGTGTTCGCGCGCAAGAACTACTTCTACCCGGATCTGCCGAAGGGCTACCAGATCAGCCAGTTCGAGCTGCCGGTGGTCGAGGGCGGCGCGATCACGATCAATGTCGACGGCGTCGACAAGACGATCAACCTGACCCGCGCCCACCTCGAAGAAGACGCCGGCAAGTCGGTGCACGAGGACTTCCACGGTCTGTCCGGCATCGACCTGAACCGCGCCGGCACGCCGCTGCTCGAGATCGTGTCCGAACCCGAGATGCGCTCGGCCGCCGAGGCCGTCGCCTACGCCAAGGCGCTGTATTCACTGGTGACGTGGATCGGCATCTGCGACGGCAATATGCAGGAAGGCTCGTTCCGCTGCGACGTGAACGTCTCGGTGCGGCCGGAAGGCCAGAAGGAATTCGGCACCCGCCGTGAGGTCAAGAACCTCAACAGCTTCAAGTTCATCGAACAGGCGGTCAAGGCCGAAGTCCAGTACCAGATCGAACTGATCGAAGACGGCGGCAAGGTCCAGCAGGCGACGGTGCTGTTCAACCCGGACACCGGCGAAACCCGCGCGATGCGCAGCAAGGAAGACGCGCACGACTACCGCTATTTCCCGGACCCCGACCTGCCGCCGCTGGTGATCAGCGACGAATGGGTGGCGCGCGTGAAGAGCGAGTTGCCGGAACTGCCGGCGGCGATGCAGGTGCGTTTTGTCGAGCAGTACGGCATTCCGGCCTACGACGCGGCCACGCTGACCAGCTCGAAAGCGCTGGCCGGTTACTACGAGGCCACGGTCGCCGCCGGTGCCGACGCCAAGCTCGCCAGCAACTGGATCATGGGCGACGTCTCGGCAACGCTGAACCGCGAGGAAAAGGACATCGTCGATGCGCCGGTTTCCGCAGAGCTGCTGGCTGGACTGATCAAACGGGTGATGGACAGCACAGTAACCAACAAGATCGCCAAGGAAGTGCTGAAGAAAATGTGGGAGTCGGGCGACAGTGCCGACACCATCATTGAGCGGGACAACCTGAAAACAGATACCGACACTGGTGCGATCGAAGCCATCGTCGATGCTGTGCTTGCGGCCAACCCCAAGGCCATCGAGGAATACCGTTCCGGCAAGGAAAAAGCCCTCAATGCGCTGGTCGGCCAAGTCATGAAGGGCTCGGGTGGCAAAGCCAACCCGGCCATGGCACTGGATTTGTTGAAAAAGAAGGTAGGATAGAAACAAAGCCGGCAAAAGCCGGCTTTTCTCAACTCTAAAGAGAGTGCGGCAATGGGCACCAGTCTCCGAACATAATTCTCTGCCCTATCCTCCCCCTCGCTATCTAGGGCGCCGCCGCTTGGTTGGCGAAAGGGTGTCCCATTGGAATCATGACGTCCGATTGCAGCCTTGGGGGATAGAATTCGGAAACAGGGAAGCAAAGGCGCGAAATCGCCCGCAGCCGAATCTGATCGAAAGAAGGCATGCCTATTGCTGGGCTTTAGAAAGAAGTAGCTTCGGCGAGGCTGGTTTCTCAACCGTCTGTTATGCCGGAAGAAGGAAAGCGCAGTGGAGCTGATCATTTTTGTCGGCCCGCAGGGGGCGGGCAAAAGTACGTTTTATCAAAGCAGGTTTGCCGATACCCACATCCGCATCAACCGCGACATGCTGAAGACACGCCACCGCGAGAGCCTGCTGTTCCAAGCCTGCCTAGAGATGAAACAGTCGTGCGTACTCGACCGAACCAATCCGACGATCAAGGAGCGTGCGCCCTTCATTCAGACGGCGAAGGCGCAGCATTTTCGGGTGCAAGCCTACCACTTCGTCACCAGCTATGACGCTGCCTTGCAGCGCAACAACCAACGCGAAGGCAAGGCCCGGGTTCCCGAGGTAGGGTTGAAATCCGTATTCAAGCAATTGTGCCCACCAACGCGAATGGAAGGCTTTGACGCCGTGTTCGAGGTGCGTTGCCTGCCCGCAGGGCAATTTGATGTGGTAAGAGTTGACGATGCGATTTGATGAACTCGATAACCAGATGCGGGTCTATGAGACAACCCACGATCACTGTGTATTGCCCGGTATCTATATGGTGGTGCGCCTTGATGGCCGGGGCTTCACTCGCAATACCAAGGATATCTGGCAGTTTGAAGCACCGTTCGACGAGCGTTTTCGCGATCTCATGCTGGAGACGACCAGCCATTTGATGAACTGCGGCTTCAACGTCGTCTACGGTTATACCGAAAGTGACGAGATTTCGCTGCTGTTGCGCCAGGATGAGGATGCTTTCAATCGTAAGGCTCGCAAGTTCATTTCAATTCTGGCGGGTGAGGCCAGCGCGCGCTTCTCGCTTAGCCTTGGACAGATGGCCTGTTTCGACGCAAGGATCTGCGAGTTGCCGAACCGCAATCTGTTGCTGGATTACTTCCGCTGGCGACATGAGGATGCACACCGAAATGCACTCAATGCGCACTGCTATTGGCTTCTACGTAAGCAGGGCGAGTTGCCGAATGTGGCCAGTAATCGGATCTCCGGTATTTCTATAGCGGACAAAAATGAACTGCTATTCCAGAGCGGCATCAACTTCAACGATCTGCCAGCCTGGCAGAAACGGGGTATGGGTGTGTACTGGGAAACCTATCAGAAGCCAGCCGTGAACCCGCAGACCGGTGAGGCGACACTTAGCGGGCCGCGCCGGCGTCTGGCCACCAATCTATCCTTGCCGCTGGGCGATGCCTATGCTGACTTCGTCAAAGGCATGATCGAGGCAGCAACTGTGGTGTAAGTCCATTAAAACCGGCCATCTGGCCGGCTATAGTGGGCTTACCGCAATTTAGCGCTGCAGGGCTGCGATATCGCGGTGCCGAGTGGCTACATGCGGGTGCTTGAGGCTGAGCACGTAATGGGTTGGCACCGGCGCGATGCTGGACCAGAGGCCATAGTGATCGATCAATGAAAAAGCCACGATACGTCGTGGCTTTTTTTTTCGGCGGATTCAGGAATCGTTGCGCTTGAGTTCTTCGACCAGGTCGATGTACTGCTGCTTCGCGCCGTCGCTGCTCACGCCCTTGAGCTTGGCCCAGGCGTCATACTTGGCCTGGGCGACGAAGTTGATCGCGCCGGGACGATCGCCGCTGACGTCGCCTTCGCTCGCCTGCTTGAACAGCGCGTAGAGCTTGAGCTTGGTCTGCACATCCGGTGCATCGTTGAGCTTCACCACTTCATCCTGAGCGGTCTGGAACAGGCTGGCCAGATCGGACATGTAATCTCTCCTCTCAAATTTCAAACACACGTTTGAAAAACAATTCCGAGTATAGCGGGGCCATTGCACGCCGCCAAGCACCGGCGCAAAAACGCCCGTCACCGGGACGGGCGTCTGTTGGTCCGGTCGCTCAGATTGCGTACACGCACTTGCCCTTCACAAAGGTATAGCGCGCTCGGCCCTTCACTTCCATGACGGCAAACGGCGTGTTCTTGCCCTGGCTCTTCAGCGCTTCACGCGTCACCGTCCACGCCTCGTCCGGGTCGAACACGACGAGGTCGGCACGGCTGCCGACGTTCAGGTCGGCGCTGAAGCCGATCTTGGCCGCCGGTACGCTGGAGATCTTCGCCAGCGCGGCCGGCAGTGCGATGCGGTTGCGTTCGGCCCACGCCAGCGTCAGCGGCAGCAGCAGCTCCAGACCGGTGGCGCCGCGTTCGGCCTCGGCGAACGGCAACAGCTTGCCGTCGTCGTCGACCGGGCTGTGGTCGGAGCAGATCGCGTCGATCGTGCCGTCGTTCAGGCCGGCAACGATCGCGTCGCGGTCGCGCACGCCGCGCAGCGGCGGGTCGAAGCGGTAATGGCTGTCGAAATAGCCGATGTCGACGTCGGCCAGATGGACATGGTTGATGGCGACGTCGCACGACAGCGGCAGGCCTTCGCGCTTGGCTTCGCGAACCAGCTCGATGCCGGCGCCGCTCGACAACCGGGCGATGTGCACCTTGCAGCCGGTCGCGCGCATCAGCTGGACGATCTGTGCAATGGCGATCGTCTCGGCGATCACCGGAATGCCGGTCAGCCCGAGCCGCGACGCGTATTCGCCGTCGTGGGCAACGCCGTCATTGACGAGGCTGGCCTCTTCCGGACGCAGCCGCAGCTCGAAGCCGAACGTTGCCGCGTACTGCATCGCCCGGTACAGCACCTGCAGGTCGGCGATCGGCACGTCGCCCTGCGAGAACGCGACGCAGCCGGCTTCGCGCAGCAGCGCCATCTCGGTGATTTCCCGGCCCTTCAGGCCAACGGTCAGTGCGCCGACCGGATAAAGCCGCGCCAGATCGTGCTTGCGTGCGCGCTGGCGCAAATTCATCACCAGACCCGGTTCGTCGAGCGGCGGATCAGTATCGGGCGGGCAGACGATGCTGGTCACGCCGCCGGCGACCGACGCGGCCATTTCGCTCTGCAGCGTCGCCTTGTACTCATTGCCCGGCTCGCGCAGCCGCGCGCACAGGTCAACCAGCCCCGGCGCGACGACGAGGCCGCTGGCGTCGATGTCGAGTTCGGCCACGAAACCGGCCGGCGCGCTGCCGACGCCGACGATCTTGCCGCCGGCCAGATACAGATCACCCTGCGTATCGGTGCCGTGCGCCGGGTCGATCAGGCGGCCATTGCGGATGACGGTGTTCTTGGTCTCGATCATGCTTGCGCCCCCCGGCCGCGCTGGTTTTCGGAAACGATGGCCATCACCGCGGTGCGTACGGCGATGCCGAAGGTCACTTGCGGCAGGATCACCGCCTGCGCACCGTCGGCAACCGCCGAGTCGATCTCGACGCCGCGGTTCATCGGCCCCGGATGCATCACGATCGCATCGGGCTTGGCCAGCGCGAGCTTTTCCGGCGTCAGGCCGTAGTACTTGAAGAATTCGTGCGTGCTCGGCAGGAAGGCACCGCTCATCCGCTCGTTCTGCAGCCGCAACATGATCACGACGTCGACGTCCTTCAGCCCCTCGGCCATGTCGTGGTAGACGTGGGCGCCCAGGCTTTCCATGCCGGTCGGGATCAGCGTCTTCGGGCCGATCACGCGCACTTCCGGGCAGCCGAGCGTCGTCAGCGCGTGGATGTCCGAGCGCGCGACGCGCGAATGCAGGATGTCGCCGACGATGGCGACGCGCAGCCTGGTGAAGTCGCCCTTGAAGTGGCGGATCGTATACATGTCGAGCAGCGCCTGCGTCGGGTGCGCGTGGCGGCCGTCGCCGGCGTTGACGACGGCAATGCCCGGTTTGACATGCTGGGCGATCAGGTGCGCCGCGCCCGATTGCGCGTGGCGCACGACGAAGAGGTCGGCGCCCATCGCCTCGAGGTTGTGGATGGTGTCGAGCAGCGTCTCGCCCTTGGCCGTGCTCGACGCCTGGATGTTCAGGCTGGTGACGTCGGCCGACAGCCGCTTGGCGGCGATCTCGAACGTCGTGCGCGTGCGGGTGCTGTTCTCGAAGAAGAGGTTGAACACCGAGCGGCCGGCCAGCGTATCGAACTTCTTGTTGCCGGCCTCGCCGGCGGCGACGTATCCGGCGGCGCGGTCGAGGATCTGGGTGAGGATGCGCTTGGGCAGCCCCTCGGTCGTCAGCAGGTGGATGAGCTCACCCTGCGCATTCAGTTGCGGGTTGTACATGATGCTCCCTGGAAGATGGATGCGATAAAGCCACGCCGCTGCGGCGGCCGGACGGCGCGCTGCGGGAGGAATGCGGGAAAAATCCGGGCCGGCTGGCCCGGCAGGACAGGAAGATGGGCGATGGTGCCGTGCGGGCGCACCGCTACCGCGCCCCGCCCTGTTCGGCCGCTTGATCGAAATGGGCCTGCAGGATCTGCATGGCCGCGACCTGGTCGAGCATCGGCTTCTGCCGGCGGCCGCGCAGGCCGGTGTCGTCGAGCGCCATCGACGCCGACTTCGACGTGTAGCGTTCGTCGACCAGCGTAACCGGCACGCCGAAGCGCCCGGTCAGCCGGTTGGCGAACTTGCGCGCCAGCCGGCTCGCCAGTTGCTCCTCGCCGTCGAGGCCGAGCGGCAGGCCGACGACGAACAGGCTGGGCTGCCACTGGGCAATCAGTGCTTCGATGCGGGCAAAGCGCTTGTCGGTTTCGACCGTGGCGATGGTTTCGAGCGGATGAGCGATACCGAGCTCGGTACTGCCCATGGCGACGCCGATACGCGCCTCGCCGAAATCGAAAGCCAGAATCGTGCTCATGCTTTTGGGCTCATCCGGACGGGCCGGTCGGACTCAAAATTCGTCGAGCCGACGTAGCGAGCGGGCGAAGGGCAAGGCGCAGCAGCGCAGCAACCGGAATGGGCATATGGCCCATGAGGATTGCGAGCAGCGCACGACGCGGGCCATTCGTCCGCGCAGTAGTCGGATCGGCGAATTTTCATGCGTGCCCGGCTTCGTCTGACAGCATCGCCACATCGATGCCCAGCAGTTTCAGCGCAGCGTCGTAGCGCTCCTCGGCCGGCAGGCCGAAGATGATTTCCGGATCGGCTTCGACCGAAATCCAGCTGTTCTGCGCCATCTCGGCCTCGAGCTGGCCGGCTTCCCAGCCGGCATAGCCGAGCGTGACGAACATTTTTTCCGGGCCGCCGCCTTCGCCGACGGCGAGCAGGATGTCCTTCGAGGTCGTCAGGCCGATCTCGTCCGACACCGACAGCGTCGACTGCCACTCGCCGAGCGGCGTGTGCAGCACGAAGCCGCGGTCGGTCTGCACCGGGCCGCCGAAGCACACCGGCAGTTCGGCGACATCCGGGCGGTGCAGCTCGACCTCGATCTGCTCGAACAGCGTCGTCAGCGACATGCCGACCGGGCGGTTGACGATCACGCCCATCGCGCCCTTGTCGTTGTGGTCGCAGACGTAGGTCAGCGTCCGGGCAAAGATCGGGTCTGCCAGCGAGGGCATCGCGATGAGGAAATGGCGGGACAGGTCGAGGCTCATGCTGTCGATTATCGCACAGCACGTAAGGACACGCAGTCCGCAAGCGGCGAATGGCCGCCGCGCCGGCGCGGGCTTGCACCCGCGCTGCGCTATCCGGCGACGGTCAGGCGGCCAGCTGGATCACGTTGTGCTTTTGCAGAAATCGCGACGCCTGGCCGGCCGCGCCGAAGGCGACGTAGCGGTCTTCGCAAACCTTGCGCATTGCGGCGATTGCCGGCTTGAGGTAGGCGCGCGGGTCGAAATCGGCCGGATTCAACGCGAAGTGCTTGCGGATCGCGCCGGTCATCGCCAGCCGCAGGTCGGTGTCGATATTGATCTTGCGGACGCCGAAATAGATCGCTTTCTGGATTTCCTCGACCGGCACGCCCCAGGTCGGCTTCAGCTCGCCGCCGAACTCGCGCACTTCGGCGAGCAGCTCCTGCGGCACGCTCGAGCTGCCGTGCATCACCAGATGAGTGTTCGGAATCGCGATATGGATCGCGCGGACGCGGTCGATCGCCAGCACGTCGCCGGTCGGCGGCCTGGAGAACTTGTACGCGCCGTGGCTGGTGCCGATGGCGATCGCCAGTGCGTCGACGCCGGTCGCGGCGACGAAGTCGCGCGCCTGCTTCGGGTCGGTCAGCAATTCGTCGTGCGAGAGCTTGCGGTCGGCGCCGACGCCGTCCTCGGCTTCGCCCATGCCGGTGTCGAGGCGGCCCAGGCAACCGAGCTCGCCTTCGACCGAGACGCCGCAGGCGTGGGCCATTTCGACGACCTGGCGGGTGACGCCGACGTTGTAGTCGTAGTCGGCCGGGGTCTTGCCGTCGGCCATCAGCGAGCCATCCATCATCACGCTCGAGAAACCGAGCTTGATCGCGGTCATGCACACGGCCGGGCTGACGCCGTGGTCCTGGTGCATCACGATCGGCAGATTCGGGTAGCTGGCGACGGCGCCCTCGATCAGTTGCTTGAGGAAGGTCTCGCCGGCGTACTTGCGGGCACCGGCGCTCGCCTGCAGGATCACCGGGCTGTCGGTCGCGGCGGCGGCCTGCAGGATCGCCTGCACCTGTTCGAGGTTGTTGACGTTGAACGCCGGGACGCCGTAACCGTTTTCGGCGGCGTGATCGAGCAGGGGGCGTAATGCGACGAGGGGCATGGGGTCTCTCCGGTGGCGGCGGCTGGCGCCGTGTTGCATTGCATCACACGCACTTTAGCCTTCCGTCCGCCGCGCTCCCAATCGGGATATTCGGCATTCGGGATACGCCCATTCGGGAAAGCACTGAAACCAGTCGTTGGGTTTACGACCGGTTTCTCCGCGAGAAAATCCCCGTCTGATCAATGCCTTGCCGCGGCCACGCCGCGACCGGAGCAGACCAGCTACTGCGCCCTTGCCGGCATCACCTCGTAGCGCGCACCGCCCATGCCGTCGGCGGTGAAGGCGATATCGACCGGGAAGGTCTTGCCGCAGGCGGCGAACTGCCATGTCTCCTGCCAGTGGCCGGTGATCAGCTTGTAGCGCACCGGCGGCTTGAATCCGAGCGTCAGGTACTGCGCGCCGGCGAGCGGCGCGGCAATGCGCACGTCCTTGAGCGCCAGGTTCTCGTCGATGCACTTGGCCTTGCGCGCCGCCGCTTCGAGCTGCTGGCCCAGCGTTGCATCGCGGATCACGTCGCGGCGCAGCTTGAGCGAGGTCAGCGAGTCGGTGGCCTTGAGCGGCACCAGCCAGTCCTTCTTGTCGGCCTTTTCGAACCACATCGCCACTTCCTCGCGCGGCACGCCGTTGACGCTGCCGGCGAGCTCCTGCGCCACCGCCTGCACCGCTTCGGGCTGGCCGGCCTCGGCCGCGCGCCACAGCCATTCGGCCGCGCGACGGTCATCGCTGCGCGCCGACATCGGCCGCGCCGCCAGCGCCTTGTAGCGCTCCGGGTCCAGCTTGCCGTCGGGCTGCACCAGCCCGGCGGTCACCCGCGCCGCGAGCGTCGCCGACAGCAGCAGCTGCGCATCGACATTGTCCTTTTCGGCCAGCGGCGTCAGCAGCCGGATGGCCGCGTTGCTGTCGGCCTGCGTACCGAGGCCGCGCTGGTAGAGCTGCGCCAGTTGCAGCCGCGTCCAGTCGCTTGCGCTGCCGTCCTTGACGTCGGCGCTGGCCGACGCGAACGCCAAGGCGTAATCCTGCTTGGCCAGCGCTGCTTCGATGACGCTTTCGGCGGCCTGCGCCGTGACGCTCGCGCAGCACAGTGCCGCGATGATCCATTTCTTCATGCCCCATCCTTGCTCGGCGACCGCGGGAGCGGTCCGATGAAAAACGCCGGTCCGGGCGCCCGTTCAAGGCGTCGGACCGGCGTCGATCATAACCGAGCCGCTCCTACTGCGTGACCAGCGGCAGAGAGACGCGCATCGGCGCCGGATAGACGCGACCGTCGGCGTAGGTGATCTTCACGTCGATGCTGTTGTTGCCGTCGGGCAGCGGCGGCAGGATGACCGCGCCGTAGCGCTTGCCGTCGAGATCGTGCCGGACGCGCAGGATCCGGTGGACGACGACGCACTGGTTGCTCGGATTGCCCCAGTCGCACGGCTCCATCTCCGCGGAAGCATCGAACACTTCGCCATCGAAATACGGCTGGCCGTTGATCGTCACGGTCACCCGCTTCATCCATGCATCCGGGTGGTCGACCCGCTGCTGCAGGTAGACGGACGTCGGCCGCTTCTGGTCGTCGAACAGCAGGTCGATGATCGGCCGCTGGCCGGGAATGGCCATGAAGTCGCCCTGCGCTTTCAGTTGCTCGTCGATCCCGCCGGCGATCTCGACCTCGACCGGCTCGCTCAGCCGGCAGTCGCCGGTGTTGAGCGGCGTGATGCTGCACAGTTCGACGCGGAAACGGTGCTTGCCGGTCCACAGGCCGCGGAAGGTGTTGGCGTGGCGATAGAACGGCGGCTGGTGCACCGCCAGCCACTCGGGATTGCCGCCGGCGATCGCGTAACCGTCGTCGTAGACGTGCCAGTCCTGCGGGGTCTGCCAGTTGGTCGACTGCCAGTTGAAGCTGACGCTGTCGCCGCTGACGACCGGCGCCTCCAGCACCGCCAGATTGGTCGGCACGGGCGCCGGCGTCGGTGTGAGCTGGCAATCGCCGGGGATCGACGGATACGGTGTCGGTGCCGGGACCGGCGTCACCGAACCGGTCTTCTCCCACGCGCCCCATTCGCTGCCGCCCGGCACCTCGTTCTGCGTCCACCACTTGGCGCGGTAGCGGTGGCCGGCATGCACCACTTCGTCGCCCTGCTGGTAGACGTTGCTGGCCGACCATTCGAGCCCGCGGTTCTCGAGCCGCCATGCGCCGCTGGTCCCGCCGGGCGGATCGTTCTGGGTCCACCAGTTGGCGACGTAGACCTTCCACTGATAGCTGACACGCGCGCCGGCCTGGTAGGCGACATCCGGATACCAGTTGGCCTGGACCGGTGCCGGTGCCGGCGCAGCGAGCGGCACCGGCGTCGTCTGGCCGGGGGGCGGTGGCGAACACGCCAGCGCCGGCGGTGCGCCGAGCATCAAGGCCAGTAACGCCGGCGACACTAGCGATTGCGGTTTCATTTCGTCTCCTCGTTGTTATCCGGCCGTCATGGCCGCAATCAATCTCGGATGGCGGAAATCCGCAGCGCAAAAAAAAGCCGGCGCGCGGCCGGCGCGGGCCGAGGGACGGCGGCGGCCGGATCGCGGACCATCGCGCAAGGGCGGCGACGCCGCGGCCGGCGGGCACTTTGCCGACCTTGTCGCACGGCACGGGCGGACCATTGCGCCGGGCCGGTCAGGTTTAGAATCCGCGCTTTGAAACGCCCGCTTTCCCTTTTCCATGACCGACGCTCCGCCGCTGCTGCGCAACCGCAACTTCCTCTTCGTCTGGCTGGCCAGCATCCTCGGCAACCTCGCGCTCGCCGTGGCGATGCTCGCCGAGACCTGGTACGTGGTCAAAACGCTCGGCGCCAAGGAGCAGCTCGGGCTGGTGATGATCGCCGGCTCGGTACCGCGGATCGCGCTGATGGCGATCGGCGGCGTCGTCGCCGACCGGATGCGCCGCAGCCGGATCATCTCGTACTCGCTCGGCCTGCGCGTGATCGCCGTGCTGTCGCTGGTCGTCCTGCTGCACCTGGGCATGCTCGACATCTGGGCGATGACGCTGTTCGCCTTCGCCTACGGCGCGCTCGACGCGTTCTTCTGGCCGGCGCGCGATGCGCTGCTGCCAGGCATCGTCGCCGAGCGCGACCTGATGCGCGCCAACTCGATCATGCTCACCACCAACCAGATCGGCCTCGTCTTCGGCCCGGTGCTCGGCGGCGTCCTGCTGGCCACGCTCAGCTACGAATGGGTGTTCACGCTGACCGCCGCGCTGCTTGCCGCCGGCGTGTCCTTCACCGTGCTGGTGCGCGAGGCGCCGGTGATACCGCACGGCGTGCGCCGCCATGTGCTGACCGAGCTGAAGGAAGGACTGCAGTACGCGCTCAAGACACCGGCGCTGCGCTCGCTGATGATCATCTATGCGATCGCCAACCTGCTGTTCATGGGGCCGCTGGGCCTCGGCATCCCGATCGTCGTCACCGACCATCTCGACGGCCAGGCCAGCACGCTGTCCTACCTGCAGAGCGCGATGGCCGCCGGCATGGTCGTCGGCGGCACCGTGCTGACGCTGTTTCCGCCGACGAAGAAGCGGCTGATGATCATCGTCGTCGTGATCGTGCTCGAAGGCATCGTGCTCGGCGCGCAGGCGTTCACCGGCTGGGTGCCGCTGGCGATCGCGCTGCAGTTTGCGCTCGGCATGGGCGTGGTCGCCAACAACGTGCCGATGATGTCGGTGCTGCAGCAGTACACCGAGCGCAGCAAGATCGGCCGGGTGATGAGCCTGAACACCATCGCGTCGATGGGGCTCTCGCCGATCTCGTACGCAATGGTGACCGCGCTGCTGGCGCTGCACGTCGACATCCGCATCATCATGCCGGCGTTCGGCCTGACCATGGCCGTGCTGATGATCGTCATCGCCGCGCGCACGCCAACGGTACGGACGCTCGACTGACGGCCCGACGGCATGGCCGCGCGGGCGCCGGCGGCAGGCATGCTGCACTGACGCCGGCCGGCGCAGTGGGTATGCTGACCGTTTTCTGTCACGGAACGCTTAACCCATGTATACCGACGACGATCTGGCCGATGCCGTTTCGGCCGGCATCCTGAGCGACGAAACGGTCGCCGCCTTCCGCGACCACGTTGCCGCCCGCCGGCAGACGCCGGTGGCCGACGAGGAACAGTTCCGGCTGATCACCGGCTTCAACGACATCTTCGTCGTCATCGCCTGCGTGCTGTTGCTGGTGTCGGTGTCGTGGATCGGCGGCGCCGCCGCGCCTGTGCTCGGCTCGCTCGCCGCCGCGGCCACCGCGTGGGGGCTGGCCGAGTACTTCGTGCGCCAGCGGCGGATGGCGCTGCCGGCGATCGTGCTGCTGCTCGCGTTTGCCGGCAGCGTGTTCTCGGCCGGATTGAACCTCGCCGTCCCGGCGCTTGCCGGCAATACCGTCGAAGGGATGATGCGCCACGCGCCGGCCACCGCCGTCGCCCTGGCCAGCCTGCTCACCGGCGTGGCAACGTGGCTGCACTGGCGGCGCTTTCAGGTGCCGATCACCATCGCCTGCGTCGCCGCGGCTGCGGTCGGCTGCGTGCTGTCGCTGCTCGGCACCGTACTGCCCGACACCGGCCACTGGTTCACGCCGATGCTGCTGCTTGCCGGCGTTGCCGTCTTCGCCTTCGCGATGCGCTGGGACGCCAGCGACACCACCCGCCAGACCCGCCGTTCCGACGTCGCCTTCTGGCTGCACCTGCTCGCCGCGCCGCTGCTGGTCCACCCGATCTTCCTGTCGCTCGGCGTCACCGACGGCGACGTCGGCGCACCGCAGGCGATCGCCGTCGTCGTGCTCTACGTCGGCATCGCGCTGGTGTCGCTGTGCATCGACCGCCGCGCGCTGATGGTCTCGGCACTCGGCTACGTGCTGTACGCATTCAGCTCGCTGCTCGAACAGTACGGCGTCGTCAGCCTCGGCTTCGCCACCACCGCACTGTTCATCGGTTCGGCCCTGCTGATGCTGTCGGCGTTCTGGCAGCCGAGCCGGGCTGCGTTGATCGCGCGACTGCCGGCATCGCTGCAAGGCTGGCTGGCGCCGGTCCGTTAACCCTTTTCACCTTTCCCACCCGGAACCATGCCATGACCACGACGATTCGCCGCCTGACTCCCGCCGATGCGCCGCGCTATCAGGCACTCGGGCTCGCCGCGCTGCGCGACACGCCCTCGGCCTTCGGTTCAAGCTACGAAGCGGAAAAGGACCGGCCGATCTCGGAAGTCGAAACCCGGCTCGCACCGGCCCCCGATCGGGGTCTGTTCGGCGCCTTCGACGGTGACGCGCTGGTCGGCACCGCCGGGCTGGGCCGGGAAAGCATGACCAAACTACGCCACAAGGCCATCCTCTGGGGCATGTACGTTGCCCCCGGCTACCGCCAGCGCGGTCTGGCCGGCGCACTCGTCCACGAAGCGATTGCGCTGGCAAAGTCGGTCGACGGTCTTCGCCAGATCAACCTGAGCGTCAACGCCGGCAATGCCGCAGCGCTTCGGTTGTACGAATCGGCCGGGTTCGAACGCTATGGACTCGAGCCGGATGCCTTGCTGGTCGATGGTGAACGGCACGACGAGATTCTGATGCGGCTCGCCTTGCATAGCGACGCATAGCAGCATGTTGGGCTTCGTTCATCCAGCCCGACGACACGCAGCCGACTGGTGCCGGTCAGACAGCATTTCATTCGCTCATGAAACGGAAAGCGAGCAACCCTCTCCATAACCATCAATCCAGATGGATGAATCATGAAAAAAGAATTTATTGAAATCGGGGCTATGCGGATTGATCTGGCTGACATTAGCGCCGTGTGGGTTGATCAGAAATCAACCGGGCTGAAAAGTGAAACCAGCTCCGAGGATCACTATATTGGCAGCGCGTTTTCCTTGTTGATTGCCGGCTTGGTGAGTGCTTATTTAAAGAGGCGAGAAGACAGGAAAAACGCGGGGAAGAACATATACATATTGAATGTAGTGGTAAACAATGGCACGACGTATCGATTTGATTCGAAGGGCATCGATATTCCGGAAATACTGAAGAACTTGGCCTTGAAGTCGCGACTCGCTCTCTCTGCCCGGTGATTGACTCGATCCATGGTTCTGCGGAGTAAATTCAAAACGCATTCCGCCTGGGCCGAGCTTGCGAACTCCGACCTAACGGCTTGAATCGGACGCACAGTAGATTGAGCTTCATTTCACCCAACCCAATTTACGTGCTGCATAATCAGGCTAACAACGGTGGGCGCGCCAATGCACAATCAATGCGCAAAGGGTAAAAACGGAACAATTCAAAATCGTTCCGTCTAGTGGAGGACTAGGAAATGACGTTTCGTGATTGGTTAGCACAAATCGGGCTATCTGAATCTTCAATTCAAAAATATTCAGGCGCACTCAATGGAGCAATTAGCGAATGGGCCATTCAAAACGGAATACTTTTTGGCCCATTTTGTTCCTTAAACAACAAATCCACATTCGACAAAAAAGCTGAAGAAATTTCTGCATTGCCTATTTTTATTGAGCGTAACAAGCGCGGCAACAATATGTACAGCAGTGCACTCAATAAGTACTCAACGTATCTTGAAGCGGGCTTTGAAAATGACGTCGAATCGGACATAGATCAGATCATTTCCGACGCATCCACGACCGCAACAGAAAAAACGAGCCTCATCAAATCAAGGGTCGGCCAGGGGATTTTTAGACAAAAATTAATTGGCTACTGGGGCTCCTGCGCCGTAACCAAAATGAAAGATACAAACTTTCTCATTGCGTCTCATATCAAGCCATGGCGAAGCTCTGCCAACGATGAACGTTTAGATGTATTCAACGGTCTATTGCTGACACCCAATTTAGATCGAGCCTTTGACAACGGATTTATTACTTTTGACAAAAATGGCTACATCTTAATTTCACCGCAACTAACCAAACCGGAACAACTGGGAATTAATTCAAATTTACATATACAACTTGCGGAAGGTCACGAGAAGTACATGACCTTCCACCGTAATTTCGTTTTCCGGACTAATTAATCACGGAATTCAACACCTCGTAACACGCCCCCATCGTGTGGTAATCAACCTTCCCGGCCGGGCTTTTCTCGTCGCTGTATTTGCCGTTGTCGGCACGCAATATCCGGTACCAGCCGCCGTAGCGGTGGTCGACGAAGTGCTCCCACGAATACGCCCACAGCCGCTGATAATCGTTCCAGTAACGCGCATTGCCGGTGCGCGCGCCGAGCAGCGCGGCGGCGGCGAGGCTTTCGGCCTGGACCCAGAAGTACTTGTCGCTGTCGCAGATTTCGTTGTCCGGGCCGAAGCCGTAGAACAGACCGCCGTGCTCGGCATCCCACGCGCGGTTCATCGCCGCGTCGAACAGTGCTTCGGCGCGCGGCAGCAGCCAGTGCTGCGGGCGGTGGCGTTCGAGGATCAGCAGCAGCTTGGCCCATTCGGTCAGGTGGCCGGGCTGGTAGCCCCAGGGGCGGAAGATGTTGGTCTTGTCGTCGCGGTTGTAGTCCCAGTCGACCTGCCAGCCGGCGTCGTAGTGCTCCCACATCAGCCCGTGCGCCAGCGCGGCCTGCCGCTCGGTGATGTTGTGCGCCAGCAGCTCGGCCCGGTCTAGATAGCGCGTTTCGCCGGTGGCTTCGAACGCGGCCAGCATCGCTTCGCAGGCGTGCATGTTCGCGTTCTGGCCGCGATAGGGCTTGAGCTGCCAGTCCGGGCTCGCCTCGTCGGCGTACAGGCCGTGCTGCGGCTCCCAGAAGCGCGCCTCCATCAGATCCCACGTCTCATTCAACCAAGCGCGTGCCTCGGTCACGCCGGCCATCAGCGCGTGCGAGTACGCGAGCAGCACGAAGGCGAGGCCGTAGCAGTGGTTGGTCGCGTCGTCGACAGCCTTGGCACCGCTCCGCCACTGCAGCTGCCAGGCGTAGCCGCCGGTGGCCGGATCACGGTGCGCGTCGCGCAGGAAGGCGACGCCGTGGCGCACGCCATCCAGATACGCCGGATCGCCAAACTGCCGGTAAGCCATCGCGTAGTTGAAGACGAAGCGCGTGCTGCTGACCAGATGGCGTGTGTGCGCGTCGTAGACGCTGCCGTCGTCGCGGAAGAAATGGTAGAAGCCGCCGGACGGGTCGATGGCGCGCGGGTGGTAGAACGCCATGGTGTGGCGCACGTGGTCGAGCAGGACGGCAGGATCGCGGAAATCGGGCAGGTTCATCACGTCACTCCGGGGTGGATGCGGTGGTCGTGCGGACGATCAGCGACACCGGCTGCAGCCGGTTGCCCTCGCCCGCCTGGTTCAGCAAGAGTTCGATACCGGCGCGGCCGAGTGCGGCCTTGTCGACGGCCAGCGTCGTCAGCCCGGCGGCTGCGGCTGCGGCGATGTCGTCGAAACCGATGACGGCAATGTCGTCGGGTACGCGCAGGCCGGCGTCGCGGCAGACCTGCAGCGCGACCAGCGCCGCCGTGTCGTTGTAGGCGAATACCGCGTCGGGCGGCATGGGCAGCGCCAGCAGCTCGCGCATCGCTTGCGCCGCGCCGGTGGCGACGTCCAGCCCCGGCGCGATCAGCGCTTCAAGGCCCGGATCGGCGAGCACGCCGGCGTCGAACAGTGCCTGCCGGTAACCGCGTTCGCGCAGCCGGATCGAGTAATGCGCGAGCGGGCCGGACAGGAAGGCGATGCGCTTGCGGCCGGCAGCGAGCAGATGCTGGGTCGCGACATAAGCGCCCTGCTGGTTGTCCGGGTTCACCGCCGCCAGCCCCGGCGCGCACAGGTCGGCCAGTGCCAGCGGCTTGCCGAGCCGGGCGATCGCGTGGATCAGTTCGGGCTCGAAAAAGCCGACGCACAGCAGCGCGTCGGGCTCGCATTCGAGCACCTGCCGCCGCACCGGCCGGCTCAAGCCGAGCGAGCGCACCTGCAGCGCGATGCCTGCCTGCGCGCAACGGGCGCGGGCGCCGTCGAGCAGCGCGGCATAGAACGGGCTGTCGGCCGGATGCTGGCTGTGCAGCAGCACGAGGATGCGGCGAACCGGCTCGCGCTTGAGCCGGCCTGTGTCGTAGCCCAGCTCGGCAGCCAGTTGCAGCACCCGGTCGCGCGTTTCGGCGCTCAGCCCCTGCTGGTGCTTGAGCGCCCGCGACGCCGTGCCGACCGACACACCGGCGGCAGCGGCGAGTTCGCGGATACTGATGCTGCGACGGCTCATGCCACCACGACCGGATGATTGCGCAGGCTGCCGACGACCGCGCCATCGTCGTCGGTGATGAAGAGCTGCGCCCGGCCGGCGGCCAGCGTGCTGCGGTAATCGCGGCCGGTCGCAAGGTCGTGCCACGCCAGTTGGTGATCGCGCGCCGCTTCGGATACGGCGATCCACAGCACCCGATCAGCAAACGCCTGACGGTGCAGCGCAACGCCCTCGGGCGCGCTACCTTGCCAGCGCCACGGCAGCGCGACGCCGGCACGGGATAGCGCGTGCAGGTACAGCGCGTCGAGCGCGTCGCTGCGCTGGTTCAGTTCCAGCGGCAGCGGGCACCACAGCAGCCGGCCGCGGCCCATGGGCCGTTCGACCAGCGCATCGCCGTCGCCGCGGCTGAGCCGCGCGATCGCTTCGCCGCCGAAGCTCGCGCGCCAGCGCTGCTCGTCCAGCAGCAGCGTTTCCTCGCGATTCAGGTTGCGCGTGGCCGCACCGGCGAGGCGGTCCGTCGACCGCCAGTATTCGTCCAGATCGGCCGGGCCGGTCAGCAGCACGGTGATGTCGTGTTGCGCCAGCAGCGATTCGAGCGCCGCCCACGTCTGGCGGTTGAGGTTGTGCGGGCTGGGCAGCAGGATCAGCTTCGGCGGGTTGGCAAACAGGTCCGACAGGTCGTGATCGCCGACGGCGCGTAGCGGCAGGCCGAGTTCGAACAGCGTGCTGCGCACCAGCGCCTGCGTCGCGTCGAGCGTCGAGCGCCGGTTGCTGTAGTCGTTGCTGAACGGGTAGACCACCGCGACGTCGGGCAGCTGACGCTCGGTCAGCTGCGCGCCGTGGGCGCCGAACAGCGCGCCGAAGGCGGCGGTGACTTCGGCCTCGGGCTTCATCGAGCCGTCGGCACGGCAGGCGCCGATGTGCGACTCGTTGATGTTGTCCATGTGGTAGTTGATGTTCCAGATCCAGTGCACCGCACCGGCGTTGCCGAAGGCGTAAGACCACGCGTACTTGCGTTCGAGCAGCGCGAAGAGCTCGGCCTCGCTGCGGCGCGAGCGGCCGTCCGGACGCTCGACGTGCATGATCCCGGTCTCCTGCACCACGTTAGCCTTGTTCGGCGTCTTGCTGAACAGGCTGTCCCAGCCCAGTGCATCGTTCAGCCACCAGCTGTGCACCGTGGTGTAGTCGACCGCGTCGGCATAGAAGAACGGCGACGGCCGCTGCTGGCCCAGCGCCTCGTCCTGGCCGACACAGACCAGCGCGCCCGGTGCGGCGTGACGGATCGTCTGCGCCAGATCGGCCGCCCATTCGGCATGGGCGTGCTGGGTGAACAGCGCGTAGTCGAGCCAGATGCCATGCTGCTTCGGCAGGATTTCGGTGGTGTTGAAGCCGACCTCGTCCGGTTGCGGCGGCCGCAGCGCCGACCAGTCAGGCAACGCTGCCGGACTGACGTCCCACGCGGCCTGCCAGTGGGCGAGGTCCGGATTGCGCGCCTGCAGGTAGCGGCGGAACGCCCCGGCTTCGAACGCGTCACCGAGCGAGCGCGGGCCGACGAAGATGCGTGCCGGGTCGAATAGCGACGGTTCGTTGATCAGGTCCCAGTGCACCCGGCGGGTTTCGGCGTGGCGGCCGACGATGGCGCGGATGAAGCGCTTCTGCGCCGCGCGCGAACGCGGGTCGAGGTAGGGGTTCTTGCCTTCCCACGCCTCGGGCGTGAATGCGAAGAAGGTGAAGCAGCATTCCAGATCGTGCTGCGCGGCAGTGTGGATGAAGGCGTCGATCGCGCGCAGTGCGGCCTCGTTGGCGTGACCGTCGACGAACATCAGCTGCCGCCATGCGCTCCACACCCCGGTGCGCAGGTAGTTGACGCCCATGCCGGCCAGCGTCGCCATGTCGGCATCCCAGACGGCGACATTGGGCAGTTGCAGGAACTTGCGGTGCACGTCGCTCGCCATGTACGTCATGCCGACCACCGGCATGGGCTTGCCATCACGCATCAGGTAGTCGCGGCCGGCGGCGAGGCGTTCGCCGCGCGCCAGCAGCGCGTCGTCGCGCCCCCAGAAGCCCTGCTGCAGGTGGACGGTGCCGCCGCCGTCGTGATGCAGCGCGGCGCCGATCCGGTACAGGCCCGGCCGCACGGTGTCGGGCAGCGAAATGCGCAGCGACGCAGCGCCGTCGTGCATATCGAGATCGAAGCGGCCGCCGAACACCGGTTCGTCGCCCAGCGACACCTGCAGCGCCAGTTGCCAGTGCCGCGACGGCGTTGCGCCGAGCGCCTCGCCCTGCACGGTCAGGCTGACGGTTTCGCCGGGGTAGTAGCACGCGTAGTCGGGCTTGATCCACCACTCGGTGACGCCGAGCGCCGCATGCGCGACCAGCGCCAGCAGCGCCGCCACACCGCCGTTGTCCCAGAACGCCGCGTCGGGCTCGATGTTCGCGAACACCTGCCGCGAACCGGCCGCCGGGCCGCGCAGGCGTTCGATCAGCACCACCGGGCTGGCGATCGCATGGCCGTCCGCATTGCGCGCGCTCAGCAGCGGGTAGATCCGCGCATCCATCGGCCCGGCCGAGCCCGAATCGAGCGGCTGGTCCTTGTCCCTGGTCGGCATCAACACGAAGCCGTCGGTCGACGCCGCCGGCGAGAACGCGGCCAGATGGTCGGCGAGCCAGCGGTACTCGGTGCCGGCAGCGAGCGACACCGCGCCGCCCGCATCGACGGCGAGCATTTCGTGGATGTCGAGATCACGGAACAGCGCCGCCTGCTCGACCACCGTGCCGTCGGCGTCGACCGGGCGCGAGAACGGCTGCCGGCCCAGCGTCACCAGATGACCGCCACGCGCGACGAAGCCGCACAGCGCCGGCCACGCCGCGCGCGGCACGTGGGCACCGTGCAGGTGCAGCAGCACGTCGCCGGCGCCGGCCGCCGCCAGCGCCGCGGCAAGACCGCCGGCCGCCGTCGTCGCGCCGAGCGCGGCCAGGCTGCCGCTGTCGGGCCGGGAGCCGGGTCCGCTTCCGGAAAAGGGAAACGACGGGTCGTAGAAGACGATATGGGCCATGGCAACCTCGCTGGTGGCGGCCGGGCCGGACCTGCTGCGCGCCCGGCCGCCTTGTTTACTCAAATTTATTTTTTGCTAAACATCGTTCGCCATTGTGACGCCGAAACCGCGCCGCGGGCAAGCCGGTTGTCGGCTGCCGGCCGGCAGCGGCGGATGCTGCAGCGCACCCTAGAATCGCCCCCCGGTCGGCCGGTGCCGACGGAGTCCGCCATGCGTCTGTGCCTTGCGATCCTTGCCCTACTGACTGCCGCGTTGGCCCACGCGGGGCCGCGGCTGGCCGGCCCGCGGCTGATCGGCTACTTCCCGTTCTGGGCCAGCTACAGCCACGGCGCCAGCCTGGCCGACGCCCCGGCCGAGCGGCTGACCGACCTGATCTACGCCTACGCCCGCCTCGGCGCCGACGGCAGCGTGTCGCCCGGCGATTTTTTCGCCGACCAGGTCAAGATCCATCAGGGCGATGCGCTGTACCGCGGCAACTATGCACTGGTGCCGCTGTTGCACAAGCGCAACCCGGCACTGAACGTGCTGATCTCGGTCGGCGGCTGGAACTGGTCGACGCACCTGTCCGCCGTCGCCGCCGATCCGGCCAAGCGCCGGCGTTTCGTCGCGACGGCACTGGCGCTGTTCGACCGCTACGGCTTCGACGGCATCGAGATCGACTGGCGCTTCCCGGTCGTCGGCGGCCACCCCGATTCAGGCCGGCGCGCCGACGACGCGGTCAACCTGCAGCGGCTGACGCGCGAACTGCGCGACGGCTGCGCCCGCCGGCCGCGCTGCGTGATCGCGCTGACGGTCAGCCCGCTGGCCGGACAGCGCACCGGCTGGGTGTTTCCGGCGATGCTCGCCGACGTCGATTTCGTCTCGCTGATCGCGACCGACTTTCACGGCAGCTGGAGTCCGCGCACCGGCCACAAGTCGCCGCTGTACGCGCCGGCCGGCGAGCCGAGCATCGCCGCCGCCGTCGCCGCGCTCAAGGCCGGCGGCGTTCCCGCCGGCAAGCTGGTGCTGGCGCTGCCGGCGCAGGGGGTCGCCTGGCAGGGCGTGGCGCCGGCCGGGCTGGGCCAGCCGCACCGCGGCGTGCCGCTCGGCACCTGGGACAACGAACAGACCGGGCCGACCGGCACCTTTACCGGCCGCGAGATCGGCCGGCTGATCGCCAGCGGCGAGTTCGAACGCCGCTGGGACGACGTGGCGAAGGCGGAGACGCTGTACCGGGCCGGCGACGGCCTGCTGCTGTCGTTCGAAAGCCCGCGCGCGCTGGCGGCCAAGCTCGCCTTCGCCGACCGCGAAGGGCTGGCCGGCATCAGCCTGTGGGAACTCGGCAGCGACGCCCAAGACGGCCTGCTCGCCCAGGCGTACGCCCACCACCATCCGTGGGCGGCGCGCTGGCAGGCGCTCTGCCGGGCCGCCGGCACCGCCCTGCCCTGGCTGGCCGGCGTGACGTTCGGCGGCCTGCTCGGCGCGCTGCTGCTGGCCTGGCGCCTGCACCGGCGGCGGCATCGCGAGCAGGCACGCCACGGCGAGATCGCCCGCGTGATCAACGCGCTGCCTGCACAGCTGGACGCAACCATCGCCGCGGTCGATGCCGGCAAACGCCGCCTTGCCGCACGGCCGATCGACGTGACCGCGCTCGACCTCGCGGCACTCGACACGCTGGCCGAGCGCAGCGACGCGCTGCGCACCCAGCTGCTGCCGCTGACGCAGCGTGCCGCGCCGCTGCGCGAACTCGAACGCTTCAGCGGCGCGATCGCCGGCGAACGCAGTCTCGAATGCATGCTCGACGCGATGGTGCGCTTCCTCGGCGACGATCCGCGCATCGCCGACGCCGAAATCCGCGACGACGAAAGCGCCGGCGCCGATGTGCTGTGCGTCGACGCCGACCGCTGCGGCGCGCGCTTCAGCCACGACACGCTCGCCGACTACAGCCTGGTGCTGCGTTTCCGCTCGCCGCTGTCGCTCGATGACGAAGCCTACTTCCGCAGCCTTGCCAGCCAGGTCGTGCTGATCCGCCGCCAGCTGCACGAGCTGGCGCGCCAGCCGCAACTGCTGGCCGAACTGCACGAAGTCGCCAGCCGGCGCGAGCGGCTGCACTACATCCGTGCCGAACGCGGTTACAGCGGCATCCACGCCGGCGGCCTGGCCGCGCCGGTCTACATCACGCTGCGGCTGCGGGCGATCCGTCTCTACTTCGACGAGCTGGTCCAGGTCCATCGCTCCTACCTCGTGCGGCCGCAGGCGGTCAGCGGCTGCCGCCGTACCGGGGGCGGCGTCGAGCTGATCGTCGCCGGCCACGGCATACCGGTCGCCCGCGGCCAGCTGTCGCGGCTCAAGGCGCGCTTTCCGCACTGGTTTGTCGCGGAAAGCGCATGCAGTTCGTGAAGGCGGCAGCGCGGAACATCATTTCAAATCATTGATTTGAAACGCTTAATTTACGTTTATACCGCCATTCGTGAAATCGCCCCGTCCCGCGGCACCGGCCGCGCCATGCCGCTGCCATAGTGGCCCGGCCCGGCCGACGAGCCGGCGCACAAAACACAATAGGATGGAGAAGACGATGAACAAGCTGTTGATGGCACTCCTCGCCGTGGCCGCCGGTCACGCCGGCGCCGCCGCCCTGCCCGTCTGGGCCGACGGTGCCGACTACGCGGTCGGCAATGTCGTGCAGTACCAGGGCCAGCGCTACGAGACGATGATCGCCCACACCGCCTGGACCGGCGCCGGCTGGAACCCGGTCGATGCGGTCTCGCTGTGGAAGCCGATCGGCCCGTGCGCCACCGGTGCCGGCGACGCCTGCAACCCGGTCGGCGTCACGTCGAGCGCGTACACGACCTGGGCTGGCGGCGCCAAGGGCGCGTACAGCCTGGTCCACGACGACCTGTGCGGCTACACGACCGACGGCCAGATCCACTACGCCGATCCGGAACTGGCCAAGCGCGGCCTGCGTGCGGCATTCGGCGTGATCAGCGGCAACTGCGCACCGTACCACTGGCAGGCGGCCAAGCAGTTCCTTGCCCGCGGCCACGAGATCTTCAGCCACAGCCGCAACCACATGAACGCCAACACCGCGGCGTGGAACAGCGAGGCGCAGATCAACGGCTCGCTGGAGGACATCGCCGCCAATCTGGGCGGCTACCGGCCGACGTTCTTCGCCTGGCCGTCGAACATCAGCCCCGATGCACCGATGGCCCACCTGCGCAGCCAGCCGGGCTACCTCGGCGGGCGTGCCGCCAACCGCGTCGACGAGAACGGCAATATCCAGTGGGGAATGGCCGCCGGCGTCAACGCGGCCGGCTTTGCCGATCCGTTCATGATCAAGGCCGACGACTTCACCCAGTCGGGCATCTGGTCGCTGTACCCGCAGGGCAGCGAAATCCTCAACCTGCACGTCGACGCCGCGATCGCCCAGGGCGGCTGGTCGCTGCGCACCGCGCACGGCGTCAACGACGCCTCGTGGGAGACGATTCCGCTGGCGCGCTACCAGGGCCACCTCGACTACGTGAAGGCCAAGGTCGATTCGGGCGAGCTGTGGATGGCACCGCCGTCCGACGTGATCCGCTACCGCTTCGCGCGCCAGCACTGCGCGCCGGCGATCGTCACCGACGGCAACGGCCAGGCGGCGGTCCGCTTCGACGCCGGCGCCGAATGCCAGCGCTATGCAACGACGCTGACACTCGACATCGCCACCGACCGCGCCATCACCCACGCCGGCGCAACGCAGGGCGGCAATGCCGTTGCGCTGACCCGGCTCGACGCCAGCCACTACCGGCTGAGCGTGAATCCCGTCGGCGGCGACGTCAGCCTGCAACTGCGCTGATCGGTTCGGCGGCTGCGCCTTCGCATCTCGACCTCATCCGATGCTCGAAATCCTCATGGACTCCACGTCCATTCCGGTTTCTGCGCTTCGGGTGAGGCCGGCCCGGCTCGCTCGCCGACCGGGCGCATCTTTCCCTTGAGCCTATTGGGGGGGATTGTTCGCTTCGCCCGGTTTCGCCAGACCGGCCGGCAGCACGATGGTCGCGACCAGCCCGCCTTCGGGGTGGTTCGCCAGCCTGAGTTCGCCGCCGTGCGCCTGGACGATGTCGCGGGCGATGCCGAGGCCGAGGCCGGAGCCGGCCTGGTTGCTCTGCCTGCCGTGTTCGAGCCGCACATAGGGCTGGAACAGCCGGCCCAGCATCTCCCCGGGCACGCCGGGGCCGTGGTCGCGGATCGTCAGCTCGACCTGGCCGTCGAGCCTTGCGAGCACGATCTCGGCACGTTCGCCGTAGAACAGCGCATTGTCGACGAGGTTGACGATGGCACGCTTGAGCGCCAGCGGCTTGGCAACGACCGTGGTCTCGGTCGCGGCCAGCGCAACGCTGCGGCCCGAAAGCTGCGCGTCGGCGGCGATCTTCTCGAGCAGGCTGTCGAGCCGGATCGCGGTGCGGTTCTCGTGGATGTCCGAATCCTTGACGCTCTGCAATGCACCCTTGACCATCATGTCGAGCTCGTCGAGGTCCTCGTGGAACTCGGCGCGGGTCGTGTCGTCGTCGAGCATCTCGGTGCGCAGCTTGAGCCGGGTGATCGGCGTTTTCAGGTCGTGCGAGATTGCCGCGAACAGCCGCTCGCGATCGATCAGGTAACGCTGGATGCGCTCGCGCATCGCGATGAAGGCCTTGGCGGTCTTGCGGTATTCGAGGCTGCCGGTTTCGGGCAGTTGCGGCTCGCCACCCTGGCCGAAGACCTCGGCCGCGTCGGCGAGCTGCTTGAGCGGCCGCGTCAGCCAGCGCACCACCCACAAGGAGAGCAGCAGCACCGCGGCCAGTGTCGCCAGCTGCAGCGCCAGCCGGTCTTTTGAGAGCGGGTCGGCCTTGTCGAGGAAGTACGGGTCCGGCATCAGCGTCGCCAGATAGAGCCAGCCCCCCTGCTCGATCTCGGCCTGGATCACGAGGATGGGCGCCGGGCGCGGCTTGACGATCAGCGAATGCTGGACCCAGTTGTCGGGCAGGTCCTCGAGCGTGGCGCCGTCGTCGGAGACCGGCAGCCCGTCGGGCCAGGCGAAGCCGACGCGGATGTCGGCCACGCGCGGCACCGCGCGCGCGATCTCGGTGCTGACCGTCGTGGTGACCGCATCGGCCAGCGGCGACGGCGCGATCGGCCGGATCGCGACGGCCTCGCGGTTGAAGGCGACGAAGAAGCGCGTCCCGCCCATCTCGCGCAGCTGCTCGATCAGGATCGGCCGGTAGTTGGTCGGCAGGCTCTGGAAAAAGCGGATCGCGCTTGCCGCGCCGTAGGCGATGTACTGCGCGGCACTGCGCGCCTCGTCGCTGGCGCGGGTCTTGAGCTGGTTGGCCCAGATCCAGTTGCCCAGCGCCTGGGCGCCGAGCACGCCGAGCACCATCACCAGCGACAGCCGCGCCGTCAGCGAGCCCGGCAGCAGCCGCTCGACCCAGCGCTTAAAGCGGCCCATCAGTCCGCCGTCACCGGCGCCGAGAACACGTAGCCACTGCCGCGCACGGTCTTGATCAGCTGCGCGTCGCGGTCGCCGAGGCGCTGGCGCAACCGGCTGATCTGCACGTCGAGCGAGCGGTCGAGCGGGCCGAGGTCACGGCCGCGCGTCGCTTCGGCCAGCCAGTTGCGGTCGAGGATTTCGCCGGGGCGCTCGACCAGCAGCTTGAGCAGCTGGAAATCGAGCCCGGTCAGCTTCACCGTCTCGCCATCGGGGCCGGTCAGCGTGCGCTCGAGCGTGTCGAGCGTGAAGCCGGCAAAGCGCAGCGCCCGCGGGGCACTCGGCGTCGCCTCGCCCATCCGGCGGTGGATCGCCTTGATCCGCGCCAGTAGCTCGCGTGGGTTGTACGGCTTGCCGATGTAGTCGTCGGCGCCGAGTTCGAGGCCGACGATCTTGTCGGTGTCGTCGGCACTGGCGGTGAGCATGATGATCGGCACCGCCGAGCTCTTGCGCACGCGCGCGCACAGCGCGAAACCGTCGGTATCGGGCAGCATCACGTCGAGGATCACCAGCGACAGCTCGGCGCGGCTGCGCTCGAACTCGGCGAGAAAGCTCGCGCCGTCGTGCGCCAGCAGCACCTCGTACTGGTTCTTCTCGAGGTAGGTCTTGAGCAGCGTGCGGATTTTCTGGTCGTCGTCGACGAGCAGGATCTTGCGGGTCATTTGTCTTCTCCTCCTTGCGCCGCCAGCGTGCGCACCAGTCCGGCGATGCGGCGCTGCGCCTCGCTCACCGGCACCTGCTCGTCGGTATAGAAGCGGTGCAGCTGGGCGATGATCGCATCCTTGAGCGTCTCGTCGGTCGCCATCCGGTGCACCATGCTCGGCGCCTGCACGCCGGCGCCGCGGGCGAAGGTGCGCCACGACGCCGTGGCGCAGGCGTCCATGCCGCTCGTATCGGCGTCGCGCCGCACCGGCACCGAGCCCTTGATCCGGTTGTACGCGCCCTGCACCGACGGGCTCATCATCATCCGCGCCAGCTTTTCCTGCACCGGCTGCGCGCCGTAGTCGCCGGCAAACATCACGAAGCTGTCGACGCTGTACAGGTGCATGTGCTCGGTGCCCGGCACCGCAACGCAGCCGAAGTCGGCATCGACGCTCTTGCCCAGTGCCAAGAGCTCGCCCTTGACCCAGTCGCCCATGATGAACATCGCCGCGTCGCCGCGCGCCAGCGACCGGGCCAGCGTGTCCCACGCCGGCTCGCCCTGCGGCGCATGGCGGCGCATCTCGCGCAGCCGGCCCAGCGCCCGGGTCACCCTGAGGTCGAACCACAGGTTGGCGTTGCGCCGCGCATACAGCGAACGATAAAACGCCGGCCCGCCTTCGGACAGCGCCAGCGTCTCGAACAGCGTCGCCACCTGCCAGGGCTGGCTGGAGAGCGCCAGCGGCGCCACGCCGCGACGGGCGAGGACGGCGGCGGCACGGTCGAATTCGGCCCAGGTCTTCGGCGGCGACAGGCCGGCGTCGGCGAATACCTTGCGGTTGTAGAACAGCACGTTGATCCGGTGGATGCCGAGCGGTGCGGCGACCACATGGCCCCGCTGCCGGACCAGCGTCCAGATCGTCGGGAACAGCCGGGTGTTCCAGTTGCCGGCAGCGGCGACGTCGTCGAGCTCGAGCAGCAGGCCCAGATCGGCCCATTCGGTGATCGCCGGGCCGATCAGCTGCGCCGCGTCGGGCGCCCGCCCGGCGAGCACGCGGGCCTTGAGCACCTTCATCGCGCCGATGCCGGCACCGCCGGCAATCGCCGCATTGCGCCACGCCACGCCCTCGCCGGCCGCGCGTTCGGCCAGCGCGTCGACGGCACGGCGCTCGCTCACCGACGTCCACCAGTGCAGCACGTCGAAGCTGTCGTCGGCGCGCGCGAGTGCCGCCGCACACAGCACGGCACAGACGCAGCAGAGGTGGCGGATCGGGATCAAGGGCATGGCCGGTCGGGGGTTTCGCCGCAGCTTATCAGTAAGGCTGGCCGGCATTTTGTAAAGAAAGCTTGCGTTTGTTGAACTTGCGTTAGCACCGCTGCGGCGGGCAAACGGCGTTCATGATCCGCGAATTCGGCCCTCCGGCCGCATCGGCGCACGAGCAACGTAAAGAAACGTAACGACCCAGCCGGAGCAACAATCATGAAAATCGTTAAAATTCATTGACTTGCATCAATTCGTAGTCGCCGTATGCGCACTACTGGTTGTCACAAAAACGCCGATGCTACTGTGCGGCCACGGTCGGTAGAAACCGGCCCTGACTACAGATACGGGCACCACCCCAGACCTGAGGAGGTCGATACATGCAAGGCAACCGCTTCACCCGCACGGCACTCTGTGCCGCGCTGCTCGCCGCCGGCGCTGCACAAGCCGGCAACCTGACCATCGAATCGTGGCGTACCGACGACAAGGCACTGTGGGAAGACGTGCTGATCCCGGCGTTCAACAAGAAGCATCCGGACGTGAAGGTGAAGTTCGCACCGACCGCGCCGACCGAGTACGACTCGAGCCTGCAGACCCGCCTGACCGGCGGCACCGCCGGCGACCTGATCACCTGCCGCCCGTTCGACAAGTCGCTCGACCTCTTCAAGAAGGGCTACCTCGAAAACCTGAACGGCAAGCAGGGGATGCAGAACTTCCCGGATTCGGCCAAGGTGGCGTGGCAGTCCGACGACGGCAAGAACGCGTTCTGCATGCCGATGGGCGCGGTGATGCACGGCTTCCTCTACAACAAGAAGATTTTCGCCGAAATCGGCGCCCAGCCGCCGAAGACCGTGGCCGAGTTCCACAAGGTGCTCGAAGCCGCCAAGAAGGCCGGCAAGGTGCCGATGGCGCTGGGTACCGCCGACCAGTGGGAAGCCAACCAGATCGTGTTCACCTCGATCGGTGCGCCGTACTGGAAGGGCGAGGAAGGCCGCAAGGCGCTGATCGCCGGCAAGGCCAGGTTCACCGACCCGCAGTTCGTCGCCGCCTGGGACGAAATGAGCAAGTGGGGTCCGTATCTGGCCAAGGGTTACTCGGCGCAGACCTATGCCGACACGCAGAACCTGTTCGCCGCCGGCAAGGCCGCCGTCGTCGCCGTCGGCTCGTGGGACATCTCGTACTACAACCAGAACGCCAAGTTCGAGTACGGCGCGTTCCCGCCGCCGGTGCCCAAGGCCGGCGACAAGTGCTACATCTCGGACCATCCGGACATCGGCATGGGCGTGAACCCGAAGTCCAAGAACAAGGACGACGCGTACAAGTTCCTGACCTGGCTGGGTTCGCAGGAATTCGCCGACCTGTACACCAACAAGGTCACCGGCTTCTACTCGCTGTCGAACCACCTGATCTCGGTGAAGGACCCGGTTGCCAAGCAGATGCTCGACTGGCGCAAGAGCTGCGCGTCGACGATCCGCCTGAACGCCCAGATCATGAACCGCGGCGAGCCGAACATGGAAAACGAGCTGTGGAACGTCAACAGCCAGGTCCTGAACGGCAAGATGACGCCGAAGGACGCGGCAACCCGCATCCAGACCGGTTTCGCCAAGTGGTACAAGCCGCAACAGAAGTAAGAACCTGAGTTCAGCAGGCGATCGAGCCAAAGCAGTTCGTGGCCGCCCGAAGCGCAGGGCCCGGAATGGACATGAAGTCCATGAGGACCCGAGCACCGGACGGGAACGAAATGCGCAGGCGCAGACGCCTGATGGAACAGGTTCGGAGTCTTCCTCTGCAATCGACTGTGTAGCTGTTGGGCCGGCCCAGGGTCTAGCCATGACCTTGCCGCCGGCCATTTTTTTGCCTGTTTTCTCGGAGTAAGGCCATGAAACGCGCCTTTCCCTGGCACATCGCCGTCTTTCTCGCCCCGGCCTTCCTGATCTACACCGCGTTCAGCGCGCTGCCGCTGCTCGACACGCTCAGGCTGGGGTTCTTCACCACGCACGACTCGGGCCACCAGAGCTTCGTCGGCCTGGCCAACTACATCAAGCTCCTCACCGATCCGGACTGGTCGGCGTCGTTCTGGAACGCGATGAACAACAACATCAAGTTCTTCCTGATCGTGATGTTCGTGCAGAACCCGATCGCGCTGCTGCTCGCCGCGCTGCTGTCGATGCACGGCGTGCGCGGCGCCAAGGGTTACCAGACGCTGATCTTCCTGCCGACGCTGCTGTCGGTGGTGATCATCGGCTTCATCTGGCAACTGATCCTCTCGCCGCTGTGGGGCGTTTCGGAAAAGCTGATGGGCTTCGTCGGCCTGGCCGACTACTTCCACCCTTGGCTCGGCGACGAAGCCACCGCGCTGATCACGCTGTCGCTGATCTCGGTGTGGCAGTTCGTCGGCGTGCCGATGATGCTGATCTACGCATCGCTGATCGCGATTCCGGATGAAATCATCGAAGCCGCGCGTATCGAAGGCGCCAGCTCGTGGCACATCTTCTGGACGATCCGCCTGCCGCTGATCCTCCCGACCCTGGGCCTCGTCACCATCCTGACCTTCGTCGGCAATTTCAACGCGTTCGACCTGATCTACGCGGTCAAGGGCGCGATCGCCGGGCCGAACTACAGTACCGACCTCTTGGGCACCTTCTTCTACCGCACCTTCTTCGGCTACCAGAGCCAGATCGGCAGCCCGACGATGGGCGCGGCGGTGGCGACGACGATGTTCCTGATCATCCTCTCCGGCGTCGGCGTCTACTTCTACTTCATCCAGCGCAAGCTGCAACGGTTCAGTTTCTGAGGAGCCCGCCATGAAACACAAAGTCACCCGCGCGGCCGGCACCGGCTTCACCCATCTGGTGCTCGGCGGCTACACGCTGCTAGCGCTGTTCCCGATCCTGCTGGTGATCATCAACTCGGTGAAGAGCAAGGACGGCATTTTCGACTCGCCGCTGTCGCTGCCGACCGCTGAAACGTGGTCGCTGATCGGCTTCGAGAAGGTGCTCGCCAAGTCGCCGTTCATCCACTTCTTCGGCAACAGCCTGACGGTGACGCTGGTGTCGCTGGTGCTGATCCTCGTGCTTGGCGCCATGGCGGCATGGGCGCTGTCCGAGTACAAGTTCCGCGGCAGCAAGCTGCTGGCGATCTACATGGCCTTCGGCATCATGGTGCCGATCCGCCTTGGCACCGTGTCGATCCTGGAACTGATCGTCAAACTCGACCTGACCAACACGCTGACCGCGCTGATCCTCGTCTATGTGGCGCAGGGGCTGCCGCTGGCGATCATGATTCTTGGCGAGTTCATCCAGCAGGTGCCCAAGGAACTGAAGGAAGCGGCGCGCTGCGATGGCGTCGGCGAGTTCAAGATCTTCTTCCAGATCATCCTGCCGCTGATCCGCCCGGCCGTCGCCACCGTCGCCGTGTTCACCATGGTGCCGATCTGGAACGACCTGTGGTTCCCGCTGATCCTCGCCCCCGGCGAGGAAACCCAGACCGTCACCCTCGGCGTGCAGCAGTTCATCGGCCAGTACGTGACCGACTGGAACGCCGTGCTCGCCTCGCTCTCGCTCGCCGTCCTGCCTGTCCTCGTGATGTACGTGTTCGCATCGCGACAACTGATCCGCGGCATCACCGCCGGCGCAGTGAAATGACCGCCTCGCCTGCTGCACCGGTGCAGGGCGGGCGCTGCTCGCACGGCTTTCGGGTTCTCGCCCATTGCGTGCACCGCGGCCGTCTTGCCCTGCCCCGGTTCGCGACGGCGATCCGGCATCTCGCGCTCATTTGATCCAAGAATTCGGAGTGACCTCCATGTCCCAAGTTGCACTGAAGAACCTGACCAAATCCTACGACGGCAAGAACAACGTGCTGTCCGGCATCAACCTCGACATCAACGATGGCGAGTTTGTCGTCCTCGTCGGCCCGTCGGGCTGCGGCAAGTCGACGCTGCTCCGGATGCTGTCGGGCCTCGAATCGATCAGCGGCGGCGATCTGGAAATCGACCACACCCGCGTCAACGAGCTGCCGCCAGCCGAACGCGGCATCGCCATGGTGTTCCAGAGCTACGCGCTCTACCCGCACATGAATGTCTACAAGAACATGGCGTTCGGGCTGAAGATTGCCGGCGCCAGGAAGGACGAAATCGACCGCCGCATCCGCCACGCCGCCGGCATCCTCAAGATCGACCACCTGCTCGAACGGCTGCCGCGCGAACTCTCGGGCGGCCAGCGCCAGCGCGTCGCGATCGGCCGCGCCATCGTCCGCGAGCCCAAGCTGTTCCTGTTCGACGAGCCGCTCTCGAACCTCGACGCCGCACTGCGCGTGCAGACCCGGCTCGAGATCGCCAAGCTGCACAAGGATCTGGCCGCAACCATCGTCTACGTGACCCACGATCAGGTCGAAGCGATGACGCTGGGCGACAAGATCGTCGTGATGCACGACGGCCACATCCAGCAGGCCGGCAGCCCGCTCGAGCTGTACCAGCAGCCGGCCAACCTGTTCGTCGCGACCTTCATCGGCTCGCCGAGAATGAACCTGATCGACGGCATCGTCGCCGAAGCGTCGGCCACCGGCGTCGCGGTCAAGGTCGCCGGCGACCAGATCGTCCGCACCGAAGTCGACGGCAGCAGCCTCGCCGTCGGCGACAAGGTCAGCATCGGCATCCGCTCCGAACACCTGTGGGAAGGCGACGCCGGCAGCGAGCGCTTCCGCGGCAGGGTCAACCTGGTCGAACACCTCGGCGAAGCCAACTACCTGTATTTGACGCTGGCAAACGGTCAAGACGTCGTGGTGCGCGGTGACGGCGAGCGCGCCGTGCACATCGGCGACCAGATCGACCTCTCCGCCCCGGCCGCGGCCTTCCATGTGTTCAACCGCAACGGGATCGCGCTGCGGCGGTTGAAGCCGGGGAATATGGTTGCGGCGAGGCATCGGGCGGCGGCCTGATTCACGGGCCTATGACAAAACAAAAAGCGCGGCTTCGACCGCGCTTTTTCATTTGGCTCCAAGAGCCCGCCACCACCAGAACGACGAAACACTGCTACGCCCGATTTGCCGCCGCAGAAAAATGGCGCCGATATTTCACGAAACCGCGTTTCGTCGCCCCCACAAACCCGACACGTTCGAAAAAACGATGTGCGTCGACCCGTTCGGCAGAACTCAGCAACATGATCTTGGAACAATCTGCAGCGAGGCAGAAGGCCTCGATCTGCTCAAACAGCGAACGACCAACACCGGCATTCCGACAGGCCGAAGTGACGACGACGTTTTCCACCACCGCGAACGGTTGTGAATCGAACATGACGTCATTGCACAGCGACACCAGCGCCGTACAGCAAATGCAGCCACGCATTTCGGCGACAAAAAGCGCCGTGTTGGTATCGTCGGCAATACGGGCAATCCGCTCAGGCCGAACCGAGACTTCCGGATTGCCGACGAGCTCGGCGTACAAGGAACTGGATACGCTCCGCGTCTGCGGGCACGGCATGCCGAATACACACCGTCATTGGTATTTCACCCTTATTGTTCATCCCAGTGTTTGCCACGGTGGCAGGTGGTGCTTTTTCCTGCCGTAGGCATAGTAAAGCCCCATCACTAGGCCGAAGAGAGCGCCGGTCGCGCCGGCAAAGCTCACTGCAGACATCGCGGACATGCCACTACTCCGCCAGACAACAAACCACATGAACCCGCCCCATATGCAGGCAAACTCCAGTCCGGACAGCAAGACTGCGGTACCAAAACCGGCGAAGTGGGGCGGCGGCACATTGAAGCCCAGGCGCCAGAGCAGGCGAAACAACAGGGGCTGATAGTTGCCGGACCAGATGCCGGTCTTGGCCAGCAAGGCCAAGGCTCGATCACGCTGAGAAACGCTCGACATCAGCAAACTCCGGGCAACGATCAGCTACGCTTGAACAACCGCCGCACCAGCAGCGCCACCTTCCACGCGCCGAGCGCCACCGGGATCATCTGCGCAATGCCGCGGACGCGGTACTTCTTCGAGAACAGCCTGCTCGCCAGCATCAGCACGCCGGCGTTGCCCTGCAGCTTCTTGAAGACCGACAGCCACAGCAAGCCCCGCTGCCCCTTGGCGAGTGGCGCGCGGATTTCGGTCAGGCAGACGGCGATCTGCAGCCGGTGCGTTTCCGCCTCGAGCTGCAGCAACTGCTTGCGGGCCTCGCGGCCTTTGAGGCGCGGATCGCTCATCGCAGGAAGTGCTCCTTGTCGCGGCGCAGCTCTTCGATCGTCAGCGCAAACGGCGTCTTGGCGTAGCGGATGCCGCTCCACGCAAACCACAGGCAGCCGGCACCAACCAGCAGGAAGACCAGCACCAGCACGACCACGGTGTACACGCGCCAAGGCTCGGGCACGAGCAGGATGGCGCCGAGGGTGATCGCCAGCAGCGCAAGTAGCAACAGGCCGGCACCGAGGACGCCAAGAACCAGCGTTTTCAGCACACGCTCGCGCGCTTCCTCAAGCTCGATCGACAGGATGCCCAGATGCGCATGCAACAGCCCGAGCGCACTGCCGGCCAGCCGTTTGAGGACATTGGTGTGGCCGTTGCCGGCCGGTTCGGTTTCGCTCATGTATGCGACACGGGCTCAGGAAAAAGGGACGGGCAAGATGCCCGAAACGCCGTCCTGCACGCAAGCCGACGGGAACATGGCTAGTGCGGCAGACAAAATCCGGTGCAACGGCGCTGGCAAGGCGTGCGAAAAGCCCCGTTGGGGTTCCTTTCGGTCACAGCAGTACCAGGCAGTACGGCAAGTGGGCTCAACGCCGCCAGCAGGATTTTGTCAGCCGCGCTCAGCGGCGCGAGACCAGGAGGCCGAGCAGGAAACCCACGCCGGCGGCAATGCCGACCGAGGCCCACGGGTTCTCGTGCACGTATTCGTCGGTGGCTTTGGCAGCGACCTTGGCCTTGCCGGCGACGAGGCGCTCGGTTTCGATCAGCTTGGCCTTGGCAACCGTGAGGTTGGCGGCGATCTTCTCGCGCAGCGCCTTGCCCTGCTCGGAGCCGTCGGCAACGACTTCCTTGAGCATCGATTCGGTTTCTGCCAGCACGTTGCGCAGATCGCCGATCAGTTCTTCCTGATTCAGGTTCGCTTCGCCATCTTGGGACATGGGCACTACCTCCTGGGACACGGTGAACAAGAGAATTACTCTTTTATCATTGTGGCTGACTGCGCGGGAAATCCCAACCAGTACGATTACCGGCTCGCCCCGCCCCGGCGCGGCTGGCAAAGCCCGGTGCAATGGCGCTGCCGGTGCGTGCGCACCGCGGCCACACCGGGGCGGTACGGCCCGCGAGCGCAGCCCGGCCGGCCGGATTTCGTCGGCCGCGCCGGAACCGGGAGGCGGCCCCCGCCGCCGCATAGGCCGCCACCCTGTATAATCGACCGTTTTCACCGATTTTCCGTCGCCCGCCCATGAGCACTGCACTCGACCAACTCGCCAAGAGTTTTGAACCGGCCGCCATCGAAGCCAGCTGGTACCCGCGCTGGGAAGGCGCGAACTACTTCAGCCCGAGCATGGACATGGCCGCGCCGTCGTTCTGCATCCAGCTGCCGCCGCCGAACGTCACCGGCACGCTGCACATGGGCCATGCGTTCAACCAGACCATCATGGACGGGCTGACCCGCTACCACCGGATGCGCGGCGACAATACGCTGTGGCTGCCGGGCACCGACCACGCCGGCATCGCGACGCAGATCGTCGTCGAACGGCAGCTCGACGCGCAGGGCACCAGCCGCCACGAACTCGGCCGCCCGGCCTTCATCGAGAAGGTCTGGGACTGGAAGAAACAATCGGGCGACACCATCACCGGCCAGATGCGCCGGATGGGCGCGTCGGTCGACTGGGGCCGCGAGTACTTCACGATGGACGACAAGATGTCGACCTGCGTGTCCGAGGTCTTCGTTCGTCTCTATGAACAGGGCCTGATCTACCGCGGCAAGCGGCTGGTGAACTGGGACCCGGTGCTCGGCACCGCCGTGTCCGACCTCGAAGTGGTCAGCGAGGAAGAAGACGGCCACATGTGGCACATCAAGTACCCGGTGGTCGGTTCGGACGAGTTCATCACCGTCGCCACCACCCGGCCGGAAACCCTGCTCGGCGACGTCGCGGTGGCGATCAACCCCGAGGACGAGCGCTACCGGCACCTGCTGGGCAAGCAGCTCGAACTGCCGCTGACCGGCCGTACCATTCCGGTGATTGCCGACGAATACGTCGACAAGGAATTCGGCACCGGCTTCGTCAAGATCACCCCGGCGCACGACTTCAACGACTATCAGGTCGGCAAGCGCCACGACACCAAGCTGATCAACGTGATGAGCCTGACGGCGACCATCCTGCCGAACGCGCAGGTGTTCGGTTTCGACGGCACCGCCTTCGAGTCCATCGCGCTGCCGGCCGCCTACGCCGGCCTGTCGACCCGCGACGCCCGCAAGGCGATGCTCGCCGACCTCGAAGCACAGGGTCTGCTGGTCGAAGCCAAGAAGCACAAGCTGATGGTGCCGCGCGGCGATCGCACCGGCACGGTGATCGAGCCGATGCTGACCGACCAGTGGTTTGTCGCGATGAGCAAGCCGGACGAAGCCACCGGCAAGAGCATCACCCAGAAGGCGCTCGAAGTCGTCCAAAACGGTGAAGTGCAGTTCGTGCCGGGCGACTGGGTCAATACCTATTACGCGTGGCTCAACAACATCCAGGACTGGTGCATCAGCCGCCAGCTGTGGTGGGGCCACCAGATTCCGGCGTGGTACGACGCCGACGGCAAGGTTTACGTTGCCCGCACCGAGGAAGAGGCGCTGAAGCAGTCGGGCGGCAAGCCCCTGAGCCGCGACAACGACGTGCTCGACACCTGGTTCTCTTCGGCCTTGGTGCCGTTCTCGAGCATGGGCTGGCCGAATGACACCAATGAGCTGAAGGCCTTCCTCCCTTCGTCGGTGCTGGTCACCGGCTACGACATCATCTTCTTCTGGGTGGCCCGGATGATCATGATGACGACGCACTTCACCGGCAAGGTGCCGTTCACCCACGTCTACGTGCACGGCCTCGTGCGCGACGGCGAGGGCAAGAAGATGTCCAAGTCCGAAGGCAACGTGCTCGACCCGGTCGACCTGATCGACGGCATCGCGCTGGCACCGCTCTTGGAAAAGCGCACCACCGGCCTGCGCCGCCCGGAAAAGGCGCCGCAAGTCGCCAAGAAGACCGAGAAGGAATTCCCGGACGGCATTCCGGCCTACGGCGTCGACGCGCTGCGTTTCACCTTTGCGTCGCTGGCATCGCTGGGCCGCTCGATCAACTTCGACCAGAAGCGCTGCGAGGGTTATCGCAACTTCTGCAACAAGCTGTGGAACGCCACCCGCTTCGTGCTGATGAACGTCGAAGGCAAGGACTGCGGTCTCGAAGTTGGCTCGAATGGGGGGGCCGAACTCGACTACGGCTTCGCCGACCGCTGGATCATCGGCAAGCTGCAGGAAGCCGAGAAGGCGGTGACGCTGGCGCTCGACACCTTCCGCTTCGACCTCGCCGCACAGGCGATCTACGAGTTCGTCTGGAACGAGTACTGCGACTGGTATCTCGAACTGGCCAAGGTGGCGGTACAGACCGGCACCGAGGCGCAGCAGCGCGCCACCCGCCGCACCCTGATCCGCGTGCTCGAAACGATCCTGCGGCTCGTCCATCCGATCATGCCGTTCATTTCCGAGGAGCTGTGGCAGATCGTTGCGCCGCTGGCCGGCAAGAAGGACACCGAGTCGCTGATGATCGCCAAGTGGCCGGTCGCCGACGAGAGCAAGATCGACCCGGCCGCCTACGCCGACGTCGATGCGCTGAAGGCGATCGCCTTTGCCGCGCGCAATCTGCGCGGTGAAATGGGCCTGCCGCCGTCAACCAGGGTGCCGATGTTCATCGAAGGCGATGCGACGCTCGTGCGCTACGCCGAGTACCTGAAGTCGCTGGCCAAGCTGTCCGAAGTCAACGTCGTCGCCAAGCTGCCCGAAGACGATGCCCCGGTCGCCGTCGCCGGTACCACGCGGCTGATGCTCAAGGTCGAAGTCGACAAGGCCGCCGAAACCGCGCGGCTGACCAAGGAGATCGCCAAGACCGAAGAAGGCCTCGGCAAGATGACCGCCAAGCTCGAAAAGCCGGGCTATGTCGACAAGGCGCCGGCGCATCTGGTCGAGAAGGACCGCGCGCAGATCGCCGAACTGGCTGACAAGCTGGCAAAACTGCAACAGCAGCTTGCAAAGCTCAAGTAAGATTTGTAACGCTTTGTTAATATGACAACAGGCTGCTCCGGCAGCCTGTTTTCGTTTCTGCGCTGACGCCATTGCGGCAGCCTTGCCCCGGAGATCCAGATGTTCCGTCGCCCCCGCCTCGCCCTGCTCGCCGCCGCCCTGCTGCTGGCCGCCTGCGCCAACCAGCCCGGCACGACCGCATCGTCGTCCACGGCGTCGAACGGCGGCAAAGCCGCTGCAGCCAACGGCAAGGCGGCGGCGCAACAGCCGCAGCCCGACGCACCGACGCCGGGCGGCCGCAAGGTGATGTCCAAGGACGGCACCTTCGAGGGCGAGATCGTCGGCACGCCGGCGAAGAAGAGCAAGTTCGGCAAGCTGCAGATCGGCATGTCGCAGCGCCAGGTCGACGACCTGATCGGCACGCCGAGCGATACCAAGACCTACACCACCGGCAAGGCCTGGGTGCCGTTCTACTTCGGCAAGGACGCCTACCGCTTCGAGACCTACTACAAGAAGGAAGGCCGGCTGACCTTCGTCGGCGGCGGCGTCACCGGCACCAGCGGCAAGCTGCTGCGCATCACCGTCGATACCAAGGAAGACGGCTACCAGTAATCAGCGCAGCGTGGCCGTGATGTCGAGCCACAGTCCCGGCTGCTGCAGCGGATTCATCCACAGCTCCGCCTCGCTCGCCGGCCGCCGCGCCTCGTAAGCCCGGCCGCGATACCAGACCCATTCGCCGCCGCCGTAGCGGTGGCCGTCGCGCCAGCCGTCCGGCCGGCGGCGACCTATTTCTTCCCAATGGCGGCGGCGCCACTCGTCGCTGCGCACGTCGGGCCGCCAGCGGCCGTCGTCGTAACGCGGGTCGGGGTGATACTGGCCGTCGTCATAGCGCGGGTCCGGGCGGTAGCGGCCGTCGTCGTGCCAGCCGCGGCGACCATCGAGCGGCTGCCACAGCGACGCCGCATCGCGCGGATTCCAGTTGGCCCCGCGGTGCGCATCGTGGCCCTGAATCGCCCGGTACTGCCGCCCCTGATAGCTGACGACCTCGCCCGGCGAGTAATGACGGCCTTCACGCCAGCCCTGCGCACTCGCCAGCGCCGCACTGCCGGCGAGCAGCAGCGCCAGCATTCCGTTGATGACCGATCGTTTCACAAGTCCATCCCCCCGTTTCATCGCAATGAATGCATCGTGCCAGCAGCGGGGGGCGGGCGCTGTGAGCCGCTTAACGTATCACCCACCGTCCGGCGGCCGCCGGACGGCGCAGGCGGTTCAGGGCCTGCCGCAGTGCGACCCGCCAGCCGCGCGGCGTCCAGTGGATTCGCGACGGCAGCAGCGCCTCGACCAGCCACTCGCCGCCGGGCAGGCGATCGCCGGTCGTCAGCAGCAGGTCCCGGCCGCGGTCGTCGGTCACCCAGACAAAGCCCGAGGTGATCGTCAGCGCCGATACATGAATGCGGATCACCTCTCCGCGCACGAGTCTCCGGTGTTCCAGTTCACCCAGCATGGTGTCTTCCCTCGCGCCGCTTGCGCCGATTCAATTGTCATGCGAGCATTTTCGGCAGCGGCCCCGGCCGCGACAAACCATCATTTCTCGCCAGACATGTGAAATGGATTCACCATTCAAGGCACCGGGCCGCCTGCCCTCCCTCCCGGCGCTGCGCGCGTTCGAGGCAGCGGCGCGGCATGGCCATTTCGGCCGTGCCGCCGACGAACTCTTCGTCACCCACGGCGCGGTCAGTCACCAGATCCGCGCGCTCGAGGAGACGCTGGGCTTCGCGCTGTTCGTCCGCGACGGCCGCGGCGTCAGGCTGACCAGCGAGGGCCGGCGGCTGGCGGCAACGCTCAACGCCAGCCTGTGCGAGATCGGCGAGACGATCGCCGGGCTGCAGCACGAGCGCGCCCGGCCGCGCGTGGTGCTGACCTGCCTGCCGTCGTTCGCCGCCAAATGGCTGACACCGCGGCTGGGAAGCTTTATCGACCGGCACCCGGAAATCGAGATCTGGATCCGATCGACCAAGGCCCGCGAGGATCTGGCCGCCGAAGGCATCGACCTCGGCCTGCGCGTCGGTCCCGGCGGCTGGCCCGGCGTGCATTGCGAACCGCTGATGCGCGACGCCTTCGTCGTCGTCGCCAGCCCGGACCTGCCCGGCGGCCTGCCGGCGACCCCGGCCGATCTGGCGCGCTGGCCGCTGCTGCGCTCGTCGACCGAGCCCTGGCACGACTGGTTCGTTGCCGCCGGACTCGACTGGCCGGAACCGCAACAAGGGCTGGTGTTCAGTGATTCGGGGCTGCTGGTGCAGTCGATCCTCGACCGGCAGGGCATCGGCCTGGCGCGTGAGGTGCTGGTCCACGACGATCTGGCCGCCGGACGGCTGGTCCGGGTGTTCCCGGTCAGCGTGCCGATGCCCGGCGCGTACTGGCTGGTCTCGCCGGCACCGCCGCCGTACCGCCCCGCCGTCGCGACCTTCGTCGACTGGCTGCGCGGCGAGATCGGCCGGTCCGGCTACGCCTATGGAGAGACGCCAAGATGATCATCAGCCCCGACGACGCGGCTTTCGCCGCGCTGCTGTGCGACAGCCACCTGCGCCTGACCGGCCGCGAGCTCGTCGATCCGGCACAGCCCGATCCCGCACGCTGGCTGTACGAGGCGGCGCCGTTCTGCGTGCTCGCGCACGACACGCAAGCCGATCCGCGCTTCGTCTACGCCAACCGTGCGGCGCAGGCGTGCTTCGAGTACGGCTGGGACGAATTCGTCGGCCTGCCGTCGCGGCTGTCGGCCGAGGCACCGGACCGTGCCGAGCGCGACCGCCTGCTCGCCGACGTCACCCGCCACGGCTACGCCAGCGGCTACCGCGGGCTGCGCATCGCCAGATCGGGCCGGCGCTTCTGGATCGAGGACGTCACCGTCTGGAACCTGATCGACGCCGCCGGCGTGTGCCATGGCCAGGCGGCGACGTACCGGCGCATCACGCCGGCCTGAGCGGTTTACCGCGCCTGGTCGTCCGGCCCGGTCACAGCAGCCTGATCATCCGACTCCATCTGCCTTGCCGCCCAGTTGTGCAGCAGCGCGTAGCTGACCGCCAGCAGCGTCGGGCCGAGGAAGACGCCGAGCACGCCCCACGCCAGCGCGCCGCCGAGCACGCCGACGAGGATCAGCACGAAGGGCAGATTGCTTTCCTTGCCGATGAACAGCGGCTTGACGACGTTGTCGGCCATGCTGACGACCGCGACCATCCAGATGCCGAGAAAGACCGCCCAGCCGGTATCGCCCTGCTGGTAGAGCCAGAACGCCACCGGCAGCCCCAGCAGACTCGGGCCGCCCGGGATCAGCGACAGGAAGCAGCTGACCAGGCCGAAGGCCGCGGCATTCTCGACGCCGACCAGCCAGTAGCCGAACCACGCCAGCGCACCCTGCACCAGCGCGGTGCCGATGAAACCGTAGACCACGCCGCGCACGGTGCCGGCGGCGATCATCAGCAGTTCTTCGGCGCGCTTGCCGCCGATCCGGTTCAGTACGCGGATGAACCAGCGGACGATCTCGTGGCCGCCGACATAGAAGAAGAACGCGAACGCCAGACTCATCAGCATCAGCATCAGCCCGCTGCCGATCGCCTTGCCGAACAGCAGCAGCATGCTGCCGAGCGGCTTCATCCATTCCTTGAGCCGGTTGATGACTTCCGGATCGCCCTGCGACAGGCCGGACCAGAATTCGTTGAGCTTCGGCCCGGCCCACGGCATCGACGACAGCCATTGCGGCAGCGGCGGCAGCCCCGCTTCGATGTGCACCTGCAGCCAGTGCGAAATGCCGTCCATGTTCGACGCCAGCTCGACGCCGGCGATCACCAGCGGCAGCACGATCACCAGCGCAAAGATGCCGAGCAGCAGCAGCGCCGGCAGCAAGCGGTTGCCGCGCATCAATTTTGACAGCTTTTCGTAAGGTTTCCAGCTGGCGTAGACCAGGATCCCGGCCCAGGCGAGCGCCGCAATGAACGGTGCCAGTATCTGGTACGACAGCGCCAGCAGCAGCACGACCGCGCAGGTCGCGATCGCCGGCTCGATCCATTGATTTTCCTTTTTCATACAATACCTTGTGTTGTTTTTCTTCCTGGACTTTCCGGGCCGACCGGACCGAAGGTTCCGATGCGCCCGGCCGTCACCGCCGGGCGCCGGTGTTGCGCGGCCACCACGCGTTGCATGCCATTGAACTGCGTCTGTCCTAAATCAGTCTTTTCTGATTTATTTCACTGTATGCTTACAACGTTCTCGTCGTTTTAAACGGAGTTTCCGATGTCTTTGCGTCTAAAGGCCTGGAGCCTGTCAGCCTTGGTACTGGTGGCGCTGCTCGGCGTCACGCTCGCCGGCCTGTTCACCATGCGCCATGCCGCCAACCTCGACAACCGTGCCCGCATCGAGCAGCTGATGAAGAGCACGTACAACACGATCGCCCAGCTCGAAAGCGCCGCGGCGAGCGGCAGCATCAGCGACGACGACGCCAAGAAACTGGCGACGCAGATCCTGCGCGAGAACAAATACCACAAATCCGAGTACGTCTACGTTACTGACGACAAATTGACGTTCGTCGCCACGCCACTCGACCCGCAGCTGCACGGCACCAGCTTCAACGAATTCAAGGACGCGCAGGGCAAGAGCGTCGGCGCCATCGCCATCGCCGCGCTCGACAAGTCCGGCGGCGCACTGACCGAATACCCGTGGACCAGCGAGCGCGAAGGCAAGGTCGTCGACCTCGTCTCGGTCGCCCAGCGCACGCCGCGCTGGCACTGGATCGTCGGCACCGGCGTCAGCTCGGCCGAGGCCGATGCGCGCTTCTGGGCCAGCGCCCGCTGGCAGGTCATCGCCTGCCTGATCGTCGCCGGCATCGTCGCCGGCCTGATGCTGACCGCCGTCGCCCGGCTGCTGCGCGACCTCGGCGGCGAGCCCGGCGAAGTGCTCAAGCTGGTCCAGCGCGTTGCCGACGGCGACCTTGCCGCCGGCAACAGCCGCCGCGATGTCGCGCCGAACAGCATCTACGGCTCGGTACTGAAGATGCGCGACGCACTGCGCAGCGTGATGCAGGAGCTGCAGACCGCCGTCGGCACCCTGCACCGGACCAGCGACGACATCGTCGGCAAGGCCGAAGGCAGCAACCGTCTGGTCGAGGCGCAGGGCGAAGCGGCCCGCCGGATCGCCCAGACCGCCGAACGTTTTGCCGAGCAGACCCAGAGCGCCGAAACGGAAGCCGATACCGCGCGCCGTCAGAGCGAATCGGCGACCGGTATTTCGGCCAAGGGCCAGCAGGTGATCTCGGCTGCCGTCGCGCGGCTGAGCGAGACCGAGCAGTCGGTCGGCGACACCCAGGGCAGCATCGACGAGCTTGCCGCGCGGGTCGGCAGCATTTCGGCGGTGATCGCGGTGATCCGCGACGTTGCCGACCAGACCAACCTGCTGGCGCTGAACGCGGCGATCGAGGCCGCCCGCGCCGGCGAACAGGGCCGCGGCTTTGCCGTCGTCGCCGACGAGGTCCGCAAGCTCGCCGAGCGCACCAGCACGGCGACGCAGGAAATCGGCAACACGATCAGCGCGGTACAGACCAGCAGCCAGAACGCCAAGACGCGGATGGACGACATGGTCGAGCAGCTCAAGCAGGGCATCCTGCAGGCCAAGGAAGGCGGCGAGGCGGTCAAGGCGATCCGCGCCGAGACCGAGGCGACCGCCCTGGTCGTCGACGGCATCGGCCGCACGCTCGCCGACCAGGTCGGCGCCAGCCGGGCGATCCGCAACGACGTCGACGAGGTCGCGCAGTCGTCGAACGGCACGCTGGCCGCCGCGCGCGGCACCGTCGACGCGGCGCAGTCGATCAAGTCGGTCTCCGAACAGCTGGCCGGGCAGATCCGCCGCTTCAAGCTCTAACAACAAAGCTGCACTCGCCTGAAACCCGGCCCCGGCCGGGTTTTTTTACGCCGGTACCGGTTGCCTGCCGCAACGGCACGCGCCATGCTTGGGGCTGGTACGGAGTACGCCATGCGCCTTATCCACCTGCAGATCGACAATTTCCGCGGCATCAGCCGGATCGCGGTTGCGCTCGACGCCGACCGCACGGTGCTGTTCGGCGAGAACAACTGGGGCAAGACCAGCCTGATCGAAGCGCTGGCCCGCTGCCTCGGCCCGGCCGCCGTGGCCGGCCCGCACTTCGACCTCGACGACTTCCACCACGATGCGGACGGTATCCCCGCCAACTGGCTGGCGATCACGCTGACTTTCGGCGACGACGAACCGACGCAGCCCTCGCCGACCCTGGTCCCGCTGGCCTGGCGCGACCGCAGGGGCCGCTGGCGCGTCAGCCTGCGCATTGCCGCACGCCGCCATGGCGACGGCATCTCGGTGCGGCGCGAGCTGCTGGGCCCGAGCGGCAAGGTCCGCCGTCACCCGGATACCGAGGCGCTGGCCGGCGAACTCGTCGCGCGCCACCCGGTGCTGCGGCTCCGCGAAATGCAGCTGGCCCAGTGGCTGGGGCCGGCCGTGCCCGACGACGGGCCGATCGCGCTCGAACCCGGCGATGCGCCGGCAGAAACGGTGCAGCGCACCTTCGAGGCACTGCTGCAGCAGCCGCACCGCGTCAGCCCGCACGTGCTGCAGCAGGGTATCGCCGCGATGCGCGAGCTGCTGTGCCGCCACGCCGACCGGCTGCATCCGCCGGCGACGCAGCGCTTCTCCGACGACATCGCCGCCGCGCCGGTCACTTTCCGCGACCACGCCAGCCTGCTCGAGATCGCCAACCGCGCCGGCAGCAGCACCCAGCAACTGGCGCTGCTGTTCCTGCTCGGCGCGCTGCTCGAAGCGCGGGGCACCGAGGCGCTGCACGACGGCGAAATGCCGCTGCTGCTGGTCGAAGACCCCGAAACCCACCTGCATCCGACCCAGCTGGTCCAGCTGTGGGGGCTGATCGAGCAGTTGCCGGTGCAGAAGCTCGTCACCACCAACAGCGGCGAGCTGCTGGCGAGCTTTCCGCACCACAGCCTGCGGCGGCTGGTGCGCGGCGACGACAAGGTGTTCGTCTACCAGCTGGGCCGCAATGCGCTGTCCAGACAGGATGCGCGCAAGGTCGGCTTCCACGTCCGCGCCAACCGGCCGAACAGCCTGTTCGCGCGCACCTGGCTGCTGGTCGAGGGCGAAACCGAATTCTGGCTGCTGCCCGAGCTGGCACGGCGCTACGGCGTCAACCTCGGCGTGCTCGGCATCCGCACGGTCGAATTCGCCCAGGCCGGGCTGGCGCCGCTGATCAAGTTCGCCGACGCCTTCGGCATCCGCTGGCACCTGATCACCGACGGCGACGACGCCGGCAGGCTCTACGCGAACAAGACGCGCGGCCTGCTGCACGGCCGCGACGAAGCGCGCCACCTGACGGTGCTGCCGTCGCGGGACATCGAGCATTACCTGTTCGAGAACGGCTTCGCCGACGTCTACCGCGATGCCGCGCACTGGACCCGCGGGCCGGTGCCGGGGACGGCCGAGCTGATCCATCGCGCGATCCGCCGCGAGGCCAAGCCCGGCATGGCGCTGGCGATTGCCGAAGCCGCCGAGCGGCGCGGCCGGGCGAGCATTCCGCCGCTGCTGGCGCGGCTGTTCGACACGCTGGCCGAGCTGGCTCAGGACGAGGACGCGCGCGGCTCGCGATAGCGCTGCCGGAACGCCCGCGGCGTTTCCCCTTTGGCGGCGCGGAACTGGCGGTTGAAATGCGCCAGCGTGGCATAGCCGGCGGCTTCGGCGATCACGCCGATGGCACGGTCGGTCTGGATCAGTTGCTGGCAGGCGTAGCCGATGCGCAAGCGGGCAAGATAGGCAGTCACCGTCGTTTCGGTGTGGCGCCTGAAAAAGCGGTGGAAGGCACCGACCGACATCGCCGCCAGCGCCGCCAGCCGAAGGGCCGGCGTCTTGTCGTGCAGCGACGCCAGCAGCGGCCGGACCTGCGCGGCGGCCTCGCGCGAAAACGCCAGCCCGCGGCCGGCGGCATCGGCCAGCCGCGCGATCGGCGCGCACTCGGGGAAGGTCTGCGCCAGCGCGGTGATCCAGTCGCTGCGGAACCAGACGACCACCGCGAGCACCGGCCTGTCCGGATCGAGCCGTTCGGCCTACGCCCAGCTGTGCGGCAGCTCGGGGCCGAGCAGCACCAGATCACCGTCGTCGAAGTCGTCGATCCGGTCGGCAATGAAACGCTGACCGCGCGCGTTCAGCGTCAGCGTCAGCTCGAACTCCGGATGATAGTGCCAGGCGAACGGCAGGGTCGGCAGCTCGCGCCACAACAGCGCCCAGGACTGCCCGGCGGGAACCGTGATGTGTTCGAATTGTGGACGCATTCGGCGCTCATGCCCGACCAGATGGTCAGAATCGTATCAATAGAAGCCAGCCGGCGCGCATTGCCGGCGACGGACGTTGTGAAAATCACCGGACTACATGCACGGGCCCGCAGCCCGGCCCACCACGATCCGGAGATCACTCATGAAAGACCGCTACGACTATGGCAACGCCCGCCCGGGCAACCCGTCCGTCTCCTACCGCGCCGAAGACCGCCAGTTGCACACGCTGCAGAAGAAGCTGCCGCTGCGCGTGCTGTCCGACGCCGACTTCGCGCACTGGCAGCAGTACGGTTACGTGATCGTCAGGCAGGCCGTCGATGCCGGCGCCGTCCGGCGTACGGCCGACTTCCTCTGGGACTTCCAGCAGCTCGACCCGGCCGATCCGGCCAGCTGGAACGCACCGCAGCTGCGCGAGAACGACATGCGCGAGCTCAACGGCTCGGGCATGGTCGAGGCCTACCAGAACCAGACGCTGTGGGACAACCGCCAGACGCCGCGCGTCTACGATGCCTTCGTCGACATCTGGGACCGCGAGGATCTGTGGGTGACGATCGACCGCGCCAACCTGAATACGCCGAATGCCGGCGTGCGCAAGTTCGGCGGCTTCATCCACTGGGACGCCGACACCTCGCTCGATCCGCGCCCGGTCAACGTCCAGGGCGTGCTGGCGCTGTCGGACACCAGCGAGGACGGCGGCGGCTTCCAGTGCATTCCCGAGCTGTTCGCCAATTTCGACCGGTGGTGCGAAACGGCGCCGTTGGAGCGCAACCCGTGGCAGCCGGACCTCGCCAGCGTGCCGTACCCGGTGCGTTTCATCCCGATGCAGGCCGGCGAACTGCTGATCTTCAACAGCCTGCTCGCACACGGCATCCGGCCGAACACCTCGGCCGACAAGGTCAGGCTGGCGCAGTACATCTCGTTCACGCCGGCCGACGAGGCCAATGCCGAGCTGCGCGACTGGCGCATCCGCAGCTGGCAGCAGCGCGAACCGGCGCGCGGCCATGCCTTTCCGGGCGATCCGCGCCGCTGGGAGCAGTCGCGTTATCCGCGCGCCGAACTGTCGGCACTCGGCGAGCGCATCCTCGGCCTGCGCAGCTGGCGCGACGGCAGCGGCCGGTCCGGCATCGGTTGACATCGCGTAAAAAGTGCCGGGCCGGCGTGTGGCCGGGGTCACTGACGCTAGACTGGGCGCTGCTTCATGATTGACGCATATCGACGCATAGCCCGAAGGAGGCCCTCCGCATGTCGAACGCCCCGAAAACCCACCCGGTGTTTCTCGCCGCCGCCGGCGCCGTGATCCTCGCGGCCGGCGTCGGCATCGCCAAGATGATGGGCTGGGTCGGTGTCGCGCCGGCGCCGGTCGCCAGCGAGCCGGTGATGATCATCGCCAGCCAGCCGGCCGTTGCATCGGCCGTCGCGTCGGCGCCGGCCGTGCTCGCCCCGGTGGTGACACCGACGCCGGTCGCCACCCCGGCACCGACGCCGCGCCCTAGCCCCAGGCCGACCCCGCGGCCGAAGCCGAAACCGACGCCGGCCCCGCATCATGAACAGGCCGAAACCCGTCCGGCGCCGGTTCAGCAGGTCTGCGCCAGCTGCGGCCGCGTCGTCGCGGTGCAGACGCGCGAAGAGGCCGGCCAGGCCAGCGGCGGCGGCGCCGTCGCCGGCGGCGTCGTCGGCGGCGTGCTCGGCCATCAGGTCGGCAGCGGTCGCGGCAACACCGTCGCGACGGTCGTCGGCGCGATCGGCGGCGCACTGGCCGGCAACGCGATCGAGAAAAACGTCCGCAAGACGGTCTATTACGACGTGGTCGTGTCGTTCGAGGACGGCAGTCAGCGCAGCTTCAGCTACCAGCAACAGCCGCCGTTCGCCGTCGGCGACCGGGTACGCGACGCCGGCGGACAGCTGGTCGCCAACTGACGCCCGCAGCCGCGCCTGCAACGCCCCCGCCCGTGCGGGGGCGTTTTGCTGTCCGGCGTCAACGAATTGCGTTGACGCACTTCGGCGGCCGCTACCGGTGTTAGCCTAAAAAGAACGGAACACGGGAGATTTGCATGGTCTTTGTCGTCTCGCTCGCGGTTGCACTCGCCTTCGTCGCCTGGGGAGCGCTCGCGCCGGCCAGCATGAGTGCCGCCACCCAGACGCTGCTGTCGGGCACGATCGGCGGTTTCGGCTGGTTCTACCTGCTGTCGGTTTTCGGCTTTCTGCTGTTCGCGCTCTACCTCGCCTTCGGCCGTTTCGGCGCGATCCGCCTCGGCGGCGACGATGCCGAGCCGGAGTTCTCGCGCGTCAGCTGGTTCGCGATGCTGTTCTCGGCCGGCATGGGCATCGGCCTGGTGTTCTGGGGCGCTGCCGAACCGCTGGCGCACTTTGCCACGCCGCCGTCGGGCGAAGCGCTGACCGCCGACGCCGCGCGTACCGCATTGCGCTACACCTTTTTCCACTGGGGGCTGCACCCGTGGGCGATCTACAGCGTGATGGGGCTGGCGATCGGCTACTTCAGCTTCAACCGCGGGCTGCCGGCGCTGGTGTCCGAGGCGTTCCGGCCGTTGTTCGGCGACCGGGTCAACGGCAATCTCGGCAAGCTGGTCGACGTCCTTGCGGTGATCGCCACCGCCTGCGGCGTCGTCACCTCGCTCGGCCTCGGCACGCTGCAGATCGGCGGCGGCCTGACCTATACGCTCGGCGTGCCCGATACCGATTCGCTGCACATCATCATCATCGTCGTTGCGATGGGGCTGGCGATCGCCTCCTCGCTGTCGGGCGTCGGCCGCGGCATCCAGTGGCTGTCGAACCTGAACATCGGCATCGCCGCGCTGCTGCTGGCCGCACTGCTCGTCTTCGGGCCGACGCTGTTCATTTTCGAGTCGTTCACCACGACGCTCGGCGGCTACATCAACAATCTCTCGTTCATGAGCCTGCGGCTGACGCCGTTCAGCAAGGGCTCGTGGGTCGCCGACTGGACGCTGTTCTACTGGGCGTGGTGGATCACCTGGGCGCCATTCGTCGGGCTGTTCATCGCCCGTGTCTCCAAGGGCCGGACGATCCGCGAATTCGTCGTCGGCGTGCTGCTGGCGCCGAGCCTGGTCAGCTTCCTGTGGTTTTCGGCCTTCGGCGGCACGGCCATCCACCAGCAGCTGATGGAAGGCATCAACCTGCTGGCGGTGCAGCAGCAGGACTACGCCAAAACGCTGTTCGCGCTGCTCGGCGCGCTGCCGCTCGGCCACGTGCTGTCGGTGCTGGCACTGGCGCTGATCGCGAGTTTCTTCGTCACCTCGGCCGACTCGGCCAACCTTGTGCTCGGCATGCTGTCGACCAAGGGGCGCCACGATCCGCCGGCATGGATCAAGCTCGTCTGGGGCGTAGTGATCGCGGCGATGGCGATCGTGCTGCTGTTCACCGGCGGGCTCAAGGCGCTGCAGACGCTGTCCATCGTCTCGGCGCTGCCGTTCGCGCTGATCATGGTCGGGCTGTGCGTATCGCTGTACAAGGCGCTGGCCGACGACGACCGCAAACGCCAGCACAGGGAGAAGGCCCGCCGGCACGCGGTCGATGCAATGCTCGCACGCGATCCGCACCTCGGCGATTGAGCGCGGCGGGCCCGGCTGGCGGCGTTGCATTCACCAACCGCGCCAGGCTTCAGCCCTCGGGCTGCGGGTCGCGCGCCAGCAGCGCGTCGATCAGGGCCACCGCCCTGCGCCGCGCCGCCATGCCGTCGACGCGGGTGAACGCCTCGCCGAGCGCCTCGTGCAGTTCGCACGCGAGCTGGAACAGCAGGCGCTGCTCGCGCCCGTACGTGCACGGCAGGTAATAGTTGATTTCGTCGACCAGATCGTCGGCGAGCTCGTGCGGAAGGACGGCGGGCGCGGTGAGGATGCGGTCCAGCAGACGCACTCCGAACATCCCGAGCGACAGCAGCCGAGTAGCCATGCGTGCTCCTGCCCCGAGAACAACGGCGGGGCGCCGGGGCGAGCCTTGCTTCGCCCTTCTCCTACTCTAGTCGGCCAATTCCGACCACCCATCGGCCAGGCTGCGAAGCCGACGGCCGGTTTGCGGGTTTTTCTGTAAAGACAAGGCTGCCCGGATCGCATAAATTTTGTGCAACGCAAAAATTCTGGAGTTGCCTATGTGCGGTATTGTCGGTGCGATTTCGTCGCGCAATGTGGTCCCGGCGCTGATCGAGGGGCTGGCGCGGCTTGAGTACCGCGGCTACGACTCGGCCGGCATCGCGGTGCTCGACGGCGAAATCCGCCGCGTGCGCCGGGTCGGCCGCGTCGCCGAACTCGATGCTGCAACGCGCGAAACCGCACTGAGCGGCGAGCTCGGCATCGGCCACACCCGCTGGGCGACGCACGGCGGCGTCACCGAGCCGAACGCCCACCCGCACGTCTCCGGCGGCCTGGTCGCCGTCGTCCACAACGGCATCATCGAGAACCACGACGAAAAACGCGACCAGCTCGAGGCGCGCGGCTATGTGTTCGAATCGCAGACCGACACCGAAGTCATCGCCCACCTCGTCCACGCCTACTACCGCGAGTCCGGCAACCTGCTCGGCGCGGTGCAGCAGGCGGCACGCGAGCTGACCGGCGCGTACGCGATCGCCGTGATCGCGCGCGATGCGCCCGACCAGATGGTCGTCGCCCGCATGGGCTGCCCGCTCCTGATCGGCCTCGGCGACGGCGAGAACCTGATCGCCTCGGACGTGTCGGCGGTGCTGTCGGCAACGCGCCGGGTGATCTTCATGGAAGAAGGCGATACCGCGCGCGTACGCCGCGAAGGCATCGAGCTGTTCGACCGCAACGGCGTCGCGATCAGCCGCGACGTGCACCTGTCGGACGTGTCGCTCGCCTCGCTCGAGCTCGGACCGTACAGCCACTACATGCAGAAGGAAATCCACGAGCAGCCGAAGGCGATCGCCGACACGATCGCCCCGCTGCTCGACGCCGGCTTCGTGCCGGCGCTGTTCGGCGAAAAGGCCGCCGGGCTGCTGCCGCAGGTGCAGGGCGTGCAGATCCTAGCTTGCGGCACCAGCTATTACGCAGCGTCGGTCGCGCGTTACTGGATCGAGGCGATCGCCGGTGTGCCGTGCAATGTCGAGGTGGCCAGCGAATACCGCTACCGCGCCGCCGTCGCCAACCCGTCGCACCTTATCGTCACGATCAGCCAGTCCGGCGAAACGCTCGACACGATGGAAGCGCTGAAATACGCGAAATCGCTCGGCCACGACAAGACGCTGTCGATCTGCAACGTGCGAGAAAGCGCGATCCCGCGCGCATCGGACCTGGTGTTCTACACCCGCGCCGGCGCCGAAATCGGCGTCGCGTCGACCAAGGCGTTCACCACCCAGCTGATCGCGCTGTTCGCGCTCGCCGGCACGCTCGCCAGGCTGCGCGGCCGGCTCGATGCGGCAACCGAGCACGACTACATGGAAGGGCTGCGCCACCTGCCCGGCTCGGTGCAGCACGCGCTCAACCTCGAGCCGCAGATCACCGCCTGGGCGCAGAAGTTCGCCACCAAGGACCACGCGCTCTTCCTCGGCCGCGGCGTGCATTACCCGATCGCGCTCGAAGGCGCGCTCAAGCTCAAGGAAATCAGCTACATCCATGCCGAGGCCTATCCGGCCGGCGAACTCAAGCACGGCCCGCTGGCGCTGGTCGACGCCAATATGCCGGTGGTGGTGATCGCGCCGAACGACAGCCTGCTCGAGAAGGTGAAGTCGAACATGCAGGAAGTCCGCGCCCGCGGCGGCGAGCTGTTCGTGTTCGCCGACCTCGACAGCCACTTCAGCGAATCGGACGGCGTCCACGTGATCCGCACGCCGCGACATATCGGCGTGCTCAGCCCGGTCGTCCATGCGGTGCCGGTGCAGCTGCTCGCCTACCACGCGGCGCTGCAGCGCGGTACCGACGTCGACAAGCCGCGCAACCTGGCCAAGTCGGTCACGGTCGAATAGGCGGCCGAACCACGGACTGCGCACGTGAAAACGGGATCGGGGCACAGGCCGTCGATCCCGTTTTTCCATCCACCGTGCCGGAGGTCATTCCGGCCGGCGGCCCGACGATTACTTGGGTGCCGCGCTCAGCAACAGATCACCGGTCACCGACTGAGCGCCGCGCTTGCGCGACGCCGACGGGGCGTCGTACAGCACCAGCCAGCGGCGCGGGCCGGCCCAGTCGGCCGGCAGCGCACACAGCGCTTCGGCGCGGTCCTCGCCAGTGCCGTGCGGCAGCGCCAGCTGTTCGACCGCAGCGTCCCACCACATCGCCGCAGCGTCGCCGTCCGGCAAGGCCGCGAGCGCCTGCGCCGCGCCCGGCCAGCGGAACACCCGGATCGCGCCGTCGAGCACCATGGTCGGGCCGGCCAGGATCAGCAGGTCGTCGCCATCCATGTGCAGGTCGCGGACGCCGAGCCCGGCCAGCCGCAGGAAGTGCTTGCGGTAGAGCGACCCGCCCTTGCCCAGCGGGCGCAGTCGCAGCCTGCCCTTGCGCTCCTCGACGGCGATTTCGAGCACGCACGACCAGCCGCGCAATACCGGCCCGCGCAGGCCGAGCAGCAGCCGGTCACCGTGCAGCGCCAGCCCCTCGATGTCGAGGCCGTTGTCCTTGCCCGGAATCGCCAGGAACGGCGCCAGCTGCGCATCATCGGCCAGCAGTTCGGTCAGTTCGTTGCGGCGCTTGCTTCCCTTGAGCACCGCCGCGCAGCGGCCGTCCGGCGCTTCGCGCGCCAGCGCCGGCAGGCCGTCATCGCCGGTGACGACCGGGATGCGCGCCAGCAGGCAGCGGTTGCCGTCGTAGCTCAGCGTCGCCAGCCGTTCGAGGTTGTCGTCGCGGCCGGGCTTGGGGCTCTTGCGCTTGAGTCCGTGCGAGCCGACCAGCCACAGATAGCCGTCGGTGCAGGCGAGTCCCTCGATATCGGCCTCGACATCGGCGGCATCGGGCAAATCGAGATAGTCGGCCAGCGGGAAATGCCGGGCATCGCCGAAGCGCAGCGTCTCGCCGTCGACCGGCATCAGCCTGCGCAGTCGGTCGAGCCCGCACGCCTCGTCGCCGGCGACCCACAGCGCATCGCCGGTGACGCAGGCGCCCGACAGGTTGTCGTGGACCAGATGGTCGCCGTCGAGCTCGAGCCGCACGGCGTGTTGTTGCAGCTGACGCGGCATGGCGGCGCCTCAGTAGAACAGCGGCGCCAGCTGGCGCTGTACGGCGTCGACCGACAGGCCCGCGTGCGCGATGCTGACGAAACGGTAGCTGTCGCCGCGGAAGCGCCGGTCGATCTCGACCAGCACGTGCGTCACGCCGGTGCCGGGCAGGAAGGAAATCTCGACCTCGGCCAGCCCGCCGACACCGGCCAGACGGAACTCGAGTTCCTGGTAGCAGCCGCTCTGGCTGCGGCCGACCGGGGTGTTCAGGTAGCCCGCCTCGACGTCGGCACGTGCCAGCGTGAAGCCGAGCCGGCCCATCGCCGTGATCACGCACTGCATCGCCTCGGTCGGCCCGACCGCCAGCGGGTCGCGGTCCGATGCGTCGACGGCGCTGGCGATCGCCAGTCGCGTTTCGAGCCAGACGCGCGTGCGGTTGTCGCGGCACGGCAGCGCGGTCACCGGCGTTTCGCCCGGCAGCACGGTGCTGACCGGAATCGACATCGTCTCGCCGGCACGCAGCACGAAACGCTCGTTCAGCGGCCAGTGCGCCAGCACGTGACCGGTGGTGTATTCGCCGTTGTCGCTCTCGACTTCGACCTCGGTGCACAGCGCCAGCTGCAGGCCCTCGACCGTCTGGTCGACCGCGCCGCCCTTGAGCACGACCGCGCCGGCCAGTGGCCCGCCGGGGACGAGCGCGGTCGTGGTGATGCGGGTATCGACCTGGGCGCCACCGAAACCGGCGGCGGCAAGCAGGGAACGGAACATGGGGACTCCTGACAGGGGTGGGCGGGGGGACAGACGGCGTGGCCGGACAGGCAGGGGCCGGTTCACGGCCAAAGCTTTCGTCAACCAGCTGGAAGCTGACGCCGCTTCGTAAATATTAACAAAGCGCCACTATCAACCACGTCCCCCCGGGCGTCAACGGCCGCCGCCACCGCCCGGGGCGGTGCCGCAACGGCAGTCCACCCGGGGCCGGCGACTACCGGATGCGGCGCGAGATCGAGCCGGAGAACTGGCGTCAGCGCCGCGGCTCGCGCGCGATGCACGCGGCGGCGGTGAACAGCACGTCGGTCGAGCTGTTGAGCGCGGTCTCGGCCGAATCCTGAATCACGCTGATGATGAAGCCGATCGCGACGATCTGCATCGCCACGTCGTTGCCGATGCCGAACAGGCCGGACGCCATCGGGATCAGCAGCAGCGAGCCGCCGGCCACGCCCGACGCGCCGCAGGCGGCGATGCTGGCGACCACGCTGAGCAGCAGCGCCGTCGGCAGGTCGACGACGATGCCGAGCGTGTGCGCCGCAGCCAGCGTCAGCACGGTGATGGTGATCGCCGCGCCGGCCATATTGATCGTCGCGCCGAGCGGGATCGACACCGAGTAGGTGTCCTCGTTGAGCCCCAGCCGCTCGCACAGCTGCATGTTGACCGGAATGTTCGCCGCCGAGCTGCGGGTGAAGAACGCGGTCAGGCCGCTTTCGCGCAGGCAGGTGAACACCAGCGGATACGGGTTGCGCCGGGTGACGACGGCAACGATCAGCGGATTGACGACCAGCGCGACGAAGGCCATCGCGCCGAGCAGCACCAGCAGCAGGTGCGAGTAGGAGCGCAGCGCGTCGAACCCCGTCGTCGCGACCGATTCGGCGACCAGACCGAACACGCCCAGCGGTGCGAAGCGGATGACGATCTGCACGATGCGCGATACCGCGTGCGCGACGTCGGCGAGGATCTGGCGCGTCGGCTCGCTGCCGTGGTGCAGCGCGAAGCCGAGTGCCGCGCCCCAGGCGAGCACGCCGATGTAGTTGGCGTTGGCGACCGCGTGGACTGGGTTGTCGAACACTTGGAACAGCAGGCCGCGCAGCACCCCGGTGATCCCGGCCGGCGGCGCATTCGCGCTTGCCGCGGTCACCAGCGTCAGCGACGACGGGAACAGGAAACTCGCGCAGACGGCGACCAGCGCCGCCGCGAACGTGCCGAGCAGGTAGAGGCCGAGGATCGCCTGCATCCCGGTCGCACTGCCGCGGCGCTTGTTGGCGATCGACGACGCGACCAGCAGCAGGACCAGCAGCGGCGCGATCGCCTTGAGCGCGCTGACGAACATCGCACCGAGCAGCGCCGCGCTCTGGCCGGCGGCGGGCCAGGCCAGCCCGAGCAGCGTACCGGCGATCATGCCGGCGAGGATCAGCAGGACCAGGTTGCCGGTCAGGAACAGGGACAGCCATTTGGATGCGAATCGCATGGGCTTCTCGATATCGGGGACAAGGGGGCGGGCACGGCGCGGTGACGACCGCGGGCGCACCGGGATTCGGCAGCGCTTTTACACGGAGGGCCGCCCCCGGGACAATTGCCGCGATCGCCGATTGCCGGGGTGCCCTTGATCGATCTTAGCCGCCGCGGCGCCCGGCCGTCCCGCTCAGGTCTCGAGCAGGTGCTGCAGCGTGCTGCGCAGCAGCTTGGCGATCGCCTCGATCGGGACGCCCGGATTGCGGATGTTGCGGCACGACAGCCCCTCGAACAGGGCGATGACGATCTCGGTGCGCGCCTCGAGGTCGGCCAGCGGCGGCAGGCCGCGCATCGCCCTGCCCTTGGTGATCGTTTCGGCAAGCCGTTCGCGGGCGAGCCGGTCGCCGTCGCGGACCATCGCCAGCACCTTGGGATTGCGCGTCGCCTCGGCGAGCACCTCGATCTGCAAGGCGTCGTCGTAGCCGCAGCTCGCCTCTTCGAGATTGTTGCCGGCCTCGCGGACCAGCGCCTGCAGCAGGTCGTCCTCGCTCTGCAGCGATTCGAGCAGCGCGAGGATTTCGGCGACGTCGCGCTCGACGATCGCCGAGATGATCGCTTCCTTGTTCGCAAAGTAGTGATAGATGTGGCCGACGCTCATGCCGGCGGCACGCGCGACCTCGGCCATGCTGGCGCCGTGGAAGCCGCGCTGGCGGAAGCAGTCGGCCGCCGCATCGAGCACCTGATTGCAGCGGGCCTCGCCGCGGTCTTGTTCGCTGGTCATGCAGTTCCTCGAATCAGGCATGCGCTCGTCATGATTTGGTTTTAAAGTAGCCGCTTGCCAAATGATTACGCTCTTAATTAGAATGTTCATTCTAGAATGATCGTTCATTCTATTGCGAACCAAGGTGTCTGAATAGTGTCAGTCACCCTTGCCCGCCCGGCGTATCCGCCCGGCGGCCGTTTTCCGTTGAATCGACATCCAAAGAAGAGGCTCCCATGCACCTGACCCCGAGACGCGCACTGGCGGCCGCCAGCCTGATCGCCGGCAGCCTGGCGCTGATCGGCTGCGGCGAACCCAACGCAGCCGACCACGCCGCGCAACCCGAACCGGTCGTCGGTGTGGTCACCGTCGCCGGCCAGTCGCTGCCGATGACGACCGAACTCGCCGGCCGCACCTCGCCCTACCAGGTTTCCGACGTCCGCCCGCAGGTCGGCGGCATCATCCAGAAACGGCTGTTCACCGAAGGCGGCGAGATCAAGGCCGGTCAGGTGCTGTACCAGATCGACCCGGCAACCTATCAGGCCGCGTACGACAGCGCCAAGGCGACGCTCGCCAAGGCCGAAGCCAATGTACTCAGCGCGAAGAACAAGGCCGACCGTTACGCCGAACTCGTCAAGATCAACGCCGTCAGCAAGCAGGACTACGACGACGCCTACGCCGCGCTGAAGCAGACCGAAGCCGACGTTGCTGCCGGCCGCGCCGCGGTCGAGACCGCGCGCATCAACCTCGCGTACACCAAGGTCACGTCGCCGGTCGACGGCCGCATCGGCCGCTCGTCGGTCACGCCGGGCGCGCTGGTCACCGCCAACCAGGCCGATGCACTGGCGACGGTGCAGACGCTCGACCCGATCTACGTCGACGTCACCCAGTCGAGCAACGAGCTCTTGCGCCTGCAGCGCGAACTCGCCAGCGGCAGCCTCAAGCGCGCCGGCGCCGATGCCGCCAAGGTCAGGCTGGTGCTCGACGACGGCAGCACCTATCCGCTCGAAGGCAAGCTCGAGTTCTCCGAAGTCACCGTCGAGCAGAGCACCGGCACGGTGACGATGCGCGCGGTGTTCCCGAATCCGAAGCACCAGCTGCTGCCGGGCATGTACGTGCGCGCGGTGATCGAGGAAGGCGTCAACGACAACGCGATCCTCGCGCCGCAGCAGGCGGTGAGCCGCGATGCGCGCGGCAATGCGACCGCGATGGTCGTCGGCAAGGACGACAAGGTCGAACCGCGCATGCTCAAGACCGCCCGCACCATCGGCGACAACTGGCTCGTCACCGACGGCCTCAGGAGCGGCGACAAGCTGATCGTCGACGGTCTGCAGAAAATCCACCCAGGCGCCAAGGTCAAGACCGTGGCCGCCAGCGGTGTGGCCAGCGCGCCGACCGTCGCGGCCAAGTAAGGGAGAGAACCTAAATGGCTCGTTTCTTCATCGACCGCCCGATTTTCGCGTGGGTGGTCGCCATCATCATCATGCTCGCGGGGCTGCTGGCGATCCGGACCCTGCCGATCGCCCAGTACCCGAGCATTGCGCCGCCGACCGTCGCGATCAATGCCACCTACCCGGGTGCATCGGCCAAGACGCTCGAGGACACCGTCACCCAGGTCATCGAACAGAACATGAAGGGCCTCGACGGCCTGCTCTACATGTCGGCGACCAGTGAATCGACCGGTGCGGTCGCGATCACGCTGACCTTCGCGGCCGGCACCGATCCCGACATCGCCCAGGTGCAGGTGCAGAACAAGCTGCAGCTGGCGACGCCGCTGCTGCCCGAGGCCGTCCAGCGCCAGGGCATCTCGGTGTCGAAGTCGTCGGCCAGCTTCCTGATGGTGCTCGGCTTCGTCTCGACCGACGGCAGCATGAGCGACATCGACCTGTCCGACTACGTCGCCGCCAACGTGCAGGACCCGCTGAGCCGCGTCAACGGCGTCGGCAACATCCAGCTCTTCGGCTCGCAGTACGCGATGCGGATCTGGCTCGACCCGAGCAAGCTCAACAACTACAAGCTGACGCCGAGCGACGTGGCGCAGGCCATCCGTGCGCAGAACATCCAGGTCTCGGCCGGCCAGCTCGGCGGCACGCCGTCGGTCTCGGGCCAGCGGCTGAACGCGACCGTGTCGGCGCAGACGATGCTGCAGACGCCCGAGCAGTTCGGTGCGATCCAGCTGCGCATCAATAGCGACGGCTCGACCGTCTACCTGCGCGACGTCGCTCGCGTCGAGCTGGGCGCCCAGAGCTACGACAGCGTCGCGCGCTTCAACGGCAAGCCAGCCGCCGGTATCGGCATCCAGCTCTCCACCGGCGCCAACGCACTCGAAACCCGCGCGGCCGTCGAGAAGAGTGTCGAGGAGATGTCGAAGTTCTTCCCGCCGGGCATGAAGGCCGTCACCCCGTACGACACGACGCCGTTCGTGAAGATCTCGATCCACGAAGTGGTCAAGACGCTGGCCGAAGCCATCGTCCTCGTCTTCCTGGTGATGTACCTGTTCCTGCAGAACTTCCGCGCCACGCTGATCCCGACGATCGCGGTGCCGGTGGTGCTGCTGGGGACGTTCGGCATCCTCGCGGCGTTCGGCTTCTCGATCAACACGCTGACGATGTTCGCGATGGTGCTGGCGATCGGCCTCTTGGTCGACGACGCGATCGTCGTCGTCGAGAACGTCGAGCGGGTGATGAGCGAGGAAGGCCTGTCGCCGAAGGAAGCCACCAAGAAGTCGATGGGCCAGATCACCGGCGCACTCGTCGGCATCGCCATGGTGCTGTCGGCGGTGTTCATCCCGATGGCGTTCTTCGGCGGCTCGACCGGTGTCATCTATCGGCAGTTCTCGCTCACCATCGTCTCGGCGATGGCGCTGTCGGTGCTCGTCGCGCTGGTACTGACGCCGGCGCTGTGCGCAACCATGCTCAAGCCGATCGAGAAGGGCCACCACGCGTCCGACAAGGGCTTCTTCGGCTGGTTCAACAACAAGTTCGACGCGACCAACGCCCGCTACCAGGGCCTGGTCGGCGGCATCCTGCGCCGCAGCGGCCGTTTCATGATCATCTATGTGCTGATCGCCGCGGCCATGGCGGTGCTGTTCATGCGCCTGCCGACGTCGTTCCTGCCGGACGAGGACCAGGGCATCCTGTTCTCGCAGATCATGCTGCCGGCCGGCGCCACCCAGGAGCAGACGCTCGAGGTGATCAAGAAGGTCGAGCACCACTTCCTCGTCGACGAGAAGAAGAACGTCAACTCGGTGTTCTCGGTCGCCGGCTTCAGTTTCGGCGGCAGCGGCCAGAACAACGGTATCGCCTTCGTCAGCCTCAAGGACTGGGACCAGCGCAAGGCCGCGGAAGACCACGTCAACGCGATCGCCGGCCGTGCCATGGGCGCGTTCTCGCAGATCCGCGAGGCCTTCGCGTTCGCGTTCGCGCCGCCGGCGGTGATCGAGCTCGGCAACGCGACCGGTTTCGACTTCTTCCTGCAGGACCGTGCCGGCATCGGCCACGAGAAGCTGATCGAAGCGCGCAACATGCTGCTCGGCATGGCCGCCAAGGATCCGACCCTCGTCGGCGTCCGCCCGAACGGCCAGGAAGACACGCCGCAGCTGCAGCTCGACATCGACCAGGAGAAGGCCGGCGCGCTCGGCGTCGCGATCGCCGACATCAACACGACGATCTCGACCGCGTGGGGCTCGTCCTACGTCAACGACTTCCTCGACCGCGGCCGGATCAAGAAGGTCTACATGCAGGCCGACGCATCGTCGCGGATGCAGCCGGAAGACCTGAACAAGTGGTACGTGCGCAATGTACAGGGCGAAATGGTGCCGTTCTCGTCGTTCGCCAGCGCGCACTGGGACTACGGTTCGCCGCGTCTGGAGCGCTACAACGGCCTGTCGGCGGTCGAGATCATGGGCGCCGCCGCACCGGGCAAGAGCTCGGGCGAGGCCATGAAGGCGATCGAGGACATCGTCGCCAAGCTGCCGCCGGGCGTCGGCATCGAATGGACCGGCCAGTCGTACCAGGAACGGATGTCGGGCTCGCAGGCGCCGGCGCTGTACGCGATCTCGCTGTTGATCGTGTTCCTCTGCCTTGCCGCGCTGTACGAAAGCTGGTCGATCCCGTTCTCGGTGATGCTGGTTGTGCCGCTGGGCGTGCTCGGCGCAGTGCTGGCGACCACGGTGCGCGGGCTGTCGAACGACGTGTACTTCCAGGTCGGCCTGCTGACGACGATCGGCCTGTCGGCGAAGAACGCGATCCTGATCGTCGAGTTCGCCAAGGAGCACATGGAGGCCGGCGCCAGCATGATCGACGCGACGCTGACCGCGGTGCGCGAACGGTTGCGGCCGATCCTGATGACCTCGCTGGCGTTCGCGCTCGGCGTGCTGCCGATGGTGCTGAACAGCGGCGCCGGCTCGGGCGCGCAGAACGCGATCGGCACCGGCGTGCTCGGCGGGATGATCTCGGCAACGCTGCTGGCGATCTTCTTCGTGCCGCTGTTCTTCGTCGTCGTGCACAAGATCTTCGACCGCTTCACCAAGTCCAAGGCGCACGCCGCCCCCGCCAAACTCACGGAGAGCCAACAAGATGCGTAACACCCTCCTGAGCCTGGCGCTGTCCAGCGCCTTCCTCGCCGGCTGCACCAGCATGGCGCCGACCTACCAGCGCCCCGCCGCACCGGTCGACACCAGCTGGCCGCAGGGCGCGGCCTACCCGGCCGCCAGCGCCGACGGCCGCGCGTTCGCCGATACCGCATGGCGCGACTACTTCAGCGATCCGAAGCTGCAACAGGTGATTTCGCTGGCGCTGGCCAACAACCGCGACCTGCGGGTTGCGGCGCTGAACATCGAGAAGGCGCGCGCGCAGTACCAGATCAGCCGCGCCGACCTGTTCCCGTCGATCCGCGCCAGCGGCAGCGGTCAGGGCCAGCGCACGCCGGGCAGCCTGTCCGGCACCGGATCGCCGACGATCAGCCACCAGTACAGCGCCGGCCTCGGCTTCGCGTCGTACGAAATCGACCTGTTCGGCCGCGTCCAGAGCCTCAAGGACGCCGCGCTCGAACAGTACTTCGCCACCGAGGAAGCACGGCGCAGTGCGCAGATCAGCCTGATCGCCGAAGTCGCCAACGCCTACCTGACGCTGGCGGCCGACAACGACCGGCTGCGGCTGGCGCAGGAAACGCTCAAGAGCCAGCGCGAATCGTTCGAGCTGACCAGGAAGCGCTTCGACCTTGGCGTCGCGTCCGAACTCGACGTGCGCCAGGCGCAGACCAGCGTCGAATCGGCGCGCGTCGATGTCGCCAAGTACACCGGCCTGATCGCGCAGGATGCCAACGCGCTGACGCTGCTGCTCGGTGCCCGGCTGCCGGCCGAGCTGCAGCCGTCGACGTCGGTCGAATCGGTCTCCGCGCTGCGCGACGTGCCGGGCGGCCTGCCGTCCGACGTGCTGCTGGCGCGGCCGGACATCGTCCGGGCCGAGCACCAGCTCAAGTCGGCCAACGCCAATATCGGCGCGGCGCGTGCGGCGTTCTTCCCGAGCATCACGCTGACCGCCAGCGCCGGCAGCGCCAGCGCCAGCCTCGGCGACCTGTTCAAGGCCGGCTCGGGCGCGTGGAGCTTCATGCCGCAGATCAGCATCCCGATCTTCGAGGGCGGCCGCAACATCGCCAACCTCGACGCGGCCAAGGCCGACGAGAAGATCGCCGTCGCGCAGTACGAGAAGGCGATCCAGAGCGCGTTCCGCGAAGTCTCGGACGCACTGGCCGACCGCGGCACGCTCGACGAACAGGTCGACGCGCAGCAGGCGCTGGTCGACGCAACGGCGAAGAGCTACACGCTGTCGCAGGCGCGTTACGGCAAGGGCGTCGACAGCTACCTGAATGTGCTCGATTCGCAGCGCTCGCTCTACAGCGCCCAGCAGCAGCTGATCTCGATCCGCCTGTCGCGCCAGGCCAACCTCGTCACGCTGTACAAGGTGTTCGGCGGGGGCGGTCAGGAAGAGACCACGACGGCCAGCGCCTCGGCGCCGGCGAAGGCGTCGTAAGCCTGATCTCAATGAAAAACGCCCCTTTCGAGGGGCGTTTTTATTGGGTGGCGGTTGCGGAGAACGTTGCTGCGTTAAGCGCCGGCGGCGCAGGGTAAAAGCGTTGACGCCGGTTCCGCCCGGCGGACGTGATACTTTCTTTTGCTTCGCCAAAAGAAAGTATCCAAAGAAAAGGCGACCCCGCATCCGCGCCTGCTTCGCAGGTGCCCTGCGCTGCTCGGCGCTACTGAGGGGATCGGGGCGGTATACAACCGTCAACGAACGAGTTAGTAGCAGCTAAACAGGTAGGGGTGCGCATAAGCGAAACCCAACACGACATCACTTGCAGTTGTTGGCACTCAGCGGTTCGGAACGGGATGAACAGGCACACTTTTCAGCTGCTGCGCTTGGCACGCGGCGGTCTTGAGAAGGCCTGATAACTCAACTCAAGGATCAATACTCCCAATCCGCCGATTGCGCCATTTTGGTCTCAGGGCGTCGCATACCGCCCGAGTCCCCTCAGAAGCGCCGAGCAGCACAAGCCGCCACGGGGCTGTCGGGGATCGCTGTTTGAGCGCAGCGAGTTTGCGATTCCCGCCGTGGCGGCTGAGCAGCACAGGGCACCCGCAAAGCGGGCGCGAATGCGGGGTCGCCTTTTCTTTGGATACTTTCTTTTGGCGAAGCAAAAGAAAGTATCACGTCCGCCGGGCGGAACCGGCAGTCAATGCCTTTGATGCCGCGCCGCAGGCGCTAAACCCCGGGAATGCCTAACCCGCCAAGCTGATCATAGCGTCGCGCACGGATCCGGCCGCTCTGCCGCCGGAATCTCCACCACTTCATCGAACGCCTTCGCGTCCCTGCCGCTCTCGAGGTAGCCGACGCTGAGCACCTGCGCCGCCGGCACGCCTGCCAGCCAGCGCGGTACGCCGATGTCGCGGCGCACGTGGCCGTTGCCGGCGATCAGCACCACGCCGCGTTGCGCGTTGTCGCGCAGCACCTGCGCCATGAACGCATCGCGGGCGATCTGCGCCTGCGCCATGCCCGGCACCATCGCCTGCGGCAGCTTGCCGCAATGGCCGACTTCGACCTCGTGCTGCTGGCCGGCGACGATGTCGGCGGCCGGCGCCGCATCGAGCCGCGCGGCCTTCAGCGCTGCCGGGTCGAACGCCGCCGTGTAACCGCCGCGGACGACCTTGCCGGCGTCGGCGCGCGAAACGTTGGCGGCAATCAGCGGCAGGTCGTACTGCAGCGCCAGCGCGATCACCGGCTTGTAGAACGCCCAGTTCCAGCTCGACTTCGCCGGCGCGGCGGCCTTGATCAGCGCATCGGCATCGCCGCCCTTGCGTGCCGCATCGAGATCGCCCTGCCGCTCGCGGTCGAACTGCTCCATCGCGATCGCCGGACGCCAGCCGGCGTCGACGGCGGCCTTGAGCGCGGCAAACCGTGCCTCGTGGCCGGCGGCGTTGTCGTGGACCTCGCCGAGCAGCACGACGCGCTTGCCGGCGAACTGCGCGGCCACCGCCGGCGATTGCGGCGCTGATGCGCACGCACCCAGCAAGGTGGCGGACAGCAGGGCAAGGACCAGAGGGCGGATGGTGCGGGACATGACGGCTCCGAACAAAAAGAGAATCATTCTCATCATTATCTTTCACGCTGACAAGCGCGACCGCCGCCGTAATAATCCCCCGATGCCGTTCACCCTCGCCGCCACCGTCGAACACGAAGTCGACATCAAGAAAAGCCGCTTCCTCGGCCGGGTCGAACCCGTCGCCAGCCGCGCCGACGCACTCGCCGTGGTCGACGCGCTGCGCGCCGCCCATCCGGACGCCGCTCACGTCTGCTGGGCGCTGCTCGCCGGCGGCGATTCGGGCATGAGCGACGACGGCGAACCGTCGGGTACCGCCGGCCGGCCGATGCTCGAGGTGCTGCGTCACCACGACCTCGACGGCGTGCTCGCGACCGTGGTGCGCTACTACGGCGGCGTCAAGCTCGGTGCCGGCGGGCTGGTCCGCGCGTATACCGACGCCATCGCCGGTGCACTGGTCCATGCGGACAAGGTCGAACGGATCGCGATGGTGCAACTGGCGCTGACGCTGCCTTACGCCGATGAAAACCGTGTCCGCCACTGGCTGCAGCAGCAAGGCCACGAGGTACTGTCGGCCGACCACGATGCGCTGGTGACGCTGCATGTCTCGCTGCCGCAGGCCTCGGTCGCCCCGGCGCTTGCCGCGCTGACCGACCTGACCGCCGGACGGCTGGGCTGGCCGGGAAAGCCGGGCTGACGACGGCCTCCCGCCATCGCCGCCACGACACTGCGCGGCCGTTCTCCAGACAGGCAGTCAATCTTCTGTAATAAATGCTTACCAACTATCGGTCTGCGCTTGAAAGCAGGAAAACAAGCGTTTAGGCTGTCCGCCATCCGCTCACGACTGCCACCCATCCCATGCATCCCGGCGAGCCCGCCACGATTGCGCAACTGATCGACGAAAGCAATCGGCTCACGTATATCGACCCGCACGAAGCCCTGCGCCTTGCCGAAGCCGCAACCCGGCTCGTCCCCGGCTGCGACGACACGCTGCTGGCGATCGCCGCATGGCGCCGTTGCGGCACGATGCTGTTCGCCTTCGGCCGCATCCCGGACGGGCAGCACGCGATGTTCAAGGCACTGACGATCGCCGACGCCGAAGACCTCGTCGCCGAGCGCGGCGAGCTGATCCAGGACCTCGCCAGCGCCTACTACACGCAGGGCGACTACGACGAGGCGATCGCCTACTGGGCCGACTGCATCGACACCGAAGGTTTCACGCTCAATACCCGCATCCACGCCTACATCGGCCTCGGCCAGGTCTATTACGCGCACGAACGCTACGACATGGCGCTGCAGAACCACCTCGACGCCAAGGCGCTGGTCGTCGAAACGTCCGACGCCGACCTGCATTGCCGGGTGCTGATCAACCTCGCCGCCGACTACACCAAGCTCGGGCGCTTCGAGGACGTCGCGCTCGAACTCGATCAGGCCCTGCCGCTGGCCGAAGCGGCCGGCAACCCCGAGTACGTCGGCGAGATCCTCGTCTACCGTAGCGCCGTCGCGCTGGCGCGCGGCAATCCGGCCGACGCCCACGCCGCCCTTGATCAGGCGGTCGCGATGCGGCGGGTCTGGGCCTGGGGTGAAATCTCGCAGAACCTCGCCCGGGGTCGCGTCTACCTGTCCGAAGGCCGGCTGGCCGAAGCGCTGGCCGCGGTGCATACCGCGCTCGAGCGCGCCGACGAAATGGGCACCTGTCACAAGACCTTCCAGGCCCACCATCTGCTCGCGCAGATCTATCAGCGCATGGGCGATGCCGGGCAGGCCGAGTACTACCACCGCCGCTACCAGGAAGCGTTCAGCCGTATCGTCCGCTCCGGCACCTACGCTAAACTCCAGGCGCTCGAAGCCAGGCTGAAGCACTAAGCGCAGCCAGCAAAAATCCTCTGGCGTTGTTGTGCAAACCTGTCGCATCGGCTTGTACTGTTGCGACCGAAGGCAGTCCCCGTGGGACGTTTTGCACGCCGAACCAGAGCCGCTGCGCTGTTTCTTGCTAGCCGCTCCAAGGCCCGGCACGTCAGGAGTACCACTTCCCATGCTCAACCGTATCTGGGCCGGCTTCATCCTGCTGGCCTTCGCCGCCGCCTGCATCCAGGGCTTCGCACTCGGCCGGCACGAGGTGTTCGCGGCAATGACGCGGGCGATGTTCGACGCCGCCCGGCTCGGTTTCGAAGTCGCACTCGGGCTCACCGGCGTGATGACCCTGTGGCTCGGCATCATGAAGATCGGCGAAGCCGCCGGGCTGATCGCGCTGCTCGCGCGCCTGCTCGGGCCGCTGTTCGCCCGGCTGTTCCCGGGCGTGCCGGCCGGCCACCCGGCGCTCGGCGCGATGACGATGAACATCGCCGCCAACATGCTCGGCCTCGACAACGCCGCGACGCCGCTCGGGCTCAAGGCGATGAAGGAGCTGCAGACGCTCAACCCCAGCCCCGATACCGCAACCGACGCGCAGATCCTGTTTCTGGTCATCAACACCGCCGCGGTCACGCTGTTCCCGGTGACGATCTTCGCCTACCGCGCCCAGCTCGGCGCGGCCGACCCGACCGACATCTTCGTGCCGCTGCTGATCGCCAGCTTCACCGCCACGATCGCCGGCGTGCTGCTGGTCGGCATCCGACAGCGGCTGCGGCTCTACGACCCGGTCGTACTCGCCTATCTCGGTGGCCTTTCTGCGCTGATCTTTGGCGTCGCCGCCTGGTTCCTGCACCTGCCGGCCGCCGAGCGCGCCGCGCAATCGGCGCTGGTCAGCAACTTCCTGCTGCTCGCCATCGTCGTCGGCTTTATCGCCACCGCCCTCGTTCGCCGTGTCGACGTCTACGAAACCTTCATTGACGGCGCCAAGGAAGGCTTCAAGGTCGCGATCGGCATCGTTCCCTACCTGGTCGCGATGCTGGTCGCAATCGCGCTGCTGCGTGCCAGCGGCGCGCTCGAACTGCTGCTGGCGGGGCTGCGCCACCTCGTGGTCATGCTCGGCTACGACAGCCGCTGGGTCGACGGCCTGCCGATCGGCATCATGAAGTCGCTGTCGGGCAGCGGCGCCCGGGCGCTGATGATCGACACGATGAAGACCGCCGGTGCCGACTCGTTCGCCGGCCGGCTGGTATCGATCCTGCAGGGCAGCAGCGAAACGACCTTCTACGTGCTGGCGGTATATTTCGGCTCGATCGGCATCACCCGGACGCGCTACGCGGTCGCTTGCGGGCTGTTCGCCGATGTGGCCGGCTTTATCGCGTCGGTCTGGGTTGCCTACCTGTTTTTTGCGTAAATACTTTCATACCAGTGAAGCCTTCTTGTAACAAAACCTCACAAACATAAGGCGACAGGTAAGCTTATCGACTAGGGTTATCCCTAATCCATTGATGCCGCACGCCATGACCGACCTCCGCCCCCTGCTCGACCGCATCCGCCGCATCATCCTGTCGCAAACCGTCGAAGCGATGGCGCAGGCGGGGCAGGCTCGCGAACTGGCGCGCCAGCAGGCACGGCCGCGCGACGAAGCCGAGGCGCTGCTGCTGCACGGCCAGGCGATGCTGGCGTTCGGCCGCTTCGAAAAAGGCCGGACGGCGCTGCTGGCGGCGCTCGAGATCGGCCGCAGCGTCGAGATCGGCATCTTGCACGGCGAGACGCTGCAACAAATCGCCCGCTCGTACTACGCCCAGGGCGACTACGACCGGACCGCCGAATGCTGGCTCGCCTGCCTCGACCTGCCGGACACGCTCGCCGGCGAGGAAGTGCGCTGTCAGGCCCATATCGGCCTCGGCCAGTTGCTGTACGCGCAGGAGCAGTTCGAGGCCGCACTCGCGCACCACCACCATGCGGTGCGGCTGACGACCGAACAGAGCACACTAGTGCTGTACCACGCGGCCGCGCTGATCAACGTCGGCGCCGACCTGCTGCAACTGGGCCGCTACGACGAAGCCGAGGCCGCGTTCGACCGGGCGCTGCCGCTGACCCGGCACTCGCAGCACGTCGAACACGAAGCGGAAATCTACGGCCTGCAGGCGCAGCTCCGCCTCGCCCGCGGCGACGCCGAGCGCGCGCAGCAGCAGCTGCGCGTCGCGCTCAAGCTCAGCCGCCTGCACGGCAACGATTGGGGCGAGGCGTTCAACCTGATCACGCTCGGACGCTGCAACCTCGCCGGCGGCGACTACGACCACGCCCGCGAGGCGCTCGAACAGGCGCTCGCGCTGTCCGAGGCGATGGGCACCGCCAGCCTCGCCGCCCGCGCGCATCAGGGCCTGGCCGAACTCGCCGAACGCCTTGGCCATGCGGCCGACGCACAACGCCACCTCGAGCGCTTCCGCACGCTGCGCGAACAGCTGCTCGGCCAGCTCTCGGCCGCGCGCTTCGCGACGATGGAGCTGCGGCTGGCAAGTTGAGCACCGCCGGGTTACCCCGGGCCGACGCGGATCCGAATGTAGTCTGACACCGCACAATACAAGCGCCGTCTCGCCAATCCCCCAAGAAAAATGGGGGCTTCAAGGGGAATTTTTCCGATAAAATTCCATCTTTGAATCACAGCCTTAGCGAGATCGTCCTGTCATGGCCGAGCCGACCGCCGCTTCCCCGCAACTCGCAGCCGAACGACTACGCGAGATTCCGTACAACTACACCTCGTTCTCCGATCGCGAAATCGTGATCCGCCTGCTCGGTGCCGACGCCTGGGACACGCTCGAGGCGCTGCGCGCCGAACGCGTCACCGGCCGCTCGGCACGGATGCTGTTCGAGGTGCTCGGCGATGTCTGGGCGGTCAAGCGCAATCCCTACCTCGAGGACGATCTGCTCGAGAATCCGAAGCGGCTCAGGATGCTGGTCGACGCGATGCACCACCGGCTGTCCGAGATCGACAAGCGCCGTGAAGGCAACGACCGCGTCGGCATGCTCGCCGAACGCGCCCGCCACGCCGTCGACGCGTTCGAGCACGATTTCCGCGACGTCGCCAACCTGCGCAAGAAGGTGCTGCGCCGCATGGGCGGGCTGACCCGCCGCGACAACATCTGCTTCGACGGCCTTGCCCGCGTCTCGCACGTCACCGACGCGACCGACTGGCGCGTCGAGTACCCGTTCGTCGTGCTCTCGCCCGATACCGAGGCCGAGATGGCGCCGCTGGTCGCCGCCTGTATCGAGCTGGGGCTGACCGTCATCCCGCGCGGCGGCGGCACCGGCTACACCGGCGGCGCCGTGCCGCTGACCCCGATGAGCGCGGTCATCAACACCGAGAAGCTGGACCGCCACAACGGCGTCGAGCGGATGATGATTCCCGGCGTCGACCACGAGATCGCGACGATCCAGTGCGGCGCCGGCGTCGTCACCCGCCGGGTGATGGAAGCCGCCGAAGCGGCGGGCCTCGCCTTCGCGGTCGACCCGACCTCGGCCGACGCCTCGTGCATCGGCGGCAACGTCGCGATGAACGCCGGCGGCAAGAAGGCCGTGCTGTGGGGCACCGCGCTCGACAACCTCGTCAGCTGGAAGATGGTCGACCCGGACGGCAACTGGAAATTCATCGAGCGGCTCGACCACAACCTCGGCAAGATCCACGACGCGCCGCAGGCCACGTTCAAGGTCACCACCTACAAGCCCGACGGCAAGAGCGTGCTGGGCGAAGAGACGCTGGTGATCCCGGGCCGGCGCTTCCGCAAGGAAGGCCTGGGCAAGGACGTCACCGACAAGTTCCTCGCCGGCCTGCCCGGCGTGCAGAAGGAAGGCACCGACGGGCTGATCACCAGCGCGCGCTTCGTGCTGCACCGGATGCCGGCGCACGTGCGCACCGTCTGTCTCGAGTTCTTCGGCGAGGTCAGCCTCGCCGTGCCGTCGATCGTCGAGATCAAGGACTACCTCGACGCGCATCCGAAGGTGCAGCTCGCCGGCCTCGAACACCTCGACTGGCGCTATGTGCGCGCCGTCGGCTACGCCAGCAAGGCCAAGAGCCGCGGCCGGCCGAAGATGGTGCTGATCGCCGACCTGGTGTCCGACGACGAGACCGCCGTCGGCGAGGCCGCGTCGCACGTCGTCAAGCTGGCCAACGCGCGCAGCGGCGAGGGCTTCATCGCCGTCACCGCCGAAACGCGCAAGAAGTTCTGGCTCGACCGCGCCCGCACCGCCGCAATCTCGAAGCACACCAACGCATTCAAGATCAACGAGGACGTGGTGATTCCGCTGCCGCGCCTCGGCGAATACTCGGATGCGATCGAGCGGATCAACATCGAGCTGTCGATCGACAACAAGCTCGAACTGCTCGAGCGCCTGACCGACTTCTTCGAGCAGGGCATCCTGCCGGTCGACTTCGCCGACTCGCCGCTGAGCCGCGACGCGCTGATCGGCGACCGCCGCGCCGCGGCGCTCGAACTGATCGGCCGTGCCCGCGCGCACTGGGGCTGGATCCGCGAGCACCTCGACGACGCCTTCGAGGCCTATCTCGCCGCGTTCCCGGACCAGCCGCTCGAGCGCGAGCTCGCCGCCGGCGAAATGCCGCAGAGCGTCTTCCTTGCGCTGCGCGACTTCGTGCTGCGCGTGTCGTACAAGCGCGAGCTGCTGACCGATTTCGAGTCGATGTTCTCGAGCCGCAACGACAAGCCGCTGCTCGACGCGGTGATCGCGATCCAGCAGCAGGTGCTCAAGGGCCGGACCTGGGTCGCCCTGCACATGCACGCCGGCGACGGCAACGTCCACACCAACATCCCGGTGAACTCGGACGACTACGCAATGCTGCAGCGGGCGCACCATGCCGTCGCACGGATCATGGACGTCGCACGCGAGCTCAACGGCGTGATCTCGGGCGAGCACGGCATCGGCATCACCAAGTACGAGTTCCTGACCCGCGACGAACTCGCACCGTTCGAGGCGTACAAGCAGAAGATCGACCCTCAGGGCCACTTCAACAAGGGCAAGCTCTTGCCCGGCGCCGACCTGACCAACGCGTACACGCCGTCGTTCAGCCTGCTCGGCGCCGAATCGCTGATCCTCGAACAGTCGGACATCGGCGCGATCGCCGACTCGATCAAGGACTGCCTGCGCTGCGGCAAGTGCAAGCCGGTCTGTACCACCCATGTGCCGCGCGCCAACCTGCTGTACAGCCCGCGCAACAAGATCCTCGCCACCGGCCTCTTGACCGAGGCCTTCCTCTACGAGGAGCAGACGCGCCGTGGCGTGTCGCTGAAGCACTTCGAGGAACTCGGCGACGTCGCCGACCATTGCACCGTGTGCCACCGCTGCGTCAACCCGTGTCCGGTGAAGATCGACTTCGGTGACGTGTCGGTTGCGATGCGCAACTTCCTCAGGAAGGAAGGCAAGAAGAAGTTCAACCCGGGCACCGCGCTCGGCATGACCTTCCTGACCGTCAAGGATCCGGCGACGATCAAGGCGATGCGCGCCGGCATGATCGGCATGGGCTACAAGGCGCAGCGCCTCGGCCATACGCTGGCCAAGCGCTTCGGCCTGATCAAGGGCATCACCAAGCAGCCGCCGTCGACGCTCGGCAAGCCGCCGGTCAAGACGCAGATCATCCACTTCGTCAACAAGCCGCTGCCGGCCAAGGTGCCGGCCAAGACGGCCAGGGCGATGCTCGACGCCGAGGACGCCAGCGTGATTCCGGTGATCCGCGATCCGGAAATCCGCCAGGACGAACGCGAGTCGGTGTTCTACTTCCCGGGCTGCGGCTCGGAGCGGCTGTTCTCGCAGGTCGGCCTCGCAACCCAGGCGATGCTCTGGCATGTCGGCGCAACCACGGTGCTGCCGCCGGGCTATCTGTGCTGCGGCTATCCGCAGGCCTCGGCCGGCTACGGCGACAAGGGCGAGAAGATCACCACCGAGAACCGCGTGCTGTTCCACCGCGTCGCCAACACGCTGAACTACCTCGACATCAAGACCGTGATCGTCTCGTGCGGCACCTGCATGGACCAGTTGATGAAGTACCAGTTCGAGCAGATCTTCCCGGGCTGCCGGCTGCTCGACATCCACGAGTACCTGCTCGAGAAGGGCGTAAAGCTCGACGGTGTCGGCGGCGAGCGCTACATGTACCACGAGCCCTGCCACACGCCGATGAAGCAGTACAAGGGCATCGATGTCGCCAACCAGCTGATGGGCACGCGCGTCGACCTGAACGACCGCTGCTGCGGCGAATCGGGCACGTTCGCGGTATCCCGGCCGGACATCGCCACCCAGGTGCGCTTCCGCAAGCAGGAGGAAATGCAGCAGGGGGCCGACAAGCTGCGTGCCGAGGTGGCCGTCGCCGAAGCCAAGGCGCCGGTCAAGGTGCTGACGAGCTGCCCGTCGTGCCTGCAGGGCCTGCAACGCTACGATGACGACGCCGGAACCAAGGCCGATTACATCGTCGTCGAAATGGCGAAAAAGATCCTCGGCGACGACTGGCTCAGCGAATACGTCGACAAGGCGCGCAACGGCGGGATCGAGCGCGTGCTGCTCTGATCCGTCACCGCACCGCAACGGGGCATGCCGCCAAGGGCATGCCCCGTTGTTTATGCGCGCCGCTTCCGGTAATAATGCGCTGCATAAGGAAAGGATAATGGAACGCGATTGCGTATTCTGCCGGGACACCGGTGGCGAACTCTTGTGGCAGGACGCGCTGTGCCGGGTCGTGCTGGCCGACGAGCCCGATTACCCGGGCTTTTGCCGCGTGATCCTCGCGCGCCACGTCGCCGAAATGAGCGATCTGGTTCCCTCCGATCGTCAGCGACTAATGGCCGTCACCTTTGCGGTCGAAGCGACGCTGCGTGCGGTACTCTCGCCGGACAAGATCAACCTCGCCAGCCTTGGCAACGTCGTGCCGCATCTGCACTGGCATGTGATTCCGCGCTGGCGCGACGACGCCACCTTCCCCGCGCCGGTCTGGGCGACGCCGTCGCGCCCCGGTGCGCGACACGCGATCGACGCCGAAACGCTGGCCCGGCTGCGCCACACCCTGCAACACCTGAACCCCGAGGCTGTCTGACGCCCGCCATGACCGACCTGTCGATGACCCCCAATATGTCCGGCGCCGCGCCGTTCAGCGACGCCCGCTCCGCCAAGGCGTGGCTGCAGCTGCTGCCACTGATCAACACCCAGGTCGCCCATGCCGAACTGACCGAAGCGATCTCGCTGCTCGGCGACAGCGGCATCGCACCGTACGAAACGCTGAAGATCCTCGAACTGCTGCGCGAACCGCTGCACGTCGTCCAGGATGCGCTGGCCGAACGCTTCCTCGGCCGGGCGCTGCCGCTGGGGCCGGACGAAGCCGAAGCCCGCGATGCGACGGTCCTGCTGTGGGAAAAGCTCGCCGCGCTCTACGGCACCGGGCTCGACGCCGCGCTCGCCGGCGAACCCGAGCTTGCCGACCACACCGCGCTGCTCGCGCAACGGCGGATGCGCTACCTGGCACTGGCGGCACGCGAAAACCTGCTGAGCTACCGGCCGATCCCGGCCGCGCTGTGGCAGCAGCTGTTCGACAGCTACCGCAAGATCGAAGCGCACGGCCTCGCCGAGAAGTCGGCCAAGGACAGCCTGCTCAAGGTCGCCGGCGTCGCGACGCCGCAGCACGCCTTCGTCCACCTGCTGCTGCTCGCCGCGGCAACGCCATTCCATTTCACCGGCCGGCAGATCCGCTGGCTCGACGAGCACTTGCCCAGCCTGGCGCAGCGTGCGCCGCTCGAACGCGAAGCCGCCGCCCTGCCCGGTCGCGGCAGCCTGCAGATCGACTTCGACCAGCCCGGCGCGCCGCGACGAACCGAACCCCGGCTGACCGGCGACAGTGTCCGCGAACTCGACACGCTGCAGCTGGCGCAGGCGCTGTCGCGGCGGATCAAGCTGCTGCGTCAGGGCGAGAACCCGGAAAAGCTCGGCCTCGGCAGCCAGTTCGCCGCCGCCCAGGTCGAAACGCTGCTGGTCGAGCTCTACCGCACCTGGTGCGAGCAGCTGAGCGAGCGTGCGCTGCCGCGCCACGACAGCCAGCGCGAACTCGACGCGGTGTTCGGCCTGGCGCGCCAGCACGCGCTGATCGGCCACCAGCGGTTCGCCCTGCCCGACGACGGCCCGGCGCCGCTCGGCAGCCAGGATCTGGTCCGGCTGCAGCTGTTCGGCCAGTCGGGCGCTGCGGCCGCCGCAGCGGCCGGCGGCGCAACGACACCACCGGCGGGCGAACGCTGGCTGGTACGCAACGAATCGGCTCAGGGACTGAGACTGTCGCGCCCGAGCGGCGACGGCGGACGCATTGCGCTGCAGCAGCTGCTGTCGGTCCAGCTCGAAGGCAACCACTACCTTGGCGTGGTACGCTGGCTGCAGGAGCACGACGACAGCGTCGAGGTCGGCGTCCGGCTGATGCCGGGTCTGCCTGCGGCGGCGGCGATCCGGCCGGTCGAACTCGCGTACTCGGACCGGCGCGGCTGGATCGAGTGCCTGTCGCTGCCGGCGGTCGCCGCGCTGCGCGCGCCGCTGACGCTGATCCTGCCGGTCGGCTGGTACCGGCGCGGCCGGCTGATCGAATGGTGGGACGGCGGCACGCTGCGCAAGATGCGCGTCGAAGCACTGGTCGAGCGCGGCATCGACTTCGAGCGGATGCACGTCGTTCCGGCCGGCCAGCAGCGCCGCTGAGGCGCCCCGACCACGACGCCGCGTTCCGACGCGGCGTCGCCGTTTCTAGAACGCCAGCACCTGGCCGCCGGCCAGCGCGGCGATCCGGTGCACGCCGTTGCGGGTCTCGGCGATGATGCGTTCGGCGTCGAGCGGCTTCAGATGGGTCAGCCAGACATCGACCGCCGGATCGAGCCGGTCCAGCACGGCGAGCAGCGCAGCCGGCGAGAAATGCTGCGAGCGCCGGGCGAGTTCGGCCTCGCGGTTGCTGAACGCCGTTTCGACGATCAGCGCGCGCAGGTCCGGCACGCCGGCCAGGGCATCCCAGAACGCCGGGCAATCGGCGCTGTCGCCGGAAAACGCCACGGCGCCGTTGCCGCTGTCAATCAGGTAGCCCAGCGCCGGCACCGTGTGCTCGGCCGGTAGCGCCGTCACGGTCGCCCCCGCCACCGCGCACGCTTCGCCGACCCGGATCGGCGCCCATTGCAGCAGGCCGTTGCCGGCACTGGGGATTTCGCCGAAGTCGGGCCAGATCTGCCAGTTGAACACGTGGGTGCGCAGCGCCGCGATCGTCTCGGGCAGCGCATGCACGGTCACCGGCGCACTGCGCGCGCTGACGACGGTGTCGAGCAGCATCGGCAGGCAGGCGATATGGTCGAAATGCGCATGGGTCAGGAAGACGTGGTCGATCTTGCACAGCGCGTCGAGCGACAGCTCGCCGACACCGGTCCCGGCGTCGATCAGCACGCGCTCGCCGACGAGCAGCGCCGTCGTGCGGGCCGGGCCGCCGATGCCGCCGCTGCAGCCGAGAACGGTCAAACGCATTTCAGAGCCTGTCTACGATCTTTTCGCGGCAGCGTTCGGGGCAGTGCCGGTGAAGGGCAAGGCGCACGCCACGCCGCGGTACGAGTACCGCAAGCGGCTTGTAACGCAGCCATCCGCCGGCAATGCCCCGAACCCGCAGGGCCGTGGCGGAAAAAGTGCATTCACTACGTTGTGCTCCTTGCCAATAACCAGTTATTGCCTGCGTCGTACGCCTTGCGACTGCACTTTCTTCGCCACGGCGCTGACGTGAAAAGACCGTAGGCAGGCTCTCAGCCCCGGAAGAAGAACGCCAGGCGCACGCCGACGAGTTCGATCAGGTCTTCTTCGTTCAGCGGATGCGGTTCGGCGCCGACTTCGCTGCCGTTGACGCGCGGGCGGATCGTCCCTTCGGCATGCGACAGGAAATAGCCTTGCGGCCGGCGCGCGATCGTCGCGACCTGCACGCCGGGTTTGCCGAGTGAAGTCACCGGCTTGTCGAGCGCGATCTCGCGGCCGCTGCTGCCGCCGGTGAGCACCTTGATCACGCCGACCCTGGCCGATGTCGCCGGCTCGCGCAGCACCAGGGTCTCGGCGTAACCGCCGGCCGACGCCGGTTCGCACCAGAAGCGCAGCCGGTAACGGCCGATACCGATCTCGTCGCCGTTGTTCAGCGCGACGCGCTGCACCGGCGCACCGTTGACGACGGTGCCGTTGGTACTGCCGAGATCCTCGACCGCGTAGTCGTCGCCCTCGCGGACGATGCGCGCGTGCTCGCCCGAGACCGCGAGGTTTTCGATCTGCAGATCGTTGTTCGGCCGCCGGCCGATCGCGAACACGTCGCGGTGGATCCGGTATTCCTTGATGACGTTGCCGTCGAGGCTAAGCAGCAGTTTCGCCATGGTTTTGAACGTGGGGCGGCGCCGGGGCGCACGGGATCAACTCAACCAGGCGGTCAGCCTGGACCAGAAGCCGGCATCGGCCGGGTACGGGCGGCGAACCGCCACCAGAATCACCGATATATTGTCATGGCCGCCGCGCTGATTGGCAGTCTGCACCAGTTGCATCGCTGCCAGCGACGGATTGTCCTTTAAAGTCAGTAAAATGTCAGCTATTTGAACGTCGTCGACCATGTCGGTCAGGCCGTCCGAACACAGCAGGTACAGGTCGCCGGGCAGCGTGTCGAACTCGCCGATATCGGGCTGGACCTCAGTATCGATGCCGACTGCGCGGGTCAGCAGGTTGCGCTGTACCGCGCGGTCGGGGGCATCGGCGTCGACCAGCCCGAGGTCGATCTGCTCCTGCAGCAGCGAGTGATCGCGGGTCAGCCGTGTAAGCTCGGCGTTGCGCAAACGGTACATGCGCGAATCGCCGACATGCGCGACCAGCGCGCGGTTGTCGTAGAACAGCCCGGCAACCAGCGTCGTCCCCATGCCGGCGCACTGGGGCTGGGCCAGCGCGGTGTCGTAGATCACCCGGTTGGCCTCGTCGATCGCCCGCTCGACCCAGCCGGAAACCGATAGCCGGGTACTCTGCGACAGCGGCGACGACGGCAGCGGCTGGGCCAGCCGGCGCGCCATCACCTCGACCGCGATGGCGCTCGCGACCTCGCCGGCGTTGTAGCCGCCCATGCCGTCGGCCAGCACGACGAGGCCGGCATCGGCATCCCAGACGATGGCATCCTCGTTCTGCGCACGCACCAGCCCCGGATCGGTCTGGCCGACCATTTCCAGCGCCTGCGATAGCCTTGCCATGCCGAGCCCCTTGTGTCCGTCTGATTACATCGTAAACCGGCCAACGCAGTCGGGCGGGAGATCGTTGAAAAAAGACCATTGCCATCATTGAATCGGCAACAGGCTCGCCCGTGTACAAGGGCCGCCGCGCTGAGTACGACTCACGGGCGGCAGCGCCGTCGGCGCGAAACGGGGACGCTAGGGAATGTCGGCGTACGGCATGCGGCGGACGATGATCGCCGCCTTGCGCGCCAGACGCCGGTCGCCGCGGTGTGCATCGTAGTAGCGCGGGTTGGTCACCATCGCGGCCAGCTTCGCCGACTGCGACGGCGTGAGGCGGCCGGCGCCGGTCCGGTAGTAGTGCCGCGCCGCGGCTTCGGCACCATAGACGCCGTTCCCCCATTCGATCACGTTCAGGTAGATCTCGAAGATCCGCCGCTTGTCGAGCAGCGCTTCGAGCATCACCGTGATCACCGCTTCCTCGGCCTTGCGCCACGGCTTGCGCCCCGACGACAGGAACAGGTTCTTCGCCAGCTGCTGGCTGATCGTCGAGCCGCCGGCGACGATGCGGCCCTTCCTGAGGTTCTTTTCCCATGCGGTCTGGATGCCTTCCCAGTCGAACCCGTCGTGGTCGAGGAACTTGGCGTCCTCGGACGCGACCAGCGCGCGCTTGAGATGCGTCGAAATCTGCCCGTAGTCGACCCAGCGGTAACGCAGCTCGGCGTCCGGATTGCTCGCCTCGAGCCGCGCCAGCCCTTCGGACATGAACGCGGTGTTCGACGGATTGATCCAGCGCCACGCCAGCACGTGGGCGAAGATCCACAGGTTCCACAGCAGCAGCAGTCCGAGCAGCAGCAGGATGATGCGACCGATCCAGCCCGCGACCGAAATGCGCCGCCTGACCGGCGGGCGGTTTGCGGCCCGGCTCACAGCGCGTTGCGCAACTGTACGAGTACCGGTTCGACATCGGGCCGGCGGCCGGTCCAGAGCGCGAACGCCTCGGCCGCCTGGCCGACGAGCATGCCGAGACCGTCGACGCGCGCCAGCACGCCGGCAGCGCGCGCCTGCGCGAGGAACGGGGTTTCGTCGCGACCGTACATCATGTCGTAGGCGAGCGCGCCGGGCGCGAAGACACTTGCAGGGATCGGCAATGCCTCTCCCGCCAGGCTGGCCGAGGTCGCGTTGATGACGACATCGAAGCTCAGTTCGTCGGCCTTTAGGTCGCGTCCCTCAACCCCGACAGGAACGCCGTCGACAAGATCATTGAACCCCAAGGCGAAATATTCGCTGGGCACCCTGGCGCGGTCCACCTTCCAAGATTCGAGGACATTGTCCAGCACCATTTTTGCTTTTTCGGCGGTGCGGTTCGCAATCACCATGTACGCAGGCTTGGACTCGAGCAAGGGGAGCAACACGCCTCGGGCCGCACCGCCGGCCCCGAGCAGCAGCACGCGCTTGCCCGCCAGCTCGCCATGGCGCAGCAGGTCGGCCACCAGCCCTGCACCGTCGGTGTTGTCGCCTTCGATGCGGCCGTCGTCGTGGCGGATCAGCGTGTTGACCGCGCCGGCGGCGGCGGCACGGTCGCTCAGGCCAGCGGCAAAGCGGAACGCCTCTTCCTTGAACGGCACGGTGACGTTGGCACCGCCGGCGCCGGCGTCGAACAGCGCCCGCGCGGTCGCGGCAAAACCGTCGAGCGGCGCCAGCAGCCGCTCGTAGCTGAAATCGGCCAGCCCGAACTGCGCGGCGAAGGCGGCGTGGATCTGCGGGGACTTGCTGTGGGCAATCGGATTGCCGATGACGACGTAACGCATTCAGGGAACCGGAAAACGGGTTGAGACTGGCCGTCCCGGATGCGGGGCGGCCGGGATGAAACGATCAGCCCTGCACCCACGGCAGGCCGGCGGCCTTCCAGCCGTTGAGATGGCCGCGGTGCTGTTCACCGTCCTTGTCGCCCTCGAAGCCTTCGAGCACGTTCAGCGCCGTCGCGAAACCGTGCGCCGCGGCCAGCTGCGCCGCGTCGTGGCTGCGCGCACCGCTGCGGCACAGGAACAGCACCACCGATTCGGGGTCGACCACGGCCCTGAGCTGGGTCAGGAAGTCCGGGTTCGGCGCCATGCCCGGATAGCGTTTCCATTCGATCAGCTCGGCGCCGGGCACCACGCCGACGAAGGCCCACTCTGCGTGGGTGCGCACATCGACCAGCCTGGCGTTGGGCAGGCTGGTCAGGAGCAATTGCGCCTCTGCCGGCGTCACCGCGCCGGTATAGGGCAGCCCCTGGGCCGCACCGCGCTGGCGGGCGGCGTCGAGAATTCGGGCGGCGTCACTCATGGCATTCCTCGGCCCGGGCACCGGGCGATCATCGTGGCTGATATCCGATTTTCATGCGTCTGCGTTTTCGATGCAATACAGCACCAATATGGTGCACTCATGACAAACAGGCACCAAGACGGAGCCGATAGATGCCCGCTTCCGGGGCCGCAATACGGGATTGCTCTTAGCGCACCTGATTGTGGCACAATGGATCGACACTTCCACCGGGCTGGCACGGTTCATGCTTTATTGATCGCCATCCCGGTCGCGGCAACGCGATTGGTCACCTCAAAATTTCAACACTCTCTCGCACCCTAAGGAGCGTAAAGATGGCGGTAGCCGACGTTCTCAAGCTGATCCAGGACAACGACATCAAGTTCGTCGACCTGCGTTTCACCGACACCATTGGTAAAGAGCAGCACGTGACCGTGCCGGCGCACGTCGTCGACGAAGAGTGGTTCGAAAACGGCCACGCCTTCGACGGTTCGTCGATCGCCGGCTGGAAGGGCATTCAGGCGTCGGACATGCTGCTGATGCCGGATCCGTCGACCGCCAACATCGACCCGTTCTTCGACGAGCCGACCGTCATCATCACCTGCGACGTGATCGAGCCGGCCACCGGCAAGGGCTACGACCGCGACCCGCGCTCGCTCGCCAAGCGCGCCGAAGCGTATCTGAAGACCACCGGCATCGGCGACACCGCCTACTTCGGTCCGGAACCCGAATTCTTCATCTTCGACAACATCCGCTGGAACACGGACATGTCGGGCTGCTTCGTCAAGATCGGCTCGGAAGAAGGCGCCTGGGCGACCAGCGAGAAGTTCGAAGGCGGCAACCTCGGTCACCGTCCGCGCGTCAAGGGCGGCTACTTCCCGGTTCCGCCGGTCGACAGCCACCAGGACATCCGCGCCTCGATGGTGCTGGTGCTCGAAGAGCTGGGCGTGCCGGTCGAAGTGTTCCACCACGAAGTGGCGAACGCCGGCCAGAACGAAATCGGTACCAAGTTCAGCACGCTGACCCAGCGCGCCGACTGGACCCAGATCCTCAAGTACGTGGTCCACAACGTGGCCAACCAGTACGGCAAGACCGCGACCTTCATGCCCAAGCCCATCGTTGGCGACAACGGCTCGGGCATGCACGTCCACCAGTCGATCTGGAAGGACGGCAAGAACCTGTTTGCAGGCAACGGCTACGCCGGCCTGTCGGAAACCGCGCTGTTCTACATCGGCGGCATCATCAAGCACGCCAAGGCGCTGAACGCGATCACCAACCCGGGTACCAACTCGTACAAGCGTCTGGTGCCGCACTTCGAAGCCCCGGTGAAGCTGGCCTACTCGGCCAAGAACCGCTCGGCGTCGATCCGCATCCCGCACGTGGCATCGGACAAGGGTCGCCGTATCGAAGCGCGCTTCCCGGATCCGTTGGCCAACCCGTACCTGTGCTTTGCCGCGCTGCTGATGGCCGGTCTGGATGGCGTGCAGAACAAGATCCACCCGGGCGATCCGGCCGACAAGAACCTGTACGACCTGCCGCCGGAAGAAGACAAGCTGATCCCGACCGTCTGCGCCTCGCTCGACGAAGCACTGGACGCGCTCGACAAGGATCGCGAGTTCCTGACCCGCGGTGGCGTGTTCACCGACGAGTGGATCGATTCGTACATCGAGCTGAAGATGCAGGACGTCAACCGCACCCGCATGAACGTGCACCCGGTTGAATTCGACATGTACTACTCGCTGTAACCAGCGATACACCTGTCGTCCCCAAGCCCCGCAGCGATGCGGGGCTAATGAGATGGTCAGCCTGACCACCCTAAAGCCCAGCAGGTTCACACTTGTTGGGCTTTTCTCATTTCGGGAGTACGCGCCATGACCTCCGTCGCACTGCTCGGTATCGATATCGGCAAACATACCTTCTACCTCCACGGCCAGGATCAGCACGGCCATCAGGTGCTGCGCAAGAAGTACAGCCGACGGCAACTGATCGACGTGCTGGCCAACACCCCGGTCTGCACCGTGGTGATGGAATCCTGCGCCGGGGCCCACTGGCTGGCGCGCAAGCTCGCCGAGTCCGGTCACCAGGTCAAGCTGATCGCGCCGCAATACGTGAAGCCCTTTCTCAAGGGCAACAAGAACGATTACAACGATGCCGAAGCAATCTGCGAGGCCGCTGCCCGGCCGTCGATGCGTTTCGTCGCCGTCAAGACGCCGGAGCAGCAAACGCTCTCGGCGCTGCACCGGCTGCGCGAATCACTGATCGCCCACCGCACCGCCGCGATCAACCAGGTGCACGGCTTCCTGCTGGAATTCGGCGTGAGCCTGCCGATCGGCATGGCGAGCATCCAGCGCCTGCCGGCACTGCTGGATGATCCGGTTCACGCACTGCCGCCCCGGCTGGTGCAGGTGTTGCTGCGGCTGCACGCCCGGATCAAGGGGCTAAGCGCCGAGATCAAGGACATCGAGGCGGAGCTGGCTCGGCAACTGCAGGATGACGACGCTGGCCGCCGGCTGTTGAGCATTCCCGGCATCGGCCCGATCAGCGCCAGTGCGCTGGCCGCCGAGGCGGGTGACGCCTCGCAGTTCAAGTGCGGTCGCGATTTCGCTGCGTCACTGGGGCTGGTGCCGCGGCAATACTCGACCGGCGGTAAACAGACCCTGCTCGGGATCAGCAAGCGCGGTGACAAGCACCTCCGCCGGCTGCTGGTGCAAGGCGCCCGCGCAGTGATGCAACGCGCCGACCGGCGTGACGATGCGCTGGGCACATGGCTGCGTGGCTTGCTCGGCCGCCGGCACAGCAACGTCGTGGCCTGCGCCTTGGCCAACAAGCTGGCGCGGATCGTCTGGGCAGTGCTGGCCAAGGGCGGGCAATACCAGCCCCACCCGCACGCAGTTTGATGTTCTAACCGTTCAGACCTGCTTTTGCGATGCCAAACCATGATGGCGGTAAACGGCACACTGCCTGGCTGAGAACCTGGCCAAAAATCCAGCATTCAATGCTGTGGGGCTTTTAAGGACAGTCAGGCGCGACGACTCATCGAGGGCCGGGCGCGTATCCGCGCCCATACGGAGCCCGGATACATTAGCGCAAGCATGCTTTACCAACACCACGGCCTGGGCCTTGCAGAAGGAAGGCTGACCATTCATTTTTTTGTTGTCGCCGCCGCAACAACTACAAATTTTCCATAAGGTGAATTACCTAGTCAGTCTAAAGTGGCCCTTTGCCCTTGCGGAGACCATGGTGATCCTCGCCGACGCAGCCCAACTCCCCCCTTCCCGGCACCCGCCCCGGCGAGGTGCGCGCATGATCAAGGCGTTCGTGCTTGATACCCTGCTGCCGGCGCTGGTCACCGGCAGTCTGGGCGGTTTTCTGCTGTTCACGCTGCTCGCACGGCTGGTCTACGACCATCTGGAAACGCATTACCGTGATGTGCTGTCTCCCTCGGCATCACACTCCTTTCTCGAGACCGATTCGCTCGGCGGCTATATGGCCGACGTCTGGCGCATCGGCCGCAGCGGCGAATGGCGGCGGATCGAGTCGGCGCTCTGGCGCGGCTGCTTCTGGCTGGCGATGACCTCGGGCGGCGTCATGATCCTCAGCCTGGCCGGCCTGGTCGCGATCTTCATGTTCCCGCGCTGGTGGCGCTGAACCGCGAGACGGCGCAAAGCAGCCGCCCATCCTGTCGCGACGAACTTTATGTCATTGGCACATGCCGAGCGTGGGCGCAATCCGCGCACCGTCATGTTTCGGAACCCTTCATGAAATCACTTACCTTCGCCCTGTTCGCCGCCAGCCTGACGCTGTCCGGCGCCGCTTTCGCCAAGGCGCCCGTCTGCGCCAAGACCGGCGACGCCGCCGTTGCCTCGCTGTTCGACCAGTGGAATGCCGCGCTGGCGACGAACAACCCCGACAAGGTCGCCGACCGCTACTGGCCCGATGCGGTGCTGCTGCCGACGGTGTCGAATACGCCGCGCACCGACCGTGCCGGCATCCGCGCCTATTTCGTCGAATTCCTGCAAAAGCACCCGCAGGGCAGGATCGACACCCGGACGATCAGGATCAACTGCAATACCGCCGTCGATATGGGCACGTACACGTTCACGCTGAAGGACAAGGACGGCCAGACCAAGCAGGTCGCCGCGCGCTACACCTACGTGTACGAGAACCGCGGTGGTGCGTGGAAGATCCTCCACCACCACTCGTCGGCGATGCCCGAACCGATCGCAAAGCAGTAAGTCCGGGGCGCCAGCCGGGCTGGCGGTTTTGCACCGGAAGCCCGACAGGCGGCGGCAGCCCGACGATGGGCAGGAATATGCTAAGTGAATCGATTGCCTGGCATTGCCCATGCGCTTGCTACGCTCCCTCGCCGGCACGCCAAACCGGCTTGCGCTGACGCTCACCGCGCTGTACGCGCTGTGCGGCTATGCCAGCGCCTTGCTGGCGCGGCTGGCGGTCGGGCCGCTGCCGGTGTTCGAATTCGCGTCGGGCGCCGGACTGGTCTGCCTGCTGCTGGCCGGCCGGCGCGGCTATGCGGCGGTCTGGCTCGGCGGCACGCTGGTCCACCTGGCACCGCTGACGATCACGCTCGGCTTCCGCCTGGCGCTGCCGCTCGCCGCCGCGCTGGCGGTCATCAACGTCGCCGAGGCGCACCTCGCCAAAACCGGCTGGCGCCGCGGCGAAGCGCGCTTCCGGCACCCGCTGCTGCGCGAGCCGCGCGAGCTCGGCTACTTCTGGCTGCACGTGGCGATGCTGCCGCCGCTGCTGACGCTGCCGCTGCAGATCGTCCTGCTGAACGCCGCCGACATCGGCAGCCAGCTGTCGCTGATGGAAACCGGCTGGCGCACGCTGCTGCTGATCCTCGGCCACGCGTCGGGGCTGTTCCTGCTCGGGCCGTGCTACGCAAGCTGGCGCGACCGCGGCCGCTGGCCGCGGCTGGTGTCGCTGCCGTGGTGGTGGATCGGCGCCTTCGTCACCGTACTGCTGTTCGCCTTCCTGATCTACCGCCACACGCTGATGCTGGTGCTGCCGCTGCTGCTGGTGATGGCAATCCAGTACGGGCTGCCCGGCACCAGCCTGGCGGTGCTGCTGCTCGCGCTCGCCAGCGTCGTCGGCACCACGCACGGACTCGGGATCTTCGTCGGCGCAACGCCGGAGCTGTCCTACCTCAACCTGCAGATCTTCCTGTTCTCGACCGGCTTCATGCTGCACTACCTTGCGCTGGCGCAGACGCTGCTGCTGCGGCACCGGATGCGGCTCGAGGCCGAGGTGATCGCCCGCACCGAGGCGCTCGCGGCAAGCAATGCCAAGCTTGCCGAGCTGGCGACGATCGACGAGCTGACCGGCGCGCGCAACCGTCGCGAATGGCTGCGCCGCGCCACCGAGCACCTGCTGCATGCACGGCGCTATCCGGCGCCGCTGAGCGTGCTGATCCTCGACCTCGACCACTTCAAGCACATCAACGACCGGCACGGCCACCATGCCGGCGACCTGGCGCTGCGCGCCGCCTGCGACGCCTGTACCGCGACGCTGCGCGCCAGCGACAGCTTCGGCCGCTGGGGCGGCGAGGAGTTCGTCGTGCTGCTGCCGGCGACCAGCGAGGACGAATCGCGCCGGGTCGCCGAGAAGCTGCGCGAGGCGATCGCCGAAATCCGCCTGCCGCTCGAGAATGATCACGTCATCCGGATCACCGTCAGCATCGGCATGGCGTCGATGCGCAGCCACGAGGACACGCTCGACCGGCTGATCCGCCGTGCCGACGAAGCGCTGTACCGGGCCAAGCGTGGCGGGCGCGATTGCGTCGTCTGCGACGGCAGCGGCGGGTAGAATGGCCGGCATCCTTTCCCAACGGTCCTGCGCCATGAGCATCCGTGCCGTCGTTTTCGATTTCGGTGGTGTCCTGTTCGACTGGAACCCCGACTACCTGTACCGCAAGCTGATTCCCGACGAGGACGAACGCCGCTGGTTCCTCGAACACGTCTGCAGCCCGGCGTGGAATTTGCAGCAGGACGGCGGACGGCCGTTCAGCGAGGCGACCGCGATACTGATCGCCGAGCATCCGCAACACGCGGACAACATCCGCGCGTTTTCCGAGCGCTGGCCCGAAACGCTGAACGGCACGCTGGCCGACGGCGTCGCGCTGATGGATGCGCTCGAGGCCGCCGGCATCCCGCTGTACGGGCTGACCAACTGGTCGGCCGAAACCTTCCCGTACGCGTGGCAGCATTACCCGCTGCTGCACCGCTTCCGCGACATCGTCGTCTCCGGCCGGCTCAAGCTGATCAAGCCCGACCCGGCGATCTACCGTGAAATGCACGCGCGCATCGACCGCGCGCTGCCCGGCGTCGCCGCGCACGAACTCGCCTTCATCGACGACAGCGCCAGAAACGCCGACGCCGCGACCGCGCTCGGCTGGCACGGCATCCACCATGTGAGCGCCGCGGCCACCGCCGAGCGGCTGCGCGGGCTCGGGCTCGCGTTCTGATGACGCGGCGGATCGACGACACCATGGCCAAGCCCCGCATCACCATCCTCTACTGCACCCAGTGCCAGTGGCTGCTGCGCGCCGCCTGGCTGGCGCAGGAGCTGCTGACGACCTTCGTCGACGAACTCGGCGAGGTCGCACTGCAACCGGGCAGCGGCGGCGTGTTCGAGATCCGCGTCGATGACGCACTGGTCTGGGAGCGCAAGCAGGACGGCGGCTTTCCCGAAGCCAAGGTGCTCAAGCAGCGCGTGCGCGACGTGATCGCGCCGGACAAACCGCTGGGCCACAGTGACCGGCCGGCAAACTGACGGGCCGGCGAGGCTGTGTTAGCGTTTCACCCATGAAACCGCTTTACCCGCTGCTCGCCGCCCTGCTCGTCCCGCTCGCTCACGCCGACATCTACAAGTATGTCGACGAGAACGGCCACGTCACCTTCACCAACACGCCCATGAAGGGCGCGCAGCGCATCTATATCGACTCGGTCTCGGTGATTCCGGCGCCGGGCGGCAGCAAGCCGCGCACCAAACCGGCCACGCCGCGCGTCAGTTCGCCGTCACCGGCCGATTTTCCCAAGGTCGATGCGGCAACGCAGAAGAGCCGCGACAGCAACCGCAAGCAGATCCTGCAGAACGAGCTCGACAGCGAGAAGACCGCGCTCGCCTCGGCCCGCCAGGCGCTTGCCGACGCCGAGGGCAACCGCAGCGCCGAGGAAAAGGCCAACCCGCAGCGCTATGTCGAGCGTCTCGGCCGGCTGCGCGACGCCGTGGTCACGCACGAGAAAAACGTCCAGGCGCTGAACAGTGAACTCGGCCGCGTGCGCTGAACCGCTGCATTCCGGCCCACGCGCACGGCATCTGCACTAAGATGGTGCGCATGACGAACGACGATGGCGCTGCCCGCCAGACAAACCGTGCAGGCTAGGCTGGCCCGGTAATTGCTTGGCAACGGCATGTCATCGATGCCACGGTGTCCAGCATGCACGACCCCCATTTCTGCGGCCTCGACTACCTCGATGCGGCGATGCTCGCCGTCTCGCCCGAAGGTGCGCTGAGCTATTTCAACCCCGCCGCAGGCGACCTGTTCGGGCTCAAGGACGATCAGCTCGGCCTGCCGCTGGCCGCGTGCCTGGCGCCGGATACCGCCGTGTTCGCCGCGGTCGGCACCGCGCTCTCGCGCAATGTCAGCATCACCGAATACGAGCTGCTGCTGCCGGTCGCCCAGGGCGACGCCTATGTCTCGCTGACCGTCGCACCGATCGAGTGCGCCGGGCGGACGCTGGCGCTGGTCGAAATCCGCCAGATCGACCAGCAGCGCCGGATCGCCAACGAAGAGCGCCTGCATGCGCAGCAGCAGGCCAACCGCGAGCTGATCCGCAATCTGGCGCACGAGATCAAGAACCCGCTCGGCGGCATCCGCGGCGCGGCGCAGCTGCTGTCGAGCGAGCTGCCGAACCCGCAGCTGAAGGAATACACACAGGTCATCATCGAGGAGTCGCAGCGGCTGCAGAGTCTGCTCGACCGGCTGCTGACGCCGCACCGGCTGCCGCAGCTGTCCGAGCTGTCGATCCACGAAGTGCTCGAGCGCGTGCGCAGCGTCGTACTCGCCGAAACGCCGAACGGGCTGGCGGTGCGGCGCGACTACGACACCAGCCTGCCCAACCTGATCGGCGACCGCGAACAGCTGATCCAGGCGCTGCTCAACATCGTCCGCAACGCGGTACAGGCGATGGCCGGTGTCGGCGAGATCGTGCTGCGCACCCGCGTCGCCCGGCAGGTCACGCTCAACCGCAAGCGCTACCCGCTGGCGATCCAGGTCCAGATCCACGACAACGGCCCGGGCATTCCCGAAGCGCTCAAGGACACGCTGTTCTACCCGCTGGTATCGGGCCGCCCCGGCGGCACCGGCATCGGCCTGCATCTGGCGCACACCTTCGTCAGCCAGCACCACGGCACGATCGAATTCGACAGCCGGCCCGGCGACACCTGCTTCACGCTGCACCTGCCGCTGAACGCCTGGCACAAAAAACCACAGGGGAATACACCGTGAGTACCGTCTGGATCATCGACGACGACCGCTCGATCCGCTGGGTCTTCGAGAAAGCGCTGACGCGCGACGGCATCGCCCACGCGACGTTCAGTTCGGCCACCGAAGCGATCGACGCGCTGGCGCGCTCGACGCCGGCGGCGATCGTCAGCGACATCCGCATGCCCGGCGAATCGGGGCTGACCTTTCTCGAGCGCGTCAAGCAGGACCACCCCGGCCTGCCGGTCATCATCATGACCGCGCATTCGGACCTCGAGAGCGCCGTCTCGGCGTTCCAGGGCGGCGCGTTCGAATACCTGCCCAAGCCGTTCGACGTCGACGCGGCGGTCGCGCTGATCCGCCGTGCGATGCAGGAGGGCGAGCGCCAGCTCGGCGACGACATCGCCCCGGCCACCGCGCCGGACATCCTCGGTCAGGCGCCGGCGATGCAGGACGTGTTCCGCGCGATCGGCCGGCTCAGCCAGTCGGCCGCGACGGTACTGATCACCGGTGAATCGGGCTCGGGCAAGGAGCTGGTCGCCCGCGCGCTGCACCGGCACAGCCCGCGCGCGGCCAAGCCCTTCATCGCGATCAACTCGGCGGCGATTCCGAAGGACCTGCTCGAGTCCGAGCTGTTCGGCCACGAGCGCGGCGCGTTCACCGGCGCCGACGCGCGCCGGACCGGCCGCTTCGAACAGGCCGAGGGCGGCACGCTGTTCCTCGACGAAATCGGCGACATGCCGTTCGACCTGCAGACGCGGCTGCTGCGGGTGCTGTCGGACGGCTTCTTCTACCGCGTCGGCGGCCATTCGCCGATCAAGGCCAACGTCCGCGTCATTGCCGCGACGCACCAGAACCTCGAAACCCGGGTCAAGGACGGCGTGTTCCGCGAAGACCTCTACCACCGGCTCAACGTGATCCGGCTGCGGCTGCCGGCGCTGCGCGAACGGCGCGAGGACATCCCGCTCTTGGCGCGCTACTTCCTCGGCCGCTCGGCCTCCGAGCTCGGCGTCGAGCCCAAGCGGCTTGCCGACGACGCGATGGCCCGGCTCGGCGGCTTTGCCTTCCCCGGCAACGTGCGCCAGCTCGAGAACCTCTGTCACTGGATCACCGTGATGGCGCCCGGCGCCGTCGTCACCGTCAACGACCTGCCGCCCGAGCTGTTCGACGACGCCGGTGACACCGAAACCGGCACCGGCGGCGACTGGCGCCGGCAGCTCGCGCAGGAGATCGCGCTGCGGCTGGCGCGCGGCGACGCGCGCGTGCTCGACGACATCGTCCCGGCATTCGAGCGCACCGTCATCGTCCAGGCGCTGACCCACACCGGCGGCAAGCGCATCGAGGCGGCCGAGCTGCTCGGCTGGGGCCGCAACACGCTGACGCGCAAGATCCAGGAGCTGGGGATGGACGACGCGATCTGAGTGCCTATCCCATTAAGCGGCTACGCCTGCACATTTTGCCCCGGTCCGATGCGCGCAACCCCGCAAGGGGGCTACCTTCGGGTCGTCCCCATGGACCTCGTGTCCGTTCCAGTTCCCGTGCTTCGGGCGACGACAAACTGTTTTGGCTCGCTCGCTTACCGGAATAGGCGCCAAACGTCGGTCTCGGAAAAGCAAAAAGGCCCGTCCTAGGACGGGCCTTTTTACTGACGATTCAGCCAATCAGGCAGTCAGTTCGAGCAGCTTGTCGAACGCGTCGTCAAACAGCTTCAGACCTTCGGACTGCAGTTGCTCGCCGACGAGGTTGAAGTCGACGCCGAGCTTGCGCAGCGCCGCCAGCGTCTGCACCGCTTCGTCGATCTTGGTGTCGAGGCGGTCGGCGGCAACGCCGTGGTCGCGGAAGGCATCGAGCGTGCCGTCCGGCACGGTGTTGACGGTTTCGGCGCCGATCAGTTCTTCGACGTAGAGCACGTCCGAATAGGCGGCATTCTTGGTACCGGTCGACGCCCACAGCAGGCGTTGCGGATGCGCGCCGAGTGCCTTGAGCTTTTCGAAACGGGTGCCGTGGAACAGCTGCTTGTAGTGCTGGTACGCGACCTTGACGAAGGCGATCGCGCTCTTGCCGCGCAGCGCCAGCGCTTCCGGGCTGCCGATGGTTTCGAGCTGCTTGTCGAGCAGCACGTCGACGCGCGACAGGAACACCGAGGCGACGGCCTGGACGTGATCGACCGGCAGGCCGGCGGCGGCACGCGCTTCAAGGCCGCGGATGTAGGCGGTCAGCACGTCGTCGGTCTGCTTGAGGCTGAACATCAGCGTGATGTTGACGTTGATGCCGGCGGCGATCAGCTGTTCGAACGCCAGCACGCCGGCGTGGGTGGCCGGCACCTTGATCATCGCGTTCGGGCGGTTGATCGCGGCCCACAGGCGCTTGGCCGCAGCAATGGTGCCGAGCGTGTCGTTGGCCAGATGCGGCGACACTTCGAGGCTGACGTAGCCGTCGAGGCCCTTGGAGTTGTCGTACAGCGGCCGGGTCAGGTCGCACGTCGCCTGGATGTCCGGCACCACCAGCGCTTCGTAGCGCTGTTCGGCGGAGAGGTCCTGCTTTTTCAGTTCGGCCAGGTCGCCGGTGTAGAGCGGGTCCGACGAGATCGACTTGTAGAAGATCGCCGGGTTCGAAGTCACGCCAGCGATGCCGTCGTCGTCGATCAGTTTCTGCAGGGCGCCGGACTTCAGCAGGCCGCGGGACAGGTTGTCCAGCCAGATGCGTTGACCGAAGGGCTTGATGGCAGCGATTTTGCTCATGACGTGAACCTCATACGATGAAGGAAGGGCCGCCAGCGCCGGCATGCCGGGCTGACTTCAGCAGACATTATCTGACAGCAGCACCGGTTTCGACATTGCGCTGGGGCAAAGTGCCCGGATTGCCGTTGTCATTTGATTGTGCCAGAAAACCACCGCCGCCAAGCCGTGCAAAGTGCCGCGTCAGACCTCGGCAAGCAGCCGCTGCATCGGGAAGCGCACCGAGAACTCGCTGCCGTGGCCGAGCCTGGACTGGATCGCCATCTGCGCCTGATGCCGCTGCAGGATGTGCTTGACGATCGCCAGCCCGAGCCCGGTGCCGCCGGTCGCGCGCGAGCGGCCGCGGTCGACGCGGTAGAAACGCTCGGTCAGCCGCGGCACGTGTTCGGGCGCGATGCCGATGCCGGTGTCCTGGACCGCGAACACCGGCTGGCCGTTGTCGATGCGCCAGTGCAGCGTGATCGTGCCGCCGGCCGGGGTATAGCGGATCGCGTTCGACACCAGGTTGCCGAAGGCCGAGTGCAGCTCGTCATGGTTGCCGATCAGCCGCGCCGGCACGATGCTGCCGATCGCGACCGTATGCCGGCCCTGCGACAGCCCTTCGGCCTCGACCGCCAGCAAGCGCATCAGCTGCGGCACGTCGACCTCCTCTTCCTTCATCTGCATGCCGTTCTCGAGCCGCGAGAGCGTCAGCAGGTCGTCGACGAGCCGCTGCATCCGCTGCGTCTGGTCGTACATCAGCTCGAGATGCTGGTTGCGCGTGCGCGCGTCGACGTCGGGCATGTCGAGCATCGTCTCGATGAAGCCGCCGACGACGGTCAGCGGCGTGCGCAGCTCGTGCGAGACATTGGCGATGAAATCGCGGTGGACGGTCTGGATCCGGTCGAGCTGGGTGATGTCGCGGCTCAGCAGCAGCTTGCGGGTCGAATCGAACGGCACCATCTGTACCGTCAGCACCTGGTCGACCGGCCGGTTGAGCCGCAGCATCAGCGGGTGGGCGAAATCCTGGCTGCGCAGGTAATCGCGCAGGCTGGGCTGGCGGATGATGTTGGTGATCACCTGCCAGACGTCGCCGACGCGGTCGATGCCCAGATGCTGCGTCGCCGCCTGGTTGCACCATTCGATCCGGTCGTGCTCGTCGAGGATCAGCACGCCGTCGGGCAGCGCCTCGCCGGCGCTGGTGAAGCGCTCGAGCGTCGCCGCCAGCCTGTCCTGCTGCTTCTTCTGCAACCGCACCTGGTCGTAGAGCTTGTCGAACAGGTCCTGCCACAGGAGGAAGCTCGACGGCACGCGGTCGACGTGCGGCGCCTGCAGCCAGCGGTGCAGGCGGCCGAGGTTGTAGAGGTGGAACAGCGCCGAGCACGCGACGACGACCAGGGCGAAAATCAGCCCCCATTCGGTGCCGGCAACCGCGCCGACGAAGAGCGCGACTAGCGCCACCGAGAGGTAGTAAATCAGCGAACGCAGCCAGAGCATGGATAGTGCCTGTTCAATTCTCAAAACGCCCAGCGCGTCTCGCGTAGTGTGATTGTGTCATCCCCGTATGGCAGCGGCGACGCCAAATCGTTACGGCGCGATTACTGCTGCGCCGAAAAACGGTAACCGGTGCCGCGCACGGTCTGGATCAGCGCGTCGAAACCCGACGATTCGAGCGCCGAGCGCAGCCGGCGAATATGCACGTCGACGGTGCGCTCCTCGACGAACACATGGTCGCCCCAGACCTGGTCGAGCAGTTGCGCGCGCGAATGCACGCGCTCGGCGTGGGTCATGAAAAAGTGCAGCAGCCGGAACTCGGTCGGGCCGAGATCGAGCGGCTTGCCGTGGCCGGTGACGCGATGCGTAGTCGGATCGAGCCGCAGCCCCTGCACCTCGACGACGTCGTCGGTCACCTGCGGCGAACGGCGGCGCAGCACCGCCTTGATCCGCGCCTGCAATTCGCGCGGCGAAAACGGTTTGGTGATGTAGTCGTCGGCGCCGGTCTCGAGGCCGATGATCTTGTCCTGCTCGTCCGAACGCGCGGTCAGCATGATCAGCGGGATCGTCTTGGTCCGCTCCTCGGCGCGCAGCTTCTTGGCGAAGTCGATGCCCGACATGCCCGGCAGCATCCAGTCGAGCAGGATCAGGTCGGGCAAGGCGTTGCGGACGATGCCCATCGCCGTTTCGACCGAATCGGCGCGCATCACGTGATGGCCGGCCTGGGTCAGATTGAATGCAATCAGCTCCTGGATGGCGGGTTCGTCTTCGACGAGCAGGATATTCGCAGGCATGATTAGTTCCCGTGGCATTGCGTGGTTTGTGGCGAGCGTAATGCCTTCTTGTGAATTTAATATTACAAGTCCCCACGGACTGACGTCTTTTGCAAGGCGCTTCGGGCGCGACGGGCGTCACCGGCTCGCGTTATCATTGCAGTCTGTATCCAGACCCCCTTTTCCGATGGCCGGACTCCAAGCCCATACGCCGCAACCGACGGCGCTGACCCTGCATCAGGGCGCCCGCATGCTCGACATCGCCTTCGACGACGGCGCGACGTTCTCGCTGCCGTGCGAGTACCTGCGTGTCCATTCGCCGAGCGCCGAAGTGCGCGGCCACGGCCAGCCGGTGCTGCAGGTCGGCAAGCGCGGCGTCAACATCGTCGCGATCGAGCCGGTCGGCAATTACGCGGTCAAGCTCGTCTTCGACGACGGCCACGATACCGGACTGTACTCATGGGACTGGCTGTACGAACTCGGCCGCGACCAGGCCAGACTGTGGCAGGACTACCTCGACCAGCTCGCCGCCAGCGGTGCCAGCCGCGATCAAACCGGCGCCAGCCGTGATCAAACCGGTGCCAGCCGCGATCCGGCCGATGACGCCGGTGGCAACCACTGATACCGAATACCGGGTGAACCATGACTGAACAGCAAACGCATTTCGGCTACAAGACCGTCAACGAATCGGACAAGGCGCAGAAGGTCGCCGAGGTGTTCCATTCGGTCGCACAGAAATACGACGTGATGAACGACCTGATGAGCGCCGGCCTGCACCGCGCCTGGAAGTTCTTCACCATCGAGACCAGCGGCGCACGCCCCGGCAACCGGGTGCTCGACATCGCCGGCGGCACCGGCGACCTCAGCAAGGCGTTCGCGAAAAAAGTCGGCAAGACCGGCCAGGTCTGGCTCACCGACATCAACAGCTCGATGCTCGGCGTCGGCCGCGACCGGCTGCTCGACGCCGGCTTCGCCGTGCCGGCCGCGCAGTGCGACGCCGAGAAGCTGCCGTTTCCGAACAACTACTTCGACATCGTTTCGGTTGCCTTCGGCCTGCGCAACATGACGCACAAGGACAAGGCACTGGCCGAGATGCACCGGGTGCTCAAGCCCGGCGGCCGGCTGCTGGTGCTCGAGTTCTCCAAGGTCTGGGCGCCGATCAAGCCGGTGTACGACCTGTACTCGTTCAAGCTGCTGCCGCTGATGGGCAAGCTGATCACCAACGACGCCGATTCCTACCAGTATCTGGCCGAGTCGATCCGCATGCACCCGGATCAGGAAACGCTGAAGGCACTGATGCAGGACGTCGGCTTCGGCCGGGTCGAGTACCACAATATGAGCGCCGGCATCGTCGCGCTGCACAAGGGCTACAAGTTCTAAGCGCCTGCTCACGGTCTTTTCACGTCAGCGCCGGGCCGGAAAAAGCTCGGACACAAGGCGTGCGATGCAGGCAATAACGGCTTATTGGCAAGGAGCACAACGCAGTGAACGAGTTTTTTCCGGCCCGGCCCTTCGGGTTCGAGGCATTGCCGGCAGGTGACGGCGTTGCAAACCGCTTGCGGTACCCGTACCGCGGCACGGCTTGTGACCGCAGGAAATCCCCGTGGGACGCCTTGTCCCCCATCCGGCACTGCTTCGAACGCTGCCGTGAAAAGACCGTGAGCAGGCGCTAATGCTGGCTTCCCTGCTCAACCGCCTGTTCGATCGCGACACCGCGGCCCGTGCCGAGCTGGCGCGCTTCGACGGCCGGGTGGTCAGACTGGTGTTCCCGGTCGTCGCGGCGACGCTGCAGATCGAAGCAGGCCGCTTCGTGCCCAGCCATGCAGAGCCCGAAGCGACGCTGGAACTCGGGCTGCGCTTCTTTGCCGCGCTGCCGTTCGACCGTACCGGCGCACAACGCCAATTGCTGCTCGGCGGCGATGCGCAGCTCGCCGCCGGCGTCGGCCGCGTACTCGGCCTGGTGCGCTGGGAGGCGGCCGATTCGCTGTCGTCCTTCGTCGGCGACGTCGCCGCCCGGCGCCTCGTCTGGCTCGCCGGCAAGGTCGGCGGCGTGCCAGGCGCCATCGGCGCGCGCATGGCCGCGCACCTGATCGAATACTGGCGCGACGAAGCGCCGCTGCTGGCGCACAGGCTCGAGGCCCAGCGCCACTTCAGCGCGGTCGACACGCTGCGTGACGATGTGGCCCGGCTGGAAAAACGCCTGGCCCGGTTCGACCAGGGACTCGCCCAGAAATAATGCGCCTCTTCCGCCTGATCAAGATCGCCCGCGTCGTCATCGGCCATGGGCTCGACGAATTCCTGCTCGGCCACCGGCGCACACACGGCCTGCAGCGGCTGGTCAACGCGCTGTGCTTCTGGCGCAGGCTCGACGCGCCGCGCGGCGAGCGCCTGCGCCTGGCGCTCGAGGACCTCGGGCCGATCTTCGTCAAGTTCGGCCAGGTGCTGTCAACCCGGCGCGACCTGCTGCCGACCGACATCGCCGACGAACTCGCCAAGCTGCAGGACCGCGTGCCGCCGTTCTCCGGCGACACCGCCGTCGCGGTGATCGAGGCGGGGCTCGGCAAGCCGCTGGACACCCTGTACACCGGCTTCGACCGGACGCCGGTCGCCAGCGCGTCGATCGCCCAGGTCCACCGTGCCACGCTGCCCGACGGCCGCGCCGTCGCGGTCAAGGTGCTGCGGCCGGACATCCTGCCGGTGATCGAATCCGACCTAGCGCTGATGCGCGTGATGGCCGGGCTGGTCGAGCGGCTGTTCGCCGACGGCAAGCGGCTGCGGCCGCGCGAGGTCGTCGCCGAGTTCGACAAGTACCTGCACGACGAACTCGACCTGATGATCGAGGCCGGCAATGCCAGCCAGCTGCGACGCAACTTCGCAGCTTCGACCCAGCTGATCGTCCCCGAGGTGTTCTACGACTGGACCTGCCGCGACGTGCTGACGCTCGAGTGGATGGACGGCACGCCGATCGGCCAGATCGATACGCTGCGCGCCGCCGGCATCGACCTGAAGAAGCTGAGCCGCTACGGCGTCGAGATCTTCTTCACCCAGGTGTTCCGCGACGGCTTCTTCCACGCCGACATGCACCCGGGCAACATCTTCGTCGCGGCGGACAACCGCTATATCGCGCTCGATTTCGGCATCGTCGGCAACCTCTCGGACGTCGACAAGCAGTATCTGGCGATCAACTTCCTCGCCTTCTTCAACCGCGATTACCGCCGTGTCGCCAGTGCGCACATCGAATCGGGCTGGGTGCCTGCGGACACGCGGGTCGAGGAACTCGAGGCCGCGGTGCGCACCGTGTGCGAGCCGATCTTCGACAAGCCGATCTCGCAGATCTCCTTCGGCCAGGTGCTGCTGCGGCTGTTCGAAACCAGCCGGCGCTTCAACGTCGAGATCCAGCCGCAACTGGTGCTGCTGCAGAAGACGCTGCTGAACATCGAAGGCCTCGGCCGCCAGCTCGATCCGGATCTGGACCTGTGGGATACGGCCAAGCCCTTCCTCGAGCGCTGGATGAACGAGCAGATCGGCTGGCGCGCGCTGGTGCGCCATCTCAAGCACGAAGCGCCGCAATGGGCGGCCATGCTGCCGACCCTGCCGCGCAAGCTCAACGAGCTCGCCAGCGCCAACCATGTCGAACTGATGGTCACCGGCTATCAGGGGCTGATGTGGGAACAGAAGAAGCGCAACTGGCTGCTCGGCGCGATCGCCGCGCTGCTCGGCGGCCTGCTGCTGACGCAGTGGCTGCACTGACCCTTTTCGAACGGTAGGACCATGATCAAGCGCAGTTTCAAGTCCGTCCTCACCACCTGGCTCGCCGGCCTGCTGGCGCTGCTGCCGCTGGCGCTGACACTGACGCTGCTCGGCTGGGTCGTCAGCCTGCTGAACCGCTTCATCGGTCCGGGCAGCTTCGTCGGCAAGCTGTTCTCGGCGGTCGGCCTGCAACTGGTCGACAACCCGATCCTCGCCTATCTGGCCGGTACGCTGCTGCTGATCGGGGCGATCTATCCGCTCGGCATTGCCGTACAGTCCGGGCTGAAGAAGCCGCTGGCCAAGCTCGTCGACCTCACGCTGCGGCGGATTCCGCTGTTCGGCAGCCTGTACAACCTCGCCGACCGCTTCGTCGGCCTGCTGGACCAGAAGCAGGAAGCCGACATCGGCGCGATGAGCCCGGTATGGTGTTTCTTCGGCGGCGACGGCGTTGCCGTGCTGGCGCTGATGCCGAACCCCGAACCGGTCGACCTCGACGGCCGGCTTTACTATGCGGTGCTGGTACCGACCGCGCCGGTACCGATCGGCGGCGGCCTGCTCTATGTGCCGGAGGACTGGATCCGCCCGGCCAATATCGGCGTCGACAAGCTCACCAGCGTCTACGTCTCGATGGGCATCACCCCGCCGCCGGCGCTGCGCAACGGCAAGATCACGCTGGGCGCCCCCCCTATCCGCCTGGGCTGATCGTCCGGCCGTTCCTCCCAAACCGGGTTCAAGCGCAGGGCCGCCGCAGCCGGAACGGGCCGACGGCGGCACTGCTCACGCATGCCCCTGCCCCGCTGCTTGTCGAAACGGTCATCCGACCGGCGGCCGCACCGGCAGGGCGCCCGGTACGGCCGTTGCTCGCCGCTCAGCCGACATTGCCCTCCGGCGTTTCGCCGGCAGCCTGCAGCAACGCACACAGCCGCGCATGGCCATCGTATTGCTGGACCAGCCCCGGGCCCGCGGTTTCAAAGGCGCTGCGCAGCGTTGCCGGATCAAGCGTTCGCATCGTTTCCATGGTGGTGTCCTCGATTTCGTTATCAACACCCTCATTTTATGTTGCGACGCAGCAAATTCCATAAAACTGTTAATTATGCCAAATGAAATTAAATCGGCGGCGCCCTATTGCCGCGCATAAAAAAACGGGCAAGCCCGAAGGCCTGCCCGTTCAAGGTCTACAACAGGATGCTTACTGGACCGTACCGGCCGGCAGCGACGGGTACTCCTGCTTCACCGCGAAGCTCTTGCCGCCGACAGTGACGACATAGTTCGACGGGCCGGTGATCGGCAGGTAGTAGTTCAGGGTGATGTCGATGCTCGCGCCCGGGGCCAGCGACTGCCAGCTCGGGGTCGAGAACTTGACGTGGTGGAAATCACCCTTGAAGCCGCCGACGTTGTTGCCGGTGTGCTCCGACGACACGACCTTCAGACCCGCGCCCGACTGGTCGGCCATATTGTTCGGCGCCGACACCGGGTAGTCGAACTCGATCACGGTACCGCCCGGCAGCGTCGCACCGGTGTTGTTGGTGATCTTCAGGTACGGGTTGATCGGGTAGTTCTGGTCACCCAGCTTGAAGTTGGTCAGGTCGAACTTCAGGTCGATCTGCTGCGCCGGCATCGCGGTCTTCGCACGCTTGTTGCCGTACGGCGAAGCGTTGCGGAAGTTGGTCGCCATCAGCTTGGTCAGGGTCGAACCCGGAACGTACTGGCCCTTCGTGCCGTTCAGGTTGGTCTTGTTGGCGTCATACGCGTAGTCGCCAGCAAATTCCCAGATCATCAGACCGCCAAGGCCCTTGCTGATCACCCACTCGGTCTTCTTCTGGATCGACTGCTCGTCCTCGGTCGAGATGAACACCTTCTTGCTGGCGTTCCACAGCCACGGCGCAACCAGGGTCGCGTCGTAGTGGCGGGCATAGCTGCCCACGAGGTCGGTCGCCTTCAGACCGAACTGCGGCAGGTAATCGCCGGCAATGCCGTTCTCGAGGTTCTTGGCGTGCCACATCGGGTTCGAGCCGGCGCCCATTTCGTTGCCGTTCTGATCCTTGTCGTGCCAGATGTTGTCGATGCCGACCGCACCCAGACCGCACTCGGTCAGGCCCGGACCGCAGTTGCTCGACTTCGGCGACGTACCCCACAGGCCGTTGGTGCCACCGGTCACGTCCTTGTGGCCGCGGGTGTAGTACGGCACACCGGCGTTGATGCGGCCGGCCGGCATTGCGCCGCGGAAGTACTGGAAGGCCCAGTCGGTGTTCAGGTAGCCGATGCCGCCGTACTGCGCGGCGCTGTAGACCGACCACTTGGCCAGCTCGGCGTCCTTGCCGTCGTCGAACAGCGCGGCGTTCGGACCGACGAACTCGTTCCATGCGCCGTGCAGGTCATACGTCATCATGTTGACGTAGTCGAGGTACTTGACGCTCTGGTACGACTCCATGCCGCGCAGCAGGTAAGCGGACGACGGCGAAGCGATCGTCAGCATGTAGTACTTGCCGTCGGCCACCGCAGCCTGGTCGAGCTTGGTACGCAGCGTTTCCAGCAGCGCACGGTACGACGCCTGCAGCCCCTTCAGACGCGGGCTCGACACGCTCCAGTCGAGCGGGTTGCCGGCCTTGTCCATCGTGGTCGGGTATTCGTAGTCGATGTCGGCACCGTCGAAGCCGTACTGGCGCAGGAAGGCGACGACCGAGTCGGCGAAGGTGTTGATGCCGGCCTGGTTGATCGAACCGTCGGCGTTGGTCGTCATCGTGTAGAAGCCGCCCGAAGCAACGCGGTTGCCGTCCGGACCGAAGTAGCCGCCGGTTTCAGCCCAGCCGCCGATCGAAACGAGGGTCCGCACGCCAGGGTGCTGCTTCTTGAACTTGTTCAGCTGGTTGAAGTGGCCCTTGTACGGCAGGCTCGGGTCCATTTCGTTGCCGGCAATCGCGGGCTTGCCGTCGGAACCGTCCCAGACCATGCCGGTCGATTCGTTGCCGGCGACACCGGCGTTGACCGAGACCTTGTTGGCGCTGTCGACATGCGCGAACGCATAGTTGATGTGGGTGATGTCGTTCCACGGAATGTCCGAAGCCAGATAGCTCGGCAGGCCGTTCTTGCCGGTACGCCAGTTGGTGAAGTAACCGATGATGCGGCGCTTCAGGCCATTGGCGAGGATTTCGCGGCCGTTGGTGTCGTAAACGGTGCAATACGGCACGTTGGCGACGCTGCTGACCAGACCGTCCGGACGGCACGCTTCCTGACCGCTCGGGGTCGGCGTCGGCGTCGGCGTCGGCGTCGGGGTCGGGGTCGGGGTCGGGGTCGGCGTCGGCGTCGGCGTCGGGGTCGGCGTCGGGGTCGGCGTCGGCGTCGGCGTCGGCGTCGGCGTCGGGGTCGGCGTCGGGGTCGGCGTCGGCGTCGGCGTCGGCGTCGGCGTCGGCGTCGGCGTCGGGGTCGGGGTCGGGGTCGGGGTCGGGGTCGGGGTCGGGGTCGGGGTCGGGGTCGGGGTCGGGGTCGGGGTCGGGGTCGGCGAAACGGCGCCTTGCAGCTCCCACGGACCGTACTGTTCGGTGCCCGGTACGTTGTTCTGCGTCCACCACTTGGCCTTGTAGGTTGCGCCGTTGTGGGTCACGCACTGGCCGGCGGTGTAGACGGCGGTGTTCGACCAGGCCGCGCAGCCGCTCGGCGTCGGCGCCGGGGTCGGTGCAGGCGTCGGGGCGGGGGTCGGCGTCGGAGCGGGCGTCGGCGCCGGGGTCGGCGTCGGAGCTGGCGTCGGTGCCGGAGTCGGGCTCGGCGTGCCGGTGCTGGCGCCGATCAGCTTCCACAGCGTCGGGCTGGCGGCCGGGTTCCAGTTGGCGCCGACGTAGGCGGTGTGGGTCACCAGCGCCTGGTAGTCATTGCCGCTGTACGACACATAGGTGCCGGCGGTGTAGGTATTGCCTTCCTGCCAGACCGGGTAGGCCGCATAGGCGTGCACCGCGATCAGCGCAGCCGGGATGGCTGCCAGGGTGAAACGGTTAAAACGGGACATGGACGCGTCTCCTCGTTATTGGTTTTGTTCAGGCCAACAAGTGGTATTAGCCATGAACGCCATCGCCGTCATTTTTGAGTAAGAAAACCCAAGGAAGGCGTTGCCGGACCCGTGCAGAATGCGAGCCCATGCATGGCGAAGCCTGATTACTCGCGAAGCCGTCCGGCCTGTCAAGGCACCGCCCGGCGGCAGGCTGAACGGCATGTAACCACGACGCAGAACGCGCCAAACCGACTACACATTGCGATCGGAGCGCCCAAAACGGCCTGCGTCGAGTAGATCACAACATCATGTTTTAGAATGTTTTTTTGCAATACCGCATTGGCGAAATGCAAAAATATCAGCAAATGCTCATGTAGTTTTCCGCTTGCTTCCGGGTAGTCGGTCCGGCGGAACGGGCGTGATTGCCGTTCGTCTCCGATCAACTGCAGCCTGTTTTTGGCACCTGCGCGACATCGGCCGACAACATTAATTTCACAAAACTTACTCACAAAAGCAAACAACGAAATATCAGCCCCCTAGCCTGCATCGATGCCGCCCAGTCCTTTTGCCGCCGGAATGGTATTGCCTCAGCGAACGTAGACATCCCTCCCGTTTGGCATGCCGGCATTCACCTTGCCGCCGGCAAGCGCATCTGATAAAACCCGAGTGAGTTACTCGGTTAATCCAATATGCTGATCCGCAAGCTGTTCAAGTTCGAAAACGCGCACATCGTGCGCAACTGTTCATCCGACCGCTGCCGCCGGTCGATCCACGGCCACAGCTACAAGGTCGAGGTGCTGCTCGAAGCGCATGCGCTCGATCACGGCCAGATGGTCTACGACTTCGGACTGATGAAGGGCACGATCAAGGACGTGATCGACGCGTTCGACCACGCGGTCTGCTTCTGGGACAAGGACGACCCCGACTACATCGCGCTGTGCCAGCGCTTCTCGGCGCGCTGGATCTCGCTGCCGGTATCGCCGTCGGCCGAACAGTTCGCCCGGCTGTTCTTCGTCGTCATCGACGCGCTGCTCAGGCAGACGACGATGGCCAACGGCGAAGGCGATGTGGTGCTGCACTCGGTGATCGCCCACGAAACCGATACCGGCTACGCGCAGGCGTTCCGCGACGACGCGTACAACCCGCGCATGGGCACGATCGCGCTGAACGACATCGTTTTCTCCGAGCAGGTCTGCGCCGAATGGCGCGACCCGGCGATGTACGACAAGCTGCTCGCCGGCGAGCTGTTCGCCAATCCGCCGGTCGAGCTTCAGGTCAGGCCCTGAACCGGTCCACGATGAAAAAAGCCGCGGCATGCCGCGGCTTTTTTCATGGCCAGCGCTCGCCCGAATCCGGCCGCGCCAGTACCGCGCCCAGCAGGATCAGCACCGCACCGTAGGGCCAGACGTCACCGATCACCGACGCCAGACCGTTGAAGTGCGTCAGGTGGCCGTAGTGCCAGCGGAACAGCGGCAGCGTCGCCGACAGCTGCGGACTCAATGGCCAGATCCAGCCCACCGCCACCGCAGCGGCCAGCGCCAGCGCACCGACCAGCGCCCGCAGGCGCCGGCGCAGTTGCCACAGCCCCCACAGCAGCAGCACGCCCACCAGGCCGCCGATGACGATGTTGCGGTTGATCCAGGCGAAGAACTGCGCCGGCTGCAGCAGCATGCCGGCGAAGGCGAGCTTGACGACGAGTCCGGCGAGCAGCGTCAGCCGGATCGCCGCCGGCACCTCGCGCACGTGCTTGACCAGTACCGAGACGAACAGCGCAACGCCGACGAGGTGCAGCATCATCCCGCCCGCCTCGAGCAGGGAAAGGAACAGCGCCGGATCGGCGAGCGGCGATTCGAACGGTTGCGGGATCCCGCGCGGCGCGACGACGACGCCAAGGAAAGGCACCGACGGATCGAACTGGGTGACGAACCACAGCCCGAGCCAGACCAGCCCCCACTCGGCCAGCGTGCTCTCGGCCAGATGGCTGTGCCGGAACACCTGCCATGCGCGCTGCCAGCGGCGGTTGGCAATGACCAGCGACATCAGCCCACCGATGCTGGCGCCGAAACCGTTGCTGAGCATGTCGAGGTTCGACGCGACCCGGTCGGGCAGGAACTGCTGGACGAACTCGATCGAGCCGGACAGCAAGGTGCCGACCAGCGCCGCCAGCGGCCACGCATACCAGCGGCGCCGCGCCATCAGCCCGACGGCGACGCCGAGCGGCACGTAGGCAAGCACGTTGACGAGGTTGTCGAACAGCGTGAAGTAGTACGGCAGCGGGTAGGTGTAGAAGGCGAAGATCGGCTCGCCGGTGTAGCGCCAGCCGCTGAACGGATAGAAGCTGATCGTCAGGATGACGAGCAGATAGCAGTAGAAGAAATACTGCGAGACGCGGGACTGCGCAACCTGGTGCGCAAGATAGCTGATCGGCGGAAAGCGCATGAATGAAACGGGGTGGGCGTGCCCACCCCGTTGCCCTTACTTGGACGTTTTCACTTCGGTCCACAGCCGGTTCAGGTCACGCAGCTGCTTGCCCTCGAGTGCGCCGAGCTGCTGCAGCTTCTTGATCGCGTTCGCGTCCGGGAACACCGCGCTGATCTTCTTGATCTCCGGCTTCACGAACGGCGCAGCCGCGGCGTTCGGGTTGCCGGTGCCGACCATATTGGTCAGCTCGGCGGCGTTCTTGCCATCGAGCATGAAGTTGACGAACTTGGCCGCCAGATCGGGGCGCGGCGCGGTCTTCAGGACCACCATATTGTCGACCGACAGCGTGTTGCCTTCCTTCTGCAGCGTGTAGTTGACGCTGAACGGACGTTTGGCCGCCTTGGCGTCCTGCGCCGCCTGGAACATGTCGCTCGAGTAGCCGTGGGCGACCCAGATGTTGCCGAGCGTCAGCTCCTTGATATAGCTCTGGCTGTTGAACGCGGCCCAGTACGGCTTGGCCGCCTTGATCGTTGCGGCGGCCTTCTTCAGTTCGTCGGGCTTGACCGAGTTCGCCGGGTAGCCGTTGTACATCAGCGCGGCGGCGAACACTTCGCGGCTGTCATCGAGCACGGTGACCTTGCCCTTGATCTTGGCGAGCACCTTCGGATCGAAAATCACCGACCACGAGGTCGGGTCGATGCCGGCTTCCTTCAGCCGCGTTTCGTTGTAGCCGACCAGCGTCGTCGTGAACGAGTACGGCAGCGAATACTGGTTGCCCTTGTCGAAGGACGCGTTCAGGAAGGCCGGATTGACGTTCTTGGCATTCGGCAGCTTGGCCTTGTCGAGCGGCTGCAGCAGGTTCTGCTTGACCAGCGGCTGGATCGCGAAGCCGGTCGGCACGATCACGTCGTAGCCCTTGGCGCCGGCGGCGAGCTTGGCGAGCATTTCTTCCATCGCGCCGTAATAATCCTGCACCACGCGGCATTTGCAGTCGGCCTCGAAGCGCTTCACCGTTTCCGGCGCGATGTAGTTGTTCCAGTTGTAGACGTGGAGGACGTCGTCGGCCTGGGCGACGCCGGCGGTCAGAAGCAAGCCCAGCAGCAGTTTTTTCATGTTTTTTCCGTGCTATCCGAAAAAAACGCGGTACCTGTGCACCGCGTCGACGAGGCAGATGATGCCGCAAGCCGCCGTGTTTGCAAATGTCACGACCGGGCTTGCGACAAGCCCTAATCCTTAGCTAGAGGAGCGGCCAAGCAAGCCCAGTGAAACGGTGCTGGCAAGGCGCGCGAAGCGCAGACAGTACAAACGAGTACGGCAAGCGAGCGCAACGCAGCCAGCAGGGCTTGATTGGCCGCGCTCGGTCAGCCGCCGACCTTGATGTCGGTCCACGCCCTGTTCCACGCACGGCGGGTCGTCGCATCGAGGTCGCTCAGCTGTTCGAGCTGCTTGACCTGGTCGGCATTCGGGTTGATCGCCGGAACGGCCAGCAGTTCCTTGTTGATGAACGGCTTGGCCGCGGCATTCGGGTTGCCGGCGCCGATGTTGTTGGTGATGCCGGCGGCGTTCTTGCCGTCGAGCATGAAGTTGATGAACTGGTGCGCCAGATCGGGGCGCGGCGCGCTCTTGTGGATGACGAAGGAGTCGGCGGTCATGCCGTTGCCTTCCTTCTGCAGCGTGTAGTCGACCTTGAACGCCCGCTTGGCCTTGACCGCGTCCTGCTTGGCCTGGAACAGGTCGTTCGAGTAGCCGAGCGCGACCCAGATGTTCCCGAGCGTCAGCTCCTTGATGTAGCTCTGGCTGTTGAACGCGGCCCAGTACGGCTTGGCAGCCTTGATCGTCGCGACGGCCTTCTTCAGCTCCTCGGGCTTTTGCGAGTTGGCCGAGTAACCGTTGTAGCGCAGCGCGGCGGCGATCACCTCGCGCGGGTCGTCGAGCACGGTGACCTTGCCCTTGATCCGGGCGAGCACTTTGGGATCGAACACCACCGCCCAGCTGCTCGGGTCGATGCCGAGCGACTTGAGCTTGTCGGCGTTGTAGCCGACCAGGGTCACGGTGAAGTCGTACGGCGCCGAGTACCGGTTGTTCGGATCGAGCGGGGTGTTGGCGAATGCCGGGTTCAGGTTCCTGATGTTCGGCAGCTTGCTCTTGTCGAGCGGCTGCAGCAGGCCGAGCTTGGCCAGCGGCGGGATGCCGTAGTTCGACGGGCCGATCACGTCGAAGCCCTTGGCACCGGCGGTCAGCTTGGCGAGCGCCTCTTCCATCGACCCGTAGTAGGTCTCCTGCACCGTGCACTTGCACTCGGCCTCGAAGCGCTTGATCGTGTCGCTCGAGACTGCGTTGTTCCAGTTGAAGAGGTGCATGACCCCCTCGGCATGAGCGGCAACACTGGACACAAGGAGAAGGGGAAGAAGCAGCTTTTTCATCAGCATTCGCCTTTAAAAAAGTGGCACGAGGCCGGTGCGGTTCATCCGCACGTGAGGGAAACCCCGCCCGCAGGCGGGGGCACGGTTCAATCCGGGCAGAAATCCACCCAGTGAAGTTCGAGCGGGTTGCGCATGGGTCTCTCGCTCAGGACTGCGCCTTGATCGCACCCGGTGCGACCTTGCTGGCAATGATGATCAGCGCCAGCGTCAGCAGCATCAGGAGCGTCGAGATCGCATTCACTTCCGGCGTCACCGCAATGCGAATCATCGAGTAGATCTGCAGCGGCAAGGTCGACGCGCCGGCGCCGGCGGTGAAGAAGGTGATGACGAAGTCGTCGATCGACAGCGTGAACGCCATCAGCGCGCCGGCGATGATACCGGGCATGATCAGCGGCAGGGTCACCAGCCGGAACGCCTGGATCGGCGTCGCGCCGAGGTCGCGCGCGGCCTCGACCAGCGACTCGTCCATCCCCTGCAGTCGCGAGCGCACGACGATGGCGACAAAGCCGATGCAGAACGCGATGTGCGCCAGCGCCACCGAGACCAGACCCAGCGTCATGTTGAGCATGACGAAGAAGATCAGCAGCGACACGCCCATGAGGATTTCGGGAATCGCGATCGGCGTCAGCACCAGCACCGGCAAGAGCCGCAGCTTGTACTTGTACATCGCCAGCCCGGCGAGCGTGCCGAGCACGGTGGCGCACAGCGACGTGACGAGGCCGATGATCAGCGTGTTGCGCGCCGCGGTGAGCATCTGCGCGTCGTTGAACAGGATCTCGTACCACTTGAACGTGAACCCGACCCACTCGGCGTTGAGCTTGGAGTCGTTGAACGAGTAGACGACGACGATGATCAGCGGCAGGTACAGGAACAGATAGACCAGCCCCGCCGCACCCCACAGCCATTTCGATTGCTTAGCGTGCATCGTGTTCATTTCCTCCACGGCTCATGGCTAGACCTTCCGCCGCGCAACGCGGCCGACCGGGTTGCTCAGAGTGCATTGCGCTTGCCTCCCCGGCCAATCAGCGTTGCCAGCCCGGCGAGCGCGAGCACCGCCAGCGTCAGCATGATCGACAGCACGGCACCGAACGGCCAGTCGCGGCTGTCGAGGAACTGCTGCTTGATCAGGTTGCCGATCATGATGCCGTCGGTGCCGCCGACGAGGTCGGGCACCGCGAACATCCCCAGTGCCGGAATGAACACCAGCGCCGCGCCGGCCCACACCCCGGGCAGCGACAGCGGCCAGGTGATGCGCCAGAAGCGCTGCCAGGCACTGGCGCCGAGGTCCTGCGCCGCGTCGAGCAGGTTCATGTCGTGCTTTTCGAGGTTGGCGTACAGCGGCAGCACCATGAAGGGCAGGTGCACGTAGACCAGCACCAGGATCACCGCGAAATGGCTGAACAGCAACTGCACCGGGCCGACGCCGACGACGCCGAGGATGGCGTTGATCGTCTTGGCGAAATAGCCCTGCGGCCCGAGGATGATCATCCACGAGTACACGCGGATCAGGAAGTTGCTCCAGAACGGCAGGATCACCAGCAGCACCAGCAGGTCGCGGTGCTTCTTCGGGCTGCGCGCGATCAGCCACGCCAGCGGATACGCGAGCACGAGGCAGATCACCGTCGTCAGCCCGGCGTACCAGAACGACTTGAGGAAGAGCTCGAAGAACACCGGCTCCTGGAAGAAGCGGGTGAAGTTCTCCAGCGTCAGGAAATCGGCGTAGTTGCCCGCGTTGATCAGCAGCTCGGTCTTGCCGGTGTCCGGGTTGACGTCCATCAGCGGCAGCAGGCCGCCGTAGTCGCCGGGAAAGCGGAACGCGGCGAACGCCATGATCGCCGACGGAATCGCGAAGAACAGCAGCAGGTAGAGCAGCGGCGGGCCGGAAATCAGCCAGCGCCCCAGGCGGTTGTTGCGCATCTCGGTATCCCGTCAGGCGAGGACGAAGTGGCCGGCGTCGAAACGCCACGCCAGTTCGACCTGGTCATTGTCGTCGAAGAAGCGCGCGCGGCCCGACGCGGCGTTCGGCAGCATCGTCTCGACCAGCATGCCGTTGTCCAGCTCGACGATGTAGATCGTCACGTCGCCGAGGAACAGGCAGTCGTGGACCTTGCCCTTGAAATGGACCTCGTGTTCGTCGCCGGCCGGCAGGCTGGCACCGAGCTTGATCTTCTCCGGCCGCAGCGTCAGCGTGCCCTTGGCGCCGACGCTCGCGCCGGCCACCGGCAGCGCTTCGGCGATGCCGACGCCTTCGATTTCGAGCTTCATCTTGTCGTCGGCCATGCCGACGACGGTCGCGTCGAGCAGGTTGCACTGGCCGATGAAGTCGGCGACGAAGCGGCTGTTCGGGTAGCTGTAGATCGTCTCGGGCACGTCGAGCTGGGCGACCTCGCCCTTGTTCATCACCGCGATCCGGTGCGACAGCGCCAGCGCTTCGCCCTGGTCGTGCGTCACGTAGACGAAGGTGATGCCGACTTCCTTCTGCAGGTTGATCAGCTCTATCTGCATGTCCTCGCGCAGCTTGGCGTCGAGCGCCGACAGCGGCTCGTCGAGCAGCAGCAGCCGCGGGCGGTTGACGAGCGCGCGGGCGATCGCGACACGCTGGCGCTGGCCGCCCGACAGTTCGTGCGGGAAGCGCGTGGCGAACTGGGTCAGCCGCACGTCGTCGAGCACCTCGTCGACGCGCGCCTTGATCTCGGCCGGCGACACCCTGGCCATTTTCAGCGGGAAGGCGATGTTCTGCGCGACGGTCATGTGCGGGAACAGCGCGTAGCTCTGGAACACCGTGTGCACCGGGCGCTTCTCGGGTGGCACGCCGGCGACGTTCTTGCCGTCGAGCAGGATCTCGCCCGAATCCGGCTGCTCGAAACCCGCGAGCATGCGCAGCAGGGTCGTCTTGCCGCAGCCGGACGGACCGAGCAGCGTGAAGAATTCGCCGGCCTCGACCGACAGGCTGACATGGTTGACCGCGGTGAAGTCACCGAAGGTCTTGACCACGTCGCGGATCTCCAAGAGCGCCATGTTGTTCCCCGAGAAAAAACGGCCCGTAGTTTAGCGGCTTTCCCCCCCGGGGACAGGCGTTTTTACCAACAAAGACAAGGGATTGCGCCGGATTCGCCGCCTGCGGCCACAATGCGCCGCCAAACGGGTTCGCACCGGGGTCGCAACCGTATAATCGGAGCCACATCGACGCGGACAAAACGACATGACAATGGACTGGCAGCGACTGCTTTCCGCCGACCGGCTCGGCACCGACCGGGCCACGCCGATCGAGGCCGGCCGCAGCAACTACCACAAGGACCACGACCGCATCGTGTTCTGCTCGCCGTTCCGGCGCATGGGCCGCAAGACGCAGGTCCACCCGATGACCGAGAACGACCACGTCCACACGCGGCTGACGCACAGTATCGAAGTCGCCTGCGTCGGCCGCAGCCTCGGCGTGCTGGTCGGCGAGGCGATCCGTGACCGGCTGCCCGCCCACGTCAACCCGTACGACCTCGGCGCCATCGTCCAGGCCGCGTGCCTGGCGCACGACATCGGCAATCCGCCTTTCGGCCATGCCGGCGAATACGCGATCCGCGACTGGTTCCGCCGCGACGAGCACGCCTACCTGCTGCAGAACCTCGCCCCCGACGAGCGCCGCGACCTGACCACCTACGAGGGCAACGCGCAGGGTTTCCGCATCATCACCCAGCTCGAGAACCACCGCTTCGAGGGCGGGCTGCGGCTGACCTACGCGACGCTCGGCGCGACGCTCAAATACCCGTGGACCAGCGAGCACGCCGGCCCCAAGGGCAAGTTCAGCTGTTATGCGAGCGAGCTGCCGCAGCTGCAGCAGGTGGCCTTCGAGCTCGGCCTGCCCGAGCTGGCACCGGGCCGCTGGGCGCGCCATCCGCTTTCCTACCTGATGGAAGCGGCCGACGACATCTGCTACGCGATCCTCGACCTCGAGGACGGCATCGAGATCGGCATGCTCGCGTACGAAACCGTCGAACCGATCCTGATGAAGATCGCCGGCGGCGACCGCGAACTGCTGGCGCTCGAGGTGGCCGCCGCGCCGAGCACCCGGCGCAAGATTTCGCTGCTGCGCGGCAAGGCGATCGACCGCTGCGTGCGCGACGTCGCCGCGACCTTCCTCGCCCGCTACGAGCGGCTGATGGACGGCAGCTACCAGGGCGACCTGCTCAATGACTGCCCGGCGACGATGCGCCACGGCATCCTTGAGGCCAAACAGCTGGCGCGCGAACGCATCTTCAACGAACGGCGCAAGATCGAGATCGAGGTCGGCTCGTTCACCTGCCTCGACATCCTGCTCGACGCCTTCTGCAACGCGGCCTACCAGCTCAAGGTCAGCCCCGAGCTGCCGTTCCGGATGCGCCGGGTGCTCGACCTGATGGACTACAACGCGCCGAAAAAGGAATGGCCGCTGTACGACGCCTACCAGCGCGTGCTCGACTTCATCGGCGGGATGACCGACAACTACGCGACCTATCTGGCGCAGCAGGTCGGCGGCATGGGGCGCTGAAACCTGTCCCATTCGGCGGCTGCGCCTGCGCATTTTGCCCCCGTCCGATGCTCGCAATCCTCATGGACCACATGTCCATTCCGGTTGCTGCGCTTCGGGCGGGAGCAAACGGGCTCGCTCACCGACTGGGACAGGTTTGGCACCATGTCGAGGCAGATCGGCAGTCCGTCGGCAAGCGGCCTTAGTGACGGGAACTCGCCCGGCCGCGAATGAGACCATCAAGGATCCCGTCCCTTGCGAGATCCACCGGATGATCCGCCTTCTGCTGGCCGCGCTCTGCAGCGTGGCCGCCCTCCCCGCACTGGCCGCGCCGCGCTGCGAAAGCGACGCGCTGGCCCTCAGCGCCCGCATCGACAACGCCGGCGCCACCGCCCGCCCGGTCGACACCGGCGACGACCGCAAGATCACCCGTGCCGGCAGCGACGCCGGCGAGCTGATCGTCGAAACCCGCGACGACGGCCGCACGACGATCCGCTACTACAGCAGCGGCGATACGCTGCGCTACGTGCGCAGCTTCGGCACCGTCCAGCAGGGCAAACGCGTCGTCGCCCACACCGCGCGGCTGTCGTGGAAGGCCGACGGCAGCCGCTGCGACGGCGCCCGCTACATCCGCGGCAAAACCGCACGGCTCGATGCCAGCGCGTACGCCGCCTTCCTGTCCGACTGGCGCAGCCTGCGCACTGGCGAGGTTGCATCGAGACCGGTGAAAAGCCAGCCGCCGACCCGCCCGGTCGCGGCCCCGGTCCGCAATGCGGTGCCGGCTTTCACCGCCCCGGACGCCGCCGCGACGATGCGCTCCGGCCTGCTGCCGGAGTACAACCGCAAATAAACGCACCATGTTTGCATAAAAACGCACACAAGCGCATAGTGGCCGCATGTTTACGCATGAACGCCAGCAACACATCGTGGCCCTGCTCGCCGACCGGGGCCGCGCCAGCGTCGCCGAACTCGCCGCGACGCTCGCCGTCTCCGACGACACGATACGCCGCGACCTGAACGCGCTCGCCGCACTCGGGCTGATCCAGAAGACCCACGGCGGCGCGCTGTCGCTCGACGTGCCGAACATGCGCCGCAGTGCCCGTGCCGCGGTGCTGCCCGAGGTCAAGCAGGCGCTCGGCCGCCGCGTTGCCGAACTGGTCGGGCCCGGCCAGACGCTGATGCTCGATGCCGGCAATTCGCTGCTCGCCGTCGCGCAGGCGCTGCCCGATGTGAAGCTGACGGTGATCACCCATTCGCTCGACATCGCCCAGTTGCTGTCCGAGCGAGCGCAGGTGAAGCTGATCCTGCTCGGCGGCGAGTGGGATGCCTCACAGCGGCTGTTCCGCGGCGCGACGATGCTCGCTATGGCGCAGCAGTACCGCGCCGATCTGGCGATCATGGGCGCCTGCGCGATCCACCCGTCACTCGGCGTCACCGCCAGCGACGAATCCGACGGCGCGATCAAGCGCGCCTTCATCGCCGGCAGCAGGCGGGCGTGGCTGGTGTCCGACCACAGCAAGTTCGGCGAGCACGCGCCGTACGCGGTCGCGCCGCTGGCGGCGTTCGAGCGCGTGTTCACCGACCGCGATCCGCAACTGCCGCTTTCCCCTTCGACGACCCTGACCCTGCTCACGGAGACCCACCATGGCTGAAACGCTCAACGTCGCCCTCGTCGGCTACGGCTACGCCGGCAAGACCTTCCACGCCCCGCTGATCGCCGCCGTGCCCGGCATGGCGCTCGCCGCCATCGTCTCGAGCGGCAAGGACAAGGTCGTTGCCGACTGGCCGCAGGTCGCGGTGCATGCCGGTGTGGACACCGTGCTCGCCGATCCGGCGATCGGCCTGATCGTGATCGCCACGCCGAACGACACCCACTTCGATCTCGCGCGCCGCGCGCTCGAGGCCGGCAAGCACGTCGTCGTCGACAAGCCATTCACCGTCACGGTTGCCGAGGCGCGCGAACTCGACGCGATCGCGCAGAAGGCCAGGCGCGTGCTGTCGGTGTTCCACAACCGCCGCTGGGACGCCGACTTCCTGACGCTGAAGGCGCTGATCGACACCGGCAAGCTCGGCGACGTCGTTCAGTTTGAGTCGCATTTCGACCGCTTCCGCCCGCAGGTGCGGTCACGCTGGCGCGAGGCCGACGTGCCGGGCGCCGGGCTGTGGTACGACCTCGGCCCGCACATCGTCGACCAGACGCTGCAGCTGTTCGGCAAGCCCGACGCCGTCTACGCCGATTTCGCCAAGCGCCGCAACGGCGCGCAGGCCACCGACTACTTCCACGTACTGCTGCGCTATCCGGCGACCCGCGTGATCCTGCACGGCAGCGTCCTCGTCCCCGGCGGCGGCCCGCGCTTTGCCGTCCACGGCACGCTCGCCAGCTATATCAAGCACGGACTCGACGTTCAGGAAGACCAGCTCAAGGCCGGCCGGCAACCCGGCTGCGACGGCTGGGGGGTCGATCACCAGCACGGCATCCGCTATGTCGGCGACGCCGACGTGCCCGGCGTCGAACCGGTCGCCACGCTGCCCGGCGACTACCGCCACTACTACGCCGGCGTGCGCGATGCCGTCACCGCCGGCGCCGCCAATCCGGTGCCGGCCGCCGAGGCGATCCTGGTGATGGAGATCATCGAACTGGCGATCCGCGCCGCCGAAGCACGCCGCGAACTGGCGCTGCCATGAGCGCCCAGCCCGACACCGACCACGACGCCCGTATCGAAGCGGACCTGGCGCTGATCGCCGAGCAGGAGGCACTGCTGCAGTTCGACCGCTTCGATGCCGATGCGGCATTCGAGCTCGGCAGCCGGCTGCGCGACGCCGCCACCGCGTACGGCACGCCGGTGGCGATCGAAATCTGGCAGAACGGCAGCCCGCTGTTCTTCTTCGCCATGCCCGGCACCGCGCCGAGCAATGCCGACTGGCTGCGTCGCAAGCGCAACACCGTCTGGCACTTCGGCCGCAGCTCGTACGCGATCGGCCTCAAGCTCGCCCACAGCGGCGACAGCCTCGCCGGCAAGCATGCGCTGGCCGAACGCGACTACGCCGCGCATGGCGGCGCCTTCCCGCTGGCGATTCGCGGCACCGGCATCGTCGGCAGCATTGCGATCTCCGGCCTGCCGCAGCGTGATGATCACGGCGTGGTGGTCGCGGTGATCGCCGAATACCTCGGCATCGATCCGGCCGCCGTCGCGCTGCCGGGCTGAACCACCGGCTTGCCACCCCGGCACCTTTGCCTTTAGCATCGGCATTGCGCTTCCCCACGGGAAGCCGCCGTAAGCGTTTACGTCAAGCAACGCGCCAACTTCTGCCGGCATTTGCCGGGGTTGTGTCCTTCCGCCCGCCGGAAGGGGCGCCTTGTCCTGCCGGCTTATGGAGCCTCCATGTCTTCCTCGCAATCCCCGTTCCGCAAACTCCCCGCCCGCTACGCCCCCATCGTCATGCCCTTGCTGCTGTCGCTGCTGATGACGTGCATCGTTTCGGTCATCAGCACGCTGCGCGGCATCGGCCCCGGCGGTTTTCCGCAGGTCTGGCTCGGCGCGTGGGGCCTGTCGTGGCTGGTGGCGTTTCCGGTGCTGCTGCTGGTGCTGCCGGTCGTGCGCCGGCTGACGATGCTGGTCGTGCGGGCCGATTGATGCGGCCCGGGCCTGGCGGTTGCCGCAGGGCGCCGGCCGATACGCCCGGTCCGGCCTGAAAAAAACGCCCCGGCATGCCGGGGCGTTTGTCGCTGGCGAGTGCCGCTTACTTGGCAATCAGCCCGGTAGCACGGCCGAAGCGCTTGCCGTCGAAGCTGACGGTGCGTACCTGCGCCGCGTTCGCGTCGGCGACGGCCGGCGCCTTGCCGGCGTCGTACGCCTGCCAGGTCTTGCCGGCGTCGAGCGAGTACTGGATCGCCACGCCCGGCAGCTCGGTCACCGCCGACAGCTTGCCGTCGACGACCTTGGCGCCGACCATCGGCAGGCGGTAGCCGATGCCGGCCTTGTCGAGCTTGGCGAGTTCGCGTTGGCCGACGACGTTGGCGAAGGCAACCCAGTCGCTGTTCAGCGCTTGCGCGTTGACGAGCTTGGTTTCGCCGGCCTTGTAGCGTTCGCCGACGGTGTACGGGCGTTCCCACGATGCCTGGTGCCATGCACGCTCGGCGACGGCGAGGATGCGCGGGAAGGCCATGTACTCCCAACGCGCGTCGGTGCGGATGACCTCGCTCCACAGCTGTGCCGACAGCCCCTCAACCGGCGGCATCGGCTTGCTGGCCTTGGCTTCGAACACGTTGCCGTCGCGGTCCGTCGACGTTTCGGCGTTCTGCGGCAGGTTGGCCGGCGCGAAACTGAAGACGCGCTTCATGGAATTGCCGCGCGAACCCCAGTAGTAGCCGCTCTCGTACGGATCAACCTCGCTCGGGAAGTCGAGGTAGACATAGTCCGGGTTCGAGATGATCACGCCGTAGCCCTTGTTGCTCCAGTCCGCGGCCGTGTCGGAACCGCCCCAGTACAGCGTGTCCCAGAAGTTGACGCGTACCTTCTTGGCGGCAAAGTCCTTGGCGCCCGGGGCGAACTTCAGGCCGTCCTGCCAGGCCTGGAAGTTGCTGATGCCGTATTTCGGCAGCAGGGTGCTGACTTCATGGGCGAAGTAACCCGGCAGGTGTTCGACATCGGCGATCTTGCCCGACTTGACCATGGCCTCGCACGCCGGCGACTTGGCCCACGGATGATCCTGCTTGGACATGTCGATCCAGCCCTTGCCGTCCTTGTCCTTGGCCGGGGCGTTCTTGTCGGCGTAGCCGGCGCCGAGGAAGATGTTCTTCGCTTCGTCGCCGCCAAAGTGCCAGGTCGTGAGCTTGAGGCCGGCGTCCTTGTACATCCTGGCGACCTCGCCGATCACCTTGTCGGTGAACTTCAGCGCACCCGGCTGGCACGGGTTCAGCGTCGACATCCGGTTGTAGAACTGCACGCCGGTGGTGTTCGTGGTTTCCTGCGGATCGACCAGGCGGTATTCGTTGGCGGCCTCGGTCTTGCCCTCGGCCATCAGGCGCTTGTAGCGCGCTTCCATCGAGACCACGGCGGCGCGGGCATGGCCCGGCATGTCGATTTCCGGGATCACCTCGATGTTGCGCGCCTTGGCGTACTTGAGGATCTCGATGAAATCGGCACGGGTCAGGTAGCCCGACCCCGGGGTGGACGAATCCGGACCCTGGCCCAGTTGCGGCAGCAGGCCCTTCGTTTCGCTCAGGTCGTGGACGCGCTTGCCGCCGACATCGGTCAGCTCCGGCAGGCCCGGAATCTGGATGCGCCAGCCCTCGTCGTCCGACAGGTGCATGTGCAGCTTGTTGAGCTTGTACGCGGCCATCTGGTCGATCGCCGCGATGATGGTTTCCTTGCTGTGGAAGTTGCGCGCGATGTCGATCATGAAGCCGCGGTAATCGAAGCGCGGCGCATCGGCGACTTCCATCGTCGGCACGATCTTGGCACCCTGCGCCGGCACCAGCGACAGCAGCGACTGCACGCCGTAGAACGCACCGGCGGCATCATGGCCGACGACCTGCGCGCCCTTCGGCGTGATCACCAGCGAGTAGCCTTCGGCCTTGGCCGCGGCGCCCTTGAGCGATTTCGGTGCAATGCGCACGGTCACCGGGTAGCTGCCGGCGGCAAGGCCGATTTCCTTGGCGCGGGCCCGCAGCGCGTCGGCGCTGGTCTTGTCGAGGCCACGGGTGTCGAGCTTGATGCCGTTTGACAGGTCGGCGGTCTTGCCGGTGAGCTTCTGTGCAACCGGCGACGGCAGGATGCGTGCGGCGACGTCACCGGCCGGCAGCAGCGGCGTGGTCTTGTAGGCGTCGTAACGGGTCGCCGTGGTCATGATGATGTTGTTGTCGGTGGCCGAACGCTTGGCGTCGGCGACCTTGAACGGCGTCACGAACTTGCCCAGGTCTTCGGTATCGGTACTGGCGATTACTTTCGGCGTCGCGTCGCCCGAGGTCACGTACCAGCGCGGCATCGTGTCGTAGATCGACACCTGCCAGTATTCGGCGATCATGCCCAGCTGCACCGGCTGGCCCTTGGTGAAGCCCTGGAACTTGTCGGTCGGCTCGAGCTTGTACAGGTCACCGGTCAGGTGGGTGACTTTGAACTGGTCGTTGTCGAGCTGCAGGACGCGGCGGATGCTGGAGAAATAGATCGTCCAGTCCTTGCCCTTGATGTCGCTGGCTGCGTCGAGCGTGAAGGTCAGCTTGTAGCACGACGCCCAGTCGGCACCGAGTGCCGAGCAGTCCTTGGCCGGCAGGTTGCCCTGCATGGTGAACTGGACACCCAGCTGGCTGGCGATGGTATCAACCTGCTGCTGCGCGCCGGAACCGGCGTACGCGAAGCCGGCGAGCGCCATGCTCGCCATCATCAGAGTCAGTTTCTTCTTCATCACGGATTCCTTGCTTGCATCCGGGCTTGTGGCCCGGACTGATCGACTGCAGCGGAGATGCATCGCCCCCGCCTCCCGCAAACAAGGTTGCACCCCGCAACGCTTCGCGTCGTTGCTCAAGATCAACGCAGCGGGAAAGCAAGCGGGCGCGGCAGGAATTAATTCCGTAATGATTGGGCCGGCACTACCACGCCAGCAGTGCATGGCCGTGGGTCTTCAACCAGGCCCGCGACCCGCGCCAATGCTGACAATGGCGCTCGACGACGGCCCAGAAGCGCGGCGAGTGATTGAGCTCGGCCAGATGGGCCAGCTCGTGAATAATCACGTAGTCGATCACATCGAACGGCGCCTGCACCAGCCGCCAGTTGAGCCGGACCACGCCGGCGGCGGTGCAGCTGCCCCAGCGCGTGCCGGCCGACGTCAGCCTGAGCTGCGACGGTTGCAGTCCCATCCGTCCGGCCCACAGCGGCACGCGCTCGGCAAAATAGGCCCGGGCAGTGCGCTGCAGAAAGCGCTGCAATGCCGGCGCCAGCGTCTCGCCCTCGCCGGCGATGTGCAGTGCGCCGTCGACGAGGGCGCTGCGCCTTGCGCCGGCGACGAGCCGGACCGGCTTGCCGAACCAGCCGACCATAGCGCCGTCGGCAAGCGACGGCGCCGGTTCGGGCCGGTTGGCGAGATGTTTGAGAATCCAGTCCAGCCGCTCGGCCACGACACGATCGGCGTCGAGCAGCGGCGCGCGTTCGGGCAGCGTGACCGACAGGCCGCCGGCGGCGATTTTCAGGCCGATCGAGCGGCGACGGGCGCTACGCTTCACCGTAAAGGCGATCTCGCCGCCCGGGTGGCGCATGCGCCGCTCGATCACCGTGCTCACCGGGGGAAGCAGGGCCCGCGGTCGGGCATCGCGGCGAGCTCGCCTTCGATCCACTCCTCGATTTCGCGGGTCAGCTCGAGCGCATCGCGCCCGGCCGTGTCGATCGCCTTGCCGATCTTCATCGTCACCGTGCCCGGGTGCTTGAGGAAGGAGTTGCGCGGCCAGTATTCGCCGGCATTGACCATCACCGGCACGACCGGAATGCCGAGCGCGATCGCCAGCCGGGCACCGCCCGGCTTGTACTTGCCGCGCTCGCCCGGTGCAACCCGCGTGCCTTCGGGGAAGATCGTGATCCAGAAACCGTGGCCGATCCGGTCCTGCCCCTGCTCCATTAGCAGCCGCTGCGCCTCGGAGCGGTTCGAGCGGTCGATCGCGATCGGCGACGTCGCCTTCAGCCCCCAGCCGAAGAACGGCAGCTTCAGCAGCTCGCGCTTGATCACGAACACCATCGGCGGAAACACCATCTGCAGCGCCATCGTTTCCCACGCCGACTGGTGCTTGCAGACGATCATCGCCGGCCCGGCCGGAATGTTCTCCTCGCCGACGATCCGCCCCCGGAGGCCGCAGGTCACGCCGAGCCACCACAGCAGCACCCGGCTCCAGCCGGTGATGATGCGCGTGCGCAGCACCGGCGGCAGCGGCAGGATCAGGATGCAGAAGATGGCATACGGCGGCGTGATGATCGCCATGCCGAGCCAGTAGAGAATGGAGCGAATCCAGATCATTGCCGGTCCGTATCAGGTATCAAAAGTTAATCGAGAGAACATCTATACAAAGCGTGCAATCGTAGGGCGCGGACGGCCGTTTCGGCTGGCGGGCGAGCCAAGGCAGACCGGGTTCGCCCGAAGCGCAGAAACCGGAATGGCCGTGCGGGCCATGAGGATTTCGAGCATCGGAGGAGCCCGGGATGCGAAGGCGCAGCCGCCAGACGGAATGGGCGATTAGCCGAGGCGCTGGAGCCAGTCGGCCACCGCCGCCAGATCGTCGAACACCCGCGTTCCCGGCGGCAGGCCGTTCTTGCCCTCGGTCTTGGCGCCGTTGCCGGTGCGCACCAGCAGCGGCTTGCCGCCGGCGGCGGCGATCGCCTCGAGGTCGCGCTGGCTGTCGCCGACCATCCACAGCTCGGTCGGCGAGACATGGAAGCGCTTGGCGATGTCGAGCACCATGCCCGGCGCCGGCTTGCGGCAGCGGCACTGCGCTTCCGACATGTGCGGGCAGAAGAAGACCGCGTCGATCTCGCCGCCGGCGTCGTGCACCAGCCGGTGCATCTTGGCGTGGATCCGGTTCAGCGTCGCCACGTCGTAATAGCCCCGACCGATGCCGCTCTGGTTGGTCGCGACGACCAGCGTCCAGCCGGCGCGGGTCAGCGCGCCGATCGCGTCGAGGCTGCCCTCGATCGGCATCCACTCGTCCGGCGACTTGATGTAGTCCGGGCTGTCGTGGTTGATCACGCCATCCCGGTCCAGAATCAGCAGCTTCATCGGCCCCTCCGTTGCGGGCATCCATGGCAGGGCGGCATGGTCGCTGCCCGTGTTCAATCGGCGCTTAATCGGCAAGCTGCGACAGCTCCGCGACGCGGTTCATCAGCCCGGCCAGCGCCGCGAGCAGCGCCAGACGGTTGCCGCGCACCGCAAGGTCGTCGGCCATCACCATCACGCCGTCGAAGAACGTATCGACCGGCGTCTTCAGCGCGGCCAGCGTCGTCAGCGCACCGGTGAAGTCCTGCCTGGCCAGCGCAGCCTCGGCCTGCGGCGCGACCGCTTCGAAGGCGGCAAACAGCGCCTTTTCGGCCTCGCTGTCGAACAGTGCCGGGCTCAGTGCCGGCAGCGCGGTGTCGACCTTCTTGAGGATGTTGCGGATGCGCTTGTTCGCCGCCGCCAGTGCAGCCGATTCCGGCAGCGCCTTGAACGCGGCGACCGCATCGAGGCGCTTGACCACGTCGTCGAAGCGCTCCGGATTCAGCGCCAGCACCGCGTCGATGTCGGCGGCCGGATAATCGGCGGCGAGGAAATTCTTCAGCCGGTCGAGCATGAAGCCCTGCACGCCGGCGACCGTGCCATCCTTGATCACGCCGTTGGGGAACGCCGCAGCGGTCGCGGTCAGCAGCGACTTCAGGTCGAGCGGCAGCACCAGCAGCTGGCGCAGTACGCCGAGCGCGGCGCGGCGCAGCGCGAACGGATCCTTGTCGCCGGTCGGGATCAGGCCGATGCCGTAGATGCCGACGATGGCTTCGAGCTTGTCGGCCAGCGCAACGGCCTGCGCCACCGGGCCTTCCGGCAGCGCGTCACCGGCGAAGCGCGGGCGGTAGTGCTGTTCGATCGCCTCAAACACCGCGGCGTTCTCGCCGTCGATCTGCGCGTAGTAGCGACCCATCGTGCCCTGCAGTTCCGGGAACTCGCCGACCATGTCCGACACGAGGTCGGCCTTGGCCAGTTTCGCCGCGCGTTCGCAATCGGCGCGCTGCGCACCGAGCGCCGGGCCGATTTCGCCGGCGAGCTTGACGAGGCGTTCGACGCGCTCGTACTGGGTGCCGATCTTGTTGTGGTAGACGACGCTGCGCAGTCCTTCGACGCGCGATTCGAGTTTCTTCTTCTGGTCCTGCGCGTAGAAGAACTGTGCGTCCGACAGCCGTGCGCGCAGCACGCGCTCGTTGCCGGTGATGATGTGGCTCGGGTCGGCCGCTTCGAGGTTGGACACCAGCAGGAAGCGGTTCATCAGCTTGCCGGCCTGGTCGAGCAGCGGGAAGTACTTCTGGTTCTGCTGCATCGTCAGGATCAGGCATTCCTGCGGCACCTTGAGGAATTCGGCCTCGAAGCCGGCCTCGAGCACCACCGGCCATTCGACCAGCGCGGTCACTTCGTCAAACAGCGCGTCGTCGGCGGCGATGGTCGCATTGAGTTTCGCGGCGGCGGCCTTGAGGCGGTCGACGACCAGCTCGTGACGTGCGGCGAAGCTGGCGACCACCTTGCCTTCCTCGTACATCTTCTTCGCGTAGTCGTCGGCGTGACCGAACTCGACCGCGCCCTGCGACAGGAAACGGTGCCCCTGGCTGACGCGACCCGACTCGAGGTGCAGCACCTTGGCCGGCACCACGTCCGCGCCGTGCAGCGCGACGAGGCCGTGCACCGGGCGGATGAACTGGCCATCGCGGTCGCCCCAGCGCATCATTTTCGGCGCGGGCAGCTTCTTCAGTGCGGCTTCGATCAGCCCCGACAGCACGCTGGCCAGCGTTTCACCGGCCTTGGTGCTGCGGAAGATGAACACGTCCTGCTTGCCGTCCGAGCCCTGCTCTAGCGCAGCAATCTCGACACCGCACGAGCGGGCGAAACCGGCCAGCGCCGGCGTCGGCGATCCGTCCTTGTAGCCCGAGGCGACGGCCGGGCCGCGGCGTTCGATCTGCTGCTCGGGCTGGACCGCAAGCACGGCGGGAATCGTCACCGCCAGCCGGCGCGGGCTGGCGAACGGGTGGCAATCACCGTCCCTGGCGACGAAGCCGAGCTTGGCGAGTTCGTCGAAAATCGACCGGGCGAACGCGTCGCCCAGCTTCTTGAGCGCCTTCGGCGGCAGCTCTTCGGTAAACAGTTCGATCAACAGGGTCTTGCTGGACGGGGTATCGGACATGACGATCACTCTTTGTTCTGGGCCTTGTCGGCCATGATCTTGCAGACCTGGCGCACGAAATCGGCGCCGTAGCTGTCGGGTTCGGGAGCGGCGAACTCCCACTGGTAGCCGGGGACGTCGTAGCGGGCGATCTCGTCGCCGTCGAGCGTGCGCAGCGACACGGCGATCCCGGCCATCCGAGCGCTCGGGCAGTCGATCGCCTGGCGTGCGTACTTGATCCGGTAGCGCCCTTTCGATTCGCCGTCGATCTGGTCTTCGGCGAAGGTCTGGCGCATCCACACATAGGTGTAGTCGCTGCTGCCGGCGCGGTCGCGGTGCGAGATCGAATTGACGTCGACGTCGACCTTCATGCCGTCGGGCTCACCGTAGTTGCGCCAGTCGGCGCTCGTACCCGGCACCGGTTGCGGCCCGCGCGTGCCGTCCTCGAAGTCGCCGCAGGCAGCGAGCAGCAGGGGCAGGCACAGCGCGAGCGCCTTCATTGCATCAGGCTGCCGGGTTGCACATCGGGAAGCCGAGGGCTTCGCGGCTGTCGTAATACGCCTGCGCGACCATGCGCGACAGGTTGCGGACGCGGCCGATGTAGGCGGCACGCTCGGTCACCGAGATCGCGCCGCGGGCGTCGAGCAGGTTGAAAGTGTGCGAGCACTTCATCACCATCTCGTAGCCCGGCAGCGGCAGGCCGGCTTCGATCAGCCGCTGTGCCTCGCCTTCGAAATCGTTGAACAGCCTGAACAGCAGCTCGACGTTGGCGTGCTCGAAGTTGTACGTCGACTGCTCGACCTCGTTCTGGTGGTAGATGTCGCCGTAGGTGACCTTCTGGCCGTTCGGGTAGACGGTCCAGACGAGGTCGTAGACGTTCTCGACGCCCTGCAGATACATCGCCAGCCGTTCGACACCGTAGGTGATCTCGCCGAGCACCGGCTTGCAGTCGAGGCCGCCGACCTGCTGGAAATAGGTGAACTGGGTGACTTCCATGCCGTTCAGCCACACTTCCCACCCCAGCCCCCAGGCGCCCAGCGTCGGGCTTTCCCAGTCGTCCTCGACGAAGCGGATGTCGTGCACCGTCGGGTCGATGCCGAGTTCCTTCAGCGAACCGAGGTAGAGGTCGAGGATGTTGTCCGGGTTCGGCTTGAGCGCGACCTGGAACTGGTAGTAGTGCTGCAGCCGGTTCGGGTTCTCGCCGTAGCGGCCGTCCTTGGGGCGGCGCGACGGCTGCACGTAGGCGGCGTTCCACGGCTCGGGGCCGAGCGAGCGCAGGAAGGTCGCGGTGTGGAAGGTGCCCGCGCCGACTTCGAGGTCGTACGGTTGCAGCAGCGCGCAGCCCTGGCTTGCCCAGTAGGTCTGCAGCTTGAGAAGGATGTCCTGGAAGGTCAGCATGTCGGTCTTGGCCGGATGGTCCGGTTTCCGGTTCTGAAACCTGCTGATTCTACTTGCTTTTGCCCGTGGCCGGCGAGTCGGCCGCCTGCCGCTCGCGCGTCAGTTATGCCTTGCACAGCGTCAGGAAGCGCTGGGCACCTTGCGTCAGCACCTTGTCGCGGGCATGGATCAGGTAAAAGCACCGCGTCAGGTCGAGCGATGGCGCCGCCAGTGCGATCAGTTCGCCGCGCGCCAGCTCGGTCGCGACGGTGCGGCGTGACAGGCAGGCCAACCCCAGCCCGGCGCGCACCGCGCCCTTGACCGCCTCGCTGGTACCAAGTTCGAGCGCGACCTTCGGGCTGCCGACCAGCGGCGCCAGCGCGGCCTCGAGCACCTCGCGCGTTCCCGAGCCCTGTTCGCGCAGCACCCATTGCGCATCCTGCAGCATCGCCTGCGTCAGCGGCGCTGCGGCCCACGGGTGCGCAGGCGCCGCGACGACGACGAGCTCGTCGGCCAGCCACGGCTCGGCGATCACGCGCGCATCGTGGCTGATCCCTTCGATCAGGCCGAGGTCGGCGCGGTAGTCGGCGACGGCGGCGATCGCATCATGGCTGTTGCCGATGGCGATCTCGGCGCGGCTGTCCGGGTCTTCGGCCAGCAGCACGCCCAGCAGTTCGGGCAGCACGCGGTTGCCGATCGTCGAACTCGCTGCCAGCCGCAGCCGCGCCGGCGCATCGCCGCGAAAGCGCGCCTCGATCTCGCGCGCCTGCGCCAGCAGCGCTTCGGCCTGCGGCAGCAGCCAGCGGCCGTGTTCGTTCAACTGCACCCGCCGGCCGATCCGGTCGAATACGGTGACGTCGAGCCGGCGCTCGAGCTCGGCCAGCGCGCCGCTGGCCGCCGACTGCGACAAGCCCAGCTCGGTGCCGGCGGCGGTAATGCCGCCCTGCTGCGCGGTGGTCACGAACACTTCAAGCTCGCGCAAGGTCAGCCGGATCATTTCTTCCTCCCCGATTCATCGACACAACACCGGTAAAAACACCGAAGCGGCCATCACGCCGGCCGACGCCGTTCGCGCTACCGGCACGGCAAGCCGCGCCGGCGCTGGGTTTGCGGCGCATGGCGCCGGATAAATCGGTTTTACCAATTAAATATCGTCATATAACCGTTTTTACACATATAACCATAAAGAACATAGTTATCGCCATCAGCAATAACAACCGTCAGCCAGACAGCTTTCGGTCAAGGATGGCACCATGCACACCGTTCAAACCCACAGCCGCGGCCTGCTGCTCGCACTGGCGCTGGCCACCGTCGCCGCACTGCTCGGCGAAGCCTTCCCGCTGGTCGGCGGCCCGGTGATCGGCATCGTCCTCGGCCTCGCGGTCAACAACCTGTTCCACCCGGGCGAGCGTTTCCGCCCCGGCATCGGCTTTGCCGGCAAGCAGATCCTGCAGTGGTCGATCATCGCGCTCGGCGTCGGCCTCAACTTCACCCAGGTCGCGCATACCGGGATGCAGTCGCTCGAGGTCACGCTGGTCACCGTCGCCACGGCCTTCGTTTCGGCCATCGTGCTCGGCAAGCTGCTCGGCGTGCCGGACAAGCTCAAGGTGCTGATCGGCGTCGGCACGGCGATCTGCGGCGGCTCGGCGATCGCCGCGGTCACGCCGATCATCAAGCCGGACGACCACGAAACGGCGTTCTCGATCTCGACGATCTTCCTGTTCAACCTTGTCGCCGTGCTGCTGTTCCCGCTGCTCGGCCACCTGCTCGGCCTGTCGGACAAGGGCTTCGGCCTGTGGGCCGGTACCGCGATCAACGACACGTCGTCGGTCGTCGCCGCCGGCTACAGCTACAGCCAGCTCGCCGGCCAGTACGCGACCATCGTCAAGCTGACCCGCGCCACGCTGATCATCCCGGTCTGCCTCGTCATGGCGCTTATCGTGGCGCACCAGAACCACAAGGCCGGCAGCGGCAACTTCAGCCTCAAGCGCATCTTCCCGTGGTTCATCCTGTGGTTCGTCGTCGCCTCGCTCGCCAGCACCTTCGGGCTGATTCCGGCGGCGGTCTTCCCGTACGCTCACCATATCGCGCAGTTCCTGATTGTCGTCGCGCTGACTGCGATCGGCCTGTCGTCCAACCTCGGCCAGATGCGCGGCACCGGCTTCCGCCCCATCCTGCTCGGGCTCGGCGTGTGGATCTGTGTCGCGAGCAGCAGCCTCGTCGTTCAGCACCTGATGGGCCAGCTGTAAACGCCGATCCAGCAAGAAAAAAGCGGCCCGCGGGCCGCTTTTTCATCTTCAGTGACGGATCACGCCGCGGCGGCCAGCGCCTGTTCGAGGTCGTCGATGATGTCGTCGATATGCTCGATGCCGATCGACAGCCGCACCGTTTCCTCGCTGACGCCTGCCTTCTTCAGCTCCTCGGGCGACAACTGCCGGTGCGTCGTCGATGCCGGATGGCACGCCAGCGACTTGGCGTCGCCGATGTTGACCAGGCGCGTCACCAGCTTCAGCGCGTCCTGGAAGCGCGCGCCGGCTTCGCGGCCACCCTTGACGCCGAAAGTCAGCAGCCCCGACGCCCGGCCATCAAAGTACTTCTGCACCAGCGCGTGCGACTCATGCCCCGGCAGGCCGGCGTAGTTGACCCATTCGACCGCGCGATGGCCCTGCAGGTATTCGGCGACCTTGAGCGCATTGTCGCTGTGGCGCTCGATCCGCAGCGCCAGCGTTTCCAGTCCCTGCAGGATCAGGAAGGCGTTGAACGGCGAGATCGCCGCGCCGGTATTGCGCAGCGGCACGACGCGGGCACGGCCGATGTAGGCGGCGTCGCCGAGCGCCTCGGTATAGACGACACCGTGATAGCTGACGTCGGGCTCGTTCAGCCGGCGGAAGCGCTGCTTGTGCTCGGCCCACGGGAATTTGCCCGAGTCGACGATGATGCCGCCGATGCTGTTGCCGTGGCCGCCGATGTATTTGGTCAATGAATGCACGACGATGTCGGCGCCGTGCTCGAACGGCCGGGTGATGTACGGCGTCGGCACCGTGTTGTCGACGATCAGCGGAATGCCGTGCGCGTGGGCGACCTCGGCAAACGCCGCGAAGTCGACGACGTTGCCGAGCGGATTGCCGATCGACTCGACGTAGATCGCCTTGGTCCTGGCGTCGATCCGCGCGGCGGCGGCGGCCGGATCGCGGTAATCGACGAAGCGCGTTTCGATGCCGTACTGCGGCAGGGTGTGCGCGAACAGGTTGTAGGTGCCGCCGTACAGTGTCGAGATCGAGATGATGTTGTCGCCGGCCTCGGCGATGGTCAGGATCGAATAGGTGATCGCCGCCTGCCCCGACGCCAGCGCCAGCCCGCCGATGCCGCCTTCGAGCGCCGCGACGCGCTTCTCGAGTACGTCGGTGGTCGGATTCATGATCCGCGTGTAGATGTTGCCGGCGACCTTGAGGTCGAACAGGTCGGCCGCATGCTGGGTGTCGTCGAAGGCGTAGCTGCTCGTCTGGTAGATCGGCACCGCCACCGCCTTGGTGGTCGGATCAGGGCTATAACCGGCATGAATGGCCAGGGTATCGAAGCGCATGCGGAAAACTCCCGGGTGAACGAGGGCTGCGGCCACCGCGGCCGGGCAGCATCGGGACGAATCTAGCACCGCCGGCATATAACCGTTCATACCGATTGAGCGCTGTTTTTATTCCGCTTGATCCAGGTCAAGCTGACGACGGTGCCCGAAGCCGCCACCGTCGGCCAAGATCGCAATATGACAATTCACGTCAGCCCGTAACGGGCTTGGATTAGAATCGGACCACTCTGCCGCGCCGCCGCTGCGTGCGCCGGCGCCCCCGTTTTCGCCCCTTTGCCGGTTGAGCCATGATGAAATCGCTCCTTGCCCTGATCACCCTCGGCGCCAGCCTGTGCGCCCAAGCCCAGATCGACCTGACCCAGTTGCGCGAAGCCGCCCGCTCGCGCGATCTGGCGACGCTGAACCAGCTCGCGCAGAACGCCAACGGCGACGTGCTCGAGATGTACCCGCGCTACTACCTGCTGTCGGCGCAGATCAATACGCTGACCGAGGCGGACGTCGCGCCCTTCCTCGCGCGCTACGACGGCACGCCGATCGCCGAACGGCTGCGCGCCGACTGGCTCAAGGAGCTCGGCAAGCGTCAGGACTGGGTGTCATACGACACCGAATACCCGAAGCTCGACAGCCCGAGCGCCGAACTCAAGTGCTACGCCGCGCAATCGGCCGCGCTGCGCAACGACACCGGCGCGCTGGCGCAGGCCAGGCCGCTGTGGTTCAGCGCCAGGCCGCTCGCCGATGCGTGCAACCCGGTCTTCGACACCTTGTTCACCCGCAACGTGCTGACGCAGGACGACGCGTGGACGCGCATCCGGATGGCGCTGAATGCCAACCGCAGCGACCTCGCCCGCCAGCTCGGCGCGCGCGTCGGCTTTCCGGCCGAGCTGACCGCCAAATCACTCGCCCGCGCCGCCAACACGCCGGACAAGGTCTTCGACGCGGCGGCCGACGGCCGCGCTGCGCGCGAAATGCAGCTCTATGCAATGCAGCGGCTGGCGCGCAAGGACGCCGACCGCGCCGCACAACTGTTCCAGTCGGCGTCGATCAACTGGCCGGCGGCCGACCAGCGCTACGGCTGGCAGCAGCTCGGGCTGATCGCCGCCAAGAACCACAACGACAACGCCAGCGCCTGGTTCGAGCGCGGCGGCATGGCCGGCCTCGACGAAGCCGGGCGCTTCTGGGCGGTGCGCGCGGCGCTGCGCGTGCGCGACTTCAAGACAGTGCTTGCCCGGATCGACGCGATGCCGGCCGACGACCTGCAGCTGTCGGTCTGGCGCTACTGGAAAGCCGAAGCGCTCAGGGCCCAGGGTCGCGGCGCCGAGGCACAGCCGCTGCTGCTCGGGCTGACCGACGGCGACGACTTCTACGCGCTGCTCGCCCGCGAGGAAATCGGCCCGGTCGCCAGCGAGAAACCGCAGCACCGGCGTGCCGACGCAACCGAGCAGCGGACGATCGAGCAGGTGCCCGGCATCCGCCGCGCGCTGGCGCTGTACGCGCAGAACTGGCGCGTCGAAGGCGCACGCGAGTGGGCGTGGGCACTCAGGGGCATGAACGACGGCCAGATGCTCGCCGCGGCGACGCTCGCCGACGCCCGCGGCCTGTACGACCGCTCGATCGATACCGCCGAGCGGCTCAAGCCGCTGTCGGACCCGACCCTGCGCTACCCCTACCCGTGGCGCAATGTCGTCACCCAGGCCGCGCAGGATCAGGGCCTCGACCCGGCCTGGGTCTACGGGCTGATCCGCCAGGAAAGCCGCTTCGTCCCCGACATCCGCTCGAGCGCCGGCGCCGCCGGACTGATGCAGCTGATGCCGGCCACGGCCAAGTGGGTCGCCGGCAAGATGGGCCGCAAGCGCTTCGACCTGTCCGAGGTCACCGACATCTCGACCAACGTCAGCATGGGCACCTTCTACCTGCGCTACCTGCTCGACCGCCTCGACGAGCACCCGGTCCTGGTCACCGCCGGCTACAACGCCGGCCCCGGTCGGGCGCGCAACTGGCAGAACAACGACGCACTCGACGCGGCGATCTATATTGAAACGATCCCCTTCGACGAGACGCGCAACTACGTGAAAAAGGTGCTCGCCAACGCGCAGCACTACGGTGCGAGTTTCGGCTCGAACACCACCTTGCACCAGCGCCTCGCCGCCATTCCCGGCAAGCTCGTCACGCCGCCCCAGGACAACTCGCTCGGCGGCGCCGACGGCGGAGACGGTAACTGAGGTTCAGTGAGGTCCAGCATGCAAATCCTCGTTCTCGGTGGCACAGGCTTCATCGGCAGCAGCCTGGCCGCCCGGCTTTCCGGCGCAGGCCATGCGCTGACGCTGCCGACCCGGCACCGCGAACAGCACGTCGACCTCCTGGTACTGCCGCTGCTCGAACTGGTCGAGGCCGACGTCCACGACCCGGCCACGCTGGCCGAGCTCGTCCGCGGCCAGGACGCGGTGATCAACCTCGTCGGCATCCTGCAGGGCGACGCCGAACATTTCGAGCACGCCCACGTGGCGCTGACCGAGAAGCTCCTCGCCGCGTGCGAAGCCGCCGGCGTGCGCCGCTACCTGCACATGAGCGCGCTCGGCGCCGGCATCGCCGCGCCGTCGATGTACCAGCGCAGCAAGGGGCGCGCAGAGGAAAAGGTCGCCGCCAGCAAGCTGGCCTGGACGATCTTCCGGCCGTCGGTCGTCTTCGGCCGCGACGACCACTTCCTCAACCTGTTCGCCCGGCTGCAGCACCGCCTGCCGCTGATGCCGCTCGCCGGCGCCGACGTGCGCTTCCAGCCGGTCTGGGTCGAGGACGTCAGCCGCGCCTTCGCCACTGCGCTCGAGCGCGACGCGCTGATCGGCCTGCGCCTGCCCCTGGTCGGCCCCAGGGTCTATACGCTGTCCGAGCTCGTTCGCCTTGCCGGCCAGTGGTCCGGCCATCCGCGCCCGGTACTGCCGCTGCCCGACGCCGTCGCCCGCATCGAGGCCAGCCTGATGGCCCTGCTGCCCAAGCCGCCTTTGAGCCACGACAATCTCGACTCGATGAAAATTGATAATGTCTGGTCCGACGGCTTTCCGGCCGTGTTAGGCTGGGACCCGACCGCGCTCGAGACCGTGGCACCGCACTACCTCTCGCCGGACCATGCCGACGACCGCTATCGCCAGGAGGCGGTGAGCCACAAGCGCTCGCCCCCGCCATCCCCGTAAAATCCCTGATTGTAGGAGCCCCGCAATGACTGCGATCCTGATCGGCAACCTGCCGCCCGAAACCAGCGCCGACGACGTGCGCACACTGTTCACCGATCTGGGCATGAGCGCCGAGGTCAGTGACGTGACGATCGCCGAAGGCCTTGGCGAGAAGCTGGCGGCATCGGTAACGATCGCCTGCAGCAGTGCAGCAGCCGAAGTGCTGGTGCAGAAACTCAACGGCCATTTCTGGAACGGCCGCGAGCTCAACGCCAGCTACAACCCGTTCGGCCAGTAAGAACCTGTTCAATGTCTTTTCACGTCAGCGCCGGGCCGGAAAAAGGTCAGGCACAAGGCGTGCGATGCGGGCAATAACCGGTTATTGGCAAGGAGTACAACGCAGTGGATGACCTTTTTCCGGCCCGGCCCTTCGGGTTCGGGGCATTGCCGGCAGCGTGCGGCGTTGCAAACCGCTTGCGGTACCTGTACCGCGGCGCGGCTCGCGCCTTGCCCGCCCCCGGCACTACCCCGAACGCTGACGCGAAAAGACTTTGAACAGGCTCTAAGACTCACACGGACCCAGAGATGCGGATCGCGGTATTCGACAGCAAACGTTACGATGAAACCTCGCTGAACGCGGCCAATGCCCGCTACGGCCACGAGCTGGTCTACTTCGGCGACCGGCTCAACCGCAATACCGTCCCGCTCGCCGCGGGCTTCGACGCCGTCTGCCCCTTCGTCAACGACACGCTCGATGCGTCGACGCTGAACGCGCTGGCGCTGCTCGGCGTCAAGCACGTCGCGCTGCGTTGTGCCGGCTTCAACGGCGTCGATCTCGATGCCGCCAGGCAGCTCGGCATCACCGTGACCCGGGTTCCGGCGTACTCGCCCGAAGCGGTCGCCGAGCACCTGTTCGCGCTGCTGCTGACGCTGGTGCGCAAGACCCACCGCGCCTACACCCGGGTCCGCGACGGCAACTTCTCGCTCGAAGGGCTGGAAGGCTTCAACCTGCACGGCCGGACGTTCGGCGTCGTCGGCGCCGGCAAGATCGGCCAGGCGGCGATGAAGATCGCCAACGGCTTCGGCATGCGCGTGCTCGCGTTCGACCGCTCGCCCGACACCAAGCACGCCGCCGAGCTCGGTTGCACCTTCGTTCCGCTCGAGACGCTGCTGAGCGAATCGGACGTCGTGTCGCTGCACGTACCGCTGTTTCCGGAAACCCGCCACCTGATCAGTGCCGCCTCGCTTTCGACGATGAAGCGCGGCGCGGTGATCATCAACACCAGTCGCGGAGGGCTGATCGACAGCGCGGCGCTGGTCGGCGCGCTCAAGAGCGGCCAGATCGGCGGCGTCGGCCTCGACGTCTACGAGTACGAGGAAGGCGTGTTCTTCGAAGACCTGTCGGGCACCGCGCTGCAGGACGACGTGCTGGCACGGCTGATGACCTTCCCGAACGTCGTGATCACCTCGCACCAGGGCTATCTGACCCACGAGGCGCTGACCAACATCGCCGACACCGTGTTCGAGAACCTCGACGCGTTCGCCAAGGGCCTGCCGCTCGCCAACGCGGTCAGCGCCTGACGTGCGTCTCCCGCACGCCCCGGCCCGCTGGCTGCAGCCGCTGCCGGGGCTGATTGCCGCACTGTTCGCGCTGCTGTTCGCCGGCTTCCTGCTGGTGACGCGCGGCGAAACCGAGACGCTGCGCACCGCCCAGCTCGAGCAGGACATGCTGTGGCAGAAGCAGGCGATCGAACAGCAGGCCGAGGCCAACCGCGAGGCGCTGCTTGCGCTCGCGGCAACGCTGCCCGGCCAGGACTACACCGCGCCGGCCTTCCAGGCCCGGGTGCTGACGCTGATCCAGACCAATCCCGAAATCATCGGCCTGGCGCTGCACAGCGGCGGCCCGCGTGCGCGCTGGACCGCACCGCAGGCCCGGCATACCCAGCCCTTCGACGGCAAGACTGGCTGGGGCGAGCTGCAGACCATCGACGGCCAGCCCATTGTCACCTACACGACCGAAACCCCCGATCACGGCAATTTCGTCGTCGCGACGATCGCGCTCGACGTGCTGCTGCAGCACCAGGTGCCGTGGTGGCTGGGCCAGCGTTACCAGGTGAGCCTGCTCGGCCCCGACGGCAGGGTGCTCGCGTCGAAATACCAGCGCCAGTACGACCCGGGCGACAAGGCCTACACGGTCAGACTCGACAAGCCGCCGCTGGCGCTGACCCTCGTCGCGCGGCCCTACGGCACGCCGCGGACACTGCTCGCCGATCTGCTGCCGTGGCTGCTGTTCATACTCGCCGGCGCCATGCTCGCATCGACCTGGGCGCTGCGCCGGCACATCCGCAAACGCGAAGCCATCGAAGTGCGGCTGCGCAGCGAGACCGCGCTGCGGCTGGCGATGGAGAACTCGCTGGTCACCGGCCTGCGCGCGACCGACCTCGAAGGCCGGGTGCTGCACGTCAACCGCGCGTACACCGAGATGACCGGCTTCTCGAGCGAGGCGCTGATCGGCCTGCGCCCGCCGTTGCCGTACTGGCCGCCGGAGGAGATCGAGCGCTGCCAGGCGGCGTCGGATGCGATCCTCGCCGGCCGGCTCGACCCGAACGGCTTTTCGGTCCGCTTCATGAAAAAGAGCGGCGAGCGTTTCGACGTCCGGCTTTACGCATCGAAGCTGATCGACGGCGACGGCCGGCACATCGGCTGGATGAACGCGATGTACGACATCACCGAGCTGCGGCGCGAACGCAAGGCGCTGCAGGCGTCGCACGAGCGCTTCGTCACCGTGCTCAACGGCCTCGACGCCGCGGTTGCCGTTTCGGACACCGAGACCGGCGAGCTGCTGATGTCCAACCTGCAGTTCGACCGCGCCTTCGGCCTGCCGGACTGGCGCGGCCGCTGCTGCATCGTCCCATTCGTCAAGCGCCGCACCGAGCCCCCGGTCGATGCCGAGTGGTACGACCCGTTCAGCAAACGCTGGTACCAGATCAAGAGCCGCCAGAGCGTCTGGGTCGACGGCTCGGCGGTCTGGCTCGAGATCGCCACCGACATCACCGCGCTGAAGACTGCCGCCGAGCGCGAACGGCGCCAGAACGAGACGCTGCAGCAGACCGCCAGGCTGATCAGCATGGGCGAGATGGCGTCGAGCCTCGCGCACGAACTCAACCAGCCGCTCGGCGCGATCGCCAGCTACGCCTCGGGCTGCCGCAACATCCTCGGCAGCCCCGACCCCAACCTCAAGCAGCTGGCGCAGGCGCTCGACAAGATGGCCGAGCAGGCCAAGCGCGCCGGGCAGATCATCCGCGGCATCCGCGAGTTCGTGCAGCGCCGGGCGCCGTCGCGCAAGCGCTGCGAGATCGGCACGCTGCTCGACACGGTGCTCGACCTGCTGGGCCACGAGATCGTCCGCCGCGACGCCGACGTCTCGCTGCAGCAGTCGCCCGACCTGCCGTCGCTGTACGCCGACCCGGTAATGCTCGAGCAGGTGATCTTTAATTTGATCAAGAACGCGCTCGAAGCAATGGACACGACGCCGCCGGCGCGGCGCGCGCTGGCGATCTCGCTCGGCCGCGACGGCGACTACCTGCGCGTGACGATCGCCGACCGCGGCCCGGGGCTGTCGCCCGAGCAGCTCGAGCAACTGTTCAAACCGTTCTTTACGACCAAGGACACCGGCATGGGCATGGGGCTGAATATCTGCCGCTCGATCATCGAGCACCATCAGGGCCGGATGTGGGTCGAAGCCAATCCCGGCGGCGGCAGCCGCTTCATCTTTACCGTACCGTTCAGCGAGGAACCCGATGCCATCGAACCCTAACCGCCGCATTGCCATCGTCGACGACGACGACGCCCTGCGCGACGCGCTCGCCTGGCTGTTCTCGACCCGCAACCACGACGTCCAGCCCTTCCCGAACGCCGAGGCACTGCTGGCCGACTACACGCCGGACCGCTTCAGCTGCCTGCTGCTCGACGTGCGGATGCCCGGCATGAGCGGCCTCGAGCTGTTCCAGAAACTGCGCGAGTTTCCCTACCTGCCGCCGGTGGTGTTCCTGACCGGCCACGGCGACGTGCCGATGGCGGTCGGCGCGCTCAAGGACGGCGCAACCGACTTCATCGAGAAGCCGTTCAACGACAACGACATCGTCGACCTGGTCGAACGCTCGATCGCCGCCGACGCGCTCAAGCGCACGCAATGGCAGGTGAAGAACGCCGTCGAGGCAAGGCTCGAGTCGCTGACCCCGCGCGAACGCGAGGTGATGAAGCTGATCCTCACCGGCCGGCTCAACAAGCAGATCGCCGACGATCTCTCGATTTCGATGAAGACCGTCGAGGTCCACCGCGCGCGCATCCTCGAGAAAATGCACGTCAAGACCGCGATGGAACTGGCTGCGCTGCTGCGCGACGCCAAGATCGGCGAATGAGGAACGCGTAGTGCTGATGCTGATTTCACCGGCCAAGACGCTGGACTACGCCACCGCCTTGCCGACGCGGCGCCACAGCGAGCCGGATTTCCTCGACCGCAGCGCCACGCTGATCGACGTGCTGCGGCAGAAGTCGCCGGCCGAGCTGTCGCAGCTGATGTCGATCTCGGACGAACTCGCCGTGCTCAACGCCGGCCGTTACCAGGGCTGGCAGCCGCCGTTCACGCCGGACAACGCGCGGCCGGCGGTATTCGCGTTCAAGGGCGACGTCTATGAAGGGCTGAACGCCTACGGCCTCGGACGCGATGCGTTCGACTACCTCGGCCAGCACCTGCGCATCCTCTCGGGGCTGTACGGGCTGCTCAAGCCGTTCGACCTGATCCAGCCCTACCGGCTCGAGATGGGCACGCGGCTCGCCAATCCGGCCGGCACCAATCTGTACGCGCACTGGGGCGACACGATCACCGACGCCGTCAACGACGTTGGCGCCGGCACGCTCGTCAACCTCGCCAGCGACGAATACTTCAAGTCGGTCAAGCCGAAGAAGCTGGCGGCGAAGCTCGTTACGCCGGTGTTCGAGGACTTCAAGGGCGGCCGCTACAAGATCATCAGCTTCTACGCCAAGCGTGCCCGCGGGCTGATGGTCCGCTACGCCGCGCTCAACCGCATCCGCCAGCCCGAAGCGCTGCAGGGCTTCGACCTCGACGGCTACGCCTTCGCGCCCGGCGCCAGCGATGCGCAGCGCTGGGTGTTCCGGCGCCAGCTTGCGGAGTAGGCCATGCTCGATCTCGACTTCGGGCGCACCGCGCTGGTGCTGATCGACCTGCAATGCGGCATCGTCCGCGCCTTCGACGGCAATGCCGTCGTCGAACGGGCAGCCCGGCTGGTCAAGCGCTTCCGCGATCATGACGGCTTCATCGCCTTCGTCAACGTCGACTTCCACGACGGCCGCGATGCGCTTGCGCCACCGTGCGACACGCCGGCGGCGCCAGGGCTACGCCCGCCGGACTAGGGCCGCTTCGTCGAAGCGCTCGGGGTCGGCGACCGCGACTACACCGTCACCAAGCGCCAGTGGGGCGCGTTCTTCGGTACCGACCTCGACCTGCAGCTGCGGCGACGCGGCATCGACACGATCGTGCTTGCCGGCATCGCAACCAATATCGGCGTCGAATCGACCGCAAGGCAGGCGTACGAGCTCGGCTACGCGCAGTATTTCGTCGCCGATGCGATGAAGGCCGGCAGCCAGGAAGCGCATGACGCAACGGTCAAGCACATCTTCCCGCGCATCGGCCACGTCGTCGAGACGGCGACGGTCGCCGGCTAGCTGTGAAGAGTCAAGACGTTGTTTTTCGTTGCTGAGAGACGGGACATGGGCACGTGGCAGCCGATGCCGTGATGCGGACGGTGCCAGTTGTAATAATGATTCCAATACCTCAGGACTGCGCCGCGCTCATCCGAGTGTTGATAGGTTTGGCCGTAGGCCCATTCGCGCAGCGCGGACTGGATGAAGCGCTCGGCCTTGCCGTTGGTTTGCGGTCGGTAGGCGCGGGTGAACCTCTGCTTAATGCCCAGTTCAACGCAAACGCGGCCGAAGTCATGGGAGCGGAAGGCGGGCCCGTTATCGGTGATCAGGCGCTGGAGCGGTACGCCCAGCGTTTTGAAGTAGTCGTTGGCCGCACGCAGGAAGTCGATGGCGCTGGCGCGGCGCTCGTCGGGGTAGAGTCGGGTGAAGGCGATGCGACTATGGTCGTCGATCGCCACGAACAGATATTCCCAGCCGCTGTTTCGGCTGTTCTGGCGACGATCGCCGGTGATGCGATGGCCGACCTGCTCGAAGCGGGCGAGCTTCTTGATGTCGACGTGCAGCAGTTCGCCGGGCGTTTCGCGCTCGTAGCGCTGCACAGGCTCTGCGGGCTGCAGGTCGCTTAACCGCGATAGCCCTGCGTGTCGCAGCACGCGACTGACGGTTGCTTTGGACACGCCGATATAGCTTGCGATGCGAGCCTGCAGGAACAGCTTGCGACGCAATTCGATGATCGTCAGGGCAACGCTGGGCGCAATGGCACGTGGCGAGCGCTCGGGACGCGAGGATTTGTCGAGCAAGGCAGCCGCGCCGCCGACCAGATAGCGGCCCAGCCACTTGCGGGTGGTGACCGCGCTTACGCCATGGCGTGCCGCCGCCGCCGCGGTCGACAAACCATGCTCGGTGATGTCCTGAACCATTTCCAGGCGACGCAGATACGTCAGTCGGGCATCCTTATGTGTGTTCATCCGGTGTCTTGTTCTGTGACTGGGGGTTTGGCGATTTCCAGTCTCGCAGAACTTCTCCGGGTGAACACCCGAAACAACCTATTGAACCTTCACAGCTAGCGCCCCGGAAGCTGCCGGCGCTTTCCCGCGGCCGAACCGGCGCTATGCGCGGCTCGCCCCCGGCGTGACGATGCCGCGCATCGGCTGGGTCCGGCGCTCGCCCAGCCCCTGGCGGATGTTCAGCGCGTGGTATTTCGCCAGCGCAACGCGCTGTTCCTTCGGCAGCGTTTCGTCGTGATACGCCGCCTGGATCAGCTCCTTCTGCACGAAGGCCAGCTGGCGTGCCAGCATCTCGCAGTTCTCCATCGTTGCGCCGCGGTTCATTTCGGCGACGATCATCAGCGCGTCGCGCTTGATCCGGTAGGTCAGCGAATGCCGGAGCGGATGGCTGCCCGCTTCGCTGGCACGCCGCTGTGACGGCATCAGCTCGGTCGGCGGAAAGTGCGACGGCGCCGGGGCGACGAGCTCGCGCCGGAGCAGCTTGTTCAACCACTGTTTCATGCTTGTCCTCAGGCGAGACTCGCCAATGAAAACGGGACGCAGTGCGTCCCGTTGGCTAGCGTTGCCGCGGCTTACTCGCCGAGCAGGATCCGCAGCATCCGGCGCAGCGGTTCGGCCGCGCCCCACAGCAGCTGGTCGCCGATCACGAAGGCGCTGACGTACTCCGGACCCATATTGAGCTTGCGGACGCGGCCGACGCCGATTTCCAGCCCGCCGGTGATCGACGCCGGCGTCAGTTCCCTGACGGTAACGTCGCGGTCGTTCGGCACCCACTTCACCCAGTCGTTGCCCGACTTGATGATGGCTTCGACCTCGGCCAGCGGCAGGTCCTTGTTGAGCTTGAGCGTCAGCGCCAGCGAGTGGCAGCGCATCGCGCCGATGCGCACGCACAGGCCGTCGACCGGCACGGTTTCGCTGGTACCGAGGATCTTGTTGACCTCGGCCTGGCCCTTCCATTCTTCCTTGGACTGGCCGTTGTCGAGCTGCTTGTCGATCCACGGAATCAGACCGCCGGCGAGCGGTGCGCCGAAGAATTCGGTCGGCACGTCCGAACGGATCGCCTGCGCGACCTTGCGGTCGATGTCGAGGATCGCCGAAGCCGGCGTCGCCAGTTCGTCGGCCACGGTGCCGTACACCACGCCCATGCCCTTCAGCAGTTCGCGCATGTGGTTGGCGCCGCCACCCGATGCGGCCTGGTAGGTCATCGAACTGACCCAGTCGACCAGCCCTTCGCGGAACAGGCCACCGACGCCCATCAACAGGATCGAGTTGGTGCAGTTGCCGCCGATGTAGTTCTTCACGCCGCGCGACAATGCCGCGTCGATCACGCCGCGGTTGACCGGGTCGAGGATGATGACCGCGTCGTCTTCCATCCGCAGCGTGCTGGCCGCGTCGATCCAGTAACCGTTCCAGCCGGCCGCACGCAGCTGCGGGAAGACCTCGGTCGTGTAGTCGCCGCCCTGGCAGGAAATGATGATGTCCATCGCCGAGAGTTCGGCGATGTTCTTCGCATCCTTGAGCGAACCGGCGTCCTTGCCGAAATTCGGCGCGGCGCTGCCCGCTTGCGAGGTAGTGAAGAACACCGGTTCGATCAGGTCGAAATCCTTTTCTTCCTGCATCCGCTGCATGAGGACCGAGCCCACCATGCCGCGCCAACCGACGAGACCTACGCGTTTCATCATCAAATCCTTAGGAAAACAGTGAGATAGAGCGAGCTTCCGATCTTAGTGAAAATCCCGATTGATTGCCAGCACCCATAGGCAGGTCGGTGTAGTCGACGGTACTTGCTTACTAATCGGTAAATAATTACAGTTCGATTAAGAAAATCACCATCAGGGCCCAGCCTTGCTCAGTCGCCTGAAAACGCTGTTCAGTACCCAGCTTTCGGAGTTCGCGCCGCGAACGCGCGGCGCATCGCAACTGGACGCCGCGACCGTGCCGATGGAGCGGCCGCTCGGGATGCGCCGTGCCGCGTACCACGACCTGCTGTTCCGGATCGACATGGCCAAGCTCAACGGCCTGGCGCTGGCGATCCGCCTGCCGGTCAAGCAGCAGCCGCAGCAGTTGCGCGACATCGTCGCCGATCTGGACAAGCTGGCGCACTCGCGTCCGGACGAGGCCCGGATGCTCAGGCTCGAGCTCTTCGGCAGCCACGACCCGCACACGCCGGATCCGCGCAGCCGTTTTGTCAGTGAGGCAAGGCAGGCCAGCGTACGGATTCACAACCGCCAACGGCCAAGCTGACAGCACAGCACGCCGGCGCTACCATTTCCGCTTCGCCTCATCGCTAGGAAGCCGGTATGCGGGTCCTGTTGCAGCGCGCCACACGAGCGCACGTTTCGGTCGACGACGCCGTCTGCGGCCGGATCGGCCCCGGCCTCCTGCTGCTGGTCGGCATCGAGGATGCCGACACCGATACCGACCTCGCGTGGATGGCGAACAAGGTGGCCAGCCTGCGCGTATTCGAGGATGACAACGGCGTGATGAACCGCTCGCTGCTCGACACCGGCGGCGAAGCGCTGGCGGTGTCGCAGTTCACGCTCTACGGCAGCTATCGCAAGGGCAACCGCCCGTCCTGGGGCCGCGCCGCCAGGGGGGATGTCTCGCAGCCGCTGTTCGACGCCTTTGTCGAACGCCTCGGCGAGGTGCTCGGCAAACCGGTACCGACCGGGGTCTTCGGCGCCGAAATGCAGGTTGCGCTGGTCAACGACGGTCCGGTCACGCTCATGCTCGATTCGCGCCAGCCCGAGTAATCCGCCCGGCACTTGACGGACGGCGTCGCCGCTCAGCAGAATGGGGGCTCGTTACAGCGCCGATTTGACCCCTCAGCTTGCGGGCGCTGCCAATAAATCCGGCTAAAGCGTGCGAGCGAACCCGCGCCCTGCACGCGGGTTTTTTTACGGTCACGGATGCCGTCTCATCCGCCGCGCCGAGTTAAGCGACAACTTGCGGGGCGCGTACAAATGCCGCTAAAGCGTCGGCCGAGCAGTCGGCCGTCCCGTTCCGATTGGAGGCCGCCATGTACGATTGTCTCGAACCCTGCACCGTGAACCATTCTTCCACCGTCCGGCCACGTACCGGCAGCGAACCCAGCCTGTGTCTGAAGGCCCGCGGCGCGCTCGACGAGGCCGAACTGATCCGCGCCGGCGTCGTCGCCGCCGATCTGGGTTTCCCGGCCCGGCGCGACGGCCTCAGCCTGCATGTCCGCGGCATCGACGTTCACCTGGCCTTGCGGCTGCAGGCGCTGTTCCCGACGCTGATCGCGTGTTACGAGGTACCGACCCGGTACCGCTGTCTACGCCGCTGACCCACAAGGCGCGGCGCATCAAAGGAAGTCCGATGTTGCACCTGCGCCAAGAAGCCCGCGCCACCTGGACCCTCGCCTGGCCGATCATGATCGGCCAGCTGGCATCGACCGGCACGTCGTTCGTCGACGCGGTGATGGCCGGCCACGTCTCGGCCGGCGACCTGGCCGCGGTGTCGGTCGGCGCGTCGATCTGGGTGATGCTGATCGTCACGCTGATCGGTCTGAACCTCGCCGCCAGCCCGCTCGTCGCCCATGCGGTCGGCGCGCGCCGCGAAGCCGAGGTGCCGCCGCTGGTGCAGCAGGCGCTGTACCAGGGGCTGTGCTGGGCGCTGATCGCCTGGCTGATCGCGCTCGCCGCGGCGCCGATCTTTCCGCACCTCGGCCTGCCGCCCGACGTCGCGGCCAAGGCACACGGCTTCCTGATCGCCGTCAGCTGGGGGCTGGTGCCGTTCGCGCTGTTCCGCGTGCTCTATGGCTACAGCGCCAGCCTGGGCCAGACCAAGCCGATGATGGTGATTTCGCTGATCGGTCTGGCGCTGAACGTGCCGGCGAACTGGATGCTGATCTACGGCCACTTCGGCTTCCCGGCGATGGGCGGCGTCGGCTGCGGCTGGGCAACGGCATTCTGCATGTGGGTGACGCTGCTGCTGATGGTCGGCTGGATCCGTTATGCGCCGGCCTATCGCGCAACCTATCCGTTCCGCCGCTGGCAGCGGATCGACTGGCGCCGCCAGCGCGAGCTGTTCCGGCTCGGCGCACCGATGGGCGTGATGTTCTTCGTCGAGGTCAGCGCCTTCGGCGGCATCGCGCTGCTGATGGCACGGCTGGGCACGACCTCGGTCGCCGCGCACCAGATCGCGCTCAACGTCGCCTCGCTGACCTTCATGATCCCGTCCGCGCTCGGCACCGCGCTGACGGTGCGCGTCGGCCATGCGCTCGGCAGCGGCGACGCCCGCCGGGCCCGCGAGATCGGCAATGCCGGACTCGTGCTCGGTCTGATCGTCGCCTGCGCACTGGCGGCCATGATCATCGTCGGCCGCACCCAGATCGCCGGCTGGTATACCAAGGACGTTGCGGTGCTGGCGCTGGCCGGCGTGCTGCTGCTGTATGCCGGACTGTTCCAGCTCGCCGACGCAACCCAGGTCGTCGCGGCCGGCATCCTGCGCGGCTACAAGGTCACCCGCCAGCCGATGCTGGTCCACCTGACCGCGTTCTGGCTGGTCGGGATTCCGCTCGGCTATGCGCTGGCTTTCGGCTGGCAGGGCCAGCCCGGCAGCGGCGCCACCGGCTACTGGCAGGCGCTGGTGCTCGCGCTGGTCTGCGCCGCGGCCTTGCTGGTCTGGTTGTTCATCCGCACCAGCAGACGGCTCTCCAAGACGCCGAACCGATTACGGTAGACGAACGAGCGCCGGTAAAGTCAAGGCGGCCGGCGCGCAGGAAGCGCAACGGGCATGTGGCCGATGAGGATTTCGAGCGCCGCCCAGAGCTCACCAAGCGCAGCCGCCTACTCGCCCCAGCGCTGCATCAGCTGGTGCGGCACGCCAAGCTGGTCGAGGATGCGCGCGACGACAAAATCGACCAGATCGCCGATGCTCTGCGGATGATGATAGAAGCCGGGGTTCGGCGGCAGGATCACCACGCCGATCCGCGCCAGCCTGAGCATGTTCTCGAGGTGGATCACCGAGAACGGCGCCTCGCGCGGCACGACGATCAGCGTCTTGCGCTCCTTGATCATCACGTCGGCGGCGCGCTCGAGCAGGTTGTCGCTGGCGCCGCCCGCGATCGCCGCCAGCGCGCCCATCGTGCACGGCACGATCACCATCGCGTCGCCGGGGTTCGAGCCCGACGCCATCGGTGCAAACCACTCCTGCTGCCCCCAGACCTTGAGCCTGTCCTCGCCGACGCCGTAGTTGCTGCGGAACTGCTCGGCCAAGGCCTCGGCGCGGCCGGGCCAGGTCTGGCCGAGCTCCTGTTTGGCGACGATCTGCGCCGCCTGCGTATACAGCACGTGCACGGTGCAGCCGGCCGCCAGCAGGCATTCGAGCGTCCGCAGGCCATACGGCAGCCCCGAAGCGCCGGTAAAGGCGAGCGTGATGGTTTTCATGGTGAATCCTCGAGCAGATGGGCGGCAATCAGGCCGTTGACGATGCCGAAGCCCCACGCCGCGGCGGCAAACAGCGGTACCAGGTGTTTCAGGCCGTCGTGCGGGATCAGCCACAGCCGCGCGACAAGCAGTTGTCCGGCGATATGGGCAAAGGCCGCGATCAACGACAGGCTGAGCACGCCAAACCAGCGTGCCGGCAACAGGCGCGCCGGTGCCAGCGCCGCCAGACTCGCGATGCCGCCGGCAAGGCTGAGCACGAAGCCCGGCGACAGGAAGCCGCCAAGCAGGATCGCGCCGCCGAAGATCCGCAGCAGCGCCACCGCCGCGGCAACGCGCCAGCCATGGCGGACCAGCGCGTACAGCGTGACGATATTCGCCAGCCCGGGCTTGATCCCCGGCACCGGCGACGGAACCCCGGCCTCGAGCACCGCCAGCGCAATCGCCGCCGCCGCCAGCCGCGCGATCCGGATGTCGTCGGCGTCGGGAACGAGTTCAGTAACTGAGGCTGTCAAAGCCGCGCCCTCCCTGTCCGACCAGCTCGACACTGGTCCGGTTCGGCAGGCAGATCGCCGCCTCGCCGGCCCGGGTCAGCCAGCCCTCGCGCACGCAGTATTGGCGCGGACTCGGGTCTGCGGCAATCCGCGCCTTGCCGGCGGCGATTTCGACGATGGTCATGCCCAGCGGCCCCGGCACTTCGAGCCTGCGTGTCGCCGCCAGATCGACTTCGGCAAAGACCTTGCCGCCCTGGTACACGCGCACGCGCGCCGCATCGCCGCCGCGCCAGCCCCAGACCGCAGCGGCAATCACCAGCGCCAGCCCGAGCGCCAGCGTCAGCCAGTCGCCGGCGGGCCATCGCCGGATCACTGCTCGCGGTGCCGTATCAGTACCTGCCTGTGTTTGGCGAAGTGCCGGTTCAGCTGTTCGGCCAGATAGACCGAGCGGTGCTGGCCGCCGGTGCAGCCGATCGCCACGGTCACGTAGCTGCGGTTGTCGCGGTCGAACTCCGGCAACCAGCGCTCGAGAAACCCAAGAATATGGGTCAGATAGCGCCCGACTTGCGGCTGGCGTTCGAGAAAGTCGATCACCGGCTGGTCCTTGCCGGTCAGCGGCCGCAGCACCGGGTCGTAATGCGGGTTCGGCAGGCAGCGGACGTCGAAGACGAAATCGGCATCGAGCGGCAGGCCGTGTTTGAAACCGAACGACTGAATCACCAGCGTCAGCTTGCTGCGGTCGAGCGCGACGAATTCGCGCACCCAGGCGCGCAGCTGGTTGGCCGACAGGCCGCTGGTGTCGATCCGGTGCGCCAGCTCGGCGAAGTACGCCAGCATCTCGCGCTCCAGCTCGACCGCCTCGGTCACCGTCAGTTCACCGTGCGCCAACGGATGGCTGCGGCGGGTTTCGGAGAAGCGCTTGACCAGGGTCTCGCTGTTCGACTCCAGATACAGCAGGTGCACGTCAAGCCCGAGCTCGACCAGCGCCTCGTAGTGATGCGGAAAACTGGCCAGATTGTGCGCGCTGCGGGCGTCGATCGCGATCGCCACACGCGGATAGCCGTCCTCGTCGAGCATCGCCACCGTCTGCGGCAGCAGCGGCGCCGGCAGGTTGTCGATGCAGAAGTAGCCGAGGTCCTCGAGCGCCTTGAGCGCGACGCTCTTGCCGGCGCCGGACAGGCCGGACAGCAACACGACCTGCTGACGACTCCAAGCCATGGTCAACGCTCCTTCGGGCCTATTCGCCCATTTCCATGAAACGCTGGTGCCGCTCGATGAACTCTCGGGTCGAATCGATGCCGCGCAGCTGCAGGATGTAATTGCGCACCGCCGCCTCGACCAGCACCGCAAGGTTGCGGCCGGCCGCAACCGGGATCACCAGCTTGCGCGTCGGCACGCCGAGGATTTCCTGCGTCGCCGCCTGCATCTGCAAGCGGTCGATCGGCGCCAGCGTGTCGCCGCCGGCCTTGGCCAGATGGATGATCAGCTTCAGCGTCTTCTTCGGCCGGACCGCGGTTTCGCCGAAGATCGTCCGGATGTTCAGCACGCCGATCCCGCGCACCTCGAGAAAATCGCGCAGCATCGGCGGGCAGCGCCCTTCCAGCGTTTCGGGGTTGGTCCGGTAGACCTCGACGACGTCGTCGGCAACGAGGCCGTGGCCGCGCGAGATCAGCTCGAGCGCCAGCTCGGACTTGCCCATCGACGACTCGCCGGTCAGCAGCACGCCGACCTCGAGCACGTCGAGGAAAACGCCGTGCAGATGCGTCGATACCGCCAGTGCCTTGGCAAGGTAATAGCGCAGCACGTCCATCAGGTACGGCGACTGCTCGGGGCTGGTCAGCAGCGGCACGTGGTGACGCTCGGCCCCCTCGCGCAGCGCATCGGGTACCGGCTGGCCGTTGGCGATGATCATCGCCGCCATCTCGCTGGCGAACAGCCGTTCGACCGACTCGCGCTGCGCCTCGGGCGACAGGTCGAGGAAGTACTTGGTCTCGGCAATCCCGAGCACCTGGATCCGGTTCGGGTGGATGAAGTTCAGGTGGCCGACCAGCGCGAGGATCGGCTTCTGCTCGGCCGAATCGTTGGTCAGCAGGTTGTTGGCGCCGGACTGCCCCGCGACCCAGGTCAGCCGCAGCTTCTCGGCGTTGTCGATGAAGAGTTGCCTGGTCGTGATCTGCGGCATGGTCGCTCGGGGCTGAAAGAAAACGGGGCGAACGCATTGCGTCGCCCGTTGAGCTTACACGAGGAAGGACGGGCTCAGAAGCCCGCGTACGGCTCCCAGGTCGAAATCAGCTTGTACGCCTGGCCCGGCTCGTCGAACGTCGCGAGCTGCTCGCGCACGGTCTTGTCCGAAAACAGCTGCGCGAGCTCCGAGAGGATCTGCAGGTGCAAGTCGGTCGCATTGGCGGGCACCAGCAGCACGAAGATCAGCGACACCGGCTTGCCGTCCGGCGCGTCGTACGGAATCGGCGCCTTCAGCCGAACGAAGGCGCCGGTCGCCTCCTTCAGGCCCTTGATCCGGCCGTGCGGGATCGCCACGCCCTGACCTAGGCCGGTCGAGCCGAGTTTTTCGCGTGCGAACAGGCTGTCGAAAATCACGCTGCGGGCGATGCCGTGGCTGTTTTCGAACAGGATGCCGACTTGTTCGAACACGCGTTTCTTGCTGCCGACATCCATGTCGAGAAACACGTTCTGGGTCGGCAGTATCTTGGAAATCAGGCTCATTGCGAGAATCCATGAGCAGGAGGAACGTCGAAGCGCATCATTGTATCGCCAGCCGGCCCGTAAACAAAAACGGGAACCCGTTTAACGGGTTCCCGTTGGCAGGAAAAGAACACTTACTCTTCTTCGGATACGACCTGACGGCGGATGCTCTCGCCATCGTGGCCGTTGCGCTTTTCCTTGTGCTTGACGATCTGCCGGTCGAGCTTGTCGGCCAGCGCGTCGATCGCGGCATACATGTCTTCGTCGATCGCCTCGACGTGGATGTCCTTGCCCGGCACGTGCACGGTTGCCTCAATTTTCTGCTGCAGGCGTTCGACCGACAGGACGACGCCGACTTCGATCACCGCGTCAAAATGACGCGTCACCCGGTCGAGCTTGCTCGTGATGTAATCACGGATCGCCGGGGTCACTTCAAGGTGATGGCCGCTGATATTGAGGTTCATAGATCTTCTCCTTACAGGGAAATCGCCGTTACAGGCATTTGCGCAGATTGACGGGAGGGATTTGCATCGCCTCCCTGTATTTGGCAACGGTTCGTCGCGCAACCACGACCCCTTGCCCTGCCAACGCTTCGGCGATGGCACTATCCGACAACGGCTTGAGCTTGTCCTCCGACTGGATCATCTGGCGAATCTGCGCCTTGATCGCAGTCGCCGACGCTTCGCCGCCGGCCTCGGTCTCGACATGACTGCCGAAGAAATACTTGAATTCGAAGATGCCGCGCGGCGTCAGCATGTACTTCTGGGTGGTGACGCGCGAAACGGTCGATTCGTGCAGGTCGAGTTCGGACGCGATGTCGCGCAGCACCAGAGGGCGCATGGCGATCTCGCCATGCTCGAAGAAGGCGCGCTGCTTGTCGACGATGGCCTGGCCGACGCGCAGGATGGTATCGAAGCGCTGCTGGACGCTCTTGACCAGCCACTTGGCTTCCTGCAGCTCGCGGGCCATCGATCCGCCATCGCTGCGCTGCAGAATGTCGGCGTACATCCGGTTGACCCTGAGTTTGGGTCGGGCCGCGTCGTTCAACCGCACTCGCCATTGCCCCTTGAACTTGCTGACCAAGACGTCAGCGACCACATAATGCGACGATTCGTCGCTCCATTGTGCCCCTGGCCGCGGATTCAGGCTGACGATCAGCGCTTGCGCCGCCTTCAGTTCCGTTTCATCGCATTTCAGACGCCGTTTCAACCTAGTGTAGTCCCGTGCCGCGAGCAAATCGAGACTGTCCCGCACGATCTCGAGCGCCAGTTGACGCACGTCAGACACTGGCAACGCTGCGAGTTGAAGTGCCAGCGACTCGGCCATATCTCTGGCGCCGACACCGAGCGGCTCGAGCTGCTTGAGCCGCGCCAGCGCGATCGCCAGGTCATCGGGTTCGAACTCGAACTCGCCGGCAAGTTCCGCCGGCAGCAGCACGAGGATTTCCTCGAGCGGCTGGGTCAGGAAGCCGTCGTCGTCGAGCGCGTCAATCAGCCAGGTCAGCGCCGCGCGGTCGCGCAGCGGAATCGGCAGCAGTCCGGCCTGCGCCAGCAGGTGCTCGCGCAAGGTCAGCTCGCGAGCGATGTTGCTGGCGGGGTCGAAATCATCGTCGTCATCGCCGCCGCTGCGCGCGCCGCCGCCACTACCTTCCCAGCCCCAGTCGTCATTGTCGAATGCCGACTCGCTTGCCGGCGCATCATCGCTGCCGCTGTTCTCGGCCGGCGCCTCGGCGCCGCCTTCGCCCTCGCTTGAGGCGTGATGGTCTTCGCCGCGCTCAAGCAGCGGATTTTCGGCCAGGAAGCGCTCGACCTCCTGCTGGAAATCGAGCGTCGACAGCTGCAGCAGCTTGATCGACTGCTGCAGCTGCGGCGTCAGGTTCAGCTGTTGCGAGAGGCGGAGTTGCAGCGATTGCTTCATTCGCGCGCTTTAGACCCTGTTTACGATCTTTTCACGGCCGCGTTCCGGGCAGTGCCGGTGGCGGGCAAGGCGTGAACCGCGCCGCGGTACGAGTACCGCAAGCGGTTTGCAACGCGGCTCGCCGCCGGCAATGCCCGGAAGCCGAAGGGCCGAGCCGGAAAAAATGCATCCACTGCGTTGTACTCCTTGCCAATAACCGGTTGTTGCCCGCGTCGCACGCCTTGTGGCTGCATTTTTTCCGGCTCGGCGCGGTCGCGAAAAGATCATAAACAGGTTCTTACATCCGGAAGTGTTCGCCGAGGTAGACCCGGCGGACCTGCTCGTCGGCAATGATCGCGCTCGGCAATCCCGACGCCATCACCGAACCTTCGGAAATGATGTAGGCGCGATCGCAGATGCCCAGCGTTTCGCGGACATTGTGGTCGGTGATCAGTACGCCGATACCGCGCTCCTTGAGAAAACGGATGATGCGCTGGATGTCCATCACCGCGATCGGGTCGACGCCGGCAAACGGCTCGTCGAGCAGGATGAAGCGGGGGCTGGCCGCAAGCGCGCGGGCGATTTCGGCGCGGCGGCGCTCGCCGCCCGACAGGCTCATCGCGTTGTTTTCGCGCAGATGCGAGATATGCAGATCCTCGAGCAACTCGTCGAGCCGCTTGGCGCGCTCGACCTTGTCGGCGACGTGCAGCTCGAGCACCGAGAGGATGTTCTGTTCGACCGTCATCTTGCGAAAGATCGACGCCTCCTGCGGCAGGTAGCCGACGCCCATCCGTGCACGCTCGTGCATCGGCAGGTGGCCGATGTCGATGCCGTCGAGCCGGATCTCGCCACCATCCTTGGCGACAAGGCCGACGATCATGTAGAAGCTCGTCGTCTTGCCTGCGCCGTTCGGGCCGAGCAGGCCGACGACCTCGCCGGCGGCAACGTCGATCGACACGTCCTTGACGACGGTGCGCTTCTTGTAGCGCTTCATCAGCCCGCCGGCGCTCAGCACCGCCCTGGTCTCGCTCATTGCGCGTCCTTGCTCCACGAACCGCCGGCCTTCGGTGCACTCGCGACCGGCTTGCTGGCAACGGGCTTGGCCGGTTTAGGTGCGCTGGCGTCCTTTTTCTTCGGCATCAGCGTGATGTTGACCCGGCTGCCCGGCTTGCCGTCGGTCTGAGCCTGGTAGGTCGATGTCGCCATGTCATAGATGATCACGTCGCCGATCACCTCGTCGCCGGTATCGCGACGCACCCAGGCCTTGTTGATCAGCTTAAGGATGCCGGTCTTGCCGTCGTAATCGTAGTGCAGCGAGTTGGCGTCGACCCACTCGCCGGTGTCCATGCGCTGGCGGAACTTGACCGGCTTGCCGTCGCCCAGCGAGAACTGGTTGCCGTCGGCGTCCTGGCGCACGGTGACCTTGTCGGCCTTCAGCGTCATCGTCCCCTGGACGACGATCACGTTGCCGGTATAGACGCCGACGTTGTTCTTCTGGTCGAAGTTGGCGTAGTCGGCCGTGATGTTCATCGGCTTTTCGCGGTCGGCGGTTTCTGCCTGTGCCAGCGGGGCGGCCAGCAGGATCAGCGCCGATAGTTCAGCGGCGCGGCGGCGGCGGGACATAGGTCGTGCTCACTTTGGAGAGTAGTTCCAGGGTTTCCTTGTCGAGGTCGGCATTGAAGCCGACCCCGGACACGGTGTATGCGCCCATCTTGCCGTTGACCGGCGTCTTGGACCAGACGAAGTTCTCTTTCGGCTTGACCCAGACATCCGAGCTGACGACGTCGAGCTGCGGCTTGTCCGCGCTCGGCGCCCGGGTCAGCTTGGCATCGTCGGGAAACCAGACGAGGGTACCATTTTGTTCGGTGCGCGCGCGCCTGCCGACGACGGTCAGCTCTGCCGTATCGGGCTTGGTGTAGTGGATGCGCGGCTGGTCGAGCCAGTTGGTATCGCCGGCCGGATAGTGCCGGAGCCGATCGGCGTAGATCCGTGACAGCAGCTTGCCGTTCACGTCGAAACGGTAGGCGGTCGCGTTCTGCGCGATCAGGTCCGGCTCGTTCGGCCGCTCCGGCCGGCCGATGCCGGGCACCTGCGCGACCTCGTTGAGGATCAGCACCAGCGCACCGAGCGTTGCCAGCAGCAGGATGGGCAGGAGTTTGGTCGACAGGCCGCCCATGGATCAGCGCAGGTAATGGGCGATCAGCCCGTCGTAAGTGCCCTGCGCCTGCATGATCAGCTCGCAGACCTCGCGCACCGCACCATGGCCACCGGCGCGGCCGGTCACGTAGTGGGCATTCTGCAGCACGATTTCGGGCGAATCGGGCACCGCAACGGCGAACGCTGCGCGGCGCATCACCGGCAGGTCGATCACGTCGTCACCCATATAGCCGCACTCGGCCGCGCTCACGCCGGCCGCTTCGAGCAGCTCGCCAAACGTCGCCAGCTTGTCGTGCGCGCCCTGATAGACGAAGTCGATTCCCAGGTTGTTGGCGCGGTGTTCGAGCAGCCTGGATTTGCGACCGGTGATGATCGCCAGCTTCACGCCGGTTTGCTGCAGCATGCGCAGGCCGTGGCCGTCGAGCGAGTTGAACGCCTTCATTTCCTCACCGGCGTCGTTGTAATACAGACCGCCATCGGTCATGACGCCGTCGACGTCGAATATCATCAGCCGCACGGCGCGGGCTTTTTCCATCATCGCTTTCATCCTTGAGTTTCGGGTCAGACGACCCGGGCACGCAGCAGGTCGTGCATGTTCAGTGCACCGGCGAGTCTGCCGGCGTCGAGCACCAGCAGGCCGTTGATCCGGCGGCTTTCCATCACCTGTACCGCCTCGGCGGCCAGATGGTCGGCGTCTATCGTCAGCGGATTGCGCGTCATCACCTGCGCGACCGGCGTTGCCATCACGTCGCGGCCGGCGTCGAGCGCACGGCGCAGGTCCCCGTCGGTGAACACGCCGACCAGCGCCCCTGCCGCGTCGACGACGGCGGTCATGCCGAGGCCTTTGCGGCTGATTTCGAGCAGCGCGTCGCGCAGCAGCACGTCGTCGCGGACCACCGGCAGCGCGTCGCCGCCGTGCATCACGTCACGCACGTGCACCAGCAGCCGGCGGCCGAGGCTGCCGCCCGGGTGCGACAGCGCGAAGTCCTCGGCCTTGAAGCCGCGCGCGTCGAGCAGGGCAACCGCCAGCGCGTCGCCGAGCGCCAGTGCCGCGGTCGTGCTCGCCGTCGGCGCCAGATTGAGCGGGCACGCTTCCTGCGCCACGCCGGCGTCGAGCCAGATCTCGGCCGCACGCGTCAGGGTCGAATCTTCGCGACCGGTCATCGCGATCACCTTGACGCCAAGGCGCTTCAGGCTGGGCAGGATCGCCAGTATCTCGTCACTCTCGCCCGAATACGACAGCGCCAACACGACGTCGGCAGCGGTGATCATGCCGAGGTCACCGTGCACGGCTTCGGCCGGATGGATGAACATCGCCGTCGTGCCGGTACTGGCCAGCGTCGCGGCGATCTTGCGCGCGATATGGCCGGACTTGCCCATGCCGGTCACGACGACGCGGCCGGTACAGCCGAGCAGCAGCGCACAGGCGGCGTCGAAGCGATGGTCGAGTCGTTCGGCCAGCGCGGCGATCGCGTCGGCCTCGATCGCCAGCACCTGGCGCGCTCGCGCCAGTGATTGCGTGATTTCAGTCATGGACGTCAGTATAAAAGAGCCGTGCCGGACGCCGCCAGCAAGTAGGCCACACCGGCAGGTATAATTTTTGCCAGACCCATCACGGAACCTTCCGGCCGCAGCCCATGCCCGTCCATCTCTCGTCCCTGTTGCTGCTGCTCGCCGCCGCGGTGATCACCGTCGTGCTTTGCCGGCTGGTCAAGCTGCCGGCCATGCTCGGCTACCTGTTCGTCGGCATGCTGATCGGCCCGCACGTGCTCGGGCTGATCGCCAGCAGCGAGGAGGCGACCCATCTGGCCGAATACGGCGTGGTGTTCCTGATGTTCACGCTCGGGCTCGAGTTCAACCTCGCCAAGCTCAAGGCGATGCGCCGCATCGTGTTCGGCCTCGGCGCGGCGCAGGTCGGCGCGATGGTGCTGCTGGTGATCATCGGTCTGGTCCTGATCGTCCGGCTGAACTGGGCGGCCGGGCTGGCACTCGGTGGCGCGCTGGCGATGTCGTCGACGGCGATGGTCTCCAAGCTGCTGGCCGACCGCAACGAACTGAACGCCGCGCACGGCCAGAACGCGATCGGCATCCTGCTGTTCCAGGACCTCGCGGTCGTGCCGCTGCTGATCATGCTGCCAGTGCTCAGTCATCCCGGCGAAGAACTCGTCAACGCGCTCGGGCTCGCCGCGCTGAAGATCGTCGTCGTGCTGTTCCTGCTGCTCAACCTCGGCCAGAAGCTGATGCGGCCGTGGTTCAACCTTGTCGCCAAGCAGCATTCGAGCGAGCTGTTCATGCTCAATCTGCTGCTAGTGACGCTCGGCATCGCCTGGCTGACCGAACTCTCCGGCCTGTCGCTGGCGCTCGGCGCCTTCCTCGCTGGCATGCTGATCGCCGAAACCGAGTACCGCTACCAGGTCGAGGACGACATCCGGCCGTTCCGCGACCTACTACTCGGGCTGTTCTTCGTCACCGTCGGCATGACACTGAACTTCAGCCAGCTGGCGACGCAGTGGTGGCTGGTGCTGATCATCCTGGTCGTGCTGCTGCCACTGAAGATCGCAATGATCGCCGGACTTGCACGCTGGTTCGGCGCCAGCGCCGGCGTGTCGCTGCGCACCGGCTTCGCGCTCGGCCAGGGGGGCGAATTCGCCTTCGTGCTGCTGACGCTGGCCGGCAGCGGCAAGTTGCTGCCCGAACCGCTGCTGCAGGCGACGACGGCGGCGATCGTGCTGTCGATGCTGGCCACGCCGTTCATCGTCCAGCACTCGGACAAGCTGGTGCTGCGGTTCGCAGCGTCCGAATGGATGAACATGGCGGCCAACCTGCACCAGATCGCCGTGCGGACGATGCAGAGCCAGGGCCACGTGATCGTCTGTGGCTACGGCCGCAGCGGCCAGAGCCTGGCGCGCATCCTTTCGGAGGAAGGCATCCCGTTCTTCGCGCTCGATCTCGATCCGGAAAAGGTCCGTGAAGCCACCACCGCCGGCGAATCGGTCGTGTTCGGCGACGCCGCCAAGCGCGAGGTACTGATGGCCGCCGGGCTGATGCGCGCCCGCGCGCTGGTCGTCAGCTATGCCGATACGCATTCGGCGATGAAGATCCTCGAGCTTGCGCACCAGATCCGCCCGGAGCTGCCGGTGATCGTCCGCACCTACGACGAGACCGACATCGACAAGCTGAAGAATGCCGGTGCCACCGAAGTCGTCGCCGAGATCCTCGAAGGCAGCCTGATGCTGGCATCGCACACGCTGATGATGCTCGGCGTGCCGCTGAACACCGTGCTCAAGCGCATCCGCCGCGTCCGGGAGGACCGCTACCAGATGTTCCGCGGCTTCTTCCGCGGCACAACCGAAGACCTCGACGAGAGCGCCAACCTGCCGCGACTGCACACGGTGCTGCTCAGCAGCGACGCCAGCGCGATCGGCCGCACGCTCGGTGAACTCCAGCTCGCCGAGCTGCACGTCGAGATCAAGAGCATTCGCCGCAAGGCGACGCCATCGGTGCCGCTCGACAGCACGCTGATGCTGCAGGAAAACGACGTCCTGGTGCTGCTCGGCGAGCCCGAGAACCTCGCCGCGGCCGAGATGGTGTTGCTGCAGGGCAGCTGAAACCGCTAGCGACCGCTGAGTTTGGGCCGCCGGCCGATCTTCACCGTCACCGCCTGCTGCTTGCCGGCGCGGTAGATGTCCATCTTCACCTCGGCGTCGGGCTTGAGTTCGGCGATCTGGTTGAGCATGTCCGACGAGTCCTTGACCGGAGTGCCGGCGATCGCCAGCAGGATATCGCCCGGACGCATGCCGGCCGCGTCGGCCGGGCCGGCACGGACGACGCCGGCGATCAGCGCGCCATGTGCGTCGGCAAGCCTGAACGACGCCGCCAGCTCCGGCGTCACGTCCTGCGCCTCGATGCCGAGCCAGCCGCGGGTGACGCCGCCGTCCTTGATGATCGCGTCCATCACCTGCCGGACCGTCGTCGACGGAATCGCGAAGCCGATGCCGAGCGAGCCGCCGGTGCGCGAATAGATCGCCGTATTGATCCCGACCAGATTGCCGTGGGTGTCGACCAGCGCGCCGCCCGAATTGCCCGGATTGATCGCCGCGTCGGTCTGGATGAAGTTCTCGAAGGTGTTGATGCCCAGCTGCGAGCGCCCCAGCGCCGAGACGATGCCCATCGTCACCGTCTGGCCGACGCCGAACGGATTGCCGATCGCCAGCACGACGTCGCCGACCTGCATCTTGCCGACATCGGCGAAGGCCAGTGTCGGCAGCTTGTCGAGTTCGACCTTGATCACCGCGATGTCGGTGTCCGGATCGCTGCCGATGATCGTCGCCTCGGCGGTCCGGCCGTCAGCGAGCGCGACCTCGATCTCGTCGGCCGATTCGACGACGTGGTTGTTGGTGACGATATAGCCGCTGCCGGAGACGATCACGCCCGAGCCGAGACTCGAAGTGCGCTGCGTCTCGTCGCCGCCGAAACGGTCGCCGAAGAAGCGCTTGAAGAACGGATCGTTCAGCAGCGGATGGCTGCGCGCCTTCACGTCCTTGGCCGTGTAGATATTGACCACCGCCGGCATCGCCTGGTGCGCCGCATCGTGATAGCTGTTCACCACCGCCACGCCCGACGCGTCGGGTGGCGCCGTCACGACGCCGCCCTGCTGCCGCGGCAGCCATTGCGGCGCGACCAGCGAGATCACGAACCAGACGGCAAGGCCGACCGTGGCGGTTTGTGCGAAAATCAACCAAAGCTTTTTCATCGGCAGAGACGACGTTGATCGCAAGACTCGAATTGGAAAATTATATCGGACAACTGCTCGCGGTTGACCGCTTCCGCGACTATTGTCCGAACGGGCTGCAGGTCGAGGGCCGGGAATCGGTCGGCAAGATCGCGACCGCAGTCACCGCTAGCCAGGCCGCCGTCGATGCGGCGATTGCCGCCGGTGCCGACGCGCTGCTCGTCCATCACGGCTATTTCTGGAAGAGCGAGAGCCCGGCAATCCGCGGCACCAAGAAGGCGCGGATCGCCGCGCTGATCAAGGCCGACGTCAACCTGTACGCCTACCACCTGCCGCTCGACGCGCACGCCGAGCTCGGCAACAACGCCCGGCTCGGCGCCAAGCTCGGCCTGAACCCGACCGGCCGCTTCGGCGACCAGGACCTCGGCTGGCTCGGCGAAGCCGCCGAACCGTCCACGCTGGCCGACCTTGCCCGCCGCGTCGCTACCGCACTTGACCGCGAACCGCTAGTGATCGGCGACGCAGCCAGGCCGATCCGCCGCGTGGCATGGTGCACCGGTGGCGCGCAGGGTTATTTCCACCAGGCCGTAGAACTCGGCATCGACGCCTTCATCACCGGCGAAGCGTCCGAATTCGTCACCCACCTCGCCCGCGAAACCGGCGTCGCCTTCATCGCCGCCGGCCACCACGCCACCGAACGCTATGGCGTGCGCGCGCTCGGGGAACATCTGGCCGGGCATTTCGGTCTGGCACTTATCCATCTCGACATCGAGAACCCGGTATGAACCGTCGTACCCTCATCCCCATCGTCGTCGCGCTGCTGCTCGCCGGCTGTGCCACCCCGACGCAGCCGCCGGTGAGCGAACCCGCGCCGGCCCAGCCGCCGTCGCAAACGTCCTCGGCGCCGAGCGTGATCATCGACGGCCGCACGCCGCAGGCGATCCTCGACGACGTCGTCGCCTACCGCACCCAGAAAGGCATGCGCGTGCTCGCGCGCACGGCGAACCGCGTCGAGTTCAAGCAGGTCGTGCCGAAGGCCAAGGTGCCGACCGAAGCGCGCATGCGTTACGAGCTGACCCCGAGCGGCAAGAGCTGGAAGCTGTCGGCGCGCGTCTTCCAGGTCAGCCATCCGGGCACCACACGCGAGGCGGTCAGCGACATCACCCCGCAAGTCGCCGACAAGCTCGCCGACGAACTGCCGCGCTACACGCGCGGCGGCGCAAGCTGGTAGCAAGCCGAACACCCGATCCCTTTCCCGCCCACACCGGCCGCGCGGTCAGCTTCCTGTTCCCCCGCCGCTCGGGTAGAATTCACGGGTTTAGGTATTAGTTCCAGACATCAGGGATTGGGTATGAGTGACCAACAAGTCGATAACAGCAAGCGGCGCTTCCTGCTCATCGCCACCAGCGTCGCCGGCGCCGGTGCGGTGGCGGGCATTGCGACTCCGTTCATCGCGAGCTTTCTGCCATCCGAGCGCGCCAAGGCCGCCGGTGCACCGGTCGAGGTGGACATCAGCAAGCTCGAGCTGGGCCAGCAGATCAACGTCGAATGGCGCGGCAACCCGGTCTGGGTGCTCAAGCGCACGCCGGAAATGCTCGCCAACCTGCCCAAGCTCACCGGCCAGTTGCTCGACCCGAAATCCGAAGCCAGCGAACAGCCGGACAACTGCAAGAACGAGGCCCGCTCGATCAAGCCCGAGATCCTCGTCGCGGTCGGCGTCTGTACCCACCTGGGCTGTTCGCCGACCTACCGCCCGGACCTCGGCCCGGCCGACCTCGGCGGCGACTGGCTCGGCGGCTACTACTGCCCCTGTCACGGCTCCAAATACGACCTCGCAGGCCGCGTCTACTCGGGCGTCCCGGCCCCGAAGAACCTCATCATCCCGCCCTACAAATACCTGTCCGATGCCCGGATCATGGTTGGCGAATAGGAGACCTGAGGCATGAGCAAAGCACAACAAGTCGGACAACAGGTCCTGAACTGGGTCGATGAGCGCTTTCCGCTGACGTCGACCTGGAAGGCGCACGTATCGGAATACTACGCGCCGAAGAACTTCAACTTCTGGTACTTCTTCGGTTCGCTGGCGATGCTGGTGCTGGTGATCCAGATCGTCACCGGCATCTTCCTGACGATGAACTACAAGCCGGACGGCAGCCTGATCCCGGGCACCAATGTCTCGGTGGCGTTCAACTCGGTCGAATACATCATGCGCGACGTCGCGGGTGGCTGGATCATCCGCTACATGCACTCGACCGGCGCGTCGATGTTCTTCGTCGTCGTCTACCTGCACATGTTCCGCGGGCTGATCTACGGCTCGTACCAGAAGCCGCGCGAACTGGTCTGGGTGTTCGGCACGCTGATCTTCCTGTGCCTGATGGCCGAAGCCTTCCTCGGCTACCTGCTGCCGTGGGGCCAGATGTCGTTCTGGGGCGCGCAGGTGATCGTCAACCTGTTCGCATCGCTGCCGATCATCGGCCCGGACCTGTCGACCTTCATCCGCGGCGACTTCGTCGTCTCGGACGTGACGCTGAACCGCTTCTTCGCGCTGCACGTCATTGCCGTGCCGCTGGTGCTGCTGGCGCTGGTCGTCGCCCACCTCGTCGCGCTGCACGAAGTCGGCTCGAACAACCCGGACGGCGTCGAGATCAAGAAGAACAAGGATCCGAAAACCGGCATTCCGCTCGACGGCATCCCGTTCCACCCGTACTACACGGTCAAGGACATCTTCGGCGTCGCGGTCTTCCTCGCGGTGTTCTCGGTCATCGTGTTCTTCTTCCCGAACATGTTCGGCTACTTCCTCGAGAACAACAACTTCATCCCGGCCGACCCGCTGAAGACGCCGCCGCACATTGCGCCGGTCTGGTACTTCACGCCGTTCTACGCGATCCTGCGCGCGGTGCCGTCCTTCCTCGGCACCCAGGTCTGGGGCGTGCTGGCGATGGGTGCGGCCGTGGTGGTGATCGCCTTCCTGCCGTGGCTCGACCGCAGCCCGGTCAAGTCGATCCGCTATCGCCCGGCGTTCTTCAAGTGGATCCTGGCCGTGTTCCTGGTCGCGTTCTTCGGCCTGGGCATCCTCGGCGCACTGCCGCCGGACGGCCCGCGCACCATCCTGTCGCAAGTGTTCTCGGTGATCTACTTCGCGTTCTTCCTCGGCATGCCGTTCTACACCCGCTGGGGCAAGACGCTGCCGGTGCCGGAACGCGTGACCGAGACCAACGGCCGCCGCCAGATGATCTTCGGCATCCTGATGCTGGTGACCTTCCTCGGCTCCGCGATTTTCGCGAAACTGGTTTGATTGAGGACGACCACAAATGACCAAGCAATTCCGTCGTTTCCTGGCCGCCGTGGCACTCCTCGTCCCGGTTGCCGGCTTTGCCAGCGAGGCCGACGTCCACCTGGACAAGGCCCCCGTCAACCTGCGGGACGTCGAAGGCCTGCAGCGCGGTGCGCAGACCTTCGCCAACTACTGCCTGTCGTGTCACGGCGCAATCAATATGCGCTACAACCGGCTGCAGGACATCGGCCTGACCGAGGAGCAGATCAAGGCCAACCTGATGTTCGCCTCCGAAAAGGTCGGCGATCCGATGAGGATCGCGATGCGGGCCGCCGACGCCAAGGAATGGTTCGGCGCGACGCCGCCGGACCTGTCGCTGATCGCGCGTTCGCGCGGCGCCGACTGGCTCTATACCTACCTGCGCGGTTTCTACCGTGACGACTCGCGTCCGACCGGCTGGAACAACACCGCCTTCGACAAGGTCGGCATGCCGCACGTGCTGTGGGAGCTGCAGGGTATCCAGGAACCGGTCTACAAGACGGTGAAGGGCCATGACGGCAAGGAGCAGAAGGTGCTCGAGGGCCTGAAGCTGGTGAAGCCGGGCCTGCTGACCCAGGTCGGCGAGAACAACCAGTACGACCAGCACGAGTTCGACAAGCGTGTCGGCGATCTGGTCAGCTACCTCGTCTACATGGGCGAGCCGGCACAGGTGAAGCGCCAGCAGATCGGTTACGGCGTGCTGCTGTTCCTGCTGTTCATCCTGATCCCGATCACCTACCTGCTGAAGAAGGAATACTGGCGCGACGTGCACTGAGCACGCACTCCAGCGAAAAAGGCGCCTTCGGGCGCCTTTTGTTTTTCACGAATTCCCCATTAGATTCATTGGCTTAGGTCATTCCTGCTGGCTTATCGAAGGCAAGCTCGCTAAAATCGGCGCCATCGTTTGAACCCAAGGGAAGCCTGCCGTCATGATGAAGCTCTACTCCGGTACCTCGTGCCCGTTCAGCCACCGCTGCCGCATCGTCCTGTTCGAAAAAGGCATGGACTTCGAGATCCTCGACGTCGACACGCACAGCATGCCGGAAGACCTGGCGGTGATGAACCCGTACAACGAAGTGCCGGTGCTGGTCGAACGTGACCTGACCCTGTACGAGTCGAACATCATCAACGAGTACATCGACGAGCGCTTCCCGCACCCGCAGCTGATGCCGGCCGACCCGGTGATGCGCGCCCGCGCGCGACTGATGCTGTTCAACTTCGAACGCGAACTCTTCGTTCACATGAAGACGCTCGAAGACGGCACCGCGACCAAGAAGGTGCTCGACGCGGCCCGCATCGCCGTGCGCGACAGCCTGACCCAGATCGCCCCGCTGTTCGCCAAGCAGAAGTACATGCTCGGCGAGGAGTTCTCGATGCTCGACGTTGCGATTGCGCCGTTGCTGTGGCGCCTCGAGCACTACGGTATCGAGATGACCAAGCCGCTGGTGCCGATCCTCAAGTATGCCGAACGCCTGTTCAGCCGCCAAGCCTTCATCGACTCGCTGACGCCGAACGAAAAGGCCATGCGCAAGTAAGCCAGCGACCCGTAAAACTGCTGCGCTGACGAACTGCTGCGTCATGCGGTGCTCGCAATCCTCACGTACCACCCGTACGTTCCGGTTGCTGCGCTCCTGTTCCTTGCATTTCGTCAGCTCACGACGTTTTCCGAATCACTGCCAGGCCAATACTTAGCCGATTGTCCTCGGAGCCAGCCATGCAATCCGTTTCGACCAAGCCCTATCTGATCCGCGCGATCCACGAGTGGTGTTCCGACCACGACTTCACGCCCTACCTCGTCGTCGCCGTGCGCGGCAAGATGCAGGTGCCGATGGAGTACGTGAAGAATGCGGAAATCGTGCTCAACATCAGCTACAACGCCACGCGCAACCTGAACCTGGGCAACGACTACATCAGCTTCTCGGCGCGCTTCAACGGCGTATCGCGCGACATCACGATTCCGGTCGGCGCCGTCGTGTCGATCTTCTCGCGCGAAAACGGCGAGGGCATGGGCTTCGAGTACGAAGGTCCGACCGATGGCGAGCAGGAAGATGCACCGGAAAGCGCATCGGCGGGCAAGGACGACGACGAGCCGCCGCCCAGCCGCCCGAGCGGCGGTCGCCCGTCGCTGCGGGTCGTCAAGTAGTCAAAAAGCCCGCTTTCGCGGGCTTTTTTTCTGGCCGCCGGGCGACTCAGCCGCGCTGCATCACCGCGGCAAAGAAACCGTCGGTACCGTGCCGCATCGGCGACATCTGCAGGCAGTCGCCGTCGAGCCCGAGGTCGATCTTCTCTTTTGCCAGCAACTCGCGCACGTCGACAAGCTGGAATTCCGGATGCTCGGCGAGGAAGGCGTCGACAATCTTGCGGTTCTCGCTCGGCAGAATGCTGCACGTGGCGTAAACGAGCCGGCCACCGGCCTTCACCAGCCGCGACGCCGACGCGAGGATGCTGGCCTGCTTGGCGTTCAGTTCGGCAACGCTCTGCGCGCTCTGGCGGTACTTGAGGTCCGGATTGCGGCGCAGGGTGCCGAGGCCCGAGCACGGTGCGTCGACCAGCACCGCGTCCATCTTGCCGGCGAGCCGCTTGACCTTGGTGTCGTTCTCGCTGGCCAGCAGTTGCGGCCGCACGTTCGACAGCCCCGAGCGCGCCAGCCGCGGCTTGAGGTTGGACAGGCGTTTCTCGGAAATATCGAACGCGTACAGCGAGCCCGACGACTGCATCATCGCGCCGATCGCCAGCGTCTTGCCGCCGGCACCGGCGCAGAAATCGGCGATCATCTGGCCGCGCTTGGCACCGGTCAGCAAGGCCAGCAGCTGGCTGCCTTCGTCCTGAACCTCGAACGCGCCTTCCTTGAACAGCGTCAGCCTCGAGAGCCCCGGCTTGCCGGTGACGCGCAGGCCCCACGGCGAGTACGGCGTCGGCACCGATTCGATGCCCTGCGCCGCCAGTTCGGTCTGAACCGGCTCGCGCTTCATTTTCAGCGCATTGGCGCGCAGGTCGAGCGGCGCCGACTGCAGCATTGCCCGGCCGATTTCGAGGATCGCGGCCTCGTCGAACCCGTCGGCGATCATCGCGTCGACGGTCCATTGCGGCAGCGCCGCGCGGACCGCCAGCGGTGCATCGTCCCAGCGCACCGCCTTGTATTCCTTGGCCTGCTCCATCCGGCGCGCGTCGAAGATCGCCGTCAGCTCCTTGAGGTTGCGCTTCTCGACCGCGGCCCAGTAGGCAACCATCCAGTCGATCACGCCGGCCTTGTCGCCGCACGCCCACTTCAGCCGCGGCAGGTGGCGCAGCAGGCCGAAGACGGTTTCGGCGATCTCGGCGCGATCGCGCGCGCCGAGTTTGGGGTGATCGCGAAAGTAGCGCGACAGGCACACGTCGGCCGGCGCGGTGAACGGCAGCACGGTGTGCAGCACGTCGAGAATGGCATCGAATTGGGTCTTGTTCATATCGGTAGCGACGTAGTTTGGTTGGTGCGGGCTCCTGCCCGCCTGAGTCGTTTGCGCTGCACGGCTAGCGCAGCTGCGGATTGTTGCGGTTGCTGCCGTTGGCCGACGACAGCGGCTTGAGCACCTGCTCGCCGTTGATCGTGATCGCATTGGCGAGGATGTCGATGCTGCCGCTGTCCTTGCCCAGCGTCAGCTGGATGCGCACCGGCATGTTGTTCCATTGTGGCGCCAGCCAGAAGTCGAAGCTGCGGTCCTCGAAATCGCCGTGCAGCAGGATCGCGTCGACCTTCTGGTCGCCGAGCCGCAGCGTCGTCTCGCCGCGAATCTCGAACGTGACCTCCGGGTAGAGCTTGCGACCGCTGACCATCGCGAAAGTGAAGTTTTTCATCTTCGCACCCTGCAGCGCGAACTGGAATGCCGCCGAGAACAGGTCCTGATCGCCGGGCGAGATTTCCTCGGTCTTCAGCTTGCCCTTGTCGTTCAGCGTCACCGTTTTCGCATCCCAGTCGAAGTTCGCCTCGTTCAGCAGCTTGCCGTCCTTGTGGTCGGAAAAGCGCTGCGGCACGACGCCGTGCCTGCCGACCTTGCCCTCGCTCTCGATCACCCGGGTCCGGCCGAACAGCGCGCCTGCGAGCTTGAGCCGGTAGTCGCCCTGCTCGACCTGCCAAGTCATTCTGACCGGGAACACGCCGTAGACATAGGTGATTTCGACATTCTTCGGAAAAGCCCTGGCCTGTTTGCCAAACCCGGCCGGTGCACTGGCTTGCGCCGCACGGCCATTCTCGGCCGGCGCAGAGGCGGCGACGACAACCGGTGCGCTGGCGACCTCCCGCTCCGGCGTGCTTGCCGCTGCGCTGGCGACCACGGCACTGGCGACCTCGCTGGCAATGCCGCTCGCCACGGTGCGGATGTCGGCGGCGGCCTGCGTCACCGGAGCCGATGCGACGGCGAGCCGCTTTGCCGGCTGCGGCTTGGCAACGGGTTTGGCGGCCGGCCTGGGCGCCGGGCGCGGCGGCGGCACCAGCTCGGCCAGCGGCCGCAGGTAAACGACCTGCTTGTCCGCCGGCTTGACCCCGGCGAGTCCGGCCGGCCTGGTCTCGTCGTCGAGCTCCTGCGCCGCGAGCTGTTGCGTCGGCTTGCGCAGCGGCGTGTCGTCGCCGCGCGGCCGCTCCCACCATGCCAGCGCCAGCTCGCCGAACAGGCCAGACAGGTGCAGCAGCAGCGAGGCGATCAGCGCGAACGCAAGCAGCCGGCGGCCGAGGCGCAGATTCATCGGCGTGTCAGTCCCGGCGCAGCACGCGCTGGCCGGCGATCGTCAGCCGGCCGGCGACGAAGTCGGCAACCGCCTGCGGATACAGCCGGTGTTCCTCGACGAGGATGCGTGCGGCCAGTGCCGCCGCGTCGTCGGCGTCATGGACCGGGACGACGGCCTGCGCAACGATCGGGCCGTGGTCGAGCTCGGCGGTGACGAAATGCACCGTGCAGCCGGCGAACTTCACGCCCTCGGCGATCGCGCGCTCGTGCGTATGCAGGCCGGTGAACGCGGGCAGCAGCGAGGGGTGGATGTTCATCAGCCGGTTTTCATAATGGCCGACAAAACCCGGCGTCAGGATGCGCATGAAGCCGGCGAGAATGACCAGATCGGGCGCAAAGGTGTCGATCAGTTCGGCCAGCGCCGCATCGAAGGCGTCGCGGCCGTCGAAGTCCTTGTGGTTGAGCGACGCGGTCGTGATGCCGCGCGCGCGCGCCCACGCCAGTCCCTCGGCGTCGGCCTTGTTCGAGATCACCGCAGCGATGCGCGCGCCGGCAATCCGTGCATCGGCGATGGCCTGCATGTTCGAGCCGCGGCCCGAAATCAGGATGACAATATTTTTCATGGTTCCAAAAATGCGCCTACTTCAATCTCTTGCTTTCAATAGCAAAGGGCGAGGTGTCGCCACCTCGCCCGGTCCGGCCTGCGCCTGTTCGGAACTTGTCCCGATAGGTGAGCGAGCCAAGACAGTTTGACCTCGCCCGGAGCGCAGGAACCGGAATGGACATGCAGTCCATGAGGATTCCGAGCACCGGACGAGGTCAAAATGCGCAGGCGCAGCCGCCTAACGGGATAAGTTCTCAGGCGACCTGGGTCTGGTGCTCGTCACCGTTGCGTGCGCGAACCGCACCCAGCGTGTAGACGGTTTCGCCCTCGGCTTCGAGCAGCGCCTTGGCAGCGGCCGCATCCTGTGCCGAAACGATCACGACCATGCCGACGCCGCAGTTGAACGTCTTGTACATTTCCTGCGCTTCGACATTGCCTTCCTTCTGCAGCCACTGGAACAGCTTCGGCAGCGTCCAGCTCTTGGCGTCGATCTGCGCGACGACATTGGTCGGCAGCACGCGCGGCACGTTCTCGGTGATGCCGCCGCCGGTGATGTGCGCCATTCCCTTGACCGTGAGCGACTCGAGGAGTTTCAGGATCGGCTTCACATAAATGCGCGTCGGCGCGATCACCACGTCGGCGAGGCTCTTGCCGGCATCGAACTCGGCGGCGTAATCGGCCTCGGTCAGATGTAGGATCTTGCGCACCAGCGAGTAACCGTTCGAGTGCGCGCCGTTCGACGCCAGGCCGAGCACGACGTCGCCGGCGACGATGCTGTCGCCGGTGATGATCTTGCTCTTTTCGACCACGCCGACGGCAAAACCGGCCAGATCGTACTCACCGACCGGGTACATGCCCGGCATTTCGGCGGTTTCGCCGCCGATCAGCGCGCAGCCCGACAGCTCGCAGCCGTGGGCGATGCCGCGGATCACTTCGGTCGCGGTGTCGACGTCGAGCTTGCCGCAGGCGAAGTAGTCGAGGAAGAACAGCGGCTCGGCGCCCTGGACCAGGATGTCGTTGACGCTCATCGCGACCAGATCCTGGCCGACGGTGTCGTGGCGGTTCAGCTCGAACGCGAGCTTGAGCTTGGTACCGACGCCGTCGGTACCCGATACGAGCACCGGCTCCTTGAATTTCTTGGAGATTTCGATCAGCCCGCCGAAGCCGCCGATGCCGGACAGCACTTCGGGACGCATCGTGCGCTTGGCGAACGGCTTGATGTTTTCGACCAGCTGATCGCCAGCGTCGATATCGACACCCGCGTCGCGGTAGCTCAGGCTTTGGGAACTCATGAACGGCCTCGTGAAGGAATTCGGGTTCTGCAGCGCGCCAACTCGGGTAAAATGGCGGCAAGCTGCTGAAAACGCGGTAGTTTACCGCATCCTGCCATGAAACGCCTGTCCGCCCGCCGGCGCACCGCGCCACCGGCCACCTGCCCTGTCCCGAGTTCCCCGCACGCTGCCACCACGGCCGTGCGCGCCCGTGCGTCCGCCCCGATTTGCCGATGAAGCAGCTTGTTCTCGACCTGATGCTCCCGCAGCCCGCGGGTTTCGCCGGCTTTGTCCCCGGCGACAACGCCGAACTGCTGTTCATGCTCGGCGACTGGCTGGCCGGCAGCGACGACGTGCGCTTCCTCTACCTGTGGGGCGGCTCCGGCGTCGGCAAGAGCCATCTGCTCGACGCCGCGGCCGCTCGCTTGGCCGACGCGATCCGCGTCGACGCCCGGCACGGCGCGCTGCCGACCGAGATCGCCGCCGATGCGGCGCTGATCGTCGACAACGTCGAGGCGCTCGACTTCGAGCAGCAGATCCGCCTTTTCGACCACTACAACACGCTGCGCGAAGGCAGCGGCCGGCTGCTCGCGGCCGGCCCGCTGCCGCCGATGCTGCTCGACCTGCGCGACGACCTGACGACCCGGCTCGGCTGGGGCCTCGTCTACCAGCTCAAGGGGCTGTCGGACCGCAACAAGGCGGCGGTGCTGCAGCAGCTGGCGCACCAGCTGGGCTTCGAGCTCGCCGACGAGGCGTGCGACTATCTGCTGCAGCACGCCAGCCGCGACCTCACCGACCTGCAGGCGCTGATCGGCCGCGCCAACCGCTACGCGCTGTCGCTGCGCCGGCCGGTGACGCTGCCGCTGCTGCGCGAGGTGCTTGGCGGTGCCGATGCCGGCAACGACTGACCTGCCGCGCCTGAAGCAGAAACCCGCCATGTGGCGGGTTTCCGGGCATGCAACACCTGGGATCAAGGCAGGATCCGGATACTCAGCCCCACCTGACCGGTCTTGCTCCAGCAATCTGCATTGGCCTGATACTGATTGACCGCCACGCCGACCGCGGCCGAGCTGCGGATATTGCCAGCGTTCGGCACGCCGTCGTCGTACTGGCTATCCAGTGCGCAGACATAACGGATATCTGTAGCCGCCGTATTGGTCGCCGGTCCCGAGGTCAGGTAACTGATATTGGTCGTGGTCCCGCCGACACCGTTCGCGCCGGCTGCAACGCCCCACTGCGTACCGAACGGCGTGGTGCGCTCGGCGTTGGTCAGGATGGCCGTGTTGATCAGCAGGGTCCAGAACGCCGCAATCTCATCAGCCCCGTTGATCAGCCCGTTACGTGCCCCATTGCATTGCGCGGGCTGCGCCACACCTGCCGGGCAGCCGTCGCCCGGATAAAACTGGTAGCGCTCGAAGAAAATATTGACTGCCGCCTGAATCTTGTTGGCACTGGCCTGCGCGCTCTTGACCCGCGCGCCGTCGATCAGGTCGCGCCCCTTGAACGCCAGCCCGAGGATCAGGCCGACGATCACCAGTACGATCGCCAGCTCGACCAGGGTAAAACCACGTTGCTTCATTGCTTCTCTCCTTGGTTGTTCACTGCTTGGTTTGAATCGGTTTTGCATCACGGCAGCCGGCCGGCCGCCAGCATGCGGCTGAGCACCGTGGTCGGCGCGAGCCAGTCGGTCAGGTCGTCGTAGACCACGGCGCCACCCGGGCCGTCGACGCGATCCCGGCTGACAAATTCGGCGTCGTCACCGGTGTTCCCTGCCTCGTCACCGTTGCCGCCCGGCTCCAGGGGGCCGGGGCCGTTGCGGCCGTGCGAGACGACGACCGCGGCAATGTCGCGCGCCAGTTCCGCAGCCGAACCGGCCTCCGGCCGCACGACGATGTCGCCCAGCGAGCACATCGCGAACGACACGCCGGCCGGCGGTGGTGCGCCATTGCATTTGTCTCCGGGAGAGGAAGCCGTCGTGTCCGGGCTGGTGTCGGCGTACCAGCCGGTGACCCGGTAGCTGAACGGCCGGCCGAACGCATCGGCCCGGCCAAGCCCCAGCGTTGCCCACGGCAGCAGCCCCTGCAGGCGGTTGCAGGCGCCGCCAGCGGCGCGGTCTTCGGTGCCGACCGCTGCGCCGGCCTCAGCCGGGCTGGCCGGACAAGGCAGGCGCCCCACCCGCACGACGAAGCCCAGCAGCGCCTCGCGGATCTCGCCGAGCTGGGCGCGGGTGTCGCGGACGCGCTGCGCGTCGTCGAGCGAGCGCGTCGCATGCAGGGCGCCGGCCATCAGCAGGCCGATCGCGGCCAGCACCACGGCCAGTTCAATCAGCGTGAATCCAGTGCGTCGTTTCATTGCTTCTCACCAGCAGATGGAGGCTGTCGTTACCGCCGGGGCGGGTGTATTCGTCGGGCCGGGCCGGCGGGGCATCCCAGGCCTGGCGGTTGAGCGCCGGATCGACGCCGACGGCCGGGCCGGACGGCTCGAGGTAGTTGGCCAGCGCGGCCTTGTCGGCGGCGCTGGTACGCCGCTGCCCGGACTGCACCGGGCCGGCGCCGATCATCACGCCCAGGAGCGTCGCACCGGGTGGCAGGCCCACGCCATGCACCGCCGGCGTCGCTGCGCAGCCCGGCAGCGGCGCATCACGCAGCGCCGCGGTTCCGACGGCATAGTGGAACTGCTGTTCCCAGCGGTTCCGGTACAGCCAGTCGTAGGCCTTGAGGCGCGCCGACCATGCCGCGGCACCGATGCCGGCCGGCCGGTAGGCGCTACGATCGAGATCGCCGGTCAGCGCCGCCGTTTTCGGCAAACGGCCGCGGCAGCGCGCCGCATCCGGCCGGCACCCGAGCTGATCGAAGCCGCCGCCGCTCTGCGTGCAGCCCGGATCGGCAGGGTCGGCCGGGTTCGGCCAGCTGCCGGTCGAGGCCGCCCAGAGCGCCAGCAGCTGCTGGTACTCGTGCGCGGCGCGGCGCGCCACCGGCCCCATGATCTCGCTACGCCGGATCGGCAGGACGCGGTCGTTCAGCGCGCCCTCCAGCGGGCCGTCGAGAAAGCGCGCCCGGCCGGGATCGCTATTGGAAAAACGCCCGTAGGCGGTGGCCGCGGTTTCGAGGTAGTTGGCCGGATTGCGCTGTTGCGCATCGCTGCCCCGCACTTGCCCCGGCAGCGGCGGCCCCGGTGCGATCAGCACCGCGACCACCGGGTCGGCATCGGCCGACAGTGCATCGCGGCCGGCGCTGGCCCAGACACCGAACCACGGCGCACCGTTCTCGGGGACGAAATCGTCGTTGAGCGGCGTGTCGTCCTGATTGTCGAGGCCGCGTACCAGCGCGTACCACAAGGGCTCGCCGCTGCCATCGCGCAGCGCCGGTTGCGACAGCGTTGCCGACGGCAGCCGGCCGAGCCGCGCCGCGTTCGACGGACACGTTACCGTTCCGCCCAGTCCGGCACGGCCGGCGTCCGCCGAAGCCGGCGCGTTCCGGTCGGGACACGGCAGCGAGCCCGGCCGGTTGTTGTTGCCGATGCCGACCGGCTGCTGCGCGACCGCCATCGAGATCAACTGGCGCTTCGCGTCGGCCAGCACCCGCATGCTCACCGCATCGCGGCGCCCGGCATGCAGCCGGATTAACGCGCTGGCCGATGCCAGCGTCGCCGCGATCAGCACGAGCAGGAACAGCGCCATCGCCAGGCCTTGCTCCGCGGACCGCATCTCAGCGTTCGTCCGCTTGATAGGCATCGCGCACCTTGCCGTCGACCCGCCGCTGCCCCGGCTTGAGCCCGGCCGGTGCATCGCGGCGCGCAACACCGTCGACCCAGCGGATCGCGCCGCGCGGGCCGCGGACCTCGCCGTCGAAGCGGACCGCGGCCGCCGAAGCCTGCTGTGCCGCATCGCCACGGCGCTCGGCCGGCGAGGTGAACAACGTGCCCCAGCCGTCGTCGGCGATGGCCGCGCCGGCGATCAGCCACGCGCAGACGGCGTGATGCAGCCTCATTCCGCCACCCCGGATTCGGCCCGGTCGATGCTCAGCCAGTCGTAGCTGCAATCGATCTCCAGGCCCGCGTCACCGCGTCCGATCCGGCAGCGGCTTTCGACCGGCCAGCCGGGCAGCCTGCGCAGGCCGGCATTGAACGCCGACCACGCGGTCTCGTCGCCTGCCGCGAAACGGACGTCCAGCCTGCTGGCGTAGAGTTGCAGCCCGTCTCGCGCCGCCACGCCGGCCACCGCCGCGCGTGCGCCGATCCGGTAGTCCAGTCCGCGGTGGCGGCGTGCTTCGGCGTCGAGGTACTCGACCCACTCGAGCCGGTGCTCGCCGCCGATCACGCCGCGGCGGCGCAGCATCTGGTAGTCGCGCTGGTGGCCGGCCAGATGATCGAGCTGGGCCCGGGCCTCGCCGACCCTGGCCTGCGCTGCGCCCCTGGCGGCGCGCACCTGCTCGAATGCCGTCGTTGCCGCATCCCGGCTGCGGGCGACGACGACGACAAGCGCAATGCCGAGCACGAGCAGCAGCGCCAGCACGCACAGCTCGGCTCGCAGCAAGCGCCAATCGGAACGACGGCTCATTGCAGCGCACCGTCGGCCAGCGTCAGCTTCAGCGCGAAGTGCATCGCCTCGGCCGCCTCCGCCGGGCGCCCCTGCAGCGTCGCATGCGACCGGACGTCGAGCGGCAGCGTGACCACGTCGACGCTCAGCCCCGGCTCGGCACGCAAGCGCCTGACCAGCGCGTCGACGCGCGCCAGCGCCTGGCGATAATCCGCCGGCGCTTGTACCTGCCCTGCCAGCGAAAGCGTCTGCACCCGGGTGTTCGGCGCGGCCGGGCTCGCCCCCTGCGACGCCACGCCGCCGGTCGACGGCTCGGCGTCGGTCGCCGCTTCATCCGGCGGCGCGGCCGGCAGCGCCACGTCCCATTCGAGCGCGTCGATCCGCAAGCCCGGATACGCCGCCATCACCCTGCTGAGCCGGCGCGCACTGGCCTCGGCGCTCGGCCACGACGCCATGGTGCCGCGATAGAGCGCATCGACCGCGCGCAGCGCGACCGGATCGCCGACATCGCGTTTGAGCAGTGCGTCGCTGACGCGCTGCGACTCGCGCTGCAGCGACCGCAGCGCGGCCTGTTCGGCCACGGTCCGCGCCTCGAGTTCGCGCACGCCGTGCCAGACTGACGCCGACCACAGCAGCGACGCGGCCAGCACCAACCCGCCGGCGGCGCGCAGCGCCAGACCGGCGCGGCGGAGCGTTTCGAAACGGCGCACGTCGGCGGCCGCATAGTGCGCCGGCCAGCGGCCGCGGCCGATCTCGCCGGCCAGCAGCGCCGGCAGATCGGGCCCGGACGAACCGCCAGGCCCGGACAGCGGCACGACGTGCACCCCTTCGCCCGATTCGGCCAGTTGCCGTTGCAGCAGGCCGGCCAGCGCGGCGACGCGGCTGCCGTCGTCGAGCAGGAGCACGGTCACCGTGCTGCCGCGCTGCAGCACGCGTTCGCTCGTCAGATACTGCAAGGTCAGACGGACTTCGTCGGCCAGCACCGGCGCCAGCGCCTCGGCCGGCAGTCCGGCAAAGGACGCCTGCCCCTGGCTCAGCCGGGTGAAGCGCAGGCCCGCCGCGGTCAGCCACGCCTGCTGGATGCCGGCGTCGGCCAGCGGCGACAGCAGCAGCGTCGGCCCGTGGACGGCACCGATCCGGAACAGCATCGCTTCGATCAGCGCCGACGTCGCGTGGATGCCGGCAACGGCGCAGCGCGCATCGAGCAGGGTCTGGACCACGGCGTCGAGCGGCGCCCGCTGCGTCAGCGCCGACAGCACCAGCGTGCCGTCGGCGAGCAGCCGGGCGTAGCGGTACGGCATGCCGCGGTACGCCTGATCGAGCCGGCGCTGCATCAGCGCCCGGCGATCGCGGCGGCCGAGCGGCGGCAGCGTGTCGAAACTGAACGCCTCGTCGCCACCGGGAACCAGAATGCGGAAGCGCCGGTAGCCCCGGTGACGGCAATAGGCGGCAAAGTCGGCCAGCCCCGCCGCATCGGAGGCGAAGTGCGCATCGGCGACCCACGCTCCGGCAGCCAGCGCGCCGACCGCAAGGCCGCGTGGCGACAGCACGATCAGGCCGTCGGGGGCCAGACCGGGCCACATCAGCGCAACCTGCCTATGGTGTCGAAAATCGGCCCGAGCACCGCCGACATCACCCACAGCAGCAGCAGGCCGAGCACGACGGTCATGGTCGGTTCGATCAGCCCCTGGATTCGCGCGATCGCCTCGCGCACGTCGCGGTGGAAGAAATAGGCGACGTTGCGCATGCCGGTATCGAGGCCGCCGGTCTGCTCGCCGACCTTGAGCATGCGCAGCACCAGCGGCGGGAACAGCTGCTCGCGCTCGAAGCTGGCGGCAATGCCGCCGCCCTGGCCGATCTGCACCCGCACGCGGGCCAGCGCAGCGGCGATCGCCCGGTTACCTACGACGCTTTCGCAGATCGCAAGCGCGTCGAGAATCGGCAGCCCGGCCGAGTACAGCAGCCCGAACTGGTCGGCAAAGCGCGCCAGCGACAGCTTCTTCAGCGTGCCGCCGACAAAGGGAGCGGCCAGCTTGAGCGCATCGAGCCGCAACGCCAGCGCCGGGTTACGCCGCGCCCAGAGCAGCACGCCGGCCCACAGTACCGGCGGCAACAGCAGCAGCCACGCACCGTAGCCGACCAGCAGCTCCGACAGCGCGATCAGCAAGCGGGTGTTGAACGACAGGTCCTGGTTGATCGAACGCATGAACTCGACCAGCTGCGGCACGAGGTAACTTAGGAGGAAGGCGATCACCGCGACGACGACGACGGCGACGAACACCGGGTAGGACAGGACTTTCTTTGCCTGTGCGGCCAGTTCGTCCTGCCATTTGAGCGATTCGGCCAGGTTCGCCAGCACCGTCACCAGCTGGCCGCTGGCCTCTCCGGCGCGGACCAGACTGACGAAGAGCGGATTGAAGACGGCCGGGTGCAGCGCCAGCGCCTGCGAGAACAGCCTGCCGCCCTCGATCTCTTCGACCAGTTGCGCGATGACCATGCGAAACCGCGGATGCTCGACGCTGTCGCGCAGGTCGACCAAGCCTTCGATCAGCGGCACGCCGGCCCGGCTGGTCTGCTCGAGGTGAAAGCAGAACGAGACCAGCTCGCGCCGGCCGATCCGGCCGGCCAGCAGGCCGGGCAAGGCACGCGCGGGCCGGGCGCTGATCAGCGCCAGCGCCAGCCGCTTGAGCCGCAGCTCGAGGTCGGCGGCGTTGGCGGCGTCCATCGTCCCCCGGCGGATTCGGCCGTCGCCGTCGACAGCACGATAGCGGAACTGCATCAGCCTGCCGCCCGCGCGGTCATGTCGACGACGCGCGAGACCTCGTCGAGCGTCGTCGAACCGTCGCGCACGCGCCGGCACGCGTCGTCGATCAGCGGCACGAAACCGGTCGCCGCGACGGCGGCGCGCAGCTCGCGCAGGCTCGCACGGCGGGCGACGAGTTCATCGAGTTCGTCGTTGAACTTGAGGATTTCCATCACCGACATCCGGCCCCGGTAGCCCTGATGGTCGCAATGGCCGCAGCCGGCAGCCCTGTACAGCGTGACCGGCGCGTCGGCCGCTTCCGCGCCGAGCAGCCGCAGCTCGAAGTCGTCGGCCACGTAGGCCTCGCGGCAGTGGCGGCACAGCTTGCGCACCAGCCGCTGCGCGACCACGCCGATCAGGTTGCCGGCAAGGATGTCGGGCAGCACGCCGATGTCGAGCAGGCGGGGCAAGGCGCCGAGCGCCGAATTGGTGTGCAGGGTCGAGTAGACCTGGTGGCCGGTCATCGCCGCGCGCAAGGCCATCTCGGCGGTGTCGTGGTCGCGGATTTCGCCGACCAGGATCACGTCGGGGTCCTGGCGCATCAGCGAGCGGATGCCGTCGGCGAAATCCATCTTCACCGCTTCGTTCAGCGAGGTCTGCCGGACCAGCGGCAGCGGATACTCGACCGGGTCCTCGAGCGTCATCACGTTGATCGCTTCGGAACTCAGGTGCTTGAGCACCGAATACAGTGTCGTCGTCTTGCCGCTGCCGGTCGGGCCGGTGACGAGGATCAGCCCTTCCGGCCGGGCGATCATCAGCTGCAGCAACTGCAGGTTGGCGTCGGTCAGGCCGAGCGCGTCGAGCGGCACGAGCCCTTTCTGCCGGTCGAGGATGCGCAGCACGACGTTCTCGCCCCAGGTCGTCGGCTGGCTGGCGACGCGGAAATCGAGCGGCCGGCCCGCGAGCGTCAGCGAAATCCGCCCGTCCTGCGGCGCGCGCGTCTCGGCGAGGTTCATCTTCGCCATCACCTTGAGCCGCACGACCATCGCCGGCCAGTAGGTCCGATGCAGCGCGCGGATCTGCCGCAGCACGCCGTCGATCCGGTAGCGGATGCGCACGAAGCTCTGCTCGGGCTCGAAATGGAGGTCCGACGCGCCGCGCGACACCGCGTCGGCCAGCAGCGCGTCGATCAGCCGCACCACCGGCTGGTTGTATTCGGCGCCCTGCGACTGCAGGCCGCGCTCGTCGATCTCGCCGGTCTCGATCTCGTGCAGGATGCCGTCGATCGACAGCTCGAAACCGTAGTACTGGTCGATCGCATGGTTGAGCTGCGACTCGGCCGCAAGCTGCGTGACGATGGCGTAGCGGTTGCCGAGCTGCAGCCGCAGCTGGTCGAGCGCGACCAGATTGTTCGGCTGGACCATCGCCACCGTCAGCGTCGCCGTCTCGGTGTCGAGCGCGATCGGCAGCAGTTGCAGGCGCTTGGCCACGTCCTTGGCGATCAGCGCGACCGCGCGCGGGTCGGCGATCGTGTGCGCCAGATCGACACTGTCCTGCCCGAGGCTTACCGACAGCGCATCGCGCAGGATCGCCTCCGACACGAAACCGAGCCGGACCAGGATCTGCCCGAGCGGCAGGTTGCTGCGGCGCTGCTCAATCAGGCCGATGCGCAACTGATCGTCGCTGAGCAGGCCCTGACGAACGAGCTGTTCGCCGAGCGGCAGCCGGTGCGGCGCGTTCATTGCGCCCCCCCCAGCCCGTCGAGCCGCGCGCGCACCGCCGCCGGATCGAAGCGGCCCGGCCGGTCGGCGGCCAGCGCCAGCGCACGCCGGTAATAATCGGCGGCCAGTTGCGCCTGCTGCAGCCGGTCGAGGCTGATCGCCAGGTTGTAGGCGTAATCGGCCGACGTCGGCGAGCGGGTGAATGCCTGGAAGTACGCGGCCTGCGCCTCGGCCCAGCGCCCTTCGGCCGCGAGGCCGTTGCCGAGCACGAAGGCGGCATCGCCGTCACCACCGTCGGCCTGCTGCCTCAGCGTCGCGCGCTGGCGCTCGTCGCCCTGCCGCAGCGCAGCCAGCCCCGCCGATACGGCCGCGTCCTCCGGGTAGAGCTGGCCCAGCCGGCGGTACACGTCGGTCGCCGCGGCCGTCTTGCCCTGCCGCGCCAGCGTTGCGGCAAGGCCGAGCAAGGCGTCGCGCGAACGCGGATCCTGCCGTTCGGCCAGCCGGTAGTGCTGCTCGGCAAGGTCGAGCCGGCCCTGCTGGTAGGCATCGAAGCCGGCCTCGACCGCGACCGGAACGCGTTCGGCCGCCTCGCTGCGGCGCACCTCGACACGCTCCGCCGGCAGCGCCTGCTGCGGCTCGGTCCGGTCGTCCCGACCGGCTTTCTCGACGGCCGTCTCCACGGCAGCCGCTGCAACGCCGGAAGGCTGCGGCGTCGGCAGGGTGGCGGCCGGCGTCGACGCGACCACGGCGGGCCGTACCGGCTCGGCTTCGGCAGGCAGTGCAGCCGGCGCCGCGACCTCGGTCACCGGCAGCGGCCGGGTGGCGTACCAGACCCAGACGGCCGCCGCGAGCAGCGCAACGGCCAGTGCCAGCCACAGGTGGTAGGGCCGCTGCGGCCGGGCGGCCGCAGCAAGGAGGATCCGCGCATGCGCGGCGTCACCGGCCGGCGCCTTCACCGCTGCCGGTTCGACCGGCGCGACCGGCTCGGCGAGCGGGGGCAGCGCCTCGGCCGCTTCGGCCGGAGCCTCGGCGACCTGCTCCAGCGCCAGCGCCATCGGCGCGTCGGCCGGCAGGTCGAGCCCGCGCTTCTGCGCGTCGGCGCGCTTGAGCGCCTGCAGCAACAAGCTCACCGCGTGCCCCTGTTCGGCGACGCGGTCAGCCCGCCCTGAAAGGCGGAGAGGTCCTGATCCTGCGGCTTGTCGAAGAAGTCGGCGCCGGGCAGATAGCCCTTGAGTCCGGACAGATCGCCGTCGACGCTCGCGTTGCGGACCACCATCGGCCGCAGGAAAACGACGAGTTCGATCTTGCGCACCTTGTCGTCGCGAAAGCTGAACAGATCGCCGGCAAGCGGAACGCGCGAGACACCGGGCACGCCCGAACGGTGGGTGTCGAGCAGGTCCTGGATCAGCCCGCCGAGCACGGCGATCTGCCCGCTCGGCACCTTCAGCGTCGAATCGAACTCGCGCACCTGCAGCACCGGCACCAGGCTCTGCAGGCTGACCCTGGCCTGCGCCGCCAGCAGGGCCACCGCCGGGTCGGCAACATAACCGCTGATATTGGTGATCGTCGGCCGCACGTTGAGCGAAATCGTGCTGTCCTCGGCGATCTGCGGCGTCACCTGCATCACCAGCCCCACCGGTACGGTATTGAGCGTGCTGGTCAGGTTGGTCACGGTCTGGCTGTCGTTCTGGTTGGTCTGCTGCGTGATGGTGAAGTAGACCTGCTCCTCGACAACCTTCATCAGCGCGGTCTGGTTGTTCAGCGCGATGATCTTCGGGCTCGACAGCACACGCGTGCGGCCGAACTGCTCGAGCATCTTCACGGTCACGTCGAAGCCGTGGTTCGGATTGCTGTACGACACCGCGGTGAACGGCGCCTGCGCCAGCGCGGCACCGATGTTCTGCACCGCGAAATTGACGCCATTGGTCGCGATCCGGCTCCAGTCGACGCCGGCCTGGTATTCGTTCGACAGCGCAACCTCGACGATCGTCGCCTCGATCAGCACCTGCCGCGATGCGCTCGCCTGCACCGCTGCGAGCATCTCAGCCACGCGCAGCTGGTCCTTGTGCGCGGCACGCACGGTGATCGTGCCGGTTTCCGGATGCACGATCACCTGGTTGGCCACCGGGGCCGGCGGCGGCGCCACGGGCACCGTCCTTGCCAGCAGCGCACCGGTCTCGGCCTGCGCCTTGCCGGCCTGCGCCAGCGTTTTCTCGATCTGCGCCAGCTGCTGCACGGTTTGCGGCGTGACCGGCGACGCCATCGCCACCTGCGCGGCGGCCTGCTGCGCGACACTGGGCGACGCACCGTCGGTGATGCCCAGCATCACCTTCAGGTTGTTTTCCAGCCGGCGCCAGAACTGGTGCTCGGAAGCCATTTCCAGCTGCGTACTCGATGTGTTGCCGTAATCGCCGGCACTCGACGGCGCCGGCGCCGCGCCGCCACTGGCGGAGCCGCTGCTGCCAACGCTCGATACCGAATTGAGCACGTTCACCGCCGACTTCACGTTGCGCGACACATTCATATAGTCGAGCGAATACGTCTTCAGGTACGGCGCATCCGGCATCACCGTCAGCACGCCGTCGGCAAGCGTCCAGCGGATATCGGCCTGGCGCGCAACGCGGTCCATGATCTGCGGCAGTGTCTGGTTGATCGCGTTCAGCGTGATCACGCCGGCGGCGTCCGGATGTACGTCGACGTTGACCCTGGCATCGCGGCCGAGCGCGAACAGCAGCTCGGCGAGCGGCAGCCTGTGCACGACGACGCTGAATGTCTCGGTTCTGGGCGCCGGGCGCGGCCTGGGGAGCGGCGGCAGGCCGTTGACCGTCGGCGGAATCGCCGCAGCCGGCGCGCTGGCCGCGGCCAGATGCCGGGCGGGCGGGATCGTCAGCCCCGCATTGCCGGCGCAGCCGCCCAGCAAGGCCGCAAACAGCGGCCAGAACGGGCGCGGATCAAGCACGGGACCACCTGCCGGCGAACAGCGCGCCGAGGCGCTGCCAGTACCGCGGCCGGCGGTAGGCGCAATCGGCCACCGCAGCCCGGGCATGCCGGCCGCGGACCGCGTGCTCGCCGTCGGCAAACGCCGCCAGCAAGGCCTTGTCGGCCAGGATGTTGGCGCGCCGGGCCAGGCCGCCGGCGGCGCCGGCAATCCGCCGCAGCGCCGCCGGCGAGAACGGCTGCGGGCCGCGATAGCCGGCCGCGCGCAAGCGGAACTCCAGATACGCCGACAGCTCGTCGCGCCCGAACGGGCCCAGCGCAAACGCATGGGTGATGCGCTCGGAAAGCTGTCTCAACTCGTAACCCTGCAGTCGGGAATCGAGCTCGGGCTGACCGAACAGCACGATCTGCAGCAGCTTGTCGTGGCCGTGATCGAGGTTGGACAGCAGCCGGATCGTTTCCAGCCCCTGCACCGGCATCGCATGCGCTTCATCGACGACGACGACGACGCGCCGGCCCCGGGCAAAGCGTTCGATCAGCGCCAGTTGCAGCGCCTGCACCCGCAAGCCGGTCCGCCCCGGCTCGAGCGGCAGACCCAGCTCGCCCGCGATCGCCTCGAGCAGTTCGTCGCGGTCGAGCTGCGGATGCGGAATGAAGACGAGGTCGGCATCGCCCGCCAGTCGCTCGAGCAGCATCCGGCACAACATCGTCTTGCCGCTGCCGACTTCGCCGACTACCTTGATCAGGCCTTCACCGTTCAGCACCGCGTAACGCAGCGCCGCCAGCATTTCGCCCCTTCGCCCGCCGGCAAAGAAGAACGCCGGGTGCGGCGTGATCCGGAACGGCGGGGCATCGAGGCCGAAATGTTGCAAATACATGACAATTGGTAATATTCACGAAATTTTTGTCAGCCGGATACTAGGCGGGACGTGAATATTTGCCAAGTTTTCTTACACTGTATGTGTTGTATCGGCGGTTCTTTGTCATGGCCCTGAACATGACAGCCGTCGTACAATGACCAATCCCTGTACTCATCAGTCTAGTCAGCCACCTTGTCCAATTCGCCCGCCATGGTCGTCTTCGACGACGTCTCGTTTGCCTACGGCGAGCAGTCCGTGCTGCGCGACCTGTCGCTGCGCATCGACCGCGGCCAGGTGGTCGCGATCATGGGCGGCTCGGGTTCGGGCAAGACCACGCTGCTCAAGCTGATCGGCGGGCAGCTCCGTGCCGGCACCGGCCGGGTGCTGGTCGACGGCGACGACGTCGGCGCCATGAACGAGGCGCGGCTCTACGGCATGCGCCGCAAGCTCGGCATGCTGTTCCAGTTCGGCGCACTGTTCACCGACCTCTCGGTCTACGACAACGTCGCGTTTCCGCTGCGCGAACGCGGCAAGGTGCCCGAATCGGTGATCCGCGACCTGGTGCTGATGAAGCTGCACGCGGTCGGCCTGCGCGGTGCGGCGCAACTGATGCCGAACGAACTGTCGGGCGGCATGGCCAGGCGCGTGGCGCTGGCACGGGCGATCGCGCTCGACCCGCGCATCATGCTTTACGACGAACCGTTCACCGGGCTCGACCCGATTTCGCTCGGCGTCACCGGCCAGCTGATCCGCGAGCTCAACGACGCGCTCGGCGGCGCATCGATCGTCGTCACCCACGACGTCGCCGAATCGCTGGCCATCGTCGACTACGTCTATTTCCTCGCCGACGGCGCGGTCGTCGCCCAGGGCACGCCGGACGAGGTGCGTGCCTCGACGCACCCCTTCGTCAAACAGTTCGTCAACGGCGAGCCCGACGGCCCGGTGCCGTTCCACCGCGAGGCCGAACCGTACGCGGCGGCACTGAACCTGGAGCGGCCATGACGAATCCGCTTTCCCGCGCGCTGCAGAGCCTCGGCGCCCCGGTCACCGGCGCGCTGATCAAGCTCGGCTTCGCCTGCCGCTTTCTCTGGTCGGTGCTGAAGGCATCGCCGTTCGCGCTGAGCCGTTTCTCGCTGACGATGCGCGAGATCTGGTTCGCCGGCGTACTGTCGGTGCTGATCGTCGCGGTCTCGGGGCTTTTCGTCGGCATGGTGCTGGCACTGCAGGGTTACGAGACGCTGGTGCGTTTCGGCGCGTCGAGCTCGCTCGGCGTGCTGGTCGCGCTGTCGCTGGTGCGGGAACTCGGACCGGTGATCGGCGCGCTGCTGTTCGCCAGCCGCGCCGGCAGCGCGATCACCGCCGAGATCGGCCTGATGAAGGCGACCGAGCAGTTGTCGGCAATGGAAATGATGGCGGTCAACCCGGTCGCGCGCGTCGTCGCCCCGAAGTTCTGGGGTGGCGTGATTTCGATGCCGTTGCTGGCGGCACTGTTCAGCGCGATGGGGATTTTCGGCGGCTACCTCGTCGGCGTGCATCTGCTCGGGCTCGATGCCGGCAGTTTCTGGAGCCAGATGCAGGCCTCGGTCGATTTCCGCCTCGACGTGATCAACGGCGTGATCAAGAGCGTGTTTTTCGGCATCGCGGTCAGCCTGATCGCGGTGTTCGAGGGCTACGACGCGCCGCCGACGGCCGAAGGCGTCTCGGGCGCAACGACGCGCACCGTCGTCACCAGCGCGCTGGTGATCCTCGGTCTGGACGTGCTGCTGACGGCCTTCATGTTCCGCGGCGTTTGACGCGGCCGCAGGACGGCACACAATTAACACAATTGGATACTTGAGATTGTTGCGATGAAACGGACAATGATCGACTTCTGGGTCGGGCTTTTTATTGCGATCGGCATCGTCGCGCTGCTGTTCCTGGCGCTGAAGGTCAGCAGCCAGAGCAGCCTGCCGGCGGCGAGCACCTACACGGTCACCGCCAACTTCGAGAACATCGGCGGGCTGAAGGTGCGCGCACCGGTCAAGAGCGCCGGTGTCGTCGTCGGCCGGGTATCGGCGATCTCGCTCGACCCGCAGCGTTACGTCGCCAGCGTGACGATGAAGCTCGACGACCGTTACCGATTCAGCCGCGATACCAGCGCCGAGATCCTCACCTCGGGCCTTCTGGGCGAACAGTACATCGGTCTCGAGCCGGGCGCCGACGACAAGATGCTCAAGGATGGCGACCGGATCACGATCACCTCGTCGGCGATCGTGCTGGAACAACTGATCAGCCGCTTCCTGTTTTCCAAGGCAGATGAAGGCGGCACGAGTACTACGGAGAAATAAGACATGAAAAAATGGATTGCTGCCCTGCTCTTCTCGTTGCTGCCGGCCTTCGCGCTCGCCGCGGCGGAGCCCGAACAGATCGTCCGTGGCGTCAGCAACGACGTGCTGGCCATCCTCAAGCAGGGAGACAAGGACCCGGCCAGGGTACGCGACCAGGTCGACGCCCGCGTCTCGCCGCTGGCCGACTACACCCGGATGACCTCGCTCGCCGTCGGCAAGTACTGGCGCCAGGCCACGCCGGAGCAGCAGCAGGCGCTGGCGCGGGAGTTCCGCACCATGCTGGTCCGCACCTATATGTCGGCGCTGACGATCTACAAGAACGCCGAAGTCGACGTCAAGGGTTCCCGCCCGGGCGCCGATTCGAGCGAGCAGACCGTCCGCACCGAGGTGTCGATTCCGGGCCAGAAGCCGATCCCGCTCGACTTCTATTTCGAGAAGGTCGGCAGCAACTGGAAGGTGTTCGACATCGCCGTCGACGGCATCAGCTTCACCGTCAACAACCGCAACCAGTTCGGTACGGTGATCCGCAAGGACGGCATCGACGGCCTGATCAAGACGCTGTCCGACCGCAACGCCAAGCTCGCCGCCAGTGGCAAGCAAGGTGGCTGATGTGCGCAGGCTCGCCATGAACGGCGAGCTAACCCTTGCCACCGCGGCCTCGCGGCTGACGCTGGCCGACTGGCCGGCCGCGAACGGCAGGCTCGACATCGACCTGGCCGACGTCACCAAAGCCGACTCGGCCGGTGTCTCGGTCCTGCTGCACTGGCTGCGCGAAGCACGACGACGGCAAGTAACGCTACACTTTGTCAATCTGCCACCGACGCTGGCGCAACTGGCGCGCCTTTATGGCGTGGCCGACTGGTTGCACGAACGCTGAAAACCGGCCGCACTTGCGGCCGGTGCTCTTTCATCCTGCACCCCGGTGCAGACGCGCTACCCTGAACAGACCATGACCCACAAAGCCTTGCGCCTGGCGGGCCTGATGCTCCCGCTGCTGCTGACTGCCTGTGCAACGCCACAGAACAACTACGACCCGATCGAGCCGGTCAACCGGGGCGTTTTCGCCTTCAATCGCGCGGTCGACCGTGCGGTACTGCGCCCGGTGGCGCAGACCTATGTCGATTACGTACCAGGTCCGGTCAAGGACGGCACGTCCAACTTCTTTTCGAACATCGACGACCTGTTCGGCTCGGTCGCCGCGCTGTTCCAGGGCAAGTTCTCCGAGGCCGGGACCGGTGCCGGCCGCGTCCTCGTCAACACCACCTTCGGCATGTTCGGCCTGTTCGACTGGGGCACCCGGATGGGGCTGGAAAAGGGCAACGCCGATTTCGGCCAGACCCTCGGCCACTGGGGCGTCGGCTCCGGCCCCTATCTGATGGTGCCGTTCTACGGCCCGCTGACCTTGCGCGACACCGCCGACCCGCTGGTCCGGCTGACCTGGGGGCCAATCGACTACATCGACCCGCTGGCCGGGCAGATCGCCTACTACGGCGTCTACTTCGTCGACGCGCGCAGCCGGCTGCTGCCGCTCGACGCGATGCTCGACAGCCAGATCGATCCGTACGCGTACATGCGCGACGCCTACCTGCAGGCACGCTGGAACAAGGTCTACGACGGCCAGCCGCCGCATCCGCTGCAGCTGGGTGACGACGACGATGACGACATCGCGCCGACCGCCTCCGGCGTCGCAGCGGAAGCCGCCAGCGCCGCGGCCGCGATCGATCCGTCGGCTTCGGCTTCGGCTTCGGCTTCGGCTTCGGCTTCGGCTTCGGCTTCGGCTTCGGCACCAGCATCGGCCACCGCGTCCGAACCGGCCGAAGCACCGGCGCCCGCCACGGCAACGCCATGAGCGCCATCTCGTTCGACCGCGTCGTCAAGCGTTACGGCGACTTCAACGCGCTGTCCGGCGTCAGCTTCGACGTCGCCGAGGGCGATTTCTTCGCCCTGCTCGGCCCGAACGGCGCCGGCAAGACCACGCTGATCTCGATCCTCGGCGGCCTGGCGCGCGCCAGCAGCGGCCGCATCTCGGTGATGGGCCACGACGTCGCCGACGACTACCGTGCCGCGCGCCGCGCGGTCGGCATCGTGCCGCAGGAGCTGGTGTTCGACCCCTTCTTCAGCGTGCGCGAGTCGCTGGTGTTCCAGTCCGGCTACTTCGGGCTGAAGAAGAACGGCGACTGGATCGACGAAATCCTCGAGAACCTCGGCCTGACCGCCAAGGCGAACGCCAATATGCGCGCGCTGTCGGGCGGGATGAAGCGCCGGGTGATGGTCGCCCAGGCGCTGGTCCACCGGCCGCCGGTGATCGTCCTCGACGAGCCGACCGCCGGCGTCGACGTCGAGCTGCGCCAGACGCTGTGGGATTTCGTCCAGCGGCTCAACGACCAGGGCCACACCATCGTGCTGACGACGCACTACCTCGAAGAAGCCGAGGCGCTGTGCAACCGGATCGCCATGCTCAAGCAGGGCAGGCTGCTGGCACTCGAAGACAAGCACACGCTGCTCGATCACGGCCGCAGCCGGACCTTGCGGCTCAGGCTCGACGGCGCGCTGCCGGCCAGCCTTGCCCCGCTGGCACTGCGCGGCAGCGACGGCCTGGTCGAGCTGAAGCTCGCCGACGTCGGCGCACTCGAAACCATCCTCGCAACGCTGAAGTCCGCGTCGGTCACGGTCCGCGACATCGAAGTCGTCAAGCCGGACCTCGAGGACATCTTCGTCGAAATGATGCACAGCCAATGACCCCGACAACGATCCGCCCGGCGCAACTGACCGATGCACCCATCCTCGCCCGGCTGATGACCTCGCTGGGCTACCCGAGCACCGACTGCGAGATGCAGACGCGGCTCGGCCAGCTCGACAAGGCCGGCGGCTACGGTGCACTGGTCGCCGAGCAGGACGGCGCCGTCGTCGGCCTGATCGGCCTCGCACTCGGGCTGTCGCTCGACCAGGACGGCGCGCACGCGCGCATCATCGCCCTTGTCGTCGCCGAACACTGCCGCGGCGGCGGCGTCGGCCAGGCGCTGCTCGCCGCCGGCGAAGCGTGGGCGCGCGAGCACGGCGCCGACCGGCTGATCGTCAACAGCGCCCACCAGCGCGAACACGCCCACCACTTCTACGAAACGCAGGGCTACCGCGATACCGGGCTGCGCTTCGTCAAAACGCTGGATTAACCCGCAGGCTCCCGATGCAAGGCTTTACCACGCTGTTCTACAAGGAGCTGCTGCGCTTCTGGAAGGTTTCGTTCCAGACCGTCGCCGCGCCGGTGCTCACCGCGCTGCTCTACCTGCTGATCTTCGCCCACGTGCTCGACGCCCATGTCCAGCCCTACCCTGGCGTGCGCTACACCGCTTTCCTGATCCCGGGGCTGGCGATGATGAGCATGCTGCAGAACGCGTTCTCGAACACGAGTTCGAGCCTGATCCAGTCCAAGATCACCGGCAACCTGGTGTTCATCCTGCTGCCGCCGCTGTCGCACTTCGAGTTCTTCGCCGCCTACGTGCTCGCCGCCGTCGTGCGCGGTGTCATGGTCGGCGCCGGCGTGCTGCTGGTGACCTTGCTGTTCGCGGTGCCGCCGGTCGCCAACCCGCTCTGGGTGCTCGCATTCGCGCTGCTCGGCAGCGCGCTGATGGCGGTGCTCGGGCTGATCGCCGGCATCTGGGCGGAGAAATTCGACCAGCTCGCCGCGTTCCAGAACTTCCTGATCATGCCGCTGACCTTCCTGTCGGGCGTGTTCTACTCGATCCACTCGCTCCCGCCGTTCTGGTACAGCGTGTCGCAGTGGAACCCGGTGTTCTACGCCATCGACGGTTTCCGGCACGGATTCTTCGGCGTCTCGGACGTTTCGCCGTGGCAAAGCCTCGCGGTCGTCGGCGTGGCGCTGATAGCGCTGTCGCTCTGGGCCTACTCGCTGATAAAATCGGGCTACAAAATCAGGCACTAAGCCCCACCAAGCCCATGACTCCCGAATTCGTCCAGCAACTGATCACCGACCGTCTCGATGCCACCCACGTCCACGTGAACGGCGACGGCCACCACTTCTACGCCCGCATCGTCAGCCCGCGCTTCGAAGGCCTCGGCCTCCTGGCGCGGCACCGGCTCGTCAAGGACGCGCTGAAGGACGTGATCGACTCGGGCGAACTGCACGCGCTGTCGCTGGAAAAGACCGCCACGCCGGCCGAATGGGCCGCGCAGTGAGCGAGCCGAACGAGCGCTTCTCGCTCGACGCGATCGAGCGCGAGCGCGCCAAGCTCGAAGCCGCCAAAAAAGCGGCCATCGAGTCCGGCAAGCGCGACCAGACCCACGGCCTCGTGGCGCTGACCAACCTGCCGTGGCTGATCGCCGCGGCCGCGCTGGCCTACTGGTACTTCTTCCGCTAGCCCCCAATCAATCCGCCGGCGCCCTGCGCGCCGGCCCAGTCGTAGACACACCATGGACAAACTCAGAATCATCGGCGGTACGCCGCTCAATGGCGAGATCACCATTTCCGGCGCCAAGAACGCCGCCCTGCCCATCCTCTGCGCCAGCCTCCTGACCGCCGACACGCTGCGCCTGACCAATGTGCCGCAACTGGCCGACGTCAAGACGACGCAGAAACTGCTGCAGGGCATGGGCGTGCGCGTGATGACCGACAACGTCCACGAGTACGAGATCACCGCCAGCCACATCAGCAGCCTCGTCGCACCGTACGAGCTGGTGAAGACGATGCGTGCGTCGATCCTCGTGCTCGGCCCGACCTTGGCGCGCTTCGGCGAAGCCCAGGTGTCGCTGCCCGGCGGCTGCGCGATCGGCGCGCGCCCGGTCGACCAGCACATCAAGGGCCTGCAGGCGATGGGCGCCGAGATCGTCATCGAACACGGCTACGTCAAGGCCAAGGGCAAGCTCCGTGGCGCACGCTTCCGCTCGGACATGATCACCGTCACCGGCACCGAAAACCTGCTGATGGCCGCGACGCTGGCCGAAGGCACGACGGTGCTGGAAAACGCCGCACGCGAACCCGAAATCGTCGATCTGGCCGAGCTCTTGATCAAGATGGGCGCAAAGATCAGCGGCCACGGTACCGACACGATCACGATCGAAGGCGTCGAGCAGCTGCACGGCGCCGAGCACGCGATCGTCGCCGACCGGATCGAGACCGGCACCTTCCTCGTTGCCGCTGCCGCCGCACAGGGCCGCATCGTCTGCCGCAACACCCGCGCCGACATCCTCGGCGCCGTGCTCGACAAGCTGGTCGAGGCCGGTGCGCACATCGAGGCCGGCGACGACTGGATCGCGCTCGACATGAAGCAGCGCGCCAAGGCCGTCGACATCCGCACGCTCGAATACCCGGCGTTCCCGACCGACATGCAGGCGCAGTTCATGACGCTGAACGCGATCGCCAGCGGTACCAGCGTGATGACCGAAACGATCTTCGAAAACCGCTTCATGCACGTGCCGGAGCTCGGCCGGATGGGCGCGCAGATCAAGGCCGAGGGCAATACCGCCATCGTCACCGGCGTCGACCGGCTGTCCGGCGCCACGGTGATGGCGACCGACCTGCGCGCGTCGGCCAGCCTGGTGATCGCCGGCATGGTGGCCGACGGCGAGACCATCGTCGACCGCATTTATCATCTCGACCGCGGCTACGAGCACATCGAAGCCAAGCTCGCCGGCGTCGGCGCGCAGATCGAACGCCTCTCCTGAACCGGATGACCGCATGCTGACGCTCAACCCCAAACCCCGCGGCGACGACAACGACGGCAAGCCGCGTCCGCCGCAGCCGGTCGAAAAGGGCTTTGCCGCGCTCGCACATCTGGCCGGGCTGTTCTGGATTCCCTACCTGCCGATGCCCATCCTCGCGCTGGTGATCCCCTTCCTGATCCTGCAGTTCGCCCGTGTCCATTCGGAGTTCGTCGAACAGCATGCGGTGCAGGCGGTCAACTTCCAGCTGCTGATGGGCAGCCTCTACCTGTTCGCGATGATCGCCGGCTTTGCGCTGCACTCGATGCTCCTGATCTGGTGGGTTGCGATCGGCTCGACCATCTTCTCGATGTGGGAAGGCGCCAAGGCCATCAATGGCTGGCAGTCCAAATACCCGCTGACCATTAAACTCTTCAAGTGAGCCTGCGATGATCACGATCGCGCTGTCCAAGGGACGCATTTTCGAAGAAACGCTGCCGCTGCTCGCCGCCGCCGGCATCACCCCGGCCGAAGACCCGGAAGCGAGCCGCAAGCTCATCATCGGCACCAACCGCGACGACGTGCGGCTGATCATCGTCCGCGCCAGCGACGTGCCGACCTATGTCGAGTACGGCGCAGCCGACCTCGGCGTTGCCGGCCGCGACGTGCTGATCGAGCACGGCGGCGCCGGCCTGTACCAGCCGCTCGACCTCGAGATCGCCCGGTGCCGGCTGATGGTCGCCACGCGCAACGGCTTCGACTACGACGGCGCCGTGCGCCAGGGCGCACGGCTGAAGATCGCGACCAAGTACGTCCAGCAGGCGCGCGAGCACTTCGCCGCCAAGGGCGTTCATGTCGACATCATCAAGCTCTATGGCTCGATGGAGCTCGCCCCGCTGGTCGGCCTCGCCGACGCCATCGTCGACCTCGTATCGACCGGCGGCACGCTCAAGGCCAACGACCTCGTCGCGGTCGAGCACATCCGCGAGATTTCGAGCCGCCTCGTCGTCAACCAGGCCGCACTCAAGCTCAAGGAAGAGCGGATCCAGCCGATGCTCGAGGCCTTTGCTGGTGCAATCGGCTCCAGCGCGATCGGCTCCGGCGCGACCGGCCAGTAAGCCCGGCCACGCCACCGTCAGCAAAGCCGGCGCAATGCCGGCTTTTTTGCGTCATGAATCCGCAAGCGTCGACGTTTTTCTTGCTCGAAACTGAATCAAACAATATCGTCACTGGAAATAAATCCAGACCGGAACCGACCGATGCACGACCCCGTTCGCCTCGTCCTGACCGGCGAGCTGCAGCCCGGCGTATCGCCTGAAACCGCGACGGCCAACCTCGCCGCGCTGCTGAAGATCGACATCGAACGCGCACGCCAGTTGCTCGGCACGGCACCCAAAACCATCAAGCCCAGCGTATCCGGCAGGGAAACGGCGGTGTATCTGGCGCATTTGAAACGTGCCGGCGTCGTCGTCCGCGCCGAGCCGCTGCCCCCGCCGGCCGGCATCGACCACCAGCGGCGCATCGTCAGCGATGATCTCGACATCGCCAGCCTGACCGTCGAACCCGCCGCCGGGCCCGCCATCGAGAACGGCGTCGCCTGCCCCGCCTGCGGACGGCAGCAGCCACCGCGCACGCTGTGTCTGGGCTGCGGCGTCGACATGCCGCGTTATCGTGCAGCGCAGGCAGGCCAAGCCGCCCAGCAGTCGGGGGGCGCTCGCGACACCGCGCCGACACCCCCCGTACTGAATGGCCGGGTTCCCGATGACGACATCGACTTTCTTACACCATCGCTGCTCGGTGTATTCATTGATGGCCGACTGGGCCGGATACGCTACCTCGCCTACAGCCTTGCGCTGTTGGTGGTGATTAGCGCGGCGGCGCTACTGGGCTCACCGTTGCTGGTGCTGCTCGACGGCTTTATCTACGCCTTTGCTGCCGGAGCACTCTGGCTGATGCTGCGCCTTACCATGCTCAGGCTGCATGATTTCGACTTTTCCGGCTGGTGGTGCCTGGCCGCAATCGCCCTTTCCGCAGTCGCCTATGCCATCGACCCGCGTTTGGGGATGCTGCTGTCGGGTGGCGTTTCGCTCGCTTCGCTCGGCCTGTGTCTGGTCCCCGGCGATACCGAAGTCAACCGCTTCGGCCCGCCGGCAGCGCCCCCGACTGCGCTGATCCAGATCGGCGCGGCCCTGTGCCTGCTCGCCGGCATCGCAACGCTACCAGCTGCGCTGAAATCGCCGAAAGCACGCCAGGCGATATTCGATCACCCGACCGCGAGCGAAACCACGACAGCGGAAGGCGATGCACCGAAGATCTACGACAATCACGGCCGCGAAATCACCGATGCGCAAGTCCACGAAATAGCCGAACGGTTGCGCGCGGCCGGTATTGACGTCAGCGATGCCGAAATGCGTGAAAAACTGCTGCAAAAACAGGCCGAACGCGACCGCGAGGCGGATTGAGCAGCAGCAAGCCGTACACAGGCAGACGGCAGGTATAATCGGTGAAACCCCAATGTCCAGCCTGAGCCGCCATGATCCGCCGCCTCGACACCCGCACCAAAGACTTCGAATCCGAACTCGCCGCGCTGCTGGCGTTCGAAACCTCGCAGGACCCCGAGGTCGACGCCCGCGTCGCCGCCATCCTTGCCGACGTGAAAGCGCGCGGCGATGCCGCCGTGGTCGAGTACACCAACCGTTTCGACGGCACGTCGGTGAAGGACATGACCGCGCTCGAGCTGACGCAGGACGAACTCAAGGCCGCGTTCGAGCGGCTGCCGCAGGTGCAGAAGGACGCACTGAGCTTCGCCGCCCGCCGCGTGCGCAGCTACCACGAACACCAGAAGATGAGTTCGTGGAGCTACGAGGACGAAGATGGCACGCTGCTCGGCCAGCAGATCACCGCGCTCGACCGCGTCGGCATCTACGTGCCCGGCGGCAAGGCCGCGTATCCGTCGTCGGTGCTGATGAACGCGATTCCGGCCCACGTCGCCGGTGTGGCCGAAATCATCATGGTCGTGCCGACGCCGAAGGGCGAGCGCAACGATCTGGTGCTGGCCGCCGCTTATGTCGCGGGCGTGTCGCGCGCGTTCACCGTCGGCGGTGCGCAGGCCGTCGGTGCGCTCGCCTACGGCACGCAGACCGTGCCGCAGGTCGACAAGATCACCGGCCCGGGCAACGCCTACGTCGCCAGCGCCAAGCGTGCGGTGTTCGGTGTCGTCGGCATCGACATGGTCGCCGGCCCGTCGGAAATCCTCGTGCTGTGCGACGGCAGCACCGATCCGGACTGGGTGGCGATCGATTTGTTCAGCCAGGCCGAACACGACGAAATCGCCCAGGCGATCCTGCTGTGCCCGGATGCGGCATACATCGATGCCGTCGCCGCCAGCATCGAGAAACTGCTGCCGGGCCAGCCGCGCCGCGACATCATCGCCGCGTCGCTGAAAAACCGCGGGGCGCTGATCCACGTCGCCGACCTCGACGAGGCGTGTGCGATCTCGAACCGGATCGCGCCGGAGCACCTTGAACTGCAGGTCGCCGATCCGAAGGCCTGGGTCGAAAAGCTGCGCCACGCCGGTGCGATCTTCATGGGCAAGTTCACGTCCGAGAGCCTCGGCGACTACTGTGCCGGGCCGAATCACGTGCTGCCGACCGCACGCAGCGCGCGCTTCTCCAGCCCGCTTGGCGTCTACGACTTCCAGAAGCGCTCGAGCCTGATCATGGTGTCCGAGGCCGGCGCACAGACGCTCGGCCGCGTCGCCGCAACGCTGGCGCACGGCGAAGGGCTGACGGCACACGCGAACGCCGCCGAGCTGCGGCTGAAATAGGCGCGACCAAGCAAATCCTGCTGGCTGCGTTGCGCTCGCTTGCCGTACTAGCTTGTACTGTCTGCGCTCGCACGCCTTGCCAGCATCGTTGCACTGGATTTGCTCGGCCGGGCCAATCCCCCCTCTTGTAATCGGGTTAATCGGCCCGACATGCAATCCATGACAGGCCGCGACCGATGTCGCGGCTTTTTACTATCTACAGACAGGACCTGATCCATGGCCATTCTCGTCAACGGCGTTGAAATCACCGATGCACAGATCGAAGCGGAACTGCCGCACCACCAGGACGCGCCGAGCCCGGTCGACGCCACCGTTCAGGAACTGATCCTGCGCGAACTGCTGACCCAGCGCGCGCGCGCCAAGGGCATCGAAGCCGCCGACCCGCAGGAAGCCGTCGGCGAGCTGCTCGGCCAGGAAATCGAGGCGCCGAAGGTCGACGAAGCCCAGGCCCGCGCCTTCTACGATGCCAACCCGCAAGCCTTCGTCCAGGGCGAGCAGGTCGAAGCCAGCCACATCCTGTTCAAGTCCACGCCGGAAACGCCGGCTGCGCTGCTGCGCGGCAAGGCCGAACAGGTGCTGATGGAACTGCGCCTCGCGCCGCACCTGTTCGAAACCCGCGCCAAGGAACTGTCTGCCTGCCCGTCGGGCCAGCAAGGCGGCGCACTCGGTGCGTTCGGCCGCGGCCAGATGGTGCCGGAGTTCGAGCAGGCCGCGTTCGCGCTCGGCGAAGGCGAGCTGGCCAAGGAGCTGGTCGAAACCCAGTTCGGCCTGCACATCATCAAGGCCGGCAAGAAGACCGAAGGCGCCAGCGTCGGCTTCGACGAGGTCAAGGAACGCCTGACCGCCTACCTGACCGAGATGGAAGCGCGCCGCGCGATGCACACCTACCTGCAGGGTCTGGTCGAAGCCGCCGACATCCAGGGCTACGACCTCAAGGCCGCCGGCTAAGCCCCCCATTAGGCGGTTACGCCTGCGCATTTTGTCCCCGTCCGATGCTCGGAATCCTCATGGACCGCCCGTCCATTCCGGTTCCTGCGCTTCGGGCGGGAACAAACTGCTTTGGCTCACTCGCCTATTGGAATGGCTTCGCATCCCACATGCAATCGCCCCGGCCCCCACCGGGGCGATTGCTTATCCACAGCCGCAGCGCAGCGGCATAAAATGACCGGTGTATAGTCCAAATGGACTAGCCTGCCTGCATCGACAGGCGAACAGCCCTTGCCCCACGATCCGCCTAGAATGGCAGCATGAGGAGGAGGCAATGCTCACCGACCCCAAGCTCACCAACCGCCCGCTGATCGACCGCTTCGGCCGTTCGATCCGCTACCTGCGCGTTTCGGTCACCGATCGCTGCGACCTGCGCTGCAGCTACTGCATGCCCAAGGGCTTCCACGGCTTCGAAGAGCCCGAGCACTGGCTGAGTTTCGACGAGCTCGAACGCCTCGTCGCCGCCTTCGTGCGCGCCGGCGTCGCCCGCGTCCGCCTCACCGGTGGCGAGCCGCTGCTGCGCCGCAACCTTGCCGACCTCGCCGGCCGGCTCAAGGCGCTCGACGGCCTCGACGACCTGTCGCTGTCGACCAACGCCACCCAGCTGGTCCGCCACGCCCGCGCGCTGCGCGCCGCCGGCGTCGACCGCCTCAACATCAGCCTCGATACGCTCGACCGCGGCTGCTATGAAAAGCTCGCCGGCCGCGACGCCTTCGACGCCAGCCTTGCCGGCATCATGGCCGCGCGCGACGAAGGCTTTGCGCCGATCAAGCTCAATATGGTCGCGATGAAGGGCGTCAACGAAGCCGAGATCGAACGGATGACCGAGTTCGCGATGCGGCACGGCTTCATCCTGCGGCTGATCGAAACGATGCCGATGGGCGACACCGGCCGCAACGCCCAGTACCTCGACCTCGCGCCGGTGCGCGCACGACTCGTCGAGCGTTTCGGCCTGACTCCCGAAGCCGACGAACTCGGCGGCGGCCCGGCGCGCTACTGGAAAACTCCCGACGGCAGCGGCCGCGTCGGTTTCATCACGCCGATCTCGCAGCATTTCTGTGCCACCTGCAACCGCGTCCGGCTGTCGGTCGACGGCACGCTCTACCTGTGCCTCGGGCAGGAAGAGAAATTCGAGTTCCGCCCGATGCTGCGCGCCGGCTGCAGCGATGCCGACCTCGACGCGGCGATCGCCCGGGCGATCGAACTCAAGCCCGAGCGCCACGAGTTCACCGAGGCACCGACCAAGCTCGTGCGTTTCATGTCGCAGACGGGCGGTTGATGGCGCGCGTCTTCGGCATCGTCGGTTACTCCGGCAGCGGCAAGACCACGCTGACCGAGCGGCTGATCGCCCACTTCAGCGCCCTCGGCCTGAAGGTCAACGCGATCAAGCACTCGCACCACGATCTCGAACTCGAGCCGCCGGGCAAGGACAGCGCGCGCTTTCGCGCCGCCGGCGCCGGCGAGGTGCTGGTCGCATCGCCCTACCGCTACGCGATCGTCCACGAGCTGCGTGACCAGCCCGAACCGGCGCTCGCCGAGCAACTCGCCCGGCTGTCGCCGGCCGACCTGACCCTGGTCGAAGGTTTCAAGCGCGAAGCCATCCCGAAGCTCGAAGTCTGGCGTGCCGCCACCGGCAAGCCGCTGCTGCACCCGGACGACCCGTTCATCGTCGCCGTCGCCAGCGACGGCCCGGTCGAGATGCCGATTGATCACGGACTGCCGCTGCTCGACCTGAACGACGCCGGCGCGATTGCCGGCTTCATTGCCCGCCACCTGTCACTCACCCTGCCGCCCCTGGACCACCATGCTGACCGTTGATCAGGCACTCGCCCAGTTGCTGGGCGGCGCCCGCCGCATTACCGACACCGAAACACTGCCGCTGGGTGCGGCGCTGGGCCGCACGCTCGCCGCCGACGTCGTCTCGACGCTGGCCGTCCCCGGCTTCGACAACAGCGCCATGGACGGTTACGCGCTCAACGTCGCCGACTTTGGCCCCGGCGCGACGTTCAGCGTCGTCCAGCGCATCGCTGCCGGCGATACCGGCGACGCGCTGGCGCCCGGCGAGGCCGCGCGCATCTTCACCGGCGCACCGGTACCCGACGGCACCAACGCGGTCGCGATGCAGGAAGACTGCGCCGTCGAGGGCGGCATTCTCAGCATCGGCACACCGCTGCGGACCGGTCAGCACATCCGCCGGCGCGGCGAGGACGTGATGGCCGGCGCCGCCGTGATCAAAGCCGGCACCCGGCTCGGCGCGGCCGAGCTCGGCCTGCTGGCCGCCGTCGGCGTCGCGCGCGTCGGGGTCATGAGGCAGCTGCGCGTCGCGCTGCTGTCGACCGGCAACGAACTGGTCGAGCCCGGCGCGCCGCTGGCACCGGGCAAGATCTACAACTCGAACCGCTATGCGATCTCGGCGCTGCTGACGGACGCCGGCTGCATCGTCGACGACCTCGGCATCGTGCCCGACCAGTTCGCCGCCACCCGCGACATCCTCGCCGACGCGGCGGCAACGCACGACGTCGTGCTGTCGACCGGCGGCGTCTCGGTCGGTGAAGAGGACCACGTCAAGGCGGCGGTCGAATCGCTCGGCGCGCTGTCGCTGTGGAAGATCGCGATCAAGCCCGGCAAGCCGTTCGCCTTCGGCCGCATCCCCGCCGGCGAGGTCCGCGCCGGCTCCGGCGGTGAGACCGGGTCCGACCCGGGCGCCGACTTCATCGGCCTGCCCGGCAACCCGGTGTCGAGCTACATCACCTTCCTGCTCTTCGTCCGGCCCTTCCTCGCCGCTCGCGTCGGCGGAGAAGCACCGGTGCAGGCCGTCAGGGTTCCGGCCGGTTTCGCGATCGGCCGCGCCGGCAACCGCCGCGAATACCTGCGCGCGCGGCTCGAAAACGGCCGCGCCGTGCTCTATCCGAACCAGGGATCGGGCGTACTGACGTCGGTGGTCTGGGCCGACGGCCTCGTCGTCATCCCCGAAGGAGCGACGGTCGCCGACGGCGACGCCGTCGACTTCGTGCCGCTCGCCGCATTGAGGTAAGGCCATGAACACCATCCAGTTGCTCTACTTCGCCCGCCTGCGCGACGTCTTCGGCCTGGCCGCGGAAACGCTGGCCGTGCGCGACGGCAGCGCCGTCGCCGACCTGATCGCCCAACTGATCGGCCGCGGTGGCGCCTTTGCCGACGAGCTCGGCGGCACGCGCGTGTTCCGCGTCGCGGTCAACCAGGAAATGGCCCGGCCCGACGACGTGATCCCGGCCGGTGCCGAGGTCGCGATCTTTCCGCCGGTGACCGGGGGCTGAAATGAGCGTGCGTATCGACATCCGCGTCGGTCAGGCCGACTTCGACCTCGGCGCCGAATACGCAGCACTCGTCAGCGACGAGGCCGCCAGCGGTGCCGTCGTCGCCTTTGTCGGCCGGGTCCGCGACCTGAACCTCGACCGGCACGTCGCCGTCCTCGAGCTTGAGCACTATCCGGGCATGACCGAGAAGGCGCTGACCAGGATCGCGACCGAAGCCGCCGCGCGCTGGCCGCTGACCGCGGTGACCATCGTCCACCGCGTCGGCCCGCTGCATCCGGGCGACCAGATCGTGCTGGTGCTGACCGCCAGTGCCCACCGCCACGCCGCCTACGACGCCAATGCCTTCGTGATGGATTACCTGAAGACCGAGGCGCCGTTCTGGAAGCGAGAATCGGACGGAACCAGCGCGCACTGGGTCGACGCGCGCGAGAGCGACACCGAGGCGATGGCCCGCTGGCACCCTGAAGACGCGCCATGAGGATCGAAACCGTCGTCTTCGCCGGCGGAGGTACTCGATGAAAATCGCCGCCATCATGCTTTCCGGCGGAGGTACTCGATGAAGATCGCCGCCGTCGTCCTCGCCGGCGGCGAAGGCCGGCGCATGGGCGGCCGGGACAAGGGCCTGCTGCCGCTGGCAGGCCGGCCGCTGGTCGAGTGGGTGCTCGCCGCACTTGCCGCGCAGACGCGCCCGCCCGATTGGGTGACGATTTCGGCCAACCGCAACCTCGACGCCTATCGCCGTTACAATGTACCGGTACTGAGCGACGCGCCTCCCCGCGGCCTCGGCCCGCTCGGCGGCATCCACACCGCGCTGGCCGCGACCGACGCCGACGCGCTGCTGGTGTTGCCGTGCGACGTACCGGTACTGCCCGACGACCTCGTCGCGCGCCTTGCCGACGCGCTGGCCGACGAACAGGCCGCCGTCGCGCATGCCGGCACTGCGATCCAGCCCAGCATCTGCCTGGTGCGCCGCAGCGCCGCCGACGCGCTGGCCGGGCGGCTGCAGCGGCGCGAGCTGAAGCTGCGCGACTGGCTGGCAAGCCTGGCCGCCGTACCGGCCGTCTTTCCGGCCGACGCCTTCGCCAACCTGAATACGCCGGAAGCGCTCGCCGCCTTCGGCAAGGACCAGCCTTCACCATGAGCGGACTCACCCATTTCAACGATCAAGGCCAGGCGCACATGGTCGACGTCGGCGCCAAGGCGGACACCCACCGCGTCGCCCGCACCGAAGGCCGGATCCGGATGCAGCCGGCGACGCTGGCGCTGGTCGCCCAGGGCGGCCACAAGAAGGGCGACGTGCTCGGCATTGCCCGGATCGCCGCGATCATGGCGGCCAAGAAGGCGTCCGAGCTGATTCCGCTGTGCCACCCGCTGCCGCTGACCCGTGTCGACGTGGCGTTCGAACTCGAAGCCGACGGCGTGCGCTGCGAGGTCGTCGCCGAAACCGTCGGCAAGACCGGCGTCGAGATGGAGGCGCTGACCGCGGTCAACGTCGCGCTGCTGACGATCTACGACATGTGCAAGGCGGTCGACCGCGGCATGGTGATCGGCGACATCCGCCTGCTCGAAAAACGCGGCGGCAAGTCCGGAGACTGGCGGGCCGGCGACGGCCAGGCCGCCGGGGCCGGCTGATGGTCAACGCCGACGCCTTGCCGGCGCGCAAGCAGCTCTCGCACAAGGTCGTCACGCTGCTGCTGGTTTCGCTGCTGGCGGGCCTGACCGCCGTCGGCATGACGCTCTACCTGTCGTGGCAGCTCGAAGGCGGTGCAGCGGCGATCAACGCCGCCGGCAGCCTGCGCATGCAGACCTACCGGCTTGGCTATACGCTGCAGCTGAACCGCGAAAGCCCGACCCCCGAGCTGGCGGCGCAGATCGACGCCGAACGGCGCCAGTTTGCCGACACGCTGGCGCTGCTCGACCACGGCGATCCGGCGCGGCCGCTCTACCTGCCGGGCGACCCGGCGGTGCGGGAACGCTTCAGGGCGATCGAAGCGCGCTACGCGCGGCTGCTGGCCGCACCACCGAGCACGCTCAAGCGTGCCCCGGCGGAAATGCGCGTGCAGATGGACCATTTCGTCGAGCAGATCAACGCACTCGTGCTCGACATCGAGCAGTACAACGCCCGGCGGACCATGCTGCTGCGCGGCTCGCAGATGCTGCTGATCGTGCTGGCGGTCGTCGGCACCGTCGCGCAGATCTACCTGATGTTCCTGCTGGTGTTCCGGCCGCTGTACCGGCTCTCGGGCGGCATCTCGCGCATGGCCGAGCGGGACTACAGCGTCCGGCTGCCGGTCGAGACCGACGACGAGTTCGGCGAGCTGACCCGCGGCTTCAACCGGATGGCCGACCGCGTTGCCGACGCGCACGGCTCGCTCGAGGCGCGGGTGCAGGCCAAGACCGCGGCGCTCAACACCCGCAACCGCGAACTGGCCCTGCGCAACGACATCGGCGCCGGGCTCAACGCCGGGCTGTCGGCCGAGGCGATGTGCCGCGACTTCCTCGGCAAGCTGATGACCTGGTTCGACGCCGACGGCGGCAGCGTGCGCATCGTCGACCCGCAATCGGACGCCGCGCACATGGTCGTCTACGAGGGCATCTCCGACGCGCTGGCGGCGGCCGAACACTGCCTGCAGCCGGGCGACTGCCTGTGCGGCGCCAGCCTCAAGGACGGTGTCGCCGTCGTCCACGATTTCCGCAAGCTGCCGAGCGCGGCCGCACCGTACTCGTGCGAGCGCGAAGGCTTCGTCCAGGTCAGCGCCTTTCCGGTCCGCGCCCGGACGCGGTCGACCGGCCAGTTCAACCTGCACTTCCGCCGCAGCCGCGACATCGGCCGGAGCGAGCGCGCACTGCTCGAGGCACTGGGCGAACAGCTCGGCATCGCGCTCGAGAACCTGCGGCTGGCCGCGCGCGAGCGCGAGATCGCCGTCTACGAGGAACGCAACCTGCTGGCGCAGGGGCTGCACGACAGCATCGCCCAGGGACTGTCGTTCCTGAACCTGCAGGTGCAGATGCTCAACGACTCGCTCAGGCGCGGCGCGATGGCCGAGGCGCTGGACGTCGTGCCGCTGCTCAAGGCCGGGGTGCAGGAAAGCTACGACGACGTGCGCGAGCTCCTGAACAACTTCCGCACGCGGCTGGCCGAGGGCGACCTCGTTTCGAGCATGCGCGCAACGATCGAGCGCTTCCGCCGCCAGACCGGCATCGCCGTCGACTTCGATGCGAGCGGCTCGGGCGCGCCGCTGCCGGCCGAGGACCAGCTGCAGCTGCTGTTCGTGCTGCAGGAGGCGCTGTCGAACGTGCGCAAGCATGCGTATGCAACCGCGATCCGGGTCCGCTTTGCCAACGAGCGCGACGTGACACTGGAAATCAGCGACGACGGGCGCGGTTTCGACGCGGCCGAGGTCGCGGCGCGCGCCGAAGGCCATGTCGGGCTTAAAATCATGCAGGAACGTGCCGACCGCTTGTCGGCACGGCTTGTCGTCGAGTCGGATCACGGCGCCGTCGTGCGGCTGACCATTCCGTCCGAAGCACGCCGGCTCGACGAACGCACACAGGAAAGGAAGGGGCCTCATGGCGATCAGGGTATTGCTGGTTGACGATCACACGCTGTTCCGCAGCGGCATCAAGCTGCTGCTGTCGCGCCAGCCGGAGTTCGACGTCGTCGGCGAAGCCGCCGACGGGGCCGAAGGCGTCAAGCGCTGCCACGAGCTCGCGCCCGACGTGGTGCTGCTCGACCTGAACATGCCCGGGCTGTCGGGCCTCGAGGCGCTGCAGCTGATCCTCGAGGACAACCCGAAAACCGCCGTGCTGATGCTGACGGTGTCCGAAGACGCCGAAGACCTCGCCGAGGCGCTGCGCGGCGGTGCGCGCGGCTACCTCTTGAAGAACATCGACGCCGATTATCTCGTCGGCGCCATCGTCCGCGCCCACGCCGGCGAGGCCGTCGTTGCCGAAGCGATGACGGCCAAGCTCGTCGCCCAGTTCCGCAGCGCGGCGGTCCCGGCCGAACCGCGCGACGAGGACCGGCTGACGCCGCGCGAACGCGAGATCCTCGGTTTTCTCGCCCGCGGCGACAGCAACAAGGCCATCGCGCGCGAACTCGACCTGGCCGAAAGCACGGTCAAGATCCACGTGCAGAACATCCTCAAGAAGCTCGGCCTGTCGAGCCGGGTCCAGGCCGCCGTCTACGCGGTCGAGCACGGACTGGGCCGGCCGGCTTGACCCTGCGCAGGAAGCCCTCCGCCGCACGGCGCTAAGCTGGAGGAGGTACCACTTGGATCCGGAGGCCGTATGCGCGTGCTGCTGCAAGTCGATTTCGTTTTCTCTCCCGACGCCCTGACCGGCGAGGCGCTGCCGGCGCCGCTGCTCGCGCTGGCCGACTCCATCAACCGCGAGCCGGGCTTCGTCTGGAAGGTCTGGACCTTCAGCGAGGCCGCCGGCCGCAGCGGCGGCGTCTACCTGTTCGAGAACCGCGCATGTGCCGAGCAGTATCTGGCGATGCACTGGCTGCGGCTGAGCGAGATGGGCGCCACCGACATCCGTTCGATCATTTTCGACATCAGCGAACCGCTCAGCCTGATCAACCACGCCCCGATCGCGTGAGTCGTGCGTCCCGGCTCGCCACCGGGCGCCCGATTCGCTAAGCTGCTCGGTTTTCCCGGAGCGAGCCCATGGAACCGATCCGCCTTTCCAAACGCATGGCCGAACTCGGCCTGTGCTCGCGCCGCGAAGCCGACGAATACATTGCCCGCGGCTGGGTCCGCGTCGACGGCGTCGTCGTCGACGTGCTCGGCAGCAAGGTGCTGCCGACGCAGACCGTCACGCTGAACAAGGCCGCCGAGCGCGAGCAGGCCGGCCGCGTCACCGTACTGATCAACAAGCCGATCGGCTACGTTTCGGGCCAGGCCGAAGACGGCTACCAGCCGGCGGTGGTACTGGTGAAGCCCGACAACCAGTGGGCCGAGGACCAGAGCGGCATCCGTTTCGAGCGCGAACACCTCAAGAGCCTCGTCCCCGCCGGCCGGCTCGACATCGACTCGGTCGGCCTCTTGGTACTGACGCAGGATGGCCGCATCGCCAAGCACCTGATCGGCGAGAACTCGAGCGTCGAGAAGGAATACCTCGTCCGCGTCAGCGGCCAGCTGGCGCCGGGCGACCTGAAACGGCTCAACTACGGGCTGGAGCTCGACGGCCAGAAGCTCAAGCGCGCCGAAGTCTGGTGGCAGAACCGCGACCAGCTGCGCTTCATCCTGCACGAGGGCAAGAAGCGGCAGATCCGCCGGATGTGCGAAATGGTCGGCCTGCGCGTGGTCGGCCTCAAGCGCATCCGCATCGGCAAGGTCGAGCTCGGCGACCTGCCGACCGGCCAGTGGCGCTACCTGCAACCGGGCGAAGAATTCTGATGGCCCGCGCCGATGTACTGCTGGTCGAGCTCGGGCTCGCCGGTTCGCGCACCCATGCGCAGCAGCTGATCGCCGCAGGCCGGGTCAGCGCGGAAGGCAAGATCGTCGGCAAGGCGAGCGCCAAGCTCGACGCCGGCATGGCGATCGCCATCGCGGCCGATGAGGAGGCTGACCGCTTCGTCTCGCGCGGCGGGCTCAAGCTCGCCGGTGCGCTGGCACATACCGGTCTCGATGTTACGGGCATGACCGTGCTCGACGTCGGCCAGAGCACCGGCGGTTTTACCGACTGCCTGCTGCAGGCCGGTGCGCGCCACGTCATCGGCCTCGAGGTCGGCCACGACCAGCTGCACCGCAGCCTGATCGGCGATGCGCGCATCGTCACGCTCGAAGGCCTCAACGCGCGCCATCTGGCGGCGGGTGATCTGGACGATCATCTGGATGCACCGGTCGACCTGATCGTCGGCGATGTGTCGTTCATCTCGCTGGCGCTGATCCTGCCGGCGCTGGCAACGCAGCTCGCATCGGGCGGGCTGCTGCTGTTCCTCGTCAAGCCGCAGTTCGAAGTTGGTCTGGCGGGCCTCGGCAAGGGCGGCATCGTCCGCGACGCAAGCAGCTACCCCGAGGTCGAGGCAAAGATTCGCAGTGCGGCGCTCGACGCCGGTTTCGACGTGAGCGACTACTTCGACAGCCCGATCACCGGCGGCGACGGCAACCGCGAGTTCTTCATCTACGCTCGGCGCCGCTGATCGACGCACGAATGAAAAACGGCCCGGATATCCGGGCCGTTTTGACTTGAACGGGCTTACTCGCCGTCGTGCGGCTGCTTGCCGAACATTATTTCGGCATCGCCGACCGGTTTGGCCAGCGCCTGCACCCGGGCATCATGAGGGAAGCGCGCCAGTTCGTCGCGGAAGTAGTCGAGGCTTTCCGGGTAGGCGAATGCGGCCTGCCGCATCAGCGTCTGCCCCAGCGCAGCGTCGCCCTTGATCGCGTGCATGATCGCCGCATCGGACAGCTGGCCCGGATACGGCCGGACCGCGTTGAGCCGGTCGAGGATGTCGAGCTTCCAGGCGATGTTCTCGCCGCTGGCGGTGATGTAGTTCGACAGCGCGTAGTCGGCGTAGAAATCGACCAGCGGGTTGTGGCGCAGCTCGCCGAGCGTCTTCAGGTTGCGCTCGTTGGTCGCGACATTGTCGCTCGGGTCGATGATCGGGTAGATCTTCAGGTAGGTCAGCCCGCCGAACACCGCAACGGCGACCGACGCCACGCCGTAGAGCGCGAAGCCGGCCCGCGACGTCGCCGGCCCCTTGCGTGGCGCGGCGCCGAAGGCGAGGAAGAGCATCAGCGCGAACGGCCCGAAGAAGTGGTAGTACCACAGCGGGTATTCGACCAGGCTGTGCAGGATGGATACAGCGACGAGCGCCGCGGCAAACATCGCCACGTCGTCGTTGCGACGCGACCACAGCCCGAAGAAGGCGGCGAGGATGCCGCCAACGACGATGACGGTGCCGACGATGCCGGTCTCGGCCATCAGGTTCAGGAGCGAGTTGTGCGCATGGGTGAACAGCACGCTCTCGACGACCTTGGCGAACTCCGGCTGCACCTGCAGCGCAACGCCGTGGGCCGGGTACTCGCCCCAGCCGACGCCGAGCCACGGATGCGCCTGGAACGTCAACCACGCCTTGTGCCACTCGACCAGCCGGCGCGCGCCGTTCGAATCGAGCCGGTCGAGACCGGTCGGCACTTCGTTCTGCGAGCGCAACAGGCTGCCGATCACGTCGTTGATCAGCGGCGCGACGAACTGCATCGCGACGATCAGCGCACCGGCGATCATCAGCAAGCGGCCGAGGCGACGGACGACGTCGTCCTTGCCGAACGCCAGCAGCAGCCCGAACACCAGCCACGCGACCGCGTACAGGAAGGGCGAGCGGGAACCGCAATACGCCATCGACAGCGCAAACCACAGCGACAGCGTCACCGTCAGCCAGCGCGGCATCCTGCCGGTCGCCGACAGCCACATCACCGAAGCGAAGCCCCAGGCCAGATAGTGGCCGTACATGTTCTTCTGGCCGATGTGGCCGAAGATCAGCCGCGGGCCGGTCGTGATCAGCTGGTAGATCTGCTCGACCGCGACCGCCGAATTGAACAGCGCACCGGCCACCAGCCCCCAGGCGAGCGCCTGCGCCAGCGGCACGATGCCGAACTCGTCACGCGCACGCGCCAGCGCCCACACCGACATGCCGGCGGTGACCATGTACAGCGCCGGAATCGTCAGGTCGGACCAGTACGGCACCGTCAGCACCAGCGCCTGCAACCCGAGTACGGCAGCGAGGCCGAACCAGATCGCCGCCATCCACGGCATGCGCGTGGGCTCGGTCCGCCGCTGCGGCAGCCCGGCGGCGGCGAGCACCAGCAGGGTCGCCAGCGTGTACGCGGCAAGCTCGGACGGAAACACCGGATTCGGCGGATAACGGAACGGAATGCCGCACGGTACGGCGGCAAGCAGGAAGAGCAGGACTTGGAAAACGCGGAGCATGAGACTCAGGCAGGAATGGGCGAACGGGGGGAAATCAGCCGGGCGATCACGCAACCGAGCTCGTACAAGAGCCACAGCGGGATCGCCAGCAGGCATTGCGACAGCACGTCGGGCGGCGTCACCACCGCGGCGATCACGAAGGCGCCGACGATCACGTAGGGCCGCCAGCTGACGAGCTGGGCGACGCTGACGATATTGAGGTAGACGAGCACGACGATCGCCACCGGCACCTCGAAGGTCGTGCCGAAGGCGAGGAACATGCCGAAGATGAAGTCGAGGTATTCGCCCGAATCGGGCAGCCACTGCATCGACGCCGGCACGACCGAGGCGATGAACTTGAACACGACGCCAAAGACCAGGAAGTACGCGAACGCCATGCCGGCAAGGAACAGCAGCGTCGACGCGACAATCAGCGGCAGCACGAGCTTCTTCTCGTGCGCGTACAGCCCCGGCGCGATGAACGCCCACACCTGGTACAGCGTATGCGGCAGCGTGACGATGAAGGCGGCCAGCGCGGCGATCTTCACCTGCAGCAGGAACGGCGTTGCGATGCCGATCGACACCAGTTTCTGTCCGGGCAGCACGTGGGCCAGCGGCGAAACGATCAGGTCGTAGAGCTGCGCCGAGTAGGCAAAGCACAGGCCGAAACCGAGCAGGAAAACCAGCCCGGCACGGACCAGCCGGTTGCGCAGTTCGATCAGGTGGGCCAGCAGCGGCTGGAAGTCGGCAGCGTTCATGGATCAGCGGCGGTCGCGCGCCGGCAGCGGCGCGGGGTCGGCAAGGAACAGGTCGGGCTGGCGCTCGTCCCGGACGGGTTCGGGGGATGGTGCCTCGGCCCCTTCGGGGACCGGCTCGGCAGCCGGATCGGCCGTCACTGCGCCGGCGGCCGGCTCGCTCAGCATGCCGCGCGCGTCGGCCAGCGTTTCGCGCAATTCGGCAACCGGTGCATGGATCGTCTGTCTGAGCTGCTCGCCCTCGGCACGCAGCTCGGCCTCGATCTGCGCAAGCTCGCTGCTGCGGACCTCGCGCTCGAGATCGGCCTTGACGCTGGTGACGAAGCGCTGCGCGCGGCCGATCAGCGCGCCGACGGTACGTGCAACCGTCGGCAGGCGCTCGGGGCCGATCACCACCAGCGCCACTGCGCCGATGATGGCGAGTTCGCCGAGACTGACGTCGAACACTTAGCGCCTGCTCAACGCTTGTCCTTGTCGACCACGTCGATCACGCGGCCGGAATCGGGCGACACGTCCTTGGTCTCGGACTTGTCGGACTCGCCCTCGCGAACGCCCTCCTTGAAGCCGCGCACGGCCGAACCGAGGTCCTTGCCGATGCTGCCCAGCCGCTTGGTGCCGAAGACGAGAATGACGATGACCAGCACGATGAGCCAGTGCCAGATGCTGAAGGAACCCATGTGTTTGTCTCCTTGGAGTCAGTGGGTACTGAGGTCGACGATCTTGGTCGGCAGCGGCGCGCCGCCGATCACATGCAAATGCAGGTGGAACACGCTCTGGCCCCCGCCTGCGCCAGTATTGATGATGGTGCGGAAGCCCTTGTCCAGCCCCTGTTCGGCGGCGACGCGTGCGGCGACCAGCATCAGCTTGCCCAGCAAGGTTTGGTGTTGGACCCCCGCGTGCGCCATAGATTCGATGTGCGGCTTCGGAACGACGAGAAAATGCACCGGCGCAACCGGATGCAGGTCGTTGAAGACGAGGATGTCGTCGTCCTCGTAGAGCTTGGCCGTCGGAAACTCGCCGCTGGCCAGCTTGCAGAAAATGCAGTCGCTCATGGTGCCTCCGTCTCAGCCCGCGGTTCGCGAGGCTTTTTCGTCGATGCCCGAAATGCCTTCGCGCCGGGCCAGTTCGGCCAGCACGTCCTCGTGGCTCAGGCCCTCGTGGGCGAGCAGCACCAGGGTGTGGAACCACAGGTCGGCGACTTCGCGCACCAGGTGCAGCTTGTCGCCGTCCTTGGCGGCCATCACGACCTCGAACGACTCCTCGCCGACCTTCTTGAGGATCGCTTCCTGCCCCTTGTGGAACAGCTTGGCGACGTAGGACGTGGACGGATCGGCGTCGCGGCGGCTCGCCAGCGTCGCGGACAGGCGTTCGAGAATCTCGGTGGAAACCATGCGGGGCCTCGGAGGTGGGCGTGATTTAGCGGCAATTATATTGCCGTTTGGTGACACTGGCGTGGCAGAAAGCCCGGTGCGGTCCAAAAAAGCGCGGCACCAACGAAAACAGGCCGGAAACCGGCCTGTTGCTGGATTGCGCTGCAATCAATGGTGCTTGTGGTAGATCGCCGCCGGATCCTTGAGCACCGGATCGACCGTCTCCCATTCGCCGTCGCTCAGCACGCGGTAGAAACAGCTCTCGCGGCCGGTGTGGCAGGCGATGCCGCCGTCCTGCTCGATCACGTAGATCAGCACGTCACCGTCGCAGTCGAGGCGAATCTCCAGCACGTGCTGGAAGTGGCCGCTCTCCTCGCCCTTGTGCCAGAGCTTGCCGCGCGAGCGGGTCCAGTAATGCGCGGTACCGTGTTCGGCGGTCTTCTCGACCGCGTCGCGGTTGGCGTACGCGAACATCAGCACCCGGCCCGTGTGCGCATCCTGCGCGATCACCGGCACCAGGCCCTTGTCGTCCCACTTGATCTCGTCGAGCCAGCTCACAGTCTCACCTCGATGCCGGCCGCGCGCATCGCCTCCTTGGCCTGGCGCACCGTGTATTCGCCGAAATGGAAGATCGACGCCGCCAGCACCGCATCGGCATGGCCGTCGATGACCCCGTCGACCAGATGCTGCAGATTGCCGACACCGCCCGAGGCGATCACCGGAATGTCGACGGCGTCGGACACCGCACGCGTCAGCGGCAGGTTGAAGCCGATCCGGGTGCCGTCGCGGTCCATGCTGGTCAGGAGGATTTCGCCGGCGCCCAGTTGCTGCATCTTCACCGCCCACTCGACCGCGTCGAGCCCGGTCGGCCGGCGGCCGCCGTGGGTGAAGATTTCCCAGCGGGTATTGGTTTCGTCGACCGCCTTGGCGTCGATCGCGACAACGATGGCCTGGCTGCCGAAGCGGCTGGCCGCCGCCTCGACGACTTCAGGGTTGCTCACCGCGGTGGTGTTGATCGACACCTTGTCGGCGCCGGCGTTGAGCAGCCGGCGCACGTCGTCGACCTTGCGCACGCCACCGCCGACGGTCAGCGGAATGAAGACCTGCGACGCGACCGCGTCGATCACGTGCAGGATCAGGTCGCGGTCGTCCGAGCTGGCGGTGATGTCGAGGAAGGTCAGCTCGTCGGCCCCCTGCGCGTCGTACTTCCTGGCGATCTCGACCGGATCGCCGGCGTCGCGCAGGCCGACGAAATTGACGCCCTTGACGACGCGACCGGCGGTCACGTCGAGGCAGGGGATGATGCGTTTGGCGAGCGGCATCAGGCTTCCACGGCTTCGAGCTTGCCGTCGGCGAGTTCCTGCGCCGCCTTGAAGTCGATCGTGCCTTCGTAGATCGCCCGGCCGGTGATCACGCCCTCGATGCCTTCGGACTCGACTTCGACGAGTTTCTTCACGTCGTCGAGGTCGGTCAGCCCGCCCGAGGCGATCACCGGAATGCGCAGTGCCTGCGCCAGTTTCACCGTCGCTTCGATGTTCACGCCCGAGAGCATGCCGTCGCGGCCGATGTCGGTGTAGATCACGCTTTCGACGCCGTAGCCTTCGAAGCGCTGCGCCAGGTCGATCACGTCGTGGTCGGTGACCTTGGCCCAGCCGTCGGTCGCGACCTTGCCGTCCTTGGCGTCGAGGCCGACGATGATGTGGCCCGGAAACGCGTCGCACGCCTCGTGCAGGAAACCGGGCTGCTTGACCGCGGCGGTGCCGATGATCACGTAGTCGATGCCGGCATCGAGGTACATCTCGATCGTGTCGAGGTTGCGGATGCCGCCGCCGAGCTGCACCGGCACTTCACCGTCGATCGCCTTGATGATGCTCTTGACCGCATCGAGGTTCTTCGGCTTGCCGGCAAAGGCGCCGTTCAGGTCGACAAGGTGCATGCGGCGCGCGCCCTGGCCGAGCCAGTGGCTGACAAAGCTCGCCGGATCGTCGGAGAAGACGGTGGCGTCGTTCATGAGGCCCTGGCGCAGGCGAACGCACTGGCCGTCCTTGAGGTCGATAGCAGGAATGATCAGCATGATGCGGTATCAGAGTTGAAGTGGTTGATTACGCGGCGTTTTCAGTCGCCACGGCCATCCCAGTTTACGAAATTGCCCAGCAATTGCAGCCCGGCGCGATGGCTCTTCTCCGGGTGGCACTGGATTGCGAAGATGTTGTCGCGCGCCACCGCGGCGGCGAAGCGGTACGGATAGGCCGATTCGACCACGGCGATGTCGTCAGCACCGGCGAAATGGTAGCTGTGGACGAAGTAGAAGCGCTCGCCGTCGGCAATGCCCTGCCACAGCGGGTGGGCGCGCCTGATGAACATTTCGTTCCAGCCCATGTGCGGCACCTTGAGCTTGCGGCCCGCGTCGTCATGCATTTTCTCGGGAGGAAAGCGCACGACCTCGCCCGGAAACACGCCGAGACTCTCGGTCGGGCCTTCCTCGCTGCGTGCGAACAAGAGTTGCGCACCGACGCAGATGCCGAGGAAAGGCCGCTCGCTTGCTGCCTTGAGCACTTCGGCCTTGAGGCCGGACTCGTCGAGGTGGCGCATGCAGTCGGGCATCGCGCCCTGGCCCGGAAACACGACCTTGTCGGCCGATGCGACCACAAACGGGTCGGCGGTCAGCACGACCTCGGCCCGGCCTTCGGCGACAAGCTCGAAAGCCTTGGTCACCGAGTGCAGGTTGCCCATGCCGTAATCGACGATGGCGATTTTTTGCATGGTCAGCGCCTGTCCAAGGTCTTTTCACGGCAGCGTTCGGGGCAGTGCCGGATGGAGGGCAAGGCGCAAGCCGCGCCGCGGTACGAGTACCGCAAGCGGTTTGCAACGCCGCGATCCGCCGGCAATGCCCCGAACCCGAAGGGCCGGGCCGGAAAAAGGTCATTCACTACGTTGTACTCCTTGCCAATAACCGGTTATTGCCTGCGTCGTACGCCTTGTGCCTGACCTTTTTCCGGCCCGGCGCTGACGTGAAAAGACCTTGGGCAGGCGCTTAGCCTACCAGCGTGCCCTTGGTCGACGGCGTGATGCCGGCCATGCGTTCGTCGTGCTCGACCGCCATGCGCAGCGCGCGGCCCAGTGCCTTGAAGATGGTCTCGGCCTGGTGGTGGGCGTTCTTGCCCTTCAGGTTGTCGATATGCAGGCTGATCGCCGCGTGGTTGACGAAGCCGCGGAAGAACTCGCCGAACAGGTCGACGTCGAAGCCGCCGATCATCGCGCGGGTGTACTCGCAGTCGTATTCGAGACAGGGGCGGCCCGACAGGTCGACGACGACGCGCGACAGCGCCTCGTCGAGCGGCACGTAGGCGTGGCCGTAGCGGCGGATGCCCTTCTTGTCGCCGACGGCCTTGGCAAAGGCCTGGCCGAAGGTGATGCCGACGTCTTCGACGGTGTGGTGCGCGTCGATGTGCAGATCGCCGACGGCCTTGATGTCGATGTCGATCAGCCCGTGGCGGGCGATCTGGTCGAGCATGTGCTCGAAGAACGGCACGCCGGTATCGAACTTGGACTGGCCGGAGCCATCGAGATTGATCGAAACCGTGATCTGGGTTTCGAGGGTATTACGGGTAACGGTAACCTGACGCATGGATGGCCCCGATTGCGGGCGGAAGTTGGACGTGATTAATGCAGATTCTCCAACAGTTTGCCCGCGGCGGGAAGGGGCGCGCCGACATGCGCGCCCTCGCCGTGGCGGCCGGCGTCACCGGAACGCGTCGCGGACGCCCGGATTTGTCCGCCGCCGGTGCATGCGTGCGGCGCCCGGGGCCGGTCGTCCGACCGCTCCGGGCACGGCCAAACCCCGTCACGACTTCCGTTTGGTGGCCTGCGCACGCAGTGCGGCCTCGAAAGCGGTGCGCGCCCAGCGGAGCAGTTCGGACGTGTCGTCGAGCGCCGCATCGGGCAGGGTGTAGTACGACATGGTCTGGGTCTTGCCGCGAACCGCATAGCTGAACGGCCGTGTCGCGGCGGCAACGAAGGCCGCCCGGCTCACGTCGTCGGCCTTCAGGTACAGCACGTCGTCATCGACGATGGCGAAGAACGCCTCGTCGCAGTACAGCCCCCATGCGCCGAACATGCGCCGGGCGCGGATGGGGCCGAGCGGCGCCAGCTCGTCGATCAGCCAGTCCAGATACTCGCTGCGTGCGCGCACTCAGCCTCCCTTGACCGTCCTGCCGAGCGATTCGCCAAGTCGGCGCATCGCCGACGACGGGTCGTCGGCGGCAAGCCTGACCGCGATCAGCGTCGGCCGGTCCGTGTTGGACAGCGCATGCTGCCACGCCGCGTCGAACGCCTGCTCGTCGCCGACGCTGAACGCGTACAGCGGGCCGAACACCCCGGCCAGCGCGTCGAGCCGCCACGGCGCGATGTCGTTGAACGGGCCGTCGAGAATGAAGCGCTCGGTGCTGTAGCCGCCGTTGTCGAACACGATCACCACCGGGTTGAGCCCCTTCCACGCCGCCGTCGACAGCTCCATCCCGGTCATCTGGAACGCGCCGTCGCCGACAAGGACCAGCGGCCGCAGCCCGCTGCCGAGCTGGGCGCCGAGCGCCGCCGGTACCGCGAAGCCCATCGTCGTGTAGTACGCCGACGCGAGAAAGCCGGTGCGCGGGTGCGTGCGCAGCTCGAGCGATGCGAACAGGCAGTCGCCGGTATCCGAGACGACGATCATGTCGTCGGGCAGCGTGTCGTTGAGGCGGCCGATCAGCCGCGACACCGTCATCGCGTCGCCCGGCTCGGGAAAACCCGGCGCCGACGGCGGCAGGCTGTGCGCCGGCCATTCGGCCCGGCGCTCGGGCAGCGCCGCGATCAGCGCGGCGACGAAATCGGCGAGCCGCACGTTCGGGTAGCGGTGGTGGCGCACGCAGACTTCGTCGTTGCGCGCCTGGATCATGTGGCGCGGATCGAGCCTGGCGGTGAACACGCCGAGATCGACATCGTTGAGCGCCGAGCCGAGCAGCAGCAGGATATCGGCGCCTTCGACCACGTCGCGCGCGTAGTCGGCGCCCATCGCGCCCTCGTAGATGCCGAGATAGGCCGGGTGCTGCTCGGACAGCACCGACTTGCCCGACAGAGTTGCCGCGACCGGCCAGCGCAGCCGTTCGACCAGCGCCGCCAGTGCATCCTGCTGCCGGTAGCGGTGCAGCTCGACGCCGGCAAGGATCGCGCCGCGCTCGGCACCGGCGAGCAGCGCAACGGTTTCGGCGACGGCCTCGGCGAGCGCGTCCGGATCGCTGCCTTCATCCTCGATCACGCATTCGGGCTGCAGGTGGATCACCGTATCGACGCGGTCGCGCGGCAGCTCCAGATACACCGGCTTGCTGTAGCGCTTGGCCGCCGCCAGCGCCCGGTCGATCTGCCGCGCCGCGAGCAGCGGGTCGTCGAGCACCGCGCAGTAGCACGTCAGCCGCTCGAAGATCTCGCGCTGGAAGTGGTAGGGCCCGAAGCGGTGGTGCAAGAGCGGATGCTCGCGCTGCTCGACCACGCCCGGCGCACCGGAGATCACCACCACCGGCGACGACTCGGCCGCCGCGCCGGCGACCGCGTTGACGACCGACAGCGCGCCGACGCCATAGGTGACCGCCAGCGCGCCGAGGCCGTGGACGCGGGCGTAGGCGTCGGCGGCAAACGCCGCGTTGTCCTCGCGCGTGGCGCCGACCTGGATCAGCTCGCTCTGCGCGAGCTGCTGGTACCAGCGCAGGATGTAGTCGCCCGGCACGCCGAAGACGTGGCGCACGCCCTCCTCGTGCAGCCGTTGCAGCAGGTACTGACCGATGCTGGTGCTCATGACGTTCTCCCACGCCGTGGACTCTGGTTTCAATCTAGACCGGGGTTGATGGGCAAGATCTGTTTAGCGCCTTCGCCGCTGGGTAAAAGCGTTGATGCCGGTTCCGCCCGGCGGATGCACAAGCGGGCCGTTTAGCGCCTTCGGCGCGAGCTAAAGACATTTGACGCGCGTTCCGCCGCGCGTACGGGAAGGGGGCTTTGTCTCGCCAAAGCCCCCTTCACCCCAAAGGCGTGCGCTGCATCGCGCGTCGCTAGGCGGCAGAGCCGCCAAGCTTTGGCGTGACCGCGCCCTGCGGCCCTCCGGGCTGCCCTCGATCGGTCGCGAGCCAAGCCATAAGACCGGCTCGTCTCGCTCCACTCCTCGGCGCTGGCGAACGGGATGAAAGGCAGCGCACTGTTCACCGTAACGCGTGTTTGTTCGCTGCCGATTGCATACCGCCCGTATCCCCTCAGAAGCGCCGAGCAGCGCAAGTCGACACGGGGCAGTCGGGAATCGCTGTTTGAGCGCAGCGAGTTTGCGATTCCCGCCGTGGCGGCTGAGCAGCACAGGGCACCCGCAAAGCGGGCGCGGATGCGGGGTCGTCTTTGGGGTGAAGGGGGCTTTGGCGAGACAAAGCCCCCTTCCCGTTCGCGCGGCGGAACGCGCATCAAAATGCCTTTACCCGCGCCGAAGGCGCTAAAACCCGACCCACCCAGCCCACAAATGCAAAAAGGGCGCCCGCAGGCGCCCTCCTCGCTTTCAGCCAGCCAGACTCAACCGCGCGGCCGCACCAGTTGCCATGCCCGGGTCACATAGCCGGCAGCACCGAAGCCGCTCCACACGTGCACCAGCCGGGTGAACGGGAAGATCACGAACAGCGTCATGCCCATGAAGATGTGCAGCTTGAAGATCCCCGGTGCATCGACGATGTAGGTCGCCGCGTCGCCACGGAAGGTCAGGATGCGCTGCGCCCATTCCATGAACAGCGTCATCATGTGGCCGTCGAGGTGGTCTTTCGAGACGAAGATCGTCGACAGGCCGAGGATCAGCGTCACGGTGATCCAGCCCAGGGTCAGCTTGTCGCGCCAGGTGGTGATCGCGCGCAGCCGCTCGCTGCTCCAGCGCCGGTAGATCAGGATCAGCGCACCGATCAGCCCCATGCCGCCGAAGATGCCGCCGGCGATCATCGCCAGCAGCTGCTTGGCGCTGTGGCTGACGCCGAGCGCATCCCAGACCGCCAGCGGCGTCAGCAGGCCGACGAGGTGGCCGGCGAAGACGCCGAGCACGCCGATGTGGAACAGGTAGGAACCGGCGCGCAACAGACGGCGGTCGATCAGCTGGCTCGAATCGCTCTTCCACGTGTACTGCTCGCGCTCGAAGCGCACCAGACTGCCAAACAGGAAGATCGCCAGACCGATGTAGGGGTAGACCCCGAAAACGAAATGATGCAGATAAGTCATGGCCGGGCCTCCTGGTTGCGCGGGTAGAACTTCACCGTCTGGGGCCCTGCGGCCTGCGACAGCAGCGGTTCGGTGCCGTCGGCACCGGGTCCGAAGGTTTCGAGCATCTCGTCCATGTCGCGGATCGGTGGCGCGACCAGCGGCTGGATCTTGACGCTGGCGAGCGCGACCAGCGCGTTCATCACGCAGGCGTAGCGGCTTTCGGCTTCGCCGAGGCGCTCCGCCAGCGCGGCGATCACGTGAACCGCCTCGTTGAGGAAGTCCTGCGCCGTCGCAGCGTCGACGCTGCCGAGGAACTCGAGGAACAGCGGCAGGTAGTCGGGCAGCTCGTTGGCGTCGATCTCGAAACCGTGCTCGCGGTAGGCGTTCATCAGGTCGACCAGCGCCGGGCCGCGTTCGCGGCTTTCGCCGTGGATGTGCTCGAACAGGTGCAGCGAATGGCCGCGCGAGCGGTCGAACGTCGCGACATAGCCTTCCTGCGCGGCGATCAGGTCACCCGCCGCCAGCTCGGCCAGCAGCGGCGCAACGGTGATGCGCAGCCCCGTCGGCGCGTTGGCCAGCGCGGCGTCGAGTTCGGACAGCGCGTCGATCAGCTCGGCTTCCGGGTACTGCAGCAGCGCCGAGAGGACACGGAAATGCAGTGTGTCGGTCGTCATGGTTTACACCTCCGCCTTGTTCTTACGCGATTTGGGCATGTCGACGAAGATCACCGAGCCTTCCTTGCGCGCGCCGAACAGCCCCTGCGGCGAGGTACCGCCCGAGCAGCCGTTGCCGAAGGTGAAGCCGCAGGCAGCCTTGTCGTTGAAGCTGTCCTCGACCTCTTCCTTGTGGCTGCTCGGAATCACGAAGCGGTCTTCGTAATTGGCGATCGCCATGATCTTGTACATGTCCTCGACCTGCGCCTGCGTCAGCCCGACCTGCTTGAGCACTTCGAGGTCTTCGCTGCCGTGCACCGACTTGCCGCGCATGTAGACGCGCATCGCCAGCATCCGTTCGAGCGCCGACAGCACCGGCGCTTCGTCACCGGCGGTCAAGAGGTTGGCCAGATACTTGACCGGAATGCGCATTTCGCTGACGTCGGGCAAGAGGCCCTTCTGGTTCATCAGCCCGCGTTCGGCCGCCGACTGGATCGGCGACAGCGGCGGGATGTACCAGACCATCGGCAGGGTGCGGTATTCCGGATGCAGCGGGAAGGCAACCTTCCACTCCATCGCCATCTTGTAGACCGGCGACTTCTGCGCGGCGGTCAGCCACGAATCCGGGATGCCCTGACGGCGGGCTTCTTCGATCACCGCGTCCGAATGCGGGTCGAGGAAGACCTGCAACTGGGCCTTGTAGAGGTCCTTCTCGTCGGCAACGCTGGCGGCGGCTTCGATCTTGTCGGCGTCGTACAGGATGACGCCGAGGTAGCGGATCCGGCCGACGCACGATTCCGAGCACACCGTCGGCTGGCCGCCCTCGATGCGCGGGAAGCAGAAGGTGCACTTCTCGGCCTTGCCGCTCTGCCAGTTGTAGTAGATCTTCTTGTACGGGCAGCCCGACACGCACATGCGCCAGCCGCGGCACTTGTCCTGGTCGACCAGCACGATGCCGTCGTCCTCGCGCTTGTACACCGAGCCCGACGGGCACGAGGCGACACAGGCCGGGTTCAGGCAGTGCTCGCACAGCCGCGGCAGATACATCATGAAGGTGTTCTCGAACGTGCTGTACATCTCCTTCTGCACGTCCTCGAACAACTGGTCCTTGCTGCGCTTGGCGAACTCGCCGCCAAGGTCGTCTTCCCAGTTCGGACCCCAGTTGATCTTGTCCATCTTCTTGCCGGTGATCACCGACACCGGCCTAGCCGTCGGCGGCGTCTGCACCTCCGGCGCGTTCTGCAGCCGGTCGTAGTCGTAGGTGAACGGCTCGTAGTAGTCGTCGATCTCGGGCAGGTTCGGGTTGGCGAACATGCTCGCCAGAATCCGCAGCTTGCCGCCCTGACGCGGTTCGAGCTTGCCGTTCGGAAGCCGTTTCCAGCCACCGTTCCACTTCTTCTGGTTTTCCCATTCCTTCGGGTAACCGATGCCGGGCTTGGTCTCGACGTTGTTGAACCACGCGTACTCGACACCGTCGCGCGAAGTCCAGACGTTCTTGCAGGTGACCGAACAGGTATGGCAGCCGATGCACTTGTCGAGGTTGAGCACCATCGCTACCTGGGCGCGAATCTTCATGCTTTTTCTCCCTTGAGTTCGCCTTCCATCCAGTCGACCTTCTTCATCTTGCGGATCACGACGAACTCGTCACGGTTGGCGCCAACGGTGCCGTAGTAGTTGAAGCCGTAGGCCTGCTGCGCGTAGCCGCCGATCATGTGCGTCGGCTTGGTCACCGTACGCGTCACCGAGTTGTGGATGCCGCCGCGCTTGCCGCTCTGCTCGGCGCCCGGCACGTTGATGATCTTTTCCTGCGCGTGGTACATCAGCGTCATCCCTTCCGGAACGCGCTGGCTCACCACGGCGCGGGCGGTCAGCGTGCCGTTGACGTTGAACACCTCGATCCAGTCGTTGTCCGCTATGCCGGCCTTCTTGGCGTCGGTTTCGGACAGCCACACGTGCGGGCCACCGCGGCTCAGCGTCAGCATCCGCAGGTTGTCCGAGTAGGTGGAGTGGATGCCCCATTTCTGGTGCGGCGTGATGAAGTTGAGCACGATCTCCTGCTCGCCGTTCGGCTGGCGGCCGAGCATCGGCTGCACCGTCTTCAGGTCGATCGCCGGCTTGTAGACGGCAAAGCCTTCGCCGAAGTCGAGCATCCAGCGGTGGTCCTGATAGAACTGCTGGCGGCCGGTCAGCGTGCGCCATGGGATCAGCTCGTGGACGTTGGTGTAACCGGCGTTGTAGCTGACTTCCTCGCTCTCGATCCCCGACCAGGTCGGCGACGAAATGATCTTGCGCGGCTGCGCCTGCACGTCGCGGAAGCGGATTTTTTCATGCTCGCGGCCGTTCGCCAGATGGGTGTGGTCGCGTCCGGTGACCTTCGACAGCGCCGCCCACGATTTCACCGCGACGTGGCCGTTGGTTTCCGGTGCCAGCGTCAGGATCATCTCGGCGGCGTCGATCGCCGTGTCGAGCTTCGGCTGGCCGTTGGCGGCGACGCCGTTCAGCGCGGCCAGTTCGTCGATCTCATGACCGGTCTGCCAGAAGATGCCCTTGCCGCCGTTATTGACGTTCTTCAAGAGCGGGCCGATGGTGGTGAACTTCTCGTAGATGCGGGCGTAGTCGCGCTCGACCACGGTCATGTTCGGCGCGGTCTTGCCCGGAATCAGCTCGCACTCGCCCTTCTTCCAGTCCTTCGGCGCAAACGGCTGGCCCAGCTCGCCCGGGCTGTCGTGCATCAGCGGCGTCAGGACCAGATCCTTCTGCACGCCCAGATACGGCCCGGCGATTTCGGAGAACTTCTTCGCGATCGCCTTGTAGATTTCCCAGTCGGTCTTGCTCTGCCACAGCGGTTGCACGGCTTCGGACAACGGGTGGATGAAGGGGTGCATGTCCGAGGTGTTCAGGTCGTCCTTCTCGTACCACGTCGCCGTCGGCAGCACGATGTCGCCGTACAGGCAGGTCGTGCTCATCCGGAAGTCGAGCACCGTCAGCAGGTCGAGCTTGCCTTCTGCAGCCGGGCGGACCTTGATTTCGGACGGCGTGATCGCGTCGTTTTCATCCGAGAACACGGCGTTCTGCGTGCCGAGCAGGTACTTGAGGAAGTACTCGTGGCCCTTGCCCGAGCTGCCCAGCAGGTTCGAGCGCCAGACGAAGAGGTTGCGCGGGAAGTTCTTCGGGTTGTCCGGGTCGTCGCAGCTCATGTTGAGCTGGCCGGATTTGAGCTGCTCGGCGGCAAACTCGGCCGGATTGCGCCCAAGCGCTTCGGCCTGGCGGACGACGTCGAGCGGGTTGGTTTCGAGCTGCGGTGCGCTCGGCAGCCAGCCCATCCGTTCGGCCTTGGCGTTGAAGTCGATCAGCGACAGGTCCTTGTACGCATCGACATTGGCGCTCGGGCCGAGGATTTCGGAGACCGAGAGCTTTTCGTGCCGCCACTGGCTGGTGTGGGCGTAGAAGAACGAGGTGCCGTTCATCTGGCGCGCCGGGCGCTGCCAGTCGAGCGCGAACGCCAGCGGCGTCCAGCCCGGTTGCGGGCGCAGCTTTTCCTGGCCGACGTAATGCGCCCAGCCGCCGCCGCTCTGGCCGACGCAGCCGCACATCATCAAGAGGTTGATGATGCCGCGGTAGGTCATGTCGTTGTGGAACCAGTGGTTCAGCGCCGCGCCGACGATGACCATGCTCTTGCCGTGGGTGTCGTGGGCGTTCTGGGCGAACTCGCGCGCAACGGTCTCGACGTCGATCGCCGGCACGCCGGTGTGCTTGACCTGCCACGCCGGGGTGTACGGCACGTCGTCGGCGTACGAGGTCGCAACGTTGGCGCCGCCCATGCCGTTGTCGACGCCGTAGTTGGCAAGCAGCAGGTCGTAGACGGTGGCGACCAGTGCGGTCGAGCCGTCGGCCAGGGTCACGCGCTTGGCCGGGACGTTGCGGAACAGCAGGTCTTCGGCTTCACCGCCGAAATAGTCGAAACCGACCGAGGCGACGTCGTCGTGTTTCCCCTTGAGCGACAGCAGCGGATCAATCTCGACGCCGTCAGCGACGTTCTTCATTTCGAGGTTCCACTTGCCCTTGCGGCCCTCGGACTCGTTCCAGCGCGAGCCGATCGTGCCGTTCGGCACCGTCAGCGCGCCGGTGGCGGCGTCGATCAGCACCGTTTTCCAGTCCGGGTTCTGCGCTTCGCCGAGGTTGTCCGGCAGTTGCGAGGCGCGCAGGAAGTGGTCGGCGACAAAGCCGTCACCCTTGGCGCGCAGGGTCACCAGCATCGGGAAGTCGGTGTACTGCTTGCCGTAGTCGCGGAAATAGTCCGAGGCGCCGGTCTTGTGGAACTCGTTCAGCACCACGTGGCCCATCGCCATCGCCAGCGCCGCGTCGGTGCCCTGCTTCGGCGCCATCCACAGGTCGCCGAACTTGACCATTTCGCCGAAGTCGCTCGAGACGGCGACGGTCTTGGTGCCCTTGTAGCGGACCTCGGTGTAGAAGTGCGCGTCCGGCGTGCGCGTCATCGGCACGTTCGAGCCCCAGACCATCAGATAGGTCGAGTTGTACCAGTCGGCCGATTCGGGCACGTCGGTCTGCTCGCCCCAGACTTGCGGGCTGGCCGGCGGCAGGTCGCAGTACCAGTCGTAGAACGACAGCGGCACGCCACCGATCAGGCCGAGGTAACGCGCGCCGGCGGCGTAGCTGACCATCGACATCGCCGGGATCGGCGAGAAGCCGATCACCCGGTCCGGGCCGTAGTTCTTGATCGTGTACGCGTTCGACGCGGCGATCAGCTCGGTGACCTCGTCCCAGCCGGTGCGCACGAAACCGCCCAGACCGCGGACCGACTTGTACGACGCCGACTTGGCCGGGTCTTCGACGATGCTCGCCCATGCGGCGATCGGGTCCATGGTCTTGCGCGCCTCGCGCCACAGCCGTGCGAGCCGGCCGCGGATCATCGGGTGCTTGACGCGCTGTGCCGAGTAGACGTACCACGAATAGGAGGCGCCACGCGGGCAGCCGCGCGGTTCGTGGTTCGGCAGGTCCGGCCGGGTGCGCGGGTAATCGGTCTGCTGCAGCTCCCAGGTGATCAGCCCGTTCTTGACGAAGATGCGCCAGCTACAGGAGCCGGTGCAGTTGACGCCGTGGGTCGAGCGGACGACCTTGTCGTGGGTCCAGCGGTTGCGGTAACCGTTCTCCCACTGGCGGTCTTCGTTGACCACGGCACCGTGGCCGTCGGCGAAGGTGTCGCGGGTCTTGGAGAGGAACTTCAGTCGGTCCAGAAAATGGCTCATGCTGCCTCCGGTTGCGGTTCTGGTCAGCGCGCGAAGGCGCCTCTTTGGATGAACCGAGCTTACGGCGGGCATGCCAAGCGCAACATTCGCCGCACGATCAGGCCGTGCGGCGCAATCGGCTTAGCGGCCCTAGTCCGAAGTGACTAGATGTGAAGAGTCAAGACGTTGTTTTTCGTTGCTGAGAGACGGGACATGGGCACGTGGCAGCCGATGCCGTGATGCGGACGGTGCCAGTTGTAATAATGATTCCAATACCTCAGGACTGCGCCGCGCTCATCCGAGTGTTGATAGGTTTGGCCGTAGGCCCATTCGCGCAGCGCGGACTGGATGAAGCGCTCGGCCTTGCCGTTGGTTTGCGGTCGGTAGGCGCGGGTGAACCTCTGCTTAATGCCCAGTTCAACGCAAACGCGGCCGAAGTCATGGGAGCGGAAGGCGGGCCCGTTATCGGTGATCAGGCGCTGGAGCGGTACGCCCAGCGTTTTGAAGTAGTCGTTGGCCGCACGCAGGAAGTCGATGGCGCTGGCGCGGCGCTCGTCGGGGTAGAGTCGGGTGAAGGCGATGCGACTATGGTCGTCGATCGCCACGAACAGATATTCCCAGCCGCTGTTTCGGCTGTTCTGGCGACGATCGCCGGTGATGCGATGGCCGACCTGCTCGAAGCGGGCGAGCTTCTTGATGTCGACGTGCAGCAGTTCGCCGGGCGTTTCGCGCTCGTAGCGCTGCACAGGCTCTGCGGGCTGCAGGTCGCTTAACCGCGATAGCCCTGCGTGTCGCAGCACGCGACTGACGGTTGCTTTGGACACGCCGATATAGCTTGCGATGCGAGCCTGCAGGAACAGCTTGCGACGCAATTCGATGATCGTCAGGGCAACGCTGGGCGCAATGGCACGTGGCGAGCGCTCGGGACGCGAGGATTTGTCGAGCAAGGCAGCCGCGCCGCCGACCAGATAGCGGCCCAGCCACTTGCGGGTGGTGACCGCGCTTACGCCATGGCGTGCCGCCGCCGCCGCGGTCGACAAACCATGCTCGGTGATGTCCTGAACCATTTCCAGGCGACGCAGATACGTCAGTCGGGCATTCTTATGTGTGTTCATCCGGTGTCTTGTTCTGTGACTGGGGGTTTGGCGATTTCCAGTCTCGCAGAACTTCTCCGGGTGAACACCCGAAACAACCTATTGAACCTTCACACCTAGAAGCGCCCGCCCGAAACGCGGCGGATGCCCCAAGGGCGCTTCCTGCCGGGCGCAAACCCGGCGCGCCGGCAAGGCGCACGAAACGTCCCGCGGGGATGCCCTTCGGCCGCGGCGGTACGGGCAGTACGGCAAGTGATGCAGCCGGCAGGATTTCGTCAGCCGTGCCAAGGAGGAAGTGATGCGCAACCTCGTGATCCTGGCCCACCCCCATCTGGGCAGTTCGGTCGTCCATGCCCGGCTGGCCGAGATGCTCGCCGAAACCGGCGACGTCTCGCTGCACCATGCCGACACGCTGATCTTCGAGGGCGCCCTCGACGTCGACGAGGAGCGCGATGCCTGCGGCCACGCCTCCCGGCTGGTGCTGCAGTTTCCGCTGTACTGGTTCGCGCCGCCGGCGTCGCTCAAGGTCTGGCTCGATACCGTGCTCGACCCTGCGTGGGCGCTGGCCGAGCCGAAGCCGCTTGCCGGCAAGACCGTGCAGGTCGTCGCCAGCTACGGCAGCCCGCGCTGGGGCGAATCGGCACCGGCATTGCTGCTGCGACCGCTGATCGAAACCGCGCACCTGTGCGGCATGCACTGGGCCGAGCCGCTGCTGCTCGACGTCGGCGATGCGCCGCTCGCGGTGATCGGCCCGTTTGCCGAGCGCTACCGGACGCTGCTCGAAGCGCCGGCCTGACAAGACAAAACCCCGCCTTGGCGGGGTTTTGTCTGGCGAGAGGCCGAAATCAGCAAGGCATTTCGGCGTTCTTGCGCGAGAAGTACCACCAGGTGATCACCGCGCACGACACGTAGAAGGCGATGAACGCGTACAGCGCCGCTTCGGCCGCCCCGGTCGCCTTCATCGAAAAACCGAAGGTCTGCGGAATGATGAAGCCGCCGTAGGCGCCGATCGCGCTGATGAAACCGGCGGCAGCCGCCGATTCACGGGCGCCGTCGGCCTCGGCTTCCTTGATCGACGCGGCATCCTTGCCCTTGGCTTCGCGCATTGCCAGCGTCGAGAAGATCGTCGGAATCATCCGGTAGGTCGAGCCGTTGCCGATCCCGGCCAGCAGGAACAGCGCGAGGAAGCACAGGAAGAAGCCCATGAAGCTGCCGGCGCCGCTGGCCCCCGGCAGGAAGGACAGCACGCCGAACACCGCGACCACCATGCCGACGAAGATGCCGAGCGTGACCTTGGCGCCGCCGACCTTGTCCGACACCATGCCGCCGATGGGACGGATCAGCGCGCCAACCAGCGGGCCGATGAAGGCGACCTTGGTCGGGTCGACGTCGGGGAACTGGGTCTTGGAGAGCAGCATGAAGCCGGCCGAAAAGCCGATGAAGCTGCCGAAGGTGCCCAGATACAGCCAGCACATCAGCCAGTTGTGCTTGCGCTTGAAGATCACCGCCTGCTCGGCGAACGAGGCCTTGGCCGATGCGAGGTCGTTCATGCCGAACCATGCGGCCAGCGTTGCCGCAGCAACGAAGGGCACCCAGACGAAGGTGGCGTTCTGCAGCCAGATCTCGCCGCCGTTGGGCAGCGCCTGCGGGTTGCCGCCGAAGGCACCGAACATGCCGACGGTGATCGCCAGCGGCATCACGAACTGGGCGATCGACACGCCGAGGTTGCCAAGGCCGGCGTTCATGCCGTTGGCGTAGCCCTTCTGCGACTTCGGGAAGAAGTAGGCGATGTTGGCCATCGAGCTGGCGAAGTTGCCGCCGCCGAAACCGGTCAGCAGCGCGATGATCAGCATCACCGGGTACGGCGTGGTCGGATCCTGCACCGCGTAGCCGAGCCAGATCGCCGGAATCAGCAAGGATGCGGTCGAGAGCGTCGTCCACTTGCGCCCGCCGAGCATCGACGGCAGGAAGCTGTAGAAGATCCGCAAGGTCGCGCCCGACAGCGACGGCAAGGCGGTCAGCAGGAAGAGCTGGTCCTTGGTGTACGAGAAGCCGACTTGCGGCATCTTCAGTACGACGATGCTCCAGACGATCGAGCACGAGAAGGCAAGCAGCAGGCACGGAATCGAGATCCACAGATTGCGCTTTGCAACCTGCGAACCGGTATCCCGCCAGAAGACCGGATCCTCGGGCTCCCAGCGTTTGATCAAGGCATTGGACATTGCGTTATCCCCGTTTGGCGGGCGCTGACGCGCCACATGTTTTTGAACGGTAGTACAAACGCCCCGAAAACGAGGCCATTGCACGCAATGTAGTCCTGCCCCGGCAATCCGGCCATTCGCCATCGGATCAGCATCGACAGGTCGAATGGCCGGGCCGGCTACTCCTTTCGGACTAGTCGGTGGCCGGGCCGGCACTCAACCCGGCTTGCCGTCGGTGCGCGCCTTCAGGTAGATCGGCAGGGCCTGCGCCGCCCAGACCGCGAACGCCAGCAGCGCCGCACCGCCGGCGGCGGCATGCAGCGCGAACTGCGCCTGCGGCCAGATTTCGCTGGCGACGCGCGCCAGCGCCACGGCGTGCAGCAGCCAGTACGCGGTCCAGGTCAGCCCGCCGGCCGCCAGCGGCCGGCCCGAATGGCCCATCGTCACGCGGGTGACGAAGCCGAGCAGCATCGTCGCGAAAAAGCCGATCGTCAGCGCGTGCAGCGGTGCGAACGCGAACAGCGGCCGGCCCAGCGCATCGGCGACGTCCTGCACGGCAAACAGCAGCATGGCGATGCCGGCCCAGGCAAACGACGCATGCAGCATCGCCAGCAGCCGGTTCCCAAACGATGCGAACAGCCGCCAGCGCCAGCTCGTGTACAGCAGCAGCCCGGCAAACAGCACGTCGACGGCAACCGGATTGAACTGCATCAGCACGAAGCCGCCGTGCGCCCACGACAGCACGACGAAGGCGCCGAGCAGCCCGCCCGGCCGCCATGCGGTGTAGCCCGGAATCACGTTGGCCGAAAAGAACGGCACCATCCGGTGCGCGACGATGAGGAAAACCGGCAGCAGGAAGCCCCACACCCCCAGCGTCACCGCCGGCTGGAACGCTTCGGCGATGCCGAACCACGAGACGCCGGTCATCGTCGCCAGCGCGATCGCGCCGAGGCCGAAAGCGAACGCGACGGCCGTCGCGTGCTTCTTGTCCGCAGCGCGGCTGGCGCGGATGCGGCCGATCCACAATATCGTCGCGCCGACCCAGGCCATCCAGTGCATCGCATCGCCCAGCGACCACGCCATGGGCCAGCGCAGCGCGATCAGCTGCAGCACCGTGCCGGTCGTGTAGCCGAGGATCGCCGGCGCCCACGCCGCCAGCGGCGGCGGCTCGACGTTCAGCCACTTCGGCCCGGCGGTATAGATGAAGCCGAGCATGAACAGCGGAAAGAAGCCGAACAGCATCAGGTCGGCATGCAGCCACATCGGCGGAATTGCACTGTGCGTCGAGCCGCCGGAGAGCCGCAGCACCATCTCGGCGGCCCACCATGCCAGCGCCAGTACGGCGCCGAGGCCGCCGAAGAAAAATGCCGCACGGTGCGGCGCGTCCCAGAGTCGCTTCATCGTCAGTCCTTGTGGATACGGCGCGCCGCCATCGCCTGGCCGATCCGCGCCAGCACGTCGGCCGGGATCAGGCGCTCGGCGTGCGGATAGAGTTCGGCCTCTTCGCGGGCCGCGTGCGCCGGATAATCGCGGGCAAAGCCTTGCACCGCAGCCGGATCGAGCCGTGCCGCCCGCCCTTCGGCCAGTGCCAGCAAGGCCGGGCGCAAGGCCTGCCATTGCGCGCCGAGGGCATCGTGCTCGGCGGCGATCTCGTCGACCGCCGCGCGCAGGGCCGCGTCGCCGCGTTCGCGCAGCAACGGGAACACGTCGTCGTCCTCGTCCTGGTGATGCAGCGGCGCGGCAACGTCAAAGTAGCGCAGGATCGCCGCAGCGGCCCGCACCGCCTCGGCATCGACGCCGCGCGTCGCAACGTGGCCGGCCAGCTTCGGCAGCAGGCCGGCGTAATGCCGGACCCGGTCGTGGCAGGCGATCAGCATCGCGATCGGCGTATCGAAACCGACCGCGTCGGTGGCAAAGGGATTGCGCACGGCACTAAAGAGGTATTTTCAATACACCAATCATATCCGAACAATGCCGGCATGCAAGCCGGCATTTTCACTCAGACGGCCATCGCGTCGAACCGGCGCTGCGGTCTGGCGATCTCGTCCTGCGCCGCGACGATCTGCAGCTCGTACTCGCCGGCGGCATGGGTGGCCGCCATCACCGCGTCGACCGCCGCCAGCGTGTGCTCGAATGCCGCCTTGAGCGTATCGCCGTGCAGCAGCCGCGCCAGAAACACGCCCGACGTCAGGTCGCCGACGCCGACCGGCTGGCGGTCGAACGCGTACAGCGGCCGGCGGCCGAGCCACGCCCCGGCCTCGCTGACGACGAGCATCTCGAACTGGTCGGCCGGCTTGCCGGCGTAATCGAGGTGCTTGACCAGCACGACCTTCGGCCCGCGCGCGATCAGGTCGCGGCACGCGGCGAGTGCATCGTCGAAGGTATCGATCTCGCGGCCGGCGAGCTTTTCCAGTTCGAGGTGGTTCGGCGCCATGATGTCGGCCACCGCCGGCATGTGCTCGACCAGATACTGCTGGATGCCCGGCTGCACGACGCAGCCCTTCTCGGGATGACCCATCACCGGGTCGCACAGGTAGACCGCCCGCGGGTTGGCCGCTTTCACCCTGCGCACCGCCTCGATCACGTACGCCGCCTGTTCGGGCGCGCCGAGGTAGCCCGACAGCACCGCGTCGCAACGATCCAGCGCGCCGATCGCGGCTATGCCGTCGACCAGCGCGGTGATCTGCGACTGCTCGAGTGCCTGCCCGGCCCAGCGGCCGTACTGGGTGTGGTTGGAGAACTGCACGGTGTTGATCGGCCAGACGTCGACGCCGAGCCGGCGCATCGGAAACACCGCCGCGCTGTTGCCGGCGTGGCCGTAGACGACGTGGGACTGGATGCTCAGGACATGTTTCATGGGGACTCCCGCAATGCAAAAGCCCGGCCACCAGGGCCGTGCCTGTCAATTCCGGCGAAAACCCGCTCAGTCGGCGAGCGAGCCAAAGCAGTTTGCGCCCGCCCGAAGCACAGGAACCGGAATGGACACGTGGTCCATGAGGATTCCGAGCATCGGACGGGTGCAAAATGCGCAGGCGCAGCCGCCGAATGAGCGGGTTTCAGTCTTGCCAGACGACGAGGCTGTAGTGCTTCTTGCCGCGACGCAGCAGCGTGTACCGGCCGAACAGGCGCTCGCCGTCGGCAAACGCGTGATCGATCGCATCGGCCTTGGCGCCGTTGATCGCGACCGCGCCGCTGGTGATGAAGGTGCGGGCCTCGCTCTTCGACTTGGCCAGCTCGCCGGCGACGATCGCGTCGATCAGGCCGGTATCGCGCGGCAGGCTCACGCTCGGCATGCCGTCGAGCGCCAGCTGCTCGAAGTCGTCCTGCGTCAGCGACGCCAGGCTGTCGCTGAACAGCGATTGCGAAATCCGCTGCGCCGCAACCACGGCATCCTGGCCGTGCACCAGCGCGGTCGCGGCTTCGGCGAGGATGCGCTGCGCCTCGGGCTTGCCGTCGCGCGCCTTGTCGGCGGCCTCGATCGCGGCGATCTCTTCCATGCTCAGGAAGGTGAAGTAGCTCAGGAACTTGTACACGTCGGCATCGGCGGTGCCGAGCCAGAACTGGTAGAACTTGTAAGGCGAAGTCTTCTTCGGGTCGAGCCACACCGCGCCGCCTTCGGTCTTGCCGAACTTGGTGCCGTCGGACTTGGTCACCAGCGGCAGCGTCAGGCCGAACACCTGCTGCTGGTTGCTGCGGCGGGTCAGGTCGATGCCGGCGGTGATGTTGCCCCACTGGTCCGAACCGCCGATCTGCAGCCGGCAGCCATGCTGGCGATTGAGTTCGACGAAATCGTAGCCCTGCAACAGGCTGTAGCTGAATTCGGTGAACGAGATGCCGCTCTCGTCACGGTCGAGCCGCTGCTGGACCGACTCCTTCTTGATCATCGCATTGACCGAGAAGTGCTTGCCGATGTCGCGCAGGAAATCGAGCACGTTCATCTTGCCGAACCAGTCGTGGTTGTTCGCCATGATCGCGGCATTGCCGCCTTCAAACGACAGGAAAGGCTCGACCTGCTTGCGGATCCGCCCCACCCAGCCCTCGATCACGTCGGGCGTGTTGAGCTTGCGCTCGGTCGCCTTGAAGCTCGGGTCGCCGATCATGCCGGTCGCACCACCGACCAGCGCGATCGGCCTGTGGCCGGCAAGCTGGAAGCGCTTGAGCACCAGCACCGGAACCAGATGGCCGAGGTGCAGGCTGTCGGCGGTCGGGTCGAAACCGCAGTACAGCGTCACCGGGCCCTGTTCGAGCAGCGCGCCCAGCGCTTCGGTATCGGTCACCTGGGCAATCAGCCCGCGTTCTTGCAGTTGCTGGATCAGTGTGGACATCGTCTATTCCTGGCTTGCGGCCCGCCGGCGAGCCGCTCATATGCGCCTCCCGGCGCGGATTCAGCCGCAATGATAAAGGCTGTCGCGGCGCGCGGCCATCGTGCACGGGACACATCGCCGCCGCAGCACGGCAAAAAAAACGGGTACGGCAAGCCGTACCCGGTCCGGGGGAAGACGCGGCTAGCTGTGAAGGTTCAATAGGTTGTTTCGGGTGTTCACCCGGAGAAGTTCTGCGAGACTGGAAATCGCCAAACCCCCAGTCACAGAACAAGACACCGGATGAACACACATAAGAATGCCCGACTGACGTATCTGCGTCGCCTGGAAATGGTTCAGGACATCACCGAGCATGGTTTGTCGACCGCGGCGGCGGCGGCACGCCATGGCGTAAGCGCGGTCACCACCCGCAAGTGGCTGGGCCGCTATCTGGTCGGCGGCGCGGCTGCCTTGCTCGACAAATCCTCGCGTCCCGAGCGCTCGCCACGTGCCATTGCGCCCAGCGTTGCCCTGACGATCATCGAATTGCGTCGCAAGCTGTTCCTGCAGGCTCGCATCGCAAGCTATATCGGCGTGTCCAAAGCAACCGTCAGTCGCGTGCTGCGACACGCAGGGCTATCGCGGTTAAGCGACCTGCAGCCCGCAGAGCCTGTGCAGCGCTACGAGCGCGAAACGCCCGGCGAACTGCTGCACGTCGACATCAAGAAGCTCGCCCGCTTCGAGCAGGTCGGCCATCGCATCACCGGCGATCGTCGCCAGAACAGCCGAAACAGCGGCTGGGAATATCTGTTCGTGGCGATCGACGACCATAGTCGCATCGCCTTCACCCGACTCTACCCCGACGAGCGCCGCGCCAGCGCCATCGACTTCCTGCGTGCGGCCAACGACTACTTCAAAACGCTGGGCGTACCGCTCCAGCGCCTGATCACCGATAACGGGCCCGCCTTCCGCTCCCATGACTTCGGCCGCGTTTGCGTTGAACTGGGCATTAAGCAGAGGTTCACCCGCGCCTACCGACCGCAAACCAACGGCAAGGCCGAGCGCTTCATCCAGTCCGCGCTGCGCGAATGGGCCTACGGCCAAACCTATCAACACTCGGATGAGCGCGGCGCAGTCCTGAGGTATTGGAGTCATTATTACAACTGGCACCGTCCGCATCACGGCATCGGCTGCCACGTGCCCATGTCCCGTCTCTCAGCAACGAAAAACAACGTCTTGACTCTTCACAGCTAGACGGTTTCGACCGCGATCAGCCGGCGGATATGGCCGAGCAGCTCGTCTTCCTGATAGGGCTTGCCGAGGAAGACGTCGACGCCGAGCTCGAACGCGTAGTTCCGGTGCTTGTCGGCGGTCCGCGAGGTGATCATCACGATCGGCGTCGAGCGCGTACCTTCGTTGTTGCGCACATTGCGGGTCAGCTCGAAGCCGTCCATCCGCGGCATCTCGATGTCGACCAGCATCACCGCCGGCGTGACGTCCTGCAGCTGCTGCAGTGCGTCGACGCCGTCCTTGGCGGTCACGACCTGGAAGCCCTCGCGCGCCAGCAGGCGCGAGGTGATCTTGCGCACGGTCAGCGAATCGTCGACGACCATCACCACCGGCGCGGTTTCGAGCCGCTCGGGCACGGCGCTCGCGCGCAGGCCGGTCGCCACCTCGCCGCGCGCCAGCAGCGTGATCGGGTTCATGATCGGCACGATGTCGCCGTTGCCGAGCACCGTCGCGCCGACGACGCCGGGAATCCGCGCCAGTTGCGGGCCGATCGCCTTGACGACGACTTCCTGATTCTTGACCAGCGCGTCGACGTGCAGGGCCATGCGCGCCGCGCCGGCGCGCAGCAGCAGCACCGTCGAGAAGCGCTTCTGCTCGGGCACCGTCTCGGCGTCGCCGACGAGACGCGGGAAATAGGCAAACGGATAACTTGCACCCATCCACGTCTGCACGCGGTGCTGGTACAGCCCCGCCAGCGCTTCCTGCTTGAGTTCCTGCACCTGCTCGATCATCACCGACGGAATCGCGAACTGGAGCCCGCCGGCCTTGACCAGCAGCACCTGCGTCACCGCCAGCGTCAGCGGCAGATGGATCGTGAACGTCGTGCCGGCACCGGCGGTACTGGCAACCTCGATGCTGCCGCCAAGGTTGCCGATCTCGTTGCGGACCACGTCCATGCCGATGCCGCGGCCGGACAGCTGGGTGACGTTCGATGCGGTCGAGAAACCCGGCTCGAAAATCAGCTGCGCCAGCGCCACGTCGGAAACGTCGCCGCCGATCAGCCCGAGCGCTTCGCCCTTGGCGCGGATCCTGGCAAAGTCCAGACCGCGGCCGTCGTCCCGCAGCGTCAGCACCAGCTCGTTGCCTTCCTGGCGCACTTCGACGAACACCTCGCCGAACTCGGGCTTGCCGGCGGCCAGCCGGACGTCGGTATCCTCAAGGCCGTGGTCGATCGCGTTGCGCAGCATGTGCTCGAACGGCGAGATCATCTTTTCCAGCACGCCGCGGTCGATTTCGACGCGGCCGCCGCGCAGCTCGAGGTTGACCTTCTTGCCGACCTCCTTGCCGGTCTGCCGCGTCAGCCGGTACAGCCGATCCGACACGCTCGAGAACGGCACCATGCGCACGCGCATCAGGCTCTGCTGCAGCTCGCGCGTCATCCGCCCCTGCGCGGTCAGCGCACCGGCCGAGTCGTCGAGGTTCTTCAGCAGGCCGTGCTGGATCGTCGCGACGTCGTTGACGCTCTCGGCGATAAAGCGGGTGATTTCCTGCAGCCGGGTAAAGCGGTCGAACTCGAGCGGATCGAAGTTCGCATGGTTGTCGTCGATCTCGCGCGAGCGTGCCTGCATCTGGCTCTCTGCCTGGATTTCAAGCTCGCGCAGCTGGTTGCGCAGCCGGCCGACGTTGTCGGTCAGCTCCAGCAGCGATGTCTTCAGCGACAGCATTTCGGCCTCGATCCGCGAACGCGCGATCGCGACCTCGCCGGCCTGGTTGACGAGCTGGTCGACGAGCTCCGACTTGACGCGGATCGTCGCCTTGCCGTCGGTTTCGGCGGCGGTCGGCAGCAGGTTCGGCACCGCCGGCGCCTGCGGTTGCTCGGCGGGAGCCTGCCCGCGGCCGCACAGCACGTCGTAGAGGGCGACAACCTGGTCGTAGTCGGTGTCGAGCTCGTCGAGCAACGCCGGCGTCAGCGTCGCCGTCGCGGCGAGCAGCCGGCTTTCCATCCGGTGCACCGCCTCGCCCAGACGCATCGCGCCCGACATCCGCGCACTGCCCTTGAGCGTGTGCAGCACGCGCTTCAGCGTCGCCGCGGCGGCCTCGTCGGCAGGCGCGCCATGCAGCGCGCGCAGCTGGGCGACGAGTTGCGGCAGCAGCTCGTCGGCTTCTTCGATAAAGACCGGCAGCAGTTGCTCGTCGATGTCGTCGACCACGCCATGCTCGTCGTGCGGTGCAGCGGACGGCTCGTCGCCGAGCAAGCTGGCCAGCGGCGACCTGTCGTCATCCGCGAGCGGCAGTGGCGCGGGTTGATCGGCATCGTCCGGCCCGGCATCGGCCACGACCGCCTCAGGCGCGAACGCTTCAATCGCCTGCAGAGCAGGCGTCGGTTCGGGTAGCGCCTCCTCGGATGGCAAGGCATCGATTGCGGCACCGGCCGTCTCATCGGCAGCGTCCATGTCCGCCACGGCATCGGCAGTCGCATCCACGGCTTTGCCGCCGTGATCGAGCAGACCGTCGAGATCGAGCGTCAGCGCCTCGTCGACATCCGGCACGCCGGCGTCGAACACGGCGGGCTCATCCGCTACCGCGTCAAGGTCGGGCACCGCATCGGCGCCATCGAGAACATGCAGGTCGGCCAGATCGAGCACCAGCGCGTCATCGGCCTGCGGCGGCACGGTGTCGAGCGCGTCCTTCTCAACGTCGTCCGTCAGCGTCACCGCCGCATCGCGGTCGGGCACCGCATCGGCGCCGTCGGGAAGGTGCAGGTCGGTCAGGTCGAGCACCAGCGCGTCATCGGTCTGCGGCGGCACGGTGTCAGGCGCTTCCGGCTCGCCGTCGTCCGTCAGCGATGCAAAGTCGAGCGTGAATCCGGACGTCGCGTCGATGCCGTCGAGGATCTGCAGGTCGGCGAGATCGGCAACGTCGTCGGCAGGCGCCAGGCCGTCGGAGGCCGCGGCATCGTCGAGCGCCAACAGCCCGGCAAGCTCGGTGGCCGGTTCGGCGGCCTGCGCCTCAACCGCCGAAGCGGCCGTCCCGTCGGCCAGGCCGGCCTGCGCCCCGGACTCGAGCGACAGCGTGTCATCGGCATCGCCGGCGAATTCGGCCGGCCCGGTCGCCGGATCGTCCGTTTCGGCGGGTACCACCAGTTGGGCATCGCGCAGCGCCGCCAGCCGGGCCAGCGTCTCGGCCGGGTCGGCGGGCGCCTGCAGCGCCAGCACGGCGGCAAGCATCTCGCCGAGCACGTCGATCGCGTCGTCGACCGCGTCGGCATGGTAGACGAGCTGCAGGTCCAGCGACTGCAGCGCGCCTTCGATCGCATAGGCAAGCTCGCCCATCGGCCGCAGGCCGGCGGTCGACGCGATGCCGCCGAGCGTGTGCGCGGCCAGCTCGACGTTCGCGGCCAGCGGCTTGCCGGCACGCAGCGCCAGTTGGCCCTGCCGCAGCGTCTCGATATAGCGCTGCGCCTCGTCGCGGAACAGCGCAAACAGCGACGCGGACACCGTGACCTCGCCGATCCGGACCTCGTCGGACGGCTCTGCGTGCGCTTCGGCAACCGGTTCGGCGACGGGCTGGGGTGCGGGCGCCGCCACACCGGTGCGCAGCGCATTGGCGCGCGCCAGCAGTTCATCGGCGGCGACGACGGCCGAGCCGGCCTCGCCGAGCTCGCGCACCCAGCCTGCGAACGCGTCGTGCGCGTCGGCGACCAGTGCGAGCAGCGATGGCGACGCCGGCACCTCGTCCTGCAACCACTTGTTCATCACCTGCTCGATCGCCCAAGCGACGTCGCCGAGCTGGGTCAGGCCGACCATTCGGCCACTGCCCTTGAGCGTATGGAAACCGCGCCGGATCACCGTCAGTGCATCGCGGTCGCCCGGTGCCGTGCGGCAGCGTTCGAGCTGGCCGGCGATCGTCGCCAGCACTTCGACGGCCTCTTCGAGGTAGACGTCGAGCAGCTCGGCGTCGATCGCTTCGTCCGACTGCGGCAAGGGCCTGGTTTCGACCACTGCCACCTCGGCCGGCGCCGGCGCAGCCAGCGACGCCTCGGCTTCGAGTTCCTGCTCGGCCGCTGCCGCTTCGGCAACGACCGTATCGCCGCACATTGCCGCCAGCGATGCGGCAATCAGCCGGTCACGGTCGGGGCGGCCGGACTCGAGCGCGTCGATATAGAAACCGAGGCTGGAGAATGCCTCGGCAAGGGTTTCCAGCTCGGCCGGTTCGGGCTGCGCGGTGCCGGCCGCGTAGTCGGTGATCCGCGACCGGCAGGCGTCGAGCAGACGCGCCGCGCCGTCGCATTCGAGCATCGCCAGCGCACCGAGCGTCTGGCGCAGGCTGGGTTCGAGTTCGGCCAGACCGGCGCCCGAATCCGGCGTGCGGAAATAGCCGTCGAGCACGTCCTCGACATGACGCAGGTTGTTGCGCATTTCCTGCGCCAGCTGCGCCCGCAACAGGCGCTCCTGCGCCTGCCGGCTCACCGCATCGAGATGCGGCACGTCGCCGTCGCTGCCGGCCAGTCGCGCGGCCATCGCCTCGACCTGGGCGGCAAAATCGCCGGCCTGGTTCGGATAATTGGCGAGCGCGTTGTCGACCAGCAGCAGCGCGGTCGCCATTTCCAGCGCGTCGGCCTCGACGACGCCACGCTCGGTATAGCGGCGGCAAGCGGCCTGCATCGCTTCCCACAACGCCGGCAGGCCGGCGATCCCGAGCGGCTGGCTCGCCGCCGCGAGCCGGTCCAGCTCCGACTGCAGCGCAGGCAGACGCTCGCTCTGGCCGGCCGCGGCACGCGACCATATCTCGCGCGCGGTGCCGAGCTCGTCGCGCAACATCGTCGCCAGACCGAGCCTCGCTTCGCTTTCCGGCGACAGCGCCGCCGAACCGCTGCCGCCCGGCAGCAGCGCATCGAGTCCGAACGCCAGCCGCAGCCGCTGTGCCAGCGCCGACGGTGCATCGCCGGCGGCCAGCACATAGAGCAGATCGCGGAACAAGCGTTCGGCAACCTTGCCCGAGCCGTCGGCAAGCCGACGCAGCTGCAGGTTCAAACGCATCAACAACTGTTTCGGATCGACATCGCCCCGGACCGGCAGCGCTTCGGTGACGGCGGCGGCGCTCCACCAGAACACCCGCGCCAGGCCGGCAGGCTGCACCGCCGCCAGTTCGGCGAGCGCGCGCGCCATCGGCGCAGTAGCGGCGTCGTCGCCGCGTATCCAGCGCAACAGGCCCGATTCGTAGCGGCCGCGCTGCTGGCGGACAAAGGCGGCGCGCACGTCGGCGGCCAGCCCCTGCTGCGGCAGGCCCTGCGGCAGGGCCAGTTCGCCCAGACGCGGAAAAAACAGTTCGGCAGCGCCTGCGTCGCCACCACGGGCGGCGGAGAGTTCGGCAAAGCGCGGGGCCAGATAGAGCGGAACGTTCGGCGCACCGGCAGCGATGCGTTCGAGGAAGCGGCTCGCGTCCTGGATCGCCGCCTGCGCCAGCGCCAGCGCCGCTTCGGCGACGTCGCCCGCGGCAGTCCCGGCGATCAGCTGTTCGATTTCTTCGCAGAAGCGGGCCAGCCCGTCGAGCTCGACCATCTGCAGCGCGCCGAAACACTGGTGCAGATGGGTCTGGGCATGCTTGAGCAAGGCCGCGTCCGGCTCGTTGCGGTACTGGCCGAGGGCATCGGCGGCGCGGGTCAGCGTCTGGTCGATTTCGCTCTTCACCCAGACCAGCGAGCCGCGGTCAAATTCGGTATGAACGCTCATGGCGGGTTCTCTTCATCGTGGCCCGGCGAATCGGGCGGGAGCGGGGACCATGCGGCCCCCGATTCGTGCAGGAATCAGGCGAGCTTGAAGCCGGAGACCGAGTCCTTCAGATCCTGCGCCAGCCCGGAGAGCTGGCCGACGATCTGCGCCGACTGCTGGGTGCCGGTCGACGTCTGGCCGGTAATCGCCAGAATGTCGCGCATCGACGCATTCACCCGCGCAGCCAGATCTGTCTGGTCTTCGGTTTCGTGGGCGATCGACTCGATCAGCCTTGCCAGCTCGCCGGTAACCCGGCGGATTTCCGACAGCGCCGCACCGGCCGCGTCGGACAGCTTGGCCCCTTCGACCACGCCCTGGGTCGACACTTCCATCGCCGCGACCGCGTCGTGCGTGTCGGTCTGAATGGTCTTGACGATCGCGCCGATCTGCTTGGTCGCCTCGGCCGAGCGTTCGGCCAGCCGCTGCACTTCCTCGGCAACGATCGAGAAGCCACGGCCGGCTTCACCGGCAGCCGCAGCCTGGATCGCCGCGTTCAGCGCCAGCACGTTGGTCTGTTCGGTAATGTCCGAGATCAGTTCGACGATTTCGCCGATCTCCTGCGAGCTTTCGCCGAGGCGCTTGATTCGCTTGGCGGTCTCCTGGATCTGCTCGCGGATTTCGCCCATGCCCTTGATCTGGTTCTGCACCGCATCGGCGCCCTTTTCGGCGGCGAGCAGCGACGCCTGCGCCACGTCGGCCGACTGCGAGGCGTTGCCCGACACGCCCTGGATCGATTTCACCATCTGCTCGACGGTGCCGGTGGTGCCGTTGATCTCGTTCGACTGCCGTTCGGCCGCGGCCAGCAGGTCGCTGGTCACGCCCTGCGCCTCGTCGGCGGCGCGGGTCACCTGCTCGGTGGCGCGGTTGATCTCGGTGATCAGCGCCCGCAGCTCTTCGATCGTGTAGTTGACCGAGTCGGCGATCGCGCCGGTCAGGTCTTCGGTCACCGAGGCGCGCACGGTCAGGTCACCGTCGGCGAGGTCGGCCATTTCGTTCAGCAGCCGCAGAATCGCTTCCTGGTTCCGCTTGTTCTCGCCTTCCGACGCGACGCGGCGGCGAACGGCCTCCTGGTTGAACACGCGCACCAGCAGGTACAGCGACAGCAGCGCAACGCCGATCAAGGCCAGTTCGAGCACCGAGGTCAGGACGCCGCCGACCTTGTTCTCGTAGGCGTCGGCCAGCGCGATGGTGTCCTTCAGCAGCGGCTCGGAATCGCGGACGATCGCCTGGTTGGCCAGACGGGTGTTGACCAGCGGCTGCATGTTCTTCGAGAACGCGCTGACGACGATTTCGAAGTCGTGGAACAGCGCGCGGATTTCGCCGAGCTTGTCGACCAGCGCCGAGCTCGAAACCGGACGGACCTGCAGTTCTTCGCTGCCGTCGTTGAAACCCTTGATGATGTCCGAAAATGTCGATACGTCCTTGCCGAGCAGGAACACCACCTCGGGGTTGATCAGTTCGCCGGCGAGCATCGCGTTGGCGTTCTTGGCCATCCGCTGGCTCAGCATCGACAGCTGGTTGGCATAGTCGAGCTCGCGGATGTTGCCGCCGGTTTCGCCGAGCATCGACGTGAACTGCTGCGTCAGCTCGAGCAGCTTGGCGTCGTTGGTGTTGATGCCGTTGACGCTCTTGCCGATCGAGATCAGCGCGCTTTTCTGCTTGAGGATGGTGTCGACGCTCGGGTGGCTCGGGCTCGGCGCATAGCTCGCCGCCCAGGTCTTGCCGATGCGGTCGAGCACGTCGTCCGGGCCGGCGCCGAACAGACCGAAGAACGCCCCGCCGCGCTTGAGCACTTCCAGGTTGTCGCCGAACTTCTGGTACGAATCGCTCAGCACGACGAAGGCCTCGGCGTTGCCCTGTACCGCCTGCGTCGATGCCCGGGCAATCCGCTGCGACAGCATCTGCATCTCGGTTGCGGTCGAACGCCGTTCGGCGTTGTGGCTCGACGACTGGAATGACAGGAAGGCGACAATGGCGAACAGACCGACCGAGCCGATCAGCGCCAGCAGGAAGATCGCCATCTGCTGCCGGCTCGGCAGGTGGCCGACCAGCGGCACCGGCTTGAGCACGCGCGCCTCGTCGACGTCGGGCAGGCGGATTTTCTCGAGAATCCACGTCGTCTTCAGCGACTCGTATCCGGCCTGCGTTCCGGCCTTCTTGCCGAACAGGTCTTTCAGGCGATCCAGTTTCAGGGCCATGATGCGCGTCTCTTCCCGTATTTGATTTATTGCCCGGCCTGCAGGAAGCCGGGATCGCTGGCAAGGGCCGCAACGTCGAGTGTCAGCCAGCGCTGACCGGCGACGTCACGGTAAACCGTGGACGCGCGCGGGTGCGTCGCGTCGTCCACGCTCAGATCCGACAGGTGCTTGAGGCCGAGCATGCGCTCGACCAGCACCGCCGAATGCAGTATGTGCTTGGGGTGCAGCAGCATCAGCCGCGCCAGCGGCGACGGCGTCAGCGCCGGACCGCCGAAGAATGCCGACAGGTCGGACACGCTGACGAGGTTGCCGCGCAGATTGGCGACGCCCTTGAACCACGGCTGGCTCAGCGGCAGCGGCGACACCGGCGGCACCGGCATCACCTCGGCCACGTCGGAGAGATCGACCAGCCAGTTGTCCTGGCCGATGCGGATCCCGAGGCGTGTATTGACCTGGGCCGTGGCGGCGGCGCTCTTGAGCCGGGCCACCACCCCTTCCTGATATTCGCGCAGGCTGATCCGCTTGGCCATGGCCGGCTCCGCTTACAGCGCCGCGATCTTGCTGAGCAGTTCCTGCGGGTCGACCGGTTTGACCACGTACTCGGCCGCCCCCTGGCGCTTGCCCCAGACCTTGTCGGTTTCCTGGTTCTTCGACGTGCACATGATCACCGGAATGTGGCTGGTCTCGGTATCACGGGTAATCGTGCGCGTCGCCTGAAAGCCGTTCATGCCCGGCATCACCACGTCCATCAGGATCAGGTCGGGCATCAGTTCCTTGACCCGGGCCACTGCATCCTCGCCGGATTCGGCGGTGACAATGGTGAAACCGTTCTTGGTCAGCAGTTCGCCCAGGAAATGGCGTTCGGTCGGCGAATCATCGACGATCAGGATTTTCTTGATGGTCATGGCGGTAGTCTGTCGCTTGGAATGGGGTTCAATCAGCGCTGCTGCACGTGCTCGCCGACGGCGGCCAGCAGGCTGTCCTTGGTAAACGGCTTGGTGAGGTACTGGTCGGAGCCGACCATCCGGCCGCGCGCGCGGTCGAACAGGCCGTCCTTGCTCGAAAGCATGATCACCGGGGTGGCCTTGTAGCGCGGGTTCTTCTTGATCAGCGAGCAGGTCTGGTAGCCATCGAGCCGCGGCATCATCACGTCGACGAAGATCAGTTGCGGCTGGTGGTCGCTGATCTTGGCCAGCGCGTCGAAGCCGTCCTCGGCGAGAATGACCTCACACCCGGCCTGACCAAGGAAGATTTCGGCGCTGCGGCGGATGGTGTTGCTGTCGTCGATCACCATCACCTTGACCCCGGCGAGTCCAGACATGCTGCTCCTCCAGCGGGCCAGACGTACTCGGCGTCAGCCCCGTTCTTGTTCCGGCACGATAGCCGGAATTGTCGTTCGTCCGATCATACCGGCGGATTTTTGCCGGCGCCAAGCCCGCCGCCACAATCGCGCGAAGCCGATGTTTAAATAAGACAAATCTGATCGTGGCGCGCCGGAGGGAAGCAGAAAAAAAGAAACCCCGGCCCAAGGGGAGAATGACCGGGGTATACATACGCCCCGGCATGAAGCCGGGGCACCCGCTCAGGGAGGAAAAGCGGGAGGTGCAGGGGCGCACCTAGCTTTCAAGATAGAAAGGTGACCTTAAAGCGCAAGGCGATTCAGGCGCCGTCCGTCGATTCAATGCCGGCAGCATGGTCGTCATCGGCAGCAGCGGCCTGCTGCGCCGCAGCAAACCAGGCGCCGACGACCTGTTCGGTTCGCTCGACACCCTGTTTTTTCAGGCTGGAAAACAGCTGGACGGTCACGCGCGGGTCGCCGTTGAACTCGGCCTCGACCGTGCGCAAGGTCTTGATCTGCTCCTGCTTGCTCAGTTTGTCCGACTTGGTCAGCAGACAGTGCACCGGCTTGCCGGTCGGCAGGAACCAGTCGAGCATGCGCCGGTCGCGCTCGGTCAGTGGTCGGCGCGCATCCATGATCAGCACCAGGCCGATCAGGTTGTCGCGGTTGACGAGATAGTGGCCGAGCAGCTTTTCCCAGTGGGCACGCACGTTTGCCGGCACCTCTGCGTAACCGTAGCCGGGCAGGTCGACCAGACGCCGCTCGCTGCCGAAATCGAAATAATTGATATGCTGGGTCCGGCCCGGCGTCTTCGAAACGAAGGCCAGCCGGGTATGGTTGGCCAGCGTGTTGATCGCACTGGATTTGCCGGCGTTCGAGCGCCCGGCGAAGGCCACCTCGAGTCCTTCCTGCGGCAGCGCGGAAAGATCGTTGACGGTGGTGAGGAACTGCAAACCGCGAAACAGCGACATGGTATTTTGTTTGGTAAAAAGTCTTGTTATAGAATAGCAGGATTTGGTTGCAAACCGGCACCCAGAGCCGGGGCCGCTTGAGGGAGCAGAGCTATGCGCAGCGCGACTGTCGCAGCATTCGTTGCAATGTGGTTGGCCACGTCGGCGGCCTACGCCGACCAGCCCAAGGTCGATATCGCCGCGGGCAAGCAGAAAGCCGAGGCGGTCTGTGCCGCCTGTCACGGCGTCGACGGCAACGCCGTCGCCTCGACCTACCCGCGCCTGGCCGGCCAGCACGAGCAGTACCTGTACAAACAGCTGGTCGAGTTCAAGAACGGCACGCGCAACAACGCGGTGATGCTCGGCATGACCGCGACGCTGTCGGATGCCGACATGCGCAATGTCGCCGCCTATTTCGCCAGCCAGCAGCCGAAGGCGCTCGGCGCGTCGGACAAGACCCAGATCGAGGCCGGCAAGAAGATCTATCGCGGCGGCGTTGCCCAGACCGGCCTGCCGGCCTGTATGGCATGCCACGGCCCGGCCGGCACGGGCATCCCGGTGCAGTATCCGCGGGTCTCGAGCCAGCATGGCGCCTATATCGAGGCCCAGCTGAAGGCCTTCCGTTCGGGCGAGCGCAAGAACAACAGCGTGATGACCCAGGTCGCCAAGAAAATGAGCGACGACGAGATCAAGGCCGTCGCCCAGTACATGCAGGCACTGAACTGAGTGCGCAGCCGGTGAACCTTTGCCGGCATTCACTCACCAAGAGGGGCGGCCATCGCCCCTTTTTTTCTTTATGACTACGAAAAAACCTTCCCGTCACCATCCGGCTCCGTTCGGACGGGCGCTCTTCGAACTGTTCTCGTCGATGCGCTTTGCAATCAGCCTGCTGACCGTGCTGTCGATCGCCTCGGTGATCGGCACCGTGCTCAAGCAGAACGAGCCCTACGTCAATTACCGCTTCGAGTTCGGCGACTTCTGGTTCCGCATCTTCGAGCCGCTGGGCCTGTTCGACGTCTACCACGCCAGCTGGTTCCTGCTGCTGCTGGCCTTCCTGATGCTGTCGACCGCACTGTGCATCTGGCGCCATGTGCCGGGCATGCTGCGAGACATCCGCGGCTGGCGCGAGAAGGCCGGGCGCAATTCGCTGCGGCTGATGGCGCACCATGCCGAAACGGACGGCGAAGCCGACCGCGATGCGGTGCTGGCACACCTGACGCAGTCCGGCTTCCGCTTCAGGGCCCGCGAGCACGACGGCGTCTGGCAGGTCGCGGCCAAGCGCGGCGCGTGGCAGAAGCTCGGCTATCTGTTCGCGCACGCTGCAATCGTCGTGATCTGCGTCGGCGGCCTGCTCGACGGCAATCTGCCGCTCAAACTGATGGAGCTCGCCGGCTACAAGACACCGGAAACGCGCGACATGCCGCAGGGCCAGGTGCCGGCACAAAGCCGGTTGAGCGACGGCAACCTGTCGTTCCGCGGCAACGTGACCGTCCCCGAGCGCGCGGCGGCCGACGTGATCTTTCTCAACGCCGGCAACGGTTACTTCGTCCAGGAACTGCCGTTCGCGATCCGCCTCAAGGCCTTCCACGTCGACTATTACAGTACCGGCCAGCCCAAGCGCTTCGCGTCGGACATCGACATCCTTGATCGCCGGACCGGCAAGCTCCGGCAGAGCGGCACCATCGAGGTCAACAAGCCGATGACCGTCGACGGTGTCGCGATCTACCAGGCGAGTTTCGGCGACGGCGGCTCGCCGCTGAGCTTTGCCCGCTGGGACCTCGGCAACGGCAGCGCAACGCCACTCGAAGCGCGTTCGCAGGCCAGCAGCGCGCTGACGATCGCCGGCCGGCCGTACAAGCTCGAAACCGGCGACCTGCGCGTCTTCAACATCGAGAACATGGGCAAGCCCCCGGCCGACTCGACGCAGTCTGCGGTTTCGGTCAACCGTTTCGAGCAGGCGCTGTCGCAGGCGGCCAGCGTCAAGGGCGAGCACAATCTGCGCAACCTCGGCCCGTCGGTGCAGTTCAAGCTGCGCGACGCGACCGGCCAGGCCGTCGAGTACCTGAACTACCTGGCGCCGCAGCAATTCGACGACCACCTCTACCTCGTCACCGGCATGCGCCGCGAAGTCGCCCAGCCGTTCGCCTTCATCCGCATGCCGCTCGACTCCGAAGGCAAGGTCGACACGTTCATGCGCGTGCGCCGGACCCTGCTCGATCCGCAACAGCACCCGGCGATCGCCAAGGCCACCGCCGACGCGGCGTTCCGCGACGGCGCGTTCTCGGCCACCAGTCAGGCGCAGTTCGCCGAAGTGGCCCGCAGCGTGCTGGCGCAATTCGGCAACGGCGGCTTCCCGGCGCTCGAACGCTTCCTCGACGGCAAGGTGCCGGCCGATCAGCGCCAGACGGTCGCGCAGACCTATCTGAAGATACTCCAGGGTGCAGCGGTCGAGGCGTTCGCGCAGGCGCAGCGCCAGGCCGGACTCGCGCCGCTGCCGATGAACGAGGCCAACTACCGCTTCCTGATGGACAGCCTCGTCGCGACCAGCAACCTGTTCGACTACGGCCCGGCGGTCTACCTGCAGCCGACCGGCTTCACCCAGGTGCAGGCGAGCGGCTTCCAGCTGACGCGCTCGCCGGGCAAGACCGTCGTCTACATCGGCTCGATCCTGCTGGTGCTCGGCATTTTCTGCATGTTCTACATCCGCGAGGAACGGCTGTGGGTCCGGCTCGAGGCCGGCCGCACGCTGGTCGCGATGACCAGCAACCGCCGCAACGCCGACCTCGATCACGCCTTTGCCGCGCACCGCGCGGCACTGCTACCCAATTCCGCGCACAGCGCGGCGCCGCCCCAGCCCGCACAGCGCGGTGCGCAGCCGCACCAGCCGGAGCACGGAGAATCCGCATGACCACGTTACAAGCCAAACGCCCCATCGGCACCGTCGCCTTCGCCGCGCTGGTGCTGGTCGCCGCGATGATCAGCTTCGGCCGCTATCGCGGCGCGATGGACTACTACGAGCAGGGCATCCTGCTCGCCAGCGCGGCCGGACTGATCTGGTTCGGCCGCTTCTGGCCGGCGATGCGGCGCTTCCTGCCGCTGTGCGGCGCGATCGCGCTTGCGGCGATCGAGCTGTATGACCGCGACCTCGCCCGCGGCAGCAGCAACTTCTTCCTCAAGTACCTGCTTGCCAGCCAGTCACTGGTGATGTGGATGTGCGTGCTGTTCTTCCTCGCCACGCTGATGTACTGGGTCGGGCTGCTGCGCCGCAGCGAAAGCAGCCTGTCGATCGCCTCGGGGCTGACCTGGGCCGCCGCCGCCGCGTCGCTGAGCTCGAGCCTGGTGCGCTGGTACGAGGGCTACCTGATCGGCCCCGACGTCGGGCACATCCCGGTCTCGAACCTGTACGAAGTGTTCGTGCTGTTCTGCCTGATCACCGCGCTGATGTACCTGTACTACGAGGCGCGCTTCGCCGCGCGCAGCATGGGCGCCTTCGTGCTGCTGGTGATCAGCGCCGCGGTCGGCTTCATCCTCTGGTACTCGTTCGATCGCGGCGCGCATGAAATCCAGCCGCTGATCCCGGCGCTGCAGTCGTGGTGGATGAAGATCCACGTCCCGGCAAATTTCGTCGGCTACGGCGCGTTCGCCATTGCCGCCACGCTCGGCGTCGCGCAGTTGCTGGTCTCGCGCGGCATCCTGACCAGCAAGCTGCCGAGCTACGACACGCTGGGCGAAGTGTCCTACAAGGCCATCGCCGTCGGTTTCCTGTTCTTCACGATCGCGACCATCCTCGGCGCGATGTGGGCCGCCGACGCCTGGGGCGGCTACTGGAGCTGGGATCCGAAGGAAACCTGGGCGCTGATCGTCTGGCTCAACTACGCCGCCTGGCTGCACGTCCGGCTGGTCAAGGGCTGGCGTGGCAACGTGCTCGCCTGGTGGTCGGTGATCGGCCTCTTGGTGACCACCTTCGCCTTCCTCGGCGTCAACATGTTCCTCTCCGGCCTGCATTCGTACGGCGGCCTGTAAACCGCCCCGCCCGCCGAAAAAGCCCGCGCAATGCGCGGGCTTTGCGTTTGATACAACACTGGGCGAGCACGTTCACACGCATGTAGTCCGTAAGCCTATGCTACGAAAACGCACCGGCAGCGCCCGAACAGCCAGTGCGACTTTCACCGCGAAGCAGGCCGGGGGAGGACACATGGACACAACGATCTACCACAAGACCGCCAAAGCCCAGCAGGAATTGACGACGCGCAGCGACCTGCTCAGCTTCAAGGCCAGACAGCTCCTGATCATGATCGACGGCCGACGCGACGTGGCCGCGCTGCGCCAGTTCGCACCGGCGGCAACCGACGTCGACGCGACGCTGGCGCGCCTGCGCGAACTGGCACTGATCGCCGAACAGGCCGGCGCGCCGCTGACCGCCCCGCCCCGCACGGCCGGCGGCCTGCCCGAGCCGGCCAGGCTGGCCCGGATCAGAACGCTGGTCCAGGACAGCACCCGCACCTACCTTGGCGACGGCTGGCTCGGCCGCCTCGACGCCGCCTTCGACGCACTGACGGACGCCCCGGCATTCGAGCAGCTGCTCGACGACTGGCAAACGGCCTTGCGCCGCTCCGGCCACCGCGGCGTCGCCGACCGGGTTCAGCGCGAAATTCACGATGCACTGATCTGATTCTTTCAAAACAAGTCATTTTTCAGCGAGTGCGGCAGCGACTGCGGCCTCGCCCTGGCCTTGCCGCGCTGCGGGGCGGGTCCCGACGCTGTAATATATTCGTCAGATTGTTCGCATACAGCGAGGAAGGACCGGCATGCAAGGCGTGGTGTACCGCAAGACTCCGCAGGGTCTCGCCGAGATGGTCAACCGTTCGAGCGGCCTGGCGGCCAAATCCCGCCAGTTGCTGATCCAGATCGACGGCATCAAGACCACCGACCAGCTGATCACCACGCTCACCGGCCGCGAGCTGCTGCAGGCGCTGCTCGAACTCGAATGGGACGGCATGGTCGAGAAGATCGCCGGCCAGATCGGCCCCGTTCCGGCGCCCGCCGCTGCGGCAAGCCCCCCGCCCGAACCAGGCCCGGCGGCACTGGGCAGCAAGCAGCTCGCGCAGATCCGCCAGATCGTCTACATCAGCAACAACACCCACCTGCGCGGCGAACTCGACGACTGGATCGACCGCGTGCTCGGCCAGTGCACCGACCATGCCGGCCTGCAGCAATGCCTGCAGCACTGGCAGTCGCTGATGGACAGCCGCGGCCACGGCGCCGTCGCACAGAGCTACCGGCAGCAGATCAACGCGATTCTGCGCCGCTGAGCATTGCCGTTGCGAGCAGGGCCTCGACAGCGGCCCAGTCCGGCGGCGCGCCGGCGGCGACGATGAACTCGACGCGCGAATCGCGCCGGTAAGCCGACACCGCGGCGCCGCTCATGCCGTCGACCCAGTCGAACCGGTACCAGTCGCGCTCGGTGTTGAACACCCCCTTCGCCCGGGTCAAGCCCGGCAGCAGCAAGGGCGCGGCCTCGAACAGCTCGACCAGCAAGGCCGAATCGAACTGCGTCTCGGCCGGGAACAGCCAGCCGCAGCTCTCGGCGCCGAGGCTGGTCTGCAGATTGCGCGCCGGCCAGGGCTGTGCAGCCGCGCGTGCGGGCGCGGCGCGGCGCGGCGCCAGCGCGTGGGAGCCGGGCTGCGGTTTTTCGGGCCAGCGCCCGGTCTGCAGCGCCAGATCGAGCAGCGCGGCATCAAAAGCCCCCTGCCTGGCCGCGACGACGGCCTGTTTGGGCGGGTACAGCGCCTCGGCCAGGCGCATCGCCCGCGCCAGCTGATCGGCATCGGCCAGATCGACCTTGTTCAGCACCAGCACGTCGGCGAGTTCGATCTGGTCACGCCAGGTTTCGTGCGTGGTGTAGCGCGCATCGTCGAGATGGCGCGGATCGACCAGCGTGACGACCGCCTGGACCGCATAAGCCTTGGAGAGAAAGGGGTCGCGCAGCAGATCGACGATGCCGGCCGGATGCCCGAGCCCCGACGGCTCGATCAGCAGCCGGTCCGGCCGCCGGCCGCGCGCCAGCTTCGTCAGCGTCGTGCGCAGCATCGGGCTCGTGGTGCAGCAGATGCAGCCGCCGGGCACTTCGGCGACATTCAGCCCGTCGCCGCTCGCCGACAGCGTCGCGCCGTCGATGCCGACCTCGCCGAACTCGTTGACGATCACCGCCCAGTATTCGCCGGCGGGCTTGTCGGCCAGCAGCCGGGTCAGCGCGGTGGTCTTGCCGACCCCGAGGAAGCCGGTGATCAGGTTGACCGGTATCAGCGCATTCATAACCACTCCAGCAAAGGCTGCCACTGGCCGTAGTCACGCTCGAAACGCGGACGGGGCAGGTCGAACAGCGCCAGCCCGCGCGGTTGCAGCTGTACGTAGAGCTGGGTGTCACGAATCGTCGCCAGCAGCGGCAGGCCGGCGTCGTGGGTGAAGGCGGCGAAATCGCGCGCCGTCTGCGTGCGGGCATTGACGCGCATGCCGATCAGCGCGATCTCGACCTTGCCCTTGCGCACGCGCTTCTCCTCGCCCAGCCGGGCAAAGAAGTCGGCACTGGCCCAGCGGTCGAACGCCGCCGGCTGCATCGGCACGACGATGCGATCGGCGGCGTGCAGCGCCGCGTCGAAGGCCTTGCCGTGCAGGCCGGCCGGGCTGTCGAGCACCTGCACCGCATCGGCAGGCAGACGGTCGGCAATCTCGTCGCGGCCGCGGATCGGCGGAAAGCGTTCGGGCCGTTGCTGCAGCCAGCGCAACGACGACTGCTGCCGATCCAGATCGCCCAGCACCACCGGGCGACGTTGCCAGGCAAACCACGCCGCCAGCTGGGTGGCTACCGTGGTTTTGCCGCTACCGCCCTTGGGGTTGGCGACCAGAATCGTCTGCATGGATCAGTCCTTGGGCGCGGGCTTGTGCGCGCGGGTTTTGCTGTCGTCGGTATGCAGCTTCTGCATCGCCGCACCGGTATCGCCGGCAAGCAGCAAGGGCAGGATGTGGTGCGCCCGGATCAGCGCATCGTCGATCGCGGCCTGCTCTTCCTTGCGCGGCGGCTTGAGCACGAAATTGACGACCTCGTTGCGCTCGCCCGGATGGCCGATGCCGATCCGCAGCCGCCAGTAGTTCGGGGTCGACAAATGGGTGCCAATATCGCGCAGCCCATTGTGGCCGCCATGCCCGCCGCCCTGCTTGAGCTTGATTTCGCCCGCCGGCAGGTCGAGCTCGTCGTGGACCACGAGGATTTCGTTCGGCAGTATTTTGTAGAACTGCGCCAAGGCGACCACCGACAGGCCGCTCTTGTTCATGTACGTCTGCGGCTCCAGCAGCCAGACCTCGTGCCCGGTGAAACGGGCGCGCCCGGCCAGGCCGTGGAACTTGGCGTCGTGGCGCAGCGAAACGCCGGCATCGCGCGCCAGCTGGTCGACCCACCAGAAGCCGGCATTGTGGCGCGTTGCGGCATATTCGGCACCGGGGTTGCCCAGGCCGACGATCAGTTTGATTGGAGACATCGGGACTATTGCGGATGGCCCGCCCAAGGCAGGCAAGGCCACCATGATAACGCGAGTCGAAGCCCCTAGGCGCCCACGGCCTTGAGCTTGGCGCGGGCTTGCGCATTCGGCCACTGCCGGATCAGCCGCGGCGACCCGTCCGGCGCCAGATACAGCCGTGCCGCGTCGACCTTCGCCGACTGCAGTTCGACAACCCAGCCGCCAAACCATGCCCAGCGCGCCGAACCGGGCTTGAGCCGGTAGTCGCCGAGCCAGTTCTCGTTATTGGCGACCAACTGCCAGCGTACGCTGCCATCGGCATTGCGCAGCACCAGCCAGCTGTTGGCCTCGCCGTCGCGGCGCGCATACTGCTCGAGCTGCCATTCGGACCAGCCGGTGCTCACGACCGCATCCGGCGCCCGCTTCGGTGCCGTCGACTGGAAACGCGGCGACAGCAAGTCGGTAAAGTGCGGGTAGTAGTCGAGTCCGTCCTGGCGCGAATGGAACGGCGAAACGCCCCAGCGCGGCGCCACCCAGTAGACCAACAGCACGAGCGCAAGCACCAGCCACACCGCACGGACCTTGGCTCGATGCCGGGGTGGAATCACCGGCAGCCGGGCAAGCAATTCCAGCGGGCTCGGCACATGGCGACGATGGACATCCTGTCCTTCCGGCTGCTCATTCGAGTACATAAAAACCCCTACGTCCATCGTCGATGCTGCCAATGTAGTCGAATCGCCTGCGCGGCCCAAGGGCTTCCAATGCCGGATGCATGACTGCGCAACACAAGAAAAAACCCGCCGGGCTTGCGCCACGGCGGGTTTCGGACGGAGCGGGCTGGATCAGCCGGCCTTGGCGCCGTTCAGGCTGGCGACGGCAAGGTCTTCGCCGCGAGCCAGAGCCAGCAGCGTCACGCCTTCCGGCAGCACGATGTCGGCCAAGTGGGCGATGGTGTTGCCAACGGCCATCTTCGACAGGTCCACATTGAGGAATTCCGGGATCTTGTCGGCGAGGCAGCGAACCTTCACATCGTTCAGGATGTAACGGATCGAACCGCCTTGCAGCTTCACGCCTTCGCAGGTGTCGGCACCGATGAAGTGCAGCGGGACGCGCACTTCAACGGTGGTGCCGGCTTCAACGCGCTGGAAATCCACGTGCAGCACTTGCTGCTTGAACGGGTGGTAGTTCACCGAGCGCAGCAGCACCTGTTCGGTCTTGCCGTCCACCGCGAGCTTGATCAGCGCGGTGTGGAAGGCCTCTTCCTGCAGCGTGTAGTACATGCTGTTGTGATCGAGTTCGATCGCCAGCGGGGCAGCGCTGCCACCGTAGACGATGCCCGGCAGTTTGCCAGTCTTGCGCAGGCGGCGGCTCGCACCGGTACCCTGTGCAGCACGGGCTGCAGCTTGAATTTCGTAAGTCATGGTTTGCTCCATAGCATTAAAAGCAACAGCCTCCCGCGACCAGGAAGGCTGCCGATTCCGGGGAATCCTCCCCTGAATTAGTCAACGAACAGCGACGACACCGACTCTTCGTTGTTGATGCGGCGCATCGTTTCGGCCAGCAGGCCGGCGATCGACACGCAGCGGATGCGGCCCGACAGCTCGGCGGCGTCGGACAGCGGAATGGTGTCGGTGACGACGACTTCGTCGAGATCCGACTGCACGATGCGCTCGACCGCGGCACCCGAGAACACCGGGTGCGTCGCGTACGCCAGCACGCGCTTGGCGCCATGTGCCTTCAGCGCCGCAGCGGCCTTGCACAGGGTGTTGGCGGTGTCGATCATATCGTCGACGATCAGGCAGGTCCGGTCCTTCACATCACCGATGATGTGCATCACTTCGGCGACGTTGGCTTTCGGACGGCGTTTGTCGATGATCGCCATGTCGGTACCGAGCTGCTTGGCCATCGCGCGGGCGCGCAGCACGCCGCCGACGTCCGGCGACACGACCATCAGGTTCTCGTAGTTCTGCGCGCGGATGTCGGCGAACAGCACCGGTGTCGAATAGATGTTGTCGACCGGAATGTCGAAGAAGCCCTGAATCTGGTCGGCGTGGACATCGACGGTCAGCAAGCGGTCGACACCGGCGGCCTGCAGCATGTTGGCGACGACCTTGGCCGAAATCGGCACGCGCGCCGAACGCGGGCGGCGGTCCTGGCGGGCGTAGCCGAAGTAGGGAATGGCGGCGGTGATCCGGCCGGCCGAGGCGCGCTTGAGCGCGTCGACGATCAGGATCAGCTCCATGATGTTGTCGTTGGTCGGCACACAGGTCGACTGCAGGACGAAAACGTCGCGACCGCGGACGTTTTCCAGCAATTCGACGGTGACCTCACCATCGGAGAAACGGCCGACGGTTGCCCGGCCCAGCGAGATGTCGAGATGATTGACAACGCGATCGGCAAGCTTGGGGTTAGCGTTGCCGGTGAAGACCATGAGGCTGTCGTAAGCCATTTTCAAACCCTAGAAAAACGAAAAGCGTGTAACCCGGGTTACACGCTTCTCTTTTCGAATTTGGCAGGGGAAGAAGGATTCGAACCTTCGCATGTCGGAATCAAAATCCGATGCCTTAACCAACTTGGCGACTCCCCTAGCGGCACTTGCCGATCATCCGGCAAATTCTTTCAACGGATGCCGATCTGCTGCTTTCGCAACCCATCCGGTCATATCCCGAGGAAGCTGCGATATTACTTCATTCGCGCCGGCTTGTGAAGCGAAATGTGCAAACACACAGCTTCCGGAACCGGTCATCCTTGCCGGTGAAAACCGGCTCAGCCAGGCGACGTACTGCCCGACCAGAGGATGCTTCCTGACAGCCACCGCCTGCAAATCGTTGCGGGTAGTTGCTGTGTTGAGGTCGCGCATATTAAGCGTCTGCGTATCACGCGTCAAGCCGGGGTCGCAAAAAATTTCCGGCGTCGGCACATGGACCGGCGGCTGCAGGATGACGAAATGGCCTTCGGCGCCCGGTACTGCGGTCATTTTCTCGCCAATGCCCTCGACGAAGGCCGTTTCGCCGAACACGAAGAACGGCACGTCGGCGCCGAGCGACGCGCCGAGCCGCATCAGCCGTTCGCGGCCCAGATCGAGCGACCAGAGCCGGTTCAGCGCCAGCAACACCGTCGCAGCATCCGAGCTGCCGCCGCCGACACCGCCGCCCATCGGCAGGTGCTTGTCGATCGCGATGTCGACACCGAGACGGCAGCCGGTTTCGTGCTGCAGCAGCCGTGCGGCACGCACCGTCAGGTCGGCCTCGGCCGGCACGCCGGGCAAGGGGTCGACGCGGACGACCTCGCCGTCGTCGCGCACGCGCAACCGGATCGTGTCGGCCAGGTCGACCAGCTGGAACACCGACTGCAGCAGGTGGTAGCCGTCGCTGCGTCGGCCGATGACGTGCAGGAACAGGTTGAGCTTGGCCGGTGCCGGAAAGGCGCGCCAGCCGGCCGGGTCGGCCGGGAAGTCGTTCAGGGTTGCCATTCGGAGATCGCGATGCGCAGGTCAAGGTCGGGGCGGGTCAGATGGAGCCGGCGCGGCAGCGGCTGGCCGGCGCCGCGCGCGCGCCAGTCGGACAGCTCGATCCGCCAGCCGGCCTGTTCGATGGTCCGGACGCCGTCGGTGTTGCGGATGCTCGCCGGACTCGCCGGATCGGCCTCGCCCTTGAGCCAGTACGCCAGACCGTTGACCGGCACCGTCCACCCCAACCCGTCCTGCAGCAACTGGTCGGCGTCGGCGGCGCTCAGCGCCCGGCCGTCGGCGGCACGGTAGCGGGCGCCGTTCGGGCCCAGCGTCAGCTGCGCCAGCGTCTGCCCGAGTGGGTTGTTCAGGTCCAGCCTGCTTTCGGCGCCGTGCCAGGTCCAGACGAAATTGGCGTAGTCGTTGCCCTGCGGCCGCTTGATGCTGACGCGGCCGAGCGCGACGAGTTCGCCCGGCGCGGGCGGCGGCGTGGCGCAACCGGCAAGCAGCGCGCCGGCCGCGAGCAGCACGGCAATCCGGCGCATCACTTCGCGCCCAGCCGCTGGACCGTCTCGCGCAGGATTTCGCTCTTCGGATCAAGCCGCGCGGCGGTATCGAACAGCGCCTGCGCCGCGCTCTTGTCACCCTGTTGCCAGAGCACCTCGCCAAGATGCGTGCCGATTTCCGGATCGGGCATCCTCGCGTAGGCCTTCTCGAGCAGCGCGCGCGCCTCGGCAAGCTTGCCCTGGCGATAACGGAGCCAGCCCAGGCTGTCGAGGACGGTCGGGTTGTCGGGCTCCTTGGCGATCGCCGCGTCGAGCAGTTGCTGTGCCTCGGCGAGCCTTGCCGTATCCGCCGGCGTCGAGCGGTTGGCGAGCGAATAGCCGAGCGCATTCTGGCCGATTGCGCTGTCGGGCTCGAGCGCCAGATAACGGCGCAGTTCGGCCTCCGCCTCGGCGTAGTTGCCGAGCAGGTCGGCGAACAGCGACCGGTCGTAGATCAGGTCGGCGTTGCCCGGGAAGCGCTTGAGCCCGTCGCTCAGCACGTCGTAGCCCCGACGGTACTGGCCGGCCTCGCGCCAGATCGTCGCCTCCAGCTGGAGCTTTTCGACCTTCGCTTCGTCGGTCGGCGCCGGAATCGCCTTGAGCTGTGCCTGTGCGCCGTCGATATCGCCAAGCCGCGCCAGCACGCGCACCAGACGCTTGTCGGCCGACGGCTTGAATTCGCCGTCGACGCCGTCGTACCAGTCGCGCGCTTCGGCAAAACGGTAGCGTTCCTCGGCGATCTGGCCGAGGTAGTAACGCAGGTTGCCGGTCTGCTGCGGCGCGAGTTCGGTCGCCCGGCTCAGCCGCTTTTCGGCGGTGCCGAGATCGTGCAGTTGCAGCGCGACAAGGCCGCTGCCGGTCAGCGCCTCGAGGTTGTTCGGCTGCAGCGCGAGCATCTCGTCGTAGACCTTGAGCGCGCCGGCGAGCTGCCCGGCTTCGACGTATTCGCGCGCCAGCGCCGAGCGCAGCGCCATCGACTTGGGCAGCTTGCCCTCGGCCGATTTCAGGTAGTCGATGCGCGCCTGCGGCGTCGACGACTTGCCCATCAGCTGGGCGCGGTACAGGATCGCCGGCTCCCAGTCCGGCTTGATCCGGTTCGCCTCGCCAAGCTCCTTGAGCGCATCATCGATGCGGCCGACGTTGGCGAGCGCGACCGCGCGGGCGAAGCGCGCCTCGGCGAGCTGCGGGTACGGCGTGGTCAGTTCCTCGGTGAGCCTGAGCGCGGCCTCGCGGTCGGTGTTCTTGTCCCAGAGCATGTGCATCTGCAGGAAGAACGGCGCGATTTCCTGCGGCTGCGCCGCCAGCAACGCCTGGATGTGCGGCTTGGCCTCGTCGAGCCGGTTGGCGCGGATCAGCAGGCTGAGCATCACCTGCCGTGCTGCGATCGATTCGGGTACCGCGTCGATCCAGCGCTGCGCGTCGTCGCGCGCCATCGACAGCTGACCGCTGCCGATCGCGATTTCGGTCGCCCGGCGCGCGACGCGCGGATCGCGGGTCTTCTGCGCTAGGTCGTGCCAGGTCTGCGCAGCCAGTTGCGGCCGGTCGCGCTGCAATGCGATGTCGCCGACGAGAAAGCGCAGCAGCAGCTCGTCGGTCAGCGGCTGGCTCGGCAGCCTGTCGTCGGGAATGACGTCGTCGTCGAGACCGGCGTCGGCCGCCGGTTCGCTGGCGGTGGCACCGGGCGCCGGTGCGGAGCCCATCGACGCGCAGGCGGACAGGCCGAATGCCAGCAGGAGCGCCAGCAGCAAGCGCGTGGGACGGATGACGGGCGAATGGGTCATAACGACGGCTTGGCCTGTTTTGTGTTAGACAGCCTGATCTTAATGAATCGGCGTGACGGCGTCCAAACGCCGCCACGCTTTACCCAGTAAAGACCATGCCCGAACTTCCCGAAGTCGAAACGACACGACGCGGCGTCGCGCCCTACCTCGACGGCGCCGTCGTGCGCGAGCTGATCGTCCGCGACGCGCGGCTACGCTGGCCGGTCCCGCCCGAGATGCCCGCCCTGCTCGCCGGCCAGCCGGTCCGCGAGGTCCGGCGCCGGGCCAAGTACCTGCTGATCGGTTTCGATGCCGGCACGGTCATCATCCACCTCGGCATGAGCGGCAGCCTGCGGGTGCTGACCGAAGCCTTCCCGCCCGAAAAACACGACCACTTCGATCTGGTGCTCGAGTCGGGCGTGCGGCTGCGCTACCGCGACCCGCGCCGTTTCGGCGCGCTGCTGTGGGCCGACGGCGACGGCAGCGAGCACCCGCTGATCGCCGCGCTCGGCCCCGAGCCGCTGTCGGACGCATTCGATGCCGCCCACCTTGCCGCGGCGCTGGCGCGCACGCGTCGCGCGGTCAAGCTGGTGATCATGGACAACCACGTCGTCGTCGGTGTCGGCAACATCTACGCGTCCGAGTCGCTGTTTCGCGCCGGCGTCCATCCGGAGCGGCCAGCCGACGCGATCACGGCCGCCGAGACGGCAAAGCTGGCCGATGCGATCAGGGCGACGCTGGCCGACGCGATCACCGCCGGCGGCAGCACCCTGCGCGACTTCGTCGACTCCGAGGGCAAGCCCGGCTATTTCCAGCTCAATGCCTTCGTCTATGGCCGGAATGACACACCCTGCCGCGTTTGCGGCACGCTCATCCGGCAAATCCGTATCGGCCAGCGGACAACTTACTACTGCCCCCATTGCCAGCGTTGACAAGGGGACAGGCCCGGGTCATAACAGCGGCAATATTTACAATGCCGTGAGCGCCATGAGCACCGACTACCTGCATCGCGACGATATCGCCGTCAACGACCCGACCGACGCGGGCGACCGCCTCGTCGGCGATTTCCAGGCCTACAGTCAGTGGCGCGCGACGCTGACCCAGTCAGTCACCCGGCTGTCGCGCTGGCTCACCGAGCAGGATCTCGACGACGCGCAGACGCAGCTGCGCATCAACGCGCTGCAGACCAAGCTCAAGGACGACAAGCTCAACATCGCCTTCGTTGCCGAGTTCTCGCGCGGCAAGTCCGAGCTGATCAACGCGATCTTCTTCGCCCACTACGGCAAGCGCGTGCTGCCCTCGAGCGCCGGCCGGACGACGATGTGCCCGACCGAGCTGCTCTACGACGCCGGCGAGCTCCCGGCGATCAAGCTGCTGCCGATCGAGACCCGCGCGCAAAACGTCACCACCAGCGAATACCGCCGCTATCCGGAAGAATGGACGACGATCGCGCTCGATCTCGACAGTCCGGACCAGTTGCTGGCGGCATTCCGCCGCGTCGGCGAAACCCGCCGGGTGCCGCTTGCCGAGGCGCAACGCTACGGCCTCTACGACGCCAGCGATGCCGACCAGCAACTGATCGTCGGCAGCGACGGCACGATCGAGATCCCGTGCTGGCGCCACGCGGTCATCAACTTCCCGCATCCGCTGCTCGAACAGGGTCTGGTGATCCTCGACACGCCGGGGCTGAACGCGATCGGTACCGAACCGGAACTGACGCTGAACCTGCTGCCGAACGCGCATGCGATCCTGTTCATCCTCGCCGCCGAGACCGGCGTCACCAAGAGCGACATCGACGTCTGGCGCAACCACATCGGCAAGGGCAACGGCCGCGGCCGGCTGGTCGTGCTCAACAAGATCGACACCTTGTGGGACGAGCTGAAGTCACCGGCCGAGACCGATGCCGAACTCGCCCGCCAGGTCGACAGCACCGCGCAGCTGCTCGGCGTCTCGACGCGCCAGGTCTACCCGGTATCGGCGCAGAAGGCCCTGGTCGCCAAGGTGCAGGACAACGGCGCGCTGCTCGAACGCACGCGGCTGACCGCGCTGGAAACGGCGCTGTCCGAGGAGCTGCTGCCGGCCAAGCTCGACATCGTCCGCGACGCGACGGTGACCGAGGTCGAGGACATCGTGATGGCGACGCGCGGCATCCTGTCGGCGCGGCGTGACGGCGTGACCGAGCAGCTGTTCGAGCTGACCGGGCTGCGCGGCAAGAACCAGGACGTCGTCGCGCAGATGATGGACAAGGTCCAGGCCGACAAGAAGGAGTTCGAGCAGGGGCTGGTGCGCTTCCAGGCGCTGCGCTCGATCTTCTCGCAGCAGCAGAACCAGTTGCTGACGCTGCTCGGGATGGACGCGCTGAAGGCGCAGATCGCCGGCATCCGCGCCGAGATGGAACGCAGCCTGTTCTCGTTCGGCGAATCCGGCCTGCGTTCGATCATGGACCGCTTCTTCAAGGACGTGAACGACAACATCAGCAAGGCCGCCGAACAGGTCGCCGAGGTGCAGGCGATGATGGCGGCGATGTACAGGAAGTTCAGCGAGGAGCACGGCCTTGGCCAGGTCACGCCGCCGCCGTTCTCGACGCTGAAGTACCACAAGGAGCTGGCACGGCTGGAGAAGTCGTTCCGCGAACACTTCAACACCGTCGGCCGGCTGCTGACGACCAGCCAGGGCCGACTGACGCACAAGTTCTTCGAAACCGTCGCCAGCCGCGTCGTCTACGTGTTCGAGGTCGCCAACCGCGACGTCGAGCACTGGCTCAAGGCGGTGATGGCGCCGATGGAAACGCAGGTCAAGGAGCACCAGCTGCAGCTGCGCCGCCGGCTCGAGAGCATCAAGCGCATCCACAAGGCGACCGACACGCTCGAAGGCCGGATCGAGGAGCTCGAGGACATCGACCGCCAGCTCGCGCAGCAGCTCGCCGAACTGAACGAGCGCCAGCGTGCGGTGTTCGCCGTGCTCAACGCCGGCATGAGCCGCGAGGCCGCCTGAACCGGCGCCGGGCTTGATCCGCCACAAGAAGCCGCGCCGCCGCGCGGCTTTTTATTTGGGTCCGGCGGTCGGCAGCGCTAACATCACCGGCATTGCCCACGGAGGAAGCCCATGTCCGCACCCGATCAAATCCAGCTCGAAATCTGCGCCGGCTCGGTCTATTCGGCGCTGGCCGCGCAGGAAGGCGGCGCCGCGCGCGTCGAGTTCTGCGACAACCTGCTCGAAGGCGGCACCACGCCGTCGCACGGCGCGATCGCGGTCGCGCGCGACCGGCTGTGGATCACGCTCAACGTCATCATCCGCCCGCGCGGCGGCGACTTCCTCTACGACGAGATCGAATTCGAGGTGATGAAGCGCGACATCCTCGCGTGCAGGAAGATCGGCGTCGACGGCGTCGTGATCGGCCTGCTGACCGCCGACGGCGACGTCGATGTCGCCCGGACGCGCGAGCTGGTCGAGCTCGCCGCGCCGATGCAGGTGAGCTTCCACCGAGCCTTCGACGTCGCCCGCGACCCGCTCAAGGCGCTCGAGGACGTGATCGCCACCGGCTGCAACCGGCTGCTGACCAGCGGCCAGGCGCCAAGCGCGCTCGAAGGCGCGGCGATGCTCAAGCAGCTGAACGAGATCGCCGGCGACCGGCTGATCGTGATGCCCGGCGCCGGCGTACGCGGCCACAACATCGCCGAGCTGGTCCGGTCGACCGGCTGCCGCGAGTACCACAGCTCGGGCCGCGCGCCGCGCGACAGCGCGATGCGCTACCGCAACGCCGTGGTCAAGATGGGCGCACCGGGGCAGGACGAATACGCGATCGTCGACACCGACGCCGCACTGGTCCGCGAGCTGGTCGCCAACGCCCGCGGCGCACTTGCACCGTAAAAATCTGCCCGTGAGCTGTCACGAGCGCCCCTCAGCGGGGTGAGGCGCAGGAACCGGACCTGCATCCGGTAAACGAAGGCTCCGGTCACGGCAGTTCCTGGTGAGCAAGGCGAGCCCTGGAACGCCGCGATGCAGGGCTCGGTGCATGCGCCCCGGCCAGGAGCGCACGATCGTCGGCAGATTCTCACAGGCTGATGCGCTGGCCGGTCTTGCTGCTGGCGATGCCGGCCTCGATCACCCGCATCACCGCCACGGCGTCGGACGGCATCACCGGGTTCGGGCCGATGCCGAGCAGCGCATCGCGGATGCCGGCGTAGTAGGCGATGTATTCGCCGCGCGGCAGGTCGATATGCTGCTTGCGCGGCTCGCCGTCGGCCTCGGTATACAGCGTCATCTGCCGGGCATCGAAGGCCCAGGCCGGATGCCCCGGCCGCATGCCGGCCTTCAGCTGTTCGGCCTGGCTGTCGACGCCGTCGACGACCAGACTGCCGCCGCTGCCGTGCACCAGGAAACGGTGGCCGCCGCCGACGACCAGATTGCTCGCGCCGAGCACGACGCGCAGGTCGCGGTAGCCGAGCACGACGTGCACGTCGTCGTCGGACAGCGCGCCGTCGCGCCGCAGCGCCAGATCGGCCCAGACGGTCTGCGGCACGCCGAACAGCTGCAGCGCCTGATCGACGAGATGCGGGCCGAAGTCGTACCACAGCCCGGCACCGGGTTGCGCGGCCTCGCGCCAGCGCTGCCGGACTTCGGGACGGAAGCGGTCGACCCGGCTTTCGAACTGCCGGACCGCACCGATCCGCCCGGCGGCAATCGCCGCACGGATGGCAATGAAATCGGCGTGCCAGCGTGCATTGTGGAACACCGACAGCAGCCGGCCGCTCTGTGCGGCCAGTGCCGCCAGCGCCTCGGCCTCGGCGAACGTCAGCGTGAACGGCTTGTCGACGACGACATTGCGGCCCGCAAGCAGCGCCGCGCGGGCCAGCGCTGCGTGGCTGTCGTTCGGCGTCGCGATCACGACCAGATCGAGGTCGCGCCGGGCGATCAGCGCCTCGGCATCGGGCTCGACCTCGACATCGGGCCAGTCGGCGCCGACCGCCAGCGGCCGGCTCGAGCCGATCGCCGCGAGCTTCAATCCCGGCGTCGCGGCAATCAGCGGCGCATGGAAGGTCTTGCCGGCATTCCCGTAGCCGATCAGACCCACCTGTAGTTGTTTCTTCACCGTACTGCTCCCTTTCAACCGCCCCTTTCTACGCCGCCTTGCCGCCGCTGTCGCTCGGGCCTTACCCTAGCTGCAACGCCACGGAACGGTTCATGGACATCCAGCTTCATTCTCGTATCGCGTCGCTCGACGACGCACGCTGGAACACGCTGGCCGGCAGCCAGACGGTGCTGCAGCACGCCTTCCTCGACGCGCTCGAACAGAGCGGCTGCGTGAGCGCGCAGACCGGCTGGCAACCGTGCCATCTGGCGCTGGACGGCCTGACCGCGGCGGTGCCGCTCTACCTGAAGGCGCACTCGTACGGCGAGTACGTGTTCGACTGGTCGTGGGCACGCGCCTACGCGCAGCATGGCCTCGACTACTATCCGAAGCTCGTCGCCGCCGTACCGTTCACGCCGGTGCCGGGCACGAGGCTGCTGGCGGCGGACGACGCGCAGCGCTTGCAACTGGCGCACGGACTGCAGGCCGCGGCCGAATCGCTCGACGCCGGTTCGGCCCACGTGCTGTTCCACAGCGACGACGACGCGACGGCACTCGAGGCCGCCGGCTTCTTCCTGCGCCGGCAGATCCAGTTCCACTGGCAGCGGCAGCCGGACTGGCGCGATTTCGACGACTTCCTCGACGCGCTGCCGCGCGACAAGCGCAAGAAGATCCGCCAGGAGCGGCGCAAGGTCGCCGGCCTCGACATCGTCCGCAAGCGCGGCGCTGCGATCACCGCCGACGACTGGCGCTTCTTCGCCGCCTGCTACGCCAACACCTACGACGAACACCGCAGCAGCCCCTACCTGACCCTCGATTTCTTCATGCGGCTCTGGCACGCGCTGCCGGACGCCTGCCTGCTGGTGCTCGCCTGCCGCAACGGCCGGCCCATCGCCGCCGCGCTCGACCTTGTCGACGACGACCGGCTCTACGGCCGCTACTGGGGTGCGCAGTGGGACGACGCCGGCTTCGTCCCGGCGCTGCACTTCGAGCTGTGCTACTACCAGGGCATCGAGTTCGCGCTCGAATCCGGGCTCTCGGTCTTCGAAGGCGGCGCCCAGGGCGAACACAAGATCGCCCGCGGTTTCCGGCCGGTAATGACGCGATCGGCACACTGGTTGCGGCACCCTGGCTTCCACCAGGCGATCGCCCAAGCCGTCCGTCAGGAAGGCCGGCAGATCGACGGCATGATGCAGACACTGGCCGCTTCGCTTACACGACGCAATGCCGACGCCACGCCCGACTGAAACCCGCCAGATCGGCCGGATTTTTGCTGCCTAGCTTATCCATCAGTATTTTCCAGAAGTTCAGCCGCTTATCAGGATAAGGACATCCCTGCATGCCGGCCCGCTGGCTCACCGCTCATAACTGACCTACACAGAAAAACACAGGTCAGACTTGTGCGTTGAAATTCACCGGAGTTACGCCATGAAACTTCCTTTCCTTCTTCCAAAACGGCAACGCGGCGCCACGGCGATCGAATACGCGCTGCTGGCGGCACTGATCGCGCTGGTGCTGGCCGCCGGCGCAACGGCCTTGGGAACCGATCTCTCCGCGATGTTCACCTTCATCGGCACCAAACTGCCGGCAGCTTGAGGCACCGTCCCCATGCAGCGGCAGACAGGCAAGCGCATGGCCGGTGCTGCGGCGGTCGAATTCGCACTGACCTTGCCGCTGCTGCTGCTGCTCGCCTACGGGATGATCGCCTACGCGCTGCTTTTCCTGTTGCAGCAGCAGCTCTCGCTGGCCGCGGCCGAAGGCGCCCGGGTGGCGATGCGCTACTACCCGGACGAGCCCGCACGCGCAGCCGCCTCCAGAATGGCCGCCAGGCAGGCAGTGAGCCTCGTCAATTTGACCGACGACCAGATCGTCGTGGTCCGGCGCCAAGACAACAAATGCGTGCCATCTCGGCCGTCGATCAGTTGTTACGACGTCACAATCACCTACGGCTACGCGGCAAACCCGCTGCTGCCGGCGATCGCACTGCCTGGGCTGGCACTGTTGCCCTACCCGCCCAGCGTCGGCAGTCACGCATCCGCTCAAGTCGACCAATCAGCCCTTTGAAGAGGCCGCCATGTCGATCCGATTGAAACGCACGGCCTACGGCCTCGGTGCCGCCGGTATCGCCCTGCTCGCCTTCGCCCTTGGCGCACGCTGGGCCGCCGCCGTCCGGCCGGCGCCGGGTGCTGCACAGGCCCGGTACGCGGTCGTCAAGGCCACCGCCAACCTGGCGCCGGGACAACCGGTGGCCGCCGCGCAATTGCAGCCCGTCCAGCAGGCGGCTGCCGTTCCCGGCGCCATCGGCACCACCACCGCAGCGGTCGGGCGGTTGCCGGCACGACCGATTCCGGCCGGCAGCGTGCTGACCGAGGCCGACTTCAGCACTCCCGGTTTCTCCGAAATGCTGCACGCCGACGAACGCGCGGTGGCGCTGGCAATCGACGAGGTCAAGGCAGTCGGCAACCGGCTGCAGCCGGGAGACCGCGTCGACGTCTACCTGTCGCTGCGCCGCGATGACCAGGAGATCCTCCAGAGCGAAGCGGTCGCGCTGCTGCCGGACGTCCGCGTGCTCGCCTTCGGCAGCAGGAGCGTCGGCAGCAAGGAGGCACAACCGCTACCGGCCGGCGGCGACAATGCGGACAAGGCCCGCTCCGCCGTGCTCGCCGTTCCCGCCGGCCGCGTCGCCGATCTCGTGCTTGCCCAGCAGAGCGGCCAGCTCACGCTGGCGCTGCGCGCGCCCGGTGCGCAAGGCACTGCCGCAACCGGCCGCAGCGTTGCCGACCTCACCGGCAAGCCGGGCAGGCAGGTGATCGCGCACGCCGCTCCACCCGCCGCGCCGCAGGTCGCCACCGCGGCCGCTCGCACCACCTCGCCGCAGCCCGCGAGCGAACCCCGAGACTCAGCCGTGGAGGTGCTCCGTGGCAAAGGCAGCCAGTAAGCTCCTCCCGGCCTTGGCGCTTGCCGCTGCGCTGCTCTGTGCACCGGCCGGCGCCGAGACGCTCAGGGTCCAGGTCGGCGACATGCAGGTCGTCCCGGTCCGGAAGCTGGTCCGGGTCGCCGTGGCCGACCCGGCCATCGCCGACGTCCAGGTCCCCAAGCAGCGTGACGCGCTGCTGGTCGACGGGCGCAAACCGGGGTCGACGACCCTGCTGCTCTGGGTGCAGGGTCAGGCCGAACCCAAGCGGATCACCATCGAGGTCCGGCCGCGGCAGCATGCCGACACGGCCCCCGGCGTCGACTGGTCGAGCAGCGGCAGTCGGCAGATCCTCAACGGCGAGGTCGCCGACGTGGCCCGGCACGCACAGTACGTCGGAGGGCTCGGCAAGGACGTCGACGACCGCAGCGTGCTGTCGTCCGGCGGCGCCGTGCAGGTCGACATCCGCGTGGTCGAGTTCTCCCGCAGCACGATGGCCTCGGTCGGGCTGAACCTGAGCGTGTTCAAGCGCGACGGTTCGTTCTCGTTCGCGTCGCTGGTTCCCGGTGCAACCGACCTGTCCAACCCGATCGGCTCGGCGTTCAACCTGCTCGCCCGCCGGGTCACGTCGACCTGGGACATCGCCGGTGCGCTGAGCCTGCTCGAGTCGAACGGCTATGTGCAGGTGCTCGCCGAACCGAGCCTCGTGGCGCTGTCCGGGCAGACGGCCACCTTTCTGGCCGGCGGCGAGTTGCCGATCCCGGTCGCGCAGACGCTCGGCACCGTTTCGATCGAGTGGAAGAAGTTCGGCATCGGCCTGGCGATCTCGCCGACGATCATCAACAAGCAGCGCATTGCGCTCAAGGTGGCGCCGGAGGCGAGCGAGCTCGATTACAACCGCGCGATCCTGCTCAACGGCACCGCCGTGCCGTCGGTGGTCACCCGGCGCGCCGATACCACGGTCGAACTCGGCGATGGCGAGAGCTTCGTCATCGGCGGGCTCGTTTCGCGCAACCTGCGCAAGAACATCGACAAGGTGCCGGGCCTCGGCGACCTGCCGATTCTCGGCGCCTTCTTCAAGCGCATCGAAGACCAGCGCGAGGATCGCGAGCTGATGATCATCGTCACGCCGCACCTCGTCTCGCCGCTCGCGCGCAACGCCAGGACACCCGGCTTGCCCGGCGAAGGCAGCGGCATCAACGAATCGGCTTGGAAGCTCTGGCTGCTCGGCCTGGGCAAGGACAGCCAGATCACGGGGTTCTCGCAATGAACATCGCCGACAAATCCGTGCTGATGCAGGCGTCGAACGGCTCCCGCACCTTCCTGCTGCACTCCGCCGACGCGCTGCTGGCCGACCGGCTCGACCGGGCGCTGGCCTCGCTCGGCGTGGTGATCTCGCGCGCCGGCGACGTCGCCGACCTGATCCGCGAAGTCGGCCTGCTCGGTCCCGACGCGGTGCTGCTGGCCTTCGACACGCCCGATCAGCAGATCGCGCACCACGCCGCCAAGCAGCTGGCCGAGCTGTACCCGTCGCTGGCACTCATCGGCGTCGGCAACCCGACCGAATCGGCAATGCACGCGGCGCTCAAGGCCGGCGTTGCCGAGTTCATCGACATCGGCAACCTCGCCGAGGCCGCGACGATCGCCAGCGACACGCTGAACAACTACGACGGCCAGTCGCGCCAGACCGGCTGCCCGATGATCGCGCTGGTCGGAGCCCGCCAGGGCATGGGCACCAGCAGCATCAGCGCCGAACTGGCGCTGCGCATCAAGGCCCACCTCGGCGACCAGGAAGTGCTGCTGATGGATTGCGGCGCGCCGGTGCGCGACTGCAGCCTGTATCTCGGCGTCGAGCCCGATCTGGACATGCTCGGCGCGATCCAGAACATCGCGCGCTTCGACCAGGTGATGATGAAAACGGCGTTTGCCCGCCACGAGCGCAATCTGGCGATCCTGCCGCTGCCGGCACAGGCGCTGGACCGGGCCGACATTGCCACGACCGAAGCGCTGCGCCTGTTCCGCATCCTGCGCTCGTACTTCAAGGCGGTGGTCGTCGATCTCGGTTGCGCACCGGACCCGCAGCTCGCCCAGCACCTGATCCGCAACGCCAGCCTGGTGCTGCTGGTCTGCGAGCAGGGCATCAGCGGGCTCAAGACCAGCCTCGAATACCTCGGCCAGCTCGAATCCGGCGGCATCGGCACCGGCGGCTGGCGCGCGGTCATCAATCGCCACGTCGACGAACGCACGGTCAGCGCAGCCCACCTGGCGCACCGGCTCGGCCTGCCGATCGCCGCCACGCTGCCCTACGATGCGGTCGCGCTCAACGATGCCCAGAGCCTGGGCAAACCGTTGCCGGCGCAGAACCGCTGGGCGCGCGCGGTCGATGCGTTGGCGCTGAAGCTGCTCGACGAAATCGGCCTCAAGCCGGTCAACCCGCAGCCGGACAAGCTGGCCCATCGCCTGTCCCGGCTCTTCGTCCGCAGTGACGCATCATGAGCGGCGCGAGCGGCTTTGTCGGCAGCCCCGAGTTCGAGCGCATCCAGCGCGCGGCGCACGACTACCTGATCGACCGGATCACCGAACTCGGCGGCAACTTCAGCGAATGGCCGCGCGACCGGCTGGCCCGTGTCGTCCGGCACGAGGTCAGCGTGTTCGTCACCGCACGCCAGATCGCGATCAACGAACGCGAAATCGGCGCCATTGCCGACGCGCTGCTCAAGGAGCTGGTCGGCTACGGCCCGATCGAAGACCTGCTGAACGAGGAAGCCGTCGAGGACATCCTGATCAACGGGCCGCACCAGGTCATCGTCTCCCGCCGCGGCGTGCTGACGCACGAGCCCACGCGCTTTCGCGACAACGATCACCTGATCGGCTTTCTGCGCCGCCTGCTCGCCCCGCTCGGGCGCCGGCTCGACGAATCGAGCCCGATGGTCGACGCGCGGCTGCCCGACGGCGGCCGGCTCAACGCCATCATTCCGCCGCTGGCCGTCGACGGCGTCACCGTTTCGATCCGCAAGTTCCACAGCGGCTTCTATACCGGCGAGCGCATGCTGGCCATCGGCGCGCTGTCGCCGCAACTGCTCGATTTCCTCACCTTCGCCGTCCGCCAGCGCTGCAACCTGCTGGTGATCGGCGGCACCAGCAGCGGCAAGACGTCGATGCTCAATGTACTGTCGAACTACATTCCGGCCGGCGAGCGCGTGATCACGATCGAGGACACGGCCGAGCTCGACCTGCAGCATCCGCACGTCGTCAAGCTCGAGAGCCGCCCGGGCGGCTACGAGGGCGCGGGGCAGATCACCATCCGCGACCTTGTCCGCAACAGCCTGCGCATGCGTCCGGACCGCATCGTCGTCGGCGAGGTCCGCGGCGCCGAGGTGCTGGAAATGCTCCAGGCGATGAGCACCGGCCACGACGGCTCGATGGGAACGCTGCACGCCAGCTCGCCGCTCGATGCGCTGTACCGGCTGGAAATGCTGGCCGGTTTCGCCGGTTTTGCCGGCAGCGACCTGAGCCTGCGGCGCCAGGTGGCCAGCGCCGTCGACCTGATCGTCCAGGTCGGGCGGCTGAACGACGGCAGCCGGCGCGTGCTCGGCATCACCGAAGTGCTCGGCATGGACGACGACATGGTCGGCATGCAGGAGCTGTTCCGGTTCTGCCCGAATCCGGCGCCGCACTGGGAACGCACCGCAGCCCCGGTACGGAATGCCAAGCTCGCCGACTGGGTGCCGGAGCACGATCATGCTTAGCCTGCTGGTCCTGCTCGGGCTGGCATGCCTGATCGCCGCCGCCGGCTGTCTGGTCAGCCACCGCCGCCGGACCCGGCTCGCCGAACTGCGGCTCGCCCGGCAGGGCCATGCCGAGCCGAACTTCGAGCCGGAGGCCGGCAGGCAGCGGCGCTGGCAGATGTGGCTGCAGGCCAGACGTGCCGAACTCCCCGCCTACTGGGGGTACTGGCTGTTGCTGCCGTGCATGCTGGCGATGGCAGCCCAACTGAGCTGGAAGGGGGCAAGCGGCCTCGTCGTCCTGGTACTGGGGTTTGCCGTGCTCGTCGCTGCGCAGAACTTCCGCATTGACGCACAGCGGCAGCGCGCGCTGCGGCAACTGCCGTCCTTCCTCGAGGGGCTGGCAAGGCTGGCGTCGATCGGCCAGAGCCTGCCGCAGGCCTTCGGCAAGCTGGCCGCGGAAACGCCGTCCCCGCTCGGCGAAATGGTCGTACGGGCGCAGAACATGCATGCCTCGGGCATGGAGCTCGACGCCGCACTGCATCAGAACGCCACGCTCTACAAGATTCCCGAATTCAACCTGCTGGCCGCGGCGATGCGTGTCGCGCTGCGCTATGGCGGCCAGCCGGAGAAGCTGGTCAACCGGATCGCCCTCGTGCTGCAGGCCCGCCACGCCTCGCATCAGGAGCTGATGGCGCTGACGGCGGAGGTCCGGCTGTCCGCCTGGGTACTCGGCGGCCTGCCGGCGGTGCTCGGCATCGCGATGACCCTGCTCAACCGGCAGTACATGGCCGTGCTGTTCCGCGAACCGGTCGGCCAGAAGATGCTGATCGCCGTCATCGTCATGCAGCTCGTCGGCGGCTTCTTGCTGTACCGGCTGGCCAAGCGCGTCTAGGGGACGACATGATCAAGCTGCTGATGCTCATCGGGACGGGCCTGATGCTGACGGCCGGCAGCCTGGCCGCGCTCGCGCTGTTGCGCAACCGCCAGACCGAGCGGCAGCTGTTCCGGCGCCTGCCCGTCGTCGCGGCGCAGGCCGCCCCGGCAGCTCCGGGCTCGCGTCTGGCCGCGTTTGCGCAGCGGCTGATCCACGACCCGCAGGCCCTGCGCCACACCCACCCGACGCGCCGGCTGCTGGCGTCGGCCGGCTATGGCCACGAGCACCACCACTACCAGTACATGCTGCTGCGCATCGCCCTGCCGCTGTGCCTGGCGGTCGCCGCGCTGCTCCTGCCCGGCATCCCCGCCAGGCTCCGCTTGCTGTCGATGCTGATCGCGCTGATCGTCGGGCTGCTGCTGCCCGAGCGCGTGCTGCGCTGGCGGGCCGCGGCCCGGGCCGCATCGGCCGGCAAGGAGCTGCTGCTGTTCATCGACCTGCTGCGCATGCTGCAGGGGGCGGGGATGAGTGTCGGCCAGGCGCTGCTTGTCGCCGCCGAAGAGTTCGCCTCGGTCCTGCCGGTGCTGGCGCCGGAACTGGTGCTGGCCAACCAGCGCTACCAGGGCGGGCGGAACCGGCGCGAGTCGCTAGAGCCGCTGGCCGAACTGTTCAATTCGGCCGACTTCTCGGCGCTCGCGCAACTGATGGACAGGCTGGAACGCTATGGCGGTGCCGCCGAAGAGCCGCTGGCCAAGTTCGGCGAGCGCCTGCTCGAACAGCAGCGGCTGGGGCTGAAGACCGTCATCGGCCAGCTGTCGGTCAAGATGACCGGCGTGATGGTGCTGTTCATGCTGCCCGCGCTGTTCATCCTGCTGGCGGGCCCCGGCTTCATTTCGCTGCTCGCCACCCTGCAACACGCCGGAGGCCGATGATGAAACCCGTCCTGACCGCAATCGCCGTTCCGGCCCTGCTGTGCGCCTGTGCGCAGAACCCGGCCCAGATCGCCCAGGCGCAGCAGGACGCGCTCGCCGCCAGGGCCAGCATTGCCGAACCGCCGGCCAAGGCCGCCGACGCCCAGGGGGCCTACCAGGCGCTGATCGCGTCGATGCTCGATCAGGGCACCTACTATGCGGCACTGTCGCATCTGGACGCCTTCGAAGCCAGGTATGGCAGTTCGCCGCAGAGCCAGTTGATGCGCGCCCGGGCCGAACGCGCGACCGGCAAGCTGGAACCGGCCCGGCAACGCTATCTCGCACTGCTCGCCGGACCGCAGCGCGCGGCCGCCGAGCATGGGCTGGCGCTGGTCTACGCCAGCGAGCGCGATAGCGGCAGCGCCAGCCGCTACCTGCGCGACGCCACTCGCGATGCACCGACCAACCCGGCGGTGTGGAACGACCTCGGCTACCTGCTGCTGCTGCGTGGCGAATGGACCGAAGCCGGCCAGGCACTGGCGCGAGCCGTCGAGCTGGCGCCAAACGAGCCGCGCTTTCGCGCCAACCTCGCGCTGTACCGGCAGCTCAGCAGCGGCGCGGCCGACCCGGCGATTCCCGATGAAGTCGCACGGCGGATCAATGCCGACGCCCGGCAATGGCTGCAGCCGGCCGAACTGCAACTGGCGCAGACACTCGCCGGCACACCCGATCGCTGACCGTGGAGAAGCTCATGAAACCCTGGCTTTTGCTGCTCGCGCTCGCCGGACCGGCCCATGCCGCCGACACCGCCCCGGCCGGATCGCCGGACACGCCCGTCACGACAACCTACCGGGTCGGCGATGCCACCCGCGCGTGGTTCGCACTGCAGGTCAGCGGCGCCGCAGCGTCACCGCTGCCGGCGCGCTCGGAGCAGGCGGTACGCGCCTACCAGCGCTACCAGAAGAGCTTCGACACGCCGATGCCGACGGTGGACGTCAATTCGGTGCGGACCAGCGGGATGAAATGAGATGAAACGCCAGCACGGCGGGATGGCGCTGGCCGTCGGGGCGACGCTGCTGCTCGGCGTCGTGCTGCTCGGCGTGCTCGACGCGGGCCGGCTGTATGTCGAGCGGCGCGAGCTGCAGAAGATCGCCGACTTTGCCGCGCTGGCCGCCGCGCAATCGCTCTACTTCAACCCCAAGGCGGCGGCGGACCAGAGCGCCGCGGCCAACGGCGCGGGTACGGCAAGCGTCCAGTGCTTTACCGGCCACTGGCAGCCTGCATCGCCGAAAACGCTGTCGAACGAGGCCGCCTGCGGCACGGTGCCGGCCGGCAGCGGCGCCAATGCCGTCCGGATCCAGGTCGATCAGCCCACGTTCCAGCTGTTCTTCCTGCCGGGCAATCAGGCGGTCTCGGCGCAGGCGATCGCGATGCCGACACAGAGCTACGCGTCGTTTTCGCTCGGCAGTGCGCTGCTCGAAGTCGATACCGGCAACGCGGCGCTGGCCGACCTGAACAACGTGCTCAAGGGGCTTGGCGTCAACGTGCCGCTGACCTTGGCCGACAACAGTGCGCTGCTCGCATCGCGGATCACCGTCGGCGAACTGATGGCCCAGCTCGGCGCGGCCAGCATGGATGCGCTGCTCGATACCACGGTCACCTACGAGCAGTACCGCGTTGCCACCGTCAATGCGCTGCAGGCGCGGGGCGACAGCGCCGCCGCCGTTGCGGCCGGGAAGCTGCTGTCGACGACGGTCGCCAACGCACCGGTCCGGATCGGCGAGAACGGCGCCTTCGCCGGCATCCTGAAGCTGGCACTCGTCGATGCACCGAGCGGCCTTGCCACCGAGCTGTCGGCCGGCGACCTGCTGATGTCGGGCCTGCAGCTCGCCAACAAGAACAGCGCCGTCAACCTGGGGCTGAACCTCGGCCTTGGTGCACTCGGGCTGGCCGAAATCAGCGCCACGCTGGTCAAACCGGCGGTGTACGCCGCCGGGCGACCGGGGAAGAAGGCCGACAACACGTGGTATACCGAGGCTCACGGCAATCAGTCGTCGATCCACCTGGCGGCGGTGCAACTGCCGCTTTTGCCGCCGGCACTCACGGTCGGCGTACAGGTAGCACCGGCCCGGGCGGCGCTTTCCAAGGTCAGTTGCGATGGTGATCAGACCAAGGTCGAGATCGAGGTATCAAAGGCCGCGGCCTGCATCAGCACCTCGCTGCTGGGGATTCCGTTGATACCCTGCCTCCCGGTCGCCCCCGGGGTGCAGCCCATTGCATTCACCGTCGACGCGGACGGCTCGGTCCAGGCCCCCAACCCGGTCAAGGTCGGCAGCAGCCAGACGCTGCTGGGGATTCCGCTCTTGGGCATCGACACGCTGGTGCTCGGCCTGCTGAAAGGCCTCGGCGTCAACGTCGGCACCGCGCAGGTCAAGCTGATTTCCGCCCGCTGCCAGAGCGCCGGCGCGGCGCTGGCGTACTGACTCAGGCCTCGTGCATCAGCGCCTTGCGCATCCGCCGCAGGCCAAGTGCAACCAGCAGCGCGACGACCGGAATCGCGATCCCGGTCGCCAGCTCCGGGTTGACGTAGACGCCGGCGGACTTGAGCCCCTTGGCCGCGTAGCCGACCAGGCCGACCGTGTAATAGGTGATCGCCGCAACCGACAGCCCCTCGACGGTTTCCTGCAGCCGCAGTTGCAGATGGGCACGCTTGTCCATCGACTCGAGCAGCGCCTGGTTCTGCTTTTCGTGGGTGATGTCGACGCGGGTACGCAGCAACGACGACGCCCGCGCGACCCGCGCCGCCAGTACGCGCTGGCGCCGGGCGACCGATTCGCACGTTTCCATCGCCGGGCCGAGCCGGCGCTCGACGAATTCGTGGAAGGGCTGGACGCCCTGGATGCGCAGCTCGCGCAGTTCGCCGACGCGGCGGCGCACCAGCTCGTGGTAGGCATGCGCGGCCGAGAAGCGGTAGTCGGTCAGCGACAGCGCGCTTTCGATCCGTGCGGCGAGCTTGGTCAGCCGGTCGAGCAGCGCCGGCTCGTCGTCCTGCCGCGCGCTCGACATCGCCGTGGTCAGCTCGGCGAGTTCGCGGTCGGCGTCGGTCAGTTCGGGCGAAATGCTCTTGGCCACCGGCAGCGCCAGGAAGGCGAGCATCCGGTAGGTGTCGATCTCGAGCAGCCGCTGCAGCATCCGCCCGGCCTGACGCCGGCCCATGCTGTGGTCGATGACGAGGTAGCGCGAAAAGCCGTCGGCGTGGATGCGGAAATCGGTGCACGCGGTGCCGCTGCCTTCGCCGATCCGCGCGCCGATCAGGTCGTTGCCGTCGAAGTAACGCGCACCGATCTCCTCGAGCGGCACCGGCAGTTCGGCCTCGGCGAGCAGTACCGCGTGCGTCGCCAGCAGCACATTGCCCGGCAATTGCGCCAGCCAGTCCGGCGGCAATCGTTCGAGCACGTTGCCGGCGAACGGCACCATGCTTTCACCATGACGCGAGAAGGTGAACGACGAGAATTCGCTGTGCCGTGCCCACTTGAAGCGCAGCGGCCCGAGGTTGACCGAAAAATGCACCTGCCCGGGCTCGGGCGGGGCCGCCCTGAACCAGGCGCACAGCTCGCCGACCAGCCAGCGCTCCTGCTCGGCGCTCACGTTCCGGTTCAGGTAGGCGATGTAGCTGACCTGCCCCGGCGTCGTCGCCGGTTCGAACGGCCGGGCATGGGCCTCGTCATTCAGCAGCCGGCGTTGCGGATATTCGTTGAGCTTGATCTCGGTCGCCGTGGTCATCGTCCGTCTCCGTTCGGTCTACGCGACGATCATAGCGCCGGCTGCGGTCGCCTGGTGCATTGCAGCAAACAGAGATTCCCCTATTGCGCTCGCGGCGCGGCGGCATTCCGCCGCCGCAATGCCAGCCCGAAGTCAGCTCTGGCAAACCGGTCGACAGCCTGACTCAAGCGCCGCCATGGCTTTGGCAACCGCCGGTCAACCGGCGCTGCACAGGCCGCAGCGGCGGCACCGCCGGCCGGTTTCGCTGCTTAGACTGAGACCAGGCACGCGCTCCCTCCCCCATCAGCAGGCCCACACGTGCCCCGGTGCAATGCAAGGCCGGCACCGCCAAGTCAATATCGCTGCCTGACCGTCTGTCGCCTTGCAACAGGGTCGCAGCCGCGGCACAGCCGCACTGGGGGTCGAGATGCATTTACTGCTGATGCTGTGCCTGGCGCTTGCGGGCGCGGCCGATCCGGCCTGGACGGCCCACCATCGCGGCGACGGTCGCGACGCCGCACGCCAGTACCAGGCCGGCGCCGGAACCGGCGATGTTGCAGCGCAGGCGATGCTGCAGCTCAACGGCGAAGGGCTGGCCGGCGACGACACGGCCGTACTGCACTGGCTGCGCTTTGCCGCCGAATCCGGCTCGCCGCCGGCGCAGTGCATGCTCGGCCGGCTGTACGAGCAGGGGCATGGCGTGCCGCGCTCGCAGACCGAGGCGACACGCTGGTTCGAACTCGCCGCACGCCAGGGCCACACCGGTGCGCAGGTCGATCTGGCAACCCAGTATTTCCTCGGCCGCGGTGCGCCGCAGGACATGCGCCGCGCCGCGCGCTGGTACGAACGGGCGGCCGAAGGCGGCGACATCGGCGCGCAGTACATCGTCGCGACGCTGTACGAACGCGGCGACGGCGTCCCGCGCGATCTGGCGCAAGCCTGGCACTGGTACCGGGCCGCGGCGCTGCAGGGCGACCCGGCCGCGGCCATCCGCGCCCGCGACGTCGGCCAGCGCATCGTCAACCGGGCGCAGCATTAGAGCGGCTCGCCAAACCGGCGTTGTTGTGCCCGCTTGCCGTACTCCTTGGTTGCGACCACAAGGCGTCCCCGTGGGGCGTTTCGTATGCCTTGCCGGCACCGTTGCACTGCGCCCAGGAAATGCCGGGCATTGGCCGCACTTAGCCGTTCATCCAGCACTCGCGCTGCCGGTAGGCGCCGGGCGTCAGGCCGGTGATCGTCCGGAAGGTCCGGCTGAAATGGCTGGGGTTGTCGTAACCGACCCTGGCCATCACGTCGCCGACCGGGATCAGCGTGTCGCGCAGCAGTTGCGACGCCGCGCGCATGCGCAGCGTGACGACGTAGGCCCGCACGCTGTGACCGGTGTGCGCGCGGAAACCGTCGTTCAGCGTCGTGCGGTTGCAGCCGGCAAGGCGCGCCAGTGCGTCGACGGTGAACGATTCGGCATAGTGGTCGTGCACCCACTGCAGCGCCGTGGCGATGCGTGCATCGCCAGGCATCGGCAGCGCCGGGTCGCTCGCCTCCCACGCGGCACGCAGGCCGAACAGCAGGGCAATCCACGCCGCCCGGGTCCGGCACGGCCAGCGCGGGTCGTCCTGGTTCGAAAGCAGTGTGCGCATCTGCGCCAGCGTCGCCGCCGTCTGCGCTGCGAGTGCCGGCGACAGCGCAAGGCAGCGGCGCAGCGGCGACGCGCTGATGAAGGGATCGAGCACGTCGGCATCCTGCATCGCCGTGCCGACATAGCTGCCGGCGCGCAAGGCGGCCGGTTCGAGCGCGTCGTTGACGATGCCCGGGTGGAACACGACGCTGTCGCAGCGCAGGCCGCGCGCAGCGTCGAACGCCGGCCGCAGCGTCTCGTCGAGCAGCAACACCGCCGGCGCGGCGACAAGCTGGCTGGCTCCGCCGATGCTCACCGCCGCCGAGCCTGCCGCGACGAAGCAGAAGGCGAAGCGGTCGACATCGCCGGGTGGCGGCGGCGGGCCGTCGTGCATGGCCAGCGGCATGAAGCGCAGACCGACAAAGTGCCGGAAGCCGGCAGTCCAGAGCGGGGAATCATTCATGCCGACAGCATAAGCCGCCGGCCACCCCACGACGACCGCATCCGTCGGCGCTTTACCTGCAGCGCAACACGGGCAAAGCCGCACTGGATGCCGGACAACACCGACTCATCTCCCGACCCAAGCGTGCACCCGTCACCGCGACCACTTGAGCAAAGAAAAACCGCCGCCGGGCAAGCCGGGCAGCGGTTTTGTATTCAACGCAAAATCCGCGCAAGGCGGCGAGCGAGCCCAAGCAGGTCACGTTCGCCCGAAGCACAGAAACCGGAATGGACGTCGTGTCCATGAGGATTTCGAGCATCGGATGGGCGTGAGATGCGCAGGCGCAGCCGCAGATTCAGTACCAAATCCGCGCAGGTCGGCGAGCGAGCCCAAGCAGGTCACGTTCGCCCGAAGCACAGAAACCGGAATGGACGTCGTGTCCATGAGGATTTCGAGCATCGGACGGGCGTGAGATGCGCAGGCGCAGCCGCCGAATTGCGTGGATTTTTTAGCGGCCGATTGCGAGGCGCAAGGCCAGCGCAATGCCTTCGGCCGCCTGGGTGATTTCCTTCAGCGACGGGAAGCTCGGCGCGATGCGGATATGTGCGTCCTTCGGGTCCTTGCCGTACGGGAACGCGGCACCGGCCGGGGTCAGCGTGATGCCGGCGGCCTTGGCGAGTTCAACGGTCTGCCTGGCGAAGCCGTTCGGCGTCACCAGATCGATGAAGTAACCGCCCTTCGGGTAGGTCCAGCTCACGCCTTCGATGCCGCCGAGCACGGCTTCGAACTGCGCCAGCGCGGCGTCGAACTTCGGCGCGAGGATTTCGCGGTGCTTGACCATCAGCGCTTCCAGACCGGCACGGTCCTTGAGGAAACGCACGTGGCGCAGCTGGTTGACCTTGTCCGGACCGATGCTGCGGATGCCCGACTTCTTGGTCCACCAGGCGATGTTCTCAGGCGAGCTGGCCACGGCGGCCAGGCCGGCACCGGCGAAGGTGACCTTCGACGTCGACGCGAACACCCAGGCGCGGTTGGCGTTGCCGGCAGCGGCGCAGGCATCGATCACGTTGGCGTTGACGATGTTCTCTTCGGTGAGGTGGTGGAAGCGGTACGCGTCGTCCCACATCAGGATGAAGTCCGGCGCAGCGGTCTTCATCGCGGCCAGGCGGCGGACGGTTTCGTCCGAATACACCACGCCCCCCGGGTTGCTGTACTTCGGCACGTTCCACATGCCCTTGATGCTGGCGTCCGACGCGACAAGGCGCTCGACTTCGTCCATGTCCGGGCCATTTTCCGTCATCGGCACATTGATCATGCGGATGCCGAGCGCTTCGCAGATCGCGAAGTGACGGTCGTACCCCGGCACCGGGCAGATGAAGGCCGGGTTCTGGCCCGCCCACGGCGCATGGCCGGGCTGGCCGTAGACCACGCTGTAGATCAGCACATCGTGCATCAGCGACAGGCTGGCACTGCCGTCGACGACGATCTGGCCGGCCGGCACCTCGAGCAGGCTGGCGAACAGCGTGCGCGCTTCGGCGACGGTGCCGCCGTAGTTGCGGGTGTCGGTGCCGTCGGCGGTCTTGAAGCCGTCGAGCGCGTCGAGCAGCGGCAGCGACAGATCGAGCTGCTCCGGCGCCGGCTTGCCGCGCGACATGTCGAGTTTGAGACCGAGTTCCTTGAACGCCTGATACTTCGCCTGCACATCCGCCAGATTCATTGCTTGCCCCACGGGTTGAGATACCGGACAACCGTCGTCCGTGAAAAAACACGATTTTATGCCCATTTCCGGGGAACCGCACCCGCCGCCCGGCTCCCCGAGCGCCCTTTTCTCGCCGATTCGTTTGCGCTGCACTAAACTGTTGCGCCTTTTTCCCTTTTCCCCCACACGGAACCGCCATGGCGCTCAAGGCCACGATCTACAAAGCCGAACTCAATATCGCCGACATGGATCGCGGTTATTACGAAACCCATGCGCTCACCGTCGCCCAGCACCCGTCGGAAACGCCGGAGCGGCTGATGCTGCGTCTGGTTGCCTTTGCCCGCCACGCCAGCGAGACGCTGGCCTTCGGCAAGGGCATCAGCGACGACGAAGAGCCGGCGCTGTGGCAGAAGAACCTCGTCGACGAGATCGAGGTGATGATCGAGCTGGGCCAGCCCGACGAAAAACGCATCCGCCGCGCCGCACAGCGCGCCGGTGAGGCGTGGATCTACGCCTACGGCGGCCCGCGCTTTGCCGACACCTGGTGGGCGCCGATGGCCGGCGGCTTTGCGCGCTTCGACAATCTGCACGTGCTGGCGATCGACAACGACACGCTGGGCGCGCTCGGCGCCATGCTCGAGCGCTCGATGCGGCTGCAGGTGACGATCCAGGACGGCCAGCTCTGGCTCAACGACGAGAAGACCACGCTGCTCGTCGAGTTCGACACGCTCAAGTAGCCCGACGGCCGCTGCGCGCAAGCGCCTTCTGCCCGGCGGCGACTTCTTCACGCCGGAAGCTGAAGTGCATCCAGACGAGGCTGACGCAGACGGTGCCGTAGAGCAGCATGAAGCAGCTCGAACGCACGCCGGTCAGGTCGAGCGCGGCGCCGAAGAGGATGGGCAGCAGGAAGCCGCCCAGACCGCCGGCCAGACCGACGATGCCCGATACCGCGCCGATGTTGTCGCCGAAGTCGTCCGAAATGAACTTGAACACCGACGCCTTGCCGATCGCCGTGGCGATGCCGACGACGAACAGCAGCACCGTGAACAGCCACGGGTCGAGGCCGACATGGAAGGTGCGCGGGCCGTTGACGGTCTGGATGGTGAAGTCGGTCTGCGGGTAGCTGAGGATGAAGAACGCCACCCAGCACACCCACATCACCAGCCAGGTCGTCCTGTAGGCACCGTGGCGGTCCGAAATCCAGCCGCCGAGCGCACGCAGCACGCCGCCGGGCAGCGAGAAGCACGCCGCCAGCAGCGCGGCAAGGCGGATGTCGAAACCGTATTCGCCGATGTAGTACTTGGTCATCCACAGCGCCAGCGCCACGTAGCCGCCGAACACCACCGAGTAGTACTGGCAGTAGCGCCAGACCCGCGGGTCTTTCAGCAGCGCGAACTGGGCGCGGACGCTGGTCGCCGACGCGACCCGGTGCGCCGGATCGGACGCCGAGCCGAACCAGAACAGCACGGCGGTGACGAGCATCGCCACCGCGTAGACCTGCGGCACGATCATCCACGCACCGCCCGCAGCCACGATCAGCGCCGGCGCGACGAACTTGGTCAGCGCCGAGCCCGAATTGCCGGCCCCGAACACCCCCATCGCCAGCCCCTTGCGGTGCGGCGGAAACCAGCGCGCCACGTACGGCGTGCCGACCGAGAACGAGCCGCCGGCAATGCCGACAAAGAGCGCCAGCACCAGGAACTGCCAGTACTCGGTCGCGTAGCTCATCAGCCAGATCGGGATCACCGTGCTCAGCAGCAGTACGAACATGACGATGCGGCCGCCGAAACGGTCGGTCCAGATCCCCAGCGGCACGCGCACCAGCGAGCCGGTCAGCACCGGCATGGCCGCGAGCAGGCCGAACTGGGTTTCGCTGAGGCCGAGCTGCGCCTTGATCGGGATGCCGATGACGGCAAACATCATCCAGACCGCAAAACTGATGGTGAACGCGAAGGTACTGGACACCAGTACCGGGATGGCCTTGCCAGATGTTGTTGCCATGACCGTAGCTCCGACGGGCGATGACACCAGCCTATGCAGCCGCGATGGCCGCGGCCATTCACCGTCGGAGCTAGACGATGGGTGGCGAACGGACTAGTCCTTCCGGCAGTGGCCTGCGGAACCGTCCTGAAAGAACACCGCCAGCCACACCGTCGGCGTCCCGGTATGCGTCACCCGGTGGCGGCGGTGCGGCGCGATCAGCACGTGGTCGCCGACGCCGAGTTCGGTGTCGGCCGCTTCGTCCTCGAAGCGCAGCCGCGCGCTGCCCTGCAGCACGATCACCCATTCGGATTCGCTCTGGTCGTACCAGAAGCCGTCCGGCGACACCTGGCCGTGCGAGACGATGCGTTCGATCCGCACATGCTTGCCGCGCGCCAGCGTCTCGAACAGCTCGCCGGGCAGCCCGACGGGCAGGTTTTCAAACAGGTTGGCCATGCGCTTTCCTTCCCTTGTCATTCCGGAAACTGTTTCGGCAGACGAGCCAGCCAAGTGTCGAGCGCACGGCCAAAGGCCTGCCGGTCGCCCTGGTTCAGCGCCGAGTGCCCGCCGGTCTCGACGCCCGAGTCGCGCAGCCCCTGCATGAAATCGCGCATCGACAGCCGCTCGCGGATGTTCTCCGCCGTCATCCTCTCGCCGCGCGGATCGAGCACCTGCGCGCCGCGGGCGATCACGTCGGCGGCCAGCGGAATGTCGGCGGTGATGACGAGATCGCCGGCGACGACGCGCGCGACGATCTCGTTGTCGGCGACGTCAAAGCCCTTGGGCACCTGCAGCGCGGCGATCCATTTCGACGGCGGCACGCTCAAGAGCTGGTTGGCGACGAAGACGGTACGGATCTGCGCACGCTCGGCGGCGCGGCAGAGGATTTCGCGGATCACCTTGGGGCAGGCATCGGCGTCGACCCAGATTTGCATGTGGACTTCCTTGGTTCGGGTCGGTCATTTTACCCCGCCGACCGTCGCTATCCCGATGAAAAACAAGAAAAATTCCGGATTCACCGCCGTGAAATCTGCGAAAATGGCCGATTAGCCAGATTGCCGGTCATCATGAATTCCGTTCCAACGCCGATTTTCGATTACGCCCCGCAACGCCGCGCCAAGCCGGCGCCGTTCCTGCCGATGAGCCGGTCCGAGATGGACGCGCTCGGCTGGGACGAGTGCGACGTGATCCTGGTGACCGGCGACTGCTACATCGACCACCCGAGCTTCGGCATGGCGCTGGTCGGCCGGCTGCTCGAATCGCAGGGCTACAGGGTCGGCATCATCAGCCAGCCCGAGTGGGACAGTGCCGAACCGTACAAGGCATTGGGCAAGCCGAAGCTGTTCTTCGGCATCACCGCCGGCAATATGGATTCGATGATCAACCGCTACACCGCCGACAAGCGCCCGCGCTCGGACGACGCGTACACGCCCGACGCGGCCGCCGGCCGCCGGCCCGACCGCGCGGTGACGGTGTATTCGCAGCGCTGCCGCGAGGCGTTTCCGGGCGTGCAGATCATGGTCGGCAGCATCGAGGCCAGCCTGCGGCGGATCGCCCAGTACGACTACTGGAGCGACAAGGTGCGCCAGTCGGCGATCGTCTACGCCAAGGCCGACATCCTGCTGTTCGGCAACGCCGAGCGCGCGCTGGTCGAGGTGACCCACCGCGCCGCGGCCGGCGAAAAGCTCAGGGACATCCGCGACGTGCGCGGCACGGCCTTCATGACCAGCCACGGCTGGATGCCGGCGCGCGACTGGCTGGTACTCGACTCGTCCACCGTCGACACCCCGGGTCGCGTCGATCCGCACCCGGACCCGTACGCGATGGAGGAAGACAAACAGGGCGCGGCCTGTGAAACCGGCGGCGCCGCCGACGCGCCGAAACCGATCCGCCTCGTCAGCAAGGCCGAACGCATCGCCGCCAGGCAGGCAGAGCGGCAGAAAACCGTGGTGCGGATTCCGGCGTACGAAGCCGTCGCGCACGACCCGGTGCTGTACGCGCACGCCAGCCGCACGCTGCATCTGGAATCCAACCCCGGCAACGCCCGCGCGCTGGTGCAGGCGCACGGCGAGCGCGACGTCTGGCTCAACCCGCCGCCGGTGCCGCTGACCACGCCGGAGATGGACTACGTCTACGGCCTGCCGTACGCACGCAATCCGCACCCGAGCTACGGCAAGGCGCACATTCCGGCGTGGGAGATGATCCGCTTCTCGATCAACATCATGCGCGGCTGTTTCGGCGGCTGTACCTTCTGCTCGATCACCGAGCACGAGGGCCGCATCATCCAGAGCCGCTCGGAGCAGTCGATCCTGAGCGAGATCGAGGAAATCCGCGACAAGACCGACGGCTTCAAGGGCCACATCAGCGACCTCGGCGGCCCGACCGCGAACATGTACCGGCTGGCGTGCAAGGACGAAAAGATCGAGCACAGCTGCCGCCGTTTGAGCTGCGTCTACCCGGGCATCTGCGAGAACCTCAACACCGACCACTCGCACCTGATCCAGCTGTACCGCAAGGCACGGGCGATTCCGGGGGTGAAGAAGATCACCATCGGCTCGGGCCTGCGCTACGACATCGCGGTCGAGTCGCCCGAGTACATCAAGGAGCTGGTCACCCACCACGTCAGCGGCTACCTGAAGATCGCCCCCGAGCACACCGAGGACGCGCCGCTGTCCAAGATGATGAAGCCGGGCATCGGCGCGTTCGAGAACTTCAAGCGCCTGTTCGAGAAGTACAGCAAGGAAGCCGGCAAGCAGCAGTACCTGATCCCCTACTTCATCGCCGCCCACCCGGGCACCGCCGACGAGGACATGCTGAATCTGGCGCTGTGGCTGAAGAAGAACAACTTCAAGCCCGACCAGGTGCAAGCGTTCACGCCGACACCGATGGCACTGGCGACGACGATGTGGCACACCCGCCGCAATCCGCTGAAGAAGCTCGGCCGCAGCTCGGAAAAGGTCGACGTGATCCGCGACGGCTATCGCCGCAAGCTGCACAAGGCCTTCCTGCGTTTCCACGATCCGGACAACTGGCCGTTGCTGCGCGAAGCGCTGATCAATATGGGCCGCGCCGACCTGATCGGCAATGCACCGCACCACCTGATCCCGCGCGAGGCCGCCGGGGAAAAACGCAGCCACGCAGCACCAAGGGCGCAAGCACCGCACGGTGCGCAGCCGGCCTCGCAGGCCGTCAAGCCGCGCGTTCCGGCCGGCTCACGCAAGGTCGTGCTGCCGGGTCAGGGCAAGGGCAAGAAGACCCACGGCAAGGCGCGCAGCGGGCGCTGACGTGGCGCGCTGATCCTCCAACACGAACGCGAACCCACCCATTGAAAGCGCCATCGTCAGGCGGTCTGGTCTACTCGACCGAACACGGCAGCATGTGCCCGGCCTGCCGCCAGCCACTGGCGGCCTGCAGCTGCAAGGCCGCCGTGCCGACGGGCTTTGCCGACGGCGCATTGCGGGTATCGCGGGAAACGCGCAAAGGCAAAGGCGTCACGCTGGTCAAGGGCCTGACGCTGGATGCGGCCGCGCTCGCACTGCTGGCCAAACAGTTGCGGACCCGGTGCGGATCGGGCGGCACGGTCAAGGACGGCGTGATCGAAATCCAGGGCGATCACTGCGAGCCGGTGATGGACCTGCTCAGGCAGCTGGGCCACACGGTGAAGCGCGCCGGCGGCTGAGGTGCCGGCGGATCAGGCGGTCTGCGGCGCAGCCCGCCAGCGCGGGCCGAACACGTTGACCAGCAGCCCGAGCATCACCACCAGCCCGCCCGCCCACTGGACCGGTGTCAGCTGTTCGCCCAGCAACAGCCGCGCCGAAACCAGTCCGACCACCGGCACCAGCAAGGTCAGCGGCGCAATCTGCCGCACCGGATGGTGGGCCAGCAGACGGCCCCACAGCCCGTAGCCCAGGCAGGTGGCGACGTAGGCCAGATAGAGCACCGCCAGTACGCTGTCGACGCCGGGGCTGGCGAGGCTGGCCGTGATGCGCGGCGTGCCTTCCAGCCAGAACGACAGCGCCAGAAACGGCAAGGGCGGCACCAGCGCCCCCCAGACCACCAGGCCCAGCGGGTCGACCTTGCCGATGCCCTTGATCACCAGATTGCCGCCCGCCCAGCACAGCGCGGCGCACAGCGTCAGCCCGAAGCCGAGCGCGGAGACGCGTCCGGCACCGCCGCTCAGCCCGATCATCGCCAGCCCGGCCGCCGCCACGGCCAGCCCGGCCAGGCTGTACCAGTGCATGCGCTCGCCGAACAGCGCTGCGGCCAGCAGCACGGTGAAGAAGGCCTGGGCCTGCAGCACCAGCGAAGCCAGACCGGCCGGCATGCCGGCATCGATGGCGGAAAACAGGAAGACGAACTGGCCAAGGCTGATCGTCGCGCCATAGGCCAGCAGCCGCGTCCACGGCACTTGCGGGCGGGGCACGAACAGCACCGCGGGAAACGCGACCAGCATGAAACGCAAGGCGCCGAGCAGCATCGGCGGCACGCCGTGCAGGCTGACCTTGATGACGACGAAATTGACACCCCAGGCCACGATCACCAGCAGTGCGGCCAGCCAGTCTTTCAACGCCATGGCGACGCTCCGGAAAAGGAGCATCCAGTATGCGCCGTCCGCGATCCCGGCAAAGGCACAGTGGCCACGGCCGGCGCCCGTAACAGCGCCCTGATGACGGCCGACCGCCGGCACGGCACCGCGGTGATGCTGCTTGTATCTTGAAAGCAGCACCTCCGCTGGAGCAAGCCGATGAAGCCGTGGATCCTGCTGCTCGCGCTACCGCTGGCCAACGCCGACTCCACCCTCGGCGCGGCGACCATGCCGTTCGGACTCGCGCCCCTGCCTGGCTACGCGTCGACCTTTCCACCCTTCGTGCGCGCCGGCGTCGAGCTCGACGTACCGGTATCGGGCTGGATCCGCGACAAGCGCGGCGTACCCGAGCGCTGGGACGAATACACGGTGCCGGTGGTGGGCGACGGCTGGTACGCCGAATACCGCTATCGCGACGGCAGCGTCACCGCCGCCGCGGTCCGCAAGCATTACGAGTGCGCGCTGGCCGGCCGCGGCTTTACCCGGGTCGAGGTGCAGCAGTGCGACGAGCGCTGCCTGCGCGACACCGACGGCGTCGAGCTGCGCCGCATCGCCGGCAACGCGATGCGCAATGTCCGGCCGCGCCCCGAACCGGGCTATACGGTCGATTACACCGTCTACACCAGCCCGCGCAAGGGCGTCGTGCTGCTCGGCACCGGCCGTTCGGACACCGACCCGTCGCTCGTCGACGTGACACTGGCGATCGCCCAGGGGGCGATCCGCGACGTGAAGCCGATCGCACGCAAGCTCAAGGCCAGCCCGACCGCGCCGGGGCTGGGTCACGCCGACTGCCCGGCCGGCGACAGGGCCGGACCGGAAACCGTATGGCCGGTGCGCGAAACGCCGGTGCCGCTGAACCGCGCGCCGTTCGACCTCGACATCCTGCCCGGCAACCCGCCGTTCGAGCAGGGCAAGTACCTCGAGCACGTCCGCGTCGACGTGCCGGTCTCGACACCGTACTTCAAGCCCGGCGGCGGGCTGCGCGTCGACCACCGGGTGCCGGTGGCCGGCAACACGTGGTTCTACGGCTACACGCTCGACGACACTGCCCAGTGGGCCAACGACTATTACGGCGACATCCTGAAGCGCAACGGCTACAAGCTCGTCCACGCCTACCGCTGCGACGCCGGCTGCCAGCGCAACGACGGCCCGGGGCCACGGCGGCTGCGCGCCTACTTCGGGCTGATGCAGAGCAATCTGCACAGCGAGCTGCGGGTCAACCTGGTCGGCCCGCGCACCGAATACCGGATCTACTCGGACCGCAAGACCGGCGTCGTCATCGTCGGCACCGAACAGCGTGCCGGCCAGCCGCGCACCGACGTCGAGCTGTACATCGCCCACGGCATCGTGCTCGACACCGCAGCTTTTACTGCCAGGGCGGCCAGCACGGCCGTGGCGCACGAAGCCCGGCAGGCAGGCAGCGACGAGCCACGCTGACTGCCAGGCAGCACCGGCCAGTCAACCGGGCATGCGTCTGGCCAGCGGGCTCATGCGCTCAGTACACCGGAGGGTAAGCCGCCCAGTCGGGTAACAGCATCCGCCCGCTGGGCACGTAGAACAGGCTCTGGTAACCGTTACCGAAGTTGCTGGGTTTGGTTACGGTGAAACCCCATTCCCGCACGCTCAACCCCGACAGCAGTGCCCGGGCCGCACTGTCGCTCGGGTAGGCAAGGTAGCGCGGCTGATTGCCAACGGCGCGCAAATAGTACTCCAGCGCGCCGGTGTTTTTGTCGCTGGTGTCATTGTTCAGGCCCCCGACGGTGATGTACGCGGTATGGATCTGCCCCGGGTAGCGCTGCTTGAGCTCGCTGGCGGTATTGCGGGCAACCAGCGCCGGTGTAGCGTCAACACCGTGGAATGCAGCGGTAAAGATCACCGCCTTCTTGTCCTTGAATGGCCCCTCCAGGAACCAGGCAATGTTGGCCGCTGCCGCAACATCACGCGGCACGTAATCGACGTCGCCCGGCTTGTTCCACAGATAGCCGCTGGCGGCCACCCAGTTGCGTACCGTACGGCACCAGAATCCATCCGAATCAATCGCGTAGCGGACGTTATCGGCGCCAGTGCACAACTCCTGATCGAGCACCGCACTGACGCGGTTGAACGGACCGAGATCCTTCGGCGCCGGCGTCCGCTCGGGCAGCTCGGCGACTCGTTGTGCCAGCACCTTGAACTGTGGCCAATCGACGGACTGCAGCGTTGGCGATTTTTTGCCGGTCAGGTACGCCTCCAGCCGCGCGACGCCTTCACTGGTCGATGCGAGCCCGCCCATCATCATCTCCAGCCCGGCAAACCGCAGCGGCCGTGCCGTTGCCTGCGTCTGGTCGACGTAAGTGGTGATCTGGCGCCCCTCGGGCGTGCGCGAATCCATGTAGAAAATCCGGCCCGCCGACGACTGCGTGTACGACATACCGCGCTGCTCGTACATTTCCTTCATCCGGGCGATATCGAACATGCCGCTTTCCAGCAGCAGCACGTCGAAGTTCTTGTGCTGATGCAGATACTTGATCAGCCGCGTCGCCAGCGTCAGCGTGCTGGCTTCACCATGCGCGGGCTCGGTGACGAAGACGATGCGCGCGTCGCCCACCGCCTTGCCGAAGGCCTCCAGATCGGCCGATTCGGCACTACCGGGTTCGATCGTCGCTAGGGCGTTGCCGTTGGCGGGCAGCATGGCCTTGATCGCCTCGCCCTGTTCGCCGCCGCCAGTCGAACCGTCCTCACCGCCACCACCGCAGCCAGCCAAAGCAATGCTTGCAACAACAGGAAGTAAAAAACGCAGTTTCATATCAACTCCCGATTTTATTTTTGTCGAGAGCGAAATTTAATTGAAACAATAAAGAAAGCTGCAAATGGCTACAGCACTGTCTCTTTCCACACCAAGCCCATACGCGTGCTGCTCCGGCCACTCAATGCCGCGAAACGGGCCGCCCCAACAGCGCCGCCTGCTCGGGCCGGGCGAACCACTCGAGCAGGAAGTCGATCAGCACCCTCACCTTGGCCGGCTGCGGCAGGCGCTGCGGGTAGACCAGGTAGTACGGCATCTCCGGCAATTGATAGTCGGGTAGCAGCCGGAGCAAGCGGCCGCTGTCGACATCGGTGCCAACGAGGTAGCCGGGCAGCCGGGCGATGCCGCCGCCGGCGAGCACGAGGTTGCGCAGCAGGTTGTAGTCGTTGGCCTGCAGCACCGGTGCGATGTCGATCGCGTACAGCACTTGGCCACGGCTGAACACCCAGTGCGTCGCGTCACGGAAGAAATGGTTGGCGAGACAAGGCCAGTCGCCCAGTTCGGCCGGCGAGGCGGGCTGCGTGCCGTCGAACAGCGCAGGGCTGGCGACCAGCCAGTCGCGCACCAGACTCAGCGGCCGCGATACCAGCCGGTCCGGGCTGGCGATGTTCGAGCGGATCGCCAGATCGTAGCCGCCGGCCTCGAGGTCGCGCGGATCGCGGCTCAGGTCGAGTTCGACCCTGAGTTGCGGGTGGCGCGCCCGCAGCGCCAGCAGCGCCCGTGCCATGAACACACCGCCGAAACTCGTCGGCACCGTGATCCTTACCGTGCCGGCCACCTCGTCGCGCAGCTCGCGCACCGCCAGCGCGGCGGCGCCGACCCATTGCGGCCAGTCGCGGCAGTGTTCGAGATACACCCGGCCGGCCTCGGTCAGGTTGAGCCGCCGCGTGGTGCGGAACAGCAGCGGCGTGCCCAGCAGCGTTTCGAGCTGGCTCAGCTGCCGGCTCGCCAGCGCGGTCGAGATGCCGAGCGCCGCGGCCGCACGGGTGAAGCTGCCGTGCTCGACCACGGCAATGAAGGTGATCGCCCATTGCAGCTGCTGGTTGACCGGATGGCCTGCGTCGATTTCGTTCATGGATGCAATAGTGAATTGAGTTTTAGCCGGATTATCGCCGATGCTGGCTTGGATATGATGGATTCCGTCAACAATCCATCAACAAGGAGTCCTGCCATGAAAGTCCTCGTCATCGGTGCCAGCGGCACCATCGGCCGCGCGGTTGTATCCGAACTCGCCCCGCGCCACGACATTCTCACCGCCGGCCGCAACAGCGGCGACTTCCGCGTCGACGTCACCGACCTGGCCAGCGTCGAGCAACTGTTCCGCGATACCGGCAAGGTCGACGCCGTCGTCGCCGCGACCGGCAACCTGCACTTCGGCCCGCTGGCCGAATTCACGCCGGCGCAGTACGCGATCGGCCTGAACGACAAGCTGATGGGCCAGGTCAACCTGGTGCTCGCCGGCCAGCACGTGCTGAACGACGGCGGCAGCTTTACGCTGATCAGCGGCATCCTCAGCGACGACCCGATCGTCTACGGCAGCAGCGCCAGCATGGTCAATTCGGCAATCGAGGGCTTCGTCCGCGGTGCGGCGATCGAGCTGCCGCGCGGTCTGCGCATCAACGTCGTCAGCCCGAACGTGCTGGTCGAATCGCTGGCCGGCTACGGTCCCTACTTCCGCGGTTTCGAGGCGGTACCGGCCGCACGCGTTGCGCTGGCGTACAGCAAGAGCGTCGAAGGTGCGCAGACCGGGCAGGTTTACGCGGTGCACTGAGAACCTGCCCCATTCGGCGGCTGCGCCTTTCGCCGCCGTCCGATGCGCCGGAACCCCGCAAGCGGGCTGGCTTCGGGGCGCCTCATGGACGGCATGTCCATGCCGGTTTCTTCCGGTGGCGCGCCCTCGCTTCGGGCGGCAACGAGCTGCCGTGGCTCGCTCGCCGACCGGGACAGGTTCCGAGCCTCGCTGATCAAGTCATGGCGGGCAGGACCCGCCGCGGCAGCGTCGCCCACAGGCTGGCACCGACGATCAGCGCCGCGCCGCACCACGCAAGCGGTGTCAGCCGCTCGCCCAGCCAGGCCGCTGCGAACAGCGCGCCGAAGACCGGTTCGCTGCCCATCAGCAACGATACCCGCGTCGGGCTGCCGCGGCGGATCGCCCAGTTCTGCGCGAAGAACGCGAAGATCGTGCAGCCGAGCACCAGATACAGCGCCGCCGCCCAGAACGCCGGCGCGCGGGGCAGGGCCGGCAGGCCGGCATCGGACACCAGCAAGGCGACGGCAACGCTGCCGGCGCAGACGACACCGGCCTGGACCGCGGTCAGCGTCAGCATCGCCACCGGCCGGTCTTCGGTCAGTTTCTTGATCAGGCAGACGTTGACCGCCCGCAGCACCGCGGCGGCCAGCATCAGCGCGTCGCCGAGATTGAAGCGCAGGCTGGCATTGCCGGCGAGCATCGCCGCACCGGCGAGCGACACCAGCGCCGCGACGACCGCCTTGGCCTCGGGGCGGCGCTTCAGCATCGCCCACTCGGCAAACGGCGTGAACACCACGCACAGGCTGATCAGCAGCGCGGCGTTGGCGGCGCTGGTCAGCGCCACGCCGAACATCTCGCAGATGAAGATCGCCAGCAGCACCGCACCGAGCGGCAGGCCGGCGTTCAGCGCGCCGCGCCCGGCCGGGCGCGCCAGTTGCCGCAGCGACGGCAGCAGCAGCACGAAGGTCAGGCCGAAACGCACCGCCAGAAAACCGAGCACCGGATACCAGGCAAGCGCGCCCTTGGCCACGCCGTAGCTCGTGCCCCAGAGCAGCGCGACCAGCAGCAGCATGGCGTCGGCCAGCCAGGGACGGAGGATGAGTGCGTTCATGGGGTGTTCCGGCAGATGACAATGGCGACAGCTTATGCCTTGCATCCCGACGCGATAATCATCAAGAATTGCACAATACTTGTGCCTCAATGGAACAAATAAACACATGAAGCGAGAGCGTGCTGCAGCCGGCGACTACCTCGGCCTGCTCGACGACATGGCGGTGTTCGTCCGTGTCGTCGATGCCGGCAGCTTCTCGGCGGCGGCGCGCCAGCTCGGCAGCACGCCGTCGGCGGTGAGCCGGCAGATTGCCCGGCTCGAGGCCGCGCTCGGCACGCGGCTGCTCGAGCGCACCACGCGCAAGCTGCGGCTGAGCGAACCGGGCCGGGCCGTCCATGTACGGGCGCAGGACATGGTCGCCGCGGCCAGGGCGGTGATGGCGGTCTCGAACGAATTCATGGATGCGCCGCGCGGGCTGGTCCGCGTCAGCATGCCGGTGGCGCTGGGCCGGCAGGTCGTCCACCCGCTGATGGCGGATTTCCTCGCCCGCTACCCGGAGGTCGACGTCCAGCTGATCCTCAGCGATCGCGACGTCGATCCGTACGACGACGACGTCGACCTGATGTTGCGCATCACCGATACGCCACCGCCGGGGCTGGCGGCGCGCCCGCTGCTGCGCATCGAGCACGTGCTCGCAGCGGCACCGGCGTATCTGGCCGCGCACGGCCTGCCGTCGCATCCGCGCGACCTCGCCGGCCACAGCTGCCTTTATCTCGGCGAAACACCCGACGACGCGCGCTGGCAGTTCCGCCGTGACAAGGACGCCGCCAGCATCACCGTCCGTGGCCGCTACGTCGCCAACCACAGTGCGATCCGGCTCGAGGGCGCGCTGGCCGGTCTCGGCATCGCCTGCCTGCCGCACTTCACCGCACGCGCCGCGCTCGCCGACGGCCGGCTGGTGCAGGTGCTGCCGGACTGGGCCTTCCGCGCGCCGGCCTATCACGGCACCGCGTGGCTGCTGTATCCGCCGAAACGCCATCTCGCACCCAAGGTCCGCGTGCTGATCGACTACCTGGCCAGGCACATCGTGCCGGCATGAAAAAACCGGCCCGCGGGCCGGTTTGCGTCGGGCAGGCCAGATGCGTCACGCCGCGTTGGCCACGCGCCTTGCCTGCCGCGTGCTGGCAACCGCCGCATGCTCGCCCCCGGCCGGCACGGCTGCCCCGGCCTGTTTCTGCGCCAGCCAGTAGCCGTAGTCGACCTGGATGTTGTCCATCAGCTCGAACAGGCTGGTGAACTGGTTGCCGACGAGCTCGCCGAACTGCGCGTACAGGTTGTATTCCTGCTCGAAGAACTTGCTCATCGTATTGGCCCGGCGCAGTTCGCCGCTTTCGTGGTGGATCGCGGTCAGGCCTGACCACCATTGCTCGCCCTGCTTCTGCAAACGCTGCCACACCGCCTGCTGCAACGCCCAGGCCTCGAACCAGGTTTCCGGGTTGGCAAGCGCCGGCAGGGTGGCCGCCGCGGTAAGGCCGTTGTGCCATTGGCGATTGGCCGATTGCGCATAGAGCCGGCCGAGGCCGTGCAGGCGCTGCGTGGCCGGGCCCTGCAGCGCGGGCGGGATGGCTGCGGTGATCGATTCGTAGAAGGACATCGTCTTTTCTCCTGACTCAGCCGCCGAGGCGCTTGAGCATGTCATGGATCGCGCGGATCTGGATCGCGTTGCGCGAGTAGTAGTCCGGCCGCTGCGCGCTGGCGCTCGAGTAGCCCCACCAGTCCCAGCAGCCTTCCGGATTCTGCGTATAGCCGTTGTCGGTGCCTTCGGCCTGCGGGTACAGGATGATGAAGTTGTTGCTGTCGGCCAGCTCGTTGTAGCCGGTCGTCGTCACGTAGCGGTTGCCGTACGGCGGCGAGTTCTGCGTGTTGCGGCGGCCATTGGTGTATTCGACGTAGTTGTAGCCCTGCTTGCAGCCGTGCAGCGCGATATGCACCCGCGCCGGTTCACCGTCCTCGACCGCTTTCGGAATGTAGGCGTAGCCGTAGTCGCTCATGCTGTCGCGCCGGGCCTGCTGGTCGTCGTCGCCGAGGAAGCTCAGGAACTCGCGCTGATCGAAGCGCACCAGCCTGCCGCTCGGGCGCTCGGACGGCGGGTTGAGCTTGCCGTGGATGTGGCCAAGGACGCGGTGCGACTGGATGAAGTCGCCCTGGTTGATATAGGGCGGCTGGTTGGTGCCGAGCGGCGAATCCTCGGGGTTCTGCGTGATGATCGAATGCCCCGCCGGTACGGTGTCGTCGTAGTCGATGTGCTCGGGCCTGACGCCGAGCAGCTCGTAGAAGCGCTTGGTACGGGCGACGGTATCGGAAAACACCACCTCGTCCTTGCTGCCGGTGAAGATGTAGACCTTGTCGTCGGCCAGATGCTCGACCGGGTCGATCTCGCCGGCGGCGGCGGTCTGGCGGGCGAGCTTTGCCAGGTGCTCGGCGTTCGGCGCCGTCTGCGGCACCAGCGGGTTCAGGCAGATGTAGAGCGAGTTCTGGATGAACGCGTCCTCGGCCACCGGCGCGGCGCCGGGAAAGGTCTCGGCGCAGCGGAACGGCCCGCCGGCAATGATGCCGGCGCCGACGAAGCTGGCCGAGTGCGCCAGGTGCAGCTGCACGGTCATGAAGGCGCCGGACGACAGCCCGGACACCGAGCTCTGGCCCTGCTGCACGTTGTAACGTCCGAGCTGGACGACCTTGGAATCGGTAGCAAGCACTTCCCATCCTCCTGATACGTTCAAAAGAAAACGGCCCGAACAGCGTCGGACCGAAAAATATGTCAAACAACGTAAGAGACTGGATAGCACATCGTCATTGTTTTTGCAGTGCAACATAAAAATGATGCTCCTGCAGACGGGCGGCAGGCACGAAAAAAAACCGGCCAGCGGCCGGTCGTGTCGGGTTCGGAGGCGCTCAGGCGCTGTAGAAGCGCTCGCGCATCTCCTCCAGCCCCAGCTCGGTCAGCACCGCATCGAGCCGCTCTGCCGGTTTGCGGCGCGGCAGGTTCTTGTAGCTGGCGACGATCAGCTCGTTCTTCATCGAATGCTCCCAGCCGACCAGCTCGGTCACCGTCACGTGGTAGCCGTGCGCCTCGAGCTGCAGGCAGCGCAGCACATTGGTGATCTGGCTGCCGAACTCGCGCGTGTGGATCGGGTGGCGCCAGATCTCGGCCAGCGGGCGCTTCAGCGCCTGCTGCTTGTTCTTGCGCAGCACCGCGGCAACCTCGGCCTGGCAGCAGGGCACCAGCACGATGTGGCTGGCCTTTTTCTCCAGCGCGAAGCGGATCGCATCGTCGGTTGCGGTATTGCACGCGTGCAATGCGGTGACGATGTCGACCTGCCCGGGCAGCGCGTCCGAGGCAACCGAATCGGCCACCGACAGGTTCAGGAAGCGCATGCCGGGAAAGCCGCAGCGCGCCGCCAGCTCGGTCGAGCGCTCGACCAGTTCCTGGCGGGTTTCGATGCCGTAGATCGTGCCTTCCGGCGCATTCGCCTTGAAGAACAGGTCGTAGAGGATGAAGCCCAGGTACGACTTGCCGGCGCCGTGGTCGACCAGCGACACGTTCGGATGATCGGCGACCACGTCGCGGAGCAGGGGTTCGATGAAGTTGAACAGGTGGTAGACCTGCTTGAGCTTGCGGCGGCTGTCCTGGTTGAGCTTGCCGTCGCGCGTCAGGATGTGCAGCTCCTTGAGCAGCTCGACCGACTGGTCGGGGCGAATCTCGTACTTGTCGCCACCCTGTGCCGCGGCGGCACCGGCCTTGGCGGCCGTCATGCCGTCACTCCGGCGCAGGTGATCCGCGTCACCTCGCCCCCGGCCAGCCGGAAGAACGCGTCCTGCGGCATCTCGCCGCTGAACAGCGCGTCGCCGCTCAAGCCAAGATAGCGCGCACGCAGCAGCCGGCCGAACAGGCCGTGCGAAACGACGATCAGCCGCTGCGGCAGCGCCGGATCGGCAAGGAAGGCGTCGATGCGCGCAAGCACATCGGCGAGTTGTTCGCCGTTCGGCGAGTGGAAATGCCAGTCCGGCGCGGTCTCGAGTTCGGGCCGTTGCGTGACCAGGTCTTCGCGCAGCTGCTGCTCCCAGTCACCGAAGCCGACTTCGATGATGCGCTCGTCGGTCGTCATTGCCGCCGCCGGCAGCCCGAGCGCCGCAGCGACGAGTGCGGCACTTGCCTGCGCCCGCGCCAGCGGACTGACCCGCATCGCCCAGCCGTCGATGCTGCCGATCTCGTCCTTCAGCGCCTCGCCCATCGCTTGCGCCTGCTCGCGGCCGAGCGCCGTCAGCGGCGAATCGCAGCGGCCTTGCAGCCGGCGCACCGTGTTGAATTCGGTCTGGCCGTGACGGAGCAGGTAGATCGTGCGGGACATGGGCAAATCTCGTAGGCAAATCCAGCCGGCGATTATAACCGCCGCCCCGGCCTGCCCGCGCGGCATTGCTGCCATGCGCATCGGGATTCAGGGCCTGCCCCGATGGACGAACGAGCCGGTTTGGCGCCGCCCGAAGCGAGGACGCCCACCGGCAGTCCCCCCTGGGAGAAAGCGGAATGGACACAGGGTCCATGAGGATGGCCCGATAGGCCGACCCCTTGCGGGGTTCGGCGCACCGGACGAGGCCGCGCAGCCGCCCGACGGGACAGGCACTCAGCCGTAGCGCTGCTGTGCCACCACTGCCAGCCCGGCGCCGACGCTGCCATACGCATCGCCTTCGACCACGCGCGCGGCCGGGAACAGCCCCGCCATCGCCGCACGCAACGCCGGCACCGCCGATGCACCGCCGGTAAAGAACAGCGTATCGACATCGGCCACCGCGACACCGGCCTGGCTCAGCGTCTGCATCGCCGCGGCGCCGACGCGTTCGATCTCGTCGGCAATCGCATCGGCGAAGGTCTGCCGCGACACCTCGCGCACCAGCGCCGCATCGACCTCCTCCAGCTGCATCTGCACCGTCTCAAGCTCGGACAGCGCGATCTTGCTGTCCTCGACCCGCATCGCCAGATGGTGCGCCGACTGCTGGTTGATCACGTGGAACAGCCGGTCGTAACGCGTCATGTCGCTCACGTCCGGCCCCAGCGCGTGCAACGTCTGGCGCATCTTGCGCGTATAGGCGAAGTTGATCGTGTGCCACGTCGCCAGATGGAAGAACACGCTGCTCGGAAACGCCGCGCCTTTTTTGAGCAGGCTGCCCAGCCCCAGTTCGGGCATCACCGTTGCCAGCGACAGCCGCTTGTCGAAATCGGTGCCGCCGATGTGCACACCGCCGCTGCCCAGCAGGTCGGCACTGCGGTCGTCCCTGCCGCGCCGCTCGGGCGAGAGCCGGATCAGCGAGAAGTCCGACGTACCGCCGCCGATGTCGACCACCAGCACCAGCTCCTCGCGTTCGATGCGCTGCTCGTAGTCGTGGGCGGCGGCAATCGGCTCGAACTGGAAGCTGACGTCCCTGAAGCCGAGATCGCGGGCGATCTGCGCCAGCGTCGTCTCGGCCTGCGCATCGGCCTTGTCGTTGTCGTCGACGAAACGCACCGGCCGGCCGAGCACCACGGCGTCGAACTCGCGGCCGGCCTCGCGCTGCGCCCGCGCTTTCACCTCGCCGATGAAGCCGCCGATCAACTCGCGGAACGCCAGCGTGCGGCCGCCGACCTCGGTGCCGGCGTCGATCAGGCTCGAGCCGAGCAGGCTCTTCATCGCCCGCATCAAGCGCCCGTCGTAGCCTTCCAGATACTCGGCCAGCGCCGCACGGCCGTAGGCCAGCGTGTCGTCCTCAAGGTTGAAGAACACCGCCGACGGCAGCGTGACCTTGCCGTCTTCGAGCGCCAGCAGCCGCGCGCCCGCGTCGGTATGAATCGCCGCGGTGGAATTGGACGTACCGAAGTCGATGCCACAGGAGTGATTCATGGGAGTGGCTCGCGAAAAAAGGCCCGCGACGTTACGCCGGCCAGGCCCCGACGTCAAACAGACCGGTCGAACGGCAGCGATCCCCGGCGCAGAACGCGCTATGCTGACGGCCGATCAACCGGACACCGCCCCATGGAAGACCGCCTCACCGAACTCGAAATCCGCCTCGCGCTGCAGGACGAACTGCTCGACGAACTCAACCGCGTCGTCGCCCGCCAGCAGCAGGATCTGGAACTCCTGGCGCAGGCGCTGCGGCAGGTGCAGGAACAGCAGCGCAGCGGCCCGGGTGCACCGCGCAGCCTGTTCGACGAAATCCCGCCGCACTACTGAACGCCGTCTGCCCGGCCTGCGGCACCGGCATCGCACCGGTTTGACCGCCGACAAGGGCCGCGGCCGGCACCGGCCTAGACTGGGCTTTTGCGCGCAGGAGCCCCCATGGCCCGCTACCACATCGTCACGCTGATCGGCTCGACCAGCCTCGAAGGCCACGACGTCCGCGGCGACGACCTGCTGAGTACACTCAAACAGCTGCGCAGCGACCTGTTCGGCGGCGACCGGCCGCTGCTCGACTTCCACGGCGACCGCTACGTCGTGCTGTTCGAGACCGACGACGAACTCGAAGCCCTCGCCTGGGCCGAAGGCCACGGCGTCGCCCTGCACGGCAAACTCGCCGACCGCGCCGAAATCTACTCGCTCTACCTCGGCTGGACCGGGCTGATCGACCGGCAGCTCAACGCCCAGCCGGATCCGGGGTGGCGAGTGCCGCAGCGCTGAAACAACCCCAACCTATCGGGCCAGCCCCGATCACAAGCACCAAGGGCAGGCGCGGCACGTAGCCCATCGGTCTACTCCTCCCAGCCGGGATGATGTTGGTCCACGGAGCCAACGAGGACTTTATCAACGCCAGCAATTCACCGCTGATTCATTGCACCATTGATTCAGTCCTTGCATACAGGTCAGTCTTCGATGGCGACGAGGGACTTGGCTTAAGCCGCCAACACGCCGAATCGCCACCATAGTACAGGATGCCCCCGGCTCACTGACCAGCAGGCTGGGTAAATAGCCGTCGCAGACCTCGGTTCCTAACCCCAGCCGGGCTTTGCCGCCGCTGCTGCACTAGCTCCGAATCATTCAGGAATTTTCATGAAACTGTAGGCGTTCTGCCAAAAAAATTTGTCGATATAATGTCGATATTCATTTCTGTTCATTATATTTAAAAGCACTTCAAAATACCTTCTGGTGTTATCAACCATGTCAGGCATATGCCAGTCAGTACCATATGCCAACTTGTCCATTAATTCAAACGGGCGCCCTTCACTCAAAGCTGCAGTCCTAGCTCGCTCTAAGTTAGCGACAAAAGTCGTCACGTTATCTGGATTTAGCAGGGGTGACATGTTGGCAACTTCGCAGTAAACATTTGGATAGGAGGTGCAAAGCTCGGTAACAATCCGAGCAAAATTGTCTTGCAACCTCCACTCCTCGTCGGAATTTGACATCCAGCCGGGCGAATTAATTCCATTATTTTCAATGCGTGCTCCCCCAGCGTGTCCAAGGCATAGCCTTAATTTATTCCACCTGCGGTCTTCCAAAACGGCCCTCCAATATTTCGGATGCGCGTTACCACCCTCTTTCAAACGAGTTTGAAATCCCTTCGGCGTGCAGTGTGCAAACACAGGGATATCACCATCGACGCAGAAATCAAAAAATTCGTCAATAACTGACTGTAGCACCTTATCTTTGTTACCTGAAGGTTTGTAGCCCAGGGGTGGATAAAATTTAAATCCAATGAATCCTCTTGCGAGTGCGTCTTCGGCGCGAGTCTTCCAACTTCCTGGCCGTCGCGGATCGAAGGCACAAAAACCGAATATTTGTGTTGGATGGTTACGATGCAGCTGCTCCATTTTCTCGACTTGATTCGGAAAAAATGGATAACGGGGGGATTTATGATCAGGATAAGCCATTTGCATATCCATCATAAAATGGACAACCTGAAGCGACGGCAAGCCAGGTCCATATCCATCAATTAATTTGGCGAACATATCCTCTTCCGACTTGAGCATAGTAAGGAAGAATTCCAAGTAATTTTCTGGTGCTCCCCAAGCCGTTGAATCCATCAGGGCAATCACTGCACGCAAGGATTTTCTTACTGCCTGTTCTTCACGATCAAGAACATTACCAAATGTCCCGTCGCGACTAAATTTTTGCATTTCATAAATTGGCACCTTTGAGGCCGGTGTCTCTTCTACATAATTTTCGGCAACGAAGTCGATGTCAGAGAGATTATCAACGACACTCGAAATATTGCTTTTACGCAGCAGATTGAAGGTTGGCGCGCTGAACTGTATATCACTTAAGGCACTAGCTCCTTTTGTGACGGCACTTCTTGAACCTGATGCCGAAAGCAGTTCATATTTAGCAATCTCCCAGATCTGATCGATGCGATATTCGCTTTTTGCTTCTTCGTTCAAAAAATGCACATCCTCAAACAACAGTCCATTTTCCTTATAAGACGATCCCGTAATGGCTTCCAAAAACTCCGCAACGCGGTTTGCAAGGGCGCTTTCTTTCTTATTCATCGCATCAGTGATGATGCTAGCCAGAGGCATATAGCGCGCATTAAATAGGTGGGTGTGCATATCCACGATTCGGCGAGGAAATTCCATAGGATGCTTCCTTTTTTCATATTTGATGCAATGACGTGATGCTTTTCATCACTACCGGCCGCCTAAGCTAAGCGGTCGATTGCATTAGGCAAAGGCATAGTTAGTTCTAACTCGTTTCTCGAAAAAGTGTCTGAATATTTATGTACCGGCTTATAAGCGGCACTGTCGCTCCAGACCGGAGGCACCATGTAGTTGTTGGGTTTCGTCTGATTGGCTTCCAAAGCGCAGCTGGCCACTCTTCCAGGCACGCGCGCTTTTGCGTACCTTGATCACTCAGTCTGTCAATGCGAGCCAGCCATGAGCCACCGCCTGCACAGCAATGCCCGCACCACACCGCTCACCCGCGAGGAAATCCGCCACTCCAGCCTCTCGCAGCGCGAGCTGATGCTGCGCTACAGCGTCGGCAAGGACACCATCCGCAAATGGCAAACGCGCGACGAATTCACCGATCGGTCGCACCGCCCGCATACCCTGCACACTACCTTGTCCCAGACGCAGGAAGCGCTGGTGCTGATTCTGCGCACCACCTTGCTGCTGCCGCTCGATGACCTGGCCGCGGTGGCCCAGCGTTTCATCAACCCGAACGCCACCCGATCCGGCATCAACCGGCTGCTGGTGCGCGAAGGCGTCGGCAACCTCAAGACACTGCAGGCGCAACTGCAGCCGGAAGAACCCGCCGCGCCCTCCAAGGGCTTCAAGGACTACGCACCGGGCTACTTCCATTTGGACATCAAGTACTTGCCGCAGATGCCCGACGAAACCTCGCGCAGCTACCTGTTCGTCGCGATCGACCGGGCCACCCGCTGGGTGTTCCTGCACATCTACCCGGATCAGTCCGAAGCCAGCAGCGTCGACTTCCTGCAGCGCCTGTACAAGGCGGCGCCGATGAAAATCGAGAAACTGCTGACCGACAATGGCAGCCAATTCACCGATCGCTTCACCAGCAAAGCCAAGACCCCGAGCGGACGGCACGTGTTTGATCGCCGTTGTGCAGCCTTGGGGATCGAGCATCGGCTGATCCCGCCGCGCACGCCGCAAATGAATGGCATGGTCGAGCGTTTCAACGGCCGGATCAGCGAGCTGGTGAAGCAGACCCGCTTTGCCAGTGCAGCGGAATTGGCGCAGACGTTGGACGATTACCGGAACGCCTACAACCATCACATCCCGCAAAAAGCGCTGGGCTTCCGGTCACCGATCGAGTCGCTGAAAATGTGGCAAACAGAGCGACCGGAATTGTTCAAGAAAAAAATCTACAAACAAGCGGAACCCGACATGTAGTGGTCGACTCATCGAACAAGCCGATCACGTCCCACGCACGTAGAACCTGCTCCACACCAACCCCCGTCGCCCAGCGCAGATTCTTCAAGAGCGTACATTTTCATCTGTGCGGGTTTCCGGCGAACGGAGGCGGAAGACCTCCAACCCTGATCTCGACTTCAGGCTAGTGCATCGTTCACACGCCGAAACGCTCAGCCTTCATCCTCGATGTCATACCTCGCCCCGCCTTCCGGCCCGCAGGCAATCACCCCAGCCACATAAGCCGCGACCGATTCCGGCGTACGCAGCTTGCCGTCCTGCTTGCGGGCGATGAAGCGAGCGACGTCAGGAAAGTCGTCGACACTCGTGCCGCGGATTTCGGTCTGCATCTGCGTGTCCATCACGTCCGGGTCGATGCTGATGCAGGTGACCGGATGCACAGCGCCGGCCTGTTCGACCGCGACGGCGCGCAGCAGGTGGTCGACCGCGGCCTTGCCGGCGCAGTACAGCGACCAGCTGCCGTAGCCGCGCAGCGCGGCGCCCGACGAGATCTGCGCCACGGTCTTCACCGCCGCCACATCCTGAAAGCGCCGCAGGAAGGCTGCGATCACCCGCACCGCGGTCATCACGTTGACGTTAAGGCTGGCGGTGATCTGCGCGTCGTGCTGCTGCGCCAGCGGCAGCAGCGGTGTCAGCGTCCCGGCATTGTTGATCAGCACGATCTCGTCCCACGGCCGGCTGGCGAATTCGGCAAAGCGCGCGGCTAGCGTCGCGACGGCCGCGTCCGGATCGGCGAAGTCGGCCTGCACGTGCGCAGCGCCCAGGCCGGAGCGGGAGAACTCGTGCACGGTCCAGCCGGCGGCCAGATAGTGGTCGACCAGCGCGGCGCCAAGGCCGTGCGAGCCGCCGGTGATCAGTGCGAGTTTGTTCATTCCTTATCTCCCAGAATCGACTGCCCGGCGCTGCGGTGCCGGCAAGGCGGACGACCGCGTCCCGCAGGGGCTGGTTGCAACAGTACGGGTGGCAAGTGAGTACAACGCAGCCGGCAGTCAGCCGCTTTGCGCGGCCAGCCAGTCGACGGCGCCCAAGCCCGCGGCGCGGCCGGTGGCGAAGCACGCGGTCAGCAGATAACCGCCGGTCGGCGCCTCCCAGTCGAGCATTTCGCCGGCGCAGAACACGCCCGGTTTCGCCGTGAGCATCAGCCGCGTGTCGAGCGATTCGAAGCGCACGCCGCCGGCGCTGCTGATCGCCTCGTCGAGCGGCCTTGCCGCCAGCAGCCGGACCGGCAGCGCCTTGATCTTGCCCGCCAGCCTGCCTGGGTCGGCGAAGTCGTCCTTGCTGGTGCATTCGCGCAGCAGCGATGCCTTGGCGCCCTTCAGGTTCAGCCGGCTCTGCAGATGGCTGGCCATCGAGCGCGAGCCGCGCGGGTGCGCGACCTCGGCGATGACCTTGTCGATCGTGAATTCGGGCAACAGGTCGAGATGGATGAGCGCTTCGCCGTGATCGGCGATCGCATCGCGGATGCGCGCCGAGAACGCGTAGACGAGGTTGCCTTCGATCCCGGTCTGCGTCAGCACGAATTCGCCGCGGCGCGTTTCGGTGTTTCCGCTCGCATCGGTGAACGTCAGCGAGACGTTCTTGATCGGCGCACCGGCAAATTTCTCCGCCAGCACTGCGCTCCAGCCGGCGTCGAAGCCGCAGTTGCTCGGCCGCAGCGGCGCCACGTCGGCCCCGGCATCGCGCAGCCACGGCGCCCACGCGCCATCCGACCCCAGCCGCGCCCAGCTGCCGCCGCCGAGCGCCAGTACGGTCGCATCGGCATCGACCTGAATCGCGCCGTGCGGCGTGTCGAAGCACAGCGCGCCGGACTCGTTCCAGCCGGTCCAGCGGTGGCGGGTGTGGAAGACGACGCCGGCGGCGCGCAGACGTGCCAGCCAGGCGCGCAGCAACGGCGCGGCCTTCATCTCGGTCGGAAACACCTTGCCGCTCGAGCCGACGAAGGTGTCGATGCCCAGACCGGCAATCCATGCGCGCAGTGCGTCGGGGCCGAAGGCTCCGATCAGCGGCGCGAGCGCGTCGCGGCGCTCGAAGTAACGGCCCAGCAAGGCCGGCAGCGGTTCCGAATGGGTGATGTTCATGCCGCCGATGCCGGCAAGCAGGAACTTGCGGCCGAGCGACGGCATCGCGTCGTACACCGCGACGCGGTGGCCGTTTGCTGCCAGTTGTTCGGCGGCCATCAGCCCGGCCGGGCCGCCGCCGATCACGGCAACGTTCGCTGCAGACGCCATCGCGCCCTCCATGACTTCAATCAGTCCTTTCGATCATTCCATTCTACCTGCCGCGTCAAGCGGCCCGCCCGGGCGCCCCAGACATGTCATGCACATATTCACACTCTAATCTGATTTGAAATTTCCTAAATTCGAGCGTAAATTACGTAGTAACACTACATAAACAAGGAGCAGTCATCATGATCGTATCCAGCCTCTTCGCCTTCTTTGCCGGCAAGAACAGCGACATCGTCGTCAACGGCCGTGTAAACCGGATGGCCGATCTGGCCGGTGTCGAACGCATCGACGGCCGCGTGCTGAAGATCAGCGGCGACCGCGCCAGCGTGTGCTGGCCCAAGGGCGTGAAGACCGAGGAAAACCTCAGCAGCCTGATCGCCATCGTCGAGTAAACCCGCCCCCTCCGGCGGCTGCGCCTGCCGGCCCCGGCCGGATCCTCACGGACCACTGTCCATGCCGGCCCCGCCGCTTCGGGCGAGCACGAACCGGCGCGGCCGCCGACTGACGCAGGTTCCGCGTGGTCATTCGCCCGAGATCGCCGGGCCGCAAAGCCGGGTTCGCCCCGGCTTTTTCATGCCCGCCGGAAACGCACGCCACAGGGTTGGCCCTGATCACGCAGCCGCAGCGCCGGCGCTATCGTCGCAAAGTGGCTGCTGCACCGCCACAAAGTGCCGCAGCGCAGCGCCGCTGGCGGTAAAGTGAAGAGTGCTCCCGACGAGTGTGCCGCCATGTCCGCCAGCAATGCCGCCCACCTGCAGGCCGTCGATCTGCCGACGCCCGACGATCCGGCCCCGGATTTCCGCCAGATCGCCGAGCTGGCCCGCGCGATCCTCGCCGGCTTCAACGCCCACTACGCGCGCTTCCGCGCCGCCAGCCGTTCGGCGCAACCGTGTTTCGAGGCCGGCGACGCCCGGGCGCTGCGCGACGCGGTGCGCGACCGGATCGCCTTCTACGACAGCCGCGTGGTCGAAACGTCCGAGCAACTGAAGCGCGAGTTCGACGCCGAACGCCTGCCCGACGACGTCTGGGCCAGCGTCAAGTCGTACTTCATCGGCCTTCTGGTCAACCACAAGCAGCCCGAGCTGGCCGAGACCTTCTTCAACTCGGTCAGTTGCCGCATCCTGCACCGGACGTACTTCCACAACGACTTCATCTTCTACCGTCCGGCGGTATCGACCGAGTACATCGAGACCACCGCGGCGCCGACGTACCGGACCTACTACCCGAAGCACGCCGACCTGTTCGCGACGCTGGCGAGCATCGTCACCGATTTCGGCTGGGCGCAGCCCTTCGTCGACCTCGACCGCGACATCCGCCGCATCGTCCGCGCGCTGTACCGCCACCTCGGCCGCTGGCCGGCACTCGGCTACAACGCGCAGATCCAGGTGCTCGCATCGCCGTTCTTCCGCAACAAGGCCGCCTACCTGATCGGCCGCTTCATCCACGACGACGTCGAGACGCCGTTCGCGCTGCCGCTGTGCCGGACCCACGACGGCAGGCTGTTCGTCGATGCGGCGCTGTTCGCGCACGACCAGATCCGCTCGCTGTTCTCGCTGTCGCGCGCCTACTTCCTTGTCGATATGGAAGTCCCGTCGGCCTATGTCGCCTTCCTGCACGAGCTGATTCCGGACAAGAGCCGCGCCGAGCTGTACACGATGGTCGGGCTGGGCAAGCAGGGCAAGACAATGTTCTACCGCGAGCTCTTCCACCACCTGCGCCACACCAGCGACCGCTTCGAGATCGCCCCGGGGATCAAGGGCATGGTGATGGTCGTGTTCACGCTGCCGTCCTTCCCCTTCGTGTTCAAGGTGATCCGCGACGTGATCCCGCCGCCAAAGGAAGTGAACCGCGACATCGTCCGCGCCAAGTACCTGATGGTGAAGCGCCACGACCGGGTCGGTCGGATGGCCGACTCGCTCGAGTTCTCCGACGTCGCGCTGCCGCGCGACCGCTTCGACCCGGTGCTGGTCGACGAGCTGAAGGCGCTGGCGCCGACGATGATCGAGGAGGACGGCGACACCGTGGTGATCCGCCACCTGTACATCGAGTGCCGGATGACGCCGCTGAATGTCTGGCTCGACAGCCACGGCGGCCCCGATCTCGAGGCCAAGGTGCGCGACTACGGCAACGCGCTGCGCGAACTGGCGATTGCCAACATCTTCCCCGGCGACATGCTGTTCAAGAACTTCGGCGTCACCCGCATGGGCCGGGTCGTGTTCTACGACTACGACGAAATCGAGTACATGACCGACTGCGACTTCCGCCGGATACCGCCGCCGCCGTCGCCCGAGTTCGAGATGAGCGGCGAGGCCTGGTACACCGGCCACAAGGGCGAGGTCTACCCCGAGGAGTTCGGCACCTTCCTCCTGAACCAGAAACCGGTGCGCGACGCCTTCCTCAAGTACCACGCCGACCTGCTGCAGCCGGCGTTCTGGCAACAGACCAAGGCGCGCATCCAGCAGGGGATACTCGAGGACTTCTTCCCCTACCCGTACGAGCTGCGGTTCTCGCAGCGCTACCGCAAAGCCTGAGCTCAGTTGACGAATCGCGGCAGCGACCAGAGCAGCGCCAGATTCGCGATGGCAGCACAGACGAACACCGCGCGGAAACTGGCCTTGCTGCTCTTGTGACGCAACAAATGCTGTGCGGCCCACGCACCGGGCCAGCCACCAGCCAGCGCCAACAGTTGCAGCGTCGACTCCGGTGTACGCCAACCACCGCTTCGGGCTTGTGATTTATCGTGCTGGTACATGGCAAACGCCAAGGCGCTGGCCACCAGAACCAGCCCTGTGACCTGTAAGGACAAGCCGCTGTGCCACACCGCGACCGGCAAGACCAGCAACAGCGGAATCAGCGCGTAATCAAAGACATCAAACCCGCCGCCACCACGACGCTCAGGCAGCTTCTGCCTGGCCTGCGCCCTGCCACTGCCAGCCCCGACCGTCGCGGTCAGCGCCTGCAAGCGCCCGTTGGCGTCGCAGCCCGGCTCGAACACGACAAGATCGCCGTTCTTCGGCCTGCCAGCCACCGTGCGCTTGATCGCCTTGATATGCAGAAAATAGCGCTCGTTCTGTGCGGTTTCGACAAAGCCGAAGCCCTTGTCATCATTCCAACTTACCAGCACGCCTTCCTTGACCACGATGTATCCCCCCGCTCCGAACGGGACAAATTCTAGCCCGGCCCGTCCACCTGCGTGAATCTGCGCCGCAGCCACCGGTACCAAGCCTGTTACCATTGCCGGCAATCACGCACCCAACTCCGGATTCCCCCATGTCATCGTCCCTGACCGACCTGCTCGCCGCCGCGCTCGACGCCCGCGGCGACCTGATTGCCAAGCTCCACGCCGAAAAAACCGACGCCTACCGGCTGTTCCACGGCAGCGTCGAAGGCGAGCCGGGACTGACCGTCGACCGTTACGGCGACCTGATCCTGGTGCAGAGCTTCCACGAAGCGCTCGAAGCCGACGAACTCGCGGCAATCGAAACGTTCTACGATCGCCGCTACCCGGGCCTGCCGCTGATCTGGAACGACCGCAGCCAGCCCAATTCGCGCATTGCCAACAAGCTCTCGACCGAGCAGCTCGAGATCGCGACCGAACCGCGCGTTGCGCAGGAAATCGGCGTCAACTACCGCTTCCAGGCACGCCACGCCGGCCAGGACCCGTGGCTGTTCCTCGACCTGCGCGCCGGCCGCCGCCGGGTGCTGCAGGAAGCCAAGGGCAAGAACGTGCTCAACCTGTTCGCCTACACCTGCGGCGTCGGCATCGCCGCGGCCAAGGCCGGCGCATCGCTCGTCACCAACGTCGATTTCGCCGAATCGAGCCTCTTGGTCGGCAAGGAGAACTCGCGCCTCAACGGCCTCGGCCACACCCTGCGCTATGTGCAGTGCGACGCGTTCGCCGCGCTGCGCCAGTATTCGGGCCTCGGCCAGCCGCGCGTCGTGCGCGGCAAGCGCCTGCCGCCGTTCCCGAAGCTGGAAAAGACCGCGTTCGATCTGGTCTTTCTCGACCCGCCGCGTTACTCGAAGGGCATTTTCGGCGTCGTCGACCTCGTCAACGACTACTCGGCACTGTTCAAGCCGGCGCTGCTGTCGACCGCCGAGGGCGGCACGCTGGTCTGCTGCAACAACGTCGCCTCGGTCGACCGCGACGCCTGGCTCGACCAGATGCAGCGCAGCGCGAAGAAGGTCGACCGGACGATCCGTGACGTCGAATGGATCGCGCCCGAGGCCGACTTCCCGAGCCCGGACGGCAAGCCGCCGCTGAAGATCGCGCTGCTGCGCGTCTGACCCGCGGCTGGCCTACTGGCTGTACTTGCACGCCTTGCCCCGCTACGCTTTGCCAGCCGCTTCAATAGAGAAAGGCCGCCCCGCGGCCTTTTCTGTGTGGCGGTAACGCGGCGTTTACTTTGCCGGCGGCACGTTGGTCTCGAGGAAAACAACGACCTGCTGCCGGATCGCCGCGCCATCGGCGCTGCCGAAGATGTCGACACCATGGCCACCGCCTTTCGACACGATCAGCGTGTCGGCAACGCCGGCGGCTGCGGCCATGCGTTCGGAATCGGCGTGCGAGCTGTCGTACCTGGCACTGACGAACAGCCTGGGCACCGCCAGCGCCTTCAAGGCGTCGTCACTGACCGCCAGACTGCCGTAGGCCGGCGCGATCGACAGCAGCACCACCGCCTGCGGCGAGGCCTCGAGTGCCGCCGGCACCGTCGCCATGGCGCCCATGCTCGCGCCGACCAGGCCGAGGCGCTGCGCGCCCTGCGCACGCGCATAGGCCAGCGCAGCGTTCAGGTCCTGGCCGGCCTGCGCCGGTGCCTGCCTGCCCTGCGACTGGCCGTAGCCGCGGAAGTCGTAACTGAGCACCGTGTAGCCGTCTTTGGCGAGCGCGGCTGCGAAGTCTTCCCAGCTTGCCTGATCGCGGTTGGCCTGATGCGAGAGGATGATCCACGCATCGCCCTTGCCGTAACGCCGGCCAGCGAGCCGGATGCCGTCGTCGGTCGTGAACGACACGACGGTATACGGTTTCGGCGCCTCGGCCTGCGCCGGTGCTTTCTGCTTGGGCGCCTTCGCCGCGACCGCGCTACCGCTCGCGGTGGCGATCACCAGCGCCACCATCCACCTGTTCCATGCCATCGTCGTCTCCTTGTCGTTGGAATGCGCCAACGATAAGCAGCCACATCACACCCGGGTAGAACCGATCCGCAGCGCGACTGTGCGCAATGACAATCGCAGGTGGCAATCAGCCGAGCATTTCACCGGTGACGCTGAACATGCCGCCGGCCTCGAAGAACGCGCCGCCGGCAACGTGGTGGATGCTGCCCGGCTGCTCCGGCGCATCCAGCCAGCGGCCGTCGCGGTACACCTCCGGGTTGGCCCACGCGGCGACGACTTCGACGATGAACAGGTCGTAGGTCTGCTGGTTGTGCGGTTCCGGGATCACCCGGCACTCGAGCCACGCATGGCAGCCTTCGAGCAGCGGCGCGGCAACCTTGCTGCCGGCAAAGGTGGTGATGCCGTGGCGGGCAAACTTGTCGCCGTCGCGGCCCGATTCGTTGCCGAGCGCATAGGCCAGCGCCGCCTGGTCGCGCGTCGGCACCTGCACCGCCAGCTCGCCGCTGGCTTCGATCAGCCCGCGGCTGTACGTGTGCTTGTCGATGACGATGACGAGCTTGGGCGGATCGAAATCGAGCACGGTGTTCCACGCCGCGGTCATCACGTTGCGCGCGTCGCCATGCGCGCTGCTGACCAGCACCGTCGGGCCGTGGGTGAGCAGTTTGTAAGCGTCCCCCAGCGGAACGGGCTGCGGCACTACGGCTGCGGCGTTCATCGCTGTGCTCCGGTCATTGCCAGCGCGACCGCTTCTGCGACCTCGATACCGTCGACGCCGGCCGAGAGGATGCCGCCGGCGTAACCGGCGCCTTCGCCGGCGGGGAACAGACCGCGCACGTTCAGGCTCTGATAGTTCTCTTTGCCGCGGGTGATGCGCAGCGGCGCGCTGGTGCGCGTTTCGACACCGGTCAGTACCGCGTCGGCCATCGAGTAACCCTTGATCTGCCGCTCGAACGCCGGGATCGCCTCGCGCATCGCCTCGATCGCGTACGCCGGCAGCGTCTGCGCCAGATCGGTCCACGTCACGCCCGGCGTGTACGACGGCGCCACCGAGCCGGCCTCGGTCGATGCGCGACCTTCAAGGAAGTCACCGACCAGCTGCGCCGGGGCGTTGTAGTTGCTGCCGCCGACGACGAAGGCCCTGGCTTCGAGCTGGCGCTGGAACTCGATCCCGGCCAGCACGTCGCCCGGATAGTCGCGCGGGTCGATGCCGACGACGAAGCCCGAGTTGGCGTTGCGCTCGTTGCGCGAATACTGGCTCATGCCGTTGGTGACGACGCGGCCTTCCTCGCTCGTTGCGGCGACGACGGTGCCGCCGGGGCACATGCAGAAGCTGTAGACGGTACGGCCGTTGCTGGCGTGATGCACCAGCTTGTAATCGGCGGCGCCGAGAATCGGGTTGCCGGCGTTCGGACCGAAGCGCGCGGCGTCGATCACCGATTGCGGGTGTTCGATCCGGAAGCCGACCGAGAAGGGCTTGGCTTCCATGAACACGCCGTGGCCGTGCAGCATCTCGAAGGTGTCGCGCGCACTGTGACCGAGCGCCAGCACCACGTGATCCGACTCGATCGTCGAGCCGTCGGCAAGCACGACGCCGCGGATCTGCCGCTGGTCGTCCCCCGCCGGTTCGAGGATCAGATCCTGAACCCGGCTGTTGAAGCGGATCTCGCCGCCGAGCGCGATGATCTTCTCGCGCATCTGCTCGATCATGCTCACCAGCCGGAACGTGCCAATGTGCGGCTTGCTGACGTAGCTGATCTCCTCGGGTGCGCCGGCCTCGACGAACTCCTTGATCACCTTGCGGCCGAGGAAGCGCGGATCGCGGATCTGGCTGTAGAGCTTGCCGTCCGAGAACGTGCCGGCGCCACCTTCGCCGAACTGCACGTTCGAATCGGGGTTCAGCTCGCGCTTGCGCCACAGTCCCCAGGTGTCCTTGGTGCGCTCGCGCACCGCCTTGCCGCGCTCGAGCACGACGGGCCGGAAACCCATCTGCGCCAGCACCAGCGCCGCGAACAAGCCGCAGGGGCCGAAGCCGACGACCAGCGGCCGCTTCGGGATGTTCGCCGGTGCCTGCGCGACAAAGCGGTAGGCCATATCCGGCGTCGGCTGCACATTGCGGTCGCTGGCAAAGCGCTTGAGCAGTGCCGCCTCGTTGCGGAGCTCGCAATCGAGCGAGTAGACCAGCAGGATGTTCGCCTTCTTGCGCGCGTCGTACGCCCGCTGGAACACGGTGAAACCGACGAGATCGGCCGGCTTGATCCCCAGCTTGGCGAGCACGGCGGCGCGCAGCTCGTCCTCGGCGTGGTTCAGGGGCAGCTTGATTTCGGTGAGTCGCAACATGGCAGGCGCAGGGACGGCGTAAAACCCGTCATTGTACCGGATGCCCTGCAAGGGCTGGCGGGCCGCCACCGGCCCGGGCAAGGATTCACGCCGGATGGCCGGTCTGCCGCTCGAACCGGCACCGGCGGGCAGCAGGTAGAATCGGCGGATGGACTTCCCTTTCCTCGCCGGCTATCCCGCGCATCTGGTCGACCAGGTCGGCGCCCTGCTCGACTCGGGCGAACTCGGCATCAGGCTCGAGCGAAAGTACCCGCAACGCAACCCGGTCCAGACCGACCGCGCGCTGTACGACTACGTGAACGAGCGCAAGCAGCGCTACCTGAAGAACGCCCCGCCGCTCGCCAAAATCCAGTACGACAACGCGCTCGGCCTCTTGGCCGGCACGCTCGGCACCAACACCTTCGCCAGCCGGGTGCAGGGCGGCAAGCTCAAGCGCAAGAACGAAATCCGCATCGCCACGCTGTTTCGCGACGCACCGGGCGAATTCCTGTCGATGATCGTCGCGCACGAACTGGCGCACCTGAAGGAGAAGGACCACAACAAGGCCTTCTACCAGCTGTGCTGCCATATGGAGCCGGATTACCACCAACTGGAATTCGACCTGCGGGTCTGGCTGACGTGGCAGGAGGCGCTCTAGGGCCTGTCGTCACGCGTTTCGCGACCGCGCTGTGCCGAAGGCCGGCCACAAGGCGCGCGATGCCGGGCCCTAGCGCCCGTCCCCCCGCTCGCGCGCTTCGCGCTCGAAGCGGTTGTCGAGGTAAGGGCACCGGCCGCGCAGCCATGCATGCAGACTGGCGAGCGGGTACGCAAGCAGCAACAGCGCGCCCCAGCGCTCGTACTGGCCGACATGGACCCGTTCGTGCGCGCGCAGCCGGCACAGCGTCGGGCGGTCGATGCCGACGACCACATGACCCAGCGTGATCGCGACAAAGGGCAGCCGCGTCGGTCGCGAGTCGCGCCGCAAGGCAACCTCGAGCACGCCGGCCCGGCGCGCCAACGTTCCGCCGGCGAGCAGCACCGCGACCGCCAGCACCAGCCCGAGGCAGGAACACGGCGCCGCCCAGACATAGCCCCAAATCCGCCTCACCGGACGCACGAGCGCTCCGGTTGCCCATTCGCGGCCATGACATCCCGGCCGGCTTTGTCGACTGGCACTATGCTTTACTCACGCTTACAATTTTCAATTCACCCCCTCCCCACTCAAGGATGTCCAGCATGTTCAAGAAACTTGCCGCCGAAGCACTCGGCCTGTCCGATATCGGCGTCATCGTCGCCGCCGCCGATTACGACAAGGTCGATGCCGACGACTACCTGTTCGATGAGGACGGCGAAAAGATCTTTTTCCTGATCAAGTCGAAGAAGGACGAGTACTGCTTCACCAATCTCGGCCTGATCCATGTCGACGGTGATTCCGCGGTGTCGTCCAAGCGCACGATCCATCGCTACGATTATGCGCACGCGCGAATCGACGCGGTGTCGATCGAGACGGCCGGCACCATCGATCTGGACATCGAGCTCAAGTTCACCATCGGCGAGACGGTGTTCAGCATCGACGTGAAAAAGGGCTATCTGGAAGCGCTCAAGGACATCTACAAGGCGCTGATCGGCATCAGCCACCAGCAGCGCAAGGACGAGCAGGCGCGCGGACACGCGCTGCACGCGCTCGACGCGCTCGCCGGCATGTACAAGATCGGCGACGGCGACGAGGTGGCCGTCGCCAAGCAGTACAACGCCCTGCTCAACAACCTGAACCAGGCGGTCCAGGTGCATCACACCCAGCGCGACTTCAGCGCCGTGTTCGAGCGTTACATCCACAACTGATCCGGCCCCCCGGGCGGGCGGCTCACCACGCCCAGCGGACGCCGGCATTGCCGGCGAGCTGCCGCTGGTGCTCGCCGCCGAGGTTGGCCAGCCAGCTCACCGACACGAACGCGCTGGCCGACGCGCCGAGCTTCGCCACGACGCCGGCGCCGAGCTGGCCGGTGGTCTGGCCGACCTGCGTCTCGATGTCGGTACCGCCGGAGAAAGCCGCCGTATCGTCGCTGCCGAAGGTGCGCAGCACGTTGAGCCGCAGATACGGCTGCCATTGTGCGCCCCGCGCGTCGAAGCGCCCGTGCACGCGCGCGCCAACCCGGCCGACGAAGGTATTGCCGTCGTTGAAACCGACCGTGGAAATGCCGTCGTTCAGGTCGTTGAGCGACAGGTACTGCCAGATCAGTTGCGCCTGCGGCTCGACGGCCCAGCCTTCGCCGCCGCCGACCGGCAGCCCGGCTTCGATCGAGCCGGTCACCATCCTGCCGCGTGTCGATGCCGTCACGCCGTCGCGCGACCGGGGTTCGACGTTCAGCGAGCTGCCCATCAGCAGCGCATCGACATAGCGGCCGCCCGGGCCGGCATGAGTCCAGTACACGCCGCCGCTGTAGGCGTTGACCGCCAGCCGGCCGACGTCCAGTTCTGGCGTGCCGAGCGCAAAGCCGTCGACATCACCGCTGGCGCGCGCGAAGCCGAGAAACACGCCGTAGCGGTGGCCGTCGGTGCCGGCATACAGGTCCTGGCCAAGCTGCGTGCCGTAGATCGAGCCGTCGAACGCCGGGTCGACCGTACCCTGCCGGTTCAGCTCGCTCTGCGCCCCCCAGGCGCGCGCCCAGGCGGCCGGCAGACTGCCGACCTCGGTAAGCAGCGATTGCTCGCCCTGGCGGTCGTGAAAGTTGTCGGTCTGCATGATGCCGATCACGCGGGCGACGCCCGGCGCGGCCGCATACAGCGGCACCTCGGCACGATAGAGCGGAATGGGGTCGGCGCCGACCGGCGGCGGCGCGGGCAGCGGCGGCGAAGTCGCCGGCGCCGCGACCGGCGGCTCGGCGGGCAGCGGTTCCGCAGCGACACTGTTGCGCAGATACCAGTTGCCGGCCGTGCCGTCGCTCACGCCGCCCTTGGCCAGGTAGTACTCGAATGCACCCGCCTTGACCGGCGCGGCAAGCCGGAACGCACCCGCGTCGCTGGTCGCGCCGTTGACCGCCTGGACCAGCTGGATGCCGTCGCCGACGGTCTGGGCGCCGGCACCGCCGACATTGGTGACGGCGAGCGTCGTCGCCCCGCTCGCCCGCCCGCCGTCGACAACGAGGCGGTCGGACGCCGCGCCGTCGCCGGCCACGTGGGTGTTCAGCGCGATCCTGCCGTCCCGCCCGACATAGTCGCCGACGATATGGAGCCGGTTGCCCACGCCCTGGCCGCCGATCTGGACGACGCCGGCATTGTCCAGGCCGCCGCTGATCGTGAACGCGCCGTTGCCGCCCGAGGAGAACAGCGCATTCGCGACCGCGATCGTCCCGTTGTTGTTCACCGCACCGCCGACACGGCCATAACCGCCGAGCGTCGCGCCCGCAGCCACGGTGGTGGCGCCGCCGATCGCCGCGTTCGTGTGCGCGGCATCGCCGACGGCCAGCGTACCGGCCGCCACCGTCGTCGGCCCCGCGTAACTGCTGACGCCGTTGAGCAGCAGGCTGCCGCTGCCGGCCTTGGTCAGCGCACCGCTGCCGGTGATCCCCTGTGCCAGGGTCGACGAATAACCCTGCGTATCGATGGTGCCGCCACCGCCATCCAGCGTGATCGCGCGCGTGCCGGCAAGGTCGAGCGACTGGTTCAGCTGCAGCGTGCCGCCGTTGAAGTCCAGCTTCCCGCTGGCTGCGCCGAGCGCGCTGTCCGCGCCGATTGCCAGCGTGCCCTGGCCAAGTATCGTTCCGCCCGAATAACTGTTGCCGCCGGCCAGCGTCAGCGTGCCAGCGCCGGTCTTTTCGACGACTCCCGCACCCGAAATCCGCCCGCCATAGCTGCCGGCGACATCCTGCGCAAAACGGACCAGGCCGTCGTTGCTCACATTCGCAGGCAGGTTCCCCGCATTGGCCTGCAGCGTTGCGCCGGCGTCGACGATGGCCGAGGCCGACTCGCCGAGCTTTCCGGTCAGGTCCAGCGTGCCGGTTTGCACGTGTGCCAGCGTGAACGTGCCGCTGCCCTGCCACTGCCAGTCCGAACCCTGCATCAGCAGGGTCTGGAAGTTGCTGAAGGCATTGGCCGCGGTACCGCTGCCCTGCAGGATCACTTCATTGTTGTTGGCGCCGCCGTCGGCGGTGCCGACGATCTGCGAACCGGTCTGCAGGATCAGCGTGTTGTTGCCCGCCCCCATTGCAATGGCGTTGCCGATGTCGCTTTGCACCAGCCCCGCGTTGACGATGGTGGTATTGCCGTTGAGCGTGCGGATGCCGATGCCTTTCTGGCTGACGATCCGGCCGCCGGTGCCATTCTCGATTCTGGCGGTGAAGCTCGACCCCACCGTGTTCGAGAACACCGCCTCGGCGCCGGCGCCGGACGCGGTGATGGTGCCGGTATTGATCAGCGTGTCATTGTTGCCCTGCATGTAGACGGTCGTGCTGGATGCGCCGGACGTCGACAGCATGCCGCTGTTGCGCACCGTACCGTTGCCGCCGAGGATCGACATGGCCCGTGCATTGCTGCCCGACGTCGACACCGTGCCGGTGTTGACCAGCGTATTGCCCGACTGGCCGGCATTGGTCTGCCCCCACGCCGCCGTCATGCCGTAGGCGTTCGGGCCGGTCGTGGTGATCGAACCGTTGTTGGTCAGCGTATTGCCGCTGCCGTTGGCGGCCATGCCGTCGTTGTACGCGCCGGTCGTCCCCACCGTGCCGGTATTGCTCAGGCGATTGCCATTGCCGCTACCGAGCAGCACCGCACCGCGATTGCCGCCGCTGCCACCGCCACCGGTGAGCGAAACACTGCCGTCGTTGCGGATCGTGCTGTCGGTGTCGACGCTGAATGCCACCGGGCTGCCGGAGCGGGAAAGGCTGCCGGTCGCGGTCGAATCGAGATCGATCGTCACGCCGGTGCTGCCGGCACGTGCAGCGACCGACGACACGTCGTTGCCGCTGCAGTTGACCGTGGCGCCGCTGGCCGGTGCCGTGGCGCTGCAGGCAGCCTGCGCGGACGAAGCCGCGACGCCGGAAAACAGCACCACGCCGCCAACGCCCAAGCCAAGTAACTGTTTCACGGCATAGCCCCCTCAGTGCAACCACGATCGGAAGGCCATCATACTCAATGATCATTCATGCAGATTACAATCAACACCATTCATTCGTCAGAAACAACAGAATTCAAATCCCGGATCAGCCTCTGCAAGGCGCAATGCCCCGCATCACCCACCGGGTGACGCACGCCTGTCCCCCCTACCGCCGACGCCTCGACTTTTCATCTGCCTGCAACACGGCGGCAACACAATCGCGCTCACCGGGCGCACCGCGCCTAGAACAATAGACATTCAGGAGATGTGCCCATGAAGACCGCTCTTACCCTAGTCCTTGCCGCCGCACTCGGCCTGTCGCTCGCCGCCTGCAGCACCGCGCCGGAAAAGACCACCGCGCCGGCCGTCGCCGCCAAGCCGGCCGAACTGAAGGACGCCGCACTCGCCACCGCGGTCAAGACCGCACTCGACGCCGATCCGTCGCTGAAGGGCTTCGACATCAAGGTCAGCGGCAAGGGCCAGGACGTGAAGCTCGACGGCAGCGTCGCCACCGGTCAGGACATGGCGCAGGCAGGCATGATCGCCGAGAAGGTCAAGGGCGTCCGTTACGTCGACAACAACCTGATGCCGAAGAACTGATACCTCGGGCTCAGCGAATGCAAAAACGGCGTGCCCGCAGGCACGCCGTTTGTTTTCCGGAGCGAATCGTTCAGTCGGGCTGTTCGCTGCCGGCGACGACATGGATCAGCACCGCATCGTCGACCTGCACCTGCATGCCCGGGCGGATCTTGTTGGTCTTCCTCAGCTCCTGCACGCCGTTCACCATCACCGCGCCGCTGGCGACCAGCGCCTTGCCGGCCGCGCCGCTGTCGACGACGCCACACAGTTTCAACAGGTCGTTCAGTGCGATGTATTCGTCGTAGATTTCGACTTCCAGCGTTTGCATGGCAGGCCCGATGGCAGGAGTTAAACCGCGATTCTAACGCGCCGGCCAACTCGCCGCCGCAAGGCACTGGCGACGCCAGGCCGATCGCGCATAATACGCATCCCGACCGCATGCCCCTCACCCGAACAGGAATACCGCAATGGCAGGAACCAGCCTACTGGCCTTGATCGACGATATTGCCTCCGTCCTCGACGACGTCGCCGTGATGACCAAGGTCGCCGCGAAGAAGACCGCCGGCGTGCTCGGCGACGATCTGGCGCTGAACGCCGAGCAGGTGTCGGGCGTGCGCGCCGACCGCGAACTGCCGGTCGTCTGGGCCGTCGCCAAGGGCTCGGTGCGCAACAAGCTGATCCTGGTGCCGGCGGCACTGGCGATCAGCGCGTTCGCGCCGTGGGCGGTGATTCCGCTCTTGATGATCGGCGGCGCCTACCTGTGCTTCGAGGGCGTCGAGAAACTCGCGCACAAGCTGCTGCACCGCAACCACGCGGCCGAGCACGCCGAGCACCTCGAAGCGCTCGCCGACCCGGCCATCGACCTCGTCGCGTTTGAAAAGGACAAGATCAAGGGCGCGGTCCGCACCGATTTCGTGCTGTCGGCCGAGATCATCGTCATCGCGCTCGGCACCGTCGCCGGCGCCAGCTTCGGCACCCAGGTCGCCGTACTCGCCGGCATTGCCACGATCATGACCGTCGGCGTCTACGGTTTCGTCGCCGCCATCGTCAAGCTCGACGATGCCGGCCTCTACCTCGAGCGGACCGGCCGGAGCGGCATCGTCCGCGCCTTTGGCCGCGGTCTGCTCGGCTTTGCGCCGTGGCTGATGAAATCGCTGACCGTCATCGGCACCGCCGCGATGTTCCTCGTCGGCGGCGGCATCCTCGCCCACGGCCTGCCGGCGGTCCACCACGCAATCGAAGCCGCCGCCGCTGCCAGCGGCCCGCTCGGTTTCATCGTCCCGACGCTGCTCAACGGCCTGTTCGGCATCGTCGCCGGCGCAGTGGTGCTCGGCGCGGTGTCGCTGTTCGGCAAGCTTGCCGGCGCGTTCAAGCCCAAGGCGGCCTGACCAACGTCAATGCAAGTGCAGGCGCAACCGTGCCGACCCGCAACGGCGAATCCACCGGCGGCCTGTTGATGATGGCGCTCGCCGAGATTGGCTGGATCGTTGTCCTGATCGCTGCCGCGGCCCAGCTGTCGCCCGCCGCTGGACTCGCCATCTGGTTCGGCATTACCGTTTCGATGCTGCTAAGCCAGCGATGGTACGGCACGGTATCGTTGCGCTTCATGCAGGCCCAGTTTTTCTGGACGATCGGATTGGCGCTCGGCGTGACCGATGCAATGCCCGGCCTGATTTCCGGCGTTGCGGCCGGCTTCGGCGTTTTCGTCGCAGGCCTGTTTGCGCAGATGTGGATCGAACGCCGATTCAAGCTGCGCACCAGCAAATCGCTGACCGCGGAGCAGAGCCCGGACATGCCGAACCTGCCCAAAGGCGGTAGTGCCTGGGGTGGCGACGAACCATACCGAACGCCGGAAGGCGTACCGCTGCGCGTCCTCGACCACGGCGAAATTGCGATGGGCGGGCCGCAAGTCCTCACCTACCTGCTCGATTACTGCGTCCTCGAAGGCGCGTCGCCGTCGGCGCGCTTTTCCAGCGACGGCCGCTATTTCGTTTCACCGATGCCGAGCCGTGGCGCATGGCAGTTGCTGGCCTTCGATCGCGCCGAACGCCGGCTCTACCACTGCCGCGACGAGCGCTTCTGGGAACTGGACCACGTCAGCAACACCACGCTCTACGGCCGCTGCAGCCCCCTGACCGACGACCGCGCGTTTCAGGTCGACATCGCCACGCTGCTTGCCGGCACCCAGGCCATTCCGCTGGTCCAGATCCGCGATCTGTGGGTCCCTGAGGATGCGCTAGACGGCATCGACCTCGAGCCGCGAACTCTGAAGAGCCACGGCGCCCGGCTGAGCACACACCTCTGGCTGCCGGAATCGCTGGCCGCGCTCGACGAGCCGCTGGAACCGTTGCGGCGCCCCAGAGACGAGCTCCGGATCGACGGCCAAGCCAGTGGCCTGCTGCTTGCCCATACCGACCCCGAGCTGGTCTGGAGCAGCGACGGCCAGGCCTTTGTCTGCCGCACGGCCTGGGCCAGAACGGCAGAATGCACGTACTGGCTCTGGGAGTCCGGCAAGGCGCTACGGCAACTGGCCGAGCCATGGCAATCACTCAACCGGGAACCCCACGGGGGGATCGCAGGCGTCGTCGCGCTCGAACACGACGTAGCGCGCTTCCGGCTGTCGCTCTCCACTCCCGAGCTGAGCCGCGGCGACCACGGCCGTTTGTCCGGCTACCCTTGGTCGCTGCCGCTGACGCTCGGCTTCGGCGACGACGGCCGGGTGATCACCGCGGAGGTCGGCGCGTGCGAGCTGGACATTCTGTTGCCGCTCGATGGCCCTGGAGGACGCGATGCCTGCGCCCTCGAAAGCCAGCCGCTACCGGACGGCCGTCGGGTCGGCTGGCGCTGGCTGCGGGACAGTGGCGACGGCACACTGGGCGCTTATCGCTGCCGCATCGGCGAATGGGCGCTCGAAGGCGAATGGCTGATCGACCACCGCGTCTCCGATTGCGGCCGCTACGTCGCGCTGGTCGCGTTCGCCGATGCGCCGGCCGTTCCGTCCCGGCTCGTGATTGCCGACGTGACGACCAAGGAACTGCACTGGGTCGCCCAACCCTTGCCCGGGGTCCAGCTGCAAGGCTTCATCCAGCAGCAACTGCACGTGTTTCACCTGCTCGGCCGGCACGACGCACCGGAGATCACCGGACCGGGCCAGGGCGACCCCGGCCTGTTGCGGCGCTTTGACGAAGCGCTGCCGCCCGCCGAGCTCGCCCACGCCTTCCTTCAGCCCCGCAAGGCATCCCGGCTGTATTACGAACAGGAATGCCTCTTGCGCGGTGACGACGGCTGGACCTGCCGGCCCCGGCTGCGTCCCATCCAGTCGCCGCCGGACTCGCTCACCCAAGGCCACTTTGCCTACTCGGCACCGGCACCCGCCGATTCCGCGGCGGCTTTCGGGTTCGATGAAACAACGATTTTTCCAGCGGACGACGAGCGGATCACGGTCAATATCGACGGCTACCTGCTCACCGCCTCGGGCTGCGGTCTTGCGAATATCGGGCCGGCGATGATCTGGTCCGACGACGGCCGCTACCTGGCACTGACGCGCTACGTGAGCCGCCACGCCGAAGCCGGACTGGCGGAGGACGAATGGCGGCTGATGCTGCTGGACACCCAAGCCAAAACGCTGCGGCGCTACAAAGAGGGCCTCGGCTGCTTGCCGCGCTTCGAACGGTTTTCCGGGCGGCTCGACTTTGCCGTGGGAAGTGAAACCGCCCCGGAACAACTGCAGCGCTTTTCACTCAGCTTGGCGGACATGCTGCAAGCACCGGCAGAAACGCTGCACGAATGCCACGGCCGCTGGCTGCCGCAAAGCGAGCTGCACCGGAAGCACTACTGGCAGCGCCTCAGTTTCGATAACTGAAGGCTTATCGGCTTTTCAGCCGCGCGACCAGCGCCTTCATCGTCGCCTGCGTCTCGTCGGACCACCAGCGCGCCTGCACGTCGGCCAGCGGCATCGGCCCGGCGTAGGCGGCGTGCAGGTCGGCGCGGGCGATCGCGCGGGTCGCCAACATTGCCTGCCGCGGCAGCGCCAGCCTTTGCCGCAGCCAGCCGATGGCTTGCGGCACGACGTCGTCCGTCGCCGCCAGTTCGTCGACCATGCCGATCTCCACCGCGCGCTGTGCCGGGATCATCGCGCCGGCGACCATCAACTGCTCGGCGTGGCGCGGGCCCACCAGCCGGCGCAGCGCCAGTTGCAGACACTCGGGCACGACCAGCCCCACCTGCACCTCGTTGAGGCCGATGCGGAAGTCGCCGGCCGCCATCACCCGGTAGTCGCAATGGATCGCCATCACCGCGCCGCCGGCCGGGCTGTGGCCGGTGATCGCGGCGACCACCGGAATCGGCGAGCGGGCGATTGCAGCGAAAATGCCGAAGAAGTCGGCCCAGACCGGCATCAGTGCTTCCCGGTCGAGCGCGAGCAGGCTCGGCACGTCGAGTCCGGCGCTGAACATCCCCGGTGCGCCCGATAGCACCAGCCCGGCGACACCGTCGGCCGGCGCGGCCTCGACCGCATGGCGGATCGCGCGGATCAGCGCCGGGTCGAGCGCGTTGACCGGCGCGCGCGCCAGCCTGATTTCACGAATGGCATCGGGATGGTCGATCAACTGCAGCATGACGGGCTCGCTCGGTCGGAGGACAAGCCATTATTCCGGCCCGCGGCCGATCTCACGCGGCGTCCTTCCCGGACAGTGACGTTTGACACGTAAGCACTCGCGTCGCATGTCAGTAAACATGCATCGCCAGTACGGCGTATGGCGGCATTTTCGCCACATTACTTACCACCGTAGTCATAAAGAAGAATGACTGCGCGTACCATCCTGGGCTCGCGCGCCGCGCAGCGGCGCAATTTCGAACCCTCCTGCGATTCCGCCCATGCCACTCAAATCCCTGACCCTGATTCCTGCCCTTGCCGTGTTGCTGCTGCTCGGCGGCTGCGCCACCAGCCGCAGCGTCGTCACCGTACCCGCCGCCCCGGCCAGCGCCGCCGCGACACCGAACGGCAAAACGGTCTACATCAACGCGGTCAACGACAAGCGCGTTTTCGAGGCCACCCCGAAGGCGCCCAACGTCCCGTCGCTCGATCCATCCGAGGCCATGGGCGACGACATCAAGGCACGCGCCGTCGCGCGCAAGCGCAACAGCTACGGCAAGGCGCTCGGCGACGTGTTGCTGGCGCCGGGGCAGACCGCGACCCTGCTGGTGCGGCAGACGCTGGAAAAGGCGCTGATCGAGAGCGGCTACACCCTCGTCGGCGACAAGGACAAGGTCACCCGCGACACCTATATCGTCGACGTCAATGTCGACAAGCTCTGGGCCTGGTTCAACCCGGGCTTCCTCGCGATCACGCTGAGCGCCGAGGTGGCGACCGACATCGAGATCACCCGGCCGGGCGACGCCCGCCTCGAAGTCATCTCGATCAAGGCCGACGACGACTACCAGACGGCGGCGGACGGCAACTGGGTCGAGATCATCCAGAAGGCGCTCGCCGACTACGGCAAGGCCACGAAGCAGAAACTCGGCAGCTGACCGGCAGTCCGGAAAGAAAAAAGGGGGACAGCGTCCCCCTTTTTTTTTGCATCCTCGTTCCGTCTTGGCGGTCAGCGGGCCGCCGCGCGACGCTGCTTGATCACGTAGCCGCCCCACATGAACAGCAGCCACACCGGCATCAGCCAGACCGAGACGTTCATGCCCGGCGTCATCGCGAGGATGACGATGATCATCGCCATGAAGGCGAGGCAGATCCAGTTGGACAGCGGGAACCAGAACGACCTGAACACCAGCTTCTCGCCCTTGGCGTTCATCGCCTTGCGGAATTTCAGGTGGGTCAGGCTGATCAGCCCCCAGTTGAGCACCAGCGCGGCGACGACCAGCGCCATCAGCACGCCGAGCGCCTCGGCCGGGATCAGGTAGTTGATCACCACACAGGAGAACGTTGCCAGCCCCGACAGCGCGATCGCCAGCACCGGCACGCCGCGCGGGTCGACGCGGGCGAGCGACTTCGGCGCGTTGCCCTGCTTCGCCAGGCCGTAGAGCATGCGGCTGTTGGCGTAGACGCCGCTGTTGTAGACCGACAGCGCGGCGGTCAGCACCACGACGTTGAGCACCGTGGCCACCCAGCCCGAGCCGATCTGCTCGAAGATCATCACGAAGGGGCTGCCGCCCTGGGCGACCTGGTTCCACGGGAACAGCGACAGCAGGATGGTCAGCGCGCCGATGTAGAAGATCAGGATCCGGTAAATGACCTGATTGACCGCCTTCGGGATGCTCTTCTGCGGATCGTCGGCCTCGGCCGCGGTGATGCCGATCAGCTCGAGCCCGCCGAACGAGAACATGATGATCGCAAGCATCCAGAACAGGCCCGAGAAGCCGTGCGGGAAGAAGCCGCCGTCGTTCCACAGGTTGGTGACCGACGCCTGCGGCCCGCCGTTGCCCGACGCGAGCAGATAGCCGCCGAAGACGATCATGCCGACGATGGCGGCAACCTTGATGATCGCGAACCAGAACTCGGCCTCGCCGTAGAGCTTGACGTTGGCGAGGTTGATCGCATTGATGATGGCGAAGAACACCAGCGCCGACAGCCAGGTCGGCACCCCGGGCCACCAGTACTGGACATAGACGCCGACCGCGGTCAGCTCGGCCATGCTCACCAGCACGTACAGCACCCAGTAGTTCCAGCCCGACAGGAAGCCGGGGAAGTCGCCCCAGTACTTGTAGGCGAAGTGGCTGAACGAACCGGCAACCGGCTCCTGCGCGACCATCTCGCCGAGCTGGCGCATGATCATGAAGGCGATGATGCCGCCGATGCCGTAACCGAGGATCATCGACGGGCCGGCAGCCTTGAGTACGCTGGCCGAACCGAGGAAAAGCCCGGTGCCGATGGCGCCGCCGAGCGCGATCAGCTGGATGTGGCGGTTCTTCAGCCCGCGCTTCAGGCCGTCGTGTTGGGTTGTGTCATCCAAGATAGGTGTCCCACAGGTTGAAAGGAGGTACGGAACCGGCGAGTGTACTGCGCCGGGCGGGCCGGGTTCACTGAGGAAACTCAGTATTAATCGCCGTGCAACACCCTGAATTTATGCCCGGATTGCCCGATTGACGAACATTTCATCCGCCCCCCGGTCAGATACAAGTTGGGCTGCAAGCCCGGCCATGGTTTCGCGTAACCTATGGCCAGCCAACAGGCTCTCGCAATAGACGGGTCGCCCCGGCCACAAGCCGGCGGCGACTCCTGCCTTGATCCAAGGAGCACGCTTGTTCAACTGGTTTGAAAAACGGGTTCAACCGTACCCCGACGCCCCGCCGGCACAGCCGCCCAGGGGCTTCTTCGCCTTCGTCTGGGCCGGCACCGCCGGCATGCGCGGGCTGATTGCGCTGGTGATCGGGCTCACCGCGGCGATCGGCGCGTTCGAGGCGCTGCTGTTCTCGATGATGGGCTCGGTCGTCGACTGGCTCGGCAAGGTGCCGCCCGCCGAGCTGTGGACGCAGCACGGCGGCAAGCTGTGGCTGCTCGGCGCCATCCTGCTCGCCAGCCCGCTGCTGATCGCGCTGCAGGCGCTGTGCAAGTACCAGGCGCTGGCGGGCAACTTCCCGATGCGCCTGCGCTGGAACTTCCACCGCCACCTGCTCGGCCAGAGCATGAGCTTCTACCAGGACGAGTTCGCCGGCCGCGTCGCCGCCAAGGTGATGCAGACGGCGCTGGCGGTGCGCGAGACGGTGATGATCGTCACCGACATCCTCGTCTTCGTGGTGATCTACTTCATTACCATGCTCGCCGTCGTCGGCACCTTCGACTGGCTGCTGGTGCTGCCCTTCCTCGGCTGGCTGGCGCTGTACATGCTGGCGGTCTGGTACTTCGTGCCGCGGCTGGGCAAAGCCGCCAGCGCCCAGGCCGACGCGCGCAGCCTGATGACCGGCCGCGTCACCGACGCCTACACCAATATCGCCACGGTCAAGCTGTTCAGCCATGCGCAGCGCGAGGCCGGCTTCGTCAAGAGTGCGATGCAGGAGTTCATGCAGACCGCGTACCGGCAGATGCGGCTCGTCAGCGGCTTCGAGATCATCAACCACATGCTGAACATGCTGCTGATCGCCGCGACCGCCGGCATGACGCTGTGGCTGTGGACGAAGGGTCAGGTCGGCATCGGCGCGGTCGCCGCGGCGACGGCGATGGCGCTGCGGCTCAACGGCATCGCCCACTGGATCATGTGGGAAATGGCCAGCCTGTTCGAGCAGATCGGCACGGTGCAGGACGGCATCACCACGCTGTCGCGCCCGGTTGCGATTACCGACGCCACCGACGCCAGGCCGCTGAGCGTGCCGCACGGCGAAGTCCGCTTCGACGATGTCGGCTTTGCCTACGGCGGCAAGAACCGGGTCGTCGACGGGCTGAACCTGACGATCAAGCCCGGCGAGAAGGTCGGCCTCGTCGGCCGATCGGGCGCCGGCAAGAGCACGCTGGTCAACCTGTTGCTGCGCTTCTACGACCTCGAGCACGGGCGCATCCTGATCGACGGCCAGGACATCAGCAAGGTGACGCAGGACAGCCTGCGCGCGCAGATCGGCATGGTGACCCAGGACACCTCGCTGCTGCACCGCTCGGTGCGCGACAACCTGCTGTACGGCCGGCCCGACGCCGACGACGCCGACATGATCGCCGCCGCGCGCCGCGCCGAAGCGCACGAGTTCATCCAGACGCTGTCCGACCCGAAGGGCCGGCAGGGCTATGACGCCCACGTCGGCGAACGCGGCGTCAAGCTCTCGGGCGGCCAGCGCCAGCGCGTCGCGATCGCGCGGGTGATGCTCAAGGACGCGCCGATCCTGCTGCTCGACGAGGCGACCAGCGCGCTCGATTCCGAGGTCGAAGCGGCGATCCAGTCCAGCCTGTACCGGCTGATGGAAGGCAAGACGGTCGTCGCCATCGCCCACCGCCTGTCGACGATCGCGGCGATGGACCGGCTGATCGTGCTCGACAAGGGCCGGGTGGTCGAGGAAGGCACACACGCCGAACTGCTGGCGCAGCGCGGCCTGTACGCACGGCTGTGGGCGCACCAAAGCGGCGGCTTCCTCGGCGAGGAAGCCGAAGACGAAGCGCTCGCCCAGTAGGCGTCCGCCTCAGACGAAAAAAACGGCGCGTTCCACACGCGCCGTTTTTTTTGCGGCCTTACTGTGCCGCCGCCTGCTGCTCCGCATCCTTCGGCGCCGCTTCTTCCTTGATCTGGTACGACGGGTCGCGTACCCAGCGCCCCAGATCCTTGCCGATCGCAGCGGCGCTGCGGTCGAGAATCGAGCACGTGCCCTTGAAAGCGCCGAACACGCCGCCGATCGACCAGCGATTGACCTTCGTCTGCCGCACCACCTTGCCGCCTTCGAGCAGCTCGGCATTCACCGTGATCGCCTTCGGCCCGCTGAAGGCCCCGCCGCCGACGCCGAGCACATGGGTGATCTGCAGCCGCAGCACCGATGCATCGCCCGCCTCGGCGGCCGACGCCACCGTGCCGCTGCCTTCGCGGTTCAGTTTCTTCATCACCTCGCCGACACGCGTCGCCAGTTGCTCGTCGGGCTTGCACTCGTCCTTCACCTTGGCCACCACGCCCGCATCGGCGTGATAGGTAACCGGCACTTCGAGCAGGACGGCCTTGTCGGCGGCAAACGCATTCGTCGCGGCGGCCAGCAGGCCGGATACCAGCAGTGTCTTCATCGGGATGTCCATGGTCGGCGACTTGCGCCCTGAGTAAGGCGCGCATTTTACCCGAGGACGACATCCCGATGACATTGCGGTACGACCGTCGCGGCCATCCGGCCACACGCCGGACACCGCGCGTCAGGACAAACCGCTCGTCCGGCCCAGTTGCGCGGCCCGATCGACGATCGCCGCGCGCAGGCAGTCCGGACACAGGCAATCGTCCGCCGGCGGCCACGGCATCGCCGGTGGCAGGTCGGCGCACCAGCAGCCGCCGTTGGCGCCGCCGGTGCCGCAGCCGAAACCGGCACCGCAGCGCGAACAGGTCTTGGCGCGCGCGGCCGGCGCCTGCAGCCCGCGCAGCCGCGCCCATACCGCCGCCTTACCGGCGTCGTCGAGCGTCGTCCACGCGGTGATTTCGTCTATCGTGCGGCGGCAGCCGGTGCAGTGCCGGCCGCTCGCATCGAGCGCGCAGCGGCCGACGCACGGTGAGGGCAGGCCCGGCGGCTGGGGGTATTCGGTCATAACGGACGGTAGCGGATCGGCAAGTGCCGATTGTACCGCCGGCGCGTCAGCCAGCGTCGCCGCCGGCAATCTGCCGCAAGGCCCTGGCAAACACCTCGGGCGGCTGGCCGCCGGAGATCAGGTACTGTTCGTTGACGATCACCGCCGGTACCGCGGTAATGCCCTGCTGCTGGTAGAACGCCTCTTCGCTGCGCACCGCGTCGGCGTAGCGGTCGCCGGCGAGGATGTCGCGCGCCTCGTCGGCGTCGAGCCCGGCCGATTGCGCCAGCTGCACCAGCGTTCCGGCATCGGACGGATTGCGGCCGTCGGTGAAGTACGCGGCGAACAGCGCCCGCTTCAGCGCCAGTTGCTGCGCCGTGCCCTGTTCGCCGGCCCAGTGCAGCAGCCGGTGCGCGTCGAAGGTGTTGTAGATGCGCCGCCCGCCCATATTGAAGGTGAAGCCGAGCTCGGCGCCGCGGGCGCGGATCGCCTCCTGGTTCTGCGCCAGCTGTTCCGGCCCCATGCCGTACTTGTGCATCAGGTGCTCGGCCACGTCCTGGCCGTCGGCGCCGAGCTGCGGGTTCAGCTCGAACGGATGAAAGCGCAGGTCCAGCGCCACGGCGTCGCGGACCTGGCCGGCAGCCTCGAGCAGCGACGCCAGCCCGACCGCGCACCACGGGCACGAGACATCGGAAACGAAATCGATTTTCAGCGTGGTGATCATGGTCTGTGTCCTGCCGGGCCGGGGTCTCTGATCCGAACAAGGTGCGGCCGGCCGGCGCGGAATCAAGCAAGCCCGCGTCCGTGGCCTTACACTGGGCGGCTGTCCGAGCACCCCCATCATGTCCCGACGAATCGCCCCCCTGCCGCTGCGCGACGGCATCGCGCCAAGCTTCCTCGAACTGCCCGCGGGCGACTGGCCCGACCTGCTGTCGTTCCTGATCGCGCGCTTTCCGCATGTTCCCGAGGCGCAATGGCTGGACCGGCTGCAGCGCGGTGCGCTGGTCGACGCCGCCGGCACGCCGTTCACGCTCGCCAGCGCGTACCGGCCGTACACGCGCATCTGGTACTACCGCGAAGTGCCGGCGGAGACGCCGGTGCCGTTCGACGCGCCGGTGCTCTACCGCGACGAGCACCTCGTCGTCGCCGACAAGCCGCACTTTCTCGCCTGCATTCCGGCCGGCCGGCACCTGACGGAAACGCTGCTGACGCGCCTGCGCGCCAGCCTCGACCTGCCCGATCTCGCGCCGGTGCACCGGCTCGACCGCGAAACCGCCGGCGTGATGCTGTTCTGCGCCTCGCCCGCGCACCGCGGCAGCTACCAGAAGCTGTTTGCCGAGCGCCGGATTTGCAAGATCTACGAGGCTATCGCCCCGCACCGCGCCGATCTGGCCCTGCCGCGCATCCACCGCAGCCGGCTGGCCGAGCGCCCGGAAAACTTCACCATGCACGAGGTCGACGGCGAGCCGAACAGCGAAACGCGGATCGTGCTGCTCGAGCATAGCGGCGGCTGGGGCCGCTACCGGCTCGAGCCGGCCACCGGCAAGAAGCACCAGCTGCGCGCGCACCTGAACGCGCTGGGCATCCCGATCCGCGACGACCCGTGGTATCCGCAGCCCCTGCCCGACAAGGGCGACGACTTCAGCCGGCCGCTGCAGCTGCTGGCACGCTCGATCGCCTTCACCGACCCGGTCAGCGGCGAGGCGCGCCGCTTCGAAAGCCGGCGCAAGCTTGCGCTCGTCTCTGGCTGAATACCGCCTGTCGGCACACCAGGAACTTACTGTCAATGCCATGATTTGCTGCTTTGTCGCCTGCAAGCCCCTGCTCTAACTTGATGGTGGGATGCGCAGATCGACGCGCCGGCACCCGCATCCATGTCCCGGGCGATTTCCAATCAAAAGGCGCGGCGGAGATGACAGCATGTTCAATCAAGCGATCAAGCGGCAACTGGCCGAACAGCAGCAAACCATTACCACGCAACGCTCGGTGCTCGAAGCACTCGGCAAGTCGATGGCGACGATCGAATTCCGCCCAGACGGCACCATCGTCGACGCCAACGCCAACTTTCTCGCCACCGTCGGCTACCGGCTCGACGAGATCGTCGGCAAGCACCACCGGATCTTCTGTTCGGCGCAACTTGCCGGCAGCGCCGAATACGCGGCGTTCTGGCAGAAGCTGCAGCGCGGCGAGTTCGTCTCCGGCCAGTTCCGGCGTGTCCGCAACGGCGGCCAGCCGGTCTGGCTCGAGGCGTCGTACAACCCGGTCTTCGGCCCGGACGGGCGACTGGTCAAGGTGATCAAGTTCGCCCAGGACATCAGCGAACGGATCAGGCTGGCGCAGGAGCAGGAGAACGAGGTCAATGCGCTCAACCGCTCGATGGCGGTGATCGAATTCACGCCGGAAGGCATCATCGTCGATGCCAACGAGAACCTCGTGCGCACCGTCGGCTATCCGCTCGACTGGCTCCGCGGCAAGCACCACCGGGTGCTGTGCGAAGAGAGCTACGCCAACAGCGGCGAGTACATGCAGTTCTGGCGCCGGCTCAACCAGGGCGAGTTCATCGCCGGCCATTTCGAGCGCCGCGGCGCGCAGGGCAAGGTGATCTGGCTCGAAGCGTCGTACAACCCGATGTTCGACGCCGACGGCAAGCTCTACAAGGTGATCAAGTTCGCCACCGACGTCACCGAGCGCGAACTGGGCATCCGCAGCGATATCGAGCACATCAAGGAGGCTTACCGGCTGTCCGAGCAGACCGACCAGGTCTCGCAACAGGGGGCCGGCGTGATCGAGACCGCCGCGGCGGAAATGCGCCACATCGCCGACAGCGCCCGCAACTCGGCCCAGCTGATCGAGAACCTCGGCACCCAGTCGGCCAGCATCTCGTCGATCGTCAACACGATCAAGGAAATCGCCGACCAGACCAATCTGCTGGCGCTGAACGCGGCGATCGAGGCCGCGCGTGCCGGCGAGCAGGGGCGCGGCTTTGCCGTCGTCGCCGACGAGGTGCGCAAGCTGGCCGAGCGCACCTCGGCGTCAACGGCGGAAATCTCGGCGATGATCGAGGTGATCCGCGGCGGCACCACCTCGGCGATCACCGGCGTCAACCAGATGCTCAGGCAGGCCGAACAGGGCGTCGAGCATGCGAACAACGCCGGCGTGGCGATCGACCGCATCCGCGACAGCAGCCGGCAGGTCGCCGACGTGATCAACACCTTCTCGGCCGTGGCCGCGTTCAAGCAGGCCCGGGGCTGACATCGGGCCGGCAGCGACACGCCCCGCCCGGGGCGTTGGCTGCCGGCACGCTCAGCCGACGCGACGCCAGATTTCGAGCTCGGCGCGCACGCCGTTCTCCCAGCGCTCGTTGCGCCACTCGTCGCCGTCGACCCGATGGCGGAACACGTAGTCGCGCACCTGCCCGTTCACATAGCTGCCGATATCGGGCGTTTCGGTATACAGATCGCCTTCGACCCGGTAGGCGCCGCTGCCCGCCGCCCAGAAGGCGCCGTTCTGGCTGCTGATGAACGAAAAATGCGTCGCGTTGATGACCTTGCGCGAGGTCAGCCCGGCGTCGTAGACGTGCAGCTTGTCGCCTTCCATGCACTCGCCCGACACCAGCTCCCACGTTCCGATCAATGTGCTCATTGTGTTCTCCTTTGGTAGAGCCCGGATCGTCGCACCGCGGCGCCGGGCACGCTTTGCCGGCTTTGCCCTGCCGGGCAGGCTGGGCAAGCGTGGCAAAGGCCGCGGCCCCTTGCGTGCCCCGGCAGGCCACCGGCGCCTGCATCCGTCGCGGCGACACAACGCCTTCGCATAAGTAAAAACCCTAAGCAACATTGTCGGCCAGCTGACTTGCCCGCCATTGCCGTCAGCATCGCGCCCCGCAAGACCGGCACAGAACGCCAAGCTGACGGCGGCCCCGGCGCAGGCTGCGATGCCATCAAAGCGGAAATATGCAAAATGCATCGCGCAATCAAGGCAATGAATGCACCGGCAGCGCCGCATTGCCTACTGCATGCGTAACGACAAGGGAACGAAGTAGCTGTATCTTTTTATGTTCACATTACAAAAATCTGTCTTTTGATCTTGCATCACGCCACCCTCGACGTTGCCACCACGCTGCTGTTCGCCGGCTTCTGCCACGCCATGATGGCCGGCGTACTGCTGCTGTTCTGGCGCAACCGCCGCACCGGGCCCGGCTTCGGCTGGTGGGTCGCGTGCGAAGCGCTGGTCGCCACCGGCCAGCTCGCCGCCATCGCCCGCGCCTGGGTGCCCGGCTTCGGCATGCTGTTCATTGCCAACACCTGCCTGATCTTCAGCGTGCCGATGATCGAAACCGGGCTGCGCACCTTTCTCGGCCACCAGACCCGCCGCGCGCTGCTCCGCAGCTGGGGGCTCGCCGCCGTCGTCTATCTGGGCTGGCTGGCCGGACTGATGGCCGGATGGGGGACCGCCGACCGCGCCATGTGGTTCTCCGGCGGGCTGCTGCTGCAGGTGTCCTTTGCGCTGCATTACGTCGTGCGCATGCCGCGCGCCGGCGCGATGCGGCTGCCGATCGACCTGATGCTCGCCAGCGTGCTGCTGGTGGCCGTCGCGCTGCTCGCCCGGCTGATCGTGCTCGCCCCGCAGCTCGGCGGCAATTTCGACATCCAGCACGACACCGCGCTGGCGCTGCTGAACATCACCTCGATCTTTGCCGGTTTCTGCCGCACCTGCGCGGCGCTGATGCTGGTGCACACCCGGATCGAAACCGAGCTGCTCGCCACCCAGGCCAGGCTGGAGGAACGCGCCAACACCGACTGGCTGACCGGCGTGGCCAGCCGCGACCACTTCGAATCCAGCGTGCCGCTGCTGCAGGCCAATGCCGCCCGCGCCGGCAGCCCGATCACGCTGCTGCTGTTCGACATCGACCATTTCAAGCAGATCAACGACAACCACGGCCACCAGGCCGGCGACGCGCTGCTCCGGCAGATCGGCCAGCTCACCCACGCCGCCGTGCGCGACGGCGACCTCGTCGGCCGGCTCGGCGGCGACGAATTCGCCGTGCTGTTCTACAACTGCGACCTGCCCGCCGCCGAGCTCGTCGCCAACCGGCTGCGCGAGCAGGTCAAGCAGCTTCCCACCCCCGGCAGCGCCATCGGCCTGAGCGGCGGACTGACGCCGCTGCACGCGGGCGAAGGCTTCACCCAGGCGTACCACCGCGCGGACATGGCGCTGTACTCGGCAAAAGGCGCCGGGCGGAACCAGTTGAAGGCACTGCCGCTGCCGGCCTGACTCCGGCAGGCAGCGCCCCGCTCCCGGCGGTACTCAGTCGCGGATTTCGTCGTTGATCGCCCCGAGCAGTTCGCGCTGCGGATCATGCGCGTATTCCCACACCGTCAGCCCGCCGAGCCGTTGCGCCTTCAGATAGCGCACCTTCTCGCGCAGGCTGTGCGGATCCTCGTAGCTGACGACGGTATCGCCGTTGTACAGCCACGGCGAGCGGGCAACGTTGTCCCAGTAGCGCACGTAGCCGTCCCTGTTCAGGTAATGGGCCTTGATGTCGCTCCATGACGCATCGGGCGCGGCGGCCTTGGCCTTCTGGAACAGGCCGTTCTGCGCGCTGCCGACGCCGGTCCAGACCGGGCCGTAGAACGGCACGCCCATCAAGAGCTTGGCCGGCGCGATGCCGGCGTCGGTGTAGACGCGCATTGCCTGATCCGAACTCCAGCCGCCGTGGCCCGGATCGTCGGGGCGCTGGAACAGGTTGGAGAAGTGGCCGGTGGTCGCGGTCCAGCTGCCGTACGCACCGTAGGCGGTGACGGTGAAGTAATCGACGCTGCGCGCAACGCGGGTCAGGTCGTTCTTCTGCACGAACCACGGGCCGGCCGGCACGGCGCTGGTCAGCTGGTAACGCCGGTGCGTTTTCGCTGACAGCGCGTCGAGCGCGGCGCGGGTTTCCTCGATCAGCAGCGGGTAGTTGTCGCGGTCCTTCGGATCGCTGCCGATCGGCTGGCCCCAGTCCGGCCCGACCGGATACTGCCACTCGATGCCGAGCCCCGACAGCCTGTGCCGCTCGACCAGCGCCACGGCGCTGTCGACAAAACGCTTGCGCCCCTCGGCCGTCATCGCCATCTGCGAAAAGCCGTCGGCGCCGTAGCCGCCGATCGACAGGTTGACCTTCAGCCGCGGGTGGCGCCGTTGCAGCTTGGCGACTTCCTGCCACAGGTGCTTGAACACCGGCAGCGGCTTGCCGTCGGCGCCGGTGCCCGGCTCGGTGGCGGGCACATAGACCTCACCGCCGTTGCGCAGCGCGCCGAAGGCGATGTTGAGCTGGGTGATCGCCTTGCCGTCGATGTCGTCGGCGCGCCAGTGGCGGCCGTCGGGCATCGGCCAGGTACGGATGTAGGCGGCGACCTCCAGCCGCGACCGGTCGCGCTCGTCGTCGTCGCGATCGTGCGCGCCCGCCAGCGCGGGAAGGACTGCGGTGGCGCCGAGCAGCCAGCCGAGCACCAGTTTGCGAATCTGCATTGTTTTTGACTCCTCCGGAATGATGGAGACGGACGACGTCCGCCGTCACGGCCGCAGCCTTGTGCAAGGCCGGCGACAATGACGAAGTCATTATTCATCGGCCGGTGGCAACGGGGCCGCGACAGGGCAAGCCGGGAAACACCCCGGCCAATTCCGGACAATTTCGGCCAAGTATCGCCATTTATCGGCGATCAGTGGCGATTAACGGAGTATTGGCCGCGCACTGCCAGCCCATCGCCGGCCCGCAGCCCGGCAAGCCGCACCCTGCCGGTTGCGCCGGCGCGGCCGCGCGGAACTGCGGCGCGCCGCCGCACTCTGATGCAGGCGAAGCGGCGATCAGCACCACCCCGCCCCGCCACTGCCGGACCGCCGGCCCTCACCCATCCACGCAGGAGTAGTCCATGTTTCGTAGTCTGTTAGCCGCTGCCGGCATCGGCGGCGCCCAGGTCGATACCCGCATCGTCCGGTCCCGGCTCGTACCGGGCGGCATGCTGCTCGGCGAAGTTGTGCTCAAGGGCGGCGCGGTCGACCAGATCATCGAAGGACTGCAGCTGGTGCTGTGCACCGAAGCCGAGGTCGAGACCGACAACGGCGAATACACCACCGCGCACGTGCTGGCGCACTGGCCGCTGAACGAGCGCTTCGTGCTGCGCGCCGGCGAGACGATGACGATCCCGCTCAACAGCAAGCTGCCCGACGAAACCCCGGTGACTGCACTACCGTGCCGCGACAACCGCACCAAGGTGTGGATCGAAACCCGGCTGGCCATCGCCAGCGCCATCGACGCCTCCGACCGCGACCCGCTGCAGGTCGAACCGACCGAGGCCATGCAGTGCGTGATTGCCGCCATGGGCGCGCTCGGCTACGCGCTGGTACGCGCCGACGTCGAAGCCGGCTACCTGCGCACCCACGTCGCCAACAGCCAGAGCGGCTGCTATCAGGAACTCGAATTCCGCCCGCAGAGCTACGGCGGCATCGCCGAGGTCGAAATCTCCTTCCTCTACGACGCCCACGCCACCCACCTCGTCATCGAAGTCGACCGCCGCCATCGCGGCGACAGCTACCGCGTGGTCAGCGTGCCGCATGCGGGGTTGAGTACGGCGAGTGTGCAGCGGCAGTTGGCGGAGCTGTTCTCGTAGACGTCGGGCGGGCGGCGTGGCTTTGGGCCATTCGGCGCAAAGCGACAGTCCGCCATTTCGGTAACGTTGATCCGGCGCGCCGTGCCCGGACGCATCGCCCGTGGCAGAAGCCGCCGTCAATCCAGCGCGGCTTCCTTGATGCAGCGGGCAAACACCTGCTGCATTGGCCCGTAGTCGGCGTGGACGCCGGCGATGTTCGCGTGCAACCACCGTTCCCGATCGGTACCGCGCCAGTCGACGACGTGGCCGGTATTGATGATCAGGTGTTCGAACAGAATGCGCTGGGCGCGGCCGTTCCCCTCGCGGAAGGGGTGCAACATATTGAGTTCAACATACAGCTCGGCGCTGGCCGCGATCAGCTCGGGCAACGCCAAGCCGACAAAATGATCCTGCTGCGCCAGTTGCGCAAACAGCCGGCCTGCTTCCGCGACGATGCGGTGCGCATTGCAGAAACGCGTTTCCGCTTTGGCAATATCGACCCGGCGGATTTCGCCCGCCCAATCGTAAACGTCGCCGAACAGTCGGTAATGGATGCGCTGCCAATAGGGCAGGTCGTAAGGAGGTTCGGCAAAGCCGATTTCGGCGGCGCCAAGGTCGCTCAGATCGCGCTCGGCGGCGGCCAGCAGGCTTGCTTCGCGCAAACCCAGCCGGTTGATCAGGACATCACTGCCGGGGTAGCACTAGACATCCTGACCCACGCCGTATTTATCCATGCTTTTGCCGGGCCAGACTGCTGTAGCTGGCGATGAGCTGCTCGCGCGTCAGCGCCTTGCCGGTCACCGGCGCCGCAATACCTTCCAGCTCAAGGCTCGCCCGGTAGTTCCGGACTTTGGTGCGCTCGGCCAGCGCCTGTTTGGCGGCAAGACTCGGCTTTTTCATCGGCGGCTCCTGACTTGATACGTGCCTGTATTCTACGCCGCAAAGCCCGGATTCGGCGCCCGAACACATCCCGCCAACCCTGCACCACTCCGGGTATTCCTCCGCCCGATCCCTGCTCGCCACACCCCCGGCAAAGTCCCGCGACTGCATGGCACTGGCGTAGTCGCAAACCATCGCCGGCGGCAAGGTCCGGATGCAGGTGATCGGACAGCACCACCCACGCGACGACCTCGAACAGATACAGCCGCTGCGCCTGCCGCACAGCCTCGCGCAGCGAATTCGCCTCCCGCACCAGCAAGTCTCCGGCACGTTCGAGCAACGTCACGGTGAAGAAATACGAACCACCTTCAATAAAACTGAGTCCATATTTGGACATAACCGACGCATTACTGACACACTCAATCAGCAACGGTAGTATGCAGATGGACATGACACAGCCCGATCGACCACCGCGCCACGGTGGATTGGCTTCGCCGAATCCACCCTACGTAAGGCGGATTCGGAGCGAAGCGACAATCTGCCATTTCAGCAGTGTTGATCCGGCATACCGCAGTACAACCAACCATTCACCAAATAACAACTATGAATATTTTCTATTTCAACGAATCCAAAGCTAAAGAATTGCTTGTCTCCAACTATAGGCACTCTCAGCTTATTCCGTTCTTTGGGACGGGATTGACGAAAGGAGAAAAAGCTAAGCGTGGCACTGTCCCAGACGGAAAAATGCTCCTGGACGAATTGAGAAGGGAGATTAAAAAATCAAAGAACATTAGCGAGTCAGACAAGGATTCAATCCTAAGTAACACTAGGAGCTTGAAGGGTATATTTGATTTTTTTGAGGACGACGATGTTATTGACGGGTGCGCACGCAGAAATTACCTGATCAATACATTTTGTGGCGTTAAAATCAACTCAGTAAAACGCCAACTGCTAAATCTCGACTGGCCTAGCATTGTATCCTTGAATATCGATGATGCAATTGAGTCTGCGACTGATGGATACCATTTGATAACGCCAAACAAGAAAATATCTCTGGAGAGAGTAAAAAGTTCGAAGTGCATAATCAAGTTACATGGCTGCGCAAACGAATACGCACATTATGAAGACACAAAAATAATATTCACCTGGCGCTCTTATGCTGACAGCATTCATACGAATAAATCGCTTCTTCATTATATTCAAGCCATAGCAGAGTCAACCGCGTTTGTTTTTATCGGCTGCAGCCTGGATGAAGAACTGGATTTAATGCAAATACCGCAACCTATGGTGTTTTCTAAATCCATATTCATCAAGAAGGGTAAACCAGATTTTGCAGAAAAAAAAATCTAAAGAACTATGGCGTTGGCAACGTAATATACTTCGATGAGTATGATCAAATATATGATTGGCTGCTTGGCACTTTAAAAGATGTTTCTGTGGAAAGCAAATTTGAAGACCTGGAAGTTATTAGAAGCCCGGCCGGTGGTGCGACCCTTGATATCATTGAATATATAATCAACGGCGGCCCCGTAATTCAGAAAAACCCCAAGACCAATTCCGAGGAGGCTAGGTGGCCTGAGTTTTGCTCCGTGCGGACGGTGGTAGATTCCATTGAAAGACAAATAACAAACAATCAATTTGTGATTCTGTGTGGACGACGATTTTCCGGAAAAACAACGGCATTGATTCAATGCCTAGAAAGAATTAAAAATTACCAGAGTCACTATTTTTCGTCTCAGCAGCCATTAAATTCACGCCCAATTGACTTGGTACGTGGGGTTTCAAATTCATTGTTCATATTTGACTCAAACTATCTTCGGGCTAACATTATTGGTGACTTAATTAAGTACGGCGGAAGCAATAAGTTTATTATTGCTAGAAATTCTTACGAGAGTGCAATCTACAACGAGTTTGCAATGTCGTCTGACGTTCAGTGGGTTGAATTAGAAATCGAGCCTCGGTTGAACGACAGGGAGTACCGTTCCGTAACGGAATCGCTAAATATGGCTGGGGTTGCTTTGCCAGAAAAAGGCGACACCTTTCTTAATTACGCGTACAAAACTTATCAGGCACACAGAGCGCAATTTAGTTCGAGAACTTTTGATCTCCATTTGACACCATCACACTATAAGGCATTAACTATACTCGGCGCTTTCTCTAAAGCTGAAAATATCCATATCAAATCCATATTTGACCATGGGTTTAACTTGCATAGCTTTGTAGAAAACAGCTCCAAACTATTTGATATGGAGAGGCATAATGGCGAAAGTGTTTTGGTTTGCAATTCTAATCAATGGCTGGTTCGTGTATTGAGTGATTACGCTCAAGAAAAGCATGATGAAGCGGCAAAAATTGTCGCAGATGTTGTTCGGCAACTACATCAAGCACATATCTATGATGCAGCTGATGAACTGATCAATTTTGATTTACTAAACAACTTATTTTCTTGGGACAAAAAAGGGCGAGCCAGTTTCTTTCGTGAGGTTTATAAGAATTTGGCTGATATATATGGCTCCCGAAGTCACTACTGGCTTCAAATGGCAAAATCTGAGCTAATGATTAGCCGTGGGGCGAACGGCTTAAGGAACGGCGTTGCTTATGCGGTAAAGGTGAAAAATGACAACGCTAAAAAGCGAAACAAGACTTACTTTAGCGCTACTTTGACCTTGGCCCAGCTTTATAGTCGACTATACGTTGAACAACCCAGCGAAGACGTATTGTTTGAGATGTTGGATATGTACATAGAGTCAATTAATAATTTCGACAACAACTCAGCACACGTCAGAGATATTGTAAAGCGTTACAAAAGGAAGGATAACGCCATACATGAATCAATCAATGCGCTTGCAATTTCACAAAAGGCACTTGAAAAACGACGGGATGACGTTGCGATGCTAATTACCTTTATGAATAATTAATTGTCATGAATGGAGCTTTCCACTTCGGATCCCCGCTGCATGCTTGAAGTGTCTTAAAGTCACTTCCTGCAAAAAATACAGGGGCATCCTTCCGATGCCCCTGTATTTTTTCGGCTATGCCGCATACCCCAACACAGGCGCCAAATCCCGCTCCGCCTGCTCAACACTCACCCCGCGCCGCTGCGCATATTCCTCGACCTGATCCTTGTTCACCTTGCCGACGGCAAAGTACTGCGATTGCGGGTGGCTGAGGTAGAAGCCGCTCACCGCTGCGGTCGGCAGCATGGCGTAGCCTTCGGTCAGCGTCATGCCGATACCGGGGGCGTTCAGCAGTTCGAACAGCCCGGTCTTGGCGGTGTGGTCCGGGCAGGCCGGGTAGCCGGGGGCCGGGCGGATGCCGGTGTAGACTTCGTCGGTCAGCTCGTCCACCGTTAGCGCCTCATCGGCAGCGTAGCCCCACAGCTCCTTGCGCACCTTTTCGTGCATGTATTCGGCAAAGCCTTCGGCGAAGCGGTCGGCCAGTGCTTTCACCATGATGGCGCTGTAGTCGTCGTTGGCGTCTTCGAATGCCTTCACGTGCGGGTCGATGCCGATGCCGCCGGTGACGGCGAACGCGCCGATGTAGTCGTGGTAGGGGGCCGCCGGCTCTTCGGCACAACGTTTCGCCCCCGCCCCTGGCCCCTCCCCCCCGAGGGGAGGGGAAGGTTGTTTCGGAGCAATGAAGTCGGCCAGGCACCAGTTCGGCTTGCCGGCGGCCTTGATGTTCTGCTGACGCAGGTTGTGCCAGGTCATCAGCGTCGCGCCGGTTTCGGGTGAATAGATTTCGATGTCTTCATCGATGCTGTTGGCCGGGAAAAGGCCGACGACGCCGTTGGCGGAAATCCACTTCTGCGCGACCAGATCCTTGAGCATGGCCTGCGCGTCGGCAAACAGCGCGCGCGCCGATTCGCCGACGACTTCGTCCTGCAGAATCTTCGGGTATTTGCCGAACAGCTCCCACGCGTTGAAGAACGGGCTCCAGTCGATGTAGGGCTCGATGTCTTCCAGCGGCACGTTTTCGAACTTCAGCACGCCGAGCTTCTTCGGTTTCGGCGGCGTGTAGCCGGCCCAGTCGAAGCCGGTCGCCGGGGCGAAGCCGTTGGCGCGCGCGTCGTCGATCTTGAGGAACTTGGTGCGGTCCTTGTTGGCGTGGATGGTACGGATGTTCTCGTACTCGGCGTTCACCTTGGCGACGAAGTCGGGCTTCAGCTCATCGCTCAGCAAGCTGGAGCACACGCCGACAGCGCGGCTCGCATCCGGTACGTAGATGACCTGCCCGGCCTGATAGCCCGGCTCGATCTTCACCGCGGTGTGCACCTTGGACGTGGTCGCGCCGCCGATCAGCAGCGGCAGATCGAAGCCCTGGCGCTGCATTTCCTTGGCGACGTGGGCCATTTCCTCCAGCGACGGCGTGATCAGGCCTGAGAGGCCGATGATGTCGGCGCCGACTTCCTTCGCGGTATCGAGGATCTTCTGTGCCGGCACCATCACGCCGAGGTCGGTGACCTGATAGTTGTTGCAGCGCAGCACCACGCCGACGATGTTCTTGCCGATGTCGTGAACGTCGCCCTTCACCGTCGCCATGACGATCTTGCCCTTGGCCGGCGCGTCGGCGAGGCCCATGCGGATTTTTTCTTCCTCGATGAACGGCTCGAGGTGGGCGACGGCGGCCTTCATCACCCGGGCGGACTTCACCACCTGCGGCAGGAACATCTTGCCGGCACCGAACAGGTCGCCAACGACGTTCATGCCGTTCATTAGGTGGCCTTCGATCACGTGGATCGGCCGCTCGACCGAGAGGCGCGCTTCCTCGGCGTCCTCGACGATGTAGGTGGTGATGCCCTTCACCAGCGAATGGGTGATGCGCTCCTGCAGCGGCAGCGTCCGCCAGCTGAGGTCTTCGCCGGACTTCTGCGTCGCATCGCCCTTGAACGCTTCGGCCAGCGCGATCAGCGCCTCGGTCGTCGCCAAGCTATCTTCGCCACGGTCGAGCACCACGTCCTCGATCGCATCGCGCAGCGCGGCCGGGACTTCGTCGTAGTTTTCCAGCGCGCCGGCGTTGACGATGCCCATCGTCATGCCCTGCTTGATGGCGTGGTAGAGGAAGACCGCGTGGATCGCCTCGCGCACCTTGTTGTTGCCGCGGAAGCTGAACGACACGTTGGACACGCCGCCGGAAATCTTGGCGTGCGGCAGGTTCTGGCGAATCCAGCCGGTTGCTTCGATGAAGTCGAGGCCGTAGCGCGCGTGTTCCTCGATGCCGGTGGCAACGGCGAAGATGTTCGGGTCGAAGATGATGTCGGCCGGATCGAAGCCGACCTCGTCGACGAGGATGCGGTAGCTCTTCTCGCAGATCTCGACCTTGCGGGCGTAGGTATCGGCCTGGCCGACTTCGTCGAACGCCATCACGATCACGGCCGCGCCGTACATCTTCAAGAGCTTCGCCTGCTCGATGAACTTGGCTACGCCTTCCTTCATCGAGATCGAGTTGACGATGCACTTGCCCTGCACGCATTTGAGGCCGGCTTCGATCACGTCCCACTTCGACGAGTCGATCATGATCGGCACGCGCGAAATGTCCGGCTCGGCAGCGATCAGGTTCAGGAAAGTGACCATGGCCTTGTGGGCATCGAGCATGCCCTCGTCCATGTTGATGTCGATGACCTGCGCGCCGTTCTCGACCTGCTGGCGCGCGACTTCAAGCGCCGCCGGATAGTCACCGTTGAGGATCAGCCGCGCGAACGCCTTCGAACCGGTGACGTTGGTGCGCTCGCCGACGTTCACGAACAGGTCGGCATCGCCGATGTTGAACGGCTCGAGCCCCGAGAGCCGGCACTTCGGCGTGATCTCGGGCAGCTTGCGCGGCGGCAGGTCTTTCACTGCGTCGTAGATCGCCCTGATGTGCGCCGGCGTGGTGCCGCAGCAGCCGCCGATGATGTTGACGAGGCCCGATTCGGCCCATTCGCGCACCTGCGGCGCCATGTCTTCGGGCAGCAGGTCGTAGCCGGTCGGCGCCAGCGGGTTCGGCAGGCCAGCATTGGCGTGCACCGAGACGAAAGTGTCCGAAATCCGGCTCATCTCCTCGACGTACGGGCGCAGCAGGTCCGGGCCGAGCGCGCAGTTCAGGCCGAACGAAATCGCGTCGGCATGGTGCAGCGAGTTGTAGAACGCCTCGGTCGTCTGGCCGGTCAGCGTGCGGCCGCTCTGGTCGGTGATGGTGCCGGAGATCATCACCGGCAGTTCCTCGATATCGGGCCGGTCGGCAAAGTACTTCTTGATCGCGAACACCGCCGCCTTGGCGTTCAGCGTGTCGAAGATCGTTTCGACCATCAGGATGTCGGCGCCGCCGGTGACCAGCCCGTCGATCGACTCCAGATACGCGTCGACCAGCTCGTCGAAGGTCACGTTGCGGAAGCCCGGGTCGTTGACGTCCGGGCTGATCGACGCGGTGCGGCTGGTCGGGCCGAGGATGCCGGCGCAGAAGCGCGGCTTGGCCGGGTTCTTCGCCGTTTCGGCCACGCACAGCTCTTTGACGAGCTTGGCGGCGGCGTGGTTCAGCTCCCACACCAGGCTTTGCATCTCGTAATCGGCCATCGCCATCGACGTGGCGTTGAAGCTGTTGGTCTCGATGATGTCGGCGCCGGCATCGAGGTACTGCTGGTGGATTTCCGCAATGATCTGCGGCTGCGTCAGCACCAGCAGGTCGTTGTTGCCCTTCAGGTCGGACGGCCAGTCGGCAAAGCGCTCGCCACGGTAAGCGACCTCGTCGAGCCGGTACTGCTGGATCATCGTCCCCATGCCGCCATCGAGCATCAGGATGCGCTCGCGCAACAAGGCTTGCAGGGTCTGGGTGCGGGTGGCGGCGATGCTCATGGCTTATCCGGTTGATTCGACGGCGAAAACCGGCAATTTTACCACATCGCCTCCGGCCCTTTCCGCACAAGGCGCTACCCGGATGTCACATTGCAGTGCAACAATCCGCCTTGCAGCTCGAGAAAGGGCTTGCCATAACGGTATTTGCGACCAAGGAGACACAACGAATGATGAGTTCTTCCGAGCGCCTCGCCACCGCCACCACGCTGCCCGTCCGCCTCGGACTGATCTGGCAGCGCCGCCTGCGCGACGCACTGACCCGCTTTGCCCACGCCCAGACGCTGCCGCAACTACCGTTCACGGCCAACCCGTTCTTCGCCGCGGTCGACTACCTGACCGACACGTTCGAGCGCCAGACGCTGTTCTGGGACACGCTGCGCCAGCGCGGCGACAACTATCTCGAGCACGCCAAGGCCGGCAAGCCGCCGCTGCTGCATTTCGACTACGAGATCGTCGTCGACGGCCGGGAGTTCAAGCGCCCGGTCAACTACGCGCTGGCGGCGATCACCCCGCCGGCAGGCATCGAGATCAACCCGGCAGCCCGCCCCTACGTGATCATCGACCCGCGCGCCGGCCACGGCCCCGGCATCGGCGGCTTCAAGGACGACTCCGAAGTCGGCATGGCCATGCGTGCCGGCAGCCCGGTGTACTTCTGCCTGTTCTTCCCCGAACCGCAGCCCGGCCAGACGCTGGACGACGTCACCGCGGCCGAGGCCGACTTCCTGCGCGAAGTGATCCGCCGTCATCCGGATTCACCCAAGCCGGCGCTGGTCGGCAACTGCCAGGGCGGCTGGGCCGCGATGCTCGTCGCCGCGCAGAACCCCGAACTCGTCGGCGCGCTGGTGATGAACGGCGCGCCGGTGTCGTACTGGGCCGGCAACGACGGCGGCAACCCGATGCGCTACGCCGGCGGCAACCTCGGCGGCGCGTGGACCGCGCTGCTGGCGTCCGACCTCGGCGGCGGCAAGTTCGACGGCGCCTACCTCGTCGACAATTTCGAGAATCTCGATCCGGCCAATACGCTGGTGACGAAGAACTACCACCTGTACGACCAGATCGATACCGAGCCGCCGCGCTTCCTCGAGTTCGAGCGCTGGTGGGGCGGCTACTTCCTGATGAACGAGGAAGAAATCCGCTGGATCGTCGAAAACCTCTTCGTCGGCAACAACCTCACCGAAGGCAAGGCCCTCGGCCAGAAGGGCGCGTTCGACCTGCGCCAGCTGCGCGCGCCGGTCGTCGTGTTCGCGTCGATGGGCGACAACATCACGCCACCGCAGCAGGCGTTCAACTGGGTTCTCGACCTCTATCCGAGCACCGCGGCGCTGAAAGCGTCGGGCCAGGTCATCGTCGGCCTCGAGCACAAGACCACCGGCCACCTCGGCATCTTCGTCTCGGCCAAGATCGCCCAGAAGGAGCACGCCAAGATCGTCGAGCTCCTGCACGTGATCGAGACGCTGTCGCCAGGCCTGTACCAACTGAAGATCGACACGCTGACCGGCGACGACGGCAAGCCGCGCTACGAGGCCGAGCTGATCGAGCGCGAAGTCGAAGAGCTTCGCGGCCTGCAGAAGTTCGAGCGCCATGACGAGGCACCGTTTGCCGCGGTCGAAGCCGTCTCGGCGCTCGGCACGTCGATCTACTCGACGCTGGTCCGGCCGTGGCTCGCGCCGCTGGTGACCGAGGACGCCGCCGAAATCGGCCGCCAGTTGCATCCGCTGCGCGTCCAGCACTGGGGCTGGTCGAGCTACAACCCGCTCGCCAGGCTCAACGCCGGCGTCGCCGAAATGGTGCGCGAACACCGTACGCCGCGCGATCCGGCGCTGCGGCCGCTCGAGCGCTGGGCCTCGCAGCAGCTGGCAACGTCGCTCGACCTGTACCGCGACCTGCGCGACGCGACCAGCGAGCTGAGCTTCTTCAACACCTACGGGCTGCTCGGCCTCGCCGGCATCGGCGTCGAGAACATCCCCGACTACCTGAGGAAGGACGGCCAGTCCGAACCCGAATTCGACGACGCGGCGCTGCTCGCCAGACTGCCCGTGGGAGACAACGCCGACGGCATGATCCGGCTGGCGATCCTGATCACCCAAGGTCTGTCGTCGGTCAAGGTCGAACGCCGCAGCGCCGCGTATGAATGGCTGGTGCAGGAGCGCACGCTGGCCGCGCTGGACCCGGCCGAACGTCACGCGCGGATCCGCGAGCAGTCGCTGCTGGTCTGGCGCTTCCCGGCCGAGGCACGCAAGACGCTGCCGCGGCTGTTCGACAGCCACCAGGCGCTGGTCACCGCGTTCGAGCATTTCGATGCGCTGATCCACGTGATTCCGGGGGCAGACGAAGCGCTGGGCAATCTGGCCGAACTGCGCGCCGAGGTCCTGCCGGAGCGCCCGAAGGCCGAATGGCCGTCGGCAGCGCCCACGGCCGTAGCCGTAGCCGCGGCCGAAGCCGCCGAGGCAAGCGCATCGGCGGCGACAGCGGCAACCAAACCCGCCCGGACCGTGACCCGCCGCGCTCCGGCCAAGCCGGCCACCACCACGCCGGCCGCCGAGACCACCGCCAAACCGGCCCGCCGCCGCCCGGCCGCCAAGACGGCCACCACCGACAAGGACAAGGAATGAAGACGCTTGAAGGCCGCATTGCCCTGATCACCGGCATCGCCAACGAAAACTCGATCGCCTATGGCGTCGCACGCTCGCTGAAGGCGCGCGGTGCCGAACTGGTGGTCACCTATGTCAACGACCGGACGCTCGACTTCGTCAAGCCGCTGCTGCCGGACCTCGATCCGGCGCTGGTGCTCAAGTGCGACGTCAGCGACGATGCGTCGCTCGATGCGACGTTCGCGGCGATCGGCGACAAGTTCGGCAAGCTCGACATCGCGCTGCATTCGATCGCGTTCGCGCAGAAGGACGATCTGCACGGCCGCGTCGTCGACACCAGCCGAGAAGGCTTCATGCAGGCGATGGACATCTCCTGCCATTCCTTCGTGCGGATCGCCCACCGCGCCGAGCCGCTGATGAAGGACGGCGGCACGCTGATCACGATGAGCTACTACGGCGCCGAGAAGGTCGTGCCGAACTACGGCGTGATGGGGCCGGTGAAGGCCGCGCTCGAAAGCACCGCGCGCTACCTCGCCAACGAACTCGGTCCGAAGAAGATCCGCGTCCACGCGGTCTCGCCGGGGCCGGTGCAGACGCGCGCCGCCAGCGGCATCCGCGAGTTCGGCCTGCTGATCGAGAACTCGATCCAGCACGCGCCGCTGCGCGAGCTGATCGACATCGACGACGTCGGCGAAGCCACGGCCTTCCTGTGCGAGGACGGCGCCAAACGCATCACCGGTTCGGTGTTCTACGTCGACGGCGGGATCAACATCGTCTCTTAGGCGCTGTCGTCATGCGTTTTCCCACCGCGCCGGTGCGCCTCGGTCCGTCCGGCAGCCTGTCGGTCGATCGGCCGCCCCGCCGAGTGCGCAAAGCGATATAAAAAGAGCGACAGGGTAACCCTGCCGCTCTTTTTTACTGGAGCACCGTCATGGTCTACATGCCCCCCGAACGCCCGAGGCCGCCGAAACCGTCGCCGTCTCCGTCGCCCAAGCCCACCATGACCAAGTATTTCGGTCTGGTGATCCAGCGGCACCCGCATCAGGCGCTGGCCCGGCACAAATAGCCCGGGCTTGCGCGTCAGGCGGCGAGGAAGAGCTTGTACGCCTCGTTGTCGGTCTCGATCCAGTACGGGTAGCCGAGCTTGTCGAGGAAGGCGGCGAATTCGGTGTCGTCCTCCTGCGGCACCTGGATGCCGACGAGGATGCGGCCGTAGTCGGCGCCGTGGTTGCGGTAGTGGAACAGGCTGATGTTCCAGCCGACGCTCATGCTCTCGAGGAAGCCCAGCAGCGCACCCGGGCGCTCGGGGAATTCGAAGCGCAGCAGCCGCTCGTTCTTCACCTGCGGCGCATGGCCGCCGACCAGATGGCGGACGTGCAGCTTGGCGAGTTCGTTGTCGGTCAGGTCGGTCGCCGGCAGGCCGTTCGCGACGAGCTTCTCGATCAGCTCGGTGACCTCGGAGCGGTTCTGGATCGACAGGCCGACGAACACGTGCGCCTGCGTGTCGTCGCCGTAGCGGTAGTTGAACTCGGTGACGTTGCGCGCGCCGATCAGGCTGCAGAACTGCCGGAACGCGCCCGGCTTTTCGGGCACGGTGACGGCGATCACCGCTTCGCGGCCTTCGCCGAGTTCGGCCTGTTCGGCGACGTAACGCAGCCGGTCGAAATTCATGTTCGCGCCCGACGCGATCGCGACCAGGGTCTTGCCTTCGACCTTTTCGCGCGCCGCCCATGCCTTGGCGCCGGCAACCGCCAGCGCGCCGGCCGGCTCGAGGATCGAACGCGTGTCCTCGAACACGTCCTTGATCGCCGCGCACATCGCGTCGGTATCGACGAGGATCACGTCGTCGACGAACTCCCGGCACAGCCGGAAGGTTTCCTCGCCGACCTGCTTGACCGCAACGCCGTCGGCGAAGATACCGACCTGCGGCAGGTTGACGCGTTCGCCGAGCTTGAGCGACAGGTACATCGCATTGGCATCGGTCGGTTCGACGCCGATGATCTTCACTTCGGGCCGCAGCCGCTTGATGTAGGCCGCCACCCCGGCGATCAGCCCGCCGCCGCCGACCGGAATGAACACCGCGTCGAGCGGATCCGGGTGCTGCATCATGATTTCCATGCCGCAGGTGCCCTGCCCGGCGATGACGTCCGGATCGTCGAAGGGGTGGATGAAGGTCGCGCCGCTCTCCTCGACCAGCTTCATCGCGTGGATGTAGCAGTCCGAGTACGAATCGCCGACCAGCACCGCCTCGGCGCCGCGCCGCGTTACCGCGTCGACCTTGATCCGCGGCGTTGTCGCCGGCATGACGATGGTTGCGCGACAGCCGAGCTTCTGCGCCGACAGCGCAACGCCCTGCGCGTGGTTGCCGGCCGACGCGGCGATCACGCCGCGGTCGAGCTCGCTGCGCGAGAGCCGCACCATCTTGTTGTATGCGCCGCGAATCTTGAAGCTGAACACCGGCTGCATGTCCTCGCGCTTGAGCAGCACCTGGTTGCCGATGCGGCGGGACAGGTTGGGCGCGAGTTCCAGCGGGGTTTCAATCGCCGCGTCATACACACGGGCGGTGAGGATGCGTTCAAGGTACTGATTCTGCGGCTGGGTCATGGCGGGTTCTTTGCGGGCAAGTACGGGAAACTACTGTAGCGGGGATGGCCGGTTCAGGCCAGCGTCAATCGCACTGCAACATCAGTGTTTGCGGCTGGCCAGCATCAGCAATACCACGCCCGCCAGCACCACCCCCATGCCGACCAGCATGACACTGGAGACGAGTTCGCCGGCGATCAGCCAGCCGAGCAGCACGGCGACCGGCGGATTGACATAGGCATAGCTCGACGCCAGCACCGGCTTGGCGTGCGTCAGCACGTAGACGAAGGCGTTGAACGCGACCAGCGAGCCGAACACGGTCAGGTAAGCGAGCGCCGTCCAGCTCTGCCAGCCGACGTGATCGGGCATGGCCTCGCCGCGCAGCTGCGACACCACCGCGAGCACGCAGCCGGCGGTCAGCATCTGGATGCCGGCCGACATCGGCCCCGGCGGCAGCGGCAGGTGGCGCTGCCACACCGCGGCGAACGACCAGACCAGCGCCACCGCCAGCAGCAGCGCGAAGCCCCAGGGTGCGCCGCCGAAATGCGTGTCCTGCTGCAGCAGCACCACGCCGCCCAGGCCGAGCGCGACACCGAGCCATTCGAGCCGGTGCGGCCGGTTGCCCCAGGCCCAGTCGAACAGCACCGCGAACAGCGGCGCCACCGCCAGCAGCAGCGCCGCCAGCCCCGACGGCACTTCGGTTTCGACGACACAGACCGCGCCGTTGCCGAAGGCGAGCATCATCGTGCCGATCATCATCGCCGAACGCGCCTGCGGCCAGCTCGGCCACGGCGCGCCGCGCCACTTCAGCCACGCCAGCATCAGGCCGCCGGCGGTGGCAAAACGCATCGAAGCCATCATCAGGGGCGGCAGGTCCTCGACCGCGTAGCGGATGCCGAGGTAGGTCGAGCCCCAGACGATGTACATCAGAAGGAGCGAAACGATCAGGCGCGAGTCGAATGATTTCATTTTCAACAGCGTACCGGGCGCCGTGGTAATCCACACGTCACAGCGCGGCTTTAAATATGCCGTCACAGCCCCATTTGCACATCATTGTTCCGTCAGGATTGCGCCATGAGCCAGATGACCCCGCACGAAATCGTCCACGAACTCGACAAGCACATCGTCGGCCAGGCCGCCGCCAAGAAGGCCGTGGCGATCGCGATGCGCAACCGCTGGCGCCGCCAGCAGGTGGCCGAGCCGCTGCGGCACGAGATCACGCCGAAGAACATCCTGATGATCGGCCCGACCGGCGTCGGCAAGACCGAAATCGCCCGCCGGCTCGCCAAGCTCGCCGACGCGCCGTTCATCAAGGTCGAGGCGACCAAGTTCACCGAGGTCGGCTACGTCGGCAAGGACGTCGACAGCATCATCCGCGACCTGATGGAGATCGCCTTCAAGCAGGTGCGCGACACCGCGATTAAGCGCAACCGCGTCCGCGCCGAGGACAACGCCGAGGAGCGCATCCTCGACGTGCTGCTGCCGCCGCCGGCCAAGACCGGCTACGCCAGCGCCAGCGACGACACGCAGGGCAAGGAGACGCGGCAGAAATTCCGCAAGATGCTGCGCGAGGGCAAGTTCGACGACAAGGAGATCGAGATCGACGTCGCCCAGACGGTGCCCGAGATGAACGTGTTCGCCCCGGGCATGCCGGGCATGGACGACCTCTCCGGCCAGCTGTCGCAGATGTTCAAGGGCGCGTTCGGCGACAAGAAGAAGCCGCAGAAACTCAAGGTGATCGACGCGATGAAGCTGATCACCGACGAGGAGGCCGCCAAGCTCGTCAACGACGACGACATCAAGGCCGAGGCGCTCAAGGCCGTCGAGCAGAACGGCATCGTGTTCATCGACGAAATCGACAAGGTCACCAGCCGCGCCGAGACCGGCGGCGGCGAAGTCAGCCGCCAGGGCGTGCAGCGCGACCTGCTGCCGCTGGTCGAAGGCACGACGGTGAGCACCAAGTACGGCATGGTCAACACCGACCACATCCTCTTCGTCGCCTCGGGCGCATTCGCGCTGACCAAGCCGTCCGACCTGATCCCCGAGCTGCAGGGGCGCTTTCCGATCCGCGTCGAACTGACCTCGCTGTCGGTCGACGACTTCAGCCGCATCCTCACCGAAACCGACGCCTGCCTGACCAAGCAGTACCAGGCGCTGCTGGCGACCGAAGGCGTCGAGGTGACCTTCACCGACGACGGCGTGCGGCGCCTGTCGGAGATCGCCTGGCAGGTGAACGAGCGCACCGAGAACATCGGCGCCCGCCGCCTTTATACGGTGATGGAAAAGCTGCTCGAGGAAATCTCCTTCGACGCCAAAACCGGCAAGGTGGTGATGGACGCCGCCGCGGTCGAGGCCAAGCTCGGCGAAGTCGCCGGCAACGAGGATCTGGCGCGCTTCGTGCTCTGAGCCGCGGGGTCCTAGACTGGAAGTCCGGTGCAGCCGCACCGGCTTCCAGGAGCTGCACCATGCTGCTCGAATCGCTCGACCATCTCGTCCTGACCGTCAGGGACATCGACGCCAGCTGCGATTTCTATGCCCGCGTGCTCGGCATGGACGTCGTCGGCTTCGGCGCCGGCCGCAAGGCGCTGAAGTTCGGCCAGCAGAAAATCAACCTGCACCAGCACGGCCGCGAGTTCGAACCCAAGGCCGGCGCGCCGGCGCCGGGCTCGGCCGACCTGTGCTTCCTGACCGCCACGCCGCTCGATCAGGTCATCGCGCACCTGCACGCCTGCGGCATTGCCGTGCTCGAGGGCCCGGTGTCGCGCACCGGCGCGACCGGCCCCATCGTCTCGGTCTACATCCGCGACCCGGACGCCAACCTGCTGGAAATCGCCAACCGCGCGCCGGCATAGCGTGGCTCCGGGTCGCCCGCCGTCACCCGGCCCGCAACGCTCCGTCCGGCCGGGCACGGCCGTGGCCGATCGACCCGGGACGATCGCCGTTTCCCCCGGTGGATGACGCAGGTCATGAGCATGCCTTTCCGGCTCACCGCCGCTGCGCCGGCCCATCCCCTGCGGGAACACCATCCGGACCGACGATCGGTGCTACAGGACCTTGCGCAGATACAGCTTGCCTTCCAGCTCCGGACCGTAGTGGTCGGGCACCAGCCCGCAGGGCATGAAGCCGTTCTTGCCGTAAAACGCGATCACGTCGAAATCGGCCGGATAGGTATGCAGGTTCAGGCTGTATACCCGATGCGTTTTCAGCTCCGCGCAAACATGCTGGAGCAGCCGGGAGCCGTACCCCTGCTTTCTCAGGCCGTCCGCAACGGCCATCTGCATCAGCTCGGCGCTTTGCCAGTGGCCGCCCAGCTCGATCGGACGCTCGTCGATCAGTACGCAGGCAATGCCGCAGCACGGGTTGCTCCCGGTCTGGATGGCGAAGTACCGGGCACCACAGTACAAGAGCCGGTCGATCTTCTGCCGCAGCCAGCCCCGATGCGACGGGTTCTGCAGATCAAGGGCGCTGTATTCGGCGTGGCCGAGCATGGGAAAGAACGGCTCGATTTCGGCCAGCGTATTCAGTTCGCGGATGACGGCATTCATTCCGATACCAGGCGGGGTATATGAAGCCCGCATTGAACCACCGATACCGGGGCTTGCATACAGCGCGACCGGAGCTGCTACGCGGAAACGACAGCGCAGCAGCCCGGTGCGGCATGCCGGCCGGGGCTGCGGCGGAGGCCCGCCGCAGCGTCAGCGCAGACCGCGTGGCCGCACGAGCGGCCAAGTGCGGCTACCACCACGCATGGAAATGATGCACCGGGCCGATGCCCTTGCCGATCTGCAAGGCGTCCGCCTCGCCGATCGCGGCGCGCAAATAGGCACGGGCGGCGGCAACCGTCGTGGTCCAGTCATTGTTGCGCGGCCGCAGCGCGGCCAGTGCCGCCGACAGCGTGCAGCCGGTGCCGTGGGTGTTTTTCGTCCGGATGCGCGGATCGGCAAAGCGGTGTTCGCCGTCCGGGGTGATCAGCCAGTCCGGGCAGAGGTCGCCGTCGAGGTGGCCGCCCTTCATCAGCACCGCGCGGGCACCGGCCTCGCACAACGCCCGCCCCTGCCGGCGCATCTCGGCTTCGTCCGTTGCCACGTCGCAGTCGAGCAGCGCGGCGGCTTCGGGCAGGTTCGGCGTGATCAGCGAGGCCAGCGGCAGCAGCTGCGTGCGGATCGCCTCGACCGCATCGAGCGCCAGCAGCGGGTGGCCGCCCTTGGCGATCATCACCGTGTCGAGCACGACGTGGGGAATGGCGTGGCGGCGCAGGCCGTCGGCGACGGCGTGAACGATGTCGGCATTGGCGAGCATGCCGAGCTTGGCGGCATCGACGCGGATGTCGGCGAGCACCGCGTCGAGCTGCGCGGCGACGAAATCCGGCGGCACCGGGTGCACGGCGAATACGCCCTGGGTGCTTTGCGCGGTCAGCGCGGTCAGCACGCTCATGCCGTAGGCGCCGAGCGCCGAGAAGGTTTTCAGGTCGGCCTGGATGCCGGCGCCGCCGCCCGAATCCGAGCCGGCGATCGTCAATGCGTGGACCTGGCTCATGCGCGGGCCTCCGTGATTTCGTTGAACAGCGCCCGCGTGGCCTTGGCCACATCGGGCTGGCCGCAGATCGCCGACACCACGGCGACGCCGTCGGCACCGGCGCGGATCAGCGGCGCGGCCTTGCCGAGCGCGATGCCGCCGATCGCGACCGCCGGGCAGCGCTTCGCGGCCATCATCGCGGCAAAGTCGGCCGGCGCGATCACCGGCGACGCATCCGATTTGGTGCCGGTCGGGTAGACCGGGCCGACGCCGATGTAATCGATCAGGCCCAGCGGCACCGCCGCCAGCTGCGCGGCATTGCTGGTCGACAGCCCGACGGTTTTGTCCGGGCCGACCAGGCGGCGAACCTCGGCCACCGGCAGGTCGGACTGGCCGACATGGACGCCGTCGGCGTCGACGGCGAGCACGATGTCGACATGGTCGTTGATGATCAGCGGCACGCCGGTGCCGGCCAGCGCGGCCTTCAGCGCGAGCGCGGCATCGAACCACTGACGCTTCTTCCACTGCGGCGCACGCAGCTGCACCACGGTCGCGCCGTTCGCGGCCGCGGTCCGCGCCGTCGCGACCATGCCGTCGAGGCCGCCGCACAGCCCGGGGTCGAGCACGAGATAGAGCCCCAGGTCGATCCGCTTATTGATCGCGTTCATGCGTTGACGGTCCCCGCCAGTTGCCCGGGCTGGATCAGGTACAGCGCATCGAGGAAGGCCGGCGTGAACGAGCCCGGGCCGTGCGATTCGCCGGTGGCGACCTCGCCGCAGATCGCCATCACCGCACACGCGGCGGCCACGGCGTCGAGCCGGTTGCTCGCGCCGGCGCAGAACGCAGCGACGACGGCCGACAGCGCGCAGCCGGTGCCGACGACGCGGGTCATCAGCGCATCGCCCCACGGTACCGCCCAGGTTTTTTCGCCGTCGGTGATGTAGTCGGTCTCGCCGGTGACGGCGACGATGGCGCCGGTGTCGCGCGCCAGCTGTTCGGCGGCCTCGCGCGCGGCGTCGGCACTGGCGGTGCTGTCGACGCCCTTGCCGCCGCCGGTGAAACCGGCCAGCGCGAGGATTTCCGACGCATTGCCGCGAATCGCCGCCGGCGCAAACGCCAGCAGCTCGCGCGCGGCGCCGGTGCGGTAGTCGAGCACGCCGACGGCAACCGGGTCGAGCACCCACGGCGTGCCGGCCTGTTGCGCGGCCTGCGCGGCGCGGCGCATCGCGGCAAAGCGTTCCGGATACAGCGTGCCGACGTTGATCAGCACCGCACCGGCGATCCCGGCAAAGGCAGTGACTTCTTCCTCGGCGACGATCATCGCCGGGCTGGCGCCGAGCGCGAGCAGCACGTTGGCGGTGATGCCCTGCACCACTTCATTGGTCAGGCAGTGCGTCAGCGGCGCGGTAGCGCGCAGGCGGGCGAGTTCGCTGCCGACCAGCGACAGCGGAACCGGCGTGACCGTACCGGCGGACGACGGGGTGGTCTTGGCGGATGACTTGCGCGGCGTTGGGGATTTGCTAGGCGTTTTGCTTGGCATTGGGGGCTCCCGGCCGGACGGGGGGAAGCCGGACGACTTCCCTACGCCGGCATGATCCGGATCAGGTGGTACGGGTTCGTCTCAGCCGGCTGCAATGCAGGCGGCGCCCCGAGTCAGGCTTCGATTGTCCGGCGCGAGGTGCAGCGCGGTCAATGATGCAAGGCAAGGCTTCGCCGACGGCTCCGGCACTTGCATCGGCAATTATCACACCTGTGACAAGGTCGGGGCAGTCAGCCACAATGGCCGGCCGAGCGTTCAATGCATCACGTACCCGAAGGAAAGCCGATGTCCAGCCTGCGCAAATTCGTCGACGGCTTCCTGCTGTCGCTGCTGATCGCCATCGTGCTCGCCAACCTAGCGCCGTCGCTCGGCGCCAGCGGCGGCGTACTGCACATGGACTGGATCACCGCGGTCGGCATCAGCGTGGTGTTCTTCCTCAACGGCGCCTCGCTCGCACCCGAGCGGCTCCGGGCCGGCGCCGCCAACTGGCGGCTGCACCTGCTGGTGACGACCAGCACCTTCGTGATCTTTCCGCTGATCGGCACGGCGCTGTATTTCGGCCTCGGCCACTGGCTGCCGGCGGCGCTGCTGCTCGGCGTGTTCTACCTGTGCGCACTGCCATCGACGGTGTCGTCGTCGGTGGCGATGACGTCGATGGCCCGCGGCAATGTCGCCGGCGCGGTGTTCAACGCCACGCTGTCCAGCCTGCTGGGGATGCTGGTCACGCCGCTGCTCGTCGGCCTGCTGTTCAGCCACAGCGGCGAGGGCCTCTCCTTGCTCGCGCAGTTGCGCGCGATCGCGATCCAGCTCTTCCTGCCCTTCGTGCTCGGCCAGCTGGCCCGGCCGTGGCTCAAGGACGTGCTGCTCAGGCACCGCCAGCTGGTCAGCTACGTCGACCGCGGCGTGATCGTCGCCATCGTCTACAACTCGTTCTGCGATTCGGCGATGGCGCACATCTGGTCGGACTACAGCGCCGGCATGCTGCTCGGCGTTGCGGTCATCGTCAGTGCCGTCCTCTTCGTCGCGCTGCAGGCGACGCGCTTCGCCGCGCGCCGTTTCGGCTTCAACACCGAGGACGAGATCGCCGCGGTGTTCTGCGGCTCGAAGAAAAGCCTCGCCGCCGGCATCCCGATGGCCAAGCTGATCTTCGGCGCCCACCCGGCGCTGGGACTGATCGTGCTGCCGATCATGTTCTATCACCAGATCCAGCTTTTCGTCTGCTCGATCATCGCCAGGCGCTACGCCGCACGGCCGGACTGAGCCCTAGCCCATCGGACGGCTGCGCCTGTGCATTTTTCCGCCGTCCGATGCGCCTCACACCCCTAGGTGTGCTTCTCCCGGTCGTCCTCACGGACCCCATGTCCATTCCGGCGCCTGTGCTTCGGGCGCAGTAAAACTGCTTTGGCTCGCTCGCCCACTGGGGCAGATCCCGCGCCCGCTTCCGGCACTATTCACCGGGCATGAAGCGAGCGCCGCATGGCCTACAAACGCCTGCGCCGTTACGATGAAGCCATTCCCATTCGCGGCAGCCAGCGATGGCGGCCCGTCCTTCCGGAGAGCGTGCATATGAGCGACAAGAACCAGCAGCGCATCGTCATCGTCGGCGGGGGTGCCGGCGGACTGGAGCTGGCCACCCGGCTCGGCAAGCGGCTTGGCCGCAGCAGGCGCGCCCGGATCATCCTCGTCGACGGATCGCCGACGCACATCTGGAAACCGCTGCTGCACGAGGTCGCGACCGGCGCGCTGAACACCGGCGAGGACGAGGTCAACTACTTCGCCCACGCCCACCACCACGGCTACGAGTTCGAGTACGGCTGGATGGACGGGCTCGACCGCGAACGCAAGGTGATCCGGATTTCACCGGTCACCGACGAGTACGGCCACCAGATCGCCGCCGCGCGCGAACTCGCCTACGACACCTTGGTGCTCGCGGTCGGCGCGGTGCCGAACGACTTCGGCACGCCCGGCGTCGCCGAGCACTGCCTGTTCCTCAACTCCCAGGACGACGCCGAGCGGCTCAGGAAACGCATCCTGTCCGAAGCGTTCTCGGTCACCAGCGGCGACGATCCGGCCAGCGAGCTGCGCATCGGCATCGTCGGCGGCGGCGCGACCGGGGTCGAGCTGGCGGCCGAAATCCACCATACGGTGACCGAGCTGCACGCCTACGGCGCGCAGTTCCGCCCCGAACAGCTGCAGATCTACATCATCGAAGGCGCACCGCGCATCCTCGCCGGCGCGCCCGAAACCATGAGTTCGTACGCGACCGCGGAACTGGCCAAGCGGCATATCGACGTCGTCACCGGCGTGCGGGTCGCCTCGGCCGACGCCCGCGGCTTCGCGCTTGCCGACGGCCGGCGCATCGACGCGGTGCTGCGCATCTGGGCCGCCGGGGTCAAAGCGCCGGACTGGCTGGCGACGCTGGGGCTGACGACCAACCGTGCCAACCAGATCGCCACCGACAAGGACCTGCGCTGCGTCGACGACGCGGCGATCCGCGTGATCGGCGACTGCGCGGCCGTGCCCGACGGCGACAGCGGACGCACGCTGTCGGCCACCGCGCAGGCGGCCAGGCAGGAGGCCGAGTGGCTTGCCGACGCGCTGGTTGCGCTCGATCGCGGCGAGACGCCCGAGCCCTTCGTGTTCAAGCCGCAAGGCATGCTGGTGTCGCTGGGCAAGTACCGCGCCGTCGGCAGCCTTGCCGCCATCGTCGGCCCGAAGCGCGATTATCACGTCGAAGGCCGCAGCGCCAAGATGATGTATGTCTCGCTGTACCGGATGCACCAGGCGGCGATCCACGGCTGGCCGATGGCGATGCTGCTGTGGGCGGGCGACAAGCTGAAGAAGGCCGCGCGGCCGACGCTGAAACTGCACTGAATCCGTCAGTCGATGTCTTACAGGCAGCAGACGGCGTAAGCTTCGGCTAGGCTGAAGCATCCCGCCGACAAGCCTGCCGCATGGACACGAGCCTGATCAGCGACAGCCGCAGCCTGCTGCTGCTGTCGATCGCCATCTACCTGACGCTCGGCACCTTCATGCTGCTGATGTGGCGGACCCGGCGCGTCCAGGCCGGCTTCGGCATCTGGGCGCTGTCGGACCTCGTCCTCGGTGCGTCGCTGCTGTTGCTGATCGCCCGCCAGTGGCTGCCCATGATGCCGACGGCGATGCTCGGCAACGCCGGCATCCTGGCGGCGCCGGTTCTGGTCGAGTGGGCGCTGCGCCGGGCGCTCGACCGCGACGATGCCGCCGCACGACGGGCAATGCTGCTGAACTGGGCCGCGGTCTACCTGATCTGGCTGACCGCGCTGCTGGCCGACTCGACGCTGCAGGTACGCAGCGCCTGCAACGCGGCCGGCATGGTCTGGCTGAACCTGCGCATCGTCGTTTTCCTGTTCACCGTGCCGCTGCTGCGCCAGTCGCTATCGCTGCAGGTGATCGCACTGCTGCACGGGCTGTTCACGCTGCTGCACGCGGTGCGCGGCGTCCGCAGCATGCAGCTCGAATCGCTCGATTTCTTCACCCGCGACCCGTGGCTCAACGGCACGATGCTGGCCGCGGCGATGGTCATGATCGGCCGCGACATGAGCCTGCTCTGCTTCACCCATGCACGCATCGAGGCCGAACTGCGCGACGCGCAGGCCGAGCTGCTGCGCCGCGCCAACGAGGACGTGCTGACCGGCCTCGGCAGCCGGCGCTACTTCGAGGACACGCTGCCGGTGATGCAGGCGCAGGCACGGCGCCAGCACCTGCCGCAGACACTGCTGCTGATCGACGTCGACCACTTCAAGGCGATCAACGACCGCTTCGGCCACCAGGCCGGCGACCGCGTGCTCGTTGCGCTGGCCGGCGTGCTGCGCCACATCGGCCGCAACGGCGACCTGTACGCGCGGCTCGGCGGCGACGAATTCGTGCTGCTGCTGCACGACTGCTCGGCCGACACCGCCGGCGTCATCAGCCGGCGACTGACCGATGCGGTCGTCGCCCACGTGCGCAAACCCGACGGCACGCCGGTGTCGGTCAGCATCGGCTACACGCCGCTGTTGCCGTACGAAACGCTGCAGATCGCCTACCCGCGCGCCGATCACGCGCTCTACGCGGCCAAGGCCGGCGGGCGCGGCTGCGCCGTTGCCGCGCCGCCGAACGGACCGGTGCACGGAAGCTGAACGCGCTCGCTCTTTCCCTTCTACATTGAAAGCCTCCACCCCAGTCGACGCCGCCATGACCCCGCTCCTGCGCCACTTCGTGCCCGCCGCCCTCGCCGCCGTCCTCCTTGCCGGCTGCGGCGGCGGCGGCAGCACCGAATTCATCGGCGGCGGCGGCACCACACCGGCGCCGACACCGACGCCGCTCCCGCAGGAGCCGTTCTCGGTCGACTGCGCCGGCGCCTTCTGCGGTGCCGACAACGCCAACCGCTACACCGGCAGCGGCGTCGGCGCTTGGCGCTACCGCAACGTCGGCAGCGGTCCGGCCGAAGTCCAGGTCCGCATCGACAATGTCAGCGGCAAGACCGCGACGCTGGTCTACAGCAACGAGTCGACCAGCGACATCGCGCTGCCGGCGGTCACGCTGAACAACGCCACGCTGCAGAACGGCAGCCGCGAAGCCGGGCCGCCGGCGCGCGAGCACCGCACGCCGCCACAGGTCGAAGCCTTCAACGCCGGCGGTTTTGCCCGGCTGCTCGGCCAGGCGAGTTCGGCGCCGGGCGTGCTGGCGAGCCGAACCAACGAGTTCACCGTCGGCGCCACCCGCAGCTGGATCAACCAGGACGACAACGGCGGCACCAGCCAGCGCGCCACGACCCTGCGGCGCCAGCTGTCGGCCACCGGCGGCCGTCAGGTCAACGTCTGGGTCGAGACCAGCGAGTACGGGCCCGACAAGGTCAGCGACGCGATCATCGACACGCTGGCCACCACCTTCGCCAGCGGCAACGGCGCGATCTACCCGCTGGTCACCGGCGTCGCCGGCGAACCGTGGGGCACGGTGCCGGCCGCGTCGGCCGCATCGCTGATCGGCCCCGACCAGGCGATCGACCTCGTCGTCGTCAACCAGAACGCCAACGGCCGGGCCTACGGCGTCGTCGCCTACTTCTACAGCGGCAACAACTTCGTGCGCGCCAGCAACGCCAGCAGCAACGAGGCGCTGGCGATCTTCACCGACTCGGAAACGCTCTACCTCGACGGCAGCCGGGGCCTGACGTTCGCCAAGAGCACGCTGGCACACGAGCTGACGCACATGATCAATTTCTACCAGCGCGCGGTGCAGATCGGCAGCGGCTTTGCCTACGCGACCTGGCTGGAGGAAATGACCGCGATCATGATGGAAGACCTCGTCTCGACCCAGGTCACGCCGGGCTACAACAGCGTCCGCGACGACCGCTTCCCGGCGTGGCTGGCGGGCGCCGAGTACAACTGCCCGCTGACCGTCTGGCAAACGACGACAAGCTGCTTCGGTTACGACATCTCGGGCAGCTTCGGCGCTTTCCTGCTGCGCCAGCACGGCGTCGGCTTCTACAAAACGCTGTTGCGCGACAAGGCATCGACCGACTCGGTCGCCGTGCTCGACGACGCGATCCGCCAGTCCGGCGGCGCCGGGATGAATGTCGCATTCCAGCGCTGGGGCACCGGCATCGCCCTGCTGCCAGCCGCCGCATCGCCGGCCGGCTTCGGCTACCCGGCGCGCAGCGAGGCGGGTTTCTCGCTGGTCGCGATCAGCGGGCCGGACTATGTCGGCAAGCGAAGGCTGCCGACGGCGCTGCCGGCCACGCTCTACGGCTACGGCCACTTCCCCTTCGTGCGCCTCAACCTGCCGGTGAGTTTCAACGAGCGCTTCGTCGTCCCGGCGCACACGACGCTGTCGGTGATCGTCCAGTAGCGCCCCGAATGCCGACGGGGCCTTGAGAACGGGCTCTGGCGGATGGAGGAATGCAGATGCGTGCTGGATCCAATACCACCGACGAACTGAAGTTCGGCTCTGCCCTGGTCTTCGCCTTCGTCGGCCTGCTGATCACCGCGATCCTCGCCGCCTTCCTGGCCCGCACCACCTGGAAGCCGAGCGATGTCGTCGCGCTGGTCGGCGTGTTCACCAGCCTGATCGGCACGATCGTCGGCGCCTTCCTCGGGGTGCAGATCGGCTCGTCGGGCCGGCAAAAGGCCAACCGCGCGCTGGCGGCGCTGCCGCCGGAAAAGGCGAGCGAGCTGCTCGACTAGCGATCAGACGCCCCGCAGCAGCCGCGCGGCGTCGAGCGCATAGTAGGTCAGGATCGCGTCGGCGCCGGCGCGCTTGAACGCCAGCAGCGATTCGAGGATCACCTTGTCGCCGGCCAGCCAGCCGTTCTGGATCGCAGCCTGCAGCATCGCGTACTCGCCCGAGACCTGATAGACGAAGGTCGGCACCTTGAATTCGTCCTTCACGCGCCGGACGATGTCGAGGTAGGGCATGCCCGGCTTGATCATCACCATGTCGGCGCCTTCGGCCAGGTCGAGCGCGATCTCGTGCAGCGCTTCGTCGCTGTTGGCCGGGTCCATCTGGTAGGTCGACTTGTCGGCCTTGCCGAGGTTGCCGCTCGAGCCGACCGCATCGCGGAACGGGCCGTAGAAGGCGCTGGCGTACTTGGCCGAGTAGGCAAGGATGCGCGTGTGGATCTGCCCGTCGGCGTCGAGCGCTTCGCGGATCGCGCCGACGCGGCCGTCCATCATGTCGCTCGGTGCGACCATGTCGGCACCGGCGGCGGCGTGGCACAGCGCCTGCTTCACCAGCGCGGCGACGGTAACGTCGTTGAGCACATCGCCTTCGTCGCGCCCCTCGGTGCCGAGGATGCCGTCCTGGCCGTGGATCGTGTACGGGTCGAGCGCGACGTCGGTGATCACGCCGAGTCCGGGGAACGCCTCCTTCAGCGCGCGCACCGTGCGCGGCACCAGGCCGTGCGGATTCCACGCCTCGGCGGCGTCGAGGCTCTTGAGGCCGGCGTCGATCACCGGGAACAGCGCCAGCGCCGGAATGCCGAGCGCCACCGCTTCGGCTGCGGTCTGCAGCAGCAGGTCGATGCTCTGGCGCTTTACCCTAGGCATCGACGCGACCTGCTCCTCGCGGCCCTCACCGTCGAGCACGAAGACCGGCAGGATCAGGTCGGCGCTCGTCAGCGCCGATTCGCGCATCAGCCGGCGGGAGAAATCGTCGCGGCGCATCCGGCGCATGCGGGTGGCGGGAAAGGCGCGGAAAGCGGTCATGTCAGCCTCGGGAGCTCGATTCGTGATCCGCCGATTTTACCCGAGCGCGCCGCCGGGCTCCGGATACAACGCGCTACGATTTGGCCGCTTGGCTGTAACGGGCCTAGCTGTAACGGGCCGGGCTGTAGTCTGCGGCCGGCAGGGCCGCGGGCCGGCCGAGCATCAGGTCGGCGAGCAGCCGCGCCGAGCCGCAGGCCATCGTCCAGCCCAGCGTGCCGTGACCGGTGTTGAGCCACAGACCGGGCACGCCGGAGGCCCCGACCAGCGGCGTGCCGTCGGGCGTCATCGGCCGCAGGCCGGTCCACGCCTCGACCTCGCTCAGGTCGCCGGCATCCGGGAACAGCTCGGTCGTCACACGCTTGAGCACGGCGATCCGCTCGGGCCGGATGCGCAGATCGAAGCCGGCCACCTCGGCCATGCCGCCGACGCGCAGGCGCGTGTCGAAGCGCGTCAGCGCCACCTTGTTGGTTTCGTCGAGCACCGTCGAGCGTGGTGCGGCATCCGGGTTGCTCAGCGGCAGCGTGATCGAGTAACCCTTGACCGGGTAGACCGGCAGGCGCAGCGACGGCGCCAGCGCGCGGCTGGCGCTGCCGGCGGCGAGCACGACGGCGTCGGCCTCGATCTCCTCGCCGCTCGCCAGCCTGACGCCGACGACGCGGCCACCGCGATACGACAGCGCTGCGACATCGGCGCCGTAGCGCGTCTGCACGCCGGCCGCGGCAGCGCGTTCGGCCAAGCGCTCGGTGAACCGGCGGCAGTCGCCGGTTTCGTCGTTCGGCAGCCGCAAGCCGCCGGCGACGCGCTCGGCGACGCGCGCCAGCGCCGGCTCGTGTTCGAGCACGCCGGCAACGTCGAGCAACTGGTGCGGCACGCCAATGCGCTCGAGGATCGCCGCATCGCGCCGCGCCGCGGCGAGCTGGGCCGGATCGCGCAGCAGCTGCAGGGTGCCGAGGCTGCGCTCGTCGTAATGCAGCTCGAGTTCGGTGCGCAGGCTGCGCAGGCAGTCGCGGCTGTATTCGGCCAGCGGCACCATGCGGGCCTTGTTGCGCTCGTACGCGGCATGGCTGCAGTTGGCCAGCATCCGCGCCAGCCAGACGAGCTGGAACCACGAGCCGTCGGGGCGGATCTTCAGCGGCGCATCGTGGACCAGCAGCCAGCGCAGCGCCTTGAGCGGAACGCCCGGCGCCGCCCACGGCGCGGCGTAGCCGGGCGACACCTGGCCGGCGTTGGCGAAGCTGGTGCCGAGCGCCGGCCCGGGCAGCGTGTCGAGCAGCGTCACCGTGCAGCCGGCTGCATTCAGGTAGTGCGCGCTGCTTACGCCGATCACGCCCGCCCCGACCACGATCACCTTCATTCCGCACCCTCGCCGATTCGCCGTTTCGGCGTAGCATGTATTGAGACCTTCAATGTCGGCGATTCCGCTGCCGCCGCCCATCAGGGGAAGCCGCTACGGTGCCGACCCGAGGACGAACGGCGACGCCGGCCTTCATCAGGGTAGCCGTCACATGGACTGGACGCTGGAATACGAACTGCTCGGCAGGCTGTGCATGGCAGTGCTGGTCGGCGGGCTGATCGGCATCAACCGCTTCCTGCACCGCAAGCCGGCCGGCTTGCGCACGCACGCGCTGGTGTCGCTCGGCTCGGCGCTGGCGGTGCTGCTGGTGTTCCGGCTGCCCGGCGGCGATGCGCAGGCGTATTCGCGCGTCGCCCAGGGGCTGATCACCGGCATCGGCTTTCTTGGCGCCGGGGTGATCCTGCAGCACCAGTCCCGCATCCAGGGACTGACGACCGCCGCGTCGATCTGGGTCACCGCGATCCTCGGCATGGCGTGCGGCGCCGGCATGGGCGGGCTGGCGCTCGGCGTGCTGCTGCTCGCGCTCGTGGTGATCAATTTCGGCGGCGGCCTGGAGCGGCTGGCCGAACGGCGGCTGCAACGCTGGCGCGAGGACGATGCCAGCGCCGAGAACGACCGCCGCCAGCACGACCGGCGCGACGATGCCTAGCGCGGCCAGCCAAACCCGTTGAAACGGTGCCGGCAAGGCGCACGAAACGTCCCGCAGGGGCGCCCGCCGCTCGCGACGGTACGGTACGGTACGGTCAGCAGGGTGCGGTGCCCGCGCTCAGTGGCCTGCCGGCGCGCGCACCATGTCGATGTGCAGGATGTCGTCCTCGAGATAGGGCTCGCCGACCGGCTCGAAGCCGTGCACTGCGTAGAAGCGCTGCAGCCTTTCCTGCGCGCCGATCCGGTTGCCGGCGCCCGGATACAGCGCCGTCGAGTGCGCCAGTGCCTCGGCGACCAGTTGATGACCGGCACCGGTGCCGCGCGCGGCCGGCGTGACGATGACGCGGCCGATCGACGGCTCGGCGTACTTGGCCCCGGGCGGCAGCAGCCGCAGGCAGGCGACGATCGACCCGGCCTCATCGGTGCCGAGCAGGTGCAGCGCCGTCTGGTCGAAGTCGTCGAGCTCCGGGTACGGACAGGTCTGCTCGACGACGAAGACGTCGACGCGCAGCTTCAGGTAGGCGTACAGCGTTGCAACGTCGAACTCGTCGAAACGGTACCAGCGCCAGTTGATCGTCATCCCAAACTCCCAAAAAACGAACGGGCCACAAAGTGGCCCGTGATCAATGCAGCTGAGTGGTTCAGTCGGCGAGCGAGCCAAAGCAGATTGTGCTCGCCCGAAGCGCAGGCGCCGGAATGGACATCAAGTCCATGAGGACGCCGAGCATCGGACGGGCGCAAGCTGCGCAGGCGCAGCCGCCGAATGAGCCGCTCAGGCCAGGAGGGCGCGCCAGCGGGCGATCTGCGCCCTCACCTGCACCGGTGCGGTGCCGCCGACGTGGTTGCGCGCGGCCAGGCTGCCTTCGGCGGTCAGCACTTCGGCAACGTCGTCGCCGATCAGCGGCGAGAAGGTCTTCAGTTCGACGATCGCCAGCTCGGACAGGTCGCGCTTCTTTTCCTCGGCATAACGCACCGCCAGCGCAACGGCTTCGTGCGCATCGCGGAACGGCAGGCCCTTCTTGACCAGATAGTCGGCCAGATCGGTCGCGGTCGCGAAGCCCTGCTTGACCGCATCCTTCATCGCCTCCGGCTTCACGGTGATGCCGCGCATCATGTCGGCGTAGATCCGCAGCGTGTCGCTCAGCGTGTCGACGGTGTCGAACAGCGGTTCCTTGTCTTCCTGATTGTCCTTGTTGTACGCCAGCGGCTGCGACTTCATCAGCGTCAAGAGGCCGATCAGGCTGCCGTTGACGCGGCCGGTCTTGCCGCGGACCAGCTCGGGCACGTCGGGGTTCTTCTTCTGCGGCATGATCGAAGAACCGGTACAGAAGCGGTCGGCGATGTCGATGAAGCCGAAGCGCGGGCTCATCCACAGGATCAACTCTTCCGACAGGCGCGACAGGTGGGTCATCGTCAGCGCGGCGGCGGCGGTGAATTCGATCGCGAAATCGCGGTCGGACACCGAGTCGAGCGAGTTCTGGGTCACGCCGTCGAAGCCGAGCAGCTCGGCGGTGTAGACGCGGTCGATCGGGTAGGTGGTGCCGGCGAGCGCGGCCGAGCCGAGCGGCAGCAGGTTGACGCGCTTTCTGGCATCGGTGAAACGGTCGGCGTCGCGGCCGAGCATCTCGACATAGGCGAGCATGTGGTGGCCGAAGGTCACCGGCTGCGCCACCTGCAGGTGGGTGAAGCCCGGCAGTACCGTCGACGCGTGGGCGTCGGCCAGATCGACGAGCGAGCGCTGCAGTTCGCGCACCAGACCGACGATGGCGTCGATCGCGCCGCGCAGGTAGAGGCGGATGTCGGTGGCAACCTGGTCGTTGCGCGAGCGGCCGGTGTGCAGGCGCTTGCCGGCGTCGCCGATCTTGTCGGTCAGCCGGCGCTCGATGTTCATGTGCACGTCTTCGAGGTCGACCGACCATTCGAAGCTGCCGTTGCGGATCTCGTCGAGGATCTCGGCCATGCCGCGCTGGATCGCCGCGAGATCGTCGTTCGACAGCACGCCGACCTTGTTCAGCATCGTCGCGTGCGCCAGCGAGCCCTGGATGTCGACATCGGCCATGCGGTTATCGAAGGTCACCGAGGCGGTGTAACGCTTCACGAGTTCCGAGACCGGTTCGTTGAATCGGCCGGACCAGGTTTTGTTGACGGCGTCCTGCATGGCTGTATCCCGAGAGTGCTTGAGCTTCAAACCTGCGGATTATACGGATGTACGCAAGGCTCGGGGCAACACCCGTCGGGATGCGGCGGCGCAGCGTCACCAGCCGGCAAAGAACAGCCACCATGCATAAGCGAACGGTACGAGCCCGGCGGCGTAGACCGCCAGCGCCGGCAGCCGCGCCGGCACGGAGGCGCCGCGCCGGCCGGCGACGCGCCATGCCAGCCGCAAGGTCCACGCCAGGCCAAGCGCCAGCAGCGCAAACCGCGCGTCGCTCACCCACCACGTCGCCATGCCCTCGTGCCTGAGCAGGGTCACCGTCGTCGCCGACAGGCCGAGGAAGACGCCGCAACCGGCGGTCGGAATCAGCGCCTGCGCCAGCCGGTGGACGCTGTCCTTGTTGCGCTGCGGCAACAGCCGGTCGGCGATCTGCAAGGCCAGGTACAGCAGCCCGCCGACGACGATTGCCGTCGCGGCGATGAAGCCGAGGATGGCCGCGCCGTCGAGCCAGCTGAAACTGTCGTTCACCTCCGGGTAGTGCGTCAGCAGCCACCACGGCGCGGTATCGTTCAGCGGCCAGTAGATGTCGCGGTCGATCAGCCATTCGGCCGCCCACTGCTTGGCGGCGACCAGCCACGGGCTGGCGCTCCACAGGAAGGCGCCGAGCGCGATGCCCATCATGCCGAACACCAGCAAGGCGGTCTGCCAGGCGTCGCCGTGGGCGACGTCGACGATCTCCGCCTCGGGCGAACGCGGTGTCAGCGCGATCGCGTCGCGGTGGCCCGAGCAGCGGCCGCACATGTGGCAATCGGCCGCGCCCTGCATGTGCCGCAGCGGCACCAGCGGCGCGCAGTTGACCGTCGCTGCGCGCCGCTGCGTTGCCTCCTCGCTCGCATCTCGCTGTGCAATAGGCACTATCTCGATGCTCGCTCCGGGGCGCCTTGCACTCGCGGCTGCTCGCGACGCAGGCTTGCTGTAGTCGCGCCACTTCTGCTCGTCGACCCTGTAATGCCACGGCGCCAGCTTGGACAGCAGCTGGAACACGCCGTTGACCGGGCACAGGTAGCGGCACCAGATGCGCTTGCTGCGACCGTACCAGAAGCCGACGCCGATCGCCGCGACGGTCGAACCGCCGAGCACCAGCAGCACCGCCAGCGGGTACTGGTAGACGCTGACGAGCTGGCCGTAGATGGTGGTACAGGCGAAGGCGACGAAGGGCCAGCCGCCCCAGCGTATCCATTTCGGAATCGGCCGGTTGCGGCCGCGCTCGCTCATCCATTCGGACAGCATGCCCTCGGGGCAGAACCAGCCGCACCACGCGCGGCCCATCAGCGGCATCGACACCAGCACGAAGGGCCACCAGATCCCCCAGAAGGCGAACTGCGCGGCCACGGTCAGGTTGTTGAACACGTGCGCGGTCTCGTCGGGCAGCGGCAGGAACACCGGTACGACGATCAGCAAGGCATAGACGGCGACGACGCCCCACTGCAGCGCCCGCAGCATGCCCTTGTGATCGCGCAGGAAGTCGCCGAAGCGGGCGGGCGAGATCGCGCTCATGCCTTGCGGCCGACGCGGCGCAGGACGCCGACCGCGGCGATCCAGTACGCCAGCCACAGCCCCAGCACCAGCAGCGCCGGGTGCGAGCGGTAGCCGGCAAAATCGGCGAGCAGCTTGCCGATGCCGGCCGAGTCGTCGAGCAGGCCCGAGCTGTCCCAGAGCGGATCGACCAGCCCCGGCAAGGCGCCGATCGACACCAGCCGCTCGAGCCCGCTGACCAGCAAGGCACCGGCGAGCAGCAGCAAGAGGATTTCGGTGAACTGGAAGAAGCGCCGCCAGTTGAAGATTTTGCCGCCGAGCTGCAGCAGCCAGAAGGTCGCGAACGCCAGCAAGAGCCCGGCCAGACCGGCACCGGCGTAGCCGAGCATCCGGCTGTGGTCGGCGCCAGCGACGGTGCCGTAGAGGAAGACCACCGTTTCGCTGCCTTCGCGGCCGACGGCGATCATCACCAGCACCAGCAGCCCCCACCAGTTCTGCTGCTGCACGCGCTCGCTCATCCCGGATTCGAGCTCGCGCTTGAGCGTGCGGCCGTGCTTCTTCATCCAGTAGACCATCTGCACGATCAGCGCCGCGGCGACCAGCGCCATGCCGGCCTGGAAGTACTCCTGGCCGTCGTCGGAGAGGAACTGCGAAATGCCGAGGATGCCGAGCGCCAAGAGGCCCGACAGCGCCAGTCCGGCGGCGACGCCGCCCCAGAGATAGCGCACGCCGCGCCGGCCGGCGGCCGGGCTGGCCTTGAGCCAGGCGTAGAGAATGCCGACGACAAGCAGCGCCTCGACGCTTTCACGCCAGACGATGAACAGGACCTGATCCATATATAGATTCCTTCGGCGCCGCGGCTGCAGCAACAGGCGCAGCCGGCGGCTTCAAAACACCGGGCGGCCCGGGTGCAAATCCGGTGCAGCGGTCCCGGCAGTGCGAAACGTCCCGCGGGCAGCCCGGTCGCGACCGTGCGGGCGACAGCCGCCCCCGGCGCGGCTATTTGACGACGACGGTGCCGCGCGCCTGCGGGTGGAAGTCGTCGAAGTACACGTACTCGCCGGGGCTGGTGGCATTGACGACGACGAACGACGTCACGCCGGGGCCGAGCACCTTTTCCTTGCGCAGCTGGATGCTCTCGAACTCGGCCGGCGACTTGCCGGCATTGGTGATCTCGATCTTGAAACGCTTGCCGGCCGGCGCCTCGAAGCGCGTCGGCGAGATCGCCCCGTCCTTGATCGTCACCCTGAACGTCGGCAGGTCTTCGGCATGCGCGCCGGCCGCCAGCACCGCCGCAGCCAGGACCACCCAGAATTTATGCATCGTCATTTTCATTCCAACCTGTCGGTATCGCGGCCGCGTTCCGGGGCGATCCGCTTGCCATGCCGGAGCCGAATCGCTCCGCGCCCGGAGCCGGCCAACGAGCAGCCCGACCCCGGAACGGGATGCATCAATGGCGCGGCCCAACGGCTCGGCCGCTCACAAAACGGTGCTGACAAGGCGCACGCGCGCAGACAGTACGCAAAGTACGGCAAGCGCGTGCAACGCAGTCAGCAGGGTTTTGTGAGTGGCAATCAATACCCGCCCTTCTTGCCAGTACCGGCGTAGGTAAACTCGTAGTTCAGCTCGAACGGCTTGAACCACGGGCCGACGCCGGTTTCCTTGTCGACGTGGCGGCCGAAGTGCGCCATCGGGTTTTCCGACGGCGGCAGGACCGTGTACTTGAGCTTGTACTTGCCCGGGCCTTCGAGCTTGACGTTGTCGCCGTAATGCGGGCCGTCGCTGGCGACCATGGCCATGAAGTCGCCCTTGATCACGTTCTTGCTGCCGACCTTCTGGATCTCGTACTTGACCAGCAGATAGGGCATCCATTCGCCTTCGGCAAAGCCGTTCGGGTTGTCCTTGACCGCGTGGATGTCGGCTTCGAGGTGGACGTCCGACTTGGCCGCGTCGCGCATCATGCCCGGCGGGTCCATCTTCACCGGCTGCAGATAGACGGCACCGATTTCCATTCCGGCCTTGATCGCCGGCTTGCCGATCGGGTATTCGGCGGCGAAAACGGACAGCGGCAGTGCCATGGCGGCGGCGAGGATCAAGCGCTTCATGGAAAGTTCCCTTATTGATCAAAAAAACAACGACAGTCTACGCCGATGAAAACGATCGAGAACCGTTCTCGTTGACAACTGGCAGAATTCACCATTTGCCCCGCGTCGCCCCGTGCAACAGCGGGGATGGCCCGTATAATCGTCCGGCTCAACTTTGCCCGATAATGCGAGGCAGGGTGGCGCAGTCCACCCGCAAGGAGAAATCGCCAGTATGGCCAGAGACATGAAGAAATCGCGGGCAAGCAGCAATCGCAGTAGTGGCGGCGGATCGCTCGTCACCGGCCTCGTCGTCGGCCTGCTCGGCGGCGTCGCCGTCGCGGTCGGCGTCGCGCTGTTCCTCAACCGCAGCGACAGCCCGTTCACCAAGAAGGCCGACACCCCGCCCGACGCGATCGGCTCGGCGCCGCAGCCGACGATCAAGCAGCCCGAAGTGCTGCACCCGGGCGGCAAGGACTCGAGCGCACCGGCGCTGCCGGACGCGGCCAAGCCGGCCGGCACGCCCGAAGCCAGCGGAGCGGAGCGTTTCGACTTCTACAAGGTACTGCCCGAGCTGAACAAGAACGACGGCACGACGACCGAGGCCAAGCCGGTGGCACCGGCGAAGAAGCCCGAGTCGAGCCCGCCGGCCAAGGTCGAGGCGCCCAGGGGCGCCTACCTGCAGGTCGGCGCGTTCCAGAACGAGCAGGAAGCCGACAACCTCAAGGCCAAGCTCGCGCTGGTCGGCGTCGAGGCGACGATCCAGTCGAGCAGCACGCCGGACAAGGGGCTGTGGCACCGTGTCCGCGTCGGCCCGTTCACCAGCCTGGCCGATCTCGACAAGGCGCGCGCCCAGCTCAAGGGCAGCGGCATCGACAGTACCGTCGTCAAGGGGAACTGAGCGCGGTCAGGCGACTCAGACCCACCACCCTAATCAGGAGAGAGCACCAATGATCAAACGCTGGATGATGGGCCTGGGTTTCGCCCTCGTCGCCGCCACCTTCGCCCACGCCGAAGTGCGCGAAGGCACCGACTACAAGCGCCTTGCGACGCCGCAACCGGTCGCGCAGGCCGGCAAGGCCGAGGTGATCGAATTCTTCTGGTACGGCTGCCCGCACTGCTACAAGGTCGAACCGTATGTCGAGAGCTGGGCGGCCAAACTGCCCAAGGACGTCAACTTCCGCCGTGTCCACGTGATGTGGCCGGGCCGCAGCGACATGGAAGGCCACGCCAAGCTGTTCGCGACGCTGCAGCAGATGGGCCTCGAAGCCAAGCTGCAGCAGGCGGTGTTCGACGCGGTACAGCGCGACGGCATCGAGCTGCGCCGCGAGTCCAGCCTGTATCCGTGGATCCAGAAGCAGGGTATCGACGTCGCCAAGTTCAAGGCGATCTACACCGGCTTCTCGACCAATGCCGCGCTGGGCAAGCTCGCCGATCTGACCAATACCTACAAGATCGACGGCGTGCCGACCTTCGTCGTCAACGGCAAGTACGTGACCAGCCCGGGAATGATCAACCGCGAAGACGGCACGATCACCAAGGTGATCGACGAGCTGATCGCCAAGGACAAGGCCAAGCCGGCAGCCAAGGCGAAGAAATAAGCCGCCGGCCCGATCAAGAAAAGGGGCGACCGTGGTCGCCCCTTTTTCACGCCCGGAATCCGGATCAGAAGTCGGTATAGGTGCCGAACAGCACGCGGTAGGTATCGGCGTCGTTGGTGTACGCCGGGTTGCCCGGGCCGTCGGCGCCGACCGCGCCGTTCTTCCCGTTCATCGTGTAGTGCAGGTCGGCGTAGGCGCTGGTCTTCTGCGACAGCGAGTACGTCCAGCGCGGCAATTGCCGGCACTGTCGCCGATCTTGTTGCCGGCCGCGTCGGCATCCCGGAACCGCCTTGTACCCAGCAAAAGCACGGACAAAAGCCAACATTCAGACGGAATCTCCGGTCAAACCGAGAGAAAAAGCCTCATCCGGCCGCCGGCGCATGCATGACAACCGTCACACCGCAGCCGGCCGCAGCGGGGCCGGCAGCAGCGCGAGCAGCGGCGCCCAGTCGGTCGCATCGAGCAGGTTCTTCAGCTGCAGGCCGAGTTCGGTGTCGCCGGAAATCGTCAGCCGGCGCTGGAAGAACAGCGTGTCCGGATCGGCATCGCGCCGAGCGATCGCCCAGTAGTCGGCAAACGACGCGGCAAAGGTCACGTCGGCCGGCGGCGCCTCGCCGCGGAAGCGGCCGCCCGCAAAGCCGACGGTGACGCCGCGGCCGAGGTCGGCGACCTCGAAGCGGATGCGCCGCGCCTGCAGCCAGCCGAAGTCCTCGTCGGGCCACAGCCGCTGGCGGACCAGGTTCAGCGCCAGTGCCAGCGCCTGCCCCGGTGGCGCTTCGGGCAGGCGGCGCAGCAGCGGAAACAGCATGCCGGTGAATGTCATGGTCGGTGCTCCTGTATCGGATGGATGCCGGCTTCGCCGCGCCAGTAGCCGTCGACCCAGCCCTCCGGGTTCCAGCGCGCCGGCTCGGCGTTCACCGCGTCGCCGGCCAGCCGCGCGGCGTAGGCGGCGACGATCTCGCCGGTATGGTGCTGCTGCGGGCTGATGCGCAGCGCATCGACGCCGGCGAGGTCGCCGAGGTCGTGCCACAGCGAATGGCAGGCCGCCGACATCGTCTGGATGCCGTTGATGCAGAGGAAGTCCTGGCCCTCGCGCGTCGTCATCGTCAGTCCGTCGGGGTGGTCGATGCACTTGAACTCGCACGCGTCCTTGTTCAGGTCGTAGTGCCTTGCGGTAAAGCAGCGCGCCGAGAACGCCAGCGGCAGGCGGCCGTGGGCGAAGAGCTCGGTCTCGATCGGCACGGTCTTTTCGGCGAGCACCGCCGCCACCGTCTCGCGGCTGGCTTCGAGCGGCGGCAGCCAGCGCGTCGCGCCGGCGGCGGCGAACCAGTCGAGCGCCGGGCCGTTGTAGATGTTCAGGTGCGGACCGGCAACGAAGGGCCGGCCGGCGTCACGCGCCAGCTTCACCGCGCCGAGGTCGTTGGCTTCGATCGCGAAGCCCGATCCGATCAGCTTCTTCAGCCCGATCAAGTCGCCCGACGACTCGAGCAGCGCCTGCGAGCTGAGCACGACCTGCTTGCCGGCGGCGGACAGGTCGGCGGCCAGCGCCAGCCAGTCGGCGAGCTTGAGTTCGTGCCGGCGCGCGCAGACGACCTCGCCGAGGTAGACGGTATCGACCGGCCAGCCCGCGGCTTCGGCATAGAAATCGAGCACGGTCTGGCGCGGCCAGTAGTACAGCAGGGGGCCAAGGGTGAGTTGCATGCGTTTTTCCTCCATCAACGCCACGGCCGGTTGTAGGCGCCCAGCGTCTGCTGGTGGCCTTCGGACAAGGGCGCCAGCGCGTCGAGCCACGCCGGCTTGACGCTGTAGCGCGCGTCGCCGGCGGCGTCGATCGCCGCGCGCAAGGTCTTGGTCACCGCGGTCACGTAGGCCGGGCTGCGCTGGCGGCCTTCGACCTTGATCGCCGCGACGCCGATGCGGATCAGCTCGGGCAGTACCGCCAGCGTGTTCAGGCTGGTCGGCTCCTCGAGCGCGTAATAGGTGTCGCCCTCGACGTCGAAGCGGCCCTTGCACAGCGTCGGATAGCCGGCCGGCTCGCCCTCTTCGTAGCGGTCGATCAGGATGCCGGCGAGCCGCGCGTCCATGGCCTTGCCCTGCGGCTCCCAGCGCACGAAGCCGGCCGGCGAGCACACGCCGTGGGTGTTCGGCGACTGGCCGGTCGCGTAGCTGCTGAGGATGCAACGCCCTTCAGCCATCACGCACAGGCTGCCGAAACCGAAGACCTCGATCTCGACCGGCGTCTTGCCGATCACCGCCTCGACCTGTGGCAGGGTCAGCACCCGCGGCAGCACGGCGCGGCGCACGCCGAAGCACTCGTGCGCCAGATTGATCGCGTCGGCATTGGTCGCCGAGCCCTGCACCGACAGGTGCAGGCGCAGCTGCGGATGGGTGCGGTGCGCGTACGCCAGCAGGCCGAGGTCGGCGAGGATCACCGCGTCAACGCCGAACTCGGCGGCCTGGTCGATCGCCCGGTGCCACTCGCTCAGCCGACCGGCCTGCGCGTAGGTATTGATCGCAACCAGCACCTCGCGGCCGCGCGCATGCGCGTAGGCGACGCCGTCGCGGATCTGCGCGTCGCCGAAGTTCAACCCGGCGAAGTTGCGCGCGTTGGTGGCATTCTTGAAGCCGAGATAGACGGTATCGGCACCGTGGTCGATCGCGGCCTTCAGCGCCGGCAGGCTGCCGGCGGGACAGACGAGCTGCGGCTTGGGCATGGACTCTCCTCGCGTTTGGGGCAAGAACATAGCCTTGCGGCCGCCGGCGCGACTTAATCCAGATCAAGCTTTGCCGCGGTGTTGCGCCGCGGCGTAGCGAAGTGTTTGCCACTACGGGCCATCCCCGATGCGATAATTCCCGATACAGTGACTGTGGTACCCGGTGCCAAACTATGCGTTTGAGCGGCACCCCGCTACCGTGATGCGGCACCCAAACGGTGCCCTGCCCCCGCGAGCCCGGCACATCGCTCTGCCTCGCTCCGCATCAGAAAAAGGATACTCGCATGAACATCGGACTCATCGGCCTCGGCAAAATGGGCGGCAACATGGCCCGCCGTCTCGCCCGCAGCGGCGCCACCGTGTACGGCTTCGACGTCAGCGCCGAAACGCGCGCCCAGCTGTCGGCCGAGAACACCAATATCCTCACCTTCGAATCGGTCGAGGCACTGGTCGCCGAGCTGCCGGCGCCGCGCGTCGTCTGGATGATGCTGCCGTCGGGCGAAATCAGCGAATCGATGTTCACCCGGCTCAAGGGCCTGCTCGCCGCCGGCGACCTGATCGTCGACGGCGCCAACGCGATGTACAAGGACAGCCAGCGCCACGCCGCCGAACTGAACGCCGCCGGCTTCAAGTTCGTCGACGCCGGCGTCTCGGGCGGCGTCTGGGGCCTCGCCAACGGCTACACGATCATGCTCGGTGGCGACAAGGAAGCCGTCGCGCAGGTCGAACCGTTCATCAAGCTGCTGGCACCGGGCCCGGACCTGGGCTGGATCCACTGCGGCCCCGCCGGTTCGGGCCACTACACCAAGATGGTCCACAACGGCATCGAGTACGGGATGATGCAGGCGTTCGCCGAAGGCTTTGCGCTGCTCGAGGCCAAGAAGGAATTCGGCCTCGACGTCGCCGAGATCGCCGAAACCTGGCGTCACGGCTCGGTCGTGCGTTCGTGGCTGCTCGACCTGACCGCCGCTTCGCTGAAGGAAGACAGCAAGCTCGACGGCCTGCAGCCCTACGTGACCGACTCGGGCGAAGGCCGCTGGACGGTGCTCGAATCGGTCGAGCTCGGCGTGCCGGCACCGGTCACCGCCAGCGCGCTGTACGCCCGCTTCGCCAGCCGCGGCAACGACGATTACGGCATGAAGCTGCTGCAGCTGATGCGCAATGCCTTTGGCGGTCACGCCATTGCAAAGAAGTAAGCGGTCACGCCATCGCGAAGAAGTAAGCGGTCACGCCCTAGCGAAGAAACGAGCGGTCACGCCACCGCCAAAAGCTGAGCACGACGCCCCGGCGGGGCTGAGCTCCGCCACATGAAAAAGGCCGCGAAAGCGGCCTTTTCTGCATTCAGCGCCACGGGCACAGCAGCAGGCAGCCGGACAGGCACGACAGGTGCCGCAGCATCAGCCTGCGCGCCTCGGCGTCGCCGGCCTGCCAGCCGCGGGCGAACCACTGGCTGGCCAGATAGCGGCGGACGTCGCCGCCCGCACCGCGAGTTGCGGCGAGCCGGCCGCGCAAGGCCATCATGGCCAGCGGCCGCAGGCTGCCGGTGTAACGCAGGGCCGCGGCCCGGCGCAGATAGTGCTCGGCCGCGACATCGTCGGCGGCAAGCTCGCGGCCGGCGAGCAGCAGCACGCCGGTGTTGTAGCAGGCGGCCGGATGGCCGGCGTCGGCAAGCCAGCGGAACCGCACGATCGCCGCTTCGCGGCTCGCCGGATCGGCGAACTGCTGGCAGGCGCCGCGAAAATCCGCGGTCGCCGCTTCGGGCGCTCCCATATCGACCTCCTGCACATCGGACCAGACAATTCTACCGGGTGCTTTTATCAGAATCGGCGCGGCGTACACTATCGGATCAATCTGAAACCGCCGTCATCCATGTCGCCTTCTACTCTAGTCCAGCCGCCCGCACACGCCGCACCGCGACTCAACCTGATCGGCGGCGGCCGGCTCGGCCGCACGCTCGCGCGCGCCTGGCGCGACGCCGGGGCCGTCGCGGTCGGCGCCATCGTCTGCCGCAGCATCGCCAGCGCCGATGCCGCGGCCGGCTTCATCGGCGCCGGCGAACCCCGCGACGCGCTGGCCGGACTGCCGCCCGCAGCGCTGTGGCTGATCGCGACCGGCGACGGCGACATTGCACCGGTCGCGGCCGCGCTTGCCGCGCAGGATGTGGTCCGCGACGGCGATCTGGTCTTCCACGCCAGCGGCGCACTCGACGCCGCCGTGCTGGCACCGCTGGCCGCGCGCGGCGCGCTGACCGGCAGCCTGCACCCGGCGCTGAGCTTCGCCGACCCGGCGCGTGCGCTCGGCCGGCTCGCCGGCACGCCGTGCGCGATCGACGGCGATGCGCCGGCGACGCTGGGCGCGCTGGCGCAAGCCTTCGGCGGCCGGCCTTTCACGCTCGCCGATGGCGGCAAGGCCGCGTATCACGCGGCGATGGTGACGGGGTCGAACTATCTGGTGGCGCTGGTCGCGCTGGCGCAGCGGCTCGCCGCACAGGCCGGCATCGCGCCGGACGACGCACTGGCGGTGCTCGGCCCGCTGATGCGGCAGACGCTGGACAATGCGCTCGAGCTCGGCCCCGTTGCGGCGCTGACCGGGCCGATCGCGCGCGGCGATGCCGGCACCGTCGCACGGCATCTGGCCGTCATCGACGAGCAGCCGGCCCGCGACGCCTACCTCGCGCTCGGCCGCGCAACCTTGCCGCTGGCACAGCTCGACGACGCACAGCGGCGGGCGCTGGCGGCGCTGCTGGCCGGCTGACATCCAAAGCGCCATTCACGAAACGCGGCTGGCAAGGCGGACGAAGCGTCCCACAGGGATTCCCTCCGGTCGCGACAGTACGAGCAAGTACGGCAAGCGAGTCCAACGCGGCCAGCCGCGTTTGGCGAACGGCGCTAGCTGTGAAGAGTCAAGACGTTGTTTTTCGTTGCTGAGAGACGGGACATGGGCACGTGGCAGCCGATGCCGTGATGCGGACGGTGCCAGTTGTAATAATGATTCCAATACCTCAGGACTGCGCCGCGCTCATCCGAGTGTTGATAGGTTTGGCCGTAGGCCCATTCGCGCAGCGCGGACTGGATGAAGCGCTCGGCCTTGCCGTTGGTTTGCGGTCGGTAGGCGCGGGTGAACCTCTGCTTAATGCCCAGTTCAACGCAAACGCGGCCGAAGTCATGGGAGCGGAAGGCGGGCCCGTTATCGGTGATCAGGCGCTGGAGCGGTACGCCCAGCGTTTTGAAGTAGTCGTTGGCCGCACGCAGGAAGTCGATGGCGCTGGCGCGGCGCTCGTCGGGGTAGAGTCGGGTGAAGGCGATGCGACTATGGTCGTCGATCGCCACGAACAGATATTCCCAGCCGCTGTTTCGGCTGTTCTGGCGACGATCGCCGGTGATGCGATGGCCGACCTGCTCGAAGCGGGCGAGCTTCTTGATGTCGACGTGCAGCAGTTCGCCGGGCGTTTCGCGCTCGTAGCGCTGCACAGGCTCTGCGGGCTGCAGGTCGCTTAACCGCGATAGCCCTGCGTGTCGCAGCACGCGACTGACGGTTGCTTTGGACACGCCGATATAGCTTGCGATGCGAGCCTGCAGGAACAGCTTGCGACGCAATTCGATGATCGTCAGGGCAACGCTGGGCGCAATGGCACGTGGCGAGCGCTCGGGACGCGAGGATTTGTCGAGCAAGGCAGCCGCGCCGCCGACCAGATAGCGGCCCAGCCACTTGCGGGTGGTGACCGCGCTTACGCCATGGCGTGCCGCCGCCGCCGCGGTCGACAAACCATGCTCGGTGATGTCCTGAACCATTTCCAGGCGACGCAGATACGTCAGTCGGGCATTCTTATGTGTGTTCATCCGGTGTCTTGTTCTGTGACTGGGGGGTTGGCGATTTCCAGTCTCGCAGAACTTCTCCGGGTGAACACCCGAAACAACCTATTGAACCTTCACAGCTAGCGTGGCAGCGGCTGGATCGCGTCGATGATCCGGCCGCTCTCGACCAGCCCGCGGAATTCGTCCGCCAGCCAGTCGCCGGCCGCCACCGCGGTCTGCCACGCCCTGATCCGTTCGGCATCGCGGCCGTGGAAGTGCCTGAAATCGCGCCGGCTCGGAATCCGCCCGCCGGGCAGCCGGGCAATCCAGTCGGCCGACGGCACGACCAGCAAGGTGCGGGCCAGATGCTGCGGCTTGCGCCACGGCAGGAACTGGTCGAGCCAGCCGGTGACGACGCGCTCGGAAAAATGCGGCAGCAGCATCAGCCCTTGCGGCTCGGCCAGCGGCAGGTCCATGTGGTAGTCGATCAGCCCGCCGTCGTAATACGCACCGGCCGGCAGGCCCGGCAGGTCGTGGACCGGCGAGATCACGCCGGGGATCGCCGCCGTTGCCATCAGCGTGGCGGCAACGTCGTTTGCGGCCAGCGGCGCATGGCCGGTCGGAATGCCGTCGTCGCGGTAATGCACCGGCTCGCCGGCATGCAGCACGTAGCGCTGCAGGTGGCGCCCCAGTGCGGGCCGGCTCAGTGCATTGGCGAGCACCATCCGCGCCAGCGCGGCCTTTTCGCCCCAGCCGGCGTCGCGGCCGTGGACGCGGCGGGCGACGACGATGTTGAGCGCGAACAGCGGGTTCGCGGCGATCTCGGCGGCGCCGCTCGGGCCGAGCAGCACGTCGAGCAAGCGGCGCGCCTCGGCGGTGACCTCGGCGATGTCGGGACGTTCGCTGTAGCGCTGGCCGAGGTAGGCGGTCTCGAAACGGGTCAGCGCCGCCAGCGGGTCGCGCTGCGCCAGGCAGGCAAGCCGCCACGCGCCGATCGACGCGCCGACCGCGGTCAGCCTCGTGGTGCGCCGCGCCTGCCACTCGCCGAACACCGCGCGGTCCAGCCTTGAGAGCACCAGCCATTTCGGCCCGCCGGCGGCGGCGCCGACGTGGCTGAACAGCTCCGGGTCGAAACCGTCGCGGCGGATCCGCGCCAGCGCTTCGGCGCCGGCGTACAGCGTCAGCGCGTTCATCCGTTCAGCTTGGCGAGCATCCCGTCGTCGAGGTAGCACCACTCGCCCTCGGCCAGACCGAGGCTGTCGAGCGTCAGTCCGCCGATCTGCGAGCGCACCAGCGCCTCGCAACGGTTGCCGGCGGCGGCGAGCATACGCTTCACCTGATGGTACTTGCCCTGATCGAGCGTCATCTCGACGTGCAGCGGGTCGATCAGCCTTGCCGCCAGCGCGGCGATCGGCGCCGGCTCGTCGACGAGCTTGACACCCGCGAGCAGCTGCTCGACCAGCGATTCGTCGACCTCGTGCTTGAGCGTCGCGACATAGACCTTGTTCTGGTGGTGCTTCGGATGGCCCTGGGTATGGATGAAAGCGCCGTCGTCGGACAGCAGCAGCATGCCGGTGGTGTCGTGGTCGAGCCGGCCCACCGGCTGCACGTCGCGCCAGAGGAACTGCTCGGGCAGCAGCGTGTGCACGCCCGGGTGGTGGCTGGGCTTGCGCGAGCATTCGATGTTGCCGGGCTTGTTCAGCACGATGTAGACGTGCTCGCGCACCGGCCATTCCTCGCCGAACACCGTCAGCACCATGCCGGCCGGGTCGAGCGGCAGCTTGTAGCCGCTGGCGGGCTCACCGTCGACGAGTACCTCGCCGTCGTTGATCAGTTGCTGGCAGCCCTTGCGGGTGCCGAATCCCTGGCTCTGCAGGATGCGGTCTAGCGTCGTTTTCTTCATGCGGCCAGAGGCTAGCGCATGCGCGCCGGCACGTACAGCACCGGTCGTTGCGGCCCGAACTGTTGCACGATCAACACAACTTGCCGCCACGGCTGGCGGTAAGTTGCGTCATACCGGCATGCTCGACCCCGGCGGACGGCAGGGCTTGCTCGAGGTCAAGCCATTGGCATCCGCATTTCGCTACGCTCTGTGGCATCGTCGCGACACTGCGGTCCCGGTCGCGGCGATTGCGGTTGCAATAAACTATTCAAGTTAGATATAATCAAAAAATGAACAGTCGACTTGCCACCCCACTGTGCTTCGTCCCGGTCGAAGACAAAATCGATCGCGTCTGCGCCCGCGCCACCGCGCCCGACGCCCGGCAGACGCGGCAGAACGTGATCCTGACCCACCTGATCCGCCATATCCAGATGGCGCAGGCAGCGCAATCGAATGCCTTCCTGCGCGAGTACGAACTCAATGCGGTGAGCTTCACCGCGCTGATGATGCTGTTCAGCTCGCCCGAATGCGCGCTGAACCCGTCCGAGCTGGCCGATGCGACCGGTGAATCGCGCGCCAACGTCACGCGGATCTGCGACGAGCTTGTTGCCAAGAAGCTGCTGACCCGTTCGCCGAATGGCGAAGACCGTCGCCGCGTCGACCTGCGGCTGGCACCGGAAGGCGACGAACTCGTGCAGCGTTTCTTGCCGCAGATGCGCGATCGGGTTCATAACGTCTTCAACGTCCTGAGCGACGATGAGCGCGACACGCTGGAAAACCTGCTCAAGCGCATTCTGACCGAACTGGGATGACCCCGGCCGCAAGGCCGGCGCACACCCGCATGGTGTGCGTTTTTTTATCCGGATAATCAAAAAATGAAATATCTACCACTGAAAAGGATTGCGCCACTGCTGCTGGTGCTGCTGGCCGGCTGCGCGCTGATGCCCGAGGACGAAGCGCCGCTGCCGCAGCGCGACATTGCCAGCGCCGAGTTGCCCAAGCACATCGGGCTCGCCCGCGAGGGCTGGCCCGAGGCGCAGTGGTGGCAGCGGTATCAGGACCCGCAGCTCGATGCGCTGATGACCGCCGCGATCAAGGATGCGCCGAGCCTGGCCACCGCCGAGGCACGGCTCAGGACCGCGCGCGCCGCGCTGATGCAGCAGCGCGCCGCCGACGGCATCACCATCGACTTCAATGCCCAGGTCGACCGCCAGTACATCTCGGCGACCGGGCTGTTCCCGCCGCCGATCGGTGGCGAGTGGTACACCGAGGGCAAGGTCGGCTTCAACGGCAACTGGGACTTCGACTTCTGGGGCAAGAACCGCTCGCTGATCGCCGCCTCGCTCGGCGAGGCCAATGCGCGGCTGGCCGAGAGCGCCAGTGCCGAGCAGGCACTCGCCGCCGCGGTCACGCAGAGCTACTTCAACCTGCAGGCCGACTGGGCGCGACAGGCCAACTTCGGGCAGCAACGCCAGATCCAGGCCGAACTGGCCGCGACGCGCAAGAAGCTCGTCGACCGCGGGCTGGCGACGATCGACACGCAGAAGCGCGCCGAAGCCGACGTCGCCGGCACCGAGCAGAAGATCGCCGCGCTCGACAGCGCCGCGGTGCGCGAACGCGAAGCGCTGCGCGCGCTGGTCGGCGGCGATGCGCTCGTCGACGGCCTCAAGCCGCGGCCGCTGCCGCAGGGCGTCGGTGCACTGCCGAAGACGCTGGGCATCGAGCTGCTCGCCCGCCGGCCGGACCTGCAGGCGGCGCGCTGGCGCGTCGAAGCGTCGATGAACCAGATCGACGCCGCCAAGGCCGCGTACTACCCGACGGTGAACCTCAACCTGTTCGCCGGTTTCGACACGATCGACATGTCGTCGCTGTTCGACCGCGGCAGCCGGCAGATCAACCTGATCCCGAACTTCACGCTGCCGATCTTCGAGAACGGCCGGCTCGACGCGCGGCTGCACGGTGCCAACGCCCAGCGCAGCGCTGCGATCGCCGACTACAACCAGGCGGTGCTGAACGCGGTGCGCGATGTCGCCCAAGGCGCGGCGGCGGTCAACGGCATCGAGCGCGAGGGCGATGCGCTCAAGCGCAACCGCGCCGCGACCGACGCCGTCTATGCCAGCACGCAGAAGCGCTTCAGGCAGGGGCTGGCCGACCGCGGCAGCCTGCTCTCGGCCGAGCTGCCGCTGCGCGGTCTCGACGACCAGAAGCTGCAGTTGCAAAGCCAGCGGCTGACCGCCGACGTCGCGCTGATCAAGGCCCTCGGCGGCGGCTACCGCGCCGACCCGGGCAGCGCCCACGCCGAACAACAATAATCCGGAGATATCCATGAGCACCCAAACCCCCAACAAGCGCCGCGGCCTGATGCTGGCCATCGCCGGCGCCTTCATCGTCGCCGGCGTCGCTTACGCCGCCTACTACGGCCTGGTGCTGAGCCAGCGCGAGGAAACCGACAACGCCTATGTCGGCGGCAACCTCGTCACGCTGACGAGCCAGGTCGCCGGCACCGTGGTCGGCATCAACGCCGACGAAACCCAGCTGGTCGAGGCCGGCCGCGAGGTCGTCAGGCTCGACCCGGCCGACGCTGCCGTCGCGCTGCGGCAGGCCGAGGCCAGGCTCGGCGAGACCGTGCGCCAGCTGCGATCGCAGTACGCGAATGCCGACCAGGTCGATTCGACGCTGGCGCAGCGCAGGATCGAGCTGCAAAAAGCCGAAGCCGACCTGGCCCGCCGCGCGCCGCTGGCCGGCGACGCCACCGTGTCGGCCGAGGAGATCGCCCACGCCAAGGACGCGGTCGAGAACGCCCGCGCGGCACTGACCGTCGCGCAGAAGCAGTCCGAGGCCGCGCACGCCGGCATTGACGGCGTGAAGATCGCCGACAACCCGAGCGTGCTCGCCGCCCGCGCCAACTACACGCAGGCGTGGCTGGCGTCGCAACGCAACGCGCTGGTCGCGCCGGTCTCCGGCTACGTCGCCAAGCGCAGCGTCCAGGTCGGCTCGCGCGTCGCGCCGGGCGCGTCGCTGCTGTCGATCGTGCCGCTCGATGCGCTGTGGGTCGATGCCAACTTCAAGGAATCGGAGCTGAAGAACATCCGCATCGGCCAGCCGGTCAAGGTCAGGGCCGACCTGTACGGCGGTGATGTCGAGTATCACGGCAAGGTCGTCGGCCTCGCCGCCGGTACCGGCAGCGCGTTCTCGCTGCTGCCGGCGCAGAACGCCACCGGCAACTGGATCAAGGTCGTCCAGCGCGTGCCGGTGCGGATCGCGCTCGACGCCAAGGAACTCGCCGCGCATCCGCTGCGCGTCGGCCTGTCGACGACGGTCGAGGTCGATACGCGCGACCGCAACGGCCCGGTGCTGGCGACGCAGCCGGCGCAGCAGCCGGTGTACACGACCAAGGCGTTCGAGGAGCCGCTCTTGAACGCCGAGAAGCTCGCCGACGCGATCATCGCCAAGAACCTGGCCGGCGCACGCTGATCGGAGCCATCCATGTCTGAACCGCAACAGGCAGCGCCGCCACCGCCGCTGCACGGCGCCGCGCTGGCGCTGATGACCACGGCGGTTGCACTCGGCACCTTCATGGAGGTGCTCGACACGACCATCGTCAATGTCTCGGTGCCGCACATCGCCGGCAACCTCGCCGCCAGCACCACCCAGGGCACGTGGACGATCAGCGCCTACGGGCTGGCCGCGGCGATTGCCGTGCCGCTGACCGGCTGGGCCGCCAAGCGCGTCGGCGAGGTCAAGCTGTTCGTGATCTCGGTGCTGCTGTTCACGCTGGCGTCGGTGCTGTGCGGTTTCGCCCACAGCCTGCCCGAACTGGTCGCCTTCCGCTTCGTGCAGGGCCTCGTGTCCGGGCCGATGGTGCCGCTGTCGCAGACGCTGCTGCTCGCCGCGTATCCGCCCGCCAAGAAGGGACTCGCGCTGGCGCTGTGGTCGATGACCGTCGTCGTCGCACCGATCTGCGGCCCGCTGCTCGGCGGCTGGATCACCGACAACTACAGCTGGCCGTGGATCTTCTACATCAACGTGCCGGTCGGCCTGTTCACCGCCGCGGTATCGTGGCGTCTGCTCAAGAGCCGCGAGACCAAGACGGTGAAGCTGCCGATCGACGTCGTCGGCATGGTGCTGCTGGTGCTCGGCGTCGGCAGCCTGCAGATCATGCTCGACAACGGCAACGACCTCGACTGGTTCAACTCGGGCTTCATCGTCGCCATGGCCGTCACCGCCGTCGTCGCGCTGACCTTCCTGATCGCGTGGGAGCTGACCGACGAGCACCCGATCGTCGACCTGTCGTTGTTCAAGAGCCGCAATTTCCGCTGGGGCGTGGTGTCGCTGTCGCTGGGGATGTTCTGCTTCTTCGGCAGCACGGTGATCTTCCCGCTGTGGCTGCAGACGGTGAAGGGCTATACGGCGACGTGGGCCGGCGTCGCCACCGCGCCGGTGGGGGTGCTGGCGTTCTTCCTCTCGCCGCTGATCGGCAAGAACATCCACCGGATCAACCTGCGGATGCTGACGTCGTTCGCCTTCATGATGTTCGGCATCACGATGTTCTGGTACGCGAGCTTCACGCTCGACACCGACCTGCAGCACCTGGTGATCGCGCGGCTGGTCCAGGGCATCGGCATCGCCTGCTTCTTCATCCCGCTGAACCAGATCATCCTGTCGGGCATCGGCCCGGAGCGGATGGCCGCGGCGGCCGGGCTGTCGAACTTCTTCCGCACGCTGTCGGGCAGTTTCGCCACCGCCATCGTCACCTACATCTGGACCCGCCGGGAAATCTTCCACCACGCGCGGATGACCGAAAACGTGACCGGCGCCAGCCCGGCAACGACGGGCTACCTCGGCCAGCTCGACCAGCTCGGCATCCACGGCGCCGCCGCATACGCGCAGATCGACCAGACGATCACCCAGCAGGCGTTCCAGACCGCGACCAGCGAAGTGTTCTGGATGATGGGGGTGATCTTCATCTCAATGATCGCCGTCGTCTGGCTGACGCGGCCACCGTTCGGCGCCGCCGGGGCCGGCGGCGGGCATTGAGCGAGGGGCCGGCGCCAGCGCCGGCTTTTTTCATCGGCGCAATGATGCGGCTCACTTTGCGGCGGTAAATCGTTCGCTCAGCACAATCGCGGCGGCTCGCTAGAATGTAAGAAATTCACCCGCCGCTTTCAGGAGAACGCCGATGCAACGCTGGCTGACCGCGCTGATGCTGCTGCTCGCCACCATCGGCGCGCAGGCCGCCGTCGAGCAGATCGAGTGGGAGACGACGCGCTTCGGCACCCTGCGCATCGTCCGCGACCATCCGGCCCGGCCGTTCGGCACGCTGCGCCATCAGGGCAGGACGCTGTTCACGGCCCCCGACCAGTACCTGAGTTTCGACAGCGTTGCCGAGCTGCCGGGGCGCGATGCGGCGCTGGTCTATGTCAGCGACGGCGGGTCGGGCAGCGTCGGCCGCTATGTGCTGGTCCTGCTCGACGGCAGGAAGCCGAAGGTGCTGCAGGATCCGCGCTTCGTCAGCCAGAGCGCGCCGCCGCGACTGACCGTCGACGGCGGCACGCTGCATATCGACCTCGGCCTCAGCCAGGGGTTGCAGCGCACCGCGACGCTGAAGGGCGACACGCTGTCGTTCGACTACGCCACGGCCAGGCAGGCGCGCGTCGACGTTGCCGACTGCGACTGGCTGCACCAGGAGGCCGGCACGGTCTGCGCGCCGCAAACCGGCCGCGACTGCAGCAAGGCCGCCGGCAACCGGCCGATGTACATCGAGCGCGCCCTGAACCGGATGGGCAACTATCCGGGCTTCGACCGGCGCGCGCTCGACGCCCATTGCGTCAGCCGCTGCAACGGCGCCGAATGGCCGTCGCTGAGCGAGTTCCATCGCCAGGTCTGCGGCCTGCCGGCGCTGTAAGCGCGACTACCGCTGCCGGCGGCCGTGCTGCCGTACTACTCGTACTGTCTGCGTTTCGCGCGCCTTGCCAGCGCCGTTGCAGCGGGTTTTGCTGGCCACTGCAAACACGGCCGGCGATGCCTGCGGCCCGCAAACCGGTATAAGTCGTCCGGCACCGGGCGTATCATCGCCGGATGACTCCGTCCCACTCCCCCACCCTTCCCCCCATTGTCGGTTCGTGGAGCGGCGGCAAGGACAGCTGCCTTGCCTTCCACCGTGCCGTCGCCGCCGGCCACCGGCCGGCCGCACTGATCACCATGCTCGACGAGAGCGGCGAACGTTCGCGCTCGCACGGCATTCCGCCGGTGCTGCTGCGGCAGCAGGCTGCCGCGCTCGGCGTGCCGCTGATCACCGGCGACGCCAGCTGGTCCGACTACGAGGCCGAATTCATCCTGCGGCTGGCGCGCGCCCGCGACGAGTTCGGCGCCGAGGCCGCCGTGTTCGGCGACATCGACCTGCAGGCGCACCGCGACTGGGAGGAAATGGTCTGCGAGCGCACCGGCCTGACCGCGCTGCTGCCGCTGTGGCAGCAGGACCGCCGGGCGCTGGTCGGCGAGATGATCGCGTCGGGCATCCGCACGATGATCGTCTCGTGCAACGAGGCGCTGGGGCCGGACTTCCTCGGCCGCATCATTGACGCGCAGACGGTCGCCGACCTCGACCGGGCCGGCGTCGACGTCTGCGGCGAGAACGGCGAATACCATACGCTGGTGCTCGACGCGCCGCGCTTTGCCGCGCCGTTGCAGGTGAAAACCGGCGAGAAGCAGCGGCACGGCCACTACTGGTTCATCGCGCTCTCGCCGGCCTGAGCCCCGCGCCGTCAACCTCAACCGGAGCCGCCATGTCCGACCGCCTGACCGCCAACCTGCTGCTCAACACCGATTCGTACAAGGCCAGCCACTTCCTGCAGTACCCGCCCGGCGCCAACGGCCTGTTCGGTTACATCGAATCGCGCGGCGGCGCGTATCCCGAGACGGTCTGGTTCGGCCTGCAGGCGATCCTGCGCGAATACCTCGCCGCGCCGGTCACCCACGGCATGGTCGACGAGGCCACCGCGCTGTTTGCCGCGCACGGCGAGCCGTTCGCCGAGGCGGCGTTCCGGCGCATCGTCGACGTCCACGGCGGCTGCCTGCCGCTCGAGATCAAGGCCGCGCCCGAAGGGCTGGTGATCCCGACACACAATGTGCTGGCAACGGTCGAATCGACCGACCCCGCGCTGTTCTGGCTCGGCTCCTACCTCGAGTCGCTATGGCTGCGCGTCTGGTATCCGGCAACGGTGGCGACGCGCAGCCGGGCGATCAAGGCAACGATCCGCGCGGCGCTGATCCGCAGCGCCGACGACGTCGACGGCCAATTGCCGTTCAAGCTGCACGACTTCGGCGCGCGCGGCGCATCGAGCAGCGAGACCGCCGCGCTCGGCGGCATGGCGCACCTGGTCAACTTCCAGGGCACCGACACCGTGCTGGCGCTGCTCGCCGCGCGGCGCTACTACGACGAGGCCATGGCCGGATTCTCGATCCCGGCGGCCGAGCACAGCACCATCACCGCCTGGGGCCGCAACGGCGAGCTGGCCGCCTACCGCAACATGCTCGCGCGTTTCGGCACGCCCGGCGCGGTATTCGCCTGCGTGTCGGACAGCTACGACATCTTCCACGCCGTCGACGCGATGTGGGGCGAGACGCTGCGCGACGCGGTGATCCGCAGCGGCGCAACGCTGGTGATCCGCCCCGATTCGGGCGATCCGGCGTCGGTGGTGCTCAAGTGCGCCGAACTGCTCGCGGCGCGCTTCGGCACGACGACCAACCGCAAGGGCTACAAGGTGCTCAGGCACGTGCGGCTGATCCAGGGCGACGGCGTCAACGAGGCGTCGATCCGCCACGTGCTCGATACCTTGCTGACCGCGGGCTTCTCGGCCGACAACCTCGCCTTCGGCATGGGCGGCGCACTGTTGCAGGACATGAACCGCGACACCCTGCGCTGGGCGCTGAAAACCTCGGCGATCCGCATCGACGGCGAATGGCGCGACGTCTACAAGGCGCCGGTGACCGACCCGGGCAAGACGTCCAAGCCCGGCCGGCTGATGCTCTACCGCGACGCGCACGGCCACTACGTGACCGGCCCGGCCGACGCGGCACTCGGCGAACCGGTGCTGCGCACCGTCTACCGCAACGGCGAGATGAACAACGAGGACGACTTCGCCACCGTGCGTGCACGCGCCGCGCTCTGAGTGCCGTTCACACACGCGGCGAACGCCCCGAGGGCACTTTCCGCCGGGCACAAAGCCGGTGCAACGGTGCCGGCAGGCGCGCGGATGCGCCCCGCTGGGGCCGGTCGCAACGGGCGCGACGGCCGGCGCGCCCAGCCGGCGGGGGTTTGCCGGCCGCGCCGGGTACGCCCCGGCAGCGGTCGCCCGACGCCGGGCGTATGATTTCCCTCTTTGCCCCCGCCCCGACAACACGATGAACATGCTGCCGCCCGACTTCACCCCGTGCTTCTCGACCGCACTGCCGGCGGCCGAGCCGCTGTGTCTGGCCATCGTCGGCGACCGGCATCTGGTGACGGCGGACGCGACGCTGCCGGCACTGGCCGCGCTGGCATCGCTCGGCACACCCGAAGTCGACGTGCTGATCGGCCATCTCGGCGCCACGCCGTGCCGGCTGATCGCCTGGCCCGATGGCGGGGCCGCCGCGGACGGGCCGGTGGCCGGGGGCCTGGTACTCGAAGGGCTGAGGGCGCTGTACGGCCGGCTCGGCGACGACGCGTTCTGGATCTCGGCGCGCGCGCGGCAGTTGCTGTCGTGGCTGCGCGACCACCGCCATTGCGGCCGCTGCGGCACCGCGACCAAGGTCGCCGAACACGAGGCCGCGGCGATCTGCCCGGCCTGCGCGCACCGGATGTACCCGCGCGTGTCACCGGCGATGATGGTGCTGATCCGCCGCGGCCGCGAGCTGTTGCTGGCGCGCTCGCCGCACTTCAAGCCCGGCGTCTACAGCGCGCTCGCCGGCTTCGTCGAACCGGGCGAAACGCTCGAAGCGTGCGTGCACCGCGAGACGATGGAAGAGGTCGGCGTCACCATCAACGGGCTGCGCTGGTTCGCCAGCCAGAGCTGGCCCTTCCCGCACTCGCTGATGCTGGCCTTCCACGCCGACTACGTCGGCGGCGACATCGTCCCGCAGGAAGGCGAGATCGAGGATGCGCGCTGGTTCGACATCGACGCGCTGCCCGAACTGCCGGCGCAGGCCAGCATCGCCCGCCGGCTGATCGACGACGCGATCGCCGAAGTGCGCGGCTAGCCGGGCAGCAGCCGGCCGAGCATCGACGCGATGCCGCTGTCGTCGTTGCTGCCGGTGACGAGGTCGGCCGCTGCCTTGACCTCGTCCTCGGCATTGCCCATCGCCACGCCGGTGCCGGCCCAGCGCAGCATGCTGATGTCGTTCATGTGGTCGCCGAAGGCCAGCACGTTCTCCGGTGCCCAGCCGCGCATCGCCGCGTATTCGGCCAGCCGCGCGCCCTTGCTGTTGCCGGCGGCGGCAATGTCGACGCGGTTGCGCCACGACCACTCGCACGACAGCGCCAGCCCTGCAGGCAGCCGCGCGATGCTGTCGGCGATCCACGCCGGTTCCGGGTGCGAGACGACGAGCTTCCAGATCCGCTTTGCGCCGGCGATCTCGTTCCCGAAATCGCCACGGGCAAGGCGGATCGTCGGCCGGACCGCATCGGGCAGATCGTTCGCCCACTCGCGCAGCCGGTCGAGGTGGGCGTCGTAGCTTTTGGCGACCATCGCGTCGTCGACATAAACGAGCGCGTGCAGCCCCTCGTCGCGCGCCCAGCGTACCAGCGCGCCGGCGGTCTCTGCCGACAGCGGCCGGCTGACGATCGCGTCGCGTCCGGCATAGTCGTACAGGTAGGTGCCGTTGCAGCAGATCGCCGGCGTGTCGAGCCCGAGCGCGTGGTGGTACGGATAGGCCATCACGTGATGGCGCCCGGTCACCAGCATCACGTCGATCCCGCGCGCGCGTACGCCGGCAATCGCCGCACGCGCGTCGTCGGGAATCGTCTGCCGGCTCGTCAGCAGCGTGCCGTCGAGGTCAAAGGCGACGAGTCTGATGTCAGCCATGGAAGCTCGCGTTGATCTCGTCGAGCAGCACCTTCACCGCGGCCAGCGCGGCGGCCTCGTCGGCGCCGTCGGCCTCGACGGTGATCATGTCGCCCTGGTTGACGCCAAGCCCCATCAGCTTGACGAGGTTCTTGCCGTCGGCGCGCTTGTCGCCCTTGCTGACGACGACGGTCGAGCCGAACTGCTTGGTGACCTGGACGAGGCGCGCCGCCGGACGGGTGTGCATGCCGGCTTCGTCGAGGAAAGCGATATCGAAGGATTGCATGGTTTTCTCCTTTGTAGATGCGGCCGGTGGCCGTGATCAGCTCTGGCCGTAGTAGGCCTTGGGGCCGTGCTTGCGGCTGAAGTGCTTTTCCAGCAAGGCCGCGTCCATATGGTGCTGGTGGGCGTTGATCGTCAGCGACAGGTGCGCCATCCGTGCGACCTCCTCGAGCACCACGGCGTTGTGCACCGCGTCCATCGCATCCTTGCCCCAGGCAAACGGCCCGTGCTGGAACACGATGATGCCGGGCCGGTGCAGCGGCGGCTCGGCGCCGAGCGTCTCGACGATGACCTTGCCGGTATTCAGCTCGTAGTCGCCGGCGATCTCTGCGTCGTTCAGCGCCCGCGTGCACTGGATGTCGCCGTGGAAGTAATCGGCGTGCGTCGTCCCGAGTGCCGGGATGGCGCAACCCGATTGCGCCCACGAGGTGGCGAAGGTCGAGTGCGTATGCACGACGCCGCCGACGTCCGGGTACGCGCGGTACAGCGCCAGGTGCGTCGCGGTGTCCGACGACGGCTTGTAATGGCCGTCGACGACCTTGCCGTCGAAATCGACGACGACCATGTCCTCGACCTTCATGGTTTCATACGGCACGCCGCTGGGCTTGATCACGATCAAGCCGCGTTCACGGTCGATGCCGCTGACATTGCCCCAGGTGAAGGTGACGAGGCCGTGGCGCGGCAGCGCCATGTTCGCCTCGAATACCTGCCGTTTCAGTGCGTCCATGTCCATCTCCTCAGGCATCGACCGGCAGGCCGGCCTCGCGCATCTTGCCGAGCACCCAGTCGCGTGCGGCACGGCATTCGGCGAGCGGGTCGGCGGCGTGCTCGCCGCTCCACATCTCGATCAGGTAGGCGCCGCGGTAGCCGGTGCGCCACAGCGTCCCGAAGCAGGCGACGAAGTCGGTCACGCCGTCGCCGAACGGCACGTTCTTGAACCTGCCCGGCAGCGTGTCCTTGACGTGGACCGCGGCGATGCGGCCGTGGCCGGCGCGCAGCTCGAGCTCGACGTCGTTGTCCCACGCCGACAGGTTGCCGAGGTCCGGATAGAGCTGGAACCACGGGCTGTCGAGTGCCTCGGCGTAGCCGAGCGCCTTGCTGATCGAGTTCATCAGCGGCGTGTCCATGATCTCCATCGCCAGCATCACCTGCGCCTCGGCGGCCCAGGCGACGGCCTGCTCGAGCCCCTCGCGAAAGCGCGCGCGGGTGCGGGCGTTGCCTTCGTGGTAGTACTCGTCGTAGCCGGCGAGCTGGATCGTCCGGATGCCGGTATCGGCGGCGAAGTCGACCGCCTTCTTCATCAGCCCGAGCGCCGTGGCGCGGACCGCGTCGTCCTCGCTGCCGAGCGGGAAGCGGCGATGGCCGGAAAAGCACATCGACGGCACCCTGATCCCGGATTCGAGCACCGCGTTGGCGAAGTCGCGGCGCTCGGCCACGTTCCAGTCCAGCCGCGCCAGGCGTTCGTCCTTCTCGTCGATCGAGATCTCGACGAAGTCAAAGCCGAGCGCCCTCGCCTGCGCCAGCCGCTCGGGCCAGCCGCAGCCGAGCGGCAGCGCCTTTTCATAGATACCGAGTCGGATGCCGGCCATGATCTCAGCCCCAGAGTTCGGCGATGGTGTGCTTGAACTGGCGCGCCGCGGCGGCCGGATCGGCGGCGTCGCGGATGCTGCGGCCGGCGATGAACACATTGATCGGGATGCCCTTGAACAGCGGCAGGTCCTCGAGCGCCAGACCGCCGGTCACGGTGACCTTGAAGCCCATTTCGGCCAGCCGGCGCACCGCGCCGATGTCGGCTTCGCCCCAGGTGTGGCCGGCGGCCTGCGCGTCACGGGCGCGGTGGTAGACGACCTGCTCGATGCCGACGGACTTCCACGCCTCGGCCTGCTCCCAGGTCCAGTAGCCGGTCAGCTCGACCTGGACATCGCCGCCGTACTCCCTGGCGGTCTTGACCGCGCCCTTGACGGTATTGATGTCGGCACAGCAGATCACGGTGATCCAGTCGGCCTTGGCTTCGAAGCACATCTTCGAGAGGATCAGCCCGGCGTCGGCGATCTTGGCGTCGGCGAGGACGATCTTGTCCGGGTACAGCGCCTTCAGCTCCTCGACCGCACGCACGCCTTCGGCGACGCAGAGGATGGTACCGACCTCGATCACGTCGATGTGCTCGGCGACGAGACGGGTGCTCTTGAACGCATCGGCCATCGACTGGTTGTCGAGGGCAATTTGCAGCATGGGCAGTTTTTTGGACATGAGGGTCTCCTGGCGCACGGGCGCAAGGCCCGGCGCGATTGAAATCAAAGGGGTAAAGGATTCAGCCGGCGGGTTCAGCCGGCGGATTCAGGCCGCGATCGCGTCAAGCAGCACCAGCACCTGATCCGGCGTGGTACAGGCGCGCAACTGGTCGAAACTGGTTTCATCGTCGAACAGCGCCACGACCTGCATGATCCCGCCCTCGTTGTGCGACTTCGCGTCGACGGCGGCGAGCGTGATCAGGATGTCGACCGGGTCGTTCTCGGGCGAGCCGAACACCACCGGGGTCTTCAGCGTCACCAGCGCAAAGCCGTTCTGCAGCACGCCGTTTTCCGGCCGTGCATGCGGCATCGCCAGCCCGGGCGCGAGCAGGAAATACGGCCCGAGTTCCTCGACATTGGCGAGGATGCCCGGGTAGTAGCGGTCGTCGACAACGCCGGCGGCTTCGAGCCGTTTCACGCCGATGGCGACGGCTTCCTGCCAGCTGGCCGCTTCGGCCTGCAGCACGATCGAATCGTGCCGGACGAGGGAATCACGCAGTTTCATGGCGCGCTCCCGGCTCAGGCCTGCTTCGCCGAGGCGAAGTGGGCGTCGATCACCGCGATCAGCTTCGGACCGAAATCGGCGGCCGACAGCATGTTGCGCACGCCGATCACGTGCTTGCCCTGCGGCGCGACGATATTGGCGGCGAGCTGTTCGGCGGCGACGACGATGTCGTAGTTGGCGAACTCGGCCTTGGCCTCGCTGACCGCACAGCTGTGCATCTTGTGATCGATCTTCTGCGCGGTCAGGAACTGGCCGATCTTCATCTTCATGATCATCGAGCTGCCTTGCCCGCAACCGCAAACCGAAAGGACGCGTACCGTACTCATGATGTAACTCCTTCTGTCAGAGGCGGGAACCGGGATCGCCGGCCCCGTCGGGATAAGCTCAGGCGTTCTGCCCGGCCAGTTGGATGTCTGCTTCCTGCTTTTCGAGGCGGGCCGCTTCGTCTTCCTCGCGGCGCAGCGTGCGGCCGGCGAAGAACATGTAGACCGCGGCAAGCACCAGGGTCAGGCCGAAGAACCACCAGCCCGTGTGCATGCCCTGCATGAACATCGGCCAGATCGTCGACCAGTCGCCCATGCCGAGCTGGCCCATCGTCAGCCCGGACAGCTGCACTGCCCAGACGCTGCCGACGATCTCGATCACCCCGGCGATGAAGCACAGCTTGGCCGCGGCCTTCCAGCCGCCGAAGTGGTTGGCGTAGACGCCGATCGTTGCGTTCGAGAAGAACAGCGGGATGAAGCCCGGGATGATCATGATCGGCGAGCCGACGAGCAGCAGCGCGCCGACGGCGGCGAGCTGGCCGAACGCCCCCCAGAGGAAGCCCCAGACCACGGCGTTCGGCGAGAACGAGAACAGCGCGGCACAGTCGATCGCCAGCACGGCGCCCGGCACCAGCTTCATCGAGATGCCGGCGAACGATTCGGTCAGTTCGGCGACGAACATCCGCACGCCCTGGACGATGGCGACGATGGCGACGGCAAAGGTCATCCCGGTCTGGACGATGAACAGCGTCCAGTGCGTCTTGCCGGCCATCGCCTCGACATTGGGGATGCCGAGCGAGAGCAGGATGCCGCCGAAGAACACGGTCATGATGATCGCCGTGGCGACGATATTGTCCTGGAACACCGACAGCCAGCCCGGCAGCTTCAGGTTCTCGACGCTGTCCTCGCGGTTGCCGAGATAGCGCGCGCACTTGGCAGCGACCCACGATGCGTACTGCTGCTGGTGGCCGATCGAGAAGCCGCCGCCCTCGGTGATCTCGTCGGTCATCTTGTAGATCATGTTCGAGCCGATCGCCCAGTACAGCGCGGTGATGACCGAGGCACAAGCCACGGTCATCAGCATGCCGGTATGCATCTGCAGCACGAAGAACACCACGATGATCCCGGCTTCCTGAAACATGATGTGCCCGGTCAGGAACACCGTGCGGATGCCGGTGACCCGGCGCGCCAGCACCAAGAGCACGTTGAGCAGCAGCGCGAACAGCACCGTGTAGCCGACCCAGGCGTAGTTGTTGCCGAGCGCATCCATCGTCGCGACCATCGCCGCGTACGGATCGGACACCGTCCCGGTCAGGCTGTAGACCTCGGACAACTTGGCGACGATGGGCTTGAAGGTGCTGACCAGCACGCCCGAACCGACCTGCAGCAGCATGAAGCCGACGATGGTCTTGATCGTGCCCTTGATCACCACGTCGGCCGGTTTGCGCAGCAGCAGGTAGCCGAGCATGGTGACAAGACCGAGCAGGAACTCGGGCCGCGACAGCACCTGGCTGTAGAAGATGTAGAAGATGTTGTAGGCGGCGTTCATGGCAGCCGGACTCCTGGTTATCGACGATTGGGCCGCATCACCTGCGGCGGAATCGGCCTCCGCCACGGCAACGTCATTGCTGTGATCACAAGCTACGCCTCAATACGATCACAAACAATCAGTAAAAATCATCTTCGATCAGATTGTTTGATCCCGATCAACTTCGCCATGCCGGTTGTCATTTGTTACCCGATGGCCCGGAAGGAACGCCCGCTTATCGCCGGTATTCCTTATTAAACAACGGCGAGAACCGCATGCCTGCAGGTATGCGCCCCCCTGGCTCCCTGCCGCTTCCGCGGCAAAACTAACGTGATCGCGTCGATTGACACGATCAAATATAATCAAATACGATCACAATCAGTCAAACGTGATCTGCGCATCCCAAGCCACGATCACCCTTCCAAACCCGACTGAGGACATACGCCATGAGCAAGATCGACAGCATCACCCGCGAATCGTGGATCCTGAATACCTTCCCCGAATGGGGCACCTGGCTGAATGAAGAGATCGAGCAGGAAGTCGTCGCACCGGGCACGTTCGCGATGTGGTGGCTCGGCTGCACCGGCATCTGGCTCAAGTCCGAAGGCGGTGCGAACATCTGCGTCGACTTCTGGTGCGGCACCGGCAAGCACACCCACGCCAAGCCGCTGATGAACAAGCAGCACCAGATGCAGCGGATGGCCGGCGTGCTGAAACTGCAGCCGAACCTGCGCACCACGCCCTTCGTGCTCGATCCCTTCGGCATCAGGAACATCGACGCGGTGCTGTCGACCCACGACCACAACGACCATATCGACGTGAACGTCGCCGCCGCCGTGCTGCAGAACTGTCCGGATACCGTGCCCTTCATCGGCCCGAAAGCCTGCGTCGATCTGTGGATCAGTTGGGGCGTGCCGGCCGGGCGCTGCATCACCGTCAAGCCCGGTGATGTCGTCAGGGTCAAGGACGTCGAAATCGTCGCCCTCGATTCCTTCGACCGGACCGCGCTGATCACGCTGCCGGCCGGCGAAACCGCAGCCGGCAAGCTGCCCGACGGCATGGACCTGCGCGCGGTCAACTACCTGTTCAAGACGCCGGGCGGCAACCTCTATCACAGCGGCGATTCGCACTATTCGAACGGCTACGCCAGGCACGGCAACGAGCACAAGATCGATGTCGCGCTCGGCTCGTACGGCGAGAACCCGCGCGGCATCACCGACAAGATGACCAGCGCCGACATCCTGCGCATGGCCGAATCGCTGAAGACCCAGGTGGTGATTCCGTTCCACCACGACATCTGGTCGAACTTCCAGGCCGACCCGCAGGAAATCCGCGTGCTGTGGGACATGAAGAAGGACCGGCTGCAATACGGCTTCAAGCCCTTCATCTGGCAGGTCGGCGGCAAGTTCACCTTCCCGGCCGACAAGGACCGGATGGAGTACCACTACCCGCGCGGCTTCGATGACTGCTTCAGCATCGAGCCGGACCTGCCTTACACATCGTTCCTGTAAGTCCCGAAGCCCCGCCCTGTGCGGGGCTTTTGCCACTGCGCAAGCGGATTCGGCTACAGGCCGATCACATTGATTCAGGTATGATCATAATCTGATCAGAACGGGTCACATCATGACCGAAATACAAAGACACAACGCCATTCTGGCGCTGCTCGAGCGCAGCCCGCTCGTCAGCGTCCACCAGCTGATCGACGAGATCGGCATGTCGCCGGCAACCGCCCGCCGCGACCTGAACAAGCTCGACGCCGCGGGCAAGCTGCGCAAGGTGCGCAACGGCGCCGAGCGGGTCTCGCCGGCCGAACGCGGCCGCTGGCTGCCGCTCGAACTCGCCGACCGGCCGAATTACGACGAGAAACACCGGATTGCCGTGGCCGCGGCGACCTTGCTGCGCGCCAGTGACAGCGTCGTCATCAACTGCGGCTCGACCGCCTTCCTGCTCGGCCAGGAGCTGTGCGGCAAGCCGGTGCAGATCATCACCAACTACTATCCGCTGGCAAGCTATCTGATCGAGCACGGCCACCAGAACCTGGTGCTGATGGGCGGCCAGTACGACCCGAGCCAGGGCATCATGATCAGCCTCAGCGACGATCAGGCCAGCCAGTTCGGCAGCAACTGGATGTTCACCTCGGGCTCCGGGCTGACCGCCGACGGGCTGTTCAAGAACAACCTGATCAGTGCGCTCTCGGAGCAGAAGGTCGTGCGCCACGCCGGCAAGCTCGTCGTGCTCGTCGACAGCAGCAAGGTCGGTCAGGGCAGCGGCATGCTGTTCGCGCGTACCGACGAGATCGCCATGGTGATCACCGGCAAGCAGGCCGATCCGGCGACCGTTGCCGCACTGCGCGCCAAGGGCGTCGAAGTCCGCCAGGTCTGACCCGCCTTGCGCCGGCCCGGCATAAGTTGCATTATGTTTGCAACTTATTGGGCCGCGCCATGCAACTGACCCGCTACACCGACCTCAGCCTCCGGGTGCTGATGTACCTGAGCTACCCCGACCGCAGCGACCTCGTCACCATCGCCGAGATCGCCGCGCAGTTCGACGTACCGCGCAACCACCTCGTCAAGGTCGTCAACCGGCTGGTCCACCTCGGCTGGGTGTCGGCCACGCGCGGCCGCAGCGGCGGCATCCGCCTCGGCGTGCCGGCCGGATCGCTGACGCTCGGGCAGATCCTGCGCGAGATGGAAGGCACGACGGCGCTGATCGACTGCGAAGGCGAAGTCTGCGTGCTCAGGAGCGGCTGCCGGCTGCGGGGTGCGCTGGCCGATGCCTTGCAGCAGTTCTACCGGACGCTCGACGGCTACACGCTGGCCGAAATCTGCGCCGCACCGACCGCCGGGCTGATCGCGCAGATGCACCGGATGGTGGCCATGCCGGCGGCGACACACTGATCACCGACCGATCGACCGGGCGGGGCCTGCTCCCGCCTTTCTTTGGCCCAATTTGTTGTATTTTATATACCACTAAAAGGAAGAACCCCGTGCTTGCACCGGACCACCGCGCCACCATCACCGCCACGCTGCCCGTCGTCGCCGCCAACGCCACCGCGATCAGCGGCCGCTTCTACGAGCGGATGCTCGGCGCCCACCCCGAGCTGCGCAACGTCTTCAACCAGGGCAACCAGGCGTCGGGCGAACAGAAGCAGGCGCTCGCCGGCGCGGTCTATGCCTATGCGCAGCATTGCGACCACCCGGCCGCGATCGAACCGCTGCTGAACCGCATCGCCCACAAGCACGCCAGCCTCGGCATCTCGCCCGACATGTACACCATCGTCGGCCGGCACCTGATGGCGGCGATCGGCGAAGTGCTCGGCGACGCCGTCACCGCCGGGATCGCCGAGGCCTGGGACACCGTGTACTGGCGCTTCGCCGGCGAGCTGATCGCGCGCGAGGCGGTGCTGTACAACGATGCCGGGATCACCCCGGCGAGCTTCCTGCGTGAATACGAGGTCGTCGAACGGGTGAACGAGGGCGACGTCGCCGTCTCGCTGCGACTGCTGCCGACCGACGACGCGCCACCGCCGGCGTTCCGGCCCGGCCAGTACGTCAGCGTGCAGGTCGAGCTGCCGCACCTGCGCCAGCTGCGCCAGTACAGCCTCTCGGATGCCGCCGACGGCAGGACGCTGCGGATCACCGTCAAGCAGGAGGCCGGCGACGACGTCCGTCCGGACGGGCTGGTGTCGATGCATCTGGCACGCCACGCCGACGTCGGCAGCCGCTGGCTGGTCAGCAACCCGTTCGGCGATCTGGCGCTGGCCACCGGTGCGGCGACGCCGGTGGTGATGATCTCGGCCGGCGTCGGCGTCACGCCGATGGTTGCGATGCGCCGGCATCTGGCCACCCGCCAGCCGCAGCGGGCCGGCGTCTTCGTCCATGTTGCCGCGCACGGCGGCCGGCACATCCTCAAGCGCGAGCTGGCGCCGGCGGCGAATATCGCCGACCTGATCTTCTACGACGATGCGCGCGATGCAGACCGGCTGGGCACCGATTACCACCATGCCGGACGGTTTGACCTGGCCGAACACGCGGCGGCGATCGTCCGGCCCGATGCCGATTACTACCTGTGCGGGCCGCTGGCGTTCATGACCGCGCAGCGCGGCGCGCTACTGGGCTTGGGCGTGGCGGCAGCGCGGGTGCATTTCGAGGTGTTCGGGCCGGATTTGCTGACGGCGACGCTGTAATCGTGCGATAGGCTTAGCGCCTTCGGCGTGGTGCTTGGGGTGCCGGGTAAGCGCCTGCGGCGCGGGTAAAAGCATTTACATGCGCGTTCCGCCGCGCAGACGGGATACTTTCTTTGCTTCGCCAAAGAAAGTATCCAAAGAAAGGCGACCCGCGCCCTACGGCCCTCCGGGCTGCCCTCGATCGGTCGCGAGCCAAGCCATAAACCCGGCTCGTCTCGCTCCACTCCTCGGCGCTGGCGAACGGGATGAAAGGCGGCGCACTTTTCGCCGCAACGGATTTGCCGTGTATTGGTTCACTGCCGGAGGCATACCGCCCCGATCCCCTCAGAAGCGCCGAGCAGCACAGCCGAGCGCGGGGTTGTCGGGGATCGCTGTTTGAGCGAAGCGAGTTTGCGATTCCCGCCGCGTTCGGCGAGCAGCGCAGGGAACCCCGAAGGGGCGCGGATGTGGGGTCGCCTTTTCTTTGGATACTTTCTTTTGGCGAAGCAAAAGAAAGTATCACGTCCGCCGGGCGGAACCGGCAGTCAACGCCGTTGATACCGCGCCGAAGGCGCTAAACAAATTCAAGCCCGTGGCCGCGCCATCAACGCCACCGCCCCCGCAATCAACCCCCAGAACGCCGAGCCGACGCCGGCCAGCGTCACGCCCGAGGCGGTGACCAGAAAGGTGATCATCGCCGCTTCGCGCGTACCGTCGTCCTTCAGCGCCGCAGTCAGGCCGTTGCCGATGGTGTTGAGCAGCGCCAGCCCGGCGAGCGCGACGACGAGCTCCTGCGGAAACGCCGCGAACAAGGTCGCGACCGCGGCGCCGAAGATGCCGATGATCAGGTAGAACACGCCGGCGGCCACCGCCGCGGTGTAGCGGCGCTTTTCGTCCTCGTGCGCCTCGCGCCCCATGCAGATTGCCGCGGTGATCGCCGCCAGGTTGACCGCGAACGCGCCGAACGGTGCCAGCAGTAGGGTCGTCACGCCGGTGGCGGTAATCAGCGGCGAAATCGGCGGATGGTAGTTCGACGCGCGCAGCACTGCGACGCCGGGGACGTTCTGCGACGCCATGGTCACGACGAACAGCGGCAGCGCGACGCTGGCAAGCGCATGCCAGGAGAACGCCGGCATGACGAATTCGGGCCGCGCCAGCTCGAGGCGGATCTCGCCCCAGCGCAGGCTGCCCTGCAGTGCCGCGATCGCCACGCCGACCGCCAGCACCGCGACGATCGCGTAACGCGGCGACAGCCGCCGCATCGCCAGGTACACCGCCAGCATCGCCCCCACCATCACCAGTTGCGTCTGCAGCGCGGTGAATGCGGCAAGGCCGAAGCGCAGCAGCACGCCGGCGAGCATCGCCGACGCGATCGCCACCGGAATCCGCTGCATCGCCCGCTCGAACCAGCCGGTCGCACCGGCGACGATGATCAGGAGCGCACTGATGCAGAACGCGCCGACCGCCTCGGCCATCGTCACGCCGGCGACGCTGGTCACCAGCATCGCCGCGCCCGGCGTCGACCACGCCGTCACTACCGGCACCCTGTAGCGCAGCGACAGCACGATGCACGTCAGCCCCATCGCCAGCCCGAGCGACCACATCCACGACGCGGTCTGCGCTTCGGTCGCGCCAAGCGCCTGCGCGGCCTGGAACACGATCACCGCCGAGCTGGTGAAACCGACGAGCACGGTGACGAAACCGGCAACGATGGTCGAGAGCGAAACATCCTTGAGCAGCGACATGGGTAATCCGGGGCGGAATCAGTGCAAGCAGTCTCGCGGACGAGCCCCGGGTACGGCAATGGACAGTTGCATGCCGCCGACAGCGTCACAGCGGCAAGCGACACCGCGGCCGTCAATGCGCACCGAATCGGCGGCCCGTTGACGTCGTCATCGAACGGCTGATAGCTTGAACGCATGTCAGCCGTCCCGACCGCCCTTCTGCTGCACGCCGCCTGGTGGCTGGTTCGCCCCCGGCGGTAGCGCCACGGTCTTCGACAGCCCGGCCACCGCGAGCCCCCTGCCGCGGTGCAATGCCCTTCTGAAAACCATCGCGGCGCCCTTTCCTTCCGGAGGATGACCGCCATGCCCCCAAGTCCTGCCAGCCCGCCCGCCCTGTTCGGTCTGTCGCCCCAACGCCTCGGCCTGCTGCTCGCCTTCCTGTCGGCGACCGGTTTCGCAACCAAGGCGGTGTTCGTCAAGCTCGCCTACCGCCACGGCGTCGACGCGGTCACCTTGCTGACGCTGCGGCTCGGGTTTGCGCTGGCGCTGATCGGCGCGTGGCGACTCGTCCGGCAGCTGCGTGGCGCAGTGGCGCCGGTCGCGCCGGTTTCGCGCGGCGATCTGGGCCTGCTGCTGGTACTCGGCCTGCTCGGCTACTACCTCGCCAGCCTGTTCGATTTCATCGGCCTCGTTACCGTCAGCGCCAGCATCGAGCGGCTGGTGCTCTATCTCTATCCGACGCTGACCGTGCTGCTGTCGGCGCTGTTCTTCCGCACGCCGGTCACCAGGCGAATGATCGGCGCGCTGCTGCTCACCTACGCCGGCATCGCCGTCGTGATCGGGCCGGGGCTGGCCGGTGCACACGCCGACGTCGTCGGGCTGCTGTGGATCGTCGCCAGCACCGTCGCCTATGCGCTCTACCTGACCTTCAGCTCGGGGGTGATCAAACGCATCGGCGCAATGCGCTTCACCGAAGCAGCGCTGACCGTGTCGGGCGCGGCAATGCTGATCCAGTACCTGCTGACGCGACCGCTGGCGCCGCTGTTCTCGCAACCGTGGCCGGTCTACGGCTACGCGCTGATCACCGCGCTGGTCGCCACCGTGCTGCCGATCTGGATGATGGCGGCGGCAATGGCGCGCATCGGTGCCGGCCGTGCCGCGATCGCCGGCAGCATCGGCCCGGTGATCACCATCGTCCTGAGCCTCGGCATCCTCGACGAAAGCCTCGGCCCGCTGCAGTGGCTCGGCGTTGCGGTGGTGATGGGCGGTGTCAGCCTGGTCGGCAAGCGCTGACCGCGTTGATGCCAGGCAAGAAAAAGGCCGGGTAGAACCCGGCCCGTGAATCGTTTGGTCTGCGGCTGTGCCGCAGATCTTTCCGCCTGTTCGGCCTGCGCGTCGTCCGCGCGGCGCCGGCGGTTTGCCCTTCTCCCCCCTACATCGCAGCGCGGAAGATCGCGCAGATTTCGTCGTGCGTGGCCTGCTTCGGATTGGTGAAGCCGCAGGCGTCCTTCAGCGCATTGGTCGCCAGCGTCGGAATGTCGGCTTCCTTGACGCCGAGTTCGGTCAGCCCGGCCGGAATGCCGACGTCGGCGGCCAGCTGGCGGATCGCGGCAAGGCAGGCCTGCGCGGCCTGGTCGTCGTTCATGCCTTCGACGTCGATGCCCATCGCGTCGGCCACGTCGCCAAGCCGCGCCGCGGCGACCTGGGCGTTGTAGGCCTGCACGTGCGGCAGCAGCACCGCGTTGCAGACACCGTGCGGCAGGTCATAGAAACCGCCGAGCTGGTGCGCCATCGCGTGCACGTAGCCGAGCGAGGCGTTGTTGAATGCCATGCCGGCGAGGAACTGCGCATACGCCATCTGTTCACGCGCGACCATGTCCTTGCCGTCGGCAACGGCGGCGCGCAGATGCTGGCTGATCAGCTCGACCGCCTTGAGCGCGCACGCGTCGGTGATCGGCGTGGCGATCGTCGAGACATAGGCTTCGACGGCGTGGGTCAGCGCGTCCATGCCGGTTGCCGCGGTCAGGCCCTTGGGCATGCCGGCCATCATCGCCGGGTCGTTGACCGACAGGATCGGCGTAGTGTGCTTGTCGACGATGGCCATTTTGATGTGGCGCGCCTCGTCGGTGATGATGCAGAAGCGGGTCATTTCGCTGGCGGTGCCGGCGGTGGTGTTGATCGCCACCAGCGGCAGCTGCGGCTTGGCCGAGCGGTCGACGCCTTCGTAGTCGGCGATCTTGCCGCCGTTGGCCGCGACCAGCGCGATGCCCTTGGCGCAGTCGTGCGGCGAGCCGCCGCCGAGCGAGATCACGAAATCACAGCCGTTGTCCTTCAGGAGCTTGAGCCCGGCCTCGACATTGCCCGTGGTCGGGTTCGGATGCGTGCCGTCGAACACCACGCTGGCGACGCCGGCCTGGCCCAGCGTTTCGGCGACCTGGCCGACAAGGCCGGTCGACACCAGCCCCTTGTCGGTGACGATCAGCGCCTTCTTGTAGCCGTACGAGGCGACGGCCTTCGCGGCGTCGCTCATGCAGCCGGCGCCCATCAGGTTGACGTTGGGAATGAAGAATGCGGTGGTGGCCATGCTGACTCCTTGCGGTTCGGGTCCGGCGATCCGGCGGCGGGCTGCAGCTCGTGGCCGAGGCCGTCGCCGGAACGCCGATGACGATTGGGTACGGTCACTACTTTGCGCCCGTACGCCGTGCCCCGCTTTGCGCACCATCAAACCGGCCGTGGTAATAGTGCGACGCCTTTGGCGCCCGAAGCACCGCAAACCGACCGCTCGTCGCCGCGCCGCTTACATGGCGCCCCGGCTGGCTATGAAAGAATCTCACCCGTGAAACCGTTCTGCAGCAACGCCGAGGGGGAACCATGGCCCGTCACGCCCGCCAACTGTCGGCCGCGCTGCTGCTCGCTGCGGCCACCGCGGCGTTTGCCAACGAGGCGCCGCCGTATTTCGACTTCAACGTCACGACACCGCTGGCCGAGTCCGAAGCGCCGACGACCTGGGTCTGGCTTGCCGGCAAGGCCGCCAATGCGCTGCTGCCGAGCTACGACCCCGCGCGGCTGACCTTCTTCGGCGATCCAACGCTCATCGTCGGCTTCTCGGCCAACCGCCGGATGCGCTATGTCGGCAACGAGCTGCGCGACGACAACCCGCAGTCGCTGCTGTTTCCGTTCGCCAACTACACCTTCGAGAGCGGCGTGACGCTGGGCCTGCAGGCCGAAACCACCTACCGGAGCGTCGACGGCGACTGGGATACGCCGGTCAGCCTGACGCTGAGCCGGCGCTTTGCCATGGGCGAACATGCGCTGACCCTCGGCGGCGGCGTGCAGCAGTTCAGCAGCGAGACGCCACGCTGGGGGCTCGGCGTGATCTGGCAGCTACCGTGGGCGCAGTAGCCCCGCAGTCGCCGCCGACTGGGAATAACCCTGATGGCCTGACGATTGACGACATGTTATTTTGGTTATGTTGAATCAAATCAAAATAACCAAAGGTTATCTTTATATGAAAAAACTTGCCCTGCTGGTGATCGCCGCCGCGATCTCGGTACCCGCCTTTGCCGCCGACCTGCTCGATACCGTCAAAAGCCGCGGTGCGCTCAAGGTCGCGCTCGAGGGCAGCTACCCCCCGTTCAACTTCAAGGACAAGCAGGGCCAGCTGACCGGCTTCGAGGTCGAGCTCGCGCGCGAACTCGCGCGCCGCCTCGGCGTGAAGGCCGATTTCACCACCGGCGAATGGAGCGGCCTGCTCGCCGGGCTGCAGGCCGGCAAGTTCGATGTCGTCATCAACCAGGTCGGCATCACCGATGCACGGCAGAAGGTGTTCGACTTCTCCGAGCCGTACACGATCTCGTCGGCGCAGCTGATCGTGCGCAAGAACGAGACCCGTCAGTTCAAGTCGCTTGACGACCTCAAGGGCAGGAAGCTCGGCCTCGGCCTCGGCACCAACTACGCCGACATGGCCAAGGCCGTCGCCGGCGTCGACGTGAAGACCTACCCGGGTGCGCCGGAATACCTGCAGGATCTGGCGCAGGGCCGGCTCGACGCGGCGCTGAACGACAGCCTGATGATCCCGTTCGCGATCAGGGAATCGAAACTGCCGGTGAAGCCGGGCGCCCCGGTCGGCGAGCTGTCGAAATCGGGCATCCCGTTCGCCAAGGGCAACCCGCAGTTCAAGACCGCGATCGACAAGGCGCTGGCCGGGATGCACAAGGACGGCAGCTTCGCGAAGATCTCGACAAAGTGGTTCGGCATCGACGTATCCAAGGCGCCCAAGGCAAAATAAGCGCCTTTGCCGCCCCCGTGCCCCCGGCCGTGTCTGAACCGTCGGGGGCATGTCGTTTTCCGGAGCCCGGATGGAATCCACCCTCGATAGCTGGATCGAACTGCTGCACACCGCCACGCCCTTCCTGATCCAGGGCGCCGGCTACACGGTCTTTTTCGCCCTGATCTCCATGGTGCTCGGCCTCGCGCTCGGCTTTGCCGTCGCACTCGTGCGCATCGCCCGCGTGCCGGTGCTCGCGCAGATCGCCGCCGTCTATGTCAGCGCGATGCGCGGCACGCCGCTCCTGGTGCAGATCTTCGTCATCTACTACGGCCTGCCCAGCGTCGGCATCGAATTCGAGCCGGTGACCGCCGGCATCCTCGCGCTGACGCTCAACGTCGCCGCCTACCTGTCCGAGAGCATGCGCGGCGCGATCGCCGGCGTCTCGCGCAACCAGTGGCTGGCCGGCTACTCGCTCGGGCTGAACTGGTGGCAGACGATGCGCCACATCATCGCGCCGCAGGCGCTGCGCCTCGCCGTGCCCAGCCTGTCGAACAGCCTGATCAGCCTGATCAAGGACACCTCGCTGGTGTCGGTGATCACCGTGACCGAGCTGATGCTCGCGACCAAGGAAGTCATCGCCCAGACCTTCCAGCCGCTGCCGCTCTACCTGGCCGCCGCGGCGATCTACTGGATGCTCAGCGCGCTGTTCGAACGCGTGCAGCGCGCGGTGGAAAGAAAGCTCGAATTCGCCCACCGCCACTGAAGCCCACCCCATTCGGCGGCTGCGCCTGCGCATCTTGCCCCCGTCCGGTGCTCGAAACCCTCGTGTACCAACACGTACACTCCGGTTTCTGCGCACCGGGCGGGGCCAATCTGCTTTGGCTCGCCCGCCGACTGGGATAGGCTTTAAACAGCGAAAAATGCTTACGCTGGATTGATTCCGAGGAATACCGCCATGTACGACTTCACCACCCCCGCCGCCCAGCACGTGGCCGACAGCCTGAAATGGCGCAAGTACGCCGGTCGCGACGTGCTGCCGCTGTGGGTCGCCGACATGGACTTCCTCAGCCCGCCGGCAATCACCGAGGCGCTGGCCGCGCGCGTCGCGCAGGGCATCTTCGCCTACGGCGAGCCGACCGAAACCGCCGTTGGCGCACTGCTCGCCGCCAGCCTGCGCGACTACGGCTGGGCGATCGAACCGGCGTGGCTGGTGCCGCTGCCCGGGCTGGTCACCGGGCTCAATGTCGCCTGCCGTGCCAGCGGCGACGGCGACGTGATCACCGCGACGCCGATCTATCCGCCGTTCATGTCGGCACCGCAGTTCGCCGGCCGCAAGCTGGTGAAGCTGCCGCTGCGCGAAACCCGGCGCGACACCGGCAGCCACTGGGAATGGGACTTCGACGCGCTCGAGGCCGCGGCCACGCGCGGCGCAACGCTGATGCTCTGCCACCCGCACAACCCGGTCGGCCGGCAGTGGACGCCGGCCGAACTCGCCCGGCTCGGCGAGATCGCCGAACGGCACGACCTGACCGTGATCAGCGACGAAATCCATTGCGACCTGCTGCTCGAGCCCGGCGCGCGGCATACCCCGTTCGCGGCGATCTCGCCCGAGCTCGCCGCAAGGACGATCACGCTGATGGCGCCGTCCAAGACCTACAACGTCCCCGGGCTCGGCTGCGCATTCGCGGTGATCCCGAACGCCGAACGCCGCCACGCCTTCCAGAAGTCCATGCGCGGCATCGTCCCGCACGTGAACCTGCTCGGCTATGTCGCGCTCGAGGCCGCCTGCCGCGACGGCGCCGCGTGGCGCAACGCGCTGTTGTCGGTGCTGCGCAGCAACCGCGACGAGGTCGTCCGCGCGCTCGACGGCGTCCAGGGGCTGCGCGTCACCGTGCCGCAGGCGACCTTCCTCGCCTGGATCGACTGCCGCGACACCGGCCTGCAGCACCCGCAGCATTTCTTCGAACAGGCTGGCGTCGGCCTGTCCGACGGTGCCGATTTCGGCGCGCCGGGCTTTGTCCGGCTCAACTTCGGCTGCCCGCGCGCGACGCTCGATTCGGCGCTCGCGCGGATGCGCGCAGCACTGTCCAGGCTCTGATGCCGAGCTTGCCCAGTTCGCCGGCCGGTCGGGCGACACCCGGCCGCAAGCGGTAAATTGGCGGTCTGCCCAACCGGAAATCCGCCATGTCCGACACCACGATACGCTACGCCTTCAGCGACCTCGGCAGGGAACCCGGCGACTGGCGCAACGAAGTCGAGCTGTTGCGCCGCTTCAACGACTGGCACACCGACGACGACGCACGCGCGGCGATCATCGCCGAACTGTTCGGCAACGCCGGCGACGTACGGATCCTGCCGCCGCTGACCGTCGCCCGCGGCCGCGACTTCAGCTTCGGCCACAAGGTCTTCATCAACTGCGGCGCAATGCTCTCGGGCGGCGCGCCGGTGCGCATCGGCGCGCACACGCTGATCGGCCCGAACGTGCACATCCACGCGACCACGCACCCGGTCGACCCGACCGAGCGCCAGCGCTGGGCGTTCTGGGCCAAGCCGATCACCATCGGCGAGAATGTCTGGATCGGCGCCGGCGCGGTGATCTGTGCCGGCGTGACGATCGGCGACCACAGCGTCATCGGCGCCGGCGCCATCGTCACCCGCGACGTGCCGGCCTGCGTGCTCGCCGCCGGCAATCCGGCCCAGGTCGTGCGCCAGCTGGAGCCGCCGGACATGGCCACGCTGTACGCCGACTGGACCTGATCCGCCCCTGCCGCGCCGACGCCCGTCGGTATTGCTGCCCCGCGCGGGCGAATTCGGTAGAATTTCCGCTTTTACGCGGGGTAGGACATGGTCAAGGTCGGCGTCGTCATGGGCAGCAACAGTGACTGGGAGGTCATGCGTCACGCAGCCGAGCAGTTGAAAACCTACGGCGTCGCGTTCGAATGCCGCGTCGTGTCGGCGCACCGCACGCCCGACCTGCTGTTCGAATACGCCGAGACCGCCGGTCCGCGCGGCCTGGCATGCATCATCGCCGGTGCCGGCGGTGCCGCCCACCTGCCGGGCATGCTCGCCGCCAAGACCACCGTGCCGGTGCTCGGCGTACCGGTGCCGTCCAAATACCTGCGCGGCGAGGATTCGCTGCTGTCGATCGTCCAGATGCCCAAGGGCGTGCCCGTCGCGACGTTCGCGATCGGCGAAGCCGGTGCCGCCAACGCCGGCCTGTTCGCGGTGGCGATGCTCGCCGCGACCGACCCGCAACTCGCCGCTCAACTTGCCGCCTTCCGCGAAACGCAGAAGCAGACCGTGCTGGCGATGACGCTGCCCGAGGTATGAACCACGACAGGCAGCGCTGGGAACGGATTCGCGCAGGCGGATTCTGGCGCTGCCTGCTGCTGCGCGGGATGCTGGGCTGGGGACTGCCGTTCTGCGCGCTCTGGGCGCTGATCGCCCAAATGCTCGGCCTTGGCAGCCTGCGCGCCGCGCTGATTGAAGCTCTGCCGCTGGGTCTGGCCGCCGGCCTGATCTGGGGCTTCGCCTGCTGGGGCTTTGCGCTCCTGCAACTGATGAAATCGAAGGAATGACCATGGCTGTGAAGCCGATTCTGCCGCCGGCCATGCTCGGCATCCTCGGGGGCGGCCAGCTCGGCCGCATGTTCGCCGTCGCCGCCAGGACCATGGGCTACCGCGTCACCGTGCTCGATCCGGATGCGAAAGCCCCGGCCGCCGACTTCGCCGACGTGCACATCGCCCGCCCGTACAACGACCCGGACGCGCTGGCCGAACTGGTGCGTACCTGCAAGGCGATCACCACCGAGTTCGAGAACGTCAACGCCGAATCGATGCGCTGGCTTGCTGGCCAGGGCGTGCCGGTCTCGCCGAGCGGCGACTGCGTCGCGATCGCGCAGGACCGTGTCGCCGAAAAAACCTTCATCCGCAACGCCGGCCTTGCCACCGCACCCTTCCTGCCGGTGCAGACCGCCGCCGACCTCGAGGGCGATCTCGCCCCCTACCTGCCGGGCATCCTCAAGACCGCCCGCCTCGGTTACGACGGCAAGGGCCAGGTCCGGGTGAAAACGGTCGACGAGGCGCGCGCCGCCCTGTCCGACCTGAAGCACCAGCCCTGTGTGCTGGAAAAGATGATGCCGCTGGTCGCCGAGATCTCGGTCATCGTCACCCGCACCCGCGCCGGCGAAGTCACCAGCTTCCCGCCGGCCGAGAACGAACACGCGAACGGCATCCTCGACGTGTCTATCGTCCCGGCGCGCCTCAAGGCCGACATCGCCGAACGCGCCCGCTCGATGGCGATGCAGCTGGCCGAAGCGCTCGACTATGTCGGCGTCCTCGCGGTCGAGTTCTTCATCCTCGACGGCGACGAGCTGGTCATCAACGAAATGGCGCCGAGGCCGCACAACAGCGGCCACTACACGCTCGATGCCACGCTGACCAGCCAGTTCGAACAACAAGTCCGCGCGATGTGCGGGCTGTATCCGGGCAAGACCGACCTGCTGCGGCCGGTGGTGATGGTCAACCTGCTCGGCGACGTCTGGGGTGCCAATGGCGCCGAGCCGAACTGGGACGTGCTGATGAGCGCGCCGAATGCCAAGCTGCACCTGTACGGCAAGACCGACGCACGTTCGGGCCGCAAGATGGGCCATTTCAACGTGATGGCCGACAGTGCCGACGCCGCGCTCGAGCAGGCGAGAGCAATCAAGGACATGCTCGGCTGAAAACCCGTCTCATTCGGCGGCTACGCCTGCGCATTTCGTTTCCATACGATGCTCGGAGTCCTCATGGACCTCACGTCCATTCCGGCTCCTGCGCTTCGGATGGAAACGAACTGCTTTGGCTCGCTCACCGACTGAGACAGGTTTCGCTCACATGAACAACAGCCAGCTCGCAACGGCGTTCACCACCGCCGTCGTTGCCGGACTCGCACCGCTTGCCGACCCGGCGGCCGCTGCACCGATGGCCGCGTACATGCGCGGCCGTTTTGCTTTCCTCGGCGTCAAGACACCGGCCCGCCGCGGCGTGTCGACGCCGCTGATCCGCGCCGCGCGAACCACCCTCGCGCCCGGCGAACGGCTCGCCGCCGCGCAACAGCTGTGGGCCCTGCCCGAACGCGAATACCAGATCGTCGCCGTCGACCTGCTGGCCGACCGGCCGGCGTCGCTCGGTGCCGCCGCGCTGCCGGTGCTCGACGAGCTGATCGGCCGCAAGTCGTGGTGGGACAGCGTCGACGGCCTGGCCGCCCACGTCATCGGCCCGCTGCTGCAGGCCGAGCCCGCGCTGCGCCCGGTGATGGATGACTGGGCGCACGGCGACCGGCTCTGGCATGCGCGCACCGCGCTGCTGTTCCAGCTCGGCTACCGGGCGGACACCGACACCGTGCGGCTGTTCGCTTACTGCCATAGCCTCGCCGGCCACCCGGACTTCTTCATCCGCAAGGCGATCGGCTGGGCACTGCGCCAGCACGCCCGGACCGATGCCGACGCCGTCCGCGCCTTCGTCGACGCCGAGCGCGAACGACTCTCGCCGCTGTCGGTACGCGAGGCGCTGAAGCACCTCGCCGACTGAGACAAGGCCGCGTCAGCACCGGTATGCTCGAGTGTTCCGCCACGCCGAGCCCGCCATGTACGTTCCCGAGCATTTCCGCTGCGACGACCTGCCGACGATCCACGCCTTCGTCCACGCCCACGGCTTCGCCACGCTGATCAGCAATGTCGACGGCGTGCCGTTCGCCACCCACCTGCCGCTGGTGCTCGTCCCGGGGCCGGACGGCGACCGGCTGATCGGCCACGTCGCCCGCGCCAATCCGCACTGGCAGGCTTGGGAAAACGGCGCACCGGCGCTGGCGATCTTCCACGGCCCGCACGACTACGTGTCGCCGAGCTGGTATGAGAGCCGCCCGGCGGTGCCTACCTGGAACTACGCCGCGGTGCATGCAACCGGCAGCGTGCGCGTCGGCGCCTCGCTGGCGCTGGCCGAGCTGATCCGCCGGTACGAGCCGACGCTGATCGGCGATCGCGAGACCTTCGATCCGGCGTTCAACACCACGCTCAAGCAGCACATCGTCGGCATCGCGTTCGACGTCGAGCACTGGGAAGCCAAGTTCAAGCTGTCGCAGAACCGCAGCGAGGCCGACCGCCGCAATATTGCCGACCGTCTCGGCGACGCCGAGCTCGCGGCGATGGTCAGGCAAACGCTCGGTGCCTGACCGGCGCGCCTGTCGAGCGCGACGACCCGCCCCATGGCGACAGCAAGGTAAAAATCACAATCATGTCAGGATAAATCTGACAGATCAGTCAACATAATTGGCCTATCTTGTTTCCCTTCGCGGCGCGCCTGATCGCGTCCACTGACAACAAGGGGGAAACATGTATCCGCTCAAGAACCGCATGGCTGCGGAATTCATCGGCACGTTCTGGCTCGTGCTCGGCGGCTGCGGCAGCGCCGTGCTCGCCGCGGCCTTTCCGCAGCTCGGGATCGGCTTTGCCGGCGTCGCGCTCGCCTTCGGCCTGACCGTGCTGACGATGGCGTACGCGATCGGCCACGTCTCCGGCTGTCACCTGAACCCGGCGGTGTCGCTCGGCCTCGTCGTCGCCGGCCGCTTTCCGGGCAAGGAGTTCGTGCCCTATGTGATCGCCCAGGTCCTCGGCGGGATCGCCGCCGCCGCGGTGCTGTATGCGATCGCCAGCGGCAAGGCCGGCTTCGATCTGGCCGGCGGCTTCGCGTCGAACGGCTACGGCGCACACTCGCCGGACGGCTACAGCCTGACGGCGGCGCTGGTCTGCGAAGTGGTGATGACCGCCATGTTCCTGTTCGTGATCCTCGGCGCGACCGACAAGCGCGCACCGGCCGGCTTCGCGCCGATCGCGATCGGTCTGGCACTGACCCTGATCCACCTGATCAGCATTCCGGTCACCAACACCTCGGTGAACCCGGCGCGCAGCACCGGCGTCGCGCTGTTCGCACAAGGCTGGGCGATCGACCAGCTGTGGCTGTTCTGGGTCGCGCCGCTGGTCGGTGCGGCAATCGCCGGCGTGGTCTATCCGCTGGTGGCCGGCAAGAGCGAGTAAGAACGGCCACCCTGCCGGCTGCGCTCGCTTGCCGTACTACGCGTACTGTCTGCCAGCACCGTTTCACTGGGTTTGCGCCCGGCAGGAAGTGCCCTTGGGGCATTAGCCGCTCCAAGCGCGGCGCCCTTGCCCACGCCCCGACGGCCCCGCCCTCGGGGCGTTTTGCCGTCCCGGCCCGCGCCGTCTCCGGCCGGGCGGCATGCGGCACCGGCCGGAATCGGGCAAAATACGGCTTTTGCCGCCGAGCCCGCGCCAAGGAAACATGATGTCCAGCATCACCTCCACCGACCTCAAGAGCCTGAAGAAGATCTACTCGGGCAAGGTTCGCGACCTGTACGAAATCGATGCCAAGCGCATGCTGATGATCGCAACCGATCGCCTGTCGGCGTTCGACGTGATCCTCGAGGAGCCGATTCCGGAGAAGGGCAAGATCCTCACCGCGATCTCGAACTTCTGGTTCGACAAGTTCAAGGCTCTGGTGCCGAGCCACTTCACCGGCGAGCGCGCCGAGGACGTCGTCAGCTTTGAGGACCTGCCGCAGGTCGAAGGCCGCGCGGTCGTGGTCAAGCGGCTGAAGCCGGTGCCGGTCGAGGCGGTCGTGCGCGGCTATCTGGCCGGTGGCGGCTGGAAGGACTACAAGGCGACCGGCGCGGTCAGCGGCATTGCGCTGCCGGCCGGTCTGGTCGAGGCGCAGCAACTGCCCGAGCCGATCTTCACCCCGAGCACCAAGGCCGCCGTCGGCGACCACGACGAGCCGATCTCGTTCGAACAGACCGCCGACCTGATCGGCCCGGAACTCGCCGCCAAGGTGCGCGACACCGCGATCCGGCTCTACAAGGCCGCGGCCGAATTCGCCGCCACCCGCGGCATCATCATCGCCGACACCAAATTCGAGTTCGGCCTCGACGACGACGGCACGCTGTGCCTGATGGACGAGGCGCTGACGCCGGATTCGAGCCGCTTCTGGCCCGCCGACCAGTACCGGCCGGGCAGCAACCCGCCGTCGTACGACAAGCAGTTCGTCCGCGACTGGCTCGAGAGCACCGGCTGGAACAAGCAGCCGCCGGCCCCGGCCGTGCCGCGCGACGTCGCCGAGAAGACCGCCGCCAAGTACCGCGAAGCGCTCGACAAGCTCACCGCCTGACCGGCTCGGACGACAAAAAGCCCCGTGACCGACGGGGCTTTTTTCATCCCGGCAAGGTCACGCCGTCAGCTTCTTCGCAAGCCCGGCGACGTGACGCCCCTGGAAGCGGGCAATGTCTAGTTCGTTGGCCGACGGAGCACGACTGCCGTCGCCGCCGGCGAGGGTGCTCGCACCGTAGGGGCTGCCGCCGGTGATCTCGTCCATCCTGGTCAGCCCGGCGCACGAGTAAGGCACGCCGACGATGACCATGCCCTGGTGCAGCAGCGTGGTGTGGAACGAGGTGATCGTCGTTTCCTGGCCGCCGTGCTGGGTGCCGGTACTGGTGAACACGCTGCCGATCTTGCCGATCAGCCCGCCGCTCATCCACAGGCCGCCGGTCTGGTCGAGGAAGTTGCGCATCTGCGCACACATATTGCCGAAGCGCGTCGGCGTGCCGAAGATGATCGCGTCGTAGTCGCCAAGCTCACCCGGCGACGCGATCGGCGCAGCCTGGTCGAGCTTGGCGCCGGCCTTTCTGGCCACCTCTTCGGGCACCAGGTCGGCGATGCGCTTGAGCGTCACCTCGACGCCGGCGACTTCGCGCGCGCCCTCGACGACGGCCTGCGCCATCGTTTCGATATGGCCGTACATCGAGTAGTACACCACCAGGATCCTGGTCATTGCGTTCTCCGTTCGGGCAGGGTTCGAACCAGCTTAGAGCCTGTTCATGATCTTAGAACCGCCGGCGCGACTTTGCGGGCCGCAAGCGGCCGTGCAAGGGACGGGGGCGCCGGCGGTCGTGGGAATTTCCACGGTGCAGCGTCATCGCCAGCGGTTATGCTCTCGGCTTCGACCGGAGGAACCATGTACCGCGGTGAACGTTTCAACAGCTACAGCCACCTGCTCGGCACGCTGCTCGCCATCACCGGCCTCGTCGTGCTCGTCGTCGTCGCCAGCCTCTACGGCAATGCCTGGCAGATCGTCAGCGTCAGCATCTACGGCGCGACGCTGGTCCTGCTCTACGGCGCATCGACGCTCTACCACTCGATCCGCCACCCCGGCGCCAAGAAGGTGCTGCAGAAATTCGACCACTGCGCGATCTACCTCTTGATCGCCGGCAGCTATACGCCGTTCTCGCTGGTGACGCTGCGCGGCCCCTGGGGCTGGGCGCTGTTCGGCATCAGCTGGGGGCTGGCGCTGATCGGCATCGTCCAGGAGCTGCTGATCGGCAAGCGCACGCGCGTGTTCTCGCTGATCATCTACGTGCTGATGGGCTGGCTGATCCTGATCGCGATGAAGCCGCTGGAAATGGCCCTGCCGGCCGGCGGCATGGCGTGGCTCGTCGCCGGCGGCGTGATCTACAGCGTCGGCATCGTCTTCTTCGTCCTCGACGAGAAGATCCGCCACGGCCACGGCATCTGGCACCTGTTCGTGCTTGCCGGCAGCATCTGCCACTTTTTCAGCATCCTGCTCTACGTCGCCTGATTCACAGGAAGAAACGCAGCGTCGCCGTACCGTAGACGAAAACGACGGCGGCCACCGCATAGAGCGCGCCGGTCAGCGCCTGCACGGTCGGAGGATCGTCGTCGCGGTACAGCAGCAGCAACGCGAACGGGATCATCATGTAGCGCTGCTCGATCAGCCACGACGGCAGCAAGGCCAGCACGCTGAACAGCGCGATCACGTACAGCTCGGGCCGGCGCTCGGCCCGCGCCAGCCAGTCGAGCGCAGCCAGCGCGATCGGCGCGAAGAACAGCAGCTTGACCGGCAGCGACGACGACAGCAGCGTCAGCAGGCCGTTGCGCAAAAAGTACTCGGGCTGGATCGCGTTGTACGGGTGGCTGTTCTGGAATCCGAACAGGTAAACCACCAGCAGGCCCGCCAGCAGCAGCGGCACGAAGCCGTGCCGGCGCGCGTACGCGAGCGTCGCGGGCAGCTGGGCGATCACGCTGGGCAGGAAGAAGATCGCGTACAGCAGCAGCATGAAGAACACATTGCCGGCAAACAGCCCGGAGAGCTGGTGCGCGCCACGATCACCGACCGCGACGCCGCCGTTCCAGAGCACGAAAACGGCAAAGCCGGCCAGCACCAGGCCGTAGACGCCGCCGCCGGCCAGATGCCTGTTCAGCGTGTCGCGGCACCAGCGAAAACCGCTGTCCCGGCAGTAGGCCAGCACCGGCACCGCCAGCAGCCAGACGACGTTCTGCTGCCGCACGCAGATGCTCAGGCCCAGCACCAGTGCCGCCGCGATGCCCCGGCCGCGCAGCGCCAGCCACAGCCCGCCGGACACCAGCAGCAGCGACAGCACGTCGGTATACGCGAGATAGAAGTACGGCAGAAAGATCGGGAAGAACGCGAACTGCACGAGCCGCTGCGGCGACAGCGCACCGAAGCGCTCGCGCAGCAGCAGGGCGTAGACGAGCACCAGCATGACGCCGAACAGCGTGCTGATGCCGCGCACCGCCGCGAGCGAGTACGCGCCGAGCGGCCAGCTCAGTGCCGCGACCAGCAGGTGGTAGCCGGGAATCGTCGTCAGCCGCGGATCGACGCTGAATTCGCCGAGCAGGAAACGGCGGATCTGCGCCTCGTGGACGACCTCGTCGCCGACGATGACGCCGTTGCGGCAATACAGGTAGGCCAGCGCAATGATCAGGCACAGCATCAGCGCATGGCGGCGGCGTTCCGAGTGCAGCACCGCCAGAAGGCGTTGCCGCGGTTCGCTTGCTTGCATCGGGTCACTCCATTCGTTGGGCCGCGACAATGCCAATGGCATTGACGCGGAGTGACCGACAATCTAAACAAGCCGGGCCGTTTTCCACAGGCCGCAGCACCGCGACATGCGGCGATGGCGACGGCCGGCCGTTCCTGGCCGGCGGACGTACGCCGCGGCGCCCCCGGTGTTGGTGCAATGCATCAAACGACACCGCCCGCAAAAGCGGGCGGTGTGGTGATGGCTGGCGCGCGATCAGGTCCGCGCGACCATGAAGCCCGATGCCGGGCCGTCGGTCGCCGGGCGCAGCCGCGACTGCGCCTGGCCGTACAGCACCGGGAAGTCGGCGCCGTCATTCGGGTACATTGTCAGGCTGACGCCGGCCGACACGCGGATCGCGATGTCGTCGTAGTCCGAAACGATGGTCGTCAGCGCTTCGCGCAGCTCCATCAGCAGCGTCTGCAACTCGGCCTCGTCGCGGTGCGGCGCCAGGATGCAGAAGCTGTCGCCGCCGATCCGGCCGAGGCTGTCCTCGGGACGCAGGTGGCTGCGCAGTGCCGCCGCGCAGGTCCGCAGCACGTGGTCGCCGCCGGCGTGGCCGTAGCGGCTGTTGATCGCGTGCATCCGGTCGATGTCGACCAGCAGCAGGCCGAGCGTACGCTCGTGCTTGCGCGCGCGGCGTAGCTCGCGCAGGCAGATTTCCTCGAAACCGCGGCGGTTCAACGCCCACGTCAGCACGTCGTAACGCGCCAGCCGCGCCAGCCGGCCGCGCAGCTTCTGCGCCACCAGCTGCGGCCACAACAGCGCCTGAACCAGACCGAACAGCATGCATTCGAGCACCAGCGCCTCGCCACCGGCCCACCAGCCCGGCTGGCCGAAGGCCCAGAGGAACAGCGCGGCCAGCCAGTAGCCGGCGTGCAGCACGCACGCCGCCGCCAGCACCAGCCGCGGCCCGCCGGCACGCTCCTCGGCGAACGGGATGCGCAGCAGCTGCAGCCGCAGCACCGCCAGCGGCACGATCGCGACCGACAGTGCCAGCATCACCGGCACTTCGCTGCCGAACAGGCGCTGCCAGGCGACACCGAACAGAAAGGCAAGCAGGGCACAGCCGATCGCCGGTGCCCAGTGCGGCGTCCTGAGCAGGTGGCGGCGCAGTGCAACGTTGACGAGCGCCTCGGCAAACGCCCATGCGGCGACGGCGAGCGGCGCCATGCCGAGCGCGGCGAGCAGCGCGGTCAGCCCGGTCAGCGCACCGGCCAGCGCCAGCGGCCCGAGGCCGGATTCATGCTGGCTGTTGCCGAGCAGCACCAGCTGGCCGGTGACGAGCAGGCCCAGCGCCAGAGCAGCAAACACCAGTAGATTGGACAGGGAAATCAGCATGAAATAAAAAGTCCTACAGGAGCTGCAAGCTTAACAAAGCGGCCATTGCCGGGGAACCCGGCACGACGAACCGGCCACCGCCGCCGACAGGTGGCATAATCGGCGCGTTTTCAAACGGGAAATGCCATGTCCACCTTGATTTGCGGCTCGGTTGCCTATGACACCATCATGGTGTTTCAGGATCAATTCAAGCGCCACATCCTGCCCGACCAGATCCATATGCTGTCGGTGTCGTTCCTGGTGCCGGAAATGCGCCGCGAATTCGGCGGCTGCGCCGGCAATATCGCCTACTCGCTGAAGCTGCTCGGCGGCGATCCGCTGCTCATGGCGACCGTCGGCAGCGATTTCGGCCCGTACGCACAGCGGCTCGACAACCTCGGCATCGCCCGCACCCATGTGCGCGAGCTGCCCGAGCAGTTCACCGCACAGTGCTTCGTCACCACCGACCTCGACGACAACCAGATCGCCGCCTTCCACCCCGGCGCAATGGGGCTGGCGCACCTGAACCGGCTCGAGCATGTCGAGGTCCCGGTCGAGCTGGCGATCATCGGCCCGGACAGCAAGCAGGCGATGACCGAGCGCGCCGAGCAGCTCGCCAGCGCCGGCATTCCGTTCATCTTCGACCTCGGCCAGGCTTTCCCGCTGTTCGACGGCGACGAGCTGCGCCGGATGATCGAGCTGGCGACCTATTTCGCCGCCAACGATTACGAGGCCGAAGTCATCTCCCAGCGCACCGGCCTGTCGCTCGGGCAGATCGCCGGCCAGCTCAAGGCGCTGGTCGTGACCCGTGGTGCCGAGGGTGCGCACGTCTACGCCGACGGCGTGATCCACGAGATCCCGCCGGTCAAGGCTGCGGCCGTCGTCGACCCGACCGGCTGCGGCGATGCATTCCGCGCCGGCCTGCTCTACGGCATCGTCCACGGCTGGGACTGGCCGGCCACCGGCCGGCTGGCCTCGCTGCTCGGCGCGCTGAAGATCGCCCAGCGCGGCGCGCAGAACCACCGGTTCACCGCCGAGTCGATTGCCGCCGATTATCAGGCGGCATTCGGCGCGCCGTGGCCGGGGCAGTAAGCAAGTCGCGATGAACAACGCCACCCTCGGGTGGCGTTGTTCATGGTGTCAGACCAGAGTCAGCAGCATCTTTGTCGCCAGCACGATCAGCAGCGCGGCAAAGCACTTCTTCAGCACCGGCACCGGCAGCCGGTGCGCCAGCGCCGCACCGACCCTGGCCATCGGGAAGCTGGCGATGACGATGCCGGCGAGCGCCGGCAGGTAGACGAAGCCGGCGCTGCCCGAAGGCAGGTCGAACGCGCCCCAGCCGCTGGCGACATAGCCGGCGGCGCCGGCGAGCGCGATCGGCAGCCCGATCGCCGCCGACGTGCCGATCGCTTCGCGCACCGGCACATTGCACAGCGTCATGAACGGCACCGACAGCGAGCCGCCGCCGATGCCGACCCAGCTCGATACCGCGCCAATCACCCCGCCGACGCCGCCCATCCCCGTCCTGCCGGGCAGGCCGCGGCTCGGCTTGGGCTTGAAGTCGGCGAGCATCTGCGCACCGACCAGATAGGCGAAGCCGACGAAGAACCACTTGAGCGCCACGCCGGAAAACTGCCCGGCCAGCTGCGCGCCGACAAAGGTGCCGACGACGATGCCCGGCGCAATCGCCCGGAACACCGGCCAGCGCACCGCGCCGCGCGCCGCGTGGGCGCGCAAGCTCGCGACCGACGTGAACACGATCGTCGCCAGCGAGGTGCCGAGCGCCAGATGCTGCTGGTGCGTTTCGGGCAGGCCGATCAGGTGGAACACGAACAGCAGCCCCGGCACGATGACGAGGCCGCCGCCGACGCCAAGCAGGCCGGCAAGCAGGCCGGCGACGACGCCGAGCGCCAGGCAGGCGAGCAGCGCGATCAGCATCCGATCAAGGCCCTGATCACCGTCCACTCGGCTTCGGTCACCGGCGTGATCGACAGCCGGTTGCCACGCTTGAGTACCTGCATTCCGGCCAGCTCCGGCTGGGCGCGCATCGCATCGATGCCCAGCAGCCGGCCCTTGGCGACGAAACGCACGTCGACCTGCTGCCAGCGCGGCGCCTCGGGCGTCGATTTCGGGTCGTGGTACTTCGATTCGGGGTCGAACTGGGTCGGGTCGGGATAGGCGCTGCGGCAGACTTCGGCAAGCCCGGCGACGCCGGGTTCGGCGCAGCTCGAGTGGTAGAACAGCACGCCGTCGCCGACGGCCATCGCGTCGCGCATGAAGTTGCGCGCCTGGTAGTTGCGCACGCCGTACCAGCCGACCTGGCCCAGCCGCTGCAGGTCGTCGATGCCGACATCGTCGGGTTCGGATTTCATCAGCCAGTAGTTCATGTTTCTCCCTCGCGCCGGACGGTGAGCAGCGGAATGAGCTTGCGCTGCTCGAGGCAGTCGTGATCGCCCAGTTCGTACTCGCGGCAGATCAGCGGCCGCACCGCGTAGATCGAGCACCGCATGGTGTTTCTATCCAGTGCGGCGCACCAGCCGTCGTCCGCCCGGCGCAGCACTTCGCCGCCCCAGTCGTCGCCGGCGATGAATTGCGGCGGTACGTCGTCGTCGCCGGCGAGCAACAGCACCTCCAGCCGGCAGCAGCAGGCCTTGCAGGTACTGCAGGAAAGGTCATCGCTCATCGGCCCCATTGTACGGGGCTGCGGCGCGGCACGCGCAGCCTGGCTACCGGATCATGTCCCACGACAGCTTCGCGAGCAGCACCAGCGCCAGCGTCAGGAACAGCCGGCGGATCCAGGTATTGCCGCCCTTGAGCGCCAGCACGCTGCCGACCTGCGCACCGGCGATATTGGCGATCGCCATCGGGATCGCGTAGCCGAACAGCACGAGCTTGGCCGGGATGAAGAACGCCAGCGAGGCGAAATTGGTCGCCAGGTTGACGACCTTGGCCGACGCCGACGCGCGGACGAAGTCGAAATGGAAACAGCGGACGAACAGGAAGATCAGGAAGGAGCCGGTGCCGGGACCGAAGAAGCCGTCGTAGAAGCCGATCGCCATGCCGATCGCCATGCCGATGAACAGGTCGCGCCGGGTGAGCGGCCGGCCGGCATCCTCGCCGCCGAATGCCGGCTTGAACCAGGTGTAGGCGAGCATCAGCGCCAGCAGCACCGCGACCATCGGCCGCACCGAGTCGGCCGGCAGCAGGTGGATCGCCCGGGCGCCGAGGTAGGCGCCGGCAAAGGCCGCGGCAGCGCTCGGCAGCAGCACGTGCCAGTCGAGCTTGACCCGCCGGGCGTAGCGCCACGTTGCCGACAGCGTGCCCATCGCCGCGGCGAACTTGTTGGTGCCCATCAGCATCGCCGGCAGTTCGCGCGGCAGGATGGTGAACAGCCCGGGAACGAGGATCAGCCCGCCGCCGCCGACGGCGGCGTCGATCATCCCGGCGATGAACGCCAGCGGCAGCAGGAACAGCAGCTCTTCGGGCATGAGGGGCGGCGACCGGAAGCAAAATCGTATTGTGAATTAGTTCCGTCCCGCACCGGAATGGGGCCAAGCCCTAATCCGCGGCGGGCGGCGGCGCCACCGGCGGCGGGTCGAAGTGCACGTCCATCTGCGGGAACGGCATGCCGATGCCCTTCTCGTCGAACTTCCTTTTCAGCCGCAGGTTGAATGCCCGCGCAACGTCCCACTGCGACAGCGGCCGGGTCTTGAACCGCGCGCGGACGATGACGGCGCTGGCGTCGAAGCGGTCGAGCCCCTGCACCTCGATCGGCGCCAGCAGCTCGCGCCGCCAGCGCGCGTCGCCGCGCATTTCGGCGCCGACCTCGCGGACCGTCTTCATCACCAGATCGAGGTCGGCGTCATAGCCGACACCGATATCGAACACCGCGTAGGAAAACTCGCGGGCGTAATTGGTCACGCTGGCGATCTGGCTGAACGGCACCGAGTGAACGGCGCCCTTGGCGTCGCGCAGCTTCACCGTGCGAATCGTCAGCCCCTCGACCGTGCCGGCGTGACCGCCGACGTCGATGTAGTCGCCGACGGCGATCGTATCCTCGATCAGGATGAACAGCCCGGTGATCAGGTCCTTGACCAGCGTCTGCGCGCCGAAACCGACCGCGAGGCCGATGACGCCGGCGCCGGCGATCAGCGGGGTCACGTCGATGCCGAGGTTGGCCAGCGACAGGATCGTCGCCACCACCAGGATCGTGCCGAGGATGGCGTTGCGGAACAGCGGCAGGATGGTGCGGGCGCGGGTGCTCGCCGACTTGCCCTTGCGGTTGCCGCCGCCGTTCATGCTTTCGTCGATCAGCGTATCGAGCAGGATCCACAGCAGCCAGGCGACCAGCACCGTCATCGCGATGCCGCCGAAGATGTCGTCGAGCGTCCGGCCGCGCAGCTTCAGCGCGCCGATCTCGAACAGCGACAGCCCCCACAGCCGGGTGAACAGCTCGGCAAACACCAGCCACAGCCCGGCAAGGCAGAGGTTCTGGCCGAACGCCAGCAGCCGGCTCAGATACGGTGAACGGCGGCGGTGCCGGCGCGCGCGCGATGCGGCGAACCGGCGCTGCAGGAAGGTCGAGACGAGGAAGGTGCCGAGCATCAGCAGGATGCTCAGCGCGGCGCTGTTGAGCGTGTTCTCGAGCCGGCCGGCGTTGACCAGCGTCTTGAACGCCGACAGCACGCACAGCAGCAGCACCGGCAGGTGCCAGAGCGCGGCGACGAACTGCAGCGTCTCGGTCAGCGCCTTGCCGGCATGGCGGTGCGAATACGGCCGGTTCTGGATCAGGTGGCCGATCGGCCGGCGGAAGGCGACCGCATAGGCGGCGGTCAGCACGATCGTCGCCAGATCGGCCTGCGCCGCCAGCAGACCGGCGAGGTTCGGCCCGAACTCGATCTTGATCGCCGGATTGCCGAAGGCATCGGCCAGCGCCGCCGCCATGCCGATCAGCAGCAGCAAGTGCCGGCTCCGCACGATCAGCACCCGCACCGCCGGCCGGCGCAGCCCGGTGGCTCGCAGCGAGAACAGCAGCACGCACAGCGCCGAGAACAGCGCGCCGGCCAGGATCGCATAGGCGAGCAGCATCGCCAGCAGGCCGCCGAGCGTGGTCTTCAGGTGGACGAGATAGAGCGTCAGCGCGAACGCCAGCGCCCACGGCGCGATGCGCTGCCAGACGAACAGCAGCAGCTCGCGGGTGCGCGGGTGCGCCGGCAGTTCAGCGCCCAGCCCCAGCACCTTGCCGATGCGCCGGCCGATCCAGCCGAACGCCAGCGCCGTCGCCATCCAGATGCCCAGCGCCAGCGCGAAGTCGCCGGAAAAGCGCCACGGGTCGATGGCCTGCTCGGCGATGCGCTGGCGCAATTCGCCGGCACTATTACCGATCAGCGCGCGCCAGCGCAACAAAGGCCGGAATCCGCTGTCGAACTGGTTTCTCAACACATCTATTTGCGCATTGAACCAGCCCAGCATCCCACCCTTTTCAGCCTCGGGCAGCGACGCGGCAACGGCACTCGCCGACGTCCGCAGCGCGCGCAGCTCGGCGATCAGCGCCTGCCGCTGCGAGTCGTTCTCGAGCGTCCGGATCACCGTGTCGAGCGAGGCATCGAGCTCGGCCGTCGCGACTGCCGACGCCGCCGATGCAGCCGGCTGCGCCGTGCGCCCCGGCAGTACCGCTGCCTGGCTTGCCATGGACAGGAACAGACAGAGTATCGCCAGCCAGTTCAATACCCGCACGGGCACTCCTTGCGATCGGATCAAGCGCCGATGATCCCACCGGCCGGCCGCCGGCGAAAGCGACGGATGCACGACGATCCGGCTTCGACTTGATAGCAATCAACAATCGATTTGTTGAAATCATTAAATTAGACGTATCGTAACAAGGTCAGGATACTTCACCCATCGCTGCACGACGCAGCCTACCCGCCTCAACAACAGGAGTTTAGACATGCTGCAAAACCGTGAAGGTCAACGCGTCCCCAACGTCACTTTCCGCGTCCGCGAAAACAATGAATGGAAGGACGTCACCACCGACGACCTCTTCAAGGGCAAGACCGTGGCGCTGTTCTCGCTGCCGGGTGCGTTCACCCCTACTTGCTCCTCCACCCACCTGCCGCGCTACAACGAACTCGCTCCGGCGTTCCGCGAAAACGGCGTCGACACCATCCTCTGCGTCTCGGTCAACGACACCTTCGTGATGAACGAATGGGCCAAGGATCAGGAAGCGCAGAACATCGTGATGGTGCCGGACGGCAACGGCGAGTTCACCGAGGGCATGGGCATGCTGGTCGACAAGATGGATCTCGGCTTCGGCAAGCGCAGCTGGCGCTACTCGATGCTGGTGAAGGACGGCGTGGTCGAGAAGATGTTCATCGAGCCGCAGAAGGAAGGCGACCCGTTCGAAGTCTCCGACGCCGACACCATGCTCGACTACATCAACCCGAAGGCCAAGAAGCCGGATCAGGTCGTGGTGTTCTCCAAGGTCGGCTGCTCGTTCTGCGCCAAGGCCAAGGCGCTGCTGACCGAGCACGGCTACGACTACGTCGAAGTGCCGCTGGACAACAAGATCCGCGGCAAGGCACTCGGCGCCGTCTCGGGTTCGATGACCGCCCCGCAGGTGTTCATCAACGGCAAGCTGATCGGCGGCCACGAACAGGTCGAGCGTTTCCTCGCCAAGTAATGGCATCGCCCGGACATCGCTCCGGGCGTTCTCGCCGCTTTTCACGGGCCGGCACCGCCGGCCTGTGCCGCCCCACAGCGGCTCATGCCCCAGGGGCGCATCCTGCCGGGCGCAAATCCGGCGCAGCGGTGCTGGCAAGGCGTACGCACACGTCCCGCAGGGGCTCCCTGCGGTCGCCACAGTCCGCGTCGTACCGCAACGCAAGTACAAGTCTGCAGGATCGTCCCCTTAGTCGGCGAACCTGATGGGGTTGCCCCAGCCTCATCCGGTACGACGATTGACCCGACCCGAATAATGATAAGGAGCGCTGTATGAATACGATCGCCATCGACGTTGCCATCCTCGGTGCCGGTACCGCCGGCCTCGCCGCCTACCGTGCCGCCAGGGCCGCGGGCAAGACCGCGCTGCTGATCGAGGGCGGCCCCTACGGCACCACCTGCGCCCGCGTCGGCTGCATGCCGTCCAAACTGCTGATCGCCGCCGCCGAAGCCGCGCACGAGCTGCGTCACACCGCGCCGTTCGGCGTCCGCGTCGACGGCGACATCGTCATCAACGGCCGCGACGTGATGGACCGGGTCAAGCGCGAACGCGACCGCTTCGTCGGCTTCGTGCTCGAAAGCGTCGACGGCATCCCCGCCGCAGACAAGCTGCGCGGCTACGCCCGCTTCGTCGACAACCTGACGCTGCAGGTCGACGACCACACCACGGTGAAAGCCGGCCGCGTCGTTATCGCCACCGGCTCCAGCCCCAGCATCCCCGAGCCGTTCAAGGTCTTCGGCGACCGCCTCGTCGTCAACGACGACGTGTTCGGCTGGGACGCGCTGCCGCGCCGCGTCGCCGTGTTCGGCCCCGGCGTGATCGGCCTCGAACTCGGCCAGGCGCTGGCCCGGCTCGGCGTCATCGTCCGCGTCTTCGGCGCCCGTGGCGGCGTCGGACCGCTGAGCGATCCGGCAATCCGCGACTACGCCCGCACTGCCTTCCAGCAGGAGTTCTACCTCGATCCGGACGCGAAGATCGAAGCGATGGCGCGCGATGGCGACGAAGCGGTGATCTCGTATGTGAACCTGAATGGTGAAACCGTCACCGAGCGTTTCGACTACGTGCTCGCCGCCACCGGCCGCAGCCCCAACGTCGCCGGCCTCGGGCTGGAAAACACAGGCCTTGAACTCGACGCGCGCGGCGTGCCGCTGTTCGACCGCGACACGCTGCAATGCGGCAACAGCCCGGTGTTCATCGCCGGCGACGCCAACAACATCCTGCCGCTGCTGCACGAAGCCGCCGACGAAGGCAAAACCGCCGGCAGCAACGCCGCCAGCTACCCGGACGTCAAGCCCGGCCTGCGCCGCGCGCCGATCGCCGTCGTGTTCAGCGACCCGCAAATCGCCATGGTCGGCGCCCGCTTCGCCGACCTCGAACCTGGGTCATTTGTCACCGGCGAAGTCAGCTTCGAAAACCAGGGCCGCAGTCGGGTGATGCTGAAAAACCGCGGGCTGATGCACGTCTACGCCGACAAGACCACCGGCCGCTTCCTCGGCGCCGAATGGACCGGCCCGCGTGCCGAAAACATCGCCCATACGCTGGCGTGGGCGGTGCAGATGGGGCTGACGGTCGAGCAGATGCTGGAGATGCCGTTCTATCACCCGGTGGTGGAGGAAGGGGTGAGGACTGCACTAAGGGACGTAGCGGCGAAATTGGTATAAAAAAAACGGCGGGATATTCCGCCGTTTTTTGACAATACAATTACAACTGTCAAAATATTCTTTGATTTATCACTACTCGCATTTTCTAATTGATTTAACCGCATTGCGATATGGTCTAAATACTGCATCCGTTATAACCGGTTTTGATACCGTCGCGAGTTCCTCGTAAGCAACCCCCCCCCCAGCACAGCGATATCGACCCCTGGACCAATAATTCTTGCGTTATAACAAAGACCTTGGCCAGTTAATCCATTTCGATATTCGACAGAACATTGGCTAACGGCCTCGTATATGATAAATCTATCTAGTTTAGATGCCATTGCAGGAGTGGCTGCACTACTTTTCACTCCGCCAACATACCAAAATTCTGGGTCTGCCCCTGACAAATCAATTTCATCCTTACTTGGCCTACTGATATTTGGACTAAATTCATCAACCAGTCCAAACTCAATAATCGGCCTAAAAGCCAATGACGTCCCCAAATAATAAAATCTGTAACCAGACTCACCACCACCCTTTCCAACCTTCTTCCACAACTTTGAATTCAAATTCAAAGAAATCCCAGAGTAGCAAGGAACAATGTTATTGTTTTTTGCACATACAGATCCCGAGATGAGCACCAAATACACCACCATCATTGCCAACAGCCTATTTGGCATCGAGTACGACCTCCGAAATTCTTTTTGTTTGCTTGATGCGCTCATCCAATCCATTTTCAAATCCATTCAAAGCCATCGTAACTTTTTTTATTGCAACATCAGTAACATCGTTAGCTGAAATTAACTTGTTCATAGAGCGATAGCCAGCCCGTGCAGCACCTCGATCCCAGTAAAATCCACCTGCGTCTATGCAGTTATTGGGAACTGTGCTGAGTCTTTGTGGATCTGATATGTCGGCGATATCCTTATAATTCAAGGTGTGCCAAGCTAACGCTTGCTGCAATGACACACGTCGCCACCCTCTATATATCCAGTACCCGTTGTGATTCAATCGACCAGTCAACTGCTTCATACCACGACCTCGATACTTCACCCCATCTGGAGCTGGGCCGTTTGCCAAGTTTGCGTTATTGTTATACTTGTGAAACCACTTATCATTTATGTCGCTATAAAATCCATTCGTTTCTGGTTGAACACTAGGATGATTTGGATTTCTTGAAGGCGTTACGGATGTTTCCTGCATACGCGCTAGAAAAAAAGACTCAACAGCTCCTTGACCCAAAAAATGCGTCAATCTTGTTTTATTACTCGACACTAAATATTTAGAAACAACCCAATTTATCGCAACTCTATACTTCTCTTTTAATGCGGCTGGATCCGGCGTCTCACTCTTGTTGTATAAGGCATCTGGATACACCCGTGCCAATTCAGCTGAACTCAACCAAGAGCATTTTCTGAAAATTTCTATAAATGCGGCGGGATGAAAATGCCAATGTACATTTTCGATACCCAAACCGGCTTCCTCCCAGAAGCATAAGCTCTCAATATGAGCACAAAAGCCTAAGTATTCCGCTTCATCCATGGGCTTATCGAGCAGATCACTCTTTTTCTTGAGCCAACGGTAGCGTGCATCTACCGAGTTCTTTTCCCATTCGGTAGGAAACTTGCAAATAGAGTGTCTCAAGAGTTTATTTATTGTTTCGTTATTTAGCGCAGCTTGCACCTGTGCAGAATTTAGTTTTTTCTCTTTGTTGGTTATCCAGTCACTAATTTTCGATGAGTTGCATTGACTATCGGGCGTCGAATCATCATCAACCAAGTTCCATCCAAGCCAGTGAGGAAAATCAGCATCGCTAAATTTTGTAACCCCAACATTATTAATATTGGCCCAGCCAGATCCTCCGGGATAACTTATTTTTCGCCAATGTGGAACTGTTCCCGCCAGAATAGAAGTTTCATGTAATGAATTGATAACCCGACCAAAACGCAACAATTCATACGCTGCACTTGGTGCAATATTATTTGCATCTGCCAGCTTTGTTGCCTTCTTGTGAATATTGTACTCGTATTCTTTATCTCCATCCGGCAATATCTCTCCAACTGATTGAAAACCACTAGGGGCCTGCTGATTTTTTTGACGAGTATGCATATTGCATGCGCCTTTATCAAAACTCATGCTAATCCATAAAGGGTCGGTAGAAGTGTACGTAGGGGCACCTATGCCATCCTTTGCATTCCAACCCGGATCGTTGGCAAAGAATTTTGTACCCACAGGCAAATAGAAATGGATATCGCCATAGACAATATGGCTGCGTCCGTCTTTACTTATATCAAGCAAACCGGAAGTTCGACCCACTATTCTTTTTAAATTTTTGTCATCACAAATCACTTCCAAATGCATGGCATTCTTGCCATTACATACACCCACACTCCCCAAGATATCTTTACGATTAACAGGTTGCTTTTTCTTCAGGAATACTTGTTTTAGGTGCATGTAAATCGAATAATATTCGATACCCCCTTCAGGTCCTTCGCCAATCTCTGTTTTATGTTTTATCACGACACAACCGTTGTTCGTCGCGCCCTCATACTTCAACGGGGCTTGATCTGCATCTTTGGATTCTCTGACAAAAACAACCTCGCCATCAGCGATCGCGCGAACAGGCTCCGCCTTGCCACCAGCATCGGTATGTGCAATATGTTGTCCGCCATGCCAAGCCAGCTTATCGGAAATAGGGTAGTTTCCGCCGGACGAAAGCGGCATTAATGCCTCCAGCCATGCATGGTCCGGGGTGGTTCCTTGAGCAATTTTTAAAATTGGTGGACTGATAATCATTGTTCACTACTCGGAAAATATAAATTTGCCAGATGGCTTAAAATCACTAATTGGGTAATTCGGAAGCGGAACATTCAAATTGGCAGGCCCACTGAAGCTGTGATCGGCTCCTTTCACATCCACCTTCCCCGGGCAGTGAATCTCGATATTTCCGCCCTTGAGCCGGATGTAGCCGCCCCCCGCCGTTAGCAGGATTTCCTCGCCGGCCACGACGTGGATGTTCTGGTTCGCGGTCTGCTGGATGTCCTTGGCCGCGTTGATCTCGACATTGTCGCTCTGCGCCTGAACCTGCACCTTGCCTTTGGCGGCAATCAGCTTCAGTGCGATCTGGTCCTTCACACCACTGACAAACAGGCTGATGTGCTCCCCGACGTTGTGCAGCCAGCGTCTTCCTGAAGTCTGCTGGGTGTCGCGCTGGGCGATCAGGTCGAGGTTGCTGCCGGCAGCGATGGCCTGGCTGTTCGGGGTGGTCTGGGCGAGGCCGGCCGGGGCGCTGATGACAATCAGCGGCTGTTGGCCGGCTTGGTCGCCACTTTTGTCTTTGCCGGTATTCGTGCCGTTGGCCCAGTTCTTCAGCGCTTCCTTGAGGTGGTGCAGGTGGCCCTGCTGGATCTTGCTGGCCTTGGCGTTGTTCTTGATCGTTTCGGGGCCGGTTTCGACGGTATCGGCGAGCTGGTGGGTGGCGACGTCGCCGAGGCTGCTGGCGAGCTCGAACGCGGCGTCGAGCTGCGATTGGGCTTGGGATCGGTCGAGCTGGTTGCCGCCGGCACCGTTGGCGGCTTCAGTCGTGATCAAGAGGCCGTTGGCGGCGCGGATCGCGCCGTGCCGGTCGGTGCGCAGCTCGAAGCCTTCGCCGCGGGGCGTGCCCTTGCCGTCGGAACGCGGGTGGATCAGGAAGCCCTGGTTGAGCTGGGTCTTGCCGTGTTCGGAGCTGAGCTTGGTACGGACTTCGCCCAGGGTATCGTCGAACAGCAGTTCGCCGTACTGACCGCCACCGTGTTCCTTGGTCTTGATGCCGGAGAGGGTCTTGTTCGCAGGCAGTGAGCCGGCACCGCTGAACGCCGGGACCGGGTGACTGCCGTTGTAGACGACGCCGGTGACCAGCGGCCGGTCGATGTCGCCTTCGAGGAAGTCGACCAGTACTTCCTGACCGACGCGCGGAATGAACTGGTGCCCCCAGCCGGCACCGGCCGAGGGCATGGCGACGCGCAGCCAGCAGCTGCTCTTGTCGTCGAGGTTCGCGCCGTACTCGGGGTGTTCGGCTTGCCGCTGCCAGTGGAACTGCACCTTGATGCGGCCGAGCTCGTCGGTGTGGACTTCGCCGGCCGAGTTTGAGTCGGCGGAACCGCCTTGGGGCCCGACGACGGTGGCAGTCTGCACGCCGCGGCTGGTCGGTTTGCCGTGTGGTGCATAGTCCGGCGTCAGCGGGATGCCGCGGCGCTGGGCGTCGAAGTCGGTGCGGAACGGCGCGTCGTTGGCCGGGTTGGTCGTTTCTGCCGGGCTGCCCAGCACGGCTTTGGAGAGCTGGCTGACCAGATCGCCGGGCAGGTTGTTGCGCGCCTGTACCCGTTGGCGGGTAATGGTGAATTGTCGGTCTTCCGGCGCATCGAAGTCGTGCGCCGGGTGGTTGTCGAGCTGGAACCATTCGCCGACGTTGAACTGCCTTACCGTGCCTTCGCCGCTGAACTGCTTGCTGGCCTTGTCGTTGGCCTGCTGGCGCAGCTGGGCATAACGGCCGAGGTCTTCGCCATCGCTGCCGTAGTACAGCGTTTGCGGATCGTAATCTTCAAGGCTCTGGCTGGCCTGACGAGCGCCGTCGCCGTGGTCGATCGCACTGTCGTCGTCGGCCGTCAGCGTGCTGACCGGCTTGTAGTCGAAGCTGGCGAGGCTGACCTTGCTGGTGCCGAGCTGGCGTTTGGAGTCCCAGCCGGTGATGGTGTCGTCGGCTTCGGTCGCGTCGGCGCGATGGAAGCGCACCTTTGACTGTGCCGCGGCGTCGAGCTGGTATGGATCGTCGAAGCCGATCAGCGTCGTCACCGGCACTTCACCGCCGGCAAAACCGAAGCGGTAGGCAATGCCTTCTTCAGCCAGTAATCGGCTGACGAAATCGAGGTCCGATTCGCGATACTGCAGACAATACGACCGAGGCGGATAGGTCTTGGCCAGATCGAACTGCAGCGCGAAGCTGGCCGCCAGCAGCGGATTGTTCGCCTGGTGCTCGGCGACGATCGCCTTGACGATGTCGGGAACCGAAAGCGACTGGAACACCCGGCTGGTCTTGCGGTGCCGCAGCAGTGCCAGCGGCGGTTCGATCGTCAGGCCGTAGCGGGCAAAACCGCCGTCCGAACCCAGCGACTTCACCTTGGTGACCACCCCGGTCAGCACCTGCGTGCCACCGTCGGCGGTGTGGATGTCGACCTCGACCGCTAGCCCGAGCAGCGACTTCAGCTCCAGCCCGGCATCGGCCGACAGGCACTCCAGCGTGTAGACGTACGGCTTGCTGAGTTCGGCCTCGCCCTCGAGCACGTGCGGCAGCAGCGTCTCCGGCACCGGGCCGCGGCCTTCGGCGAAGTGCAGCGACAACAGGCGCTGGTCCTGGTTGAACGCGGCGGCGAACGACGCGAGCAGGCTGGAAAGGTCCATCAGGGTGGTCGCAAGTGAAGGGTAAGCTTGCGATTATCGGTAATGCTGATTTTTTTCGTCAATCAGATAAAGACGAACGAAAGCATTTGCAGATGAGCAGTAAGTACAATCCGGCAGGCATGACCGGCTCCACTGGCAGGATTTGATGCACACTTGTCATATCCGCCAACCGGGTGGGTGCCACACTGGCCGCATCCATCCACAGGAGCCCACCATGTCCGAGCCCCGCCACAATGTCCGCACGCTGGCGATCTGCCAGGGTCTGTACACCGCCGCGATCTCGATCGACCTGACGCTGACCGGGCTGGCCGGCTACGCGCTCGCCGCAGACAAGCGCCTGGCGACCTTGCCGTTCACGATCATCATCGTCACCGCCGCGCTGACGGCGCTGGTCGCCGCATCGCTGCTGAAGAAGCTGGGGCGACGGCGCGGTTTCGTCATCGGCGCCGCCGCCGGCATGCTCGGCGGGCTGATTTCGGCGCTGGCGATGTTCCGCCACGATTTCGTGCTGTTCTGCGTCGGCACCGCCGGCATCGGCGTGTTCCAGGCATTCGCGCAGTACTACCGGCTGGCGGCGGCCGACGAATCGCAAGGCGACGCCAAGGCGCGCGCGATCGCGACGGTGATGACCGGCGGCGTGCTCGCCGCGCTGTTCGGCCCGCTCTTGGCCAAGAGCGCACAGGGCTGGTTCGCCGCGGTGCCGTTTGCCGGCGCCTACCTGCTCGCCGCAGCGCTGGGGCTGGCGTCGCTGCTGTTGCTGCTGCGCTACCGCGAGCCGGTGCACGACGGGGCCGAAGCCGTCGTGCACGAACCGCCCCGCCCGCTGCGCGACATCGTCGGCCAGCCGGTCTTCGTCGCCGCGATCGCCAACAACCTGATCGCCTACGCGGTGATGGTCTGCGTGATGACGGCGACGCCGCTGGCGATGCTGGCCTGCGGCTTCAACGTCGCCGACGGCGCCGGCGTGATCCAGTGGCACATGCTCGGCATGTTCGCGCCGGCCTTCGTCTCGGGCCGGCTGATCGGCCGCTTCGGCGTGCTGCCGGTATCGCTGTCGGGCGCCATGCTGCTTGCCGCCAGCGCGGTGCTCGGCCAGGCGTCGACGTCGCTGCCGGCGTTCTACGTCGCGCTGATGCTGCTCGGCGTCGGCTGGAACTTCATGTTCGTTGCCGGCACCACCCTGCTGGCGCAGTCGTACCGGCCGAGCGAGCGCGCCCGCACGCAGGGTAGCAGCGAGTTCGCGACCAGTTGCGCCGCCGCGATCGGCTCCTTCATTGCCGCACCGTGGCTGCAGCGCTACGGCTGGAGCGCGCTGAATGCCGCGGTCCTGCCCTTGCTGCTCGTCCCGGTGCTGGCGACGCTGTACTGGCGCTTCGCACCGCGACCGGCCGCCGCGGCCGCCTGACGAGGTCCGCGCCATGACCCGCCACGTCGTTTTCGTTCTCTACCCCGACGTCAACGTGCTCGATGTTGCCGGGCCGCTCGAAGTGTTCTCGCAGCCGGGGCGCAACGGCTTCGTCACACCGGCGCCGTACCGGACCACGCTGGCGTCGGTCGACGGCGGCCCGGTCAGGAGCTCGGCCGGCGCCGAGTTCGCGACGGTGAAACTCGATTCGCTCGCCGGCATCGACACACTGATCATTCCCGGCGGCCAGCCGAGCGCGCCGGCGGTATCGAAGGCACTGCACGCGTGGGTGCCGCAGGTACGCCGCGTTGCCAGCGTCTGCACCGGCGCACTGATCCTCGCCGCCGCCGGCGTGCTGACCGGCCGCCGCGCCACCACGCACTGGCAGTACGCGGCACAGCTGCAGGCGATCGACCCGGGCATCGCCGTCGATACCGATGCGATCTACATCAACGACGGGCCGGTCTGGACATCGGCCGGCATTTCCGCCGGCATCGATCTGGCACTGGCGCTGGTCGAGGCCGACCTCGGTCACGCGGTGGCGATGCGCGTCGCCAAGCAGATGGTCGTCTTCCTCAAGCGGCCGGGCGGCCAGTCGCAGTTCAGCGCCGCACTGGCCGCACAGAGCCGCGATGCCGGCTTTGCCGAGCTGATCGCCTGGATCACCGCACACCCCGGCGCCGACCTGCGCGTCGATGTGCTCGCGGAACGGATGAACATGAGCCCGCGCAGTTTCGCGCGCCATTTCGTCGCCGCAACCGGCCAGACCCCGGCCGCCGCGGTCGAAGCGCTGCGGCTCGACGCAGCGTGCAGGCTGCTGACCGAGACGGCCCTGCCGCTGAAGCGCGTAGCGCTGGATGCCGGGCTCGGCGATGCGCAGACGCTGCGGCGCGTGCTGCTGCGGCATCGCGGCGTCAATCCGCAGGACTACCGCCAGCGTTTCGGCTGCACCTGAGCGCGCGGCAAGATCGCGCCGGCCTGCGCAGAATCAAGGCGGCACCGGTAGTAATACCGCAACCTCCGTCGGCTAGGATTTGTCTACCGTCAAACCCCAACAAGAGGAGTCCGCGATGCAAGCACTTGCCAGCGCCATCGGCCACGGCCGGCTGCAGGCCGTCATCGACGACTTCGTCGACACCCTGAAACGGCATCCGTGGTTCGCCGCGATCAACGACCGGATACCCGAGTTCGAAACCCTGCGCCGCAAGCTGCTGGCGTTCTGGTACGCGGTACTCGACGGCGAAAGCTACCGCTTGCCGCCGGCACTGCCGCATTTTGCGGCCATCGACGACCATCCGGTCAGCGAATGCGAATGGCAGACCGTCAACGCCCTGTTCGCCGCGTCGATCGACCGCCATCTTCCCCCGCACCTGGCCGAGCCGTGGCGCCTGCGGCTCGACCTGCTCGCCCAGTCGCTGCCGCTGAGCCGCAAGCCATCATCCTAAGCCGCGCCGGTACTGCACCGCCTCGGCAATGTGTGCCGCCGCGATTGTCTCGGCACCGGCGAGGTCGGCGATCGTCCGCGCCACCCGCAGCACCCGGTGGAAGGCCCGCGCCGACAGCTTGAGCCGGCTCAGCGCCGCCTGCAGCATCGCGCGGCCCGCCTCGTCCATCGCGCAATGGACGTCGATGTCCTTGCCGGCCAGCGCCGCATTCGCCTTGCCCTGCCGGGCCGCCGCGCGCCGGTAGGCGCGATCGGTACGGCCGCGCACCACCTCGCTGGCCTCGCCGTCGGGCGCCGCCAGCAAGGCCGTGTCGGGCAGCGCCGGCACCTCGACGATCAGGTCGATCCGGTCCAGCAGCGGCCCGGACAGCCGGCCGCGGTAGCGCGCCAGCTGTTCCGGGGTGCAGCGGCACGCCTTCTGCGGATGGCCCAGATAGCCGCAAGGGCACGGGTTCATCGCCGCAACGAGCTGGAAGCGCGCCGGAAAACACGCCGAATGCGCGGCCCGGGCGATGTGGACCTCGCCGGTTTCGAGCGGTTCGCGCAGCACCTCGAGCACCTTGCGGTCGAACTCGGGCAGTTCGTCCATGAACAGCACGCCGTGGTGCGCCAGCGAGATTTCGCCGGGCTGCGGCACGCTGCCGCCGCCGACCAGCGCCACCGGCGACGAAGTGTGGTGCGGGCTGCGGAACGGCCTCAGCCCGAAACGGCGGACGTCGAAGCCCGACCGCGACAGCGATTGCACCGCGGCGATGTCGATCGCCTCGTCGGCGTCCAAGGCCGGCAGCAGGCCGGGCAGGCGCTGCGCCAGCATCGACTTGCCGGTACCGGGCGGGCCGACCAGCAGCAGCGAATGCCGGCCGGCCGCGGCGATCTCGAGCGCGCGGCGCGCCTGCACCTGGCCGCGGACGTCGACCAGGTCGGGCTGTGGCTCGGCGGCAACGGCCTGCACGGCGACGGCCGGCGCCAGCGCCTCGCCGGTCGCGAAATGGCGGCACACCTGCAGCAGGTGTTCGGCGGCGAGCACGGTCGCCCCCGGATACAGCGCGGCCTCGCCCGCGCAGCCCGCCGGTACGATCAGCGTCCGCCCGGCCTGCGCCGCCGCACGGGCCAGCGCCAGCGCGCCGCGCACCGGCCGCAGGTCGCCGGCCAGGCCGAGTTCGCCGGCGAACTCGTAACCGGCCAGCCGCTCGGCCGGGATCTGCCCGCTGGCGGCGAGCAGGCCGATCGCGATCGGCAGGTCGAACTGGCCCGACGACTTCGGCAGGTCGGCCGGCGCCAGGTTGACGGTGATCCGCCGCGCCGGAAATTCGAAACCGGCGACGCTCAGGGCCGCACGCACGCGCTCGCGCGCCTCGCGGACCTCGGCGTCGGGCAGGCCGACCAGGGTGCACGCCGGCAAGCCGTTGGCGAGGTGGACTTCGACGGTGACCGGCTGCGCAGCAAGGCCGAGCAGCGCACGGCTGTGGATCAGGGCAATCGACATCGGAACATTCCGGAATGGCTACAGGATTTCGCGCGGATTCGACCGACGAGCGGTACAGGCCGACCGCAAAGCAGGCAAAAAACCGACGAACGGCGGGTTTCGTTATAGTTGAAGCTTTCGTGCCCGTGCCAAGTCCTTGTGAGCGCCCAAACCGTCATCGACGAGTTGCCCGACTTCCGCTCGCCCAGCGTGATGTTGCACGCCCTCGTCTACTCGCACCTGCTGCTGCTGCTGCACACACTGGCCGACCTGCCGCGCTGGACGCACTGGAGCATGCGCGTCGCCAATTCGGCGATCTGGGTCGAGCTGGTGCTGCTGCCGTCGCTGGCGATCCTCGCCGGGCTGGCGCCGACGCTGGCGCGGCTGCCGTACCGGCTCGGCGTATCCATCGTCTGTGCCGTGACGGTCGGCTGCGGCTGGATCGGCCGTGCGCTGCTGATGCCGATCCAGTCGCAGCCGAACGCGCAGTTCGCCCCCGAGCTGATGATCCTGCTGTCGACGCTGGGCTTTCTGTGGCTGTTGCAAATGCGCCACCGCGCGCTGGTGCCGCGACTGGCCGAGGCGCGGCTGTCGGCACTGCAGGCGCGCATCCGGCCGCACTTCTTTTTCAACAGCCTCAACGCGGTACTGTCGCTGATCCGCTACGAACCGGCCAAGGCCGAAGAGGCGCTGCAGGACATCGCCGACCTGTTCCGCGTGGTGATGAAGGACAACCGCAAGCTGGCGCGGCTGGTCAGCGAGGTCGAGGTCGCCGAGCGCTACCTGAACATCGAGATGATCCGCCTCGGCAACCGGCTGCAGGTCGACTGGCAGATCGACGACATGCCCGAGAATGCCGCAGTGCCGCCGCTGGTGTTGCAGCCACTGCTCGAAAACGCCATCTATTATGGGGTCGAGCCCCTGCTCGAACCGCCGCCGATCCAGATCCGCATCACCCAGACGCGCGAACGCGTCCACCTGATCGTCCGCAACGCCTTGCCCGGCAACACGGTGCGCGTGCGCGAAGGCAACGGCATGGCGCTGGAAAACATACGCGAACGACTGCTGCTGCACTTCGATACCGAGGCCAGCCTCACGACCGAAGCCGGCAGCGACTATTATCAAGTACACATCTTGCTGCCCTACCGGGAGATTTTGCATGACGACGCCGCTGCGCCTTTTTCTCGTCGATGACGAACTGCCGGCCCTGCGCCGATTGCAGGACGTGCTGGTCGACTGTGCAGACGAGTGCCCGCACGAGATCGTCGGCACCGCCACCAACGGCATGTCCGCGCTGAGCCAGCTGACCGACGCCGACGCAGACGCCGCCATCATCGACATCCAGATGCCGCAGATGAGCGGGATCGAGCTGGCCCGCGAGCTGCAGTCGCAGGAGCATCCACCGGCGGTGATCTTCGCGACGGCGTTCGAGGAATACGGCGTCGCCGCGTTCGAGGTCCGCGCAATCGACTACCTGCTCAAGCCGATCCGCCGCGAGCGGCTGATCGAGGCGCTCAAGCGTGTCGACCAGGCGCGGCAGGCGCGCAGCGAAGCGGCGCCGTCGTCGCACGCGCGCAGCCACTTCAGCGTCACCGAACGCGGCCGGCTGCACCTGATCCCGGTGTCCGACGCGCGCTACCTGAAGGCCGAGCAGAAATACATCACGCTCAAGACCCGCGAGCGCGAATACCTGCTCGAGGACTCGCTGACCCGGCTCGAGGAAGAATTCGGCAGCCAGTTCGTCCGCATCCACCGCAACTGCCTGATCGCGACCGACGCCCTCGCCGGTTTCGAGCGCGCGGCGTCGAACGGCGGCGAAACGCACTGGGTCGCGGTGCTCAAGGACCTGCCCGAGCGGCTCGCGGTCAGCCGGCGCCAGCAGCACGTGATCAAGGACTTCAAGAAGTAGATGGATGAACTGAGTCTGGCGACGCCGTCGCTGCTGTTCCCGGCGATTTCGCTGCTGATGCTCGCGTACACCAACCGCTTCCTCGCGCTGTCGACGATCATCCGCCAGCTTTACGACACCCACCGGCGCAATCCGCACGTCAACAACCTGCGCCAGATCGGCAACTTCCGTCGCCGCGTTGCGCTGATCCGCGGCATGCAGGCCTTCGGCGTCGTCAGCCTGTTGTCGTGCATCGTCTCGATGGTGCTGGTGTTCTTCGGCCACGCCGGGCCGGCGCAATTCCTGTTCATCGCCAGCCTGGCACTGATGGTGCTCTCCCTGCTGCTGTGCCTGGCCGAGGTGCTGATCTCGGACGCCGCGCTGAACATCCTGCTGCAAGACATCGAGCAGGACTTGCGCAGGCTCGACCGCTAGGACCGGCTGCGTTCGCAGGCCCTAGGCCGGCAAGGGGTTCATGATTGCGGCCGGATGGTCGGCAAAATGGCCATCGCCATAGGCGCGAACCACCTCGGCGATCACGACCTGAAATCCCCTGTACCAGCGCCGGTACTGGCGTTTGGCCTCGATGTGCTGCGGATCGCGCATCAGCGCCTGCAAGCCGCCCAACGCGTGCCAGTAGTAGACGACGCACGTGCGACCGTTGTACGGATTTTCCCAGTACTCCTCGCCGGCGAAGTCCGGGTGTGCGCGCGCTGCCGCTGCGATCAGCGGGTCGAGCCGGTCGAACTCGGCGTCGTACTGCTGCTTTTCGAAAATGAAAGTGCTCGAATACACGACGCGCTCCGGGCAAAAGCGCGCAGTGTATCCATTTCATCGGTCGTCAGTAAAAAATCAGCGACCGAACAGCGCCAGCCCCCACATCAAGGCCAGGTTGACCAGGCAGACGAGCTGCGCCGCGCTGCCCAGATCCTTGGCGCGCTTGGCCAGATGGTGCTTTTCAAGCGAAGTGTGGTCGACGGCGGCCTCGATCGCCGAGTTGAGCAGTTCGACGATCACCGTCAGCACATGGCTGCCGACGACGACCGCGCGCGCCCATGCCGGCAGCGGCAGCGCGAAGGCGGCGACGATGCCGGCCACCGCCAGCATCGACACCTGCCGGAACGCCGCCTCGTTGCGCCAGCCGGCGCCGAGGCCGTCGAGCGAGTAGCCGAGCGCGTTGACCACGCGCGAAAACCCGCGCTTCCCCTTGAACGGACTTTCCTTCATTCCCTGCTCCAGCAAGCGATCAGCGCGTTTCGAACACGTCGGCGTAGGCGGTGTAATTGGTCAGCAGCACGACCGGTATCAGCACGATCAGCCCGAGCATCATCGGGATCATCGCGACGATCGCCAGCCCGGTGAGGATGGCCGACGCCAGCAGCACCGGCTGCCAGTTGCGCCAGAAGCCGACCAGCGACAGCTTCATCGCTTCGCCGGCCGGGATGCCGTGCAGCATCACCAGCGCCGGGGCGAAGAAATAGCTGCTGTAGACGACGAGCATGCCGATCAGCCCGAGCAGCACGACCAGCCAGCCGGTGCCGCCGATCTCGGGCTGGTCGGTCAGCGTCTTGGCATTGCGCCACGCCTCGAAGGTTTCGGTCAGGCCGAACACATAGAGCAGCGCCACCAGCAGCAGCGCGACGATCATCACGCCGATCAGGTAATACAGGCCGACACGCAGCAGCTCGCGCGGGCGCTGGCGGAAGCCGGCGAAGACGTCGCCGATCTCGGGCGTCCGTCCTTCCCTTGCCCCCTGCGCCGCCCACATCAAGCCGCCGAGCAGCACCGGCGTCAGCACGGTCGAGACGACATTGACGAAGGGCAACAGCGACAGGCCCATGACGATGACGACGAAGACCAGCGAGATCAGCAGCCACTGCAGCCAGTTGGCACGGAACAGCTGCGCGGCGTCGACGATCCAGCGCCAGCCCTGGCCGACGGGCAGGCGGCGTGCTTCGGGCGCGCTGTCGATGACGATTTCGTTTTCCATGGTCTCTCCTTGTTGTTTTGCGGCGCCGTGGGCGCGGGCTTCACCAGACCGTGTGCGGCCGGGCTTTGTTCCCAGTTTAAGGGGAGTTGCCGCGACAGTCCGCAGGGATGCGACCAGCCTGCGGTCAGTGTGGCGGGCAATGATGTAATCACGATGAAACCCGCAAGCGCAAAAAAGCCGGCGAACGCGTCGCCGGCCGTGTGCTGCGATGCCGGTCAGCCGGCGATGCAGGCGCGCGAGGCGCGGGCGATCACCAGTTCCTCGTTGGTCGGGATCACGTAGACGGCGACCTTGCTGTCCGGCAGCGAGATCCGGCGCGGTTCGCCCGAGCGGATCTTGTTGGCGGCCTCGTCGATCTCGACGCCGAGCCAGCGCAGCTGGCGGCAGACGGCAAGACGCACGTCGGCGCCGTTCTCGCCGATGCCGGCGGTGAACACCAGCGCGTCGAAGCCCTCGAGCGCGGCGGCGAGCGATGCCGCCTCACGCGCAACCTTGCTGACGAAGTAGGCGATCGCCAGCTTGGCGCGGTCGGTGCCGCTGTTTTCCAGGTCGCGCATGTCGCTCGAGATGCCCGACAGGCCCAGCAGGCCCGATTGCTTGTACAGCAGGTCTTCGATCTGCTTGGCGTCCATCTTCAGATGGTTGATCAGGTGCAGCACGACGCCGGCGTCGATCGAACCGGTGCGCGTGCCCATCGGCAGCCCTTCGAGCGCCGTGAAGCCCATCGTCGACGCGATGCCCTTGCACGCCTGCAGCGCGGCCATCGACGAACCGTTGCCAAGGTGGGCGACGACAGTGCGGCCTTCGGCCGCCTTGGTATCGACCTGCGGCAGCACGCTGGCGATGTAGTCGTACGACAGACCGTGGAAACCGTAGCGGCGGATGCCTTCCTTGACCGAGAACTCGTACGGCAGCGCGTACAGCTGGTTCAGCTCGGGCTGGCCGGCGTGGAAGGCGGTGTCGAAGCAGACGACCTGCGGCACGTTCGGCAGCAGTTCGGCCATGATCTTGATCGGGGTGATGTTGTGCGGCTCGTGCAGCGGCGCCAGCGGGATCAGCTTCTCCAGTTCGGCGATCACTTCCGGCGTCACCAGTTCCGGCTTGGAGAAACGCGTGCCGCCGTGGACGACGCGGTGGCCGATCACGCCGATCTTGCGGCCGGCGGTCACGGTCTCCAGCCACTTGAGGATGTGGCGCAGCGAGGTGTCATGGCTCTTGGGCAGGTCGGCCGGCAGGTCTTCGTCGACGAGCTTCTTGTCGGCCGCATCCTTAGCGGTGAAGTGCGGCGTCACGTAGATGCCTTCCATCTGGCCCTTGTACAGCAGCACCGGGTCGGCCGGCGAGTTTTCGAACAGCGAGAACTTGATGCTCGACGAACCTGCATTGATGACGAGGAGAAGATCGTTCATTTAATGGCTTCCTTTGGCATGCGCCACCAGCGCCATGACGGCGGCAGAGGCAAGACGGGACTTCACATCGTCGGCACGGCTGGTCAGCACGATCGGAACGCGCGCTCCCAGCACGATGCCGGCGGCTTCGGCCCCGGCGAAATAAATCATCAGCTTGGCCAGCATGTTGCCGGCCTCGATATCGGGCACGATCAGCACGTCGGCCTCGCCGGCGACCGGCGACTCGATGCCCTTGGCCTGCGCCGCCAGCTTCGAGACGGCGTTGTCGAACGCCAGCGGCCCGTCGAGCACCGCGCCGGTGATCTGGCCGCGGTCGGCCATCTTGCACAGCAGCGCCGCATCGAGCGTCGACGGCATCTTGTCGTAGACCGTCTCGACCGCCGACAGCAGCGCGACCTTGGGCCGCTCTATGCCCAGCACGTGCGCGAGGTTGATCGCGTTCTGCGTGATGTCGACCTTGGCACCCAGATCCGGCGCGATGTTGATCGCCACGTCGCTGACCAGCAGCGGCCGGCCGTACGCCGGCACGTCCATCACGTAGACGTGCGACACGCGCTTGCCGGCACGCAGCCCTTCCTTGGCCATCACCGCGCGCATCAGCTCGTCGGTGTGCAGCTTGCCCTTCATCAGCGCCTGCGCCTCGCCGCTGCGGCACAGCGCGACGGCGGCTTCGGCCGAGGCGACGCTGTGCTCGGTATCGACGATGCGCAGGCCGGCAACGTCCAGCCCCTCGTGGTCGGCCACGGCGCGGATCTTCGCTTCCGGACCGACGAGGATGGGCGTGATCAGCCCCGCTTCGTACGCCTCGAGCGCGCCACGCAACGAGGCGTCGTCGGTCGGATGCGCCACGGCGGTCGGCACCGGCGGCAGCTCGGCGGCACGGGCGCGCAGATTACTGAAGACGTGGTACTGGCGCAATGTAAGTTGTGGCGGTTCGTCGAAGCGGTTTTCGCGCCTCACCGTCGGCGGAATCAGCGTGATCGGCCCCGACGCGATCACCTCGCCGTCCTGGTTCTCGCAGCGGCAATCGACCACGACCTGCCGGCTAGCCGGATCCTTTTCCTGCACCGTCAGCGAAATCGACAGCGTGTCGCCGTCGCGGATCCAGCCGAACGACTGCATCGAATGCCCGGCCAGGATCGAACCGTTGCCGGGAAAGAAATTCGTCGCCGTCGACGACAGCAGCGAGAACGCACCGATCGCCGGCGCCTGCAGCCTGCCGCCGATCTCGCGCGAACCGGCGATCAGCGCGAACAGGGTAAGATCGCCGGGCTTGACCACGTGCGTGCGCGTGTAGCGCATGCCGGGCTCGATATCGTCGAAGAGGATGTTTTCCTGGGTCATCGGGCTATCCTGTCTGGCGGGGTGGGAATGCGAATATGCCCACATCGTAGAAAGGTCGTTGTTGCACTGCAATTACAATTGATCCGTCGCCCACGTTAATGACAGAACCATTGACCCATCTTGGCCCAGATCAAGGGCTGCCGGGGTCCGGCCGCGTAGATATTCCCACCATGAGCACCGAGAGCACGACCCATCTGATCTGCGCACCGGACTTCGACGACCCGGCGACCGTCGCCGCACTGTGCGCGAGCCCCGGTGCGCACGTCGACGCCGACGCGGTACTGCTGACGCTGCGGCAAGGCGACGGCAGCGAGCGGCATGTCGGCGCACCGGACGCCGGCACGCTGGCCTGCTTCACCGTCGCCGTCGGCGACCCGGTCCAGCCCGGCGAACTGGTCGCGCTGATGGACATCGTCGAGGCGCCGACCGGCTGGCTGTTCCCGCCGGCCGGCACGGTGGCCGCGGACACGCCCGACACCGACTGGCTGACCGTCTCGACCGCCGCTGCGCGGCTGGCGGCGCGGCTCGGCGTCGATCTGGCCGAGCTGCCGGCCGGCGACCGCATCGACGTCGCCGACGTCGAACACTACGTGCGCGAGCGGCTGGCGCGGCGCTGACCCCGCGGCATCGGCCAGAATGCAAAAACGCCCCGCAATGCGGGGCGTTTCGTCGGTAGCGTAAGCAGTCAGGCGCCGAGCTTGGCCAGCGCACGGCGGCGCAGTACGGCCTCGGACAGTTCGGCCAGCGAGGCTTCGGTGTCGGGCCAGCCGATGCAGGCATCGGTGATCGACTGGCCGTAGCACAGCTCCTTGCCGTCGACCTGGTCCTGGCGGCCTTCGACCAGGTGCGATTCGATCATCACGCCGAAAATCGCGGCGTTGCCCTCGCCGATCTGCGTGGCGACGTCGGCCGAAACTTCCATCTGCCGACGGTAGTCCTTGCGGCTGTTGGCGTGGCTGAAGTCGATCATCACCTTCTGCGCCACGCCGGCGGCGGCGAGGTCGGCCATCGCGGTACGGACGTGGTTGGTGTCGTAGTTCGGTTCCTTGCCGCCGCGCAGGATGATGTGGCAATCCGGGTTGCCGGCGGTGGCGACGATGGCCGAGTGGCCCATCTTGGTCACCGAGAGGAAATGGTGCGGCTGGCCGGCGGCACGGATCGCGTCGATGGCGATCTTCATATTGCCGTCGGTCCCGTTCTTGAAGCCGACCGGGCACGACAGGCCGCTCGACAGCTCGCGGTGCACCTGCGACTCGGTCGTCCGCGCACCGATGGCGCCCCAGCTCATCAGGTCGGCCATGTACTGCGGCGTGATCATGTCGAGGAACTCGCCGGCGGTCGGCAGACCGGTGTCGTTCAAATCGAGCAGCAGCTTGCGGGCAATGCGCAGGCCGTCGTTGATGTTGAAGCTGCCGTTCAGGTACGGGTCGTTGATCAGGCCCTTCCAGCCGACGGTGGTGCGCGGCTTCTCGAAGTAGACACGCATCACCACCTCGAGCGTGCCGCTGAACTTTTCACGCAGCTTCAGCAGCTTCTGGCCGTACTCGAGCGCGGCCCGGGTATCGTGGATCGAACATGGCCCGACGATGACGAGCAGCCGGTCGTCGCTGCCTTCGAGGATGTTGTGGATCGCCTGGCGCGATTCGAATACCGCGGCCGACGCGGTCTCGGTGACCGGGTATTTTTCCAGCACCGCCACGGGCGGCAGCAGTTCTTTGATCTCGCGAATACGGACGTCGTCGGTCTGGTAATGCATGGTGGATCCCTGAGCGTGGCGGCACGCTGGCCTTGATGCAGCGCGGTATTTTTTGTGGAACGCTTAGGGTAGCGCCTTCGCCATGGCCGAACAAGGGCGTTGCAGCCGAAACAGGGAAAGGCCCGACACTGGTCTTCGGGACGCGGTCAGCGCGGTTCGCGGCAGTCGGCGCAGACGCCCTTGATGGTGATCTCGAGCGCCTCGGCGGCAAAGCCCTGCGGCAGCGCGACCGGCAGGTCGGTGCGGAACGATTCGATGCAGTAGAAACGGCCGCAGACACGGCAGTGGAAGTGGGCGTGACGGTGTTGCACCGTCGCGACCGAGAAGCGCCAGACCCGGTCGTCGCCGGCGAGCTTGTGGGCCAGCCCTTCGTCGGTCAGCCACTCGAGCACGCGGTAGACGGTAACCCGGTCGATCACCGGGTCGAGGCGCTCGACGACATCGAGATGCGACAAGGGCCGCTGCGCCGACAGCAGCGTCGACAGCACGCGCAGGCGCGGCGTGGTGGCGCGGGCGCCGGTCCGGGCGATCAGCTCGCGCGCCGGGTCGAGCGTGTCGGCCTCGGCGGCGGGCGGCACGGCCCGCACGCTCATGCTCAGTCGGCGAACTGCTTTTTCATCCGCTCGCGGCGCTCCTGCGCTTCGAGCGACAGCGACGCGGTCGGCCGCGCCAGCAGCCGGCCAAGGCCGATCGCTTCGCCCGTGTCCTCGCAGTAGCCGTAGGAGCCGTCGTCGAGCTTCTTCAGCGTCGACTCGATCTTCATCAGCAGTTTGCGTTCGCGGTCGCGGGTGCGCAGTTCGAGCGCGTATTCTTCCTCGAGCGTCGCGCGGTCGGCGGGATCCGGCGTCGCTTCCTGCTCCTGCAGGTTCTGGCTGGTCTGGCTGGCGTTGGCCAGCAGCTCGGCCTTGTTCTTCAGCAGCAGTTCCCGGAAGAACTCGAGGTGATCCGGGTTCATGTAGTCCTCTTCCGGACCGTTCCAGCTGAGGATGTCTTTCTCGGTGAGTTTGGCCATCGTCGTACTCGCTTATTCTAGAACCCAGCGGCGCGGCCGCTTACAAAGACATGACGCGCCAAATGGGCAGGCAGCTTAATCAAGTCGAGTGTCCATTGCAATAAGACATTTTATTGCCACACAACGTTCGCGCCCAGGACATGGCGCGGTCTGCCGGCGCTTATTTCTGCGCCAGTATCCACTGCACGATCACCTTGAGATCGGCGTCGCTGATCTGTTGCGGCGGCATCGCCACCGGCCCGCCCCACTTGCCCTTGGTGCCGGCGCGCACTTCCTGCATCAGCATCGCCTCGGCACCCTTCTGGCCGCGGTAACGCGCGGCGACGTCCTTGTACGACGGGCCGACGATCTTGTGATCGACGGCGTGGCAGCCAAGGCAGTTGTACTTTGCGATCAGTTTGCTGCCATCCACGGCGGCAAGAACCGGGGTACAGGACAGCGCCAGCAGGATGGAAACGATACGAACGGGCTTCACGGCAGAGACCTTGCACGGTTGTCTTATCAGAGCATCTTAGCAACAGCCAAAACGCTTGGATACTGGGGCCCATGCTACACTCGGCCGGTTTATTCAACGGGGTTCGGGCTGGCGCATGGATCGCATGCAACGCTTCATGACGACGGCGATGCTGCTGTCGCTACTGACGCACGCGGTGGCGATCTTCGGCATCAAGTTCGTCATGCCCGAAATCAACCGGCATTTCTCCGAACAGCCGCTCGAAGTCGTGCTCGTCAACCAGCACACCGAGACCGCGCCGAGCAAGGCCAAGGTCCGGGCGCAGGAAAACGTCGACGGCGGCGGCAATACCGACGCCAAGCTGCACGCCGCCAGCCCGCTGCCGGTGCTGAGCAACCGGGCGTCGGTCGAACTGCAGCAGCAGTTGTCGAAGCAGCAGCAGCTCGAGGCGCAGCAACAGGCACTGCTCGCGAAGTTGCGTGCCGGCGGCCTGCTGGCAGCGCCGACCCGGCAGGCCGACCAGCACGACAATACCGAGGCCCGTGCCGGGCAGAACGACAAGCCGGCGCAGGTCGCGCGCGCGCTGTCGGGCATCGCCGGGCGGATCGAGCAGCAGGTCAGCGCCTACGAGGAGAAGCCGCGCAAGGCCTTCATGACGACGCCGGCGATCAAGGCTGCCACTGCGGTCTGGGAAGACCAGTGGCGCCAGACGATCGAACGCATCGGCACCCTCACCTACCCGAGCGACGGCGCCGGCAACAAGCTCTACGGCAGCCTGCAACTATCGGCCGAGATCAACACGGACGGGACGCTGCGTGCCAGCAAGGTCGAGCGCTCGTCGGGCAATCGGCGGCTTGACGACGCCGCGCTGAGAATCCTCCAGCGCGCGGCGCCGTTTGCCCCCCTGCCCAAGGGGCTGCGCGACGGCGTCGGCCAGCCGGCGACGGTGCTGGTGATTTACCGGACCTGGACCTTCGGCCGCAACGACACGCTCAAGTCAACGGTCGCGCAATAATGCGCATCCTCGGCATCGACCCGGGCTCGCGGATCACCGGGTTCGGCCTCATCGACGTCAGCGGCCAGAGCCGGCAATACGTCGCTTCGGGCTGCATCAAGACCGGCGGCGGCAGCCTGCCCGAACGCGTCCGGGCGCTGCTCGACGGCCTCGCCGAGGTCGTCGCGACCTACCACCCCGAGATCGCCGCGGTCGAACAGGTCTTCGTCAACGTCAACCCGGCGTCAACGCTGATGCTCGGCCAGGCGCGCGGCGCCGTACTGGCGGCGCTGGTGCATGCCGAGCTGCCGATCGCCGAATACACCGCTCTGCAGGTCAAGCAGGCCGTGGTCGGCAACGGCCACGCCGGCAAGGACCAGGTCGGCCAGATGGTGCAGCGGCTGCTGCGGCTGTCGGGCGTGCCGCAGGCCGATGCGGCCGATGCGCTCGCGGTCGCATTGGCACACTCGCAGCATGCCGGCGGTGCGGCGGCGCAGCTCGCCAAGCTCGGGCTGACGGTCAAGCGCGGCCGGCTCGCCTGACCCCGTCCCGCTGGGCCACTGCGGCGGCGCATTTCGTCCTCGTCCGATGCGCTGGACCCCGCAAGGGGCTGCCTGTCGGGGCGTCCTCACGGACCACATGCCCGTTCCGGTTTCGCCCAGGGAGACTGCCTGCGGGATGTCCTCGCTTCGGGCGGAAACGCACTGTCTTGCCTCGTTCGCCCACTGGAACAGGCGCCGATCCGCTCAAGGCAAATGCAACGATCGTTCTATAAAATGACCGGCGACGTTATACTGCGCCTTTGCGTCTGACCGAGCCCGCACGATGATCGCCCGCCTGACCGGAACCCTGATCGAGAAACAACCGCCGACGCTGGTCGTCGATGTCGCCGGCGTCGGCTACGAGCTCGACGTGCCGATGAGCACGCTCTACGTGCTGCCGGCGATCGGCGGCCGGGTCGAACTGTTCACGCACCTGGTCGTGCGCGAGGATGCGCAGCTGCTGTACGGCTTTGCCAGCCGCGCCGAGCGCGACCTATTCCGCCACCTGATCCGGATCAGCGGCATCGGCGCCAAGATCGCGCTGGCCATCCTCTCGGGCATGAACAGCGACGAGCTGGCGCTGGCCGTCGCCGGCGAGGATGTCACCCGGCTGTCCAAGGTGCCCGGCATCGGCAAGAAGACCGCCGAGCGGCTGATCCTCGAACTCAAGGGCAAGCTCGGCAGCCTGCCGACCAGTTCGGCCGTCGCGGCCAGGCTGCCGACGCCGCTGTTCGGCGACGGCCCGTCCGGCGACATCGTCAACGCGCTGCTGGCGCTCGGCTACAACGAGCGCGAAGCGGGCGCCGCGCTGAAAACGCTGCCCGACGACGTCGACGTCAGCAACGGCATCCGCCTGGCGCTGAAGGCGCTGGCCAAGCTGTAAGTCGCCTGGTTCCGTCCGGGCCGTGTCATTTTCTGCGTTTCATGCCGGCAGCCGACACCGTTAGGCTCCGTGCTTTGTCGTCATCGACCGGGTTTCCGATGTCCTTCCGCCACCTCGGCCTCGCCGCCGCCGGCCTTGCCGTTTTCCTGCTGGTGCTGGGCCTGCTCGGCACGCCGCTGCAGCAGCATTTCGACGCCACGCTCTCGAACTGGCTCTACGACCGCCAGCCGGTACTGGCCGCACGGCTGCTCGGCTGGACCGGCAGCTTCTGGGGCTCGCTGGCGATCGCGATCGCCGCCGGCCGGCTGCTGCGTGGATCGGGCCGGATCGCCTGGCCGGGCCTGCCGCTGCTGCTGCTCGCGAGCTGGCTCGTCAATGCGGCGATCAAGTTCGGCGTCAACCGGCCGCGGCCGCAGCTCGAGCACCTGATGTCGGTGCACGGGCCATCGTTTCCGAGCGGCCACGCGATGGCGGCGATGACGCTGTTCGGCGCACTCGGCTGGCTGCTGGCGCGACGCCGGCCATCCGGCCGTGTCGCGATTGCACTCGCCGCCGCCGCGCTGGTGCTTGCCGGCGGGCTGGCACGGCTGGTGCTCGGGGTACACTACGGCAGCGACGTGCTCGCCGGCTATGCGGTCGGCACCGTACTGCTGGCCGTCTACTTCCACCTCGGCGCAAACGCGCCGGCGAGACCGTACCGATGATCGAAACCGACTCCCTTTCCGCCCTGCCGCCCGAACGTGTCGTCACCGCCAAGACGGTGTCGCAACAGGAGGAACAGCTCGAGCGCGCGCTGCGGCCGAAGCTGCTCGACGAGTATGTCGGCCAGAAGAAGGCACGCGGCCAGCTGGAGATCTTCATCGAGGCGGCCAAGAAGCGCGGCGAAGCGCTCGACCACGTGCTGCTGTTCGGCCCGCCGGGGCTGGGCAAGACCACGCTGGCGCACATCATCGCCCGCGAGCTGGGCGTCAGCCTGCGCCAGACCTCGGGACCGGTGCTCGAGCGCGCCGGCGACCTGGCGGCGATCCTGACCAATCTCGAACCGCACGACGTGCTGTTCATCGACGAAATCCACCGGCTCAGCCCGGTGGTCGAGGAAATCCTCTATCCGGCACTCGAGGACTTCCAGATCGACATCATGATCGGCGAAGGCCCGGCGGCGCGCTCGGTCAAGCTCGACCTGCCGCCGTTCACCCTCGTCGGCGCGACCACGCGCGCCGGCATGCTGACCAACCCGCTGCGCGACCGCTTCGGCATCGTCGCCCGGCTCGAGTTCTACACCGCCGACGAGCTGACCCGGATTGTCGAGCGCTCGTCCAGCCTGCTCAATGTCGAGATGGATGAAGGCGGCGCCTTCGAGGTCGCCCGCCGCTCGCGCGGCACGCCGCGGATCGCCAACCGGCTGCTGCGCCGGGTGCGCGACTTTGCCGAGGTGAAGCACGACGGCAAGGTGACCCGTGACGTCGCCGACGCGGCGCTGCAGATGCTCGACGTCGACCACGCCGGCCTCGACGTGATGGACCGCAAGCTGCTCTCCGCGGTGATCGAGAAGTTCGGCGGCGGCCCGGTCGGCCTCGACAACGTCGCCGCGGCGATCGGCGAGGCCAGCGACACGATCGAGGACGTGCTCGAGCCCTATCTGATCCAGCAGGGCCTGCTGCAGCGCACGCCGCGCGGCCGCATCGCCACGTCGTCGGCCTACCTGCACTTCGGGCTGAATCCGCCGGGCGAGGCCGGCTGACACCGGTCAAGGCACGACTTACACTCCGCCTGCGCGATCCCTTGATCGCGCCACATGGAGAACACAATGAAAAACATCCTCTGCGCGCTCGGTCTCGCGATCGGGCTCGCCGCCCCCGCCTGGGCCGACATCCTGCGCGACCCGCCGAAGATCGAGATCGCCGCACCGGCCAATGCCGAGCAGGTCAGGACCGCGATCATTACCGCCGCAACCAAACGCAAATGGCAGGCCAGCGAAGTGGCGCCGGGCCGGATCGAGGCGTCGATCACCGTCCGCGGCCGGCACATGGTCAAGGTCGCGATCGCCTACGACAGCCAGAGCGTGGCGATCCGCTATCTCGACAGCGCCGACATGGACTACGAGGCCGCCGAGGGCCGGAGCTATATCCACGGCAACTACATCAAATGGACCGAGACGCTGGCCGGCGACATCCGCAAGCAGCTCGCCGCCAGCCAGATCGCCGTCAACTGATCCGCCGCCGGCAACGCCGGTCGGTGTGAATTTTTCCGGCGCCGCATGACGAACGTGAGTTTCCTCACATCGGGACTTAAATCGGGGTCTCCAAGCGCTTACAATTGCAGCGACACTTGGAGACCTCAATGAAACACATCCTCATTGCCCTGTGCCTGCTGCTCGGCCTGTCCGCCCCCGCACTGGCGCGGCAGGGCCTGATGCAGGATCCGCCCAAGCTCGCCATCACCCAGAGTCTCGATGCCGACCAGGTAAGGTCGGCCATCGTCGCCGGCGCCGCCAGCACCAAGTGGCAGACCCGCGACGTCGCGCCGGGCCGGATCGAGGCGACCCTCGACGTCGGCAGCGGCAAGCACATCGCCAAGGTCACGATCGAATACGATACCCAGACGGTGCAGATCCGTTACCTCGACAGCTTCAACCTCAAGTACGAGACCGTGAGCGACGGCCGGGTCTTCATCCACCCGAACTACAACAAGTGGACGGCCTCGCTGGCAGCAGCGATCCGCAGCCAGCTGAACCAGCAGGCCCAGACCGTCACCACGCCGCTGGCGCAGTAAGAACCTGTTCACGCGCGAACGGAACTCGCGCAGCCCGACGGGGACGAACCCGTAAGCCGCCCTGCCAAACCCCAACCCCGGTAAAACCGATGCCCAATCAAGACCTGTCGATTCTCGAACTCGTGCTGCACGCCAGCCTCGTCGTCCAGCTGGTGATGGCGATCCTGGTGCTGCTGTCGCTGATGAGCTGGTGGCACATCTTCAGCAAGTATTTCACCGTGTCGAAGGCCGCCAAGGCCAGCGAACTGTTCGAAGACCGCTTCTGGAGCGGCTCGGACCTGAACGCGCTGTTCGAGCAGACCAAGCGCGGTCACTCGGTCGGGATGGAGAAGATCTTCATCGCCGGCTTCTCCGAATTCCTCAAGCTGCGCCAGAAGGGCGGGATGGAGCTGTCCGACGTGATGGAGGGCACCCGCCGCGCCATGCGCGCCGCCTGCCAGCGCGAGCTCGACTGGCTCGACAAGCACACGTCCTTCCTCGCCTCGGTCGGCTCGGTCTCGCCGTACATCGGCCTGTTCGGCACGGTCTGGGGCATCATGCACGCGTTCCGCGGGCTGGCGAACGTCGGCCAGGCGACGCTGGCAACCGTCGCCCCGGGCATCGCCGAGGCGCTGGTTGCCACCGCCATCGGCCTGTTCGCGGCAATTCCGGCCACCGTCGCGTACAACCGCTTCGCCCACGACGTCGACGCGCTGGCCAACCGCTTCGACACCTTCATCGAAGAGTTCTCCAACATCCTGCAGCGTCAGGCTCGTTAAGGGGAGCCCGATCATGGCCAGAACCCGAAGACCGCGCCGTTCGATGAACCAGATCAACGTCGTGCCGTACATCGACGTGATGCTGGTGCTGCTGGTGATCTTCATGGTCGCGACGCCGATGATGCAGGCGCCCGGCGTCGTCAACCTGCCCACGGTCGGCAAGTCCGATCAGGAAGCCAGCGTCGAGCCGCTGCGCGTCGAGATCGGCGTCGAGGGCGAGCTGACGCTGTCGGACGCCGGCAAGAGCGAGACCGTCGCCGATGCGCAGGCGCTCGTTGCGCTGGTGCAGGACAAGCTGGCCGCCAAGGCCGACCGGCCGGTGGTGATCGCCGGCGACAAGTCGGTCCGCTATGAAACCGTGATGGCGACGATGGACGCGCTCAAGGCCGCCAACGTCGCCCGTGTCGGCCTGCTGGTGCGCCCGAAGTGACCGACCATCGCCAACGCCACCCCGAGGAGCGCCGGACGCTGGCCTTCGTGCTGGCCGCGGCCGTGCACGTGCTGTTCGCGCTGTTCCTGATGGTGTCGGTGCAATGGCAGACCAAGAAGCCCGAACCGGTCGAGGTCGAGCTGTGGGGCGGCCCGCCGCCGGCGCAGCAGCCGGTGCGCGAGGACGTCAAACCGCAGCCGAAGGCCGAACCGACCCCGCCGCCGGTCAAGCCCGACCCCAAGCCCGAACCCCAGCCGGACAAAAAGGCCGACATCGCGGTCGACAAGGTCAAGCCGACGCCCAGGCCGACACCGACCCCTGCACCGAAGCCGACGCCGCAACCCACGCCGACGCCCGCTCCAAAACCCACGCCGGCGCCCAAGCCGACGCCCGAGCCGAAGAAGGCCGAAACCAGGCCCGAGAAGCCCAAGGCCAGGCCGCAGTCGGAGTTCGACCAGTTGCTCAGTACCAGCAACAACACTCCGAGTGCCGGCGCCAAGCCGGGCGGCAAGGGCAGCAACCCGAACGCAACGGTCAATACCGGCCCGGGCAGCGGCAGCGGCACGAGCCCGATCGCCGGCAAGGGGCTCGGCGACTACAACAACAAGGTCGGCCAGCTGATCCGTTCCAAGCTGGTCTACCCGGACGACAAGGGCAATCCGACCGCGGTGCTGAAAATCAGCGTACTGCCCGACGGCAGCATCAGCAACGTCAGCGTCAGCCGTTCCAGCGGCGTTGCCGCCTACGACGACGCGGCGCGGCGCGCGGTGCTGGCACTCGGCAAGATGCCGCCGCTGCCCGAAGGCCAATCGTTCTCGACCCACCGCGAGTGGACCATCAATTTCCGCCTGAAAGACTGAGGAGCCGTATGCCTACCTTCCAGACCCCGCTGCAGCGCCTGACCGCCTGGCTGTTCGTTGCCGCGGCGCTGCTGTTCACGATGATGCAGGCGCGCGCCGCCGACAACATGACGATCGAGGTCGTCGGCGCCGGCGCCAGCCAGTACCCGATCGCGATCGCGCCGTTCCAGTCCGAGCAGACGCTGCCACAGGGGCTGACGCCGGTCGTCGCTGCCGACCTGACCCGCTCGGGCCTGTTCAAGGTCATCGGGGCCGGCGATCTCGCGCCGGTGCCGTACGCGCCCGAGCAACTGAACCCGGCACTGCTGGCCGGCCGTGGCGCGCAGACCGCGCTGATCGGCAGCGTGGTGCCAAACGGCGACAGCTTTACCGTCAAGTTCTGGCTGGTCGACCTGTCGAACAAGAACGTGCTGCTCGCGCACCAGCTGAGCGCCCGTGTCGGCCAGTCGCGCCGCGTCGCGCACCAGATCGCCGACATGGTCTACCAGAAACTGACCGGCGAACCCGGCGCGTTCAACTCGCGCATCGCCTACGTCGTCAAGCGCGGCAAGCGCCACGAGCTGCAGGTGTCCGACGCCGACGGCTACAGTGCGCAGACGGTGCTCGCCAGCAACCAGCCGATCATGTCGCCGAAATGGTCGCCCGACGGCGGCCGCCTCGCCTACGTGTCGTTCGAGGAGCAGAAGCCGATCGTCTACGTGCAGGATCTCGCCAGCGGCAAGCGCTGGAAAGCCGCGGCGTTCAAGGGTTCGAACTCGGCGCCGGCGTGGTCGCCGGACGGCCGCCAGCTCGCCGTGGTGCTGACCAAGGATTCGGGCAGCCAGATCTACCTCGTCAATGCCGACGGCAGCAACCCGCGCCGGCTGACCAACACCGGCGACATCAATACGGAACCTTCGTTCACGCCCGACGGTCGGAGCATCGTGTTCACGTCGGACCGTGGCGGCAGCCCGCAGATCTACCGGATGCCCGTCTCGGGCGGCGGTGGCGAGCGGCTGACGTTCCAGGGCGCGTACAACGCGTCGGGCAAGGTCAGCCCGGACGGCAAGTCGATGGCGCTGATCACCCGCACCGGCAAGGGCTTCCAGGTCGCGGTGATGGACATGGCCAGCCGGCAGATCCAGGTGCTGACCGATACCGGCTCCGACGACTCGCCGAGCTTCGCCTCGAACGGCCGGATGATCCTGTACGAAACCGGTGCGCGCGGCACGCTCGCCGCGGTATCGGTCGACGGCCGGATCAAGCAGCGCCTGAAGGCGCAGAACGGCGACGTGCGCCAGCCGGCCTGGGGACCGCTGCTGCGCTGATGTCCGCCGGGAATCGGGCTGGCGGGAATCTTTCCGTCGCCCCTGAACCGGCTTTCCCCTATGCTGGCCGCATGTATCGCGGCGTTTAGCCACCCCCAACCCGACAGGGAGATGAAGATGAAGAAAGTTGCACTGTCCGTCCTGATGACCGCCCTTCTGGCGGCGTGCTCGAGCACGCCGCCCGCAGATCCGAACGCCGGCAAGACCACGGCGCCGGTCACCGGCAGCGAGACCAAGCCGGCAACCGTCGACCTGACCCAGGGCAGCGACCTGAACAAGGGCAACAACCCGCTGACCGATCCGAACAACATCCTGTCGCAGCGCCGCGTCTACTTCGACTTCGACTCCTTCGTCGTCAAGTCGGACTACCAGGCACAGCTGGCCGCGCACGCCAAGTACCTGCTGGCGAACAAGGATGCCAAGCTGATCATCCAGGGCAATACCGATGATCGCGGCACCGCCGAGTACAACCTCGCGCTGGGCCAGAAGCGCGCCGAAGCGACCAAGAAGGTGCTCGCTGCGCTGGGCGTGCCGGAATCGCAGCTCGAAAGCGTCAGCTTCGGCGAGGAAAAGCCGCTGGAGCAGGGCCAGACCGAGGCCGCCTGGTCGCGCAACCGTAACGCCAACCTTGTCTACAAGGGCGAATCGGCGCAGTAAGCCTGCGCCCGGGCGGCCTTGTGCCGCCCGGCAAAACCGCCTAGGCTAGCCGGCGTCGCCACGATGCCGGCTTTGTTCATTCTAAAGACGCCACCTGCCATGAAACGCCTTGTCGCCCTGATCGCCTTCGCCTTTGCCACCACCGCCCACGCCGGCCTGTTCGACGACAACGTCGCGCGCCAGCAGATCTCGGACCTGCAGCAGGACAATGCCAAGCAGAACACGCGGCTGAACCAGCTCGAGGCCAGCAACAAGCAGATGCTCGGCCTCCTGGGCCAGATCGAGTCGCTCAAGCAGGACATTGCCAACCTGCGCGGCCAGATCGAGGTGCTGCAGTTCAACCAGGATCAGGCGGGCAAGCAGCAGAAAGACCTGTTCACCGACCTCGATACCCGGGTCCGCAACATCGAGCAGGCCAAGCAGCAGCAGAAGGCCGACGCGCAGCAGGCCAACCAGCAGTCGCTCGACAGCGCGATCGCGCTGTCCAAGTCCGGCAAGCACAAGGATGCCGTCGCCGCGCTCAAGCAGTTCGTCACCGCCAACCCGGGCGACCCGAACGTGCCGACCGCGCAATACTGGATGGGCAACAGCTACACCGCGCTCAAGGATTACAAGAACGCGCGCTTCGCCTATGCCGAAATCGTCAACAAGGCGCCCGACCACGCGCTCGCACCCGACGCGCTGTTCGGCCTCGCCGTGTGCGCCAACGCCCAGGGCAACAAGAAGGAGGCCCGTGGCTTCCTGCTGCAGCTGATCGAGAAGTACCCGCAGTCGGAAAAGGCCGAGACGGCCAAGAAGGCCCTCGTCAGCGTCAACTGACTTCATCACCGCAGCGGCCCGGCCGCTGCCGTTTCCGCCGGACAATCCGGTCTGGAAACCAACCGCCGGATTGTGAATCCGGAATGGAACCGCCATGAACCCCGCTACGCTCCGGATCACCGAGATCTTCTATTCCTTGCAGGGCGAGACCAGCCGTCTCGGCCTGCCGACCGTTTTCGTCCGCCTGACCGGCTGTCCGCTGCGCTGTGGCTATTGCGACAGCGCCTACGCCTTCCACGGCGGCAAGACCATGGGCTTCGACGACATCCTGTTTGAGATCGCCCGTCATGGCGCCAGTACCGTCTGCGTCACCGGCGGCGAGCCGCTGGCGCAGAAGCACAGCCTCGCCTTCCTGACCGCCTTGTGCGACGCCGGCTACAGCGTCAGCCTGGAGACCAGCGGTGCGCTGCCGATCGAGAACGTCGATCCGCGCGTGTCGCGCATCCTCGACATCAAGACGCCGGGCTCGGGCGAACTGGCCAGGATGCACTGGGCCAACCTCGACGCGCTCAGGCCGGGCGACGAGGTCAAGTTCGTGCTCTGCGACCGCAGCGACTACGAATGGGCGCGCGATCTCGTGCGCGAGCGCAAGGTCAACGACCTTGCCCCGGTGCTATTCTCGCCGGTATGGGAAACGCTGCCGCCGGCCGATCTGGCGGCATGGGTGCTCGAAGACCGTCTGCCGGTGCGGATGCAGGTGCAGCTGCACAAGATACTCTGGGGCGAAAAGCCCGGCGTCTGATTCTCCCCAACCCAACGCAACGGGAGCACACATGACCGTCAATCTGACGCTGAAACGCTGGCTGGTGCGCTTGCGGCACCTGCCGCAACGCAGCCGCGGCACGATCGCGCTGTGGATCGGCGCAGCCGCCGTCGGCGTGCTTGCGGTGATGCTCGCCAAGGCCGCCGAATGGGCGTTCGCCGGCTTCGATACGCTGACGACGCGCTGGTTCTGGTGGCCCTTCATCTCGCTGCCGCTCGGCGGCATGGCCATCGTCTGGCTGATGCGCCGGATCGGCCCCGGCGCCGAGGGCAGCGGCATCCAGCAGGCGATGGCGGCGCTGCACGTCGCCGACCAGCCCGAAATCGCCGGCAAGCTCGTCAACCTCAAGCTCGCCGCGACCAAGTTCGTCTGCATCGTCGCCGGGCTCGGCTCGGGCTTCGTGCTCGGCCGCGAAGGCCCGACGGTACAGATCGGCGCGAGCATCATGTACGCCTGCCGCAAGCTGTTCCCGCTCGGCGATGCCGCTTTCCGCCGGCAGCTGATCCTCGCCGGCGGCGCCGCCGGCATCGCCGCGGCGTTCAACACGCCGCTGGCCGGCATCGTCTTCGCGTTCGAGGAGCTGGCGCGCTCGGTCGAGGAAAACACCAGCGGCAAGATCCTCGGCGCGGTCATCCTCTCCGGGGTGGTGTCGATGGCCTTTCTCGGCAGCTACACCTATTTCGGCCACATCAAGGTGCCCGGCTTCAGCCTCAGCATCCTGCCGCCGCTGCTGCTGATTTCGGTCGTCGGCGGCCTGCTCGGCGGCGCCTTCTCGTGGCTGTGCGTCAATCCGACCCGCTGGCTGCCCGATCGCGTGCAGCTGGTCCGCGCCACGCGTCCCTACCTGTTCGTCGCCTGCTGCGGCCTGCTGATCGCCGTCTGCGGTCTGGCGGCGCCGATCTTCGGCAGCGGCGCCGAAGTCACCAGCAAGGTCGTCGCCGGCGAGGCGACGCTGGCGTGGTACTACCTGCCGCTGAAGTTCATCGGCCTGCTGTCGACCTATCTGACCGGGCTGCCGGGCGGCATCTTCGCGCCGTCGCTGTCGCTCGGCGCCGGTCTGGGCAGCTGGTTCCTGCCCATGGTCGATCCGGCATCGCACATCAAGCTGGTCGCGATCGGCATGACCGCGGTGCTGGCCGCCGTGACCCGGGCGCCGCTGACGTCGGCCTTCATCCTGATGGAGATGACCGATGGCCACGAGATGGTGATCTCGATCATGGCGACGGCGATGATCGCGTCGACCGTCGCCCGCATCTTCAAGACCAACTTCTATCACGACCTCGCCGAGCGCGCGCTCGCCGCCGTCGCACCCATGCCTGTTCTGGAGCACAAGAAACATGACTAGACCCGCCGTGATCCTGCTGTCGGGCGGCCTCGATTCCGCCACCTGCCTGGCCATCGCCAGGGACCAGGGCTTTGCACCGTACTGCCTGTCGTTCAACTACGGCCAGCGCCACAATGCCGAGCTGAAGGCCGCCGAACGCGTCACCAGGGCGCTCGGCGCCGTCGAGCACCGCGTCGTCACCATCGACCTGGCGAGCTTCGGCGGTTCGGCGCTGACCGATGCGAACATCGCCGTCCCCGAAGAAGCGCCGCAGCAAGGCGAGATCCCGCTGACCTACGTGCCGGCGCGCAATACCATCCTGCTGTCGTACGCGCTGGCGTGGGCCGAGGTGCTCAAGAGCGACGACATCTTCATCGGCGTCAACGCCGTCGACTATTCGGGCTACCCGGACTGCCGGCCCGACTACATCGCCGCCTACCAGGCGATGGCACGGCTGGCGACGCGCACCGGCGTCGAAGGCTCGCCGCTGACGATCCACACGCCGCTGATTTCGCTCTCGAAGGCCGAAATCGTCCAGACCGGCACCCGGCTCGGCGTCGATTACGGCCTGACCGTGACCTGCTATCAGGCCGATGACGACGGCCGCGCCTGCGGCGTCTGCGATGCCTGCCGGCTGCGCCGCGAGGGCTTTGCCGTCGCCGGCCTGCCCGACCCGACGCGCTACCGGCCGGCCTGATTCCGGCCGCAGCGCAAAACAAAAGGGCACCCGAGGGTGCCCTTTTCATTGCTGCATTTCGTGTAAACGGTCAAAAATCCAGCATAGCGATGCTGGCAAGGCGCGAGAGGCTCAGACAACGAGTACGGCAAGCGAGGGCAACGCGGCCGGCAGGATTTTTCATCCGTTTACGCAGCCACCGGCAGCAGCGCCCCGCGCATCTTCTGCAGTGCCTTGACCTCGATCTGGCGAATCCGCTCGGCCGAAACGCCGTACTCGGCGGCCAGCTCGTGCAGCGTCAGTCCCTTGCCTTCGTCGGCCAGCCAGCGCGTTTCGACGATGCGGCGGCTGCGCGCGTCGAGCGTCTCAAGCGCTTCGCGCAGGCCGTCCGACTGCAGCCGGTCGTGCGCGCGGCGCTCGATCTGCCGGGTCGGCTCGGCATCGTGGTCGGCCAGCCAGTCGATCGGAGCGAAACCGCCCTCGTCGTCGTCGTGATCGGCCATCAGCGCGATGTCCTGGCCGGTCATCCGGGTTTCCATCTCCAGCACTTCTTCGGGCTTCACCCCGAGGTCGTCGGCGATTTCCTTGGCCTGTGCGTGCGTCAGCGCGGCAAAGCTCGATTTCATCGAGCGCAGGTTGAAGAAGAGCTTGCGCTGCGCCTTGGTCGTCGCGATGCGGACCAGACGCCAGTTGCGCAGGATGTACTCGTGGATTTCGGCCTTGATCCAGTGCACGGCGAACGAGAACAGCCGCACGCCGCGATCGGGCTCGAAACGCTTGACCGCCTTCATCAGGCCGATATTGCCTTCCTGGATCAGGTCGGCCTGCGGCAGGCCGTAACCGGCATAGCCGCGCGCGATCGACACCACGACGCGCAGGTGGCTCATCACCAGGCGGCCGGCGGCCTCGAGATCGCTTTCCTTCTGCAGGCGCGTGGCGAGTTCGACCTCTTCCTCGGCGCTCAACATCGGAATCGCGTTGACACGATGGATGTAACTTTCAATGCTGTCACCGCCGGTGATCACCGGCAGGGCAAGGCTGTTCCCCATTCGTTCACTCCTGTCTTGCTGACGTTGCCCACGCAACGTCCATGATATTAGCACTCGTATCGTTTGAGTGCTAAAGGCACTTCGGGTTCCGTTGATTCAAGCATGCAGCATGCCCAAGTGCACGGCAATTATGCCAATCGGGCCCATTGCCTGCGACTATGTGGGTACGAACACGCCAGGCACCTGTCCACAGCAGGCAAGCGAGCCAAAGCAGTTTGGCCCCGTCCGGAGCGCAAAAACCGGCGTGTACGAGTCGTACATGAGGATTTCGAGCTCCGGACGGGGCCAAAATGTCAGGCGCAGCCGCCTGACGGGGGCAGGTTCAGCGGTAGCGCCGCAGATGGCGCCACACGGCAAACCACGCACCGGCAAGGCACAGCAGCATCGTCGTCGCGCAGACGACGGCGAGTTCGAGCGGTCCCGGCAAGGCCAGCCCGAACGGCTGGCCGTAGGCCGCGGCCAGTTCGCCGACCGCCGGGTTCAGCCAGGCGATCGCGGCGGCGGCAATGCCGCAGCCGGCCAGGCCGCCGAGCACCCCCTGGATCGCCGCGCTGTAGTGGAAGGGCCGGCGGATGAAGCTGTCGGTCGCGCCGATCAGCTTGGCGACTTCGATTTCCTCGCGCCGCGTCAGGATCTGCATCCGGATCGCGTTGCCGGTCACCAGCACCAGCGCCACCGCCAGCAGCAGCACGACCGCCTGCAGCGCGTGGCGGCCGAGCGAAATCGCCTTCTCCAGCCGCGCCGCCCATGCCGAATCGAGCTGCACCGTATCGACGCCGGGCTCGATGAGCAGGCTCTGTTCCAGCGCCGTCAGCTGCACCGCCGGCACGTCGCGACGCGCGGTCAGCACGAAGGCGTCGGGCAGCGGGTTGTCGGACAGCCCGGCGAGCAGGTCGCCGCTGCCGATCGCCGTTTCCATCGCCTTCAGCGCGTCGGCCTTGGGCACGAAGCGCGTCTGCGCCAGCCGGCCGTCCTTGGCCAGCTGTGCACGCAGCGCGCCGATGTCGGCCTCGGGCTTGAGGAAAACCGTCAGTTGCGGCTCGACCGGCATCTTCGCCGCGACATTGCCGACGCTGGCGAGCACCAGATACAGCCCCAGCGGCAGGCTGGCGACAAGGCCGATCACGGCCAGATGCAGCAAGGTCGCCAGCGGCTGCCGGAGCAACGCGCCGACGGTGCGGGACAGCGCAAGGCCGTGCAGACGGAACCAGTGTTTCATCGTTTCTCTCCGTTCAGGCGCCGAACTGGCCGTTCTTCAGCCGCAGGATGCGCCGGCCGTAGTCGGCCATCAGCGTTTCGTCATGCGCCGAAATCACCAGCGTCACGCCGACCTGGTGGAACGATTTGAACAGCTCGAGGATGTCGTGTGCGTAGTCGCGGTCGAGGTTGGCGGTCGGCTCGTCGGCGAGCAGGATGGACGGGCGGTGCACGACCGCACGGGCGATGCACAGGCGCTGCTGCTCGCCGCCGGACAGCGCGATCGGGTTGAGTTTTTCCTTGCCCGACAACCCGACCTTGTCGAGCGCCGCCAGCACCCGCCGTTTCACTTCGCGGCCGTCGAAACCGATGATGTCGAGCGGCAGCTTGACGTTCTCGTACACCGAGCGGTCGAACAGGATCTTGTGGTCCTGGAAGATCAGCCCGAAGTGGCGCCGCACATACGGCAGGCTGCCGCGTGACGCGCGCGCAAGGTTCTGGCCGTTGACGAGTACGGTGCCGGCGGTCGGCTTTTCGATGCCGGCAATGAGCTTGAGCAGGGTCGACTTGCCGGCGCCCGAGTGGCCGGCGAGGAAGACGAGTTCGCCCGGCTGGATGTCCATGCTCAGGCCCTTGAGCGCTTCGAGTCCGCCGGGATAGCGTTTGGTCACTTGCTGGAATTGGATCATCGGTCCGCCTTGGAAAGGATCACGGAGTCTGAACGGAGGAAGGCGTTCACAGGCTGCCCGAGGTCTGCGCCACCGACCAGCTGAGCCGGCGCAGACGCCAGCCGAGCTGCACGTCGCCGCCGGTATCGAGGTCGAAGCCCAACCGGGTCAGCACCCGCGCCGCCGCGCCGTCGGACCGCAAGGTCCGGGCCAGCAGGACGCGTGGCGAATGCTGCGTAAACAGCCGGTCGATGAAGGCACGGCCGGCTTCGACACCGAAGCCGTTGCCGCAGGCCGCCGGCAGCAGCCACAGCCCGACATGCGCTTCGTCTCGCTCGAACCGCGCGCCAGCGCAACCGACAGCTTGCCGGTCGCTGCGACGGCAGATCGCCATCCCGGTCGCGCCGCCGAACAGCTCGCCGCGGCGCAGCTCGCGCAGATAAGCTGCCACGCCACCGGGCAGCGGCAAGGCCGCCAGCGCGTCGGCATCACCGTCGCCGAAGGGCCGCAGGATCAGCCGGGCGGTGAGCAGCGTCGGCTGGCGCATCAGTCGAACAGCGCGTCGACGTAGTCTTTCGCGACGAAGGGGCGCAGGTCGTCGATGCTTTCGCCGACGCCGACGAAGCGCAGCGGGATGCTGCGCTCGCGCGCGATCGCGGCGATCACGCCGCCCTTGGCGGTGCCGTCGAGCTTGGTCAGCACCAGCCCGGTCAGGTCGAGTGCATCGTCGAAGGCCTTGACCTGCGACAGCGCGTTCTGGCCGGTATTGGCGTCGAGCACCAGCATGGTTTCATGCGGCCCGGTCGGATCGGCCTTCTGCACCACGCGCTTGACCTTGCGGATCTCTTCCATCAGGTGCAGCTGCGTCGGCAACCGGCCGGCGGTGTCGACGATCACCACGTCGACGCCGCGTGCCCTGGCGGCATTGACCGCATCGAACGCGACCGCGGCGGCGTCGCCGCTGTCCTGCGCGATCACCTGCACGCCGTTGCGCTCGCCCCAGACGACGAGCTGTTCGCGCGCGGCGGCGCGGAAGGTGTCACCGGCGGCAAGCAGCACCGATTTGCCCTGCGACTGGAAGTACTTGGCGAGCTTGCCGATGCTGGTCGTCTTGCCGGCGCCGTTGACGCCGGCGACCATCAGGATGAAGGGCTTGTGGCCTTCGACGCTGAGCGGCACCTCGAGCGGGCCGATCAGCGCATTCAGGCTGTCCTTCAGCGCGCCCTTCAGTTCGATCGAATCCTTCAGCCCCTTGAGCGACACGCGCTCGCGCACGTCGTCGAGCAGGTGCGTGGTGGCGTTGACGCCCATGTCGGCGGTCAGCAGCACCGTTTCGAGTTCCTCGTAGAGTTCCTCGTCGATCTTGCCGCCACCGAACAGGCCGGCCAGGTTCTTGCCAAGCTTGTCGCGCGTCTTGGCCAGCCCGGCCTTGAGCCGCTCGGCCCAGCTGAGTCTGGGCTTGTCCTGCGGCTGTACAACGGCCGCGGCAGCCGGTGCAGCAGGCTCGGCGGCGAGCTGGACCACGGCGATATCGGCCGCGGCGCTCGACGCCGGCGTCGCGATTTCGGCGGGTGGCGCCGCGACGACGGGGGCTGGAGCCGGCGCTTCGGCGGGCGCGGGCTGCGCTGCTTCCGTCGCCTCGGGTGTTGCGGGAGCCGGCAGCGCTTGCGCTTCGGGCGCGGCCTCGGCCGGCTTTTTCTTGCGGAAGAAACTGAACATGGGTTTTGAGATTGGCGCTGATTGGCGGAAAATGCTTGATTTGCCGCGATTTTAACGCTTCGACCCCATGGCAGCCCAGCAGAAAAACCAGCTCCGCATCATCGGTGGCGAATGCCGCCGCCGCATCGTGCATTTTCCCGACGGCGACGGCCTGCGCCCGACGCCGGACCGCGTGCGCGAAACGCTGTTCAACTGGCTCGGCCAGGACCTGACCGGCAAGCGCTGTCTCGACCTTTTCGCCGGCAGCGGTGCGCTCGGCCTCGAGGCGGCGTCGCGCGGCGCCGCGCGCGTGGTCATGGTCGAAAAATCGCGGCCGGCGTACACGGCGCTGGTCGCCAACCGCGACCTGCTCAAACTGAACCGCACCGAGCTCGTCAATGCCGATGCGGCCGCCTGGCTGGCGCGCAGCGGCGACGTGTTCGACATCGCCTTTGTCGACCCGCCCTATGCCAGCGGGCTGCTGCAGCCGACGCTGGTCGCGCTCGCGCCGCGTCTGGCGCCGGGCGCCCGCGTCTACGCCGAAGCGGCCGACTGGACCGGGCTCGACCTCGCCGGCTGGGACGTGTTGAAGGAAGGCCGCGCCGGTACCGTCCACTACCGGCTGCTGGCGCCGGCGTGACCATTGGCATTGTCCCTCGCCGCCCAAAGTGGGACAATTGCGCGAAGCTGTTGTTTTCTAACTGATTTTCGAAACGGAAGAACCGCACCATGTCGTTGATGATTACCGACGAATGCATCAATTGCGACGTCTGTGAACCGGAGTGCCCGAACAGCGCGATCTCGCAGGGCGAAGAAATCTACGAAATCGACCCGAACCTGTGCACCGAGTGCGTCGGCCATTACGACGAACCGCAATGCCAGCAGGTCTGTCCGGTCGACTGCATCCCGCTCGACCCGGACAACAAGGAGTCCAAGGAAGTGCTGATGCAGAAGTATCTGGTCATTTCGGGCAACGCCTGAGACCCGCCGTCCCGGAAAAGCCGCGCAATGCGCGGCTTTTTTCATTGCAGCGCCCGCAGCGCGGTGTGACATGGATGGCGCATCCGCGCCGACGAACGGCCGGCCCGGTTTACCGGCACCGGGGCGCTCTTTATGATCGCCGCTGTCTGTATTGATTCCGTATCCCATGTCGGCTCCGCAGCATCCGCGCACGTTCAACCTGCGCGCCGAAATCGACCAGACCCTTGCGGTCGCCGCCACACTGACCCACTCGCAACCGGCCGAAGCGCTGGCGCTGGCGCAACAGGCCCGGCAACGCGCCCATGCCATCGCCTATCACGCCGGCGAGGCGCGGGCCTGCCTGCAGGCCGGCCGCGCCGGCTTTGCCGTGCCCGACGGCGAGGACGCGCATCCGGCCTGCCTGGACGCGGCTGCGCTGGCCGACGCCCTCGGCGACCGGTTGCTGTGGAGCGAGGCGATCCATCTCGCCGCTGAAACCCACTACGGCCTCGGCCGCTACCAGCAGGCCGAGGCGCACTGGCTGGCGCTGCTCGAACGCGGCCTCGCCGACGGCCCGGCACTGGCCCGGCTGCTCGGCTACCTCGGCATGGCCAAGCTCTATTTCATGCTGGTCGCCCCCGAACCGACCGCAGCGATGCTCGACAAGGCCAAACGTGCGCTGCCGCAGGTCGACCGGCTCGACATCTGCTTCGGGCTGCACATCAATATCGCCGCCCACCACTACCGCTGCGGCAACGACGACGCGGCCGGCGCCGAACTGGCCGAAGCCGAGGCACTGTTGCCCCGGCTGGGTTTCTGCGAGTTCGAACCCGAGCTCTACTATTACCGCGGCTACCTGCTCAAGCGCCAGGGGCGGCTGGTGGCGGCCCGGCGGCAGTTCGAGCGTTCGCTCTCGCTCAACGGCAGCGCCCACAACCACTGGGGCAAGGTCGTCAATCTGGTCGCCCTCGGCGAAACCTGTCTGGCGCTGGCCGAGCCGCACGCGGCCGACCATTACCTGCGGCGCGCGCTCGACGGCGCGGTGCAGCTGGGCTCGCCGTATCTGGAGGCCGAATGCCACGCCGCACTGGCCCGCGCCAGTGCCGACGTCGGCTACACCCACGGCGAGTTCGCCCACTGGCAGCGCCACTTCGCGCTGATGACGCGGCTGGAGCAGCGCGACAACGCCGCCGACCGGGCCGACGCGATCGCCCAGCTCCGCGCGCGGATCGACGCGATCGAAACCGCCTAGGCGGCCAGCCGCGCCGCCTCGATCGCGCGGATCCGCGCCGCGCGCACCGCCTGCGGGATCTTCGCCTTGTCGGTGCAGCCCTGCGCGATCTCGCCGGCATTGACGGTATTGGCCGCCGCGAGCTGCAGCCGCAGCCAGCCGGGCTGCGGATAGTCGCAATCCTCGAAGTCGAGCCGGCCGCGCGCGTCGGCAAGGCAGGCGTCGAGGAACTCGTCGAAGCGTGCCGGCTTGCGGAAGGCGTCGCAGCGGGTGAACAGGTCGAGCGTCGTGTCGGCGCGCAATTCCCTGGCCCGGTGCACGTGGGTATGGTCGCGGCAGACCATCACCGCCAGATCGCGGCAATCACTCGGAACGCGCAAGCGCTCGCACAGGCGCTCGACGACCTTCACGCCGCGGCCTTCGTGGCCGTAATGGCTCGGCAACACGTCGCCCGGCGTCAGCGGCTTGCCCAGATCGTGGCACAGCGCGGCAAAGCGCGTGCTCAAAGGCCAGCCCCGCGCGGCGGCGTAGTCGAGCACCATCATCACGTGCACGCCGGTGTCGACTTCCGGATGGTAGTCGGCGCGCTGCGGCACGCCCCACAGCGCGTCGAGTTCGGGCGCGATCCGCGCGAGCGCACCCGCTTCTCGCAGCACCGTGAACATCCGGCTCGGCGCATCGCTCATCAGCCCCTTGGCGAACTCCTGCCAGACGCGCTCGGCGACCAGATGATCGACCTCGCCGCCGTCGACCATCTGCCGCATCAGCGCCATCGTTTCCGGCGCGACGGCAAAATCGAAACGCGCGGCGAAGCGTGCCAGCCGCAGGATGCGCACCGGGTCTTCGACAAAAGCCGGCGACACGTGCCGCAGCAACCGCGCCTGCAGGTCGGCACGGCCGTCGAACGGGTCGAATACGGTGCCGTGCTCGTCCTCGGCGATCGCGTTGATCGTCAGGTCGCGCCGCGCGAGGTCTTCGTCGAGCGTGACGGTCGGATCGGCGAACACCGTGAAGCCGCGATAGCCGTGACCCGACTTGCGCTCGGTGCGTGCCAGCGCGTATTCCTCCTGCGTGACCGGATGCAGGAAAACCGGGAAGTCCTTGCCGACGGCGCGATAGCCACGGGCTTCCATCTCGGCCGCGGTGGCGCCGACGACGACCCAGTCGACATCCTTGACCGGCAGGCCGAGCAGGCGGTCGCGCACGGCGCCGCCGACCTTGTAGATCTGCATAGTGTCTGGTGTTCTTTGCTTATCAGACTTCAATTGTATCGGGCTGACATGCTGAGGCTACAATCTTCGGGTTACTCCTTGAGACAGGAACACCGCCATGAAGATTGCCAACGACGTCACCGCGCTGATCGGCAACACGCCGCTCGTCAAACTCAACCGCGTCACCGCCGGCTGCGGCGCCACCATCGTCGCCAAGCTCGAGTACATGAACCCGAGCCATTCGGTGAAGGACCGGATCGCCGTCGCGATGATCGACGCCGCCGAAGCGGCCGGAACCATCAACGCCGACACCACCATCGTCGAGCCGACCTCGGGCAATACCGGCATCGGTCTGGCCATGGTGTGTGCGGCGCGCGGCTACAAGCTGGTGCTGACGATGCCGGAAACCATGTCGAAGGAACGCCGCGCGCTGTTGCGCGGCTACGGCGCCGAGCTGGTGCTCACCCCGGGCCCGGACGGCATGGGCGGCGCGATCGCCAAGGCCCGCGCCATCGTCGAGGCGGGCACCAACCACTTCATGCCGCAGCAGTTCGAAAACCCGGCCAACCCGGAAATCCACCGCAAGACCACCGCCGAGGAGCTGTGGAACGATACCGACGGCCAGATCGACATCCTGATCGCCGGCGTCGGCACCGGCGGCACGATCACCGGCGTGTCCGAAGTGATCAAGGCCAGGAAGCCGTCGTTCCAGGCGATCGCGATCGAGCCCGACGCCAGCCCGGTGCTGTCCGGCGGCGCCAAGGGCCCGCATCCGATCCAGGGCATCGGCGCCGGTTTCGTCCCGGCGGTACTGAACACGCAGTCGTACGATGAAGTGATCCGCGTCAGCAACGACGACGCCTTCGCCACCGCCAAGGCCATGGCCACGCAGGAAGGCATCCTCTGCGGCATCTCGGCCGGCGCGGCAACCTGGGCCGCGATCCAGGTCGCCAGGCGCCCGGAAAACGCCGGCAAGCTGATCGCGGTGATCATCCCGTCGTTCGGCGAGCGCTATCTGTCGACCAAGCTGTTCGAGGGCCTGACGGACTAGGATGCCGTCCGGCGGCGCCCGGAGGGCTTGCCATCAAGTTGTGCAACTTCCAGTCGATATTGATTGGAAGTCATCTTGAAGGAACCCCGTCGTGGCCGCCGTATCACCGCTCGGTTACGAGCACCCCGTCCTCCGTACCGATCCCGTTGCCGCGGTACACGAACCGCAACGCGCACCGCGGTCGCTGGCTGCGTATCGCGCGGTCGGCCAGGGCTGGAACGGGGTCGAGCGCCGCAGCGGAGACGACCGGCGCGACGGCGAGGACCGGCGCCAACAGCAGCAGCAGGCGCTGCTCGACACCCGCGGCCGGCAGGATCGCCGCACCGGCGGTCGCCGCGCGACCGACGCCGTCGTGGCGACGTCGGTCTCGGTCCGCGTCTAGCTGTGAAGGTTCAATAGGTTGTTTCGGGTGTTCACCCGGAGAAGTTCTGCGAGACTGGAAATCGCCAAACCCCCAGTCACAGAACAAGACACCGGATGAACACACATAAGAATGCCCGACTGACGTATCTGCGTCGCCTGGAAATGGTTCAGGACATCACCGAGCATGGTTTGTCGACCGCGGCGGCGGCGGCACGCCATGGCGTAAGCGCGGTCACCACCCGCAAGTGGCTGGGCCGCTATCTGGTCGGCGGCGCGGCTGCCTTGCTCGACAAATCCTCGCGTCCCGAGCGCTCGCCACGTGCCATTGCGCCCAGCGTTGCCCTGACGATCATCGAATTGCGTCGCAAGCTGTTCCTGCAGGCTCGCATCGCAAGCTATATCGGCGTGTCCAAAGCAACCGTCAGTCGCGTGCTGCGACACGCAGGGCTATCGCGGTTAAGCGACCTGCAGCCCGCAGAGCCTGTGCAGCGCTACGAGCGCGAAACGCCCGGCGAACTGCTGCACGTCGACATCAAGAAGCTCGCCCGCTTCGAGCAGGTCGGCCATCGCATCACCGGCGATCGTCGCCAGAACAGCCGAAACAGCGGCTGGGAATATCTGTTCGTGGCGATCGACGACCATAGTCGCATCGCCTTCACCCGACTCTACCCCGACGAGCGCCGCGCCAGCGCCATCGACTTCCTGCGTGCGGCCAACGACTACTTCAAAACGCTGGGCGTACCGCTCCAGCGCCTGATCACCGATAACGGGCCCGCCTTCCGCTCCCATGACTTCGGCCGCGTTTGCGTTGAACTGGGCATTAAGCAGAGGTTCACCCGCGCCTACCGACCGCAAACCAACGGCAAGGCCGAGCGCTTCATCCAGTCCGCGCTGCGCGAATGGGCCTACGGCCAAACCTATCAACACTCGGATGAGCGCGGCGCAGTCCTGAGGTATTGGAATCATTATTACAACTGGCACCGTCCGCATCACGGCATCGGCTGCCACGTGCCCATGTCCCGTCTCTCAGCAACGAAAAACAACGTCTTGACTCTTCACATCTAGCCCCGCACTCAGCGCGAGCGGTCGACCACCGCCCACAGCGGCGCCAGCACCGAGGCGCCGAACTGGCGCGAGCGCTCGCCGTTCCAGCCGACCTCGGGTACCGGCCTGTCGAACGTGTCCTTGAACGGCATCTCGATCGTGTACGCGAGGCAGCCGAAGGTCTCGCCGACCCACTTGGTCGCGATCGTCAGCGTCTCGGGGCCGAACTTGCCGTTCTCGTAGCCGTGCACGGTCTGGAAATCCGGGCTGGCGGTCAGCCATGCGGCGTTGAACACCACCTGCAGTTCGGCCTGTCTGGCCGAGAACGACGGGATGTCGTCGCAGCCGGAGACGAAGTTGTGCGGAATCGCCTCGTCGCCATGGATGTCGAGGAAGACGTCGACGCCGGTCTGCTGCATCAGTTGCCGCACCCACCCCACTTCGGGGCTGCGCTCGGGCGACGGCGTCGCCCATTCGCGGTTCAGGTTCGCGCCCATCGCGTTGGTGCGCAGGTTGCCGCGCACGCTGCCGTCGGGGTTCATGTTCGGCACGACGTAGAACACCGCCTTCTCGAGCAGTGCCCGGCCGAGCGCGTTCTGGGTGTCGAGCAGCGCCTCGAGAAAGCCCTCGGCAAACCACTCGGCCATGCTCTCGCCCGGGTGCTGGCGCGCGATCAGCCAGACCTTGCGCTTGCCCGGGGTGTCGACGCCGATCCTCAGCGCATCGAAATCGTGGCCGTCGGGCGTAACGCCGAGCGGCAGCAGCTCGGCCCACGGCGACGCTTCGAGCGCGCCGCCGAGCAGTTGCTGGTGGCGCTCCCACGAATACGGTTCGAAGTAGGCGAACCAGATCGCGTCGTGCCGCGGCGTATGGCGGATCGTCAGCGTCCGGCCGTCGTAGTCGGTCGGTACGCGGAACCAGTTTTCGCGGTCGTACGAGGCGACCGCATGGTAGTCGGGCCAGCCGTCCGGGTACGCCGAGTCCGCGGCATTGCCGATGTTCAGCACGCAGTCGGTACCGCGCGCGCCGGACACGCGGAAATGGAACCACTGGCTGAACGGCGACGCATTGTCGGGCCGCAGGGCGAGGCGGATGTTGGCGGGGTCGGTCGCGTCGATGACGTCGATCGAACCGGAGTCGAAATGGCTGCTGATGCGGATCATGCGAAGCTCCCTCGGTATTCGGTGCAGACCGAAATTCTACGCGGCCCGCGGTGCCGTCCACACGGTCATTCTCGCCTCAGTCCTCGAACGGGTAGACCAGCCCGAGACCGGCGCGCGCGGCGTCGACCAGCGCGATCATCGCGCGCGAATGGTCATGGGTGACGACCGGGCTCTCGAGCTGGCCTTCCTTGATCAGCGCGCCGAAGTGCGCGGTTTCGTAATTGAGGCCGCTGCCGGTCATCGGCGCTTCGAGTTCGACCTTGCGGCCATCGGCGTAATGGATCGTTGCACGAACCGGATTCCACCATTTCTCGTGCAGCACGATATGGCCGGCAGGGCCCGACAGCAGCGCGTCGCCGCTGCCGGCGAGGTCGATGCCGCTGTAGAGCTGGGCGATGCCGCGCTCGTGCCGGGCGTTGACGCTGGCAAAGGCATCGACGCCGCCGTCGAGCCGGCCGAGCACCTGCACGTCGCGGACCGGACCGAGCCAGTCGACCGCGAGGAAGGCGCTGTAGATGCCGATGTCGAGCAGGCTGCCGCCGGCCATCTCCGGATCCCACAGCATGTGTTCGCGCGGCACGCCGGGGTTGGCGAAGCCGGCGCGCACGAAGCCGACCGGGCCGACGGGGTCGAGCGCCAGATGCTCGCGCAGCTTGCGGTACAGCGGATAGAACGGCGGCTTCATCGCCTCCATGAACAGGCGCTCGTGCTTGCGCGCGCAGGCCAGCACCGTTTCGAGCTCGGTGGCGCTGATCGCGGCCGGCTTTTCGCACAGCACGTGCTTGCCGGCGGCAAGTGCCTGGATCGCCAGCCGCGCGTGGCTGGTGTGCGGCGTGGCGATGTAGACGGCGTCGACATCGCTCTTCAGCAGCCCTTCGAGGCTGGCGTAGGCGGCACCGCCGAACTCGCGTGCAAACGCGTCGGCCTTGTCGGTATTGCGGTTCCAGACCGCGGCGAGCGTCGCGTCGGCGACGTGACCCAGACCCTGCGCAAAGCGGCGGGCGATGTTGCCGCAGCCGAGTATGCCCCAACGTATCATCTGTTTCTCCTGACGGCAGCCGCGCGGGCGGGCCGGGCTTGCCGTCTCGTGGCGGGTGAAGCGAATCCCGGTGGGACCGTTCGTCCGCGCCGGGGTTCACCGCGTCAGCGGGGGCGCGGCGTGAAGCGGAAGGCGGTGACGACGATCTCCGGCGGCCGGACCTGCGGCGCGCGGCCCTCGAACAGCCAGTAGTTGATCATCACCGGCAGCGGCCGCTGCGGGATCATTGCCTGCGGATTCTCCGGCGCGTGGCGCCAGCGCGCCAGTACGGTCTGGCCCTGACTCACCTCGAAGTCGACGGCGGTCGGCAGCCAGTCGAAGCTGAAGCGCACCGGGCCGGCGCCCGGCCTGACTTCGAAACCGTGATGGCGCTTGCCGAATGCCGGATCGGCCGGCCAGACGGTAAAATTACCGTTCGGATGATCCGGATTTCCCCAGCGGGCGATCTCGATGTCGATCTCGTTCGTGCCGTCGATGGCCGTGCCATAGCTGGCGTAATTGAAGAAGCCGAGCACGAGCTCCGGGCCGAGCTCGGGCAACTGCTCGATTTCGAACTCGTAGCGGCCGAAGCCGAGCGCCCGGCCGAGCACTGCCTCGGCACAGGTCCATTGTCCGTCACGCTTAACGATCGCCAGATGCATCCGGCCCTGCTCGTCGTGCCAGACGTTGCGGTTGTCGAACTGGTTCGGCCCCGGGCCGCCGTGACGGCGCTGCGACTGCCAGTTCAGCTCGCCGAGCTGGGGTCCGGCGCAAGCGGCCAGCAGTACCGCACACGGCAGCGCCAGCCACATCCGACCGGCCCCGGGAGGCCGGAGGCCAGATACCCCGTTCGCCACGTTCGCTCCTTGCCGATGCCTGCGCAGCCGCTTCCGGCGCAACGACGGACGGTGCGCGAACGGGGGCCTAGCTCCTCGTCTCGCGCTCGAACCGCACCAGTGCCAGGTTGCCCAAGAGGTTGGGCATGAATTCGACGCGCTTGCCGTTGGCGAGCACGACGCGGCCGGTGTTCTTCATGCCGAGCTTGATCAATAGCCGATCGAAGTCGCTGACGGTGCAGAAATGGATATTCGGCGTGTTGTACCACTCGTACGGAATCGTTTCCGACACCGGCATCCGCCCCTGCAGGATCTGCCAGCGGTTTTCCCAGTAGCCGAAGTTCGGGAAGGTGACGATGCCGGTGCGGCCGACGCGCGCCATCTCGGTCAGGATGCCCTCGATGTTGTGCATCGCCTGGATCGTCAGCGACAGCACGACGTAGTCGAAGCTGTCGTCGTCGAACTGCGCCAGTCCGACCTCGAGGTTGCTCTGGATCACGTTGACGCCGCGCGAGATGCAGGCGACGACGCCGTCGACGTCGATCTCGACGCCGTAGCCGCGCACGTCCTTGTGCGTTGCCAGCCACGACAGCAGCGCGCCGTCGCCGCAGCCGAGGTCGAGCACGCGCGAGCCGCGGGCGATCCAGTGGCCGATCTGGTTGAGGTCGGGACGCAGTTCGGGTGCGGCGGCGGCGGCCTTGGCAGCAGGATTGATGGCGGTGCTCATGCGCGGGCCTCCTGCGGCAGCGGGTTGACCTCGTCGGCGATGCGCGCGAGATAGCCGCGCATCAGCGCGTGGTAGGGCGCGTCCTCCATCAGGAAGGCGTCGTGGCCGTGCGCCGATTCGATCTCGGCGTAGCTGACGTCCTTCTTCGCGTCGAGCAGCGCCTTGACGATCTCGCGCGAACGGTCTGGCGCGAAGCGCCAGTCGGTCGTGAACGAGACGACCAGAAAGCGCGCCTGCGCCTGGCGCATCGCCTCGGCCAGGTCGCCGCCGTAGTGCCGTGCCGGGTCGAAGTAGTCGAGCGCCTTGGTCATCAAGAGGTAGGTGTTGGCGTCGAAGTAGTCGGAGAACTTGTCGCCCTGGTAGCGCAGGTAGGATTCGATCTCGAACTCGACGTCGTAACCGAACTTGTACTCGCCCGAGCGCAGCAGCCGGCCGAATTTCTCGCCCATGCCGTCGTCACTGAGATAGGTGATGTGGCCGAGCATGCGCGCCAGCCGCAGCCCGCGGCGCGGCACGGTGTTGAAGCCGTAGAAGTCGCCACCGTGGAAGTCCGGATCGGTGATGATCGCCTGGCGGGCGACGTCGTTGAAAGCGATGTTCTGCGCGGTCAGTTTCGGCGCCGATGCGATCACCAGCGCGTGGCGGACGCGCTCCGGATGGGTGATCGCCCAGCGCAGCGCCTGCATGCCGCCGAGGCTGCCGCCGATGATCGCCGCGAACTGGCGGATGCCGAGCCGGTCGGCCAGCATCGCCTGCGTCTGCACCCAGTCGGCCACCAGCAGCACCGGAAAGCGCGAGCCATAGGGCGTGCCGGTCTCCGGGTCGATGCTCGCCGGCCCGGTCGAGCCGTGACAGCCGCCGAGGTTGTTGACGCCGATGACGAAGAAGCGGTCGGTATCGATCGGCTTGCCCGGCCCGATCATGTTGTCCCACCAGCCCGGCGCCTTGTCGTCGGCACGATGGCGGCCGGCGACGTGGTGATGGCCCGACAGCGCGTGACAGATCAGGATGGCATTGGACGCATCGGCATTGAGCGTGCCGTAGGTCTCGTAGACAAGCTCGAAGCGCGGCAGCGTGGCGCCGCTGGCGAGCTGGATCGGCGCGTCGAAGACCGCGGTTTGCGGCGCGACGATGCCGACGGATTGACGGTCGGGCATGGCGGGCGATGGGAGGCTAAAGATCGAAGTCTATCGACCCGGCGTTCCCCCGGCTAGTCGGCCACGCCACACAGGCGCCGGTGAGCGGCAAAGACCATGTCGACGCTGATCGCGTTCACATCGCGTTCCTCGGTCTGGAGGATTTCGTGCGGCACGCCCCACGGCGCCCACGCTGCGGCATTGCTGTTGCCGAACAGCGCGACGACCGGTTTGCCGAGGCCGGCGGCAACGTGCATCGCGCCGCCATCGGCGGTGATCACCTGATCGCACAGCTGCATCGCCGCCATCAGCCCGGCCAGCGACATCGTTCGGATCGGCTGCAGCGGCAGGCCGGGGCAGGCAGCCACCAGCGCCTGAGCCTTGTCGTCGTCGCCGGGATGGCGCGGATCGTCGGCGGCACCGGGCGACCACAGGATCACCAGCCGGCATGGCCCCGATGCGGTCAGCCGTCGCGCGAGTTCGGCCAGCCGTTCGACCGGCCAGCGCTGCTTGACCTTGCGGGCGCTGAGCTGCAGCGCGTACACCGGCACGCTGCCGTCGATGCCGTATTCGGCCCGCAAGGCGGCGACACGGCCGGCATCGGCAAACAGCCGCAGGGGGCCGGGCGACGCATGGATGCCGAGCGGTGCCAGCAGCCGGTGCAGCCGTTCGACCAGATGCTCGCTGCCGAATTCCGGTGCAGGCACCAGATCGGTGATGCGCGGGTGGCCGGGCCGGCCGGCATCGCACAGCGCGACGATGCGCTTTGCGCCGGACAGCGTTGCCCACTGCAGCGGCCGCTTGTCCCATGCCTCCTTGGCGACGATCGCGATATCGTAGCCCGCACGGCGGATGTCCAGCACCGTGCGGATGCGTTCGGCGATCACCTGCCACGCGGACTCGCCGGCATCGCGGTGATGCAGCTTCTTGTAGCGGTAGACGCGCGCGACGTCCGGATTGCCGTCGAGAATCGCCCCGTTGTAACTGTTGACCAGTACGTCGACCTGCCAGCCCGGCTGCGCGGCGAGCGCCTTGATCAGCGGCGTGGTCAGGATCAGGTCGCCGATATTGTCGCGACGGATCAGCAGCACGCGGGTCACGGTTTCGTCTCGAAGCGCGCCGACTGCGCCAGCGCGATACCGGCAAACAGGCCGAGCGGCGCCCACGCCAGCGGTTCGGTCATGCCGAGCACGCCGTAGAAGCCGACCAGACCCAGCAGCGCCGCTTCGGCCAGATGGTCGCCTACGCGGCTGCGTTGCCACAGCAACCAGACGCTGCGCAGCATGATCGTCAACAGCAGCGCGGCGCCGGCCAGGCCCGTCGCAAAAGCGACCTCAAGCCAGATGTTGTGCGGGTGGGTGGCTTCCTTCCACACCCAGTCATCGTGCTTGGGCGCCTCGGCGGCGAAGGTCTTGCTGAAGTTGGCATTGCCGTAGCCGTGGCCGAGTAAGGGCGCACCCTTGATCATGGTGATGGTTGGCTTCCACAGGAAGTCCACCCGACCAGAGGAATCGGTCTGGCGCAACTTGGCTTCGACGTACTGATAGGTTTGCGGTGCGAACTGTCTGGTCAGCTTGGCCGATACAATACCTGTCGCAATCACAACCCCCGCCAGCACCAACAGGCCATTGCGGCTCAGATGCCGCCAAGCGAACAGCGGGACAACCACGGCCAGTACCAGCCAGGCACCGCGGAATCCCATCAGCGCGATCGCGATGATCTGCAACACAAGCAAAAGTGCAGCAAGCCCGGTCCAGAACCGACCCAGCTTGCCGATCAGTGCCAGCAGCAAAAACGGCAAGAAAACGAGGAACCGGAAGCCGTAGTCGCGATTGAACAGACTGGCCTGCAATGCCCCCCATAACTGATAGACCGACCAGGCATACAGCACCGTCGTCAGCGCCGACGCGACGACCCCCAGCCTCAGCTGCGTCCGGGTATCGAAGTACGATGCGACGGCCAGTATCGACAGCAGCAGGACCGACGGGGTCAGTACGCTGCGGATGTATTCGGTGCGGCTGTCGGCCCAGCCGTCGGTGATGACGAGCGAGGCGGTATTGAGCGCGAAGTAGCCGGCCCAGGCCGCAGCCAGCCACGGATCGACCTTGGGACGATTGCGGTAGAGCGCCACGAGCGACAGCAGCAGCAGCAGGCCCAGGCTGGTGTTCCGCAGGCCCGGCAGCGCGGTATTGGCCATCAGCGGCATCAGCATCACCAGCAGCGCCAGCAGGCCGTAGGCGATCGGGTTCTTGTTGATTACCAGCATCACGTCTCCGGCATCATGCGGCGCACCGTCCGCAGCAGTTGGTCGAAATAGTCGTCACGGTCGTAGACGCCGCATTGCCCGAACCCCGCCGCGCACCGGCCGGCCTTGGGCAGGTAGTTGCACGGCACGCAGGGCATGGCCTTGAACACGATCCGGCTGGCGGCGCCCGGGTGGGCGGTATGCACCGGCAGGTCGTGCGACATCGCGGCAATGTGGCCGTCGGCGAACAGTTGCGCCAGGTGCGAGACGAAGCTGTCGACGGTGATCACCGCCGGCGCATGCCTGAGCACGTAGAGCACGTCGTTCAGCGTCGGCGTGATTTCACAGGCGATGCCGAGTGCGGTGTAGTCGGGCATGGTCGCGTCGCCGGGGCCGAAGAAGGCACGGACTTCGACGCCGGGCAGCGCGGCGACCAGCCGGGCCAGAAACGCCGGCGGCATCGTCTGGAACGACGCGCCGCTAGGAAACACCGCCAGCGTCGGAACCGGCAGCGGCGACCGGTAATCGCCAAGCGCCTTGCCGATGTTCGCTTTCAGTTCGTCGACCGTCGCGTACAGCGCACGGCCGAGATCGATTTCGCTGAAGCCGTGGTATTCGGCCAGCGGTGCCCACATCTTGATCGCGTAGTAATCGGGCGCTTCGCGGCGCCAGCGGGTGTTGCCGATCAGGCGCCTGTCGGTCAGCCAACGCGCCAGCCGTGCCGCGCCGCCCGGTGGCTGATAGCCGGTCGATGCCAGCCGGCGGCGCTCGGCGAAATTGTTGATCCAGTCCGGGCCGAACCAGTTCTTGTACGCCGAACCGAGCGTCGTCTTCGCGGCGCTGGTGTAAAAGCGCGGGTGCGCCGAGCCGTTGCTTTTGTCGATCGGCAGTACCTTCGCCCACGGCAGCAGCGCCTGGATCAGCGGCGCGGCGAGCGAGCGCGGATAGCAGACCACATCGTCGGCGAAGATGCCCGGCTTGAGCGCGTGCAGCGCCGCCATGCCGTATGCGGCCATGATGGCGTCGCCCTGACCGCCCTGCATGATGACCGACTTCACTGCTCGTTTCATGAACAACCCTGAGATAGTGGATCTAGCCGCCCGCGGCGGCGGCGCAATACGCGTCGAAATCGGCGGCGATGCGCGACCAGCCAAAACGCGCGCGCACCATCGCGGTTGACGCGGCAATCACGTCGTTGCGCTCCGGTGCATCGAGTGCGCGCAGGATATCGCCGGCCAGCCCGGCCGCGTCAAGCGGATCGCCGATCAGGAAGCCGGTTTCGCCGTCGACCAGATACTCGGGCATGCCGCCGCGCCGCGACGCCAGCACCGGCATGCCGGCGGCCATCGCTTCGATCGCGACCATGCAGAACGGCTCCTCGAACAAGGACGGGACGACGACCAGATCGGCCGCACGATATGCGGCCTGCATGCCTTCGGGCGCCAAGGAGCCGGCAAACACGCCATCGCCGAGTCGGTCAACCGCATCGCGGACCTTGCGCACGTAGTCGGCGCGCTGCCCCGTGAGCTTGGCCGGATCGCTCTCGCCGACCAGCAGCAGCCGGCAGCGTGCAGCCAGTTCGGGCGATGCGAGGAAAGCATTGGCCAGCGCCAGCGCGCCCTTTTCCTCGGAGAAGCGCCCGGCGAACAGCACCGTGCGCTTGTCGCTCGGTGGCAGCGCCAGCGGCGCCTGCGGCGGCGCGTCGAGGTCGACGCCGTTGGCGATCACGCGGATGTCGCGTGCCTTGCTGTTGACCGCGTACCAGTCCTGCAGATAGCGGCTCGGTACGACCAGCTTGTCGTCGGCGGACAACGTCGCCGCCGGCTGCTCGTTGTGCATGTGCAAGACCAGCGGCAGACCGCGCGCGCGGCGCTTGATCTCGGCATAGGTGCTGATCGAATTGTGGACGTAGACCAGTTCGGCACCGCTGCGGCGCGCCTGTGCCAGTACCCGGTCGGCGTAGCCGTAGGGGTCGAGCTTGGTCCATTTCTGGAACAGCCGCTTGTACGTCCGGCCGATCTGCACCCGGTGGATGCGCAGCCGCTCGGACACCTGCTCGTCGACCGCGTAGCCGGGCTGGTGCGTGCAAGCGATCAGCATGTCGTGCTGCGTGCGCAGCCCCACCTGATACATCCACCACTCGACCGCGGCACTATGGCGCGGCGGCACCGGATGGATCGGCGCACACGTCATCAACAGCTTCACCGGGCGGCTCCGGCGGGCGCGTCGCCGATCGTCGCATCGATGGCGTCGGCAATCCGGTGCGCCCGGGCTTCCCAGCTGTACTGCAGCGCCAGTTCGCGCGCTTGCGCGGCCAGCCTTGCGGCAGTTTCCGGCCGCTCCAGCAGCGCGTTGATGCCGTCGGCCATCGCTTGCGGCGACGCAGGCGCAACCAGCCAGCCGGATTCGCCATGCACCAGCACTTCGCGGATCGACGGCAGGTCGGCGACGACGATGGGCTTGGCCATCGCCATGTATTCGAACAGCTTCAGCGGCGAGGTATAGCGGCTGGCGATGCTGGTATCAGAAAGCGGCAGCAGGCAGATGTCGTGTTCGGCAATCAGTGCGAAGCGCTTCGCCGGCGCGATCGTGCCGATGAAATCGATCCTGCCGCTGACACCGAGCATGGCAGCCTGCGCACGCAGGTCGTCGATGCGCTCGGCATTGCCGCCGGCAATCGTCAGCCGCGCACCGTCGACATGCTGCATCGCCTCGATCAGCGTCGGCACGCCTTTCCATGGATGCAGGCTGCCCAGATACAGCAATCGGGCCGGCGTCGAGGGCGACCACGGCACATCGCGGAACCCGGCATTCGCCGCCGTCAGGTCGACGCCGTCGGCGGCGACCCAGGCCGGCGTGTTCACCCGGTAGTCGCGGCGCACGTCGTCGATCAGCAGCTGCGTCAGCGCGAACAGCCCGGCGGATTGGCCGTAGACGTTCGCCTCGCGCTCGCGCAGCTTCGCGTGCTTGGCGGCCTCTTTGCCGCGCAGCTGCGGATGATCCTCGCGGTAGGTCTGGGCGAAAATCTCGTGCGTTTCGAAGAACAGCTTCACGCCGGGGCAATGCACCAGCAGGTAGTCGGCCAGCTTGAGGTTGCGTACGAACACCGCGTCGACGCGATGGCGCCTGAGCCAGCGCACCGCCTGGATGAAGAACGGCAGGTTGCTGTTGACCGGGAAGAACCAGCGACGGCGCCAGTCGATCTGCGGATGCAGGATCACCCCGGCGGCCAGCGGCCGGCCGAGGATGGCCTGGGTGTCGAACGTTGCCGTCGGCGTGACCAGATCGACCATCACGCCGACCCGCGCCAGCGCATCGACGTTCTGCAGGATCTGCAGCGCCTCGACGTCACCGCCGGGCACCGGGTGCGGATCGATATAGGCCAGCCTCATGCCCGATCTCCCTGCGCATCGCCCAGCGCGGCCAGCAGCCGCTGTGCCGATTGCGTCCATGTGTACCGGCCGACGATGCGCGCTCTCGCGCGTTCGCCGATCGCCCGGCCGCGGTCGGGCAGCGCCAGCAGTTGTCGGACCGCATCGGCGATCGCGGTCGCGTCGCCGGGGCTGACCAGCACGCCGCAGCTGCCTTCGTTGCCGACGACCTCGGGGATGCCGCCGATATGGCTGGCGATCACCGGCAGTCCGCACGCCATCGCCTCGGCAATGGTGATGCCGAAGGCCTCGTCGCCGATGCTCGGGAATACACCGGCGTCGGCTGCCGCATACCAGTCGGGCAGGACCGCGTGCGGCTGCGGCGGCACGAACAGCACGCGTCCGGCCAGACCCAGCCGCTGCGCCTGCGCCTTCAGTTCGTCAAGTGCATCGCCGCCGCCGATCAGCAGCAGCCGCGCCTTCACGTCGGTCAGTTGCGCCAACGCGTCGATCGCGACCCGGATGCCCTTCCAGCCGACCAGCCGGCCGGCGAAGGCCAGCACGAACTCGTCGGCGCCAATGCCCAATTCGGCGCGCTTGGCGCTAGCTGCCAGCGGGCGGAAGTGGCCGACGTCGACGCCGTTGTAGATCACCTTGGGGAAGCGCTTGTAGTGGTGCTGCAGCTGCCAGGCATTGAAATGGCTGCAGGCCATCCACGCGTCGATACGCTTGGCGAGCTTGCGGTCGCCGCGGAAGAAATCGGTGCCGCCGCTCATGAACGCAAAACGCGTCCTGCTGCCTTGCGGCATCAGCATCGGCCAGAAGAAGTCGAACGGTTTGGTCAGCACGACCCAGTCGAGGTCGAGCCCGGCGACGGCCTGCCTGGCGTTGCGCGCCATGCTGTACCGCTCGGCCAGACGGCGGAAGCGGCTGCCGAAGTTCGGGAAACGCTCGCGCGAGCGGAAGGCGAAGGTGTGCACGCCGATGTCGCGACCACCAAGATCGGGGCGGATGTCGCCGTTGCCGCCGATCACGTGGACTTCGTGACCGAGATCGGTCAGCGCCGCAGCCAGCTGCCACACGGCGGTCTGCACGCCGCCGAACGACACCGTCGCGGTGACGTCGATAAAGCCGATTTTCATCGCAGTTCCGTATCCAGTTGCTTCAGAGCCTGTTCATGATCTTTTCGCGTCAGCGTTCGGGACAGTACCGGATGGCGCGCAAGGCGCCGGACGCGCAGCGGTACGAGTACCGCAAGCGGCTGGCAACGCCGAGCACCGCCGGTACTGCCCCGAACCCGGAGGGCCGGGTCGGAAAAAACGCATTCACTGCGTTGTACGCCTTGCCAATAACCGGCTATTGGCTGTGTCGTCCGCCTGGTGACTGCGCTTTTTCCGACCCGGCGCTGACGTGAAAAGATCATGAGCAGGCTCTCAGTTGCGCCAGCGACGCGTCGAGCATCAACAGCTGCAACACCTGTTCGGCGTAGCGGCCGTGGCCTTCGCGATAAGCGGCGACCAGCGTATCGATGGCGACGGCGTCGAGCAAGCCGTCGCTGTTTACGGCCAGCCGCGCGCCCAGCCCGGCGTAGCGGTCTGCGAGATCGGTCTGCAGCCAGTGCGTCAGCGGCGGGTTGAAGCCGCGTTTTTTCTGCAGGAAGGGGTTCAGCGCGTCGGGCAGCCCGGCCATCGCCGGCGCCAGCAACTGCTTGGCCGGATCGGTGAAACGCTTGGCCGCCGGCTGCGCCAGCACGCTGGCGACGAAATGGTGGTCGAGCAGCGGTGCGCGGCCTTCGAGCCCGTGCGCCATCGTCACGAGGTCGGCCTTGCGCAGGATGTATTCGGGCAGGTAGTTGGCCAGATCGCGGTTCAGCAGCGATTCAACCGGGCTCGTCGCCGCCACACCGTCGCGCCAGTAGTGCGCGCGTGCCGGCCGGGTCGGCATCAGCGCGGCGCGCTGCTGCGGGCCGAAGCCCGAGAAGCGCAGGCTGTACGCGTCGTCCCACGAGAGGCCCGCCTCTTGCGCCAGCTTGTTGCGGCCGAGCACGTCGGGCTTGTACGGCAGTGGCAGCCGGAAACCGCCGCGCCAGCTCGAGCGCAGGTGCTGTTTGTAGCGTTTGTAGCCGGCGAACAGCTCGTCGCCGCCGTCGCCGCACAGCACGACCTTGACCTGCTCGCTGGTCTGGCGCGACAGATACCACATCGGCAGCGCCGACGGATCGGCGAACGGTTCGTCGAGCGTCGCGACGATTTCGTCGAAATCGGCGGCAATGGAGTTCGGCACTTCGATGCGTTCGTGCCGCAGGCCAAGGTGTTTGGCAATGCCGGCGGCCGCATCGGATTCGTCGAGCGTGCTGCCGGCGAACGCGGCGGTATAGGTGCTCAGATCGTTGTGGCCTTGCGCGGCGAGCCGGCTGGCGATCACGACCGAATCGACGCCGCTCGACAGGAACACGCCGACCGGCCGGTCGGCGACGGTACGCAGACCGATCGCTTCGTCGAGCAGGGCCAGCGGCTCGCCTTCGCCCGCTGCCGGTTGCCAGTACGGCCGGTTTTCGAGCTTGCCGCTGTCGAGGTCGTAGCGCAGCAGGTGGCCGTTTTCGAGCCGGCGCAGGCCGGTGAAGATCGTCCGCGGCGCCGGGATGTAGCGGTGTGCCAGATAGGCAGCAAGGCCGTCGGCGTCGAGTGTGCGCGCCGCGGCCGGCACCAGCGGCATCACCCCGCGGACCAGCGAGCCGAAGGCAAAGCGGCCGTCGTCGCCGTGGTGGTAGATCAGCGGCTTGAGGCCGAGCCGGTCGCGCGCCAGCCACAGCGTGCGGCTGCGCCAGTCGAGGACGGCCAGCGCGAACATGCCGCGCAGCTTCGGCAGCAGCGCCTCGAAGCCCCAGCGCTCGTAGCCGCGCAGGATGAATTCGGTGTCGGAACGGGTGTTGAACACGACGCCGTCGCGCACCAGCGCCGCCGCGTCGTCCTCCCAGCCGTAGACCTCGCCGTTGTAGCAGATCCAGATGTCGCCGGCGTCGTTGCGCATCGGCTGGTCGGCTTCGGGGCGCGGGTCGCGGATCGACAGCCGCCGGTGCAGCAGGCCGTATTCGGCATCGGCGTCGCTGCGGCTGCCGTCGCGATGCCAGCCGATCACGTGTGCGGCATCGGGGCCGCGGCGGCGCAGGGCGTCGATCGACGCGTCGATGGCCATCTTCGGCAGGGCGTCGGGGAGGAAGAAACCGGCGATGCCGCACATCTCAGGCGTCTCCGAGTCGTTGTCGGACCGCGGCCCAGACCGTATCGACGCCGATGTCGGCCATCGGCGCATCGCGGCGCGCGCCCTCGCCGGCATCCGGGTGTTCGAGCACGGTCAGCGCCGGGTGCTGCAACGGCGCGAGCAGGTAGCCGGGGTGGAAGGCGTGGTACATCGCGATCATCGGCACGCCGAGCGCGCCGGCGAGGTGGGTCGGGCCGGTATCGACGCCGACGTAGAGCGCCAGCCGTGCCATGATCGCGGCGTTCTCGCGCATCGTCACCGTGCCGGCCAGCACGCTGACGCGATCCGATGCCAGTTCGGCCTCGAGCTTCAGCGCCGCGTCGCGGCCCTCGGGACCGCCGAGCAACACCAGCTGCACGTCGGGATAGCTGGCGAGCAGGCGTCGGGCCAGTTCTGCAAAATGCGCAAGCGGCCAGTCGCGGTAGGCCTTGGCCGGGAAGCTCTGCAGCTGCAGGCCGACCAGCCGCCGGCCGGCGACCCACGCGTCGGCCCTGATGGCCTCGGCCCCTGTCACCGTGTACGCGAGTCGCCAGTCATCGACAGCCAGATCCAGCGGTGCGAGCAGCATGGCGCGTTCCTGCTGCGCCGGTGTCGGCTTCGACGGCGGTGGCACCAGCGTCACGTTGGCCGCAGCGGCGCCCGTACCGAAGGCGACGACCTTGCGCGACACCCGCGCGGCGTAATCGGTGAATTCGCTATCGTCGCCGTAGACCAGCGCCAGATCGTAGTGCTTCAGCCCGAAGCGGCCGCGCCACGGCGCACTGCGCTTGGAGATCGTCGCCAGCCGGTCGATGAAGGACAGGTGCTCGAGCACCTCGGCACGGCGATGGTGGGCCATGACGGTCAGTTCGGCGCCCGGATGTGCGGTCTTGAGCCGGCGCAGCACCGGCGTCACCAGCAGGGTGTCGCCGAAGCGCGCGACGACGATGACCAGGATGCGCTTGATCGGAACGTGTCTGCTCATCGGGCGATGGCGGCACCGAACACCGCTTCCATCCGGTCGAGCATGCGCTCGAGCCCGAAGGTGGCACGCGCATGCGCCAGCCCGGCGGCCGCGTAGCGCTGGCGCTGTGTCGCATCGCCCATCAAGGCGGCCAGTGCCTCGGTCAGCGCCGCGGCATCCTGCGGCGGCACCAGCGTGCCGGTCTGGCCGTCGAGCACCGCTTCGGCGATCGCGCCGACCGGGGTGCTGACGACCGGCAGCCCGCACGCCATCGCCTGCATGATGCCCTGCGGCACGCCTTCGTTGCCGTAGGACGGCAAGGTGAACAGATCCATTGCGGCCAGCCAGTCGGGCACGTCGTCACGGTTGCCGGCGAACACGACGTTGGTCCAGCCGGCCTCGGCCACACGGCGCTCGAGATTCTGCCGCTGCGGGCCGTCGCCGACGACCAGCAACTGCCAGTCCGGAAAGCGTTCTGTCAGCGCCGGCCAGGCATCGAACAGGTAGCCGTGGCCCTTCCAGTTGCGCAAGGTCGCGAGGATGCCCAAGGTCGGCTTGTCGGCCAGGCCGAGCTTGGCGCGCGCGGCGCTGCGGCTCAGCGGCGGCGTGAAGCGCTCGAGGTCGACGCCGGTCGGGATCGACGTCATCCGGTTCAGCGGAAAGCCGTTGTCGCGGTTCAGCGTCCTGCGCAGCCGCTCGCCGGTGGTGACGATGTGGCGGGTCGCGTTCAGGTAGAGCCAGCGCGTGGTCGCGCTCTTGTTGATGTCGGTCGACACATGGCGGGTGCGCACGGTCGGCGGCATGCCGGACAAGGTCGCGCCGGCAACGGCGGCCAGCCAGGCATCGGTCGAGCTGTGGGTGTTGATCACGTCGAACTCGTGCTTGTGCTGCGCCAGCCAGCCGCGCATCGCCAGCAGGCTGCCGACACGCTTCTTTTCGATCGGCAGCGCCACCGCCGGAATCCCGCGTTCGAGCGCGGCCGGGTAGATGTTCGAGTTCGGGCAGGCGAGGATGGTCACCTGGTGGCCGCGAGCGAGCATGCCGGCGGCCTCGGTCAGGATGCGGATCTCCTGACCGCCCCAGCCGCACGATGATTCGGTATGCAGAATGCGCATCGGGTTCTCTTCGGGTTTTTCAGGTCTGGGCCAGCAGGCGGGCGTAGAGCGCTTCGAGCTCGCCGGCCATGCGCGCCAGGGTATAGGGTTCGGCGGTCTTGCGCGCGGCCTGGCGCAAGGCGGGCCATTCGTCGCGGCGCGCCAGCCAGGCGCCGACCGCGCTGCGATAGCCTTCGATGTCGAGCGCGTCGTTGGTCCAGCCGTTCACGCCCTCGCTGATCCATTCGGCAGCACCGCACATCGGGCTGGTGAACACCGGCAGTCCCGATGCGAACGCCTCGACGCAGACATTCGGGAACGGATCGTACAGGGTCGGCAGGATCAGCGCGTCGGCCGCGCCGTACACCGGCTTGACGTCGGCGACACCGCCGAGGAAGCGCACCCGCGCGGCGATGCCGAGCTCCTGCGCCTGCTTCTGATAGCGTCTGGCATGCTTGTCGGCACCGGCGATCACGAGATGGACATCCCGGTAAGGCACGATCGCGGCCAGTGCGGTCGCGACACCCTTGCGTGCAAAGCCGGAGCCGACATAGGCGAGCAGCGGCGCATCCTGCGGCACGCGCCATTGATCACGCATCGCCTTGCGGTGACTTGCCAGATCCGGGTGGAAGGCGTCGGTATCGACGCCGTTGTAGATCAGTTCGAGCTTGTGGTCGGGCACGGCGAAGCGGTCGGCGATCTCGTCGCGGACCAGCCTGGAATTGCAGATCACCGTCCTCAGCGCCGGGTGCCGGAACATCTCGGTCTCGGCCAGGCACACATAGCTGTGGTAGGGGCTGAAGAAGCGGATCAGCCTTGCCGGCAGCCCCTGCACGCGCGACAGCTGTTCGAGCCAGACCGCATGGACGCCGTCGCCGGCGCGGAAGATCGTCGCACCGGGAATGCGCTCGTGGCTCTGCACCAGATCGAAGTCCTTGAGACGCTTCTGCACCGCGTGGGCAAAGCCGCGGTCGCGGCCGAGCCGGCCCGAATAGCGCGGGTTGATCGTTTCGCTATGCCAGCCACTGTCGCCCTGCTGCCACTGCCGTGCCAGCAGGGTCACGTCGAGCGCGCCGCGGCTGGCGAGCGCATCGAGCGCGCGCGCGACGAAGCGCTCGGCACCGCCGTGCGGGTTGTACTTCTGCCGGACGATCGCCAGCCGGATCGGCGCCGTCACCGGTCCACCTCGGCGAGCAGCTCGTCGAGTTCCGCCAGCACGCGCTCGGGCCTGATCGCGGTCAGGCAGTCGCTGACCTTGCTGCCGCCGCAGCCGTCCTGCCCACAGGGGCGGCAGCTGAACGGCTCGGTGATCAGCCGGTGCGGCGAGCGCCACGGTCCCCATTCGATGTCGCCGGACGGGCCGAACAGCGCCACCGCCGGCGTCCGCAATGCCGCGGCGAGGTGCATCGGCACCGAATCGACGCCGACAAAGGCGCGTGCGCCGGCGATCAGTGCGCCGAGCTCCTTCAGCGACAGCTGGCCGGACAGGTCGGCGACCGGCCGCGCCAGTCTGGCCCTGAGCTGAGCGATCCAGCCGAGTTCCGCCTCGGACGGCGCGCTTGAGAGCACCACGGTATCGCCGCGAGCGGTCAGCGCGTCGACCAGCGCAGCCACGTGCGCGACCGGCCAGGTCTTGAACAGCCAGCGCGAGGTCGGGTGGATCAGGATGTATCCGCCACGCGCCACGCCCTGCCCGGCGAGCTTGGCGGCGACCGACGCTTCGGCATCTGGGCCGGCGACAAAGCGCAGCGCCTTGCTCGCCTCGCTCGGCTGGATGCCGATCCGCCGCAGCGCGTCGAGATGGATGTCGACGGTGTGGCGGCGGTTGCCGCCGATGACCGGATAGCGTGCGCTGAACGACTTCGCCCACGTCTTGCTGGCGCGTGCGCCGTTCTTCTTCACGTTCGGCGCCACCGAGACACGCGGCTTGAGCAAGCGTGCCAACCGCGCACCGTGCCAGTGGTCGGTCAGGTGGACGATCAGGTCGTAGTCGCGCGACTTCAGCGCCTTGTACACCCCCCAGTAGCGCGACAGCTGCGCCAGCGGGCCCAGCTTGCGCCAGTCGCGGCCGATCGTGTGCACCGTGCGCACGTGCGGGTGCAGGCTCAGCATCTCCTGCGTATCCGAATACACCAGCGCGTCGATCTCGATGCCCGGATGCGCCTCGGCCAAGGTGCTGAACACCGGCCCGGTCAGCAGCACGTCGCCGTGATGGCGCAGCTTGATCACCAGCGCACGACGGAACGGCGCATCAGACACCGTGGTAGTCCTTGAACCACGCAACGAAACGGCCGAGTCCCTCGTCGAGCGAAATCCGCGCGATGGGGCCGACGACGGCTTCGAGCGCCCGCGTGTCGGCGTAGGTTTCCGCCACGTCGCCGTCCTGCATCGGCAGGTAGTGCTTGTTCGCGGTCACGCCGAGGTGCTTTTCCAGCGTGGCGATGAAGTCCATCAGCGGCACCGGGTTGTTGCCGCCGATGTTCAGTATCCGGTACGGCGCCCAGCTGCTGCCGGCCTTCGGCTGCATCACGTCGAAGTTCGCGTCCGGCGCCGCCGGCCTGGCGAGCAGGCCCTCGATGCCGTCGATGATCTCGTCGATATAGGTGAAATCACGGCGCATCCTGCCGTGGTTGTAGACGTCGATGGTCTCGCCGCGAACGATCTTCTGCGCGAACTTGTAGTACGCCATGTCCGGCCGGCCCCACGGACCGTAGACGGTGAAGAAGCGCAACCCGGTCACCGGCAGACCGTACAGGTGGGCGTAGCTGTGCGCCATCAGCTCGTTGGCGCGCTTGGTCGCCGCATAGAAGCTGACCGGGTGGTCGGCCGAATCGGTTTCGGCGAACGGCAGCTTGCGGTTGCCGCCGTAGACGCTCGAGCTGCTGGCAAAGATCAGCTGGCCGACCTTGCCGTGCCGACAGCCTTCGAGCACGTGGGTAAAGCCGACGAGGTTGGCATCGCTGTACGCGAGCGGCGCCTCGAGCGAATAACGGACACCGGCCTGTGCGGCCAGATGCACGACCGCGTCGTAACCGCCGTCGCGGATCAGCGCGACACAGGCCGGGTCGGCCAGGTCGCGTTCTTCGAACGAGAAGCCGGCCAGCGGGCTCAACTGCGCCAGACGCGCGCGCTTGAGTGCCGGATCGTAGTAACTGTTGACGCTGTCGATGCCGTGCACGGCATGGCCGGCGGCCAGCAGGCGCTGGCTCAGGTGCAGGCCGATGAACCCGGCTGCGCCGGTGACGAGAATCTTCATGGGGATGACCGGTTGGTGCCGGGCTTGTGGATATCCCGGCGTTTGTCCGATTATATCCAGTTTTCAGCCCCGCCTTCCCATGCCAGCAGCAACCCTGGGCGTCGCCCTGATCACCAAGAATGCCGAAGCGCGGCTGGCCGAATGCCTGTCGGCGCTGGCGTTCGCCGACAAGATCGCCGTGCTCGACTCGGGCAGCAGCGACGCAACCGTGCAAATTGCCGAAGCCCATGGTGCGACTGTCGCCGTCTCGAGCGACTGGCCCGGTTTCGGCGTGCAGAAGAACCGCGCGGTGGCGCTGCTCGACACCGACTGGGTGCTGCTGATCGATGCCGACGAGGTCGTCTCGCCGGAGCTCGCCGCGTCGATCCGTGCCGCGATCGCCGGGCCGCAGGCCGACGTCTACCGGCTGAACCGGCTGTCGAGCTTCTGCGGCCACTGGATGCGGCATTCGGGCTGGTACCCGGACTGGATTCCGCGCTTGTTCAAGCAAGGCAGCGCCCGCTTTTCGGACGATCTGGTGCACGAACGGCTGGTATTCGACGGCCCGGCCGCCGCGCTGGCCGGCACCTTGCTGCACTACTCGTACGAAACGCATGCCGACGTGCTGCGCAAGCTCGATGCCTACTCGGAGGCCGGCGCGCACCAGCGCCATGCACGCGGCGAAACGGCATCGGTCGCCAAGGCCGTCGGCCGCGGACTGTGGGCGTTCATCCGCACCTGGGTGATCAAGCGTGGCTTTCTCGACGGCGCCGCCGGCTTCCAGGTTGCGGTATTCAATGCCGAAACCGTCTACTATCGCTTCCTCAAGCTCGCCGCGCTGAACCGCCGGGACTAATGCCCGACGGCCAGCGCCGTGCGGCCACTCAGGCTTCGTGGAACTGCACCGCGTGCATCTGCGCGTACATGCCTTTGTGCTCGATCAGCTCGGCATGACCACCGACCTCGACGATGCGCCCCGACCGCATCACGACGATGCGGTCGGCGTTCTCGATCGTCGACAGCCGGTGGGCGATCACCAGCGTCGTGCGGTTCTTCATCAGGTTCTCGAGCGCCGCCTGCACCTTGCGCTCGGACTCGGTATCGAGCGCGCTGGTCGCCTCGTCGAGGATCAGCACCGGCGCATCCTTGTAGATCGCCCGCGCGATCGCCAGGCGCTGGCGCTGGCCGCCCGATAGCCGGACACCATTCTCGCCAAGCAGCGTGTCGAAACCCTCGCTCATGTTTTCGATGAATTCGGTCGCGAATGCCGCGTCGGCCGCCGCACGCACGCGTACCGGATCCGGCGCGGCATCGCCGTAGGCAATGTTGGCGGTCACGCTGTCGTTGAACAGCACGACATCCTGGCTGACCATGGCGAACTGCCGGCGCAGGTCGGCGAGCCTGTAATCGGTCAGCGGCACGCCGTCGAGGTCGATCTCGCCGCCAGTCGGCTCGTAGAAACGCGGCAGCAGGTTGGCGAGCGTCGTCTTGCCCGACCCCGAGCTGCCGACCAGTGCGACGGTCTCGCCCGGTGCGACCTTGAGGTCGATGCCGGACAGCGCCGGCTTGTCCGGATCGCCGTAGTGGAATTGCAGCCCGCGGATATCGATCTCGCCCTTTGCGCGCTCGATGCCGCGCGTGCCGGTATCGCGTTCGGCCGCTTCGTCGAGCACGCTGAATACCGACTCCGCCGCCGCCATGCCCTTGTGGAACTGCTCGTTGATCTTGGTGAGGTTCTTCACCGGCTGCTGGATCGCCATCATCGCGACCATGAACGACACGAAGGCGCCGGCGGTCAGCGCGCCGGTCTGCGCGCGCAGGCTGGCGAAGTAGATGATGATCGCCAGCGTGATGCCGATCAGCAGCATCACCAGCCCCGAATTGGCGCCCGAGGTGGCGTTCTGCTTGACCATGATGCTGCGCATCCGGTTGTTGATATTGAAGTAGCGCAGCCGCTCGTACGGAAAACCGCCGAAGATCTTCACCACCCGGTGGCCGGACAGGCTTTCGTCGAGGATGCGCGTCATCTCGCCCATGGTTTCCTGCGACGAGCGCGACAGCTTGCGCTGGCGCTTGCCGACGATGCGGATGCTGGCGGCGACGCCCGGCAGCAGGATCAGGCACAGCAGCGTCAGTTGCCAGTCGTGGTACAGCATCACGCCGAGGAAGGCGACGATCGAGAAGCTGTCGCGCACCAGCACCGTCAGCACCTGCACGCCGGCGTTCATCACGTTGCCGATGTCGAAGGTGATGCGCGACAGCATCACGCCGGTCGAACTCTGGTCGTAATAGCGCGTCGGCAGCTTCAGGTACTGCTCGTACATCTTCTGCCGCAAATCATGCATCACCCGCGCCGACAGCCAGCCGCTGGCGTAGTCCGAACCGAAGTTGGTCACCAGCCGCAGGATCGCTAGGCCGAAGATCTGCGCCGGCAGCACCCACGCGGCAGTATGCGCCAGCGAGTGCGCCTGCAGGTTCTGGTCGACCAGCGGCTTGAGCAGCACGGCCAGGCCGGCGTCGACACCCGCGGCGAGGATCATGCAGACGATGGAGCCGGCGATTACCGGCCAGTAGGGACGGATCTCGCCGAGCAGGCGCGTGTACAGCAAGCGGTTGTTCATGCTTTGCCTGAGAGGGAGCAAAGCCCGATTATAGCTCGACGGCCGGCCAAGCTTACGATGCAAACCGGCCCGCCGTCCGTCGCAAGCAGCCCTCCGCGGCGTGAAGCGCAGCGCAGGAGCCGGAGTGGACGTACAGTCCAACGAGGATTCCGGGCAGCGCACGGGCCCCGGTCAGGGCTTGACCGCTGGTTTCAGCCGTCGCCCCAGCGCGCCTGTGCCAGCGCCAGCAGCGCCGGGCCGGCGGTTTCGGTGCGCAGGATGCGCGGGCCGAGCACCAGCGGCGTGAAGCCGGCCGCGATTGCCAGTTGCTCCTCGGCACCCGAGAGCCCGCCTTCGGGGCCGACCAGCATCGCGACGCTGCCGGCCCCCTCGGGCAGCGTGCGGAACGGCACGGCGCCGACCGGCGACATCAGCAGCCGCAGCTCGAGCGCCGGCAGGCCGGCCAGCGCATCGGCCAGCGGCGCGACCGGATCGATCTGCGGCACGCGGGTGCGGCCGCTCTGCTCGCACGCGGCCGCGGCGACGGCGCGCCAGTGTGCGAGCCGCTTCCCGGCACGTTCACCGCTCAAGCGCTGCTGGCAGTACTGGCTGTAGACCGGGACGATGCGGCTGACGCCGAGCTCGGTCGCCTTCTGCACCGTGTAATCCATGCGCTCGGCGCTTGAGACCGCCTGCAGCAGCACGGTCTGCAGCGGCGATTCGCGCTCGACCGGATCGTGGGCGCCGATCTCGACGTCGACATTGCGCTTGCCCATCGCCGTCACCGTCGCCGCGAACTCGCCGCCGTGGCCGTTGAACAGCGTGATGGACTCACCCGGCTGCATCCGCAGCACCTGGACGTGGCGGGCCAGCGATTCGGGCAGCGAGAGCGTCTCGCCGCTGGCGAGCTGCGAATCAAGAAAGAAACGGGGCATGGGGATTCAGAGCCAGAAGATGCGTTCAGCCACGAGGCCGATGAAGAACAGCAGCAGCAGTGCCAGCGTCGCCGCGATCACCCGGCAAAGGAAAACCAGCCAGTAGCGGTCGCGCGTGCGCAGGTAGCGGAACACCGACCAGCCGGCGAGCACGACGGCCAGCACGAACAGGATGCGCAGCACGGCGAACATGGCACGCCCCTTCCGGCCGGATCAGATGCCGACCGGCGGCAGCGCGTGGAACGAGCTCGGCACGTCCTCGTCGCGCTCGAAGCTGACGAACTCGTAGCTGTCCGGGTCGTCGAGCAGTGCGCGCAGCAGCTTGTTGTTCATCGCGTGGCCGGACTTGTAGCCGGAGAACGCGGCGATCAGCGGATGGCCGAGGATGTACAGGTCGCCGATCGCGTCGAGCACCTTGTGGCGGACGAACTCGTCCTCGAAGCGCAGGCCGCCGTCGTTGAGCACGCGGTACTCGTCGATGACGACGACCGAATCCATGCTGCCGCCACGGGCGAGGCCGTTGGTGCGCAGCATCTCGACCTCGTGGATGAAGCCGAACGTCCGCGCGCGGGCGATCTCGGACACATAGTTGGTGTTGGCGAAATCAAGCGTGATCGTCTGCGCCGACTTCTTGAACGCCGGATGCTGGAAGTCGATCTTCAGCGACACCTTGTAGCCGTCGTGCGGCTCGAGTTTCACCCACTTGTCGCCCTCGACCACCTCGACCGGCTTCTTGACGCGGACGAAACGCTTCGGCGCCGCCTGGTCGACGACGCCGGCGCTCTGCAGCAGGTAGATGAACGGCGCGGCCGAGCCGTCCATGATCGGCATTTCCGGCGCGTCGACTTCGACGACGACATTGTCGACGCCGAAGCCGGCAAACGCCGACATCAGGTGCTCGATCGTGCCGACACGGACGTCATCATGGATGAGCGTCGAGGAGAGTCGTGTGTCGTTCACGAGCGAGGGCCCGACCCTGAACGGTGCCGAATCGGGCAGATCGGCGCGGTGGAACACGATGCCGGAATCGACGGGGGCAGGCTTCAGCACGAGCGTGACACGCTCGCCCGAATGCAGGCCGACACCGACCGCACGGACCGTGGTTTTCAGGGTTCGTTGCTGAAACATGGATTGCCTTGGCCTAACGGATTCATGCCAACGATTCTAGCAGCCCCGGGTCATGGGCTGGATTGATCGTCGCAATGTTCCCGATTGCCGTTATCTACCGATGACGGGCGCGCGCCGGCTCGCCGCCCTGCACCTGCAGGGCGGTCTGCGCGTTCGCATGCCTACCTCAGTCTGCCTGACGACGCAGGAAGGCCGGGATATCCATGTCGACGTTGCCGACCACCGAGCGCGTGTCGGTACCGCCGCTGCGGCGGTTCGGGCGCATGCCCGGCGGCAGGTCGAAGGCGCTCCAGTCGTCGATCGCACGGTTGTCGGTGCCGGTCTTCAGCGGCTGGCTGGCGACGACCTGCATCACCGGCTTGCTGCTTTCACGGCTACCCAGACCGGTAGCGATCAGCGTGACGCGCAGCTGGTCGCCCAGGCTGTCGTCGTACACCACGCCGTGCTTGACGACCGCATCTTCGGCCGCGCCGGCTTCGACGATCTCGCGCACCTGGCGGATTTCGCTCTTTTTCAGCGTCGACTTGCTGGCGCTGATGTTGACGAGCACGCCGCGGGCGCCCTTGAAGTTGATGTTGTCGAGCAGCGGGCTGCGGATCGCTTCCTCGGCCGCCTCGACCGCGCGGTTCGGGCCGGCAGCGTGAGCGGTGCCCATCAGCGCCATGCCCATTTCCTGCATCACGGTCTTCACGTCGGCGAAGTCGACGTTGATCAGGCCCGGGTAGTTGATGATCTCGACGATCGAGCCGACCGCGTTGCGCAGCACGTCGTCGGCGGCGCGGAACGCTTCGTCGATGGTGACGTCGTCGCCGAGCACTTCCTCGAGCTTCTGGTTCGACACGACGATCAGCGAGTCGACATAGCGGCCGAGCTCGTCGATGCCGGCCTGCGCGACCTTCTGGCGGTTGCCCTCGTCCAGACCCGGCTTGGTAACGACGCCGACGGTCAGGATGCCCTTCTCGCGCGCGACCTGCGCGATCACCGGTGCCGCGCCGGTACCGGTACCGCCGCCCATGCCGGCGGTGATGAACAGCAGGTCGGCACCGTCGATCAGCTCGCCGAGCTGCTCGCGGTCCTCCTCGGCGGCCTGGCGGCCGATGTCCGGGTTGCAACCTGCGCCAAAGCCGCGCGTCAGTTCCTGACCGAGCGCAACGATGTGTTCGGCCTTCGACAGCTTCAGCACCTGTGCGTCGGTGTTGGCCGAAATGAACTGCACGCCGGCGAGTGCGTGCTCGATCATGTTGTTGATTGCGTTGCAACCGGCGCCACCGACGCCGATCACCTTGATGTTGACGGCGTGTGCGACGTCGTGGACTTCGATACTCAGTGCCATGATGACTCTCCTTCTTGACCCGATTCTAACTTACTGACCCGAAACTGACTAAAAATTATTCTGGAACCACGCCTTCATGCGGCCCAGAATGTCCCCGAACGATCCGTCCTTGGCCTTGCCGGCCGGATTCTTGTGGTATTGCTCCCTGGCCAACAACAGCAGGCCGACCGCGGTCGAATAGCGCGGATTCTTGACGACCTCGGCCAGACCGCCGACGTATTTCGGCAGCCCGAGCCGGACCGGCATGTGGAAGATTTCTTCGGCGAGCTCGACCATGCCCGGCATCAGCGAGGCGCCGCCGGTGATGACGATGCCGGAGGACAGCCGGTCCTCGAAACCGTTGCGGCGCAGCTCGGCCTGCACCAGCGCGTAAAGCTCCTCGATCCGCGGCTCGACGACTTCGGCCAGCGTGTGCCGGCTCATCTGGCGCGAGCCGCGCTCGCCGACACCGGGCACCTCGATCATCTGCTGCGGATCGGTCATGTGCCGCAGCGCGACGCCGTGCTGGATCTTGATGTTCTCGGCCTCGGCCGTCGGCGTGCGCAGCGCCATCGCGATGTCGTTGGTGATCTGGTCGCCGGCGATCGGAATCACCGCGGTATGGCGGATCGCGCCGCCCATGAACACCGCCAGGTCGGTCGTGCCGCCGCCGACGTCGACGAGGCAGACGCCGAGTTCCTTCTCGTCGTCGGTCAGCACCGACGTTGCCGACGCCAGCGGCTGCAGCACGACCTCGGCAATCTCGAGGCCGCAGCGGCGCACGCACTTGGTGATGTTCTGCACCGCCGACACGGCGCCCGAGACGATGTGGACATTGACATGCAGCCGCACGCCGGACATGCCTAGCGGCTCCTTCACGCCTTCCTGGCCGTCGATCATGTATTCCTGCGCCAGGATGTGCAGCACCTGGTGGTCGGTCGGGATGTTGACCGCGCTGGCGGTCTCGATCACGCGCTGGACGTCGGCGTCGGTGACCTCCTTGTCCTTGATCGCGACCATGCCGTCCGAGTTGATCCCCTTGATGTGGCTGCCAGCGATGCCGGTGAACACTTCGCGGATCTTGCAGTCGGCCATCAGCTCGGCCTCGCCGAGCGCGCTCTGGATCGCGCCGACGGTCTTCTCGATGTCGACGACGACGCCGCGCTTGAGGCCGCGGCTGGTCGCCGAACCGAGGCCGACGACGTTCAGCATGCCGTCGTCCTGGATCTCGGCAGCGACGGCGACGATCTTGGATGTCCCAATATCGAGCCCGACGATGAGGTTGTTCGCGTCTCTACTCACAGCAGCCTCTTTCTTACTCATTCAATTCAAAACAGGCCGGCGCCGCAGCACCGGTCACGGATTCGTTCCCGCTACGCCGAAGCGCTGCGGGGCTTGGGTTTCACTGCCGGCATGCTGGCCGCAGGCTTCGCGGCAGCCGGTCTGGCCGCGACGGGCCTGGCACCCGGCTTGGCCGTCTCCTCGGGCTTGTACGCCGGCAGCCGGACGGCAAAGCCGTTCGGGTAACGCAGGTCGACATATTCGAACGGATGCTTCTCGGCGATCAGCGCCAGCGAGTTCGGATACGCTTCGGCAAAGCGGCGCACGCGCTCGACCGCGTCGTCGCGGCCGACCTCGACGACGACGCCGTTGTCGAGCTGGAAGCGCCAGGCGCGCCGTGGCGACAGCCACAGGTGCGTCGGCGCCTTCTGCAGCGGCGCCATCGCGTCCGTGAGCACCCGGTAGCCTTCGACCATCAGCTTTTCGGTGCCTTCGGGCCCTTCGAGCACCGGCAGCGCCTCGTTGCTGGCGGCGTCGAAACGCTCGCCGTAGGTATTGAGCAGGGCGATCGAACCCCAGCGGGCATACGCGCGCTGCTCCTCGATGCTGACTTCGAGCCGGTCCGGCCAGCGCCGGCGCACGTTGACCTCGCGCACCCACGGCAGCTTCTCGAACGCCTGGCGCGTCTTGTCGAGGTCGAGCGTGAAGAACGTCCCCTTCAGTTCGTTCCGGATCACGTACTGCAACTGTTCCTTGGTGACATGCGACAGCTCGCCGTCGATCTTGACCTGGCGGACCGGGAACAGCGGCGAGTGGATCGTCAGAAACACCAGCGAATAGAACAGCAGCAGCACCGCCAGCGCGGTGAGCAGGTTGGCGAACCACATCAGCAGTTGCGGCCTATCCCACATTCGAACCTCGGCATGGCTGCTGCGCGTGCGCCATACGGCGTCGTGCGCTGCTCGTCATCCTCACGTACTCGCGTACGCTGCGGTGACTGCGCTGCTGACTCCTTGTCTGGCGCCCGCTCGCGACGCCCTGACGAGGTTCTCTTGTTGCTGGAATCACGTTTCCTCTCTGTTCACAGTTGGCAAACGGTCTGGGCAGGCATGTTCATTCAGCCTCCAGCGTCGTATCGAGGATCTGCAGCACCAGCTGCTCGTAGCCGATGCCGGCTTCGCGCGCGCACATCGGGAACAGGCTGTGGCTGGTCATGCCCGGCGCGGTGTTCGGTTCGAGCAGGTAGACCTTGCCGTCGGCGTCGGTCAGGAAGTCGATCCGCGCCCAGCCGGTCGCGCCGAGCACGCGGTAGGCGGCTTCGGCGAGCACGCGCGCCTGCGCTTCGGCTTCGCCCTGCAGACCCGGGCAGGTGTAGACGGTGTCGTCGCGGAAGTACTTGGCGTCGTAGTCGTAGAACTCAGTCGCCGGCTCGATCTTCACCGTCGCCAGCGCGCGGCCGTCGAGCACCGCGCAGCTGTATTCGCCGCCGGACACGGCCTGCTCGACCATCACCAGCGGGTCGTACTTGGCGGCTTCCTCGTACGCGGCCCGGATTTCGTCTGCTGTGCGGCACTTGGTGACGCCGACGCTCGAACCGCCGTTCGACGGTTTAACGAACACCGGCGAGCCGAGCTTCGGGATCACCGATTCGAAATCGCTCTGCGCGTCGAGCAGCAGGTAGGCCGGCACCGGCAGGCCGACGGCCTGCCACATCAGCTTGGTGCGCCACTTGTCCATGCCGATCGCGCTCGCCATCACGCCGCAGCCCGTGTACGGAATGCCGAGGTATTCGAGCGCGCCCTGGATCGTGCCGTCCTCGCCGTCGCCGCCGTGCAGGATCAGGAAGGCCCGGTCGAACCCCTCCTCGTGCAGCGCCTCGAGCGGTTTTTCGGCCGGATCGAACGCATGGGCGTCGACGCCCTGGCTGCGCAGTGCCTCGAGCACGCCACGGCCGCTCATCAGCGAGACTTCGCGCTCGCTCGATTCGCCGCCCATCACCACGGCGACCTTGCCGTATTGCTTCATTTCAGCCATTTCAGTTCTGCACCAGTTTGCCGGGAACGGTGCCGATCGAGCCCGCCCCCATCGTGATCACCACATCGCCGTGCTTCGCGGCCGCGACGATGGCGGCCGGCATGTCGGCGATCTGCTCTACAAAAATCGGTTCGACCTTGCCCCCGATACGCACCGCACGCGCCAGCGAACGGCCGTCGGCGGCGACGATCGGCGCCTCGCCGGCGGCGTAGACCTCGGCCAGCAGCAGGCCGTCGACGGTGCCGAGCACCTTGACGAAGTCCTCGAAGCAATCGCGCGTGCGGCTGTAGCGGTGCGGCTGGAAAGCCAGCAGCAGCCGGCGTCCCGGAAAGGCGCCGCGCGCCGCGGCGATCGTCGCGGCCATCTCGACCGGGTGGTGGCCGTAGTCGTCGACCAGCGTGAACGTGCCGGCGTCCGGGCCGTCGGGCAGCGCCTGGCAGGCGACCTCGCCGTAGCGCTGGAAGCGCCGGCCGACGCCCTGGAACGTCGCCAGTGCGCGCTGGATCGCATCTTCGGACGCGCCGACCTCGAGGCCGATCGCGATCGCCGCCAGCGCGTTCAGCACGTTGTGCTGGCCCGGCATGTTCAGCGTGACCGGAATCCGCCGGGTCTCGCCGTTCTCCCAGACCGCGTCGAAACGCATCTGGCCCTCAAACGGGACGATATTCTCGGCGCGCAGCATCGCGTCGGGGCCGGTGCCATAGGTCGTCACCGGGCTGGTCACGCGCGGCAGGATTTCACGGACGTTGTCGTCGTCGACGCACAGCACCGCGCGGCCGTAGAACGGCAGGTGGTGCAGGAAATCGACGAAGGCCTTCTTCACGTTGTCGAAGTCGTGGCCATACGTGTCCATGTGGTCCTGGTCGATATTGGTCACGACCGAGATCATCGGGCTCAGGTAGAGGAAGGACGCGTCGCTCTCGTCGGCCTCGGCCACCAGATAGTCGCCGTGGCCGAGCCGGGCATTGCTGCCGGCGGCGTGCAGCTTGCCGCCGATGACGAAGGTCGGGTCCATGCCCGCGGCTTCGAGAATGCTGGCGGTCAGGCTCGTCGTCGTCGTCTTGCCGTGGGTGCCGGCGATCGCGATGCCGCGCTGCAGCCGCATCAGTTCGGCGAGCATCAGCGCACGCGGAATCACCGGGATCTTGCGCGCACGCGCCTCGACCACCTCGGGGTTGTCGTCCTTCACCGCGCTCGAAATCACCACCACGTCGGCATCGGCGACGAAGGCCGCGTCGTGGCCCTTGTGGACGACGGCGCCGGCCGCCTGCAACCGCTGCGTCGCGGCATTGCTGCCAAGGTCGGTGCCGCTGACGGCGAAGCCCTGGTTGGCAAGCACCTCGGCGATGCCGCTCATGCCGACCCCGCCGATGCCGACGAAGTGGATCCGTTTGACCTTGTGTTTCATCTTGCCAGTTCCTCGATCACCGCCACGACCCGTTCGGTCGCGTCGGGTTTGGCGAGCTGCCGGGCCTTCTGGGCCATCGCAAGGCAGCGCGCACGGTTTGTTTCTTTCAGCAGCGCCGCGAAACGCTCGGCGCCGAATTCGCTTTGTTGCAGCAGCACGCCGGCGCCGGCATCGCTGAGATAACGCGCATTGCCGGTCTGGTGGTCGTCGACCGCGTGCGGGAACGGCACCAGCACCGCCGCGGCACCGACGCAGGCCAGCTCGGACACCGTCAGCGCGCCGGCACGGCACAGCACCAGATCGGCATCGGCATAGGCGCCGGCCATGTCGCCGATGAAGGCGGCGCACTCGGCGGCAACGCCGGCCGCGGCGTAGTTGGCCTTCAGGGCGTCGATGTGCTTCTCGCCGGCCTGATGGATCACCACCGGCCGTTCGGCCTCGGGCAGCAGCGCCAGCGCCTTCGGCACCTGTTCGTTGAACACCTGCGCGCCGAGACTGCCGCCGACGACCAGCAGCTTCAGCGGCCCGCTTCGACCGGCGAAACGCTGCGCGGGTTCGGCGACCGCCGTGATCGCATCGCGGACCGGATTGCCGACGCAGTCAAACCGCGGCGGTGCTGTACGGAACGCCGACGGAAACGCGAACAGCACGCGGCTGGCGAGCTTCGACAGCGCCTTGTTGGTGAGGCCGGCGACCGAGTTCTGTTCGTGCACGACCAGCGGCAGCCACAAGAGCCGCATCGCCAGACCGCCTGGGAAACCGGTAAAGCCGCCGAAGCCGATCGCCACGTCGGGGCGGTGGCGGAAAATGGTCCGCAGCGAGCCGTACAGCGCTTTCAGCTGCACCCACGGCTGGGCCAGCTTCTTCACGAGCCCCTTGCCGCGCACGCCGGTAATGGCCAGCGTTTCGAGCGGGATGTCGTGCTGCGGCACGATGCGCGTTTCCATCGCCCCGGCCGCGCCGAGCCAGACCACATCCCAGCCGCGTTCGCGCATCGCCTTGGCCACGGCGAGTGCCGGGAAGATGTGGCCGCCGGTACCGCCGGCCATGACGAGCAGGGTGCGCCCGGCACGAGCGGGTACGGTAGAAAGCGGCTGTGCCGTGACCGCGGCCTGCCGCGATTTCGCCCGACTGACAAAAGCGAGAATCAGTATGACCAGCACTACGAGGGTCAGAATCCAGCTCATACTTTCCGCCCCCGCATCAGCTGCCTGTTCTCGTAGTCGATGCGCATCACGACGCCGAGCGCCAGCAGGTTGGCGACGATGCCCGAGCCGCCGAACGACAGCAGCGGCAGCGTCAGGCCCTTGGTCGGCAGCAGGCCCATGTTCACGCCGATGTTGATCACCGACTGCACGCCGATCCAGATGCCGATGCCCTGCGCCACCAGCGCCTGGTAGGCGCGGTCGAGCTTGGCCGCCTGCACCCCGATCATGAAGCAGCGGAACACCAGGAAGGCGAACAGGCCGACGACGACGACGACGCCGAGCAGGCCGAACTCCTCGGCGATGATCGCCATCAGGAAGTCGGTGTGCGCTTCGGGCAGGTAGGAGAGCTTCTCGACGCTGGCACCGAGGCCGACGCCGTGCCATTCGCCGCGGCCGAAGGCGATCAGCGAGTGGCTCAGCTGGTAGCCCTTGCCGTACGGGTCCTGCCACGGGTCGAGGAAGCCGAGCACGCGCGCGCGCCGGTAAGGCGAACTGGCGATCAGGCCGACGAAGCCGATGCCGAGCAGCACGATCAGTCCGGCAAACAGCCGCCAGTTGAAACCGCCGAGGAACAGCAGGCCCATGGCGATCGCGGTAATCACCGCGAACGCGCCGAAGTCCGGTTCGAGCAGCAAGAGGCCGCCGACGATCAGCATCACGAACAGCATCGGCAGCAGGCCCTTGGTGATGCTGGGCCAGAAGTCGCCGCCCATGAACGCCGCCTTGCGCACCGTGTAGTCGGCCGCGTAGAACGCGACGATCAGCTTCATCAGCTCGGACGGCTGCAGGTTGATCACCACCAGGCCGAGCCAGCGGCGGCTGCCGTTGACCTCGCGGCCGATGCCGGGGATCAGCACCAGGATCAGCAGCAGTACGCCGAGGATGAACAGCAGCGGCGCGTACTGCTGCAGGGTCCGGGTCGAGACGCTGAAGGCAAAGAAGGCCGCGACCACGCCGACGACGAGGAAGATCGAGTGCCGGATCAGGAAATAGGTGCTGCGGAAACCGGTGTCCTTGTCGACCTCGGCCATCGCGATCGACGCCGAGTAGACCATCACCAGGCCGATGGTCAGCAGCAAGAGCACGCACCACAGCAGCGCCTGGTCGTAGGCGGCCATGCTGGGGCGGATGCGCTTGAGGGCCCGGTAGAAGATCGCTTTCATCGCGTCAGCCTTCCAGACCCCGCACGGCGGCGATGAACACTTCCGCGCGGTGGTGATAGTTGCGGAACATGTCGAGGCTGGCGCACGCCGGGCTCAATAGCACGACATCGCCCGGCTCGGCGAGGTTGGCGGCCATCTGTACGGCCATCTCGAGCGTCGGCACCTGCAGCACCGGCAGGAAGGCCTCGCCGTCGTCGTTGGCGTCGACAAACGCCGACATCGCGTCGTTGAGTACCCCGGCGATCTGCGGGCCGTCGCGGCCGATCAGCACCACGGCACGGCAGATGCGCTCGGACGCCGTCTTCAGCGGCGTGAAGTCCTGGCCCTTGCCATCGCCGCCGGCGATCAGCACCACCGGCCGGCTCATGCCCTTGAGCGCGGCTTCGGTCGCGCCGACGTTGGTGCCCTTCGAGTCGTCGTAGTAGCGGACGCCGGCCTTCTCGGCGACGAACTCGACCCGGTGCGGCAAGCCCTTGAACGCCTTGAGCGCGGCGATCGACAGCGCGCTCGGCAGGCCGATCGCCCTTGTGAGCGCCAGCGCCGCGAGTGCATTGGCGGCATTGTGCAGGCCGGCCAGCTGCAGGTCCCCCGCCTTCATCAGCGTGCGCTCGCCGAGCTTGAGCGCGACGTCGTCGCCGTCGGCAACAAGGCCGTACTCGCTCGGATTGCGCGGCGCGTCGGTACCGAACCAGACGATGTTGCGGCCCGGCTGCGTCATGCCGCGGCACCAGCCGTCCTCGCGGTTCAGCACCATCACACCGAGGCCGTTGAAGATCCGTGCCTTGGTCTGCGCGTAGTCGCGCATGCCGTCGTAGCGGTCGAGGTGGTCTTCGGTGACGTTGAGCACGACGGCCGCATCGGGCGTCAGCGAATTCGTCGTTTCGAGCTGGAAGCTCGACAGCTCGAGCACCCAGATGTCCGGACTGCCGCTGCGGCCTTCCCACTCGGTCAGCGCATCGAGCACCGGCAGGCCGATGTTGCCGGCAACGACGGTCTTCAGCCCGGCCTGCTCGCACATCTTGCCGACCATGCTGGTGACCGTGGTCTTGCCGTTGCTGCCGGTGATCGCCAGCACGCGGGCGCCGCTGCCGCGGATCGCGCGCGCGAGCAGTTCGACGTCGCCGGCGACTTCGACACCGCGGTCGATCGCACGGGCGATCTCGGGCGTCGCCAGCGGCACGCCGGGGCTGACGACGAGCAGCTCGGCGTCACGGAAGGTCGCGTCGGTGAATGCGCCGAAGCGGGTCTCGACAGCGGGCAGCTCGGCGGCCAGCGTGTCGGCGCCGGGCGGCACGTCGCGGCTGTCGGCGACGGTGAGCCGGGCGCCGTGGCGCGCGAGCCAGCGCACGCACGACAGCCCGGTGATGCCGAGCCCGACGACGATGATGTGTTTGCCGTTGAAATCCATGTCGTCTCCTAGCGCAGCTTCAGCGTCGCCAGGCCGACAAGGACCAGCAGCATGGTGATGATCCAGAAGCGGACGACGACCTGCGTCTCCTTCCAGCCCTTGAGTTCGTAGTGGTGGTGCAGCGGCGCCATCCGGAACACGCGCTTGCCGGTCATCTTGAAGCTGGCGACCTGGATCATCACCGACAGCGCTTCGACGACGAAGACGCCGCCCATGATCAGAAGGACGATTTCCTGCCGCACGACGACCGCGACGGTGCCGAGGCCGGCACCGAGCGCCAGTGCGCCGACGTCGCCCATGAACACCTCGGCCGGATAGGCGTTGAACCACAGGAAGCCGAGCCCCGCGCCGGCCATCGCCGCGCAGAAGATCACCAGCTCGCCGGCGCCGGGTACGTGCGGAACGCCGAGGTAGGTGGCGAATTTGATGTTGCCGGCGACGTAGGCGAAGATGCAGAACGCACCCGAAACCAGCACCGTCGGCATGATCGCGAGGCCGTCGAGGCCGTCGGTCAGGTTGACCGCGTTGCTGGTGCCGACGATGACGAAATAGGTCAGCACGCAGAAGCCGATCGCGCCGAACGGGTAGAGGATTTCCTTGTAGAACGGGATGATGAAGCCGGTCTGCGCCGGCAACTGGCCGACGTTGACGAGGAACAGCCCTGCGCCGATCGCGATCGCGGACTGCCAGAACATCTTGGCCTTGGCGCTCAAGCCCTTCGGGTTCTTCAGCGCAACCTTCTTGTAGTCGTCGACGAAGCCGATGATGCCGGTCGCCATCGTGACGATCAGCACCAGCCAGACGTACTTGTTGGCCAGATCGCCCCACAGCAGCGTCGTCAGGCCGATCGACAGCAGAATCAGCGTACCGCCCATCGTCGGCGTACCGGCCTTGACCAGATGCGTCTGCGGGCCGTCGCTGCGCACCGCCTGGCCGACCTTCATTTCGGTCAGCTTGCGGATCACCCAGGGCCCGAGCACCCACGAGATCGTCAGCGCGGTCATCGTCGCCAGCACCGCGCGCAGCGTGATGTAGTTGAAGACATTGAAGGCGCGGATCGATTCGCCGAGCCATTGTGTCAGCCAAAGCAGCATGACTAGTTGTTTCCCTGTTCGTTGACGAGCGCGTCGACGACGCGCTCCATGCGCATGAAGCGCGACCCCTTGACCAGCACCACCGCATCCGGCCCGGCTTCGGGCCCGAGTTCGGCGAGCAGCGCGGCCAGCGTGTCGAAATGCCGGCTGCCGAACGCCGTGGCGGCCTCGCGCATCTGTTCGCCGAGCGTGAACAGCGCCTGCACGCCGGCCGCCTTGGCATAGGCACCGACCTCGGCGTGCCGCGCCGGCGCGTCGGCACCGACCTCGCCGATATCGCCGAGCACCAGCAAGGTCCGCTTGTGCTGCTCGGCGCCGATACGCACCAGCACGTCGATCGCGGCCTTCATCGAATCCGGATTGGCGTTGTAGCTGTCGTCGATCAGCAGCGCGCCCGAGCCCGCCTGCTTGCGTTCGAGCCGGCCTTTTACCCCCTGGTATGCGGCAAGGCCAGCGGTACAAATCACAAGCGGCACATCCAGCGCCAGCGCCGCGGCGGTCGCGGCGAGCGCGTTGCGGACGTTGTGCATGCCCGGCACGCCAAGCTCGACCGGCGCTTCGCCGGCCGGGGTCTCCAGCGTGAAACGGCTGCCGAGCGCGCCGGCAACGACCCCGGTCGCGCGGACGTCGGCAGCGGCGCCGAGGCCGAAACCGGTCTGCGACCGGCCGGTGGCGAGTTCGCGCCACAGCGGCGCGTAGTCGTCGTCGGCATTGAGAATCGCCGTGCCGCCGGCGACGAGGCCGGCGAAGATCTCGCCCTTGGCGCGCGCGACGCCTTCGACCGAGCCGAGCGCCTCGAGGTGCGCGGCGCCGGCGTTGTTGACCAGCGCGACATCGGGCCGCGCCATCCGCGTCAGATAGTCGATCTCGCCGAAATGGTTCATGCCCATCTCGACCACCGCATATCGGTGCTGCGGTCGCAGGCTCAGCAGCGTCAGCGGCACGCCGATGTGGTTGTTCAGGTTGCCGCGCGTCGCCAGCACCGCCTCGGAGCCGGCATGGGCGGCGAGGATGGACGCGGTCATTTCCTTGACGCTGGTCTTGCCGTTGCTGCCGGTGATCGCGACCAGCTTCGGCGCGATCACGTCGCGCCAGTGGCTCGCCAGTTCGCCGAGCGCCTTGAGCGTGTCGGCAACGACGATGCGGTTGCCCGCACCCGCGGTCTCGACCAGCACCGCGGCCGCGCCCTGCGCCAGCGCGGCATCGGCAAAGTCGTGGCCGTCGAAACGCTCGCCGCGCAGCGCGACAAACAGGTCGCCCTCGCGGATGTCGCGGCTGTCGGTGGTGACACGCGCGAACGCCGCCGCCGCGTCGCCTTGAACGGCGCCACCGACGGCCTGCGCTGCATCGTGCAACGTCAGCATCATGGTGTTTTCCTTGTCAGCGCCGCCTGCGCCTGTTCGACGTCGTCGAAATGGTGGCGGACGCCGTGGATTTCCTGGTAGGTCTCGTGGCCCTTGCCGGCGATCAGCACGACGTCGCCAGCGCCGGCGAGGTCGATCGTCGCGGCGATCGCGCGGGCCCGGTCCGATTCGATCGAATAGTTGGCCAGCCCGCTGCCGTCGACGCCTTCGACGCCGGCAATGATGTCGTCGATGATCTGTTGCGGCGGCTCGGACCGCGGGTTGTCGCTGGTGATCACCGTCGCGTCGGCGAGGCGGCAGGCGATCTCGCCCATCAGCGGCCGCTTGCCGCGGTCGCGGTCGCCGCCACAGCCGAACACGCAGTAGAGCCGCCCACCCGCCGGCATCGCCTCGCGCAGCGTCGTCAGCGCCTTGTCGAGCGCGTCCGGCGTATGCGCGTAGTCGACGACGACCAGCGGCTGCCGACCGCCGCCGAGCCGCTGCATCCGTCCCGGCGCCGACACGATCGCCTCGAGCGCGGCAACCGCGTCGGACAGCGTCACTTCGGCGGCCAGCAGGACGCCGAGGCAGGCCAGCAGGTTGTAGGCGTTGAAACGGCCGACCAGCGACGAGCGGATCATCGCCGTGCCGGCCGGCGTGACGACGTCGAGCACCAGCCCGGCGAGCGTCGCCTCGATCCGGCTCGCGCGAATGTCGCCGGCATCAATGCCGTAGCTCAGCACGCGCGGCGCGGTCGTCGTCTTGAGCAGCGCATGGCCGAACGCGTCGTCGGCATTGATCACTGCCGCCTTCAGACCCTGCCAAGCGAACAGTCTGGCTTTTTCGGCGCCGTAGGCTTCGAGCGTGCCGTGGTAGTCGAGGTGGTCGCGCGTCAGGTTGGTGAACACGGCGATGTCGAACGCGACGCCGTGTGCACGCGCCTGCGCCAGCCCGTGCGAGCTGACTTCCATCGCGACATGGCCGGCACCGGCGTCGCGGAACCGCGCCAGCCAGTGCTGCAGCGCGACCGGGTCGAGCGTCGTGTGCGTCGAGCTTTCCAGCGCCGGATAGATGCCGTTGCCGAGCGTGCCGAGCACGCCGGTCCGGTGGCCGAGCCGGGTGAACGCCTGACCGAGCCAGTTGGCGATCGACGTCTTGCCGTTGGTGCCGGTGATGCCGACGACGGTCTGCGCCGCGCTCGGATAGCCGAGCAGGTGGGCCGCGACGATGCCGGCCTGCGCCCGCAACTGCGGCACGGCCAGATTCGGCACCGTCCATCGCGCCTGCCAGGCAAAGTCGCCGCCTTGCGGATCGTCGATTTCCCACAGCACCGCGCCGGCGCCGGCGTCGATCGCCGCCTGGATGTACCGGCGCCCATCGGCGTACTCGCCCTGAAAGGCAAGGAAGACGTCGCCGGGCTGGATCTTGCGACTGTCGGCAACGACACGACGGCCAGCGGCGATCGCATCGATCGCCGTGAAGTCGAGCGCGGGCAGCGGCCAGCTTATGGGACCCATGCTTCGTCCTCCCTGGTGTCCTGAGGACTCGGCAGCAGAATGTTGTTGGTCGGTGCGTCGGGCGGAATGCCCAGCAGCCGCAGGGTGCCTGCGACGACGCTGGAGAACACCGGTGCGGCGACCGCGCCGCCGTAGATGCTTTTCTTGATGTCCGGTTCGTCGATCATCACCGCGACGATCAGCCGCGGGTTCGATACCGGCGCCAGACCGACGAAGGAGCCGACGTATTTCTTGTCGGTGTAGCCGCCGCCGCTCTGCTTGCGCGCGGTCCCGGTCTTGCCGGCGACGCGGTAGCCGACGACCTGCGCCCGTGTCGCGGTGCCGCCGGGCTGGGTGACCTTTTCCATGTAGCCGCGGATCGTCCGTGCTAGCTCGGGCGAGATCACCTGCTTGCCCGGCATCGGCGCCGTCTGCCTGATCAGGCTGACCGGGTGCTCGATGCCGTCGGTGGCGAAGATCTGGTAGGCCTTGGCCATCTGCATCAGGCTGACCGACAGGCCGTAGCCGTAGCCCATGGTGCCCTGCTCGATCGGGTACCAGGTCTTGAACGGCCGCAGCTTGCCGGCCGATTCGCCCGGGAAGCCCAGGCCCGGCCGCTGGCCGATGCCGGCGGCGTTGAGCATGTTCCACTGCGTTTCGCGCGGCATCGTCAGCGCCACCTTGAGCGAGCCGATGTTGCTCGAATGGACGATGATGCCTTCGGGCGTCAGCACGCCGTAGTTGTGCGTGTCCTTGATCGTGAAGCCGCCCATCGACAGCGCGCCGGGCGAGGTATTGAACGTCGTCTTGGCGTTGATCGTGCCGGCCTGCATCGCCGCGGCGATCGTCAGCGGCTTCAGCGTCGAACCCGGCTCGTACAGGTCGGTGATCGCGCGGTTGCGCTTCTTCGACGGATCGATCCGTTCGCGGCTGTTCGGGTTGTACGACGGCGAGTTGGCCAGTGCGAGGATTTCGCCGGAGCGCGCGTCGAGCACGACGATGCTGCCGCCGACCGCGCCGAAGTCGCTGACCGCCTTGTTCAGTTCACGGTAGGCGAGGTACTGGATGCGCCGGTCGATCGACAGCGCCAGCGTCTCGCCGTCCTTCGGCGGCACGATGGTCGAGATGTCCTCGACGATGTAGCCGCGCCGGTCGCGGATCACCGTGCGGCTGCCGGTCTGGCCCGACAGCAGCTTGTCGCGCGCGAGCTCGAGCCCTTCCTGACCGTGGCCGTCGATATTGGTATAGCCGACGATCTGCGCCATGATCTCGCCGGCCGGGTAGTAGCGGCGGAACTCGGCCTGCGCGTAGACGCCGGGGATGTTCAGCGCCATGACGTTCTTGGCGTCCTGCGGGTTCATCTGCCGGCGCAGCCAGACGAAATCGGGCCGGCTGGGCTTGCCGTCCTTGTCCTTGATCACCTCGCCCTTGCCGGTGCGGCGCGGCTCGGACAATTTCTTCACCACGTCGGCGACGGGCATGCCGAGCGCACGCGCCAGCTTACCGACCTCGTCCTGCGACAGCGGCACCGGGTCCTTGTCGTTCTCGGGCTCCCAGTCGGCCGGACGCGTCTGGCCGTTCGGCAGCAGCGCGATGCTGCGCGGGCTGGCCCAGACCGACTGGACCGGGGTCGAGATCGCCAGCGGCTCGCCGTTGCGGTCGGTGATCATGCCGCGGTTGGCCTCGAGCCTGAGCGTGCGCGTGTAGCGCGCATCGCCCTGGCCCTGCAGGAACTCATCGTTGAACACCTGCAGCCACAGGCCGCGGCCGAGCAGGATTGCGAACAGCCCCATCAGCCCGGCGACGACGAACCAGACCCGCCAGCGCTCGAGCTTGAGCTGCTGGCTGTAGCGCTTGCGCGCCTGGGTCGGCGGGATCATCCGGTTCATTGCCTCAGCCTGCCGGGGAGTGTTTCGGGCGCGGGACGACCTGCCCTTGCGGCAGGATCACCTGGGTGCGGTTGGCGGCCGGCAGCTGCATGCCGAGCTTGGCCGTCGCCTCGCTCTCGATGCGCGAGTGCATCGCCCAGGTGCTCTGCTCGAGCTGGAGCTGGCCCCACTCGACGTCGAGCTTGCGGGTGGCCTGCTCTTCCTTCTGCAGCTCGCCGTAGAGCTTGCGGGCGTTGGACTGGCTGGTGACGACCGACAGCGCGCACGCGATCAGCACGGCGAGCAGGAACAAGTTGAGGCGGGTCATGCCGCGGCCTTTTCCGCCACGCGCAGGATCGCGCTTCTGGCGCGCGGATTGTCCGCGACCTCGCCGGCGCTGGCCCGGGCCGGTTTGCCGATCGCCTTCAGCGGCGACGGCGGGATGTCGGCGGCGCGGATCGGCAGCCGGTCGGGCAGGTCATGCCGGCTCTGGTCCTGGATGAAGCGCTTGACGATCCGGTCTTCGAGCGAGTGGAACGCGATCACCGACAGCCGCCCGCCGGGCGAGAGCCTCGCCAGCGCCTGCGGCAGGATCAGCGCGAGCTCTTCAAGCTCGCGATTGACGAAAATCCGAACAGCCTGGAAGGTACGCGTCGCCGGGTCCTGGCCCGGCTCACGGGTGCGGACGGCGCGCGCCACGAGCGCGGCAAGTTCGCCGGTGGTGGACAATGGCCGCTCGCTGCGACCTGCAACAATCGCTGCTGCAACCTGTTTAGCAAACCGCTCTTCGCCATAATCCCTGATGACCTCCGCAATGTCTTTTTCGTCGGCGCTGTTCAGCCAGTCCGCGGCGGTCTGGCCGCGGGTGGTGTCCATGCGCATGTCCAGCGGCGCGTCGAAGCGGAAACTGAAGCCGCGACTGCCGTCGTCGATTTGGGGCGAGCTGACGCCCAGGTCGAGCAGTACGCCGTCGACCGCCGGCACGTTCAGCGTGTCGAGCGCACGTGCGAGCGCCGCAAAACCGTCATGCACGATGGTGAAGCGCGGGTCGTCTATCGTCTGCGCCTCGGCGATCGCGTACGGATCCTTGTCGAAGGCGATCAGCCGGCCGTTGGGACCGAGCTTCGAGAGGATCAGGCGCGAATGGCCGCCGCGGCCGAAGGTGCCGTCGACGTAGATACCGTCCGCGCGGATGTTCAGCGCGTCGACCGCTTCGTGAAGCAGGACGGTTTTATGGATGAAGCTCACAGCACGATGCCTTGCATTTGGGTTTCAAGATCGGCCGGCGACAGGTTGAATACCGCCTGATTCTTCGCCGACCATTGGCCGTCGTCCCAAATCTCGAATTTGTTGCCGATGCCGACGAAGGCGATTTCCTTTTCCAGCCCGGCGAGCTGCCGCAGCCGCGGCGCAATCAGGATGCGGCCGGCGCCGTCCATGTCCATTTCTTCGGCATGGCCGACAACCAGGCGGCGGATTTGCGACTGCGCACCGGACAATTTGTTCAGTTCGTCGCGCACCGGCGCCCAGTCGGATTGCGGATAAAGCAGCAGGCAGCGATCGGGGCTCACCGTCAGCACCAGCCGGCCCGCGCTGCGCGCGAGCAGCAGTTCGCGATGCCTGGCCGGAATCGCCAGACGTCCCTTGCTGTCGAGGTTGAGGGTTGCCACGCCGCTGAACATGAGCCTTGTCTCGTTCGGGGAAAAAATCCACTTTCGCCCACTTTTTCCCACTTTCGCCCACTATAGCAGCAATTAAAAACCCGCCACAAGGGCGGGTTTGGGGTTTCCCGTTTTGATACAATCACTTAGCCGCGTTTAATGAGCGCAGCATCAGTCCGAGAAAATCAAAGCATAATTAACCAGATACCGGCCATATCTTAAAGTGCCACTTTAACTTGGCTCCCGCTTGGTCGCCCATGTTTGGTAAACCCCTCCGATTCGTCCTGCTCGCCCTCGCCGTGCTGCTGCTCTGGCGCATGCTGTCGCCGGCCTGGCGATCCGAAGCGCATCGCGGCGTCCGGATTGCCGCGCGGGTCTTGCTCGCCGGCGCGCTGATCGCGCTCGGTGCGCACTTTTTGCGCTAGCCGGACTCCAAGCACCGTCAGATTCGCGTCGCCACCGCGACCAAGCTGAATCACGGACCTGGAGACCAGGCATGTCGCACTTGCCCATTCTGCCGTCGGACATCACCGCCGAATCGCTCTACCTCGACCGGCGCCGTTTCCTGCAGGCCACCGGCGGCCTGATCGCCGCCGCCATGCTGCCCGACGCCGAGGCGGCGGCGCTGGCAGCGCAGCCGAGCCGCTTCAGTACCGGCGAGGAAAAGAACAGCTGGGAGCAGATCACCGGCTACAACAATTACTACGAATTCGGTACCGACAAGGGCGACCCGGCACGGCATGCCGGCGCGCTGAAAACGCGGCCGTGGACGCTCCGGGTCGAGGGCGAATGCGAGGCGCCGAAAACCTTCGACATCGACACGCTGCTGAAGCTGGCGCCGCTCGAAGAGCGGATCTACCGGCTGCGCTGCGTCGAAGGCTGGTCGATGGTGATTCCGTGGGTCGGCTACCCGCTGTCGTCGCTGCTCAAGCAGGTCAGGCCGACATCAAAGGCCCGGTACGTCGAGTTCGTGTCGCTCGCCGACCCGAAGCAGATGCCCGGAATACGCCGGCCGGTGCTCGACTGGCCGTATACCGAGGGTCTGCGGATCGACGAGGCGGTCCATCCGCTGGCGATCCTCTGCCTGGGCCTGTACGGCAAGCCGCTGCCGAACCAGAACGGCGCGCCGGTACGGCTGATCGTGCCGTGGAAGTACGGCTTCAAGAGCGCCAAGTCGCTGGTGAAAATCGTGCTGCGCGACACCCAGCCGGCGACCGCGTGGAACAAGGCAGCGCCGAACGAGTACGGCTTCTATTCGAACGTCAACCCCGAGGTCGACCACCCGCGCTGGAGCCAGGCCAACGAGCGCCGGATCGGCGAGCTGCTGCGGCGCAAGACGCTGCCGTTCAACGGCTATGCCAGCGAGGTCGCCGGCCTGTACAAGGGCATGGACCTGAAGAAGTACTTCTGAGCGCGGCTCAGTGGTGGTGGTGACCGCTGCCGGCCGCCGGTGCGAGTTCGAGCACCGGCGCCGGATGTTCCGGCTCGGCCTGGCCCGCTACAGGAATGCCGGTCCAGCCGATCTTGCGCTTGCCGCACCACTGCTCGACCTTGAAATAGAGCTTGCCGGCTTCGGCCGGCAGGCTCAGCAGCATCGCGAACTCGTCGAACTGCGTGTCGGGCAGCGTGCCGCCGTGCCAGCGCACCGCGGTGACGCGCTGGTCCGCCGCGGTCTCGATATCGAGCTTCCAGCCCGCCCTGGCCGCCGGCTTGGCCATGGTCACGCCGGCGGGCACGATCACCCGCAGCCCCGTCGTCGCGGCGCCGTCGCAACCGTGCGCAACCTGAAACACCGCCTTGTAGTCGCTGCCGGCCGGCGCGTATTTCTGCTGCAGCATCACATGCGCTTGGGCGCTGCCGGCGAGCAGCGCCAGCACCACGGCGGAACGGATCATCGCGCTATTCCTTGAAAGGGATCCGCGAGTCTAGCCGCGAATGCGCCGATGACCGGTCATCGGCGGCGAACGTAAAAAAGCCCGCCTTGCGGCGGGCCGTCGAAGCATTGCAACGATCAGAGATTGTAGGCCTTTTCGCCGTGGCTGGTGACGTCGAGGCCTTCGCGCTCTTCGTCCTCGCGGACACGCAGGCCGATGACCAGGTCGACCAGCTTGTACGCGACGAGCGAAACGATGCCCGACCACAGGATCGTGACGCCAACGCCGATCGCCTGGATCTTGACCTGGTTGCCGATCGAATAGCCTTCGGCCACCTTGTTGGCGACGTAGTCCCACACGCCGGTGCCGCCGAGGTCCGGCGAGGCGAACACGCCGGTCAGGATCGCGCCGAGGATGCCGCAGACGCCGTGGACGCCGAACACGTCGAGCGAATCGTCGGCGCCGAGCAGGCGCTTCAGGCCGTGCACGCCCCACAGGCCGGCGACACCGGCGATCAGGCCCATGACCAGACCGCCGCCGACGCCGACAAAACCGGCGGCCGGGGTGATGACGACGAGGCCGGCGACGGCGCCCGATGCGGCACCGAGCAGGGAGGGCTTGCCCTTGAGCAGCCATTCGGCAAACAACCACGACAGTACGGCGGCAGCGGTGGCAACCCAGGTGTTGACGAAGGCGAGGGCGGCGGTACCGTTGGCTTCGAGCGCCGAGCCGGCGTTGAAGCCGAACCAGCCGAACCACAGCAGCGAGGCGCCGATCATCGTCATCGTCAGGCTGTGCGGCGCCATCGCTTCGCGGCCGAAGCCGACGCGCCTGCCGACCATGAAGGCACCGACCAGGCCGGCAACGGCTGCGTTGATGTGGACGACGGTACCGCCGGCGAAGTCGAGGTCACCCTTCTGGAACAGCAGGCCCGCGGTCGCGTTGGCGGCATCGGCGGCGGCTTGCGAGGTGTACGCATCCGGACCGGCCCAGTACCAGACCATGTGGGCCATCGGCAGGTAGGCGAAGGTGAACCACAGCACCATGAACACCAGCACGGCCGAGAACCTGGCGCGTTCGGCGAACGACCCGACGATCAGCCCGCAGGTGATGCACGCGAACGCGCCCTGGAACACGACGTAGACCAGCTCGGAGACGCCGACGCCCTTGCTGAACGTTGCAGCGATCGAATCCGGCGTCACGCCCTTGAGCATCAGCTTGGAGAAGCCGCCGAAGAAGGCGTTACCTTCGGTGAACGCCACCGAATAGCCGTAGATCACCCACAGCACCGCGATCAGCGAAAACACCACGAACACCTGCACCAGCACCGACAGCATGTTCTTGCTGCGCACCAGGCCGCCGTAGAACAGCGCCAGACCCGGGATCGACATCAGGATCACCATGCTCGCCGCGACGATCAGCCATGCGTTGTCGCCCTTGTTGACGGTCATCGTCGGCGCGGCGGCCGGTGCTTCGGCGGCGACGGCTTCGGCGCTGGCCGGTGCGGCGGCCGGCACGGCCACGGCGATCTCGACGCGACGTGCCTCGTTCGCGTCACCGCCGCCGGTCGTCACCGCCGGTTTTTCCAGGCTGATCTGCGCATCGGCCAGACCGGCCTTGACCAGCAGGTCCTTGACCGCCAGCGCGCGCTGCTTGGCCAGCTCGGCATTGGCCGCGGCGTCGCCGCGCTCGTCGTGGAAGCCGGCGATGCTCAGCACGACCTTGCCGTCCGCCTTGGCGAAATCGACCAGCGGCTGCGCCGCCGTCGCCGCGTCGGCGGGCAGTTCGGCCTTGCCGGTCTCGAAGTACAGTTTGGCGGCTGCCGGAGCATCCGCCGCCAGCGCCGCGCCGGCGAGCATCAGCCCGCACAGCAGCGCCATGAATCTTGCCAGCCAGGTTTTCATGCTTCTCTCCTTCCCGCGTCTTTTTAGTTAGATGGCCGCTTCGCCGGTTTCGCCGGTGCGGATGCGCACGACGTGCTCGAGATCGAAGACGAAGACCTTGCCGTCGCCGATCTTGCCGGTGTTGGCGGCCTTTTCGATCGCTTCCAGCGTCGCGTCGAGCTGGTCGTCGGCAATCGCGACCTCGAGCTTGACCTTGGGCAGGAAGTCGACGATGTACTCGGCACCACGGTAAAGCTCGGTGTGGCCCTTCTGACGGCCGAAGCCCTTCACTTCGATGACCGTGAGCCCCTGTACGCCGATCGCGGACAGCGCCTCACGCACTTCATCGAGCTTGAACGGCTTGATGATGGCGGTGACGAATTTCATGGGAGACTCCTTGGAAACAGGACGATGACGTAGAAGGTCTAGCAGAAAGCGTGCCAATCGCCGGGAAACACGATGGCCGGCCCGGATCACCGGTGCAGCCGTTGCAAACGCACCGACTCGGCGCAGCCGACGCGGGCTGCACCATGCCGGCGCACCGCCTCGGTGCCTGCGCCGGGACGCAACTTCGCCGCCACGGCGCGGTCTACCCATCTGCTAGACTTCGAGCCTGCCCAGCCCAATACGGAGAGAAAGCCATGCTGAAAGAAAAATTCTTCGACGAGATCTCCAGCAAGATTTCCGAAGCGATCGCCGCCAGCCCGGCCAAGGACGTCGAGAAGAACGTGCGCGCGATGATGGCGAGCGCGTTCACCCGCATGGACCTCGTCACCCGCGAGGAATTCGAGATCCAGCAGGACGTGCTGGCGCGGACGCGCGAGAAGCTCACCGAACTCGAAGCCCGGGTGAATGCGCTGGAAGGGAAGCTGCTGGCCGGCAACCCGCAAGACGCCCTCTGAGGCGTGCGCAGGCTGCTGCGCGACCGAATCCCTGCGTCGTGCGCGCCTCGCAATCCTCATGGACAACACGTCCATTCCGGTTGCTGCGGTGCTGACTCCTTGGCCTTCGGCCGCTCGCGACGCCTGCCCGCGCTCCAGCCGCAGGCTTTGGTTTCACTTCGGGCGACGTCAAGTGTCTCGCTCGCCCGCTGAAGCAGCTCGGCCCCTTGTGGCGCACGGTATGCATGCTGCGCCGCTGAATAAGCCGCTGAACAGACGTAAAAAAGCCGAGGTTTTCACCTCGGCTTTTTTGTTGCGATCGGGCGAAGCCGGCCTGTAAGCCGGGTTCTGTTCGCACGGCGAACCGTGCGCGACCGCCATTCCTCTAGGCGCAGCGTTACCACTGCACTCAAGCAACCTACCCGCAGGCTCGACGGGCCGCCTCAACGCCTGCTGCTTGGTCTTGCTCCGGATGGGGTTTACCCTGCCGGCGACTGTTGCCAGCGCCGCGGTGCGCTCTTACCGGCCCCTTGCGGGGCTTCCCCGACGGGAACACCTTTTCACCCTTGCCTGTACGCGGTCCCGATCGCTTCAACCGACCGTTCAACCCGACCCACCCAGTCTGCAAGCACCCTGAGTGGGTGGACTTTGCGCCGCTTGCGCGCCGCGAAGTCCCCGCCATCGGCGGTTCAGCTCTCTGTTGCACTTTCCGTCGCCTCGCGGCGCCCGGCCGTTAGCCGGCATCCTGCCCTGCGGAGCCCGGACTTTCCTCCCCCCCGATTGCCCGGGGCGGCGACGATCCGGCCGGCTTCGCGGCGCCATTATCCCGCGTTCAGCACCTCGCCGGCAAACGGAAGTCCGCCGGCCTCGGCCAGCGCACGCGCCAGCGCCAGTTGCCGGGCGCGGCCGCGGCGGGTTGCGCGGCGGTGGGAGAAGGCGAAACGGCGGCCGCCGTCGCCCTCGACCAGCACCCACAGCGTGTCCGGACCGACGAGGTTCGGGTCGGTTTCGAGCACCACCTGCCGGTAGTTCGACACCGGCTGGCGGCGGGTATACACCGGCACGATGCCGAGCAGCATCGTACGGCGCACGAACTCGTTGCCGCTGAGGCGGCGCTCGCTCGGCAGCGCCCAGAACACCGCGGCCAGCGCGAGCATCGTGTACCAGAACAGGCCGAAGAAGGCGCGCTCGAAGTGATCGGGCGCGATCAGCGGCTGCCCCCACCAGCCGGCCAGCGCCAGCACGGCGCCGGACAGCCACCAGCCCGGCCGGGCGATGTCGCGGGCGACCAGTGTCGTCACGCTGCGTGGTCCTGCAGGCGCCAGCCCAGCGTTTCGCCGGCGCGCAGCGGCACGACGTCGTGCTCGCCGAACGGGTAGGCGGCCGGCACGGTCCAGCTTTCCCTGACCAGCGTGACGGTGCCGGTGTTGCGCGGCAGTTTGTAGAAGTCCGGGCCGTTGAAGCTGGCGAAGGCTTCGAGCGCATCGAGCTTGCCGACCGATTCGAACGCCTCGGCGTAGAAGCCCAGCGCCGCGTGCGCCGAGTAGATGCCGGCACAGCCGCACGCGGCTTCCTTGGTGTGCTGCGCGTGCGGCGCGCTGTCGGTGCCGAGGAAGAACTTGCTGCTGCCCGATGTCACCGCGGCCAGCAGCGCCCTGCGGTGTTCTTCGCGCTTGAGCACCGGCAGGCAGTAGTGGTGCGGGCGGATGCCGCCCTGGAACAGCGCATTGCGGTTCATCAAGAGGTGCTGCGGCGTCACCGTCGCGCCGACGTTGTCGCCGGCGGCGAGGACGAATTCGGCGGCCTGGCGGGTGGTGATGTGCTCGAAGACCACGCGCAGGGTCGGCAGCCGCGCGAGCAGCGGCGCCATCACCCGGTCGATGAACGCCGCCTCGCGGTCGAACACGTCCACCGACGGGTCGGTGACTTCGCCGTGCACCAGAAAGGGCAGGCCGACTTCGGCCATTTTCTCCAGCGCCGGCATCACGCCGTCGAGCGCCGACACGCCGGCCTCGGAGTTGGTCGTCGCGCCGGCCGGGTAGAACTTCACCGCGTGGACGAAACCGGACGCCTTGGCGCGGGCGACCTCGTCGGGCGTCAGCGCCCCGGTCAGGTACAGGGTCATCAGCGGCGTGAAGTCGCTGCCGGCCGGCAGGGCCTTGAGGATGCGGTCGCGGTAGGCGGCAGCCAGCTCGACCGTCGTCACCGGCGGCTTGAGGTTGGGCATGACGATGGCGCGGGCGAACTCGCGCGCCGTGTGCGCAACGACCGACGCCATCAGGTCGCCGTCGCGCAGGTGCAGGTGCCAGTCGTCGGGGCGGGTGATCGTGAGTTGAGTCGTCATTGGAAACCTTTGCAAAAGTGGCTGCGCCAGCAAATCGCTGTGTCGGGCGGTGCTCGAAATCCTCATGGACGGCATGTCCATTCCGGTTTCTGCGCGCCTGCCTCCTTGCGCTTCACCGGCTCGCCGACTTTTTCAGCGCTCCCTAGCGCTTGCGGATCAGGAAACGGAATTGGGCTTCGACCGCCGTCGATTCGAGCAGTTCATGGCCGGTCTGGCGGCAGAAGGCGGCGAAATCGGTCGGCGTTGCCGGGTCGGTACAGGTGACGGACAGCGTCTGCCCCGATGCCAGCGTCGCCAGCGCCTTTTTGGTGCGCAGGATGGGCAGCGGGCAGTTGAGGCCGGAGAGGTCGATGGTCTGGTCGGCGGTCATGGCAGCGGCGCAGGTACAAAAGCATATTGTACCGCGCCGGCTGCCCGCGCCGTGCCGGCGGTGAAATAATGGTGGCAGGAAACCGGAGAACACGAATGCGCATCCTGCTGGTGGAAGACGACCCCCTGCTCGGCGACGGCGTGCAGGAAGGCCTGCGCGACGCCGGCTGGACCGTCGACTGGATCGCCGACGGCGAGGCCGCGCGCACGGCGCTGCAGGCCGACACGGCGTTCAATGCGCTGGTGCTCGACCTGGGCCTGCCGCGGCTGCCGGGGATCGAGCTGCTGCGCTGGCTGCGCGGCGCCGGCATTGCGCTGCCGGTGCTGGTGCTGACCGCACGCGACGGCGTCGACGACCGCATCGCCGGGCTCAACGCCGGCGCCGACGATTACCTGATCAAGCCGTTCGCGCTCGGCGAGCTCGACGCCCGGCTGCACGCGCTGGTCCGCCGCGCCAACGGCCGGGCCGAGGCCGAGATGAGCTGGCGCGACCTGCGCTTCGACGCCGCCAGCCTGACCGCCCGCCGCGGTGACGACGTCGTCAGCCTGACGTCGATGGAGGCGCGGCTGCTGCACCTGCTGCTGTCGGCGCGGCCGCGCTACCTGTCGCGCGAACAGATCGAGGTGCGGCTGTACGGCTGGCTCGAATCGGGCGAGAGCAACAGCCTCGACGTCCACCTGTCGCACCTGAGGAAGAAGCTCGGCGCCGGCAGCATCGAGAACGCCCGCGGCCTCGGCTGGCGGCTCGCATGAAGCCGCGCTCGCTGCTGTGGCGGCTCGGTGCCTCGCTCGCCGTCGCCGTGCTCGCGCTGTGGCTGGTGATGGTCATCGGCGTCGGCCTTCAGGTCCGCCACGAAATCGGCAAGGCGCTCGACCACCAGCTCGAATGGAATGCCCAGCTGTCGCTGGCGGCGTTCACCGACGACCCGGTCGCGCTGCCGACGGTCGACCCGCACCGGACCGCCTTCGCGCTGTACGACGACCAGGGCCGGCTGCTCGAGGCGAGCTCGTCGCCGCCGCTGCCCCGGCTGCCGGCTGGCCGGCACGAGATCGATTTCGACGGCCAGCGCTGGGTGGTCCGCGTCGCGACGTCCACCCATCACGCGATGGTGCTCGGCGAGCCGCAGCTGGTGCGCGACTACACCGCGCTCGACACCGCCGGCGATCTGGCGCTGCCGATGCTGGTCGTGCTGGCGCTGCTGCTGCCGCTGGTGTTGTGGCTGGTCTGGCGCGGGCTGCAGCCGGTGCGCGATTTTGCCGATGCGGTCGCCGCGCGCACGCCCGAACGGCTCGAGCCGCTGGCGCAGCCGGCGCCGCCCGAGCTGCTGCCGCTGCAGGGGACGCTGAACCGGCTGTTCGACGAACTCGGCGCCGCATTCGCGCGCGAGCGGCGCTTCACCGCCGACGCCGCGCACGAGCTGCGCACGCCGCTCGCCGCGGTCCAGGTCCAGCTCGAGGTCGCCGAACGCGCGCGCGACCCGGAGCGGCGCGAACGGGCAACGGCCCAGGCGCTGGCCGCATGCAACCGCGCCAGCCGCCTTGTCGACCAGTTGCTGGCGCTGGCCCGGCTCGAGCAGCACGGCGCCGCGCGGACGCTGGCACGCGAGCGGATCGACTGGCCGGTGCTGTGCGAGACACTGTTCGCCGAGCTCGACGCCGCCGGAATCCCGCCGCCGCTGCTGCAGTTGCACGCGCCGTCGCCGCTGCTCGGCGATTCGGCACTGCTGACCGTGCTGCTGCGCAATCTGATCGACAATGCCCGCCGCTATGCCGGCCCGCAAGCCACGGTGACGGTGCGGATCGCCGCGCACACGCTGACCGTCGACGACGACGGTCCCGGCGTCGACGCCGGCATGCAGGCCAGACTGGGCGAACGTTTTTTCCGCCCGGTCGGCCAGGCGCTGCCCGGCGCCGGGCTCGGCCTGTCGATCGTCGCCCGGATCGCCGACCTGCACCGCGCCGGACTCCGCGCCGGCAATCGCGACGGTGGCGGCTTTGCCGTGCAGATCGTCTTCCCGCTACCGGCCTGAGCGTCCCGTCGCGGCCGGGCAGCACGCTGGCGGAGTGCTCGCGGCCCGGCAGCCGGCCGGGCAATACGGTTGCTACAAGCAACATAATGCATTGTAAAATACCGTACTTTGGTTCAGACCGGTCCCGCTTCCACCCGAATGTCCAAGTTATTTTCCCGCTGTTTCTGGATTCTCGTCGTTTCCTGTGCGATCGCCGGCATCGTCGGTGCAGATGACTTCATCTTCAACGTGTCCCCCGGAAAGGACCTGCTGCCGATCGGTGTCGAGGTCATGGCGGCGATCTCCTTCGTGATCAGCATCATCACGCTGATCACGCTCTGGGGCGTGTGTGCCGCGATCAGGAAAGAGCTGGAACAGCTCAACAAGAACCTGAATCCGGACCGATAGGACTGCAGCCATCCGGCCGGAGCGCAAGCACCGCCGGATCGGCATGCCACCCGCCGGTGGTTGTTTCGGGCCCCGGTGCCCAAGGGCTGTCGTCACGCGTTTCGCGGCTGCGCCGTGCCGAAGGCCAGCGACAAGGCACGCGACGTGCCCTTTTGCAGGTAATGACGAGTGGTTGCCGGGGACGCAGCGGCGGGGCTGTTTTCGGCTCGGCCCTGCGGCTTCGGGGCATCTCGGGCCCCGTGCGGTGTCGCCAGGCCCTAGACTTCGGAATACGGAGGCCCCATGACGCCCGACCACGACCACGACCACGACCACGACCACGACCACGACCACGACCGGCACGATCATCGCCACGGCGCCGGCGCATCGCAACGGCGGCTGCTGCTGGCGCTGGTGCTGACCGCCGGCTTCGCGCTGGTCGAGCTCGGCGGCGGGGTGTGGGCCGGTTCGCTGGCGCTGATCTCCGACGCGGGCCACATGTTCACCGACAGCGCCGCGCTGCTGCTGGCGGTGATCGCCAACGTGATCGGCCGCCGGCCGGCCGACGCGCAGCAGTCGTACGGCTACGCCCGTGCCGAGCTGATCGGCGCGCTGGTCAACAGCCTGGCGATGATCGCGCTGATCATCTGGATCGCCGTCGAGGCGGTCAGCCGGCTGGTGGCGCCGCAGCCGGTCAACGGCGGCGGGGTGATGCTGATCGCGGTGATCGGCCTGCTGGTCAACCTCGTCTCGGCGTGGCTGCTCGCCGGCGACGCGCACAACCTCAACAGCCGTGCCGCGCTGGTCCACGTCCTCGGCGACCTGCTCGGCTCGGTCGCCGCCATCGTCGCCGGCGCGGTGATCTGGTTCACCGGCTGGCTGCCGATCGACCCCATCCTCTCGGTTGCCGTGTCGCTGCTGATCCTGCGTTCGACCTGGCGGCTGCTGCGGCAGTCGACGCACGAGCTGATGGACGGCGTGCCCGGCCACCTGAACCTGGCCGAGATCGGCGCGGCGATCGCCGCCGAGCCCGGCGTGATCGAGGTCCACGACCTGCACGTCTGGCCGCTCGGCGGCGGCCGGGTCGCGATGTCGGCGCACCTCGTCGTCGCGCAACCCGAACAATGGCCGGGGCTGCTGCTGCGGCTGACGCGGATGCTGAGCGAGCGCTTCGGCATCGGCCACGCGACGCTGCAGCCGGGCTGGTTCGTCCATCCGCCGGGCAAGGTGATCCCGATCCGGGCCGGGCAACGCTGACGTGTGCTAGCATCGCCAGCGTTATCCGGAGTCCCGCTGATGAAACGCCTCGCCCTGATCGCCGCCTGCCTTGCCGCTTCCGTCCACGCCGCCGAGTACAACAACCCGCAGACCGCGGGCGACAACACCGGCCTCAACATCATGGACATGCTCAAGGACAAGGAGCAGCCGGCGCCGGCCGAAAAACCGTTCGACCGGCCCGAACTGTCGTCGCTGAAGCAGTGGGCGCCGTTCACCGTCAACTACGAATCGCGCCGCAACAGCTTCTACATTGCCGTCGACTCGATCACCGTCAGCCCCGACGACAAGCTGGTGCGCTACGCCGTCGCCGTCGTGCCCAAGGGCGGCGTCTGGAACGTCACCTACGAGGCGATGGACTGCAGCAGCGCGCAATACCGCGTCTACGCCTACGGCAGTGGCGACGGCCAGTGGCAGGACCTGAACCGCAAGTGGCAGAAGGTCGTCAAGGCCAACTACAACGCCTACTCGGGCGAGCTGCTCGACGACTTCTGCCGTTTCAACGATCCGCTGGCGCAGGACGACATCCGCAAGGGCTTCGGCCTGAGCCGGGCCCAGAAGCCGGTCGTCAACCCCGGCGGCAACTACTAGGACCGGCTGTCATGAGCCGGCTCGACCCGGCGCTGGCGCAGGAGATCGTTGCGCGGACGATGCGCATCATCGCCTGCAACGTCAACGTCATGGACGAGGGCGGGACCATCGTCGCCAGCGGCCACCCCGAACGGATCGGCCAGTTGCACGAAGGCGCGCTGCTGGCGCTGGCGCAGGCACGCACCGTCGAGATCGACGGCGCCACGGCCGAGCGGCTCAAGGGCGTGCGCCCCGGCGTCAACCTGCCGCTGTCGAGCGAAGGGCGCATCGTCGGCGTCGTCGGCCTGACCGGCGAGCCTGGCGCGGTACGCCAGTTCGGCGAGCTGGTGCGCGTGACCGCCGAAATGACGCTCGAGCAGGCGAGGCTGACCCGGCTGCTGGCGCGCGACACCCGGCTGCGCGAGGAGCTGGTGCTCGAGCTGACCCGCACCGAAACACCCGATGCCCGGCTGACCGACTGGGCCCGCCAGCTCGGCATCGACCTGGCCGCGCCGCGCGTCGCCGCGGTGATCGAAATCGACAGCAGCGAGCTCGGCGTCGACGCCGCCTTCAACGAGCTGCAGCGGCTGCAGACGCTGCTGACCACCCCCGAGCGCGACAACCTGATCGCCACGGTTTCACTGTCCGAAGTCGTCGTTCTGAAGCCGGTGGTCGAGCGCGCCGGCCGCTGGGATTTCGAATCGCACCGCGACCGCGTCTGGCAGCTGCTGGCACGGATGCGCATCGAGAGCCCGCTCGGCGTGCGCATCGCGCTCGGCAACTACTTCGCCGGTGCCGGCGGCCTCGCCCGTTCGTACCGCACCGCGGCGACGACGCTCAAGCTCGGCCGCCAGCGCGACCCGGATGCGCGGGCGTATTTCTACCAGGACCTGGCGCTGCCGGTACTGCTCGAAGGCCTGCACCAGAGCTGGCAGGCCGCCGAGCTGGCGCGGCCGCTGGCGCAACTGCAGCGCGCCGATGCGCGCGGCCAGCTGCGCGAGACCTTGCTCGCGTGGTTCGCCAACGACATGCACCCCGGCCGCACCGCGCAGGCGCTCGGCATTCACCGCAACACGCTCGACTACCGGCTGTCGCGCATCGCCGATGCGACCGGGCTGACTCTCGAGCACACCGACAACCGGCTGCTGCTGTACGTCGCGCTGCAGCTCGACCTGACCCGGCCGGCTTGATTCCCATCAAACCTCCGAAAAATACCGAAAACCCATCGGCATAGTTCGTGCAATTGCACGTAGTGTAGTCGGAATCCGCCGACTACCATCGGCTCCACAACACATGGGAGTCGATATCATGGAAGTCTCTACCCTCGGCGCGCTGGCGGCGCTCGTCGTCGCCATCGGCCTGATCCTCAAGAAAGTGCCGCCGGCCTACGGCATGATCGTCGGCGCCTTGGTCGGCGGCCTCGTCGGCGGCGTCGACATCTCGGCCACGGTCGAGCTGATGATGGGCGGCGCCAAGGGCATCATCCCCGCGGTGCTGCGCATCCTCGCTGCCGGCGTGCTCGCCGGCGTGCTGATCGAATCGGGCGCGGCCGCGGCCATCGCCGAAACCATCGTCAAGAAGCTCGGCGAAACCCGCGCGCTGCTGGCGCTGGCGGTTGCGACGATGATCCTGACCGCCGTCGGCGTGTTCATCGACGTTGCGGTGATCACCGTCGCGCCGATCGCACTGGCGATCGCCCGCCGGGCCGACCTGTCGAAAATGGCGATCCTGCTGGCGATGATCGGCGGCGGCAAGGCCGGCAACGTGATGAGCCCGAACCCGAACGCGATCGCCGCGGCCGACACCTTCCACCTGCCGCTGACCAGCGTGATGGGTGCCGGCGTGATCCCGGGCCTGTTCGGCCTGGTGGCGGCGTATTTCATCGCCAAGCGGCTGATCAACCGCGGCAGCAAGGTGCAGGAATCCGAGGTGATCCAGCACGACCACGGCAGCCTGCCGTCGTTCGGCGCGGCGCTGGTCGCACCGGTCGTCGCCATCGTGCTCCTGGCGCTGCGTCCGCTGTTCGGCATCAAGATCGACCCGATGATCGCCTTGCCGCTCGGCGGGCTGATGGGCGCGCTGGCAATGGGCAAGTTCAAGAACAGCAACAGCTACGCCGTTGCCGGCCTGGGCCGGATGGCGCCGGTGGCGATCATGCTGCTCGGCACCGGTACGCTTGCCGGCATCATCGGCGCCTCGCACCTCAAGGTCGTGCTGATCGACGTGCTGCAGGCGTCGGGCCTACCGGCCTACGTGCTGGCGCCGGTGTCCGGTGCGCTGATGTCGCTGGCGACCGCGTCAACCACCGCCGGTACCGTCGTCGCTTCGCAGGTGTTCAGCAGCACGCTGCTCGAGCTCGGCGTGCCGGCACTCGCGGCCGCGGCAATGATCCACAGCGGTGCAACGGTGTTCGACCACATGCCGCACGGCAGCTTCTTCCACGCCACCGGTGGCGCGGTGAACATGAGCATCACCGAACGCCTCAAGGTCATCCCGTACGAAACCGCCGTCGGCCTCGTGATCACCATCGTGTCGACGCTGATCTTCGGCGTGTTCAAGATCTTCTGACAAGGAGCGAAGCATGAAAATCGTCATCGCCCCCGATTCGTACAAGGAAAGCCTGTCGGCGCTCGACGTCGCGATCAATATCGAGGCCGGCATGCGCGAAGTCTGGCCCGACGCCGACTACCTGAAGCTGCCGGTTGCCGACGGCGGCGAAGGCACCGTCGCCGCGATGGTCGACGCGCTGCACGGCAAGCTGGTGCACACCAGCGTGACCGGCCCGCTCGGCGACTGCGTCCAGGCGTTTTACGGCCTGTCCGGCGACGGCCGGACCGCCATCATCGAAATGGCCGCCGCCAGCGGCCTGGCGCTGGTGCCGCCCAGCCTGCGCAATCCGCTGCAGACGACGAGCTACGGCACCGGCGAGCTGATCCGCGCCGCGCTCGACGCCGGCGCCCGCCGCTTCATCATCGGCATCGGCGGCAGCGCGACCAACGACGGCGGCGCCGGCATGGTGCAGGCGCTCGGCGCCCGGCTGCTCGACCGCGACGGCCGCGAACTCGGCTTCGGCGGCGGCGCGCTGGCGCGGCTGGCGCTGATCGACGTGGCCGGGCTCGACCCCCGGCTCAAGGACTGCCATATCGACGTCGCCTGCGATGTCGACAACCCGCTGACCGGCCCCAAGGGTGCCTCGCACGTGTTCGGCCCGCAGAAGGGCGCAACGCCGGAGATCGTCGCCCAGCTCGACGCCAACCTCGGCCACTACGCCAGCGTGATCGGCCACGACCTCGGCATCCACGTCGACACCGTGCCCGGTGCCGGCGCCGCCGGCGGCATGGGCGCGGCGATGCTCGCGTTCTTGGGCGGCACGCTGCGGCCGGGGATCGAGATCGTCATGGAAGCGGTCGGCCTCGACGCCATTGTCGCCGATTGCGACCTGGTGATCACCGGCGAAGGCCGGATCGACAGCCAGACGATCCACGGCAAGACGCCGATCGGCGTCGCCCGCGTCGCCAAGCGCCACGGCAAGCCGGTGATCGGCATCGCCGGCTGCCTGGCGCCCGACGTCGGCGTCGTCCACGCGCACGGCATCGACGCGGTGTTCAGCGTGCTCTACCACGCTTGCTCGGTCGACGAAGCACTCGCCAAAGCGGCCGACAACGTCCGGCTTGCCGCGCGCAATATCGCCGCGGCGCTGCAGATAGGCCGCGGGCTGGGCTGATCCCGGTACGCTTCGCAAAACGGCGCCCGCGGGCGCCGTTTTTTCGTTCAGGCATCGCCCTCGCGCCGGATGCCCTTGAGCAGCGCGTAAACCGCCATTGCATGACCGTGACCGAGCTCGAAGTCGGTCTTCAGCCAGTCGACGATCTGGCCAGCCTTCACCCCGGGCTTGAGCACGCCGTCGACCGCAAAACCCCGGGCGTCGGCCAGACGGCGGAAGTCGTCGGGCGACTGGCCGGTCTTGGCGCGGATATTGTCGAGATAGCTTTGAAACGACATGCAACACTCCCTGGCGGTCACCACTTCAGTCTAGGCAAGGCTCGCAGCGCACCTCGGTGCGCACCGAATTGGCGATGTAGCACGCCGCATGCGCATCGTGGTGCAGCCGGCCGATCTCGTCGCGGCTCGGCAGGCGGTCGCCGGAGAACAGCACGTCCGGACGCAGCGTCACCACCGTCATCGCCGTCTTGCCCTCGGCATTCGGGCCCATTTCGCCGACCGCGTGGTCGACGTAGCAGTCGACGCAGAAACCGCGTTTGGCGGCAATCGACAGGAACCACAGCATGTGGCAGCTCGACAGCGATGCGACGAACGCCTCCTCCGGATCGACCGCCGCCGCGTCGGACATCGGCAACGGCACGACATGCGGCGACGACGAACCGGCGACCTCGATGCCGCCGTCGAAACGCAGCGCATGCCGCCGGCTGTAACGGTTGCCGAGAAAATCCTGATCGCCGCGCATCCAGATCACTTCGGCGGTGTACTGCGCCATTTGCATTCCTCCCGGTTCAAAACCGCCGCCGGACGGGGGCGGGGCCGGTTCTCCATCAGTTCTCTATCGATGCTGCCCGACGATCTACAGCAGCCCTTTCAGCCGCAGCAGGCCGAATGCCGCCACGGTGACCGAATCGCGGATTTCGCCGGCGATGATCATCCGCTCGAACTCGGCAACCGCAACGCTGCGGCTGATCAGTCCTTCCTCCTCGGCCTCGGGCTCGGCGCCGACGTGGGTCAGCCCGGTGGCGAGAAAAACCCGGTACGCCTGTGTCGTCAGCCCGTAGGCGAGGAACAGCGGCCCGGCGTCGACCCAGTGCCCGGCGACGAAACCGGTTTCCTCGCGCAGCTCGATTTTCGCGGTTTCGAGCAGATCGCCCCTGGCCGCTTTGGCCACGCCCTGCGGCAGCTCCCAGTAGCGGCCCTGCACCGGATAGCGGAACTGCTCGACCAGCAGCACCCGGCCATCGGCGACGGCGGCGATCACGGCGAAATCGTCCTTCTCGACCACGCCGTACAGACCCTCGGCGCCGCCGGGCCGGATGAAACGGTCCTCGCGCACGCGCAGCCACGGGTTTTCATAAACGATGTCGCTCGACAACGGCGTCAGTTCGGACGAAGGCACGGCGAACTCCCTGCTTGCGCTAAGCAGGCGATTTTGCGCCGGAATGCCGCGCGGAGATACCCGCACGGCGGTGGCCTGCCCGTCGCCTCGGCCCCTCGACAAGCACGGCAAAACGCCCGCTTTCACGGCGCGCGCGGCGCATCACCCCCGGGGCCGGACGACATGAGCCCGATGCTGCAACCGAACGGGTCCACCAGCATGGCGGCCCGCGCACCCGGACCGGTGACGATCGGGCCGCGGTAAAGCCGTGCCCCGCGGGCCTGCAGCTGCGCGATCGACGCCTGCAGGTCCGCCACCGTCCAGTACACCGTAGTACCGCCAACGCCGCCCGGGCACTTGCCGTCCGCAGGGTGGAAGCCGAGGCTCACGCCCGGGCCGCGCACATAGGCGTAATGCGCGTTCTCGTATTCGACGTCGGCCGACAGCAAGGCCGCATACCACCGGGCCGCGGCGTCGATATCGGCAACAAACAGCACGACGGATTCAACAGCCTTGAACATCGCGGTATGCCCCTCCTGCGTGGCCGCACGATTTGAAGTTGATGTCTGCAGCAGGCGGCCTGCCAGCCGGTCACCGGCCGGATCTCGCCGCGACGTTTTCGTGGCGTTGGCGATCGTCGTCCGGCGGATTCTCCGACCTTTCAGCCTCTGCCCTGCAGGGTTTTGGGCCGCGATTCCCGCCCGGCGCCAAGCCGGCACGGCCGCGCCCGCGCGGGTTTAATTCACGGATGCTGCGTCAGCATGCAGCGCAATGCAGTTGCCTTCGCTATCTTCAAACTCTGCCACCCAGCCCAGATCACCAATGGGCGTCTTGGGATAGGTGATGCTTCCCCCGGCCGACACCGCTTTGGCCAGCGTGTCATCAATGCTGGCGACCCCGAAATAGATCCGGGCGCCCTGTTTTCCCGGCAGATAGCTGGCCCCCCGGGCAAGCGCGCCGCTGATCCCGTTCGCCCGCTGATCCGCCGGAAAAAACGCCATGTCGTTGCCATCCACCGCAAGGCGTTCCAGCTCGTGGCCGAATACCGCTTCGTAAAATGCAATGGCCCGTTCCAGATCGCCGACCGGGATTTCAAAGTGCACAACAGGATTCTTCATGGATTACTCCGGCATTGTTGGCCTGGCATCAAAATGATCGGCAGGATGAACCTGGTGATCAACCGCTTGGCGAAGCTCAAAGCAGATCAAGCAGATGGCATGATTTCCCGGTCTGGACGCTTCTCAGCTCAATGACGTCCAGATAATTCCGTCCGGACTTCGATTTGTACTCGGCGATGACATCGGCGGATACGATGCCGTTCGTTCTGATTTCGGGGGGCAGTTCATTCAACACGCCGTTCTTGTTCTTTGAAGTCAGAACGTACTTGTTTTTCGCCAGATCACAGCGAGTGAGGATTATTTCCTTTCCTTCAAGCTTTATTGTTCCCGAGTACACATCCGAATAGGTTTCCGCGTGCGCACTCACGGGCGCGAGACCGATGAGCGCTGTTAGCGCAACAGAAAAAACAGTCCATTTCGTTTGCATCGTTAAGTACCTGACGAAGATAAAGCGCCGCCCGCTTGAGGGCGATTCGGCGGCTGGAAGGGGCTGGCTTTGACTGCCATGTTAGCTTGCATTATCAGAGCGCCCATGGGTTGAACGGCGAATGAACTGCCAGGAAATAGCGCCGGCAGCCAGCGCGCCAAACAAATAAGACATGCACATGCCAAGATAAAGCGATATAGCAAGACCAGCATCCCATGACGGGGTCCGCAATGCGGGAAAAACCACGACGATATGGTTGGCAACAGGAACCCAAAACCACAGGGAAAACCATGGCAAACCGAGTACGGCAAGCCATACGACAAAGACAGCAAGAACAGGTGTGATTTTTTGTAGATACACCATGCGCTGAAGCTTTCGATATGTGACGAAAACGATACCCAAGAAAGGCAGGGTCACCGCGAAAGCGATAGCGACGGCGTTCATGAGCTACCTGACGTTAAAAATAGCCGGACGCCAAAGGCGGTCCGGGTTGATTGACATGTCAGGTCTAAGCCTGATTCGTGATCACCTTGAACCCGACAATGATTGCGCCAATAACGGCGGCTTGCAAAAACACTTTCTTCAATTTCTTTTTCTTTGCCGGTTGTTCGTTGCTCGGGAGTTTCTTGAAATCGGCTGAGTTTATGATTGCGTAATAAATCGCAACAAGGAGAAGGGCGGTAACAAAAAAACCGGTCGCGAGCACAGGGATTGACATTCAGTTTAGGCCTACCATTTGAGCTCAGCGGCTACCGTGCCCGCTGGAGCGAAGGGTTTGAGGGTTGGTTCACAGCAGCTTGTGACCGACCGAAGCAAGAGCACTGACAACGGTGAGTGCAACGCCAATACCAAAGGTGCCGAGCTGCCACCAGAATAAAGCCCAAGTTCTTGAACCGAGCCGCTGATAAAGAGCCCGGTGTTCTTCAATTGCTGACTCAGCAGCGCCTTGTTCTCTGAGCTTTGCCGTGAACATGGTTGCACGAAAATCTCTGAGCCGGTTGACTACGACCGCGATGCCAAGCGCAAAGGACGCTGACAAGAGAAGCAGAGATAAAGAGAACGTGCACTTTTGCCAACCTACGGGAGCGAACCCTTTATTTAGTAGCAGGGTAACCTGAAAGCCAATGGTTGCCACAGTGAGACCAAGAATGAGATTGATGACATAAGTAAGCTGACCAATGGTGACCGTTTGCCAACGCATGAAACTGTCGCTTGTACTTTGCTGCCCCATGAATCGTGGCCCTTTAGCGTTGGAGGTAACGGGCGGCCGGAGCCACGTAGTGGCGAAGGGAACCCAAAGCTTAGCTTTGGGCCGTCCGGCTGACCGAAAGGTTAGGTGCCTGTGGCTTAATGCGCCCAGCAGTTGTTTTTGTTGTGCAGAAATACATGACTGTTTCCACTGCGATCCATCGCAACACCAGCGCTGCCCCACGGGAAGCAAGCTAGGCCACTAGTTTGCCCTAGCTTGCTTGTAAGCCACTGAGAACAAGCGTGATGCTCATCACTTAGCTCTGCATTGGGGAAAGTAAAGAAACAGCTCACCAGAGCTCCCCGCTCAAAACGCAGCTCCAGGAGAACCGGCAGGCCGTTGTCAACGAGTTGGACTGAAGCGAACTGGCAGAGGACAGATTTACCGAGAACAATAACTTGTTGTTCCGGTTGAACGGTGAATGCTGCCGTGAGCTCATTAAGTTTCAAGCGAGAGCTGATGCGGAAGCTCTCAATCTCGACGCTTCCGTCATTTAGATCAATTAAAATTGGCGAGTTCATAGCGCCTAAAAAAATTAAACACCCTAAAAAGCGTGTTTAAACGCACCACATGGTGCAATAAATTTATCGGCGTCACTGCGGGCCGCATATTGCTTGTCCGTCGCTGTGTTATCGCCCCCTAACGGCACTGAAAAACACACCATGCCGGTGCATAACCCGGACTTCATTCCATTCCGGCCGAACTAAGTGCCGACGTGCGCCGCGGCGCCGTTGAGCTTGTGCTCCATTCTCAGCACGCAACCCTGTTCGCCGACCGGATCGAAACCGAGCTTTTCGTAGAACTTCTTCGCCGAGTTGCCGTTGAACACGCAGAGGCGCACGGCGTCGAGGTTCCTGGCCCGGGCCAGCGAGATCGCGTGGTCGAGCAGGCGGGTGCCGATGCCGTTCCGCTGCACTCTGGGGATGACCTGCAGGTCGTTGATGTACAGGTGGTGCTGGCCGAAGCTGAGGCGGATCACCGCAACGCGTTCGCCGCCGTCCAGCACGACGTAGTTGTCGGTTGCCGCCAGACCCGTCGAACAGGCTGCGTCGTTCCACTCGATCCGGTGTTGTGCATAGTGGTACGCCATGTTCTGGCGGGTCACTTTCTCGATGAACGGATAGTCCAGACTGCTCGCTGCGCTGATCATAGAACTCCAGGGGCCAAAGGGCGGAAACCGTCATCGCCCGGCATGGCCGCGACGGAATCGCTTACTGTACATCACCAATGAAATCAGCATGAATCTTGTTTTCATCCAGATATGCATGTAAGCATCGTCATGGCCGGCAGAGACCAGCCCGGCGCATCAACGCCATGACGGCATGCACCCACCGCCGGGCATGCCGGGGCTTATTCAGTCCGGTCCACGTGCTGTCGCCTTTCCGGGACGCGTGATCGCTCTGGTATACGACCACGCAATCAGCTCTTGCAGGTAGTCGGCAGGGACGGCGCTGACATTCACGATGGTGACCCAGTGAAATCGGCCCATGTAACGGGCAGGTTTGATACCGGGTACGTCGGTCAGCTCCAGGAAGCGTTCAGGGGTTGTGCGGATACTGAAACGCCACTGTTCCGGTTCGCTGGTCTTGAAGTACGCAAACTTCTTGCAGCCCGAGTAGTAGACGAGGACGTTGCTGGGTGGCCCGAACAACTTTGACGAAGCACCGGGGTAGCGACTGCAATGCATTTTGACAGCGTCAACATCCATTTTCGATCCCTGAGTGGCTTAACGAATGAAAGGGGCTTCCCCGTCGCGAGACTGCGGCGCAAGCCGCCGGCCGTGCACGCTGCCAATGATGGCATTTCCAGCGCGCAGCTTGGGCCGAATCCGTGATGCTCAACGCGCCAGTCCGATGACCAATTGATCGCATTTTCGCCCAATGCCGGGCTTCATTTTATATAGCCCGACCTACACTGCTCGCCTCGCTGATCACGGGGCGTCAATGCCAACGGACAGATCACCACTCCGTCAAATGACAATAGGCATATAGATTACGTTTGGCTTTCCATTCAAATATGGCATGAAATATTCGGTTGAATATGTCGACACCCCATAACCAACCATATCGTCATATATTTTACTTGTTGTGTCAGCGTCATAAATAATCATTCCAACCGCTGAAAATGCAAAAGTAAAAAGGCTCTTGGTACGAATCTGCACCTGACGCAGCGCATGGTTTCTGACCAATGCGACCGCAGCAATTTCGTCGTACTTTATTCCAAAGGCCGGCTTGTACATCTTCTGTTCTTTGTCGAACTTGAGGAAACTCAGGCCGACATCGCTTTGCACGACGATGCAATCGAAAGCAAGCTTTCCTTCTGTGCCAGTAATGCAGGGTGCCTGAGTTTTTACATTTTCCTTCTTCAATCCGATATCGGCGTATGATTTTCCGCTACCAATATTATCCGTCGCAATTTGATACGGGCTGGCTGCACAGCCCGTGAGTAATGCAGCCACAAGAATTACAAATATTCTCTTCATGAAATTTGGCAAAGCCATTGAAATAAAATCATTCGACAATCGCACGCTGATCCAGGCATCGTTCCTTGCAATGCCGGATCAACAGCAATACAAAAAAATCGCGCTGAACGCGCTTCCTGCGCGACGAGACCTTACAGCAGCACCAGATTGTCCCGGTGCACCAGCTCCGGTTCGTCGATATAGCCCAGCGTGGCCTCGATCTGGCCGGTCGGCTGGCGCAGGATGCGTTTGGCGTCCTTGCTCGGGTAGTTGGCGATGCCACGGGCGAATTCGAGGCCGTCCGGGCCGACGACACGGACGATTTCACCGCGCGGGAAGTCGCCGTCGATGCGGGTGACGCCGATTGGCAGCAGGCTGGAGCCCTTGTCGAGCATGGCGCGGCGCGCGCCTTCGTCCACATGCACGCGGCCGTGGATCTGCAGGTGGTCGACGATCCACTGCTTCTTGGCCGCCAGCGGCGTGGTCTGCGAGATCAGCAGCGTGCCGATGGCTTCGCCGGCGGCGAGCCGGGTCAGCACCTGCGGCTCGCGGCCGCTGGCGATCACCGTGGCGGCACCGCTGCGGGCGGCGCGCTTGGCTGCGACGATCTTGGTATACATGCCGCCGGTCCCCACCGACGAACCGGCGCCGCCGGCCATCGCTTCGAGCTCGGGCGTGCCGGCAATCGCCTGGTTGACGAACTGCGCATCCGGGTTGCTGCGCGGGTCGGCGGTGTACAGCCCCTGCTGGTCGGTGAGGATGATCAGCGCGTCGCCTTCGATCAGGTTGGTGACCAGCGCGCCGAGCGTGTCGTTGTCGCCGAACTTGATCTCGGCGGTAACGACGGTGTCGTTCTCGTTGATGATCGGGATCACGCCGAACGACAGCAGGGTGAGCAGTGTCGAGCGTGCGTTCAGGTAGCGGGTGCGGTCGGCCATGTCGTCGTGCGTCAGCAGCACCTGGGCGGTTTTCAGTCCGTGCTGGCGGAACGCGCTCTCGTAGCCCTGCGCCAGCCCCATCTGGCCGACGGCGGCGGCGGCCTGCTTTTCGTGGACGGCGGTCGGCTTTTCGCTCCAGCCCAGCCGGGCGACACCTTCGGCGACGGCGCCGCTCGAGACCAGCACGACTTCCTTGCCCTGCTTGGCAAGCTCGGCGATTTCCTCGGCCCAGCGCGCCAGCGCTTGGTGGTCGAGCCCGCGGCCTTCGTTGGTGACGAGGCTGGAGCCGACCTTGATGACGAGGCGGTGGGCGGACTGGACGATGGTCATGGCGGTGGCGGGCGCGGGAAAAGAAACGATTATAAGGTCTGTCAGATCGGCGCGGCTGCAACGACCAAGCCATAGGGGCACGGCAGATGAAAAAGTGCCAAGCGTGTCCGGCGGGTCGCCCCCGTGGGCCCGCCCAGCAGGCAGGCCAGGGCAGCCCGCTTTCGCCGCTAAGCGCAGGCGCCCCGCAGAAAGTACCCTGGGGGTGAACCGGAATGGACATCGGGTCCATAAGGACACCCCGACAGCAAGCCCCCTTGCGGGGCTCGGAACACCGGACGGCAGCGAGATGCGCAACCGCCCGATGGGCGGAACCGCTGCACACCGACAAGGCCCAAGCACCATGATCCGACACCTGAAAATCGCCGTTTTCCTGATCTGCCTGCTGCCGCTGGCGCGGCTGGTCTGGCTGACGCCCGGCGCGGTGAACCCGGTCGAGTTCGTCACCCGCTCGACCGGCACCTGGGCGCTGGTCGGCCTGCTGCTCACGCTGGCGGTGTCGCCGCTGCGCCAGCTCACCGGCCGCAACGAGCTGATCCGCTTCCGCCGGATGCTCGGGCTGTTCGCGTTCTTTTACGCCTGCCTGCACTTCACGACCTGGTTTGCGCTCGACCACTTTTTCGATGTCGCGGCGATGTGGCGGGATATCTACAAGCGGCCGTTCATCACCGTCGGCTTTACCGCCTTCGTGCTGCTGATCCCGCTGGCGGTGACGTCGAACGACGCGATGGTGCGCCGGCTCAGGCGCAACTGGGGCCGCCTGCACAAGCTCGTCTACCCGATCGCGATTCTCGCCGTCGTGCACTTCTGGTGGCTGGTGAAGCGCGACATCACCGAGCCGGCGACCTATGGCCTTGTTTTGGCGCTGCTTTTGCTGTGGCGGCTTGATCGTTGGCAAAAACGCCGCAATGCATCCGGTCCACAATCGAAGCATGGACGTGCGACTGCCTCATCCCCCCCCTGATCCGGCCCGGATCGCCAAGCTGGCGCTCGACGCCGCGGTGCTGGTGCACCAGAGCGGCGGCGATACCGCGCGCACCACGGCCACGCTCGATCGCGCCGCGCGCGCGCTCGGCGCCGGCCGCGTCGACGCGATCGTCTCGTCGCTGAGCCTCGGCGTCACCGTCAGCGTCGACGGCCGGCAGGAAACCGCGCTGCGCCGTGCGCCGCACATGGGGGTCAACTTCCGCGTGCTCTCCGGCGTCAGTCGCGCCGTCAACGCGCTCGAAGCCGGCCGTGTCGGCGCCAACGGCTTCGCCACGCTGCTCGACGACCTTGAAAGTTATCCACACTACTATCCGGCTTGGCTGGTGGCCGTGTTCGTCGGCTTCGCCTGCGGCGCCTTCGCGGCGCTGTTCCACGGCGACCTGATGGCGGTGGCGGTCACCAGCGTCGGCGCCGCGCTGGGCATGCGCGTGCGCCAGCTGCTGGCGCAGCGCCACTTCAAGCCCTTCGTGTTCGCGCCGGCGGCGGCCTTCGTCGCGACGCTGGTCGTCGGTCTGCTGAAATCGCTGACCGGCACGCCCGAAGCGGCACTGGCGGCGTCGGTGCTGTTCCTGATTCCCGGCGTGCCGCTGATCAACGGCGCGGCCGACCTGCTCAGCGGCAGCTACCTGAACGCGCTGGTGCGGCTGACGATGGGCGCGGTCTTCGTCGTCGGGCTGGCTTTGGGGATGAGCGTGGCGTTGAGGATCGTCGCATGAGCAGCTGGCTGATCTCGCTGTGGGCCGCGCCGGCGGCGCTCGGTTTCGCGCTGCTGTTCAACGCGCCGCCGCGCGCGCTGTGGGCCGCCGCGGTGCTGGCGGTGATCGGCCGGCTGCTGCGCGACGTGCTGATGCACACCGGCATCGACATCACCCTCGGCACGCTGCTGGCGGCGCTGGCGATCGGCGGGCTGGCCGAGCTGTGGGCCCGCCGCGCGCGGCTCGCCGCGCCGGTGTTCGCGATCTCGGCGGCGATCCCGATGGTGCCCGGCGTGTCGATGTACGAGGCCGTGCATGCGCTGATGAAGCTCTCCGGGCTCGCGGCCGGGCAGTCGGGCGAGGCCTATCTGGTCGACGCCGGCAGCAGCATCGTGCGCGCGGCGATGATCCTGCTGGCGCTGACGATCGGCATTGCGATGCCGTCGCTGCTGATGCGGAAACGCTAGGTTAGCACTGCTTTCCGATCGCGTTCAGCGTTCTGAGTGCCAATGCCACTCCGCGGCGGGTGTCCGCTTCACGAAGCAGCGACAGCAGGCCATAGAGACTGGGGGGAGCCTCCTCGGCACTGGTTTCGGCCTTGGCCATCCGCACCGCATTGCCAAGACTCCAGGACACAGCGGTCGCATCCTCGAACAAACCGGCCAGCTTTTCCACCAGGGCCGAATCCAGCAGGTCGACCAGGTCGGAAACCAAAGCGAGGACGTCGACGATATTGTCCATGCGCCCGCCGTCCAGCAGCGGTTGCAGCTTGTTCAGCAGCGCTTCGAGCCCTGCGTTGTGATCGGGCTTCAGCATATTGACGCTGGCACTGATGACCGGCGACTCATTGAGGGCATCCATGGATTTTCCTTCCTGTGCAGGATCAAAGCATTCCGCGCGCCACGGCCCAGTACAGGCCGCGGTTGAATCCATTGCGCAGCAGGCCGCCGAGTTTGCTCGGCGGCGTCGGCAGAACGTCATGCGCATAGTCGTACCACAAGGGCATCCCCGCATTCAGCCCCATTTGCGCTACCGCCTGAACGCGTCCGTCGTACACCGCGCCGGGCGCCCCCAGGCGGATTTCGGCGGTGATGTTGTTGGCGATCACGGGTGCCTGATTGTGGCAGGCGCCTCCAGCCTTGCTGACAGGCAGGTCCACCGTGTCACCGATGACATAGACACCCTCGAGTCCATAGACCTGTAGCGTTTCATGATTGGTCGGCAACCAGCCTTCGTGATTCTCGGCCTGTGATACGCCACTCTCGAGCACCACATCCACCGCACGAATCGGCGGAGTCGCCATCAGGATATCGAAGGGCTGCTCGTCCCCTTCTTCGGAATAGGCAACGCGCCGGTCCGGATCGACCCTGCTCAGGGTGAAGCCGCGCTGGAAACGGATGTTTTTCTGCTCGAAGACGCCTGGCAGAATCTCGCCGGTCGGTCGCTGCAGGAACAGACAGTTGCGCAGGAGCTGGGCGGTGGTGGGGTAGGTGTAAACGATCTCGACCTTGTCCCGCACACCACGGCGACGCAGGAAGTCATCCAGCATCAAGGTCGTTTCCACCGGCGCGATGCCGCATTGATGCGGAATGTTGGGCGTCTTGGGAAAGGACACCGTGATGAAAATCCGGCCTTTTTCAATGGTACTCAGGCGCTGCGCCAACTGACGTGCCGCCTGGTATTGATAGAAGTGGTCGCCGGCCTCCTTGAGGCCGTCGATGCGTTCGGGCGCCGGAACGCAGCCTGTGGCGATGACGAGAAAATCATAACCGTAACGTTTGCCGCTGCGGGTCTGCACGTGCTGCCCGGAGAAGTCGAAACGGGTGACTTCGTCGACTTGAAATTCGATTTCCGGGCGCAGCAATGAACGCTCCGGGCGCTTCAATTCCTCGTGAAAGAACTGATTGAAGGCGACATACATGAAAGCGGGTTTGTAAAAATGATCCGGCGAATTCGAAAGCAAGGTAATGCGCACCTCGCCGCGCTGAATCTCCGGATACAGTTTTTTGACCAGTTGATTGGCGAGCATCGTGCCGCCAACACCGCCGCCGACGATAATAATCCGCTTGCCCATTCTTCACCTTCCTAGGCCAAAGTTCGATCACACTGGGTGTGAAAACAGCCTAGGTTGGAAATGAGCAAGTCGCCAGTCAGCTTTGCTTCCTTGGCTTATCCGCAGGGCTTGGCCTGGTTCCCGGCGTCGATAACGCGCGCCACCAGTTCGCCCGCCCGTGCCGCAAGCAGCTCGAGCAGCGTGCTCAGGGCATGCGCCGGGGTTTCGTCGGCGCGGGTCAGCGCGTAGAGCGTCATCGGCAGCGCCGGTGCCAGCGGCCGGATCATCGTCGTCGCTGGGTCGGCACCGAGCGCGGTGAACGGGTCGACGATCGCCACGCCGGCACCGGCCTCGACCAGCGCACGCGCCAGTGGATAAGTCTGTACGGCGATGCGGATGCGCGGCGGCGGTTCGACCACGGCGAGATGATGTTCGAGCAGTGCCGACAGCGGGTCGTCGGTCGACAGCCCCACCAGCGGCGCGTCGGCGAGCTCTTCCAGCGCAAGCGGCGTGCCGGCGGCTGACCCAGCCCAGAAGCCGTCTGGCGCCAGTGCGACCAGCGCGCCGGAAGCGATCGTCCGCACCGCCAGCCCCGGGTGGCCGGGCTGTTTCAGCGTCAGGCCGACGTCGAGCTCGCGCATCATCAAGCCCTGGACCAGCTCGCGGGTGTGGTGTGTGGATAACTCGCAGGAACTCTGTGGATATCGTGTTAGCCAGCTGGTCATAAGCTGTGGAAGAAGCGACAGTGCCAGCGCCGGCGTCGCCCCCACCCGCAGCATCCGGCCCGGATTGCGCCGCAGGTTCTGCGCCAGCCGCCGCACCGACTGCAGGCTCTCGCTGACCTTGGCGATTTCGCGCTCGAGTTCGATCGCCTCCGGCGTGGCCTGCAGCTTGCCGCGCACGCGCAGGAACAGCGGAAATCCCAGTTGCTGTTCGGCGTGCTGCAGCACCTTGGTCACCGCCGGCTGCGACACGTGCAGCAGTTGCGCCGCGCCGCTGACCGATCCGCTCTGGCGGATCGCCTGGAACACCTCGATATGCCGTAGCCGCATTGCCCATAACCTTTGCTTATACAAAGGCCATGTTTATTCATTATCGCGGCGCTGTCACTGCGGATTAACGTGAATGTCATCGAGGGACATTCAACGGGCATTCGCAAGGCATGGCACAGATCTGCATCATCGGCGGCGGCGTGATCGGGCTGGCAACGGCGTGGGCGCTGGTGCGCGACGGCTTCGAGGTCACGGTGATCGAGGCGCGCGAGCACGTCGGCACCGAAACGAGCTACGCCAACGGCGGCCAGTTGTCGTACCGCTACGTTGCGCCGCTGGCCGACGCCGGCGTGCCGCTGAAGGCGCTGGGCTGGCTGGGCCGCGACGATGCACCGCTGCGGCTGCAGCCGCGGCTCGATCCGGCGCAGTGGCGCTGGCTGGCCGCCTTCGTGCTCGCCTGCCGCGGCCCGGTCAACCGCCGCAACGGCGCGCACCTGCTGCGGCTGGCGCTGCAAAGCCAGGCCACGCTGGCGCAATGGCTGGCCGGTGACGGCCTCGGCGATTTCGGCTGGCGCCGCAACGGCAAGCTCGTCGCCTTCCGCGACCGCGCCAGTTTCGAGCACGCGGCGCGGCATCTGGCCGACCCGGCGGCGCAGCAGGTGCTGGGCGCCGACGACTGCTTGCGGCTCGAACCGGCGCTGCCGGCAGGCGCCTTTGTCGGCGGCGTCCATACGCCCGACGAGGAAGTCGCCGACTGCCACGCCTTCTGCCTGCGACTGGCCGAGAAGCTGCTGGCGTCGAACCGCTGCACGCTGCTCACCGGCCGGCGCGTCTCGTCCATCGTCCACAACGGCCGCAGCGCGCACGGGGTGATCGTCGATGGCGATTTCCTGCCGTTCGACCACGTCGTCATCGCCGCCGGCCACCGCAGCGGCGCGCTCGGCCTGCCCGGCATCCGGCTGCCGCTGTATCCGCTCAAGGGCTACAGCCTGACCCTGCCGGTCGGCGCCGGCCACACGCCGCCCGAAACCAGCATCACCGACTACGACCGCAAGATCGTCTACGCCCGGATCGGCGCGCAATTGCGCATCGCCGCGATGGTCGACATCGTCGGCTTCGACGCCTCGCCCGACCCGCGGCGGCTGGCGGTGCTGCGGGCGCAGGCGCGCGAGAGCTTTCCCGGCGCCGGCGACCACGATGCCGCGATCGAATGGGCCGGGATGCGCCCGGCGACGCCGACCGGCGTACCGCTGATCGGCGCCACACCGTACCGCAACGTCTGGCTCAACGTCGGCCACGGCGCGCTCGGCTTCACGCTGGCCTGCGGCAGCGGCCAGATCCTCTCCGACCTGATCACCCGGCGCGCGCCGGCAATCGACCTCACCGGCCTCGCCGCAGCCTGAACCAAGGAAATCCCGCATGTCCCTGACCCGCATTGCCGGCAATGATCGCCTTTCCGGCGCCGTGATCGCCGACCGCTTCGTCTTCCTGTCCGGCCAGGTGCCGGCCGGCGACGGCAACATCGTCGAGCAGACCAAGGAGGTGCTGGCGAAGATCGACGCCCTGCTGGCCGAGGCCGGCGCGCACAGGGACGACATCGCCAGCGCGACGATCTACCTGAAGGACATCGCCGCCGACTTCGCCGCGATGAACCGTGTCTGGAGCGCCTGGCTCAGCCCGGGCAAGGCGCCGTGCCGCACCACGGTGCAGGCCGAACTCGCACGGCCGGCGGTGCTGGTCGAGATCACCGTCACCGCCGTCAAGCCGCAGTAACCGTTCCACATGAAACGCTGCCTGCGCCTTGCCTGATTACAGCACCAGGCCTGCCCCAAGGGGCCTGCCTTCCGGCGCAGCCGCGCGAGCAGCACGGCAAGCGGGTACAACACCGCCAGCAGGATTTTGTTAGTCGCTCTACACAACCAGGCCACGGGCCGCTACACCACCGGGAGTCCACGCATGAACAAGTTTGTCCTGACCACGCTGACCGTCTCGACCCTCGTTGCCAGCCTCGGCTGTGCGGCGGCCGACGAGCTGAGCGGCACGCTGAAGAAGATCAAGGAATCGGGAACGATAACCCTGGGTTATCGCGATGCCTCGATCCCGTTCTCCTATCTGGGCGACGGCAGCGGCCGGCCGATGGGCTACTCGGTCGAACTCGCCGCCAAGGTGGTCGATCAGTTGAAGAAGACGCTCGGCATGCCCAACCTGCAGGTGAAGTACAACCTCGTCACCTCGCAGACGCGGATTCCGCTGGTGCAGAACGGCACCGTCGACCTCGAATGCGGCTCGACCGGCGTCACCGCCGAGCGGCAGAAGCAGGTCGATTTCTCCTACGGCTTCATCTATGTGAAAGGCCAGCTGCTCACGCACAAGGACAGCGGCATCCGCGACTTCAAGGACCTGAAGGGCAAGAACGTCGTCACCACCGCCGGCACCACCAACGAGCGCTACCTGAGGAAGCTCAACGCCGACGAGCAGATGAACATGAACGTGATC